>CAZPHC010000035.1:0-55221 GCA_964586155.1 uncultured Enterobacteriaceae bacterium | reverse complement strand
CGGTGGACGTCGGCGGCGCGGTGGACGTCGGCGGCGCGGTGGACGTCGGCGGCGCGGTGGACGTCGGCGGCACGGTGGACGTCGGCGGCACGGTGGACGTCGGCGGCGCGGACGTGCTCCCCGTCGACGGCGGTCTGGTCGACGTCGGATCGGCGGACACCGTCGTCGATGGCGCGCCCGCAGACGCCGGCAGCGGCCCGACGCTGCCCGACGCGGCATGGGGCCCCGGCTGGAGCGGCTATCCGGACGCGACCTGGCCCTCGGACGTCGACGTCTACGGCGGCGTCATCACCTCGTGCTTCAACGCGTACGCCTACGTCTTCCAGGAGGCATGCACCGGCGACGCGCTCTCGACCAGCTGCGTCGACCAGGCGGCGCTCGACACGTCGCTCTACACGCAGTTCTTGTTCCAACCGCTGCGCGAGTGCGCCAACGCGCTCTGCGTGCCCGGCTGCACGGGCAAGGGCGCGGACTCGTTCGCCTGCATCGAGCAATGCCTGGGCAAGAATTGCAGCTTCCCGCTCTTTGCCTGCCTGGCCCAGGGCGAGACGGGCGGCAACGACTGCCCCGCGACCTTCCAGTGCATGACCACCTACAAGGACAAGATCTTCAGCATCGCCAACAAATGCTTCGCCAACGCGACGGCTCCGACGCAGAAGCAGCTGTCGGCGTTCTTCTCGTGCGGGCAGAAGCCGCAGACCGACAGCTGCTTCGACCAGCTCCACCAATGCTACGGCAGCGGCGCGACCAGCTGCCTCGGCGTCATCCAATGCAGCGAGGCCTGCCCGCCCGGTGACGACATCTGCGGCTTCCAGTGCATCGGCAAGGGCAGCCCGACGGCGCAGCAGCAGCTCGACGCGCTCTGGGATTGCATCCTGCTCGAATGCAGCGACTGCAACGGCCCCAACGGCTGCGGCGAGGCGTGCCACAGCAAGATGTGCAAGCCGCAGCAGATGGCGTGCGTGCTCGGCAGCTGAGCCGACCGGCCCGACCAGACCGTCGCGTCCTGCGTCGCTGCGGCGGGGTCTAGCCCGCGAGCGCGTGGCCGTCGACCAGCAGCCTCGGCCCGAAGAGCGCCGTCGCGGTCGCGATCGCGTCGGAGCGCTCGGCCTCGGTGTTGGTCCGCCGCAGTGCAGCCGGGCCCGCCTCGGCCGCCAGGGCCGGTCCATGCGGCAGCCACGTCGTCATCAGGTTCAACGTCGCGCTCGGCCAGCGCGAGGCGATCCGCCGCAGCAGCGGCAGGGTCGACCGCTCGAGCTCGCCCGGCACCAGCAGGTGGCGGACGATCAGCCGGGGCAGCCCGCTCTGCGCGTCGACGGGCGCCAGGGCCGCGATGGCGTCGAGCGTCGCCTCGACCTCGGCCACATAGTCGAGCGATCCAGCCCCGAGCAGCCGGCGGGCGGTGTCGCTGTCCGGCACCTTGTGGTCGATGACCCAGCACGCGACCCAATCGCGCAGCAACGCGAACGCCGCAGGCGCGACGAGGCCGTTGCTGTTCCAGACCAGCGGCAGCTGCAGCTCGACCGGCAGGGCGGCCAACGTCTCGAGCACGCCGAGCAGGTGCATCGTCGGCTCGCCACCGACCAACGAGAGGCTGCGCGCGCCGCGCGTCCGCCACACGGCCATGCGCTCGCCGAGCCAGCCCGGCTGCAGCGGCACCGCCGGCGGTCGCCACGGCTGCACGACGTGGTCCCATTCGGTGCAGCCGAGGCAGCGCAGCGAGCAGCCACCGAGGTCGAGCAGGACGGTCGGCACCAGCGGCGCCTCTTCGCCGTGCGAGAGCAACGCCTTGTAGCAGGGCACCGCGGCGCCGAGGCGGCAGAAGCCGGCGGCCTGCTCGGCCAGGCGGTCGACGCCGCAATCGCGTGGACAGAGCCGGCAGGCGCGGTAGGCGGCGCGGGCGATCTCGGCGCGCGCCGCGAGATCGTCGGGCCAGAGCGGCGGTGGGCCCGGGCGCTGGCTCACGGCTCGGCCAGGTCCGCGGTGGTCCAGCCGAGCGACGCCAGGGCGGCGGCGTCGTGGCGCAGCGCCCACAGCGGCGACGCGGCGCGCTGCGCTTGCACCTCGTCGGCGATGCGGGCGGCGGCGCGATCGACCTCGGCGGCCGTCGTCGTGCGGCCGAGGCCGATGCGGATGCTCGACAGCGCCTGTTCGCGACGCAGGCCGATCGCCAGCAGCGCCGCGCTCGGCTTGCGCGCCCCGGACGAGCAGGCCGCGCCCGACGAGATGGCGAGGTCCGGCAGCGCCACGAGCAAGGTCGCGGCGTCGATCGCGGCGAAGCGCAGGTTGAGGTTGCCAGCGACGCGCGCCTGGCGGCTGCCGTTCCAGGCCACGGCCTCGACGCCGGCCGAGATCGCGGCCCAGAAGCGGTCGCGCAGCCCCGCGATGCGGGTCGTGTCGGCCTCGCGCTCGGCCTCAGCCAAGGCCATCGCCCGGCCGAGGCCGACGATCTGCGCCGTCGCGAGCGTGCCGGCGCGCAGGCCGCCCTCCTGGCCGCCGCCGCTGATCAAGGGCGCCAGCGGCACCGTGCGGCCGCGCTTGCGCCGCCAGAGCGCGCCGGAGCCCTTGGGGCCGTAGCATTTGTGCGCCGTCAGCGCGACGAGGTCGGCGTCCCAGGCGTCGACGTCGAGGGCGATGCGGCCCGGCGCTTGCGCCGCGTCGACGATGAGCAAGCCGCCGGCGGCGTGGGCGCGCTCGGCCAGGGCGGCGACGTCGGCGATCACGCCGAGCTCGTTGTGCACGGCGGTGACGACGACCGCGAGCAGGCCGCCCGTGGCGCGGCCGTCCGCGATCGCGGCGTCGAGCGCGTCGAGGTCGGGCAGGCCGTCGCGCGTGACCGCGACCACGCCGGGGCGGCAGCCATGGGCCGCGGTGGCTTGGACGGCGGCCTGCGTGGCGCTGTGGTCGGCGGCGAAGCAGAGGACCTGGGCGCCGGGCCGCTCGGCCGCGATGGCGAGGCCGCGCACGGCGAGGTGCAGCGACTCGGTCGCGCCCGAGGTGAAGATCACCTCGTCGCTTTGCCCCCGCAGCGCGCGGGCGACCTCGCCGCGGGCCGCCTCGACCAGGGCCTTGGCGCGGCGGCCGATGGCGTGGCTCGCGCTCGACGGGTTGCCCCATTCGTCCCGCAGCGCCGCGACCATCGCCTCGAGCACGCGCGGATCGATCGGCGTCGTCGCGTGGTGGTCGAGGTAGAGCACCGGCTCCGGGCCACCGGCCTGGCGAGGGTCGCGTGCCGGGCGTGGGTCGGGCTGGGCGATGGAGGGGCTGTCGGTCATGGCCCGAGCATCTGGCCGCCGTCTTGCGCCGTCAACGGCCTCGGGCGATGCGCCAACGGCTGCGCCGAGATGGCGCACGCGCGCTTGACCGGCGGTGGCGGGCTGGCCTACACCCGCGCCGCGGGCGCCGACGCGCCGACGCAGGAGGCGACGATGGCTGCAACCTTGACCCAGGGCGACGTGCTCGAGGCGCTCGCGACGGTCGTCGAGCCCGATCTCGGCGCCGACATCGTCACGCTCGATCGCGTGCGCGACATCGAGATCGTCGCCGGCGACGACGGCGTCCGCGTCGGCGTCACCGTCGCGCTCTACGCCCACGGCGATCCCGCCGCGGAGTCGTTGGTCGAGCGGGCCCGTGCGGCGCTGCGGGGCCTGCCGGGCGTGGTCGGCGTGGACGTGCAGACGACCGTCGAGCTGCCGACCTCGCACCTCGGCAACGCCGCCAAGCTGCCCGGCATCGCGCACGTGCTCGGCGTCGGTGCCGGCAAGGGCGGCGTCGGCAAGTCGACCGTCGCGGTCAACCTGGCGGTGGCCATGGCCCGCGCCGGCGCGCGCGTCGGCCTGCTGGACGCCGATATCTACGGGCCGAGCGTGCCGATCATGATGGGGTTGGCCGACGTCCGGCCCTTCGCCAACGAGGACCGCAAGATCGAGCCGCTCGTGAACCACGGCGTGCGCTTCATCTCGATGGGCAACCTGATCGAGCGCGGCGACGCCGTCGTCTGGCGCGGGCCGATGGTCGGGCGCGCCGTCACGCAGCTCTTCGACGACGTGCGCTGGGGCGAGCTCGACGTGCTGATCGTCGACCTGCCGCCCGGCACCGGCGACGTCGTGCTGAGCATGGCCCAGGCCTTCCCGCTCTCGGGCGCGGTCGTCGTGTCGACGCCCCAGGATGTCGCCTTCGCCGACGTGAACCGCGCGGTGCGCATGTTCGAGATGCTCAAGGTCGACGTGCTCGGTCTGGTCGAGAACATGGCCTACTTCGTCGCGCCGGACACCGGCAATCGCTACGAGATCTTCGGCCCGAGCCGCACCATCGACCATTGCAAGGAGCGCGGCATGGCGATGCTCGGCAGCCTGCCGCTCGACATGGCCGTCAGCCCGGCCGCCGACGCCGGCCATCCGATCGCCGTCAGCGCGCCGCGCTCGGACGTCGCCGACCGCTTCGCCACCATCGGCGGCCGCGTGCTCAAGGCGCTGGCGATGCGCGGCGTGCAGCGTGCGTCGGCCGCGGACCACAGCGCGTTCTTCGCCGGCGGCCCGGGCGCCCCGGCCTGAACCTGCCGCCCGCGTGAGGGCCGCGACGCTGGCCCGCGATCTCAGCGGATCGCGGGCTCGAGCGCCTCGTCGACGATCGGTGCCGCTGCCGGCTCCGGGCCAGGGGGCAGGGCGGCGGGCTCGTCGAGCGTGGCGGCGCCGGCCTCGGGATCTTCGTCGAGCGGGATCGGCTCCATGCCCGCGTCCAGGACGTGCGGCAGACGCGGCAGCGGCAGCACCGCGACTCGATCCAACGCCTCGCGCATGAAATCGGCCCAGATCGGCAGGGCGAAGGTCGCGCCGGAGCCGTCCTTCATCGGCTTGCGGTCGTCGTAGCCGACCCAGACCGAGGCGCAGAGCCGGGCCGAGAAGCCGACGAACCAGGCGTCGCGGCCGCCGTTGGTGGTGCCGGTCTTGCCGGCGATCGGGTGGCCGACCTTGGCGCTGCGGGCCGAGCCGCGGCGGACGACCTCGCCGAGCATGTCGGCCAGCGAGCGCGCGACGTCGACGCTGATCGCCCGCTCGGGGCGGTGCTGGGCGACGAACAGCGGCTTGCCGTCGCGGTCGACGATGCGCGTGATCAGCAGCGCTGGCGCCCGGATGCCGTCGGCCGCGATCGTGGCGTAGGCGTTGGTCAGCTCCAGCGGTCGCACGCTCGACGCGCCGAGCGCCAGCGGCAGGTCCGGGCGCAGGGTCGAGGCGATGCCCATGCGGTTGGCGAACGCGGCCACCTTGTCCGGGCCGACCGCCTCGGCGACGGCGACGGCGATCGAGTTGATCGAGCGCGCCAGCGCGTCGCGCAGGCTGTGGCGCTTGCCGTCCCAGCGGCCGGTGAAGTTGCGCGGCGTCCACATCCGCCCACCGCTGCGGAAGGCGCGCTTCTCGTCGACGAGCTCGGACTCGGCGGTGAACGCGCCCGACTCGACCGCCGCGCCATAGACGAACGTCTTGAACGTCGAGCCGGGCTGGCGCAGCGCGTCCGTCGCCCGGTGGAACGGGTGCAAGCGCGCGTCGTCGCCGCCGACCAAGGCGCGGACGAGGCGTGTTTGCGGCTCGATCGCGACCACCGCTGCCTGCGGACCGAGCTCCGGCACCAGCAGCGGCCCCTTCGGCGTGCGCTCGAGGATCGACACGCGCAGCAGGTCGCCGCGGCGGTAGAGCGACGCGGCCGGGGTCTCGGCGGCGGCGGCGTAGCGGCCGAGGTGGGCGTCCGGCAGCGTGGCGTGGCCCTGCTCGTGGTCGAGGCCGAGGTCGAGCTCGTAGCCCTTGTCGCGGCGGCCCAGGACGATGCCGAGCAGCACCTTGCCGAGCGGCGGCGGGCCCTGGCCCAGCGTCTTGCGGATCGTGGCGAGGCCGTCGGCGATGGCGGCGTCGTCGGCGTACGAGCGCAGCGGCCGGGCGCTGCCGAGCTTGCGGTCGATGGTCAGCAGGCCGCGGCTGACGGCCGCCTCGGCGGCCTGCTGCGCCACGACGTCGATGCCGACCTCGATGCGCAAGCCGCCGGCCTCGAGCGCGCCCGGCGGCAGGGTGCCGGCCTTGGCCATGGCGTCGAGCTCGCGGCGCACGGCGCTGACCACCCAGGGCGCGTGGGCGCCGAGGTCGTCGTGCAGCGTCGTCGGCAGCGGCGCGTCGGCGGCCCGCGCAGCGTCCTCGGCGCCGATGTAGCCGCGCTTGTGCATCTGCTCGAGCACGTAGGCGCGGCGCTGCTTGGCGCGCTCGGGGTGGTGGATCGGCGACCAGCGGCTCGGCGCGTTGACCACGCCCGCGAGCATCGCCGCTTCGGCGAGGTCGATCTGGCCGACCGGCTTGCCGAAGTACATGCGCGCCGCCTCTTCGCAGCCGTAGGCGCCGTGGCCGTAGTAGATCTCGTTGAGGTACATCGCCAGGATCTCGTCCTTGCTGGCCTTCTGCTCGAGCTTGCGCGCCAGGACGAGCTCGCTGAGCTTGCGGATGACGCTCTTCTCCGACGAGAGGAAGCGCGTCTTGGCGAACTGCTGCGTGATGGTGCTGGCGCCCTGCTTGTAGCGGCCGGCGGCGACGTCGATCCACAGCGCGCGGGCGATGCCGAGCAGGTCGAGGCCCGGGTGGTGGTAGAACGCGGCGTCCTCGGCCGCGACCACGGCGTAGCGCAGGGTGTCGGGGATCTGGTCGATGCCGACGACCGTGCGGTTCTCGGCGCCAAAACGCGCCAACGCCTCGCCCCCCGCGGCGTGGACCCGCGAACTCTCGAGCGCGATCTGGCGGTACGATTGCAGCGAGAAGACGTCCGGCAGGCGCGCCTCGAGCGCGGCGAAGCCGACCCAGCCGGCGGTGATCGCCGCGGCGCTGCCGAGCAGGGCCACCGCGAGCAGGCGGCGCAGCCAGGTGCCGAGGCGAGTGCGCCCGCCGGCCTGCGCCCCGGCCTGGCCCGCCCCCCGCCTGGACGGCGCCGGCCCGGCGTCGCTGCCGCGGCGCGCGGCGGGCTTGGCTGGCTTGGAGGGCCGTGCGGCGGACGTGGTGGGCTCGTGCGACAGGGCGAACTCCGATCCGGCTGGGCTGGCCGCGGACGTCGAGCATAGGCCCTGGCGTCTGCCTGCCAAACATCTGATCCGCACGCGAGTGCCCCAGGTGGTGCCGACGGTTGAAGGCCGCCGCCCGACGTGCGACGATCCGACGTCCAATCACGAGCGGCTCTGACGCGCCGCACGGTGTGGAGGCCCTTCGATGCCGCGCTCTTGTCCGACCTGTGGTTCTGCCGTCCCGACCGGATTCGGTTTCTGCGGGCATTGCGGCCAACGCATGTCCGAACAAGCGCCGCCGCCGCCGCCGCCGGCGCCACCAGCTGCGCCCGTCGCCGGTCGCTCGTCCGACGGTGCGTCGGCTCCGGTGATGCGCATCGTCGTGCTGCGTGGCCCGGTCGCCGAGGGATCGAGCTTCGGCTTGCGCATGGGCCGCACCTCGATCGGTCGCTCGGGCGACATCGCGCTGCCCGGTGAGTCCGGGCTCGACGATGTCCACGTCGTGTTCCAGGCCAGCCCCGGGCGGGTCGACGTCATCGACATGCCCGGCGGCTCGGGTGTCTGGCGCCGCATCCGCGAGCCGGTGACGCTGCACTCGGGCGACACCGTCTTCGCCGGTGAGCAATACCTCATCGTGCGCCTCGGCGAGGACGCGCCGCGTGAGCGCGTCGAGGGCAGCTCGGACGTCCCCGAGGAGACCTTCGGCACGCCGCTGCCGGCTCCGCTGCTGCACATCACGCAGCTGCTCGGCGCGGGCATCCCCGGCCGCGTCGCCTCGACCGACAAGCCGAGCCTCTCGGTCGGCCGCGAGAACTGCGACATCTCGTTCCCACAGGACCGCTTCATGTCCGGCCGGCACATGCGCCTCGAGCGCGACGGCGATCAGCTCTCGCTCGTCGACGTCGGCAGCCTCAACGGCACCTTCGCCCCGGTCGGCACGCTGCCGATGACGCTCGTCGCAGGTGACGAGGTCATGATCGGCTCGCTGCTGTTCCGCATCGACGCGTAGCGGCGTCGCCAGCCCCAGGAGTTTCCATGGTCTCGATGTCTCGCGCTCTCCGTTCCGTCTGGACGGCCGGCGCGCTGCGCACCGTCTTGGTCGCGGCGTGTGTCTTCGGTCCGTCGCTCGCGATCGCCGCGGTGCCCGCCCAGGTGGCCATCGAGGGCGTGCTGACCGGCGCCGGCGGCGTCCCGGTCGTCGATGGCTCCTACGAGCTGACCGTGGCGATCTACCCCGGCGAGGGCGTGGCCAACGCATCCTGGCAAGAAGGCCCGACCAAGGTCGACGTCGTCGCTGGCCGCTTCGCCCTGGCGCTCGGCAGCAAGACGGCGCTCTCGGCGTCGCTGCTCGCCGGGCTGCAGCAGGCGTGGATCGGCGTGCGCGTCGGCGCCGACCCCGAGCTGCCGCGGGTGCCGATGCGCGCCACCGCCTACGCCCTGGTCGCCGATCAGGCCGCGTCGCTCGCGTGTTCGGGCTGCATTGGCTCGGATCAGCTCGCCAACGGCGCGATCTCGGCCGCCAAGCTCGGCTTCAACTACGCCGGCGCCAGCACCAAGGGCGGCGCCGCGCTCGACCTCGTCTGCAGCGGCTGTGTCGGCTCGGCCGAGCTCGCCTTCGACGGCGACATCGACCTCGCTGGCAACTCGCTCAAGGCCAAGAACGGCACCTTCAGCGGCGATGTCGTCGCCAAGACCGTCACCGCGGGCACCTTCGTCGGCGATGGTTCGAAGATCACGGGCATCCCGATGCCGCAGGGCACCTGCCCCAACGGCCAGGTCGTGCGCGGCATCGCCCCGGACGGCAAGCTGCTCTGCGTCGACGGCAACCTGCCGCCGGACGGCCTGGACGAGGTCAGCAACGGCCTGCTGAGCAACCAGTTCATCGACACGATCGCCGCCGACACCAAGAACGTGCCGATCCCCGACAACGTCGGCACCGACGGCATCAGCAACCTCACCTTCCCCGACATCGGCGTCGCCCAGTCGATCAAGGTCACCGTCTCGCTGACCAACACCGACTTCTCGGCCATCGCGATCACGCTGCTGCCGCCCAACGACAAGGCCACCGGCTACACGCTCTGCGACCCCTGCGCCAAGGACGACACCGCCAAGTCGCTGACGCTGACGCTGCCGCCGGACAAGCCCGCCAAGGGCGACCTCGACGCCTGGGTCGGCGCCAACCCCAAGGGCATCTGGACGCTCAAGGTCAAGGACAGCGCCTTCTGCGTCGTGCAGAAGCCCGGCAACGCCACGCTCTGCGACACGGCGAAGAAGACCGACGGCGTCATCAGCGATTGGTCGATCACGATCCAGACGCTCTCGTCCAAGAAGATCGCGGCCAACGCCGACATCGGCGTCAAGGGCAACGTCAGCTCGACCGCCAACATCAGCGCCGCCGGCACCGTCAGCGCCGGCGCCAACCTCACGGTCGCGGGCCAGGGCGTCGCCAGCAACTTCCAGTACACCTTCATCAACAGCGATTGGCGCAACCAGGCCGCCGACAGCAAGTGGAAGGCGATCCCGGGCCGGACGCTGACCTACACCAAGACCCGCGCCAACTCGGTGCTGCGGATCAGCTACCAGGACACGCTCGGCTCCTACGCCAACAGCTACGACCGCTGCCGCTGGCGCATCCTGGTCGACGCGACGCAGGTGGCGTATTTCTCGGACGCGGACATCCAGATCGGCACGGCGTGGCGTATGCACAACGCGACCCACACCGCGCTCGCTGCGGGCGTCGCCGCGGGCAAGCACACGATCTCGGTGCAGAGCATGATGATGCCGGGCGGGACGGAGTGCCTGATGGGCTGGAACACCAGCCAGAACTTCCTGTCGGCCGAAGAAGTCGGGCCCTGAGCCCGCCGCCGGCGCGCGCCGGTGGCAGGCGCCAACGCGCCGAACCCTCGCGCTACGGCTGCTTGTAGATGGCGACCTTGTAGCCGACGTAGGCGCCCGAGGTCGGGTTCTTCGCCAGCTCGAAGTCGCCCGTGCGGCCGGGTGCCACCGTGATCTGGCCGCCGTTGCCGTTCGAGATGCACTGGCCGTTGCCCCAGCCGCCGCTGCCGCCGCCACAGGTGCCGTTGTTGCTGCCGTAGAAGCCGGCGTCGTTCTGGCAGGGCCAGAGGTCGCCGCAGACGTTGCGGACGAGCGCCGGGTTGCTGTTGCCGCCGTCGTAGTATTGGCCACCGCTCCACCAGGCGTTCTTGACCTGCAGGTTGGTCTCCCAGACGTCGACGACGATCTGGCCCGCGCCGTCCCAGATGCGGATGCGCAGCTGCGACGCGTTGAGGCAGTTGTCCATCGCGTTGACGCCGAGATCGTCGCCCGAGGTATTGAGGAAGCCCAGGCATTGCACCCAGCCCGACGGCGTCGTCTGGTCGACGAAGGCGGACGACGCGATCAGCGTCTGGCCCGCCGGGTTGCAGTCGGTGCCCGAGCCGTTGCTGCACAGCTTGCCCGAGATCTTGCTGCAGTCGGCGCTGCAGGCGTCGCCGTCCTTGGTGTTGCCGTCGTCGCAGGCCTCTTGGCCAGCCCAGACGACGCCGTCGCCGCAGACGGCCTTCTTGCAGCTGTTGCGGCAGCCGTCGGTGTCGGTGGAGTTGCCGTCGTCGCACTCTTCTTCGCCGCTGGCGATGCCGTTGCCGCAGGCGTTGTCGAAGGGCACGGTGCGCCAATCCGCGCCGTCGCAGGTGACGAAGCGGCCCTTCTTGGTGTCCGAGAACGTCATGCCCTTGGCCGCGGCGTTGCAGGTCGGCACGGGGTTCGGGTCGGTCGGCAGCTGGAACGCGCCGGCCGCGACCAGCGTGCCCGGCACCTGCACCGCGCCCGACGAGAGCACCTTCACTGTGACCGAGAACGCGGCCACCGTGCCGTCGGTGCCCTTGGCCACGTCGCAGATTCCCGCGTTGCCGGGCAGCTGCGGGATGCAGAACCCGGCGTCGAGCACCTTCAGCGTCCAACTGCCCTTGGCCGACTTGCCGACGTAGGCGCCGAGGTCGCCGACGGCCGGCTTCTGCGGCGTCGGGTAGGTGGCGACAAGCTGCTTGGCGTTGGCCTCGCCGCACGGATCGCAGAGCGTGATGCCCTTGAGCTTGTCGTCCGGCGGCAGCAGGACCACGCGCACCTTGGACAGGTCGCTGTTGGCGATGGCCACGCTGACGCTGATCGTCTCGACCGTGCCCGCCTCGGCGACGAGCGCCTGCGCGACGGCCTCGGTGCCCGTGTTGTCCGGGATCGCCGTCGGCAACGTCGTCGGCACGGCGACCGAGGTGAACTCGTTGCTGAGCAGGCCGTTGGTCAGCGTGCTGAGCTTGCCGTCACCGCCGGCGCCGACGGCCTTGCACTGGAGCGTGCCGTCGGCCGCGATGGCGACGATGGCCTCGCCGGCCTTGCAGGTGCCGATGGCCTTCCAGGTGCCGGTGAGCTTGCTGCCGTCACCGGCGAAGCTCTGCGCGGTCACGGACTTGGCGAGCAGGTCGCCCGAGAACGTCGCGTTCTTGGCCTTGATCGAGTTGCCGCCGAGGTCGATGTCGCCGTCGAAGGCGATCTCGCCGCTCGAGACGCAGCCGGTGCAGGCGAGATCGGCCGCCACCCCGGCGACGCGGGCGAACGCGACGGCATGGAGCGCCTGGCGCGGCAGCTCCGGCTCGGTGCCGATGCGCACGCCGATGACGGTCGACGCCGCCAGGGAGGCGTCGTCCAGCGGCTTGCCGCCGCCGAGCACGACGCTGAACGCGCCGCTGGTGACCTTGATCGCCTTGAGCGCGTCGGTCCAGAGCGCGGTCTGGGTCTGTGCGTCGGCGTAGAGCGAGACCGTGATGTCGTAGCTGCCGTCCGGAGCCGGGCCGCCACCGGCGCTGCGCAGCGCGCCTTCGAACAGCAGCGTCGTCGGCGCTGCGCTGGCGTGGCTGGCGAACAACGACACGGCCGCGAGCACCAGCGCGGTCGCGGCGCATCGTCGCCCTGCGGACGCGAGGGCCAGGGCTCGACGCAGCGAGCGCCAGGGGGACATGGACCAGATTGGGGCGACTGTCACGGCGACCTCCTTATCGACGCGAGCAGGCTACCACATCCGCCGCGAGCGCATGCACGGCCGCGCGTGAGGCTCTGTGAACGCGCGCTAGTGCGGCGCAGCGGCCGCCGGGGCCGGCGCCGGGGCGGGGGCCGGGGCCGCCGGGGCCGGCGCGTGGCCATGATCGTGGCCGTGGTCGTGGCCGTGGTCGTGGCCGTGGTCGTGGCCATGACCCTGCGCCGGAGCCGGGCTGCCGGGCGGTGTCGGCATCCGGGCGTCCGCCGGCGGCGGGGCCGGGCTCGCGACCGTCGGGTCGGCCTTGACCACGGGGTAGCCCTTGCGCTCCCAGGCGAAGACGCCCTCGTCGAGCACAGCGGTGTTCTTGTAGCCACGCTTGCGCAGCTCGTCGACGACGACGCCCGACGCGTGGTGCGGGCAGGCGCAGTAGGCGATGATCCAGGTGCCGTCGTTCGGCAGGCCGTCGAGGCTGTCGAGCTGGTAGTAGGGCGTCGAGATGGCGCCTTCCAGGTGCAGCTGCATCCAGTCCGATGGCGCTCGCGCGTCGGCGAAGATGATGCGGCGCTTGTCGACGAAGGCGGCCTTGTAGACGTCGTCGAGCGAGGCGAGGCGGTCGTCCTTGAGCTTGAGCGACGCGTGCTTGCCCTTGGGGTTGACCACCACCGGGCCGGTCCGTGGCGGCGCCGGCGGCAGCGCGAGCGGTTGCTCCGGCAGGGGCGCTGGCGGCGCGGCGAGGCTTCGGACGTACGCGACCACGTCGAGCAGCTGCTGCTGGCTCAGGCGGTCGCGGAAGGCCACCATCGGCGTGCCGGGGCGACCGTTGGCGACCGCGTAGCGCAGGAAGCCGTCGCTGGCGGCCGCCAGGAAGCGCGCGTTCGCGAGGTGGACGGCCGTCGCGCGTTGGGTCGGCGTGCCGTGGCATTCGGCGCATTGGCCGTCGTAGATGGCGCGGCCCGCGTCGGCGTCGCCTGCTGGCGCCTCGGGCAGGGCGACCTGCGGCGGCGCGTCGTGACGCAGGTAGGCGATCAGCGCGTCGAGCTCCGGCTGGCTCAGCGGTCCGCCGACCTCGTCGAGGAAGCCCGCCATCGCCGTGCCGGGGCGGCCGTGGCTGATGGCGTCACGCAGGAACTCCTCGCTCGCGCTCTCGAGGAAGGTCTTGGTCACCAGCGAGGGCGCGTTGTCGGCGGCATAGCCGGTGCGGTCCTTGCCGTGGCAGAGCGAGCAGAGCTTGGCGTAGGTCGCGGCGCCGCGCAGCTCGACCTCGCCCAGCGGTGTGGCCGGCACCGCGGCGGCCTTGGCGGCGTCGTCGGCCTGTTTGGCGGCGGCGGCGGCGGCGAGGCCCGCCATCTTGTCGAGCTCGGCGGCCTGCTTCTGCTCGGTCGGCGGCGCGGCGGGGGCTGGCGCTTGCGGCGTCTTCTCGCCGCACGCGGTCGCCGTCAGCGTAGCGGCACCGAGGGCCAGCGCGATCCAGGTCGAGCGGCGGCGAAGGGGGGACGTGGGCAGAGCGTGCATGGGCGGGGATCCTTGGCCTGCGCCGGCGGGGCGGCGACGGCGCCCGGGCGGTTGAGGGCCGTAGCATGGCGTCGCCACGCGCCGACGACAAGCGGCCCTGCCGAACCTGCGCGCGTCACGGCGGGTTCAGTTCACGCGCCCGCTGCGATACCATCGGGCACGAGCCCGGATCGCCGTGAAGTTCGGCACGTCGGGGCTCGCCTACGCCCGTCACGCGGGCCGGAGTCCGTCATGCATCCCATCGATCCTGCCCATGTGGTCGCGCCGTTCCGTCACGGCCCGAGGCCGCTGCTGCGCGTGCTCGCCCTCGCGCTCGCCTTCGCCGTTGCGGGCTGCGAGACGGACGACGGTGACGCGACCTCGTCCAAGCCGATCACGGTCGCGACCTGGAACCTCGGCCTCGCCTACAACTTCGTGCCCTTGACCCCCGAGCGCCGTGAACAGACGATCGCCGCGGCCGCCGCGATCGACGCCGACCTGGTCTGCCTGCAGGAGGTCTGGTCGGCGGCCGACGTCGCCGCCATGACCGCTGCCGCCAAGGCCGCCGGCTTCGCCGAGGTCTACGTCGATCCCACCAAGGAGGACGTCTCGGACCTGCCGATCGCCTGCACCGAGGGCGACACCAAGGACCTCGCGCCCTGCGCCCAGAGCCACTGCGTGCCGAGCGACAACCTGGTCGGCTGCGTCCAATCCAAATGCGCCAAGGAGCTCGCGGCGTTGAGCGGCGAGTGCCTGGGCTGCCTGGCCTCGCACCTCGACCTCGACTTCAACGGCATCCTCGACGCCTGCGCCAAGAGCGGCGGCACCTACAGCTACGGTGGCCACCACGGCCTGCTGTTGCTCTCGCGCCTGCCGCTGGCCAAGACCGAGCGCCTGGTGCTCGACAGCACCCTGATCCGCCGCGCCGTGCTGCGCGCCGAGGTCAGCGCCAGCAGCGGCCGCCCGGCGATCGACGTCTACTGCACCCACCTGACCGCCGGCCTGTCGTCGACGCCGTACAAGGGCACCTACGCCAGCTGGGAGGCGGAGCAATCGGCCCAGATCGACGCGATGGCCAAGTGGATGGACGACGGACGCGTCACCGGGCGGGCCCAGCTGCTGATGGGAGATCTGAACTGCGGCCCGGCGGTGGGCAGCGACGTCTCGGCAGAGATGCCCGCGAACTGGCAGAAGATCGTCAGCCTCGGCGTGGTCGACGTCTGGCTGGCCACGAGCGCGCCCGGCTGCACCTTCTGCGCCGACAACAAGCTCGTCTCGACCGGCGCCGACAAGGGCGGCGAGAACTCCATCCTCGACCACATCGTCCTGCGCGGCTGGACCGGCACGACCAGCGCGACGCGCATCGGCGAGGCGTTGATCGAGGTCACGTCCTCGACCGGCAAGCAGACCACCAATCTGTCGGATCACTTTGGCTTGCGCGCGGTGCTGACGCCTTGATCGCGTCGCGCCTGCAGCGCCGCCCCCGCCCGACCCTCAGGGATCGGGGCCCCTGCGCTACTTGCCCTTCTCGGCGTCGCGCTTGATCTTGTCCTCGGCCATGCTTTCGGCGAAGTCGGCCAGGACCTTGCCTTTGCGATCGAACGAGAAGTTCGCGTAGAGCTTGCGGAACTCGGCCTGCTTGGCCGTGATCTTGCCCTCGGCGAGCAGCTTGTCGACCGCGCGGCGGTAGTCGATGATCTCGATCGCGACCTTGGCCAGCTCGGTCAGCGTGAAGTTCTCGGCCACCGGCGGCACGATCAGCGGGTCGATGACCGCCTCCTCCTTGAGCTTCTTGCGACCCTCGATGAAGGCGGCGAGCGCAGCGCGGGCTTCGTCGCTGCCGTCGACCATCAGGCAGCGCACGGCGACGATCCGCTCGATGTAGCGCTCGGTGGCGAGCGAGGCGACGAAGATCGGCCGCGTCACGGCCTTGTCGAGCGAGCCGGCGTCCTTGGTGCAGAGGTCGGTGATCTGCAGCTTGACGTCATTAAGCGCGAACTCGGCCTGGCCGTAGTTGGCGTCGTCCGGCAGGCCGCGCAGGCCCTTGGTGAGGCCCTTGTCCTTCTCGACGCGGGTGAACTGGCTGACCGACCACCAGCGCAGGTCGCAGTTCGGGCCGGCGAGCAGCTTCTCGAAGATCGGCGCGAGCTTGGCCCAGTTGTCGGCGACCAGCTTGCGGCCGTCCTCTTCGTCGGACCATTGCACGGCGGCGGCGATCGCCATGTTGCCGGCGTTCTTGTCGTCGGGGTGCTCGGCCTGCGAGAGGCGCTCGTAGAGCTCGAAGAAGTAGAGCAGGCCGTCGAGGTGCTTGGTGCGCTGGACGAAGCCGAGCTCGGCGCTGGTGACCTTCACCTTGCTGCTGCTCTTGTGGTAGCGGCGCAGGCCCGCGACGATCGCCTGCTTCGCCTCGGGGGTGTCGACCGACTGCAAGAACGTCAGGACCTCGTTCTTGGCGATGGCCTTGCCGAGCAGCACCTCGGCGCCCTTGACGCCGGCCGGGCCGAGCTTCTCGATCTCGTCGGGGCGCAGGCGCTTGCCGAGCTTGTCGGCCAGGGCGGCGGTGGCGTCGTCGTGGCTGAAGTCGCCCATGCCCCATTGCGCCAGGATCTCGCGGGTCTTGACCTGCTCGGCCTCGCTGATCTTGCTCATCGAGTCGAAGAGCACCTGCTTGGCGTTGAGCTGCAGCTTCTCGTTCGGCGACTGCAGCTGCTTCTCGAGCGCCGGGCGCATCGCGACGAACAGGGCCTCTTTGTCGTCGGCGCTGGCGGCGATCTGCGACGCCTTGGACGGGTGGCCGTTCTGCGTCAGGATCTCGAGCGAGAGCGCGCGCAGATCCATCGGGTTGTTGGCGTCCTTGACGTAGAGCTTGATCTGCTCCCAGCCCGCCTCGTTGTTGCTCCACAGCTCGAAGTTTTCGCGCGGGTCCTTGTTGCCACAGCCCACGGCGAGGCCGGCGGCCAGCGCGAGCGCGGCAAATCGCACGACGATTGCTCGATTCATGAGGGTTCTCCTTCCCTTGTCGCGGTTCGGGCGTCTCGCGCCACCCCCACGACGCCCGAGTTCTGCCAGCCGCCCACGTCCGAGTCGCTCGTCGACCTCCGCGTTGCGTGCTGCGCGCGCCGCGATGATACTGTGCAGAGTCGGTGCCGTCCACGATCCTACGCGCGCACCGCAGAACGGATCGAAACCAGGAGCAGGCCTTGAACGATCGCAAGCCGACCAAGTCGACGGGCGCCACCCGTGCCATGCAGGGGTCCGAGGCGACCAACCGCAAGCTCGCCGACCTCGAGCGCAAGATGCTGGTGCTCAAGCGTGACTTCGAGATGTACTTCAACGGCTTCGAGAAGCTGCCGCCGCTCGACAAGTTCGAGGCGCTCAAGCGCGAGGTCCGCGGCCTGACCGACGTCAACTACGCGACGGCGGTGCTGCGCTTCAAGGTCACGAACTTCATCGCCCGCTTCAACCAGTTCCGGACCCTCTGGGACCGGCAGCTGCTGCAGTTCGAGGAGGGCGCGTTCAAGAGTGGCCGCCGCGTCTCGTTGGTCGGCGGCCGTCCGCGCGGCACGCCCGACGACCTCGGCGAGTAGCCGCGACCGGCGCATCGCGTCCGCCGCATCGCGGCAGAAGCTCACGGATCGAAGGGGCTCCAGGTCTCGGGCGGCGGCGGCGCAGGTGGTCGCCACCCAGCGGAGGACTGCAGCGCCTGGTCGATGGTCTCGAGCAGCTCGACGACGCCCTCGCGGCTGGTGGCCGAGACGCGCAGCGCGCCGCGGCGCTGGCAGAGCTCGCGCACCGTCGCGTCGTCGTGCGGCCGGTCGATCTTGTTGAGCACCAGCAGCCGCGGCCGTTCGTCGAGCTCGCGGTCGTGCAGGATGCGCTCGACGCTGCGCAGCTGGCCCTCGAGCTGCGGATGGCTGGCGTCGGCGACGATGATGAGCAGGTCGGCCTCCTCGGCCTCTTCGAGCGTGGCGTGGAAGGCGCCCATCAGCTCCTTGGGCAGGTCGCGGATGAAGCCGACGGTGTCGGTGATGACGACCTCGCGCCCCGAATGCAGGCGCACGCGCCGCGAGGTCGGGTCGAGCGTGGCGAAGAGCAGGTCCTCGGTGAAGACGTCGCTCTTGGCGAAGGCGTTGAGCAGCGACGACTTGCCGACGTTCGTGTAGCCGACCAGCGTCGCCGACGCGACGCCGCCGCGCTCGCGGCCGCGACGTCGCAGCGCGCGGCCACGGCCCAAGCGCTTGAGCTCGACCTCGAGTCGATGCATCCGGTCGCGGGCGCGGCGTTTGTCGACCTCCAGCTTGGTCTCGCCCGGGCCGACGCCGCCGATGCCACCCGTCAGGCGGCTCATCGCGTCGTCGCGGGTACCCAGGCGCGGCAGGGCGTAGCGCAGCTGGGCGAGCTCGACCTCGATCTGGCCGTCGCGGCTCTTGGCCCGGCTGGCGAAGACGTCGAGGATCAGCTGTGTCCGGTCGAGGACCTTCATCTCGGTCGCGCGGGCGACGCCGCGCATCTGGCCGGGCGAGAGCTCGCGGTCGAAGACCAGCAGCGTCGCGTCCTGCTGCATCGCCTCGAGCACGACGCTCTCGAGCCGGCCCGAGCCGAGCACGGTGGCGCGATCGATGTCGCGGCGGCGCTGGATCACGCGGCCGAGCACCTCGACCTTGGCGGTGCGGCAGAGCTCGGCCAGCTCGTCGAGGCTGTCTTCCGCCTCGGCTTGGGACTCCGGGCCGACGTGGATGATCAGCGCGCGTTCGCGGGCGTCGACCATCTTGACCGCGGGCACGGCGCGGCTGAGCTCGACCTCGAGCTCGCGGACCAGGGCGTCGGCGTCGATCTCGGCGGCCGGCCAGGCTGCTGGCTCCAGCACGACGTGCGGGCGGACGTCGCGCATCACCTCGCCCGGCCGTGTCGGCAGGATGTGGCCGACGTGGACCAGGTTCGGCTGGTCGCCGTCGAGCGTCAGCGCCGCGACCAGGTCGAAGCCGAGGCGGGCGAGGTCGGTGAGGTCGTCGTCGCTGAGCGCCTCGCCGTGCAGGTGCACGTGCACCAGGCGCAGGCCACGCAGGCGGCCCTTGCCGGCGCGGGCGCGACCGATGTCGGGCAGGTCGAGCTTGCTCGCGTCGCCGACGATGATGTGCGTGACTTCGCCGCGGCGGTCGATCAGCACGCCGACCTGGCGGTTGAGCTTCGCCGCGATCGCGCAGAGATGGCGGCCCAGCAGGTCGCCGACCACGCGCTCGGGCGGCGTGTGGTAGCGGACGAGGCGTTCGAGGCTGCTGCGGTCGCCGGCGCTCAGGCCGTCGAGGCGGCCGTGCAAGGTCTGGCTCAAAGGGGGACTCCCGCGTGCTGGCCGCGTCGGCGCTGGCTAGCCGCGCTTGGGCTTGGGCTTGGCGCTCTTGCCCGGAGGGGGAGGTGCGGGCGGTGGTGGTGGCGGTGGCGGAGGCTTGGGCCCGTCGCCGGCCGCCGCTCCCTTGCCCGATTTGGCCGCTTTCTCGGCCTTCTCGGCCTTCTCGGCGCGCGCCTTCTGCGCCTCGGCGAGCTGCTTGGGTGTCTTCTTGTCGTCGGGCGGAGGGATGGGCTTGCCGTCCTTGTGCGCCTCGGCGATCTCCTTGCGCCGGAGTTCGTCGGCCTTCTCTTTCTCTTCCAGCGCCTTGACCGCGGCGAGCTGCTTGGCGGCCAGCTCCGCGTCGGCCTTGGCCTGCTTCTCTTGCGCCGAGACGTCGATGACGCCGCCGGCGACCTCGGCCTCCCACGCGGTGTCGTCGGTCTGGCGGTACAGGCCCATCTTCTCGATGTCGAGCGCGGCGGTGCCGTCGGCGGCGGCGGCGGCGGCTTCGTTGGCCTTGCGCTCGTCGCTGATCGTGCGCCAGTACTCCTGGCCGGCTTCCATCGCCTCGAACTCGGCAAGGTCGATGATCGCGGTGCCGTCGCCGCGCTTGCGGGCCGCCTGCTCGGCCCAATCGGCGGCGCGCTTGTCCTTGACGTCGAGGTCCAGCACCCAGCCCGTGAGCTTGGGCAGGTTGGCCAGGTCGTCGAAGCTGGCGAGCGGGTAGTGCGTGCGCCAGACGATGCTGACCTGGCCCTTGTCGGGCTCGAGCACCAGCGTGTCGATCGTCAGCTCCTGGCGCTCGACGCCGTTGCCGCGATCCAGCTCGGCGAGCACCGCGCGCCCCGGCAGGCGGAAGATCAGGTGGCCGCTCTTGGTCAGGTTGTCGAGCTCGATCTCCTCGTCGCCGACGATGCGCTCGAACTGCATCCACGGCGCGGCGCTGTTGAAGAAGCCGGGCTGCATCGGCTTGGGCTTCTCGCGGCGGTTGAGCTCGCGCAGCGTCATCACGTCGTCGTCCTCTTCGAGGTCGAGCGCGGCCTTCTGCGCGGTGATGACGTCGTCGAAGCTCGCGATGTCGGCCGGGTACGCGCCGGCCTTGTCGATGCGCGGCCGCGCCGATCGCGGCCAGGTCGACCAGCCGGCGGGCAGCGGCACCGCGTCGAGGCGCAGCGGATCGCGCAGCAGGTCGCGCGCGGTCAACGGCGCCGCCGGATCTTCGATCAGCGGCAGCTCCAGGCCGTCGACGACGTCGCGCACGTTCGAGACGACGAACCCCTTGCCGTAGGGGTTGGTCGGGCAGGGCAGCTCGGGGAACTCGGCGAGCTTCTCTTCGCGGGCCTTGCGCACCGCCTCGATCTCGGCCTTGAGCGCGACGCGGCGCTCGGCGTCGGCGACCGCGAGCTCTTCGTTGAGCTTGCGCTCCCAGGCGCGGTCGGCGTCGAGATCATCGTCGCCGTCGAGGTTCATCGCCTCGAGGTCGATGACCGCGGTGCCGTCATTGGATTGCACGGCTTCGCGCCGCGCCTTGGCCGCCGAGGCCACCCATTGGGCACGCCACTCGGCCTGCTCCTGGCGGGCCTTCTCGCGCTCGACGGCCAGCTTGGTCTCGTCGAGGATCTCGGCGCCGTCGTCGACCTCGAGCAGCTCGCCGTCGGCGTTGCGGCGCAGGGCCTTGCGTCGCGCCGCCTCGGTCGGATCGGCCGGTGCGGCAGCCTTGGCGGCCTCCTTGGCCTCTTGCTGTTGCTGCCAGGCCTCGAACGCGCCCAGGTCCATCACTGCGGTGCCGCGGGTGCTGGTCGCCGCCCCCCAGAGGCGCACGCCATCCTTGTCGTAGCCGAACTCGCCCCGGGCACGGCGCAGACCTTTCTCCTCGTCGTCGACGTCGCCGAGCGGCGCGTGGAGGATGGCGTCGCGGGCTGCTTCGACCTCGGCCTTCTTCGCGGCTTCGGCCTTGGCCTCTTTTTGTTGCTGCTTCGCCTTCTTCCGATCGGCCTGCTCGGCGTCCATCGTCTGCTGGACGACGCGGATCGCGTCGAGCTCGGCAGGGTCGGGCACGACGCGGGTGCGGCCGCCGTAGGCGTTGCTCATGCTGAGCACCACCTCCTTGATCGGCTGCGGCGGCGTGATCACGGGCAGCTGCGGGTGCAGCTCGCCGCCTTGCTTGCGCGGCGGGGTCCACCTGGCCCGACGCGGCCCGATGAGCTTGAGCTCGCGGATCACGCGACCGATGCGCAGCTTGGCCGTCCACTCGGGCAGCGGCTTGCCACCCGGGGCGAACGACTTGCCGACCACGATGACGTCGGCCGCAGCCTTCTGCGGCGCCAGGTCGCCCTCGAGCGTCGGCGCGGCGGTGACCGCATCGCCTTCGTCGTAGCGGTCTTCGATCTGCAGCGGCGGCTGCTCCTCGTCCGGCAGCGGCTCGACGATCAACGCCGCCTCGGCCACGCGGAACGTGCGCTTGGCGACGAAGCAGAGCGCGCTGCTGCCGTCATGGCGCAGCACGGGCAGGATCTCGACCCAATACCCTTGTCGCAGGTCCGCCATCGAGCTAGTTCAACGTGATCTTGCTGGCCTTCTCGGCGAGCGTGCCGCCAGCCTTCAGGTCCATGTTCGAGCCAGCCTCGACCTTGACGTTGCTGCCCGCCTTGGCCTGGATGTTGTTGCTGGCCTCGATCTTGAGATCCGTGCACTTCATCGTGATGGTCTTCTCGACCAGGATGTCCATGTCACCGGTCTTGCACTCGATCGTGATCTTCTTGTTCTTGGTGTCGATCAGGATGTAGTGCTCTTGGGTGTGGTCGTAGATCTCGATCTGATCGACGTCGCCGCTCTGATCGAGGCAGATCCAGTGGCCGTCGCGGGCCTTGGGGTCGGCGACCGTCTGATCGGCGGGCACGAGGTTCTGCAGGATGATGCGCTCCTTGCCCTCGGCGTCGTCGACGAACTGCAGCATGTGGCCGGAGCGGCTGCGGATCGAGCGGTAGCTGTTCTTGCCGCCCTGCGACTCGTTGTCGTGGATCGGCTTGTCGATGCCGTTCCAGAGCGAACCGATGATGTAGGGGCGGCGCAGGTCGCCGTGCTCGAAGGCGATCAGCACCTCGTCGTCGACCTCGGGCAGGAAGAAGCCGCCGCGCTGCTCGCTGCCCTTCTGCGAGCCGGCCATGAAGGTCGTCACGCGGCACCAGGTGGTGCGGAAGTCCTCTTCGTCCTTGACCGACGACGCGTAGTCGCCCGATTCGGACACCCACGGGAACTTGACCTTGACCCGGTAGTGGGCCTTCGGATCCTTGTTGTCGACCACGATGCCGGCAACAACGCCTTGGACTTTGAAGGGGTCGCGCTTGGTGGCTTCGAGCAGCATGAGTGCCTCCGCAGGGCCGGTCGCGTGCACGGGCGAGCGGCAAGGATCGCCTCCTACGCTAGCGCGGGGCGCGGCCCGGGCGCAACGGCGGCGAACGGCACGGAGGCCGGGGCGGGGTCGGTCCGCCCCGGCCGTGGTGGGGCGGCGCGCGGTCTCGGAGGCGGCCTGGCGTCGCTGGCGGCCTGGGTTCCAACATCGAGCTCGAAGCCGTGCACCGCGAGCCCGGCGTGATGACGCGCTTGACGCGCTGCGGCGTCCGCGCTTCTGTGGAGCGGTCGCGGCCGGCGCCGCGCGTGCGAGGCGAACATGTCGTTGGCAGAGAAGCGGGAACGCCACGAGCGGGAGCGCACCGAGCGCCAGGATCGCGAGCGCGCCGATCGCGTCGAGCGCGGCGAGCCCGAGATCGAGTCGCGGGTCGAGCGCGGCCTCGAGGGCTTCGCCCGCCGCGCCGTCGAGGCTGGCGTCAACCGGCTGCTCTCGACCGAGGACGGCCTGCGCGCAGTGGCCGGCGCCGTCATGCCGCGCGAGCTCGTCGGCCGCGCGCTGGACCAGGTGGACGCCGCCAAGTCCGAGGCCGTCGCCGTCGTCGGCCGCGAGATGCGGATCTTCCTGGCCAACCTCAACGTCGGCGAGGAGCTGGCCAAGATCCTGACCAGCGTCAGCTTCGAAGTGAAGATGCAGGTGCGCTTCGTCCCGAACGAAGACGGCACGTTGCGCGCGAGCGTGCGCAGCGACGGGCCGCAGGTGCAGGTGCAGCCGAGCGAGAAGCCGACGCGCCGCAGCCAACGCGAGGCTGCGGCCGCCGCGAATGCCGCCGCGACCGCCGCCGCGACCGCCGCGGCCGCCGCGCCGAGCCCGGTCGCCGCGCCCGCCACCCCGCCAAACGCGCAGCCCGCGGCCCAGCCCGCCGCGCAGCCTGCAGCCGGCCCCGACGCCAGGACGTCGTCGAGCAGCCCGCCGCCGGTCGAGCCGTGGGAGGTCGACGACGTCGACAGCCGCCCGGCCGCGCGCCACCGCCGCAGCATCTCGGACGTGGTCGGTCGGATCGCCGGTGCCACCGCCGCCGCGACGCGTGTCGCCGCCGAGGTCGCCGCCGACGCCGCCGCCGAGGTCGTCAACCGCAGCATCGCGGCCGGCGAGCGCGATCGCGACCGGGACGACGAGGACGAGGACGGCGGCTCGATCGACGCCTATTGATGCCTGTTGACGCCCATGGACGCCCATGGACGCCGATTTGACGCCCTTTGATGCCGATTGCCGCCTGGTGACGGCCCAGGGCGCTACTCGACGGTGACCGACTTCGCGAGGTTGCGCGGCTGATCCACGTCCGTGCCCTTGAGATCGGCGATGTGGTAGGCGAGCAGCTGCAGCGGCACCACCGCGACGATCGGCGCCGTCCAGGGCGTCGTCTTGGGCAGGGCGAGGAAGGCGTCGCAGCCCTTCTCGAGCTCGGCGTCGTCGTCGTCGCCGATGGCGATCACCGGGCCGCGGCGGGCCTGGATCTCCGCGAGGTTGCTCGCCGTCTTCTCGTAGGACGGGCCACGCGGGCAGACGACGACGGTCGGGGTGTGCTCGTCGATCAGGGCGATGGGGCCGTGCTTCATCTCGCCGGCGGCGTAGCCCTCGGCGTGGATATAGCTGATCTCCTTGAGCTTTAGCGCGCCTTCGAGCGCCATCGGATGCAACAGGCCGCGGCCGAGGTACAGGGCGCTCGTCACGTCCTTCCAGCGGTAGGCGATGGCCTCGACCGAGGGGCGCGCGCTGCCGTCGGCGCGCTTGCTGCCGCCGGCGAGCTCGATGGCGCGGGTCACCTCGCCCGGCACCGCCACCAGGGCCGTGAGCAGCTCGCGGGCGCGGGCCTCGTCGAGCCGGCCGAGCAGGCGGCCGAAGTGCACCGCGATCAAATAGAGCGCGACCATCTGCGTGGTGAACGCCTTGGTCGAGGCGACGCCGATCTCGGGGCCGGCGTGGGTGTAGACGACGTGGCCCGCGGTGCGCGCGATCGTCGAGCCGATCACGTTGACGATCGCGGCGACGCGGGCGCCCTGGGCCTTGGCCTCTTGCAGCGCCGCGAGCGTGTCGGCGGTCTCGCCCGACTGCGAGATCGCGATCACGAGGGTGAACGGATCGAGCACCGGGTCGCGGTAGCGGAACTCGCTGGCGAGGTCGACCTCGACCGGCAGGCGGGTCGCCGCCTCGAGGTAGTGCTTGCCGACCAGGCCCGAGTGCCAGCTGGTGCCGCAGGCGACAATGACGATGCGGCGCAGGCCCTCGAGGTCGGCCTTGGACAGGCCGAGGTCGTCGAGGTAGCACGAGCCGGTCTCGAGGCTGACGCGGCCGCGGATCGTGTCGGTGATCGCGCGCGCCTGCTCGTGGATCTCCTTGAGCATGAAGTGCTTGAAGCCGCCCTTCTCGGCGGCGACGGGCGACCAATCGACCGTGGCGACCGGGCGCTGCACCGGGCTGCCGTCGGCGAAGCGCTGCAGGGTGAAGCCGTCACGGCGCAGCTCGGCGAGGTCGCCGTCTTCGAGGTACACGACCTGCCGGGTGTGCTGCAGGATCGCCGGGATGTCGCTGGCGGCGTACATCTCGCCCTTGCCGACGCCCAGGATCAGCGGCGATTGCTGCTTGGCGACGACGACGTGCTCGGGCTGGTCGCGGTGGACGACGGCGATCGCGTAGGCGCCGTGGACGCGTGTGGTCGCGCTGCGCACGGCCTCGACCAGCGACTGACCGGCGCTGACGGCGCGGTCGATCAGGTGGCTGAAGATCTCGGTGTCGGTCTCGCTCGAGAAGACCGCGCCGTCGGCCTGCAGCGCCGTCCGCAGCGCCATGTGGTTCTCGATGATGCCGTTGTGCACCACGGCGATCTTGCCGACCACGTGCGGGTGGGCGTTGGGCTCGCTCGGCCGGCCGTGGGTCGCCCAACGCGTGTGGCCGATGCCGGTGCTGCCGGGCACGGGCTCGACCGCCAGGCTGGCGTCGAGGTTGCGCAGCTTGCCGACCGCGCGGCGCAGGCCGATCTGGCCGTTGTCGAGCACGGCGACGCCTGCCGAGTCGTAGCCGCGGTACTCCAGGCGGCGGAGGCCGTCGACCAGGATGCCGGCTGCCTGCTGGGGGCCGACGTAGCCAATGATTCCGCACATGGTTCGCTCCGTGGATGCGCGCTTGGGAGGCCCGGGAGGCGGTGGTGCCGCGCGCAGGGGCCGGGATGGTGGACTTGGTTGCCCGAGGTCTGGCCAAGGGTCAAGCGGTGCGGCCGGCCTGGCGCCGACGCCCGCGAGGCAGGGTCAACTCGACTT
This sequence comes from uncultured Enterobacteriaceae bacterium, assembly GCA_964586155.1. GTDB lineage: Bacteria > Myxococcota_A > UBA9042 > UBA9042 > UBA9042 > SXNM01. Next base: position 29,679 of record CAZPHC010000035.1, on the reverse strand, counting down.
CGCCGCGCGCTGGGCAGCCTTCTTGGCGACCCAGCCTTCGATGTTGCGCTGGGCCGTGCGCGAGACGGCCAACGCGCCGGCCGGCACGTCCTGGGTGACGGTCGTACCCGCGCCGACGTAGGCGCCGTCGCCGAGCGTGACCGGCGCGACCAGCTGCGTGTCGCTGCCGATGAACACGCCCTTGCCGAGCACGGTCTTGAACTTGTTCACGCCGTCGTAGTTGCAGGTGATCGTGCCGGCGCCGATGTTGCTGCCGGCGCCGATGTCGGCGTCGCCGATGTAGCTGAGGTGGCTGGCCTTGGCGCCTTCGCCGAGCACGGCCTTCTTGGTCTCGACGAAGTTGCCGACCTTGGTCTTGCGCCCGAGCACGGTGCCGGGGCGCAGGTGGGCGAAGGGGCCGACCGAGGCGAGCGGGCCGATCGTCGATTCCTGCGCGACGACGTAGGGCAGCAGGTGCGCCTCGTCCTCGACGCGGCAGTCGCGCAGCACGCAGCCGCGCTCGATGTGGGCGCGGTCGCCGACGTGGGTCGCGCCGCGCAGCTCGACGCCGGCGCCGAGCGTGACGTCGCGGCCGAGCGTGACGCTGGCCTCGATCCAGCAGTCGTCGGGGCGCTCGACGCTGACGCCGGCGGCCATCGCGGCGGTGATCACGCGGCGGCGCAGGATGTCCGTGGCGGCGGCGACCTCGGCGCGGCTGTTGCAGCCGAGGATCTCGTGCCAGTCGGCGGCGCGGGCGACCGTGGCGCGAAGGCCCTGGCGGCGCGCGATCGCGGGCAGATCGGTGAGGTAGAGCTCGCCCTGGGCGTTGTCGTCGGTGAGTTGGCCGAGCGCGTCGGCGAGGAAGTCGGCGCGCACCGCGATCATGCCGGCGTTGACCAGCGTGGTGGCGCGCACCGCGGCGTCGGCGTCCTTGTGCTCGACGATGCGGTCGATGTCGCCGTCGCCGTCGAGCAGCACGCGGCCGTAGCCGGTGGGATCGGGCACGTCGGCGGCCAGCAGCGACATCGCCGCGTCGCCGCGCGCCGCGATCAGCGCCTGCAACGTGGGCAGCGTCAGCAACGGGGCGTCGCCGTAGAGCACCACGACCTCGTCGATGCCGTCGAGCAGCGGCAGCGTGAATTGCATGGCGTGGCCGGTGCCGCGGGGGTCGACCTGCTCGACCGAGAGGCGCGGCACGGCGCCGGCGGTCGCCGCCATCCACTGCTCGACCTGCTCGCGTTGGTAGCCGGTGACGACGATCACGCGGTCGGCGCCGAGCGCGGGATCTTCGGCCAATCGCAGGGTATGGCCGAGCATCGGCAGGCCGAGCACCGGGTGCAGGACCTTGGAGGTGTCGCTCTTCATCCGCGTGCCCTTGCCGGCGGCGAGCACGACGATCGCGCGGCGCGGCTGGGACGGAGCGGGCGTCGGTGGCGAGCTCATCTTCTTCTCCTGGACCAGATCGGGGAGGCGGACCGAGGTCGCGCCAGAGATTGGCATGCCGCCGCGCAATGGCAAGCGGCTGCACACATCGCCGCGATCGCGGCCGCGCCGGTGATCGCCGTGGCCATCGCGCCCTGGCAGAGGGCCTGCGATCGCCGCTGCAGTCGCGACGTTGCAAGGGGAACGGCAGGTCGTTATGGTCCGCGCCCCGAATCGTTCGGCCCCGCTGCGGGCCGACGAACGCTTGGAGGAAGGATGTCGACGGCCCCGGTTCCTGCGGTGATTTGGCTCAACGGCGCGTTGGTGGACGAGGAGGCGGCCAAGCTGCCGCACCTGACCCATACGTTCCACTACGGCCTCGGCGCGTTCGAGGGCATCCGCTCCTACCGCGTCGGCGAGGGGCAGGGCGCCGTGTTCCGGCTGCAGGACCACATCAAGCGGCTGTTCGAGAGCTGCCACCTCGTGACGCTGCAAGACCTGCACTACACCCAGGCCGAGATCGAGGCGGCCTGCATCGCCTCGCTGCGCGCCAACCGCCTCGCCGCCGGCTACATGCGCCCGGTGATCTACCTCGGCGCGGGCGCGATGGGCATCGGCGCCACCAGCAACCCGGTCCACTACATGATCGCGGCCTGGGATTGGGGCGCCTACCTCGGCGAGGACGGCCTGCGCGACGGCATCGACACGCAGATCTCGACCTTCCGCCGGCCGAGCCACAACGGCGTGATGTCCAAGGGCAAGCTCACGGGTCAGTACATCAACTCGATCCTGGCCAAGCGCGAGGCGGTGTCGAACGGCTACAAAGAGGCGATCCTGCTCAACGAGCAAGGCTTCGTCAGCGAGGCCACGGGCGAGAACCTGTTCATGATCCGCAAGGGCACGCTGATCACGCCGCCGCTGACGGCCAACATCCTCGCCGGCATCACGCGGGCGACGATCCTCGAGCTGGCCCGCGACGCTGGCGTGCCGATCGAGGAGCGCCTGTTCGCCCGCGACGAGCTCTACGTCGCCGACGAGGTCTTCTTGACCGGCACCGCCGCCGAGGTGACCCCGGTGCGCTCGGTCGATCGCCGCCGCATCGGCGCCGGTCGGCGCGGCCCGATCACCGAGATGCTGCAGACGGCGTTCTTCGCCGCCGCGCGCGGCGAGGATCCGCGCTACGAGCGCTGGCTGACGCGCTTCTCGCTCTAGGCGCGGCGACGTCTCGGACGTCGAAGACGATGACGACGATGATGGACGGTGGAGGGTTGCGTGGCGTTGTTTGATGCCGGTTTCGAGGCGTTCGTCGCCGACGACTTCGACGCGTACCTGCCGCCGCGGCGATCGTCCAATCGCTTCAACCTGGCGCGCCAACAGGTGCGGACCCGGCTGACGGCGCTGTTGCTCGACCTCGCCGGCCCGTTGCCGGAGGGCGTCGAGCTCGTGGCGACGCTCGACCATCCGCATATTCGCAACGGCAAGCTCGTCGCCTGGCAAGAGGTCGCGATCTGCCGCGACGCCGCGCGCCGCGAGGTGCTGCAGGCCGGCGACGCCGCGCTCGAGGCCGAGCATCCCGAGGCCTCGCACCTGCGCGTGGGCTTGCGGGTCGACGACGAGGCGCTGCGCCTGTTCGTCGCGCTGCCCGCAGGTGCCACCGTCGACCGCGCTGGCCTCGCCGCCGGTGATCTGGCCGCGGCGGCCGCGCTCTGGGCGCTCGGCGGCGGCCACGGCACCTGGACGCTGGTCGCTGGCGACGACGCCGCGCCCGCTGCTGCCGAGATGTTGCTGCCCGGTGGGCCATCGCTGCGGCTCGAGCGGGCGATCGGCCGCGACGACGCGATCGCGATGGGCGCCGAGGTCGTGGCGGCCCTGCGCGGCTGGTGGCAGGCGGTGTGGCCCGTCGCGCTCGCCGCCATCGCGCCTGTGGCCCTGGACGCGCCCGCGCTGACCGAGCCGGTGCCGGCCGCGGCCGCTGCCTCTGACGCTGCCTCTGACGCTGCCTCCGACGCCGCCTCCGACGCGGAACGGAGCGCCGACGCCGGCGATGGCCTGGCCGCCGACGCAGCCGCCCCGCTGGCCGAGACCCGCGCATCGGCTGTCTCGCCGCCGGACGCCGCCGAGCGCCGGGCGTCGCCGCCGCTGCCGCCACGCGCCCGGCCACCGGCCCGGCCGCCGGTCGAGCGTCCGCAGCGCGATCCTCAAGATCCGCCGCTGCGCGCCGCGCCACGGCCGCTGCCGATCCCGCGCACCGCCGCCGGCGCGCCCGCCGTCGAGCGTCCGCGCATCGCCGCGCCGGGCTCGAAGACCCCAGATCCGGCCGACGTCGCGGCCCAGCAGGCGATGGAGATCTTGCGCCAGGCGGGCCGCCCCGCGGCGCCCGCACGACCGGCCGAGCGCGGTCCGGCCCAGCGATCCGGCCCCGGCGGCCCCGGCGGGCTCGGTGGTCCTGGTGGCCCCGGCGGCCCCGGCGGCCCCGGCGGCCCCGGCGGTCCCGGCGGCCGCAGCGACGCGCGCAACGAGCCCCGCAGGGATGCGCGCAACGGCGCACGCAACGACGCACGCGGCGACGCGCGCAACGAGCCACGCAGGGATCCGCGCAACGACGGGCGCGGCGATGGCCGCAACGACGGGCGCAACGACGGGCGCAACGACGGGCGCAACGAGTCACGCGGCGGCGGCGGCCGGCCCTACGAGCTGCGGCCCGAGATCGCGGCTCCGGCCAAGGGCGAGCTCAAGGTCGGCGCGATCGTGCAGATCCGCAGCGGCCTGCTGAACGGCCGCGACGGCACCGTGCTCAAGATCAGCGGCCGTGACGCCCGCGTCGCCGTCGGCGCGCTCGAGGTCACGCTGCCGCTGAGCGAGCTCGTGGTGGGTTGAGGCCTCGGCGCGGGCTCGCCCGCGCCCCGCGTCAGACCTTGCCGAGGCGCTTGAGCGTCGCCACGACGCTCCAGCCGAAGGCGAAGATCAGCGCAAACACACCGACCCAGAGCAGCTGCAGCACGGTGCGGCGCGACGGCCGCAGGTCCTGTGGCGGCGCCCCGGCGCGGGCTGCCAGGGCGCCTGGGGCGTCGTGGCCCGCGGACGCGCCCTCGCCGCTGCGTGCGGCCTGGGCCGGCGGAGATCCGTCGAGCGAGAGCACGGGCGCCGCCCGCCGCGCCGCGCGCGGATCGGTGTCAGCGTCTGCCAGCTCCAGCGGCGAGCGCGCGACCACCGAGAGCTCGGAGGGCACGAACGCCTCCTGGCTCATCTTGGCCACGGCCGGCGTCGCGATCAGCCGCTCGGGCAAGGTGCCGGGCGGCGCACGCGTGACGAGGTCGTGGATGTCGGCGCGGACGGCGTCGTCGCCATAGCCGGGGGCATGGCGGCGCAGCCAGGCCTCCAGCGCGTCGGCCAGCGCGCCGGCGCTCGGCGTCCGCCCCGAGAGCTCGCGGTGCAGCGCCTGGGCCACGATCACGCCGAGCTCGGGGCCCAACGCCGGGACCAGCGCGTCGACCCGGCGCAGCGGCTCCTCGCGCACGGCGCGCAGGATCGCGAACGGCGACGACATCTCGGGCCGGCGGAACAGCGGCAGGCCGGTCAGCAGCTCCCACAGGCAGATGCCGAGCGAGAACACGTCCGAGCGCGCGTCCACCGGCTCGGCCGAGGCCTGCTCGGGCGACATGTAGGCGTATTTGCCCTTGATGATGCCGGCCATCGTCTGCTGGATGCGCGTCGCGACCTTGGCCACGCCGAAGTCGATGAGCTTGACCTCGCCCTGGCGGTTGATCAGCACGTTCTGTGGGCTGACGTCGCGGTGGACGACGCCGAGACGTTGGCCGTTCTCGTCGCAGAGCGTGTGCGCGTGGTGCAGGCCGCGGGCGACCTCGGCGACGATGCGCACCGCCAGCGGCGCCGGCATGCGCTCGCCCAGCGCCTCGGCGGCCCGGGCGACGGTGCCGAGATCGACGCCGTCGACGTACTCCATGACGAAGAAGTAGACGCCCTCGTGGCAGCCGAGCTCGTAGGTGGCGGCGATCTGCGGGTGGGTGAAGCGCATCGCCAGGCGCGCCTCGGCGATCAGCATCTCGACGGCGGCCTGGTCCTCGCCGACGCCGGCGTGCATGCGCTTGAGCGCGACGAGGCGATCGCCGGCGGCGGTATGGGCCTTGGCGAGGTAGACTTCGGCCATGCCGCCGCGACCCAAGGGCCGAAGCAACTCGTAGGGGCCAAAAGGTTGCGGGAAGGCGGGGCCACTCATCGGCCCGCAGGCTAGCGCCAGCGACGTTCCGCCGCAATGCGCCGAATCACCCGCGCCGGAGCACCCGGTTGCGCGCCCATTGGCCCCACAGGCCGAAGGCGACGACCTGGACCAGCTGCAACGCCCACAGCGCCAGGGCGAACGCGATCGCGCGAGGCGCGCCGCCGTCGATGCCGAACAGGCTCGCCGGCAGCAGCAGGAAGTACCAGAACGAGCCGACGTTGCCGGGCGAATTCGGGATCATCATGCCGATGATCACGCTGCACATCATGGCGTAGCCGCCGTTGAGCGAGAGGTTCAGGCCGAAGCCCTGGGCCAGCAGCCAGTAGCCAAAGCCGTTGGTCAGCCAATACGCCGCCGTCAGCGAGACGAAGCCGAGCACCGCGGACGGGCTGCCGAGCACGCGCAGGCCGTCGACGAAGCTGGTCAGCAGCGTGAGGATCTTGCCGGCCAGCTTGCCCGAGAGCCTGCCGAGCGTCGCGCCGATGAGGCGGGTCGTCGCCTCGCGGGCGAACGCCGTCGCCGCCAACGCCGCCATCGCCGCGCCAAAGACGCCCAGCGCCGCCCAGGCGCCGAGCTCGACATCCGAGAGCTGCCACGGGCCGAGCTGCACCTGGCTGCGGCGCGCGAGCGCGGTCGCCGGCACCTGCACCAGCACGGCGAAGAACATCAGCGTGACCATCAGGCCGTCGGCGATGCGCTCGACCGCGATCATCGACAGGTTGGTGCCAAACGCGATGTTGCTGTCGCGCGTCAGCAGCATCGGCCGGACGAACTCGCCCAGGCGCAGCGGCAGCAGGAACACGCCCATGAAGCCGATCGCGCCGTCCCGGTTGAGCACCGCCATCGGCACCTTGCCAAAGGGCCGCACCAGCGGATCCCAGCGCCACACGCGCCAGAAGTGGATGACCACCAGCAGCGCGCAGTAGCCCAGGACATGCAGCAGCGAGACCGACCATGTCGCCGGGCCGCCCGGCACGCGCATCGCCACGGTCGGCCCGTAGCTGCCGGATTCGAGGCTGAGCGTGCCGGCGAAGAGCGCGTCCATCGGCCACGAGCTCGACGCCAGCCAGGTGAACGCGACGCCCACGGCGATGCCGATGACCCAGCGCAACGCCACCTGGCCCGCGCTCTGCGTCCGCGTGGGATGGCCGGCCCGCCGCGGCCCCGAGGGGCGTCGGGCGTGCGACGGGCGCTGCGAAGGCGAGGGGGAGGTGGGGCTCACGTTGCGGCGGTCCTTGGCTGCGGACCGCGTGACGCTGGCCCTGACGCGGCGGTTGGCGAGGTCGCGGTCTGGACCTCGCGCGCGGTGGGGGCGGGAGCCGCGGGCCGTCGGTGCGCCCGGCTCCGCACCAGGGCGAAGGCGGCACGAACCCGGCCCGCGTCCCGGGGTCGGCCCCTAGAGCGTGACGATCCGCTCGCGACCGACCTGGATGTCGCGGGTGGCGTTGCGCGTGTCGACGACGAGCTTGCTGCGCGCGACGATGTCCTGGAAGTCGAAGGCCTTGTGGTTGGTCACGATCAGCACGGCGTCGTAGGACTCGAGCGCCGAGAGGTCGGCGATACCGACGTGCTCGTGGCCCTCTTCGAAGAAGCGCGGCACGTGCGGATCGTAGAAGTCGACCTCGGCGCCCTTCGCCGCGATCTGGTCGAGGATCGTGATCGCCGGCGACTCGCGGAAGTCGTCGATGTCGGCCTTGTAGGCGACGCCGAGCACGAGCACGCGCGAGCCACGCAGGGCCTTGCCGGCGTCGTTGAGCGCGTCCTGCAGCACGCGGACGACGTGACCGGGCATGCCGGTGTTGATCGCGTCCGCCAGCTCGATGAAGCGGGCCTGGTAGTTGAGCGAGCGCATCTTCCACGACAGGTAGAGCGGGTCGATCGGGATGCAGTGGCCGCCGAGGCCCGGGCCAGGGTAGAAGGGCATGAAGCCGAAGGGCTTGGTCGCCGCGGCGTCGATGATCTCCCAGACGTTGAGGCCCAGGCGGCGGCACATGACCGCGAGCTCGTTGACCAGGCCGATGTTCACGGCGCGGAAGGTGTTCTCGAGCAGCTTGACCATCTCGGCGGCGTCGGGGCTGCTGACGGCCTGGACCTTGTCGATGAAGCGCGAGTAGAGCGCGACGACGGCCTCGTTGCCCTCGGCGCTCATGGCGCCGACGATCTTGGTCGTGTTGCGCACGCCGTAGCGCTCGTTGCCCGGATCGATGCGCTCGGGCGAGAACGCGACGTCGAAGTCGACGCCGGCGACCAGGCCCGAGGCGGCCTCGAACATCGGCGCCAGCACCTCGCGGGTGAAGCCCGGGTAGGTCGTCGACTCGAGCACGTAGAGCTGGCCGCGCTGCATGTGGGCGCTGATCTGCTCGGCGGCGCGGACGATGTAGCCGACGTCGGGGTCGCGGGTCTTGTTCAGCGGCGTCGGCACGCAGACGATGACCGCGTCGACCTGCTCGACGATGGCGAAGTCCGTGGTGGCCGCGAGCAGGCCGGCCTTCACCAGCGGCGCGAGCGACTCGGACGCGACGTCGCCGATGTCGCTGACGCCAGCGTTGATGTTGGCCACGCGGCCGGCGTTGACGTCGATGCCGTCGACGCGCATGCCCGTCTCGGCGATGCGGACGGCCAACGGCAGCCCGACATAGCCCAGGCCGACCACGGCGACGCGGGCCTCTCCACTCTCGAGCCGTTCCTTCAGCGACATCCGAACCTCCGATCGTGCGGCCGCGCTCAACGGGAGCCGACCGCGCGGCCGATCTCGTCGACAGCACAGGCGCCGCCGGGTCGTTTGGTCGCGATCGGACGCGATCGCGATCAACGCCGCGGCAAAGCGGGCGCAAAAGTGTAAGGCTGCGACCCCGCGCGGTCAATCGGCCCGCACGCCGCGTCGGGCAGCGTCTCGGCCCGAGATCGGCGCCGCGAGGGGGCCGGGGCGATGCCGGACCGCCGCCGCCATTGACACCCGTGGGACGGGGGGCAAGCATCCGCGGCCGCACGCGCGCGCGCTGCGATCAGGAGGCGATTCCATGGGCTTGTTGACCGGCAGCGTCGGCTACATCCGCTTCGCGGCGATCGGGGAAGTCCCCGACGCACTTGGCGAAGTCTACGCCGACGCCCTCGCGGGCCACGCCTTCCGCGAGATCGACCCCTACGGCGAGGAGGAGCGCTCGCAGGGCTGGGTTCGCTTCGACGACCCCTTCAGCAGCGAGTGGGCGCCGCACGAGATCGGCGGCGAGGACGGCCGCGTCGTGCTGCGGATGCGCGTCGACACGCTGAAGGTGCCGGCGGTCATGCTCAAGGCCTACACCGTCGCCGCCGAGCGCGAGCGCCTGCGCGCCGCCGGCCGCGAGAAGCTGACGCGCCCCGAGAAGGACCAGGTCAAGAGCGAGGTGCGCAAGGATCTGCGCCGCCGCTCGCTGGCCAAGATGGCGCTCTACGACATCGTCTGGAACCTCGGCTCCGGCGAGGTCCGCCTGTTCGCCACCAGCCGCTCGGTCGCCGGCCTCTTCGTCGAGGCGTTCGAGAAGACCTTCGCCCTCAAGCTGCAGCAGCTCTCGCCGGCCGTCGTGCTCTGGATGCGCGGCATGGTCGACGAGGAGCTCGACACGCTCGCCGGCCTCGAGCCCGAGCGCTTCCACCTGCACGCCGGCCGCAGCAAGCCGCAAGGAGGCGCCGATGTCTGATCGCGTCGATCGGTTCGAGGCCCGCAGCCGCGAGTTCCTGACCTGGCTCTGGTTCGAGTCCGAGCGTGGCCTCGGCAGCATCGAGCTCGACGGCGTCGGCAAGGTCGGCGTCGCCTTCACCCGCCGGCTGACGCTCGACGCCACCGGCGGCAGTCCGGACGGCAACACCGTCTCGGCGGACGCGCCCGGCGAGGCCGAAGAGGCGCGCACCTCGCTGCGCCTGGGCAAGCAGGTCGCGAACGCGCGCTTGCTGCTCGATCTGGGCGAACGTCACTTCGAGCTCTCGGTCAACGCCAGCACCTTCGTCATGACCGGCGTCAAGCTGCCGACGTTGCTGCAGACCGGCGAGCAGGAGCGGCTGGCCGAGCGCATGATGCTGATCGAGGAGGTCGAGTCGATCTTCGACGGGCTCTTCTTGCAGTTCGCGCGCCGGCGGATGGACGCCGCCGCCTGGGGCGAGGTCCGCAGCGCGATGCACCAATGGGCGACCCGCCCGGTGGACGTCTGAGGCGACGGGGGCGCGTTGCAGTTCAACAGCCAGCTGTTCTTGGTCTTCCTCGTCGTCGTCGTGCTCGCCAGCTGGGCGATGGCACGCAAGGCCTCGCTGCGTCTGGTCTTCTTGCTGCTGGCCTCGTGGCTGTTCTACATGTCGTGGGATCCGCGCTTCATCGCGCTGATCCTGGCCTCGACCGTGCTCGACTTCGTCGCCGCGCGCGCCATCGAGGACGCCCCGGTGGACGCGACGCGTCGGCGCAAGGCCTGGCTCTGGACGTCGCTGGTCGGCAACCTCGGCGTGCTCGGCTACTTCAAGTACACGAACTTCTTTCTGCAATCGGCGGTGTCGGCGGCGTCCGGCGTCGGCGTCGACCTGCCGATCCCGGTTTACGACATCGTGTTGCCGGTGGGCATCAGCTTCTACACCTTCCAGACCCTGAGCTACACGGTCGACGTCTACCGCGGCCAGATCCCGGCCGAGCGATCGCTGCTGAAATTCGCGCTTTTTGTCACGTTCTTCCCGCAGCTGGTGGCGGGGCCGATCGTGCGCGCGGTCGACTTCCTGCCGCAGCTGCACCGGACGATCCACCTCAACGCCGACGACGTCGGCCACGGCCTGTTCCGCATCGCCCGCGGCCTGGTCAAGAAGGTCGTCGTCGCCGACCACCTCGCCGTCAACCTGGTGGACCGCTGCTTCAGCAACCCCGGCGTCTACAGCTCGGCCGAGCTGATGGTCGCGCTCTACGCCTACACCATGCAGATCTACTGCGATTTTTCGGGCTACTCGGACATCGCGATCGGCTCGGCGCGGCTGCTCGGCTACACGCTGCCCGAGAACTTCGAGCGGCCCTACGCCTCGACGACCGTCGCGGGCTTCTGGCGCCGCTGGCACATCACGCTCTCGGGCTGGCTGCGCTCGTACGTCTTCCTGCCGCTCGGCGGCTCGCGCGGCGGACCGTGGGTCGCCCACCGCAACACCATGATCACGCTGATCTTGATCGGCCTGTGGCATGGCGCGAGCTGGACGTTCGTCGTCTACGGCGCGCTGCACGGCGTCGCGATCAGCATCAACCGCGTGCTCAACCGCGCCGGCAAGACGCCCAAGGACGAGTTCGGCCAGCCCGTCTGGCAGATCGCGTGGAAGGTCGCGTTGACGTTCCACTTCATCGTGCTGGCGCGCATCCTGTTCCGCGCCCATAGCTGGGATCTCGCGGGCACCTACGTCCAGGCGATGATCGACGGCGGCTGGGGCCTCGGCCGCGTCGGCAACGCCACCTGGGGCGTGCTGGCGTTCGCCTACGGCGTGCATTGGTCGCCCAAGCGCTGGCTCGACGACCTCGGCACGCGTTTTGTCGCGCTGCCGGCGTGGGGCCAGGGCCTCGCGCTCGCGGGCCTCTCGGCGGCGGTCGCCGCCGTGGCCGAGACAGATGTCGTGCCGTTCATCTACTTTCAGTTCTAGGGTCGTCGGGGAGGCCGCACCGGGCGGCGCGAGACGCGGGGCGCGGCTGGGGCTGGGGCTGGGGATGGGGATGGGGATGGGGAGGAGGTGCGGGTGCAGCAACACGCCATGATCACGAGCGAGCCGGGCGCCGAGGCGCATCAAGAGGCGGCATTGCGCGCGGCGCGACCCGCGTTGCTGCGCTTCGCCACCGTGTCCGTCGTGCTCGGCCTGTGCTGGCTGCTGCCCTACGCGCATCCCTCGCTCGAGAGCTGGCGCTACTACGACAGCTTCGACGCCTCGCCGTTGGTGCGCGCCGCGACCATGCAGGCGCCGGCGGCCGCCGGCGCCGCCGCGATGGGCGGGCTGGCGGGCCTCGGCGCCGGCGATGGTGGCGTCGATCAGCCCAGCGACGACGAGCTCGCCGCGCTCGACGATGGCCTCGGCGCCGCGGTGGCTGGCAACGAGGCCGGCGGCGCGGACGCGCCCGGTGGCCCCGACGAGGCCGAAGATCCGGCCCTGCTCGCCGCCGCGGGCGAGCCGACGCCGGACCCCGGCGCCGCCAGCGAAGCTGGCGCGCAAGCCGCCGGCAGCGCCGACAAGTCGGGCCCCGCTGGCGCCGCCGCGACGACCGCGCCTGGGACGGCGGTGGCCCCAGCGCCAGCGCCGGCGACCGCCGCTGCCGCCGCCAACGGCGCGGGCCCGGACCACGCGCCCGCCGGCGCCGCTGCGCTCGACGCCACGGGGGTCGGCACGCCGCCGGCCGCCATCGAGCACCCCGAGCGGCTGCAGCCGTTTTTTGCCGCGCTGGCCGACCTCGCCCACGGCCGCAGGACCAAGGTCCGCGCCCGCCACTACGGCGACTCGCACCTGGCCAACGACGGCATCAGCCACGTGCTGCGCGTGCTGCTGCAGCGGCGCTTCGGCGACGGTGGCCATGGCTTCGTGCTCGCCGCGTCGCGCAGCAAGTGGTACAGCCACAAGGGCGTGCGCATCGAGTCGAGCGACGATTGGAAGTCGCGCAGCTACCTCGGCGGCGGCTTTGGCGACAACGCCTACGGCTACGGCGGCGAGGGCTCACAGGGCGCGGCCGGGGCCTCGGCCAAGGTGTCGACCGGCGCCAAGGGCCACGGCGCCCGCGCCGAGCGCATCGAGCTGTGGTGGCGCGGCGGCGGCGACTCGGAGCTCGCGGTCGAGCTCGACGGCCAGAAGGTCGCGCCGATCAAGGCCAAGGACGGCGTCGACACCCGCAGCAGCTGGGGCAAGCTCGCCGACGCCGGCCACCGCGTGCGCGTGCGCGTGGTGCACGGCCGGCCCAAGCTCTACGGCTGGGTGCTCGAGCGCGAACGCGGCATCGTCTGGGACTCGCTCGGCATCGTCGGCGCCCGGGCGCGGCGCTGGCTCGGCTCGGACGCGGCCCACGTCGCGGCGCAGGTCCGCGAGCGCGACACGCAGCTGCTGGTGCTGAACTACGGCGCCAACAGCCGGCTCGACAAGATCAGCGAGGCCAAATACGCCGACTCGTTCTTGCAGGTGATCCAGCGGCTGCGGCCCAACCCCAACGAGGCGTGCCTGATCTTGGGGCCGGGCGACCACGGCAAGCGTGAGAAGGGCCAGATCGTCAGCGAGCAGCGCACCGTCGAGATCATCGGCTGGCAGCGCAAGGTGGCCGACCGCGCCGGCTGCGCCTTCTTCGACGTGCGCCGGGCCATGGGCGGCGACGGCAGCATGGGCCGCTGGGTCGCCGAGGGCCTGGGCTGGGCCGACTACGCCCACCTGACGCCGCGTGGCCAGGCGACGCTGGGCAAGGCGCTGTTCCAGGCGCTGATGCAGGGCATGGCCAAGCAGACCAAGCCGTAGCAGCCGGGCCCGGGCGCCGGCCGCCGCTCAGTCGTCGGAGCTGTTGTTCGACTTGACCGCGCGGAAGGGGTGCAGGAACTGCGCCAGCGGCCAGGCGCTGCGGCTCTGGATCCACAGCCGCCCGCGGCCACGGAAGCGGCAGACCAGGCCCTCGCCGCCGAAGGCCATGCCCTTGAGGAAGCCGCCGATGCCCTTGCGATGCGGCGCCGGCTCGACGCTGTACTGCAGCGTGTCCTCGAACGCGACCATGCAGCCGGTGTCGACGATCCAATCATCCTGCAGGTCGTAGTGCAGGATGCCGCCCCAGGTGTTGAAGAAGAGGTCGCCCTCGCCGCTGGCGTGCTGCAGCACCAGGCCCTCGCCGCCGAACAGGCCGCGCAGGCCCTCCCAGCGCGCCTTCATCTGCACGCTCTCTTCGCTGGCGACGAACGCGCCGGCCTGCAGCACGATGCCGACCGAGCCGTCGAGGCGGACGTGCGTGAGGTCGCCGGCCGGGCCGGGCGCGAGCGTCAGGTTGCCGGGCTGGCCTTCGGTCCAATAGGTGTTGAGGAAGAGCGACTCGCCGCTGAACATCCGGCCGATCGACTTGCCGATGCCGCCGCGGGCCTGTGCCTTGAGCTGGACGTGGGCGTCCTTCCAGGCCAGGGCGCTCGGCTCGGCGAGCAGGCGCTGGCCGGGCTGCAGCTGCAGGTGCAGGGCGGCGAAGTCGGGCTTGTGGCTGATCTCGAACTGCAAGGGCATCTTTGCCTCCGGGGCGGGACGTGCGGGCGTGCGGCGTGGCGCCGGCTCAGCCCTGGCGGCTGGGCAGCAGCGGGCCGATGGCCTTGCCGAAGTCCGAGGGGTTGTGCGACTGCACCCAGACCCGGCCGCGGCCCTGGAAGCGGCAGATCAGGCCCTCGCCGCCGACGAACGAGCCGAGCAGGCTCTCGTTGGCCTTGCCGATGCTGAGCTTGAGCGTGTCCTGGTGCGCGACGACGTGGCTGGTGTCCACGATGCTCTCGCCGTCGACGTCGAGGGTGTAGAGCGCGCCGAAGGTCGAGACCAGCACCTCGCCGGTGCCCTGGCAGGCGACCCAGAACAGGCCCTGGCCGCCGAAGAGGCCGACGGTGAGGCCCTGGTTGGTCGTGGTGCAGCTGACGCCGTCGGTCGAGCCGAGCCAGGCACCGCGCTGCACCAACATCCGCTCGTCGCGCAGTGGCAACACGGCGATGTCGCCGGGCAGGGTCGGCGCCAACACCAGCTCCTGGCCGTCGTCCTGGGCCTCGTAGGTGTTCAAGAAGAAGCTCTCGCCCGAGAACATGCGCTTGATGCCGCCGAGCAGGCCGCCGCCGCGGGTGTCGGTGTGCAGCGCAAAACGCGTCGACATCGCGATCATCGCGCCGGGCTCGGCGACAAAACGCTCGCCGCGCGTCATGTGGATCAGCGCCGCGGTGGCCGATGGGCGGTTGACCAATTCGATCTGCATGGGCGGTTCCTCGGTGGGCCCCGTGGGGCCCGTCGCGCGTGCTGCGGGGGCGGGCTCAGCCCGGCAGGTAGGGCGTGATCCAGCCGGCGAAGGCCTCGAGGTTGCGCGTCTGCAGCCAGACGCGGCCGGGGCCCGTCGCCTCCATGACCAGGCCCTCGCCGCCCGCCAGCGACGTGAAGATGCTGCCGGACAGCCGCGTCCGCAGCGAGATCGTCGGCTCGTAGGCGACGAGGTGGCCGGTGTCGATGGTCAGCGGGCTGTGCACGTCGACCGGCACCAGGGCGCCAAAGCCGCCCATCCAGACCTTGCCACGGCCCGAGACCGTCAGCCGCACCAAGCCCTCGCCGCCGATCCAGCTGGCGAAGCCGGCCCACGAGACGCCGACGTCGATGCCGGCGGTGGCGGCGATCAGCGAGCCCTGGGTCAAGCAGAGCTCGTTGCCGTCGAGGTCGAGCTCGATCACGTCGCCCGGGGTCGGCTGGGTCAGCACCAGCTCGCCGGGGGCCTCGGCGGTGAACCAGTTGACGAAGAGGGTCTCGCCGCCGAAGAAGCGCAGCAGCAGCGCGGTGAAGAAGCCGCCGTTCCAGGCCGCGCGCGGCTTGATCGCCGGCGAGCGGCTGACCATCGCGCCGGCCTCGGCCCGGACGGTCTCGCCGGGCAGCAGGCCCAGGCGGATATGCGAGAAGCTCGGCTTGCCCGCGATCGCGCTCTGCATGGAGGCTCCTTCGCCGCGCCCGGGGGCCGCAGCATGGGCCGCAGGATGCGGCAGGGTTCGGGCGATGCCAAGCGTGATCGACGTCAGACGCGTCGACGTCAGCCGGGCAGCGACGCTAGCGGCCCAGCGCAGCGCGCAACGCGGGCCAGTCGACGTCGAGGGCCGCCGGCTGCGCCGGCCGCAGCGCCTGCACCTCGGCGCTGCCGGCCAGGGCGCGCGCCGCCTCGACCCGGGCCGTATGCGACGGGTGGGTCGAGAGCCAATCGAGCACGCCGCCGTCGGTCTGCGGGCTCGACGCCGCCAGCGCCTCGAAGAACGCGGCCACGGCGCCCGGATCCAGGCCGCCGCGGGCGAGGATCTGCACCGCCTCGGCGTCGGAGGCCTCCTCGAGCTCGCGGCCGTACGACTGCACCTGGCTCATGCTGTAGAGCTCCGCGGCGCTCTGGGCGATACCGGCGATGTCGCCGATCAGCACGTCGACCAGCAGCACGACGCCGAGGCTCTGCCCGAGCTTGCGCATGCCGTGGCGCTGCGTGACGTGGGTCCACTCGTGCGCGAGCACCGCGGCCAGCTCGTCCGGTCGCTCGACCTTGGCCAAAAGCCCCGTGTAGACGACGATGTAGCCGCCGGGCAGGGCGAAGGCGTTGACCGTGTCGTCGCGGACGATCGTCAGGTCCCAGCGCAGCTCCGGCCGCTCGCTGCTGGCGACGACCCGCTCCATGACGGCCCGCACCGGGCCCGTGATCGCGGCCTCGGTGACGACCTTGCCCGTGGCGTCGGACAGCACCAGCGGCTTGGCCGCACGGCCGATCTGGCCGTCCACCGCGTAGGGCACCCAGCCGGCGACCGTCGCCATCATCTGCGTCAGCAGGAACAGGCCGAGCACCAGGGCCGCGGCCAGCCCGGCGAGCCCGGGCCAGAGCGAACGTGGCCGGGTGCGGACCTTGGTGATGGCGGCGAGCTGCTCTGCGCCCAGATGCGGCGTCAACAGGTCGCGCATCGCCGCGCCGCGGCCGTGGATGCAGCGCCCGGGCGCGGCCTCGTGGCGGCAGAAGATGACGTCGCCGTCGGCGCCGCCAACTTCTAGCGCTGCCCCCGACAGCGGCAACGCCAACGGTTCGTCCCGGCCGTCGACCACAGCGACGAGCGCGCCGCCCTCGACCCGCAGCGTCGCGACGCCGCGGCCGTCCGGCAGCGCAGGATCGAAGACGCCGCCGCGCACCCGTTCTGCCGCGGCCACAGGGGTGAGGAACTCGCGCTGGTCGTTCATGGAGGCGTCGTCCGCGGCGCCGGCGCGCCCTGCAGCAGGGCCTCGACCAGGCGATCGCCGAGCAGCTCGTAGCCCTCGGGCGTGAGGTGGACCCAATCGCTGCGCGCGAGGCCCGCGGCGACCCAGCGCGCCATCGAGCCGCGGCCGCCCATCGCGGCGAAGGCGTCCCAATGGCCGCAGCCGTACTCGGCGGCGACGCGGCGCTGCATCGCCGTGACGGCGTCGATCTTGGGCCGGTGCGCGCGCACGCCCTGGCCGTCGGCCGCCAGCGGGCGATCGGTCGTGCCGATGATCAGGCACGCAGCCTTCGGCGCCGCCGAACGCGCGCGCAGCAGCACCTGGCGCCATTGCCGCGCCTGCTCGTCGACCGGCGGCGCGTCGTCGCCGACCGCGTTGGTGCCGTAGGCCAGCACGATCAGGTGCGGCGCGCGGTGGCGGACCATCTTGACGAAGCGATCGGGCCGCCAATGCAGCCAGATCTCGCCGCGCATGCCCGGGATGCCCGCCTGGTCGACGATGACGCCGGGGCCCTTGCGGTCGAAGATCACGCCGTAGAGGTAGGTCTCGCCGTCGCCGAGCGGCCGCACCTCGACCTCGTGGGCGCCGTCGGGCAGGGCGATCGCGTGCAGCATCACGTCGGTGCGATGCGAGCGGGCGACGACCTTGCGCTCCTCGCCGTCGATGCGCACGCGCACCCCGCCGGCTGCGGGGCCGCTGCGCAGCCAGAGCTCGAGCCGGTCGGCGTTGCGGCCGCAGACGTTGTCGGTGCAGGTCGAGACGCGGAACCACTCGGCCTCGTCCTTGCTGCTGACGGCGACCCCGCCGAAGCCGAAGTCGCCGACCGGCAGCGGATCGAGCTGGCGGTAGCGATGGACCTGCCAGCCCTTGCTCGCGCTGACGTTGACGTCCTGGTGGCGCAGCCCGAGGTGCCAGCGCACCGGCATGACGTAGCCGTGGCCGGCGTCGCCGTAGCGCTCTTGCAGGCGACGCCGCACCTGGCCGGTCCAGAAGTCGGCGGCGGTGTGCGAGGCGCCCCAGAACGCGATGCGCGCCTGACCCTTGCCGGCGGCGGCCGCGGCCAGCGCCTGGTGCAGCGCCCGCATCGACTTGCCGTTGCGGTCGCGGATCGGCTCGTGCAGGTCGTCGGCGCGCGGATCGCCGGCGCCGGGGACGACGTCGGCGGCCGTCGTCGTCGCGGGCGCCGTCGGTTGTGCGGTCGGCGTCGTGGCCCCGGGCGAGGGCGGCGCCGCGGCCAGCGCCACGCCAGGCAGCCACGACGCGGCGGCGACCCACGCGGCAGCACAGAGCACGACAGCGCGCAGGCGAGCCCTCATTTGCCGTCGACCACCTTGCCCTTCCATTGGGCCCTGGCGATCTTGGCGCAATCGCAGCCCCAGCTCGCCGGCGCCTTGCGGCAGGCGGCCAGCGCGATCAGGCGGTGGCCGTCGGTGTTGGGATGGATGTGGTCGAAGTCCTTGAGCTCCGGCCGCAGGTAGTGGCGCGGCACGGCGCGGGCCTCGGCCAGCAGCGTGGCGCGCTGGGCGGTCTCCTTGCGGTAGCGCGAGGTGCCGAAGCTCAGGGCCAGCGGCGCGGCCGGGCGCAGCTCGGCGTTGCCGTCCTGCAGGCCGGCGTCCCAGAGGTCCACGGCCACGTTCGGCAGCTCGCCCTTCATCCACTCGTGCGGGTGGTCCTTGCCGTGGCTGCCGAGCGCGACGTCCGGCGTGATGCGGCCGAGCAGGAAGTTGTTGATCTTGCGCGTCGCGCGGTGGGTCCAGACGCCTTCCCAGCCGTCGAAGCGGCGGTCGCCGTCCTCGCCCCAGGGCGTCAGCGTCAGCGCGAACGTGCGCAGCCCGGCGCCGCTGGCCTTGGCGAACAGGCGCGCCAGGTTGTCGTTGGTCATCCACGGCGACCAGACCGAGTTGAGGCCGCCCTGGAAGATCAGCCAGGCCTCGCCCGCGCCCTTGAGCTCCTTCATCAGCCCGGCGTCGTTCAGGATCTCGGCGTCGAGGCGCTTGAGCAGCGCCGGTCCGCCGGCGCCGACCTTGGCGCGGTTGACGACCTCGAGGTTCTTGCAGCCGTACTCGAGGAACTGACCGTAGTTGCCCTTGTAGTACATGGAGATCGAGCCGCCGAGCACCACCGCGCGCACCTTGGTCGACTGCTTGAACTCACCAGCCAGGGCGTCGCCGGCCACGAGGCCCACGAGCAGCGTCGTCGCGAGCACCACCAGCGCGGCGCACAGGCCCGCACGCGAGGTCGGGCGAAGGGGAGCAGGACGGGACATGACAACTCCTTGGAAGGACAGGCATTGCCCCGCCAGCCCCCGCAGTCTAACGGAACGCGCCGGATCGCCCAAAAAATCGACGACCCTGGCCGTCGTCGGCGACAGAACGCCACAGCGCGGCGCGGCGGCTCAGCTCGGCGGGTTCCGCTCGCGTTGCCGCTGCGCCGCGGCGATGTCGGCCACGATCCGGCCGAGGTCCGTCGACGGCACCACGCCGAGCTGGCGGCGCAGCAGCGTCGTCTCGGCCACGCGGCCCCGCAGCGGGTCGGCCGTATGCGCCACGGCCTCTGCCGTGCCGACGCCGATCTGCGCCGCGATCTCGGCCTCGATCGAGGCGTCGCTGCGGCCGAGACCGCTGCCGAGGTGGTAGAGGTCGTGGCTGGGCTGGCCCGCGCGCTGCCGCTCGATCGCACGCCGGGCCGCGGCGATCAGCGCAGCGACGGCGTCTTCGACGTGGATCACGTCGCGCAGGGCCGCGGGATCGGCGGGCGCCGTGGCCACGGCGTCCATGCCGGCGCCGGGCCGTGCCGTCTGCCGCGATCGGGCGTGGCGGACGCGCGCGCCGAGGCTCGCCGGATCGTCGTCGCGGCCCGGACCGCAGCCATGGGCAGCGCTGGCGACGCAGAACAGGCGCAGCGTCACGCCACACAGGCGCCCGGTGTCGACCGCGGCGTCGAGCGTGGCCTCGGCCGCCAGCCAGCTCTGCGCCAACGCCGTGCGCGCCGCGGTCGGGCTCGTCTCGTCGAGGCGCTCGTCGGCGCTGGCGATCGGCGCCAGCACCGCCGCGCTCGACGCCAGCACGATGGCCTCGACGCCCGATTCGAGCGCCGCGGCGACCACTGCGGCGGTGCCGCCCGCGTGGACGCTGAGCAGCCGGCGCGCCTCGGCGACGGCCGTGCCCGGCGCACCAGCCGACGCCCCCGAGAGGCCGGCGAGGTGGAAGATCACCTCGGGCGCCGGGCCGAGGCGCCGCAGCGCGTCGGCCAACGCCTCGGGATCGCGCACGTCGCCGCGGACGAGCGGCACACCGAGCGGCAGGGCCTCGGCGGCGCCGCGGCTCAGGTCGTCGAGGCCGACGACGGCGCAGCCCTCGGCCAGCAGCGCGTGGGCGAGCGTGGCGCCGAGGTAGCCGGCCGCGCCGGTGATCAGCGCGCTGCGGGGGGGCGTGGACGGCGGGGTGTGGGTGAGGGCTTCGGCTGGCATGGCGGCGGAGGGTAGGGCCGGGGGCGCGAAATCGCCAGGGGCGCGACGCGACTGGCCTTAGAGACGCGACCAAATCGTCCAATTTGGTCGGGTCTCCGGAGGGCCAAGGTCTGCCTGAACCATGTGGGTCGCCGCATGGTGACGTTGGGCGTGCAGCTCGCGGCAACGAGACCTGGCGACTGCTGCCCGACGTGGAGCGCTCTGGCAGCGCGCCAGGGGCTTCAGCCGCTGGCGCTGCGTCAGGGTTCGCCGCGCTCCGAGCGAATCGCTCTGCCGTCATCGTCACGGTGATCACCGTCGTGGGCAACGACGGCAGGGCGGTGGAGCGATGCGTCGCCCTGTCGCTGCCCGCGAACATCTGAATCTTGCGGCCAATCGTCACTGTGCTGAGCGCGTTCTCGCTCGAGCCTCCCGTCACGACAGCCCCAGCCACCGCCGCAGCGCCGCATCGACCGCCGTCATCGTCGTCGCGTCGACCTCGCCGACCACCTCACCGACAGCGTCGACTGGAACGCTAGCGACCTTGTCCACCATGACCTGTGAGGCGACCCGCAGTCCGTTGCCGGCGCACGGTAGCAGCGGCAAGCGAAACAGCGGCGCGTCGACCAGCGTCGAGGTGACGAGGCAAACCGTGACGCTGTCGTGCGTCTCGTTCCAGAGCCCACCCTGCACGACGAGCGCCGGCCGAGGCTTGCCGGTGTACGCCCCGCGGCTCGCCACCAAGACCAGGCTGCCGCGGCGCCAGGGGCGGCTCATGGGGTCCAACCGCGCTCGTCGACGTCGAGGCAGTCTGCGGACGCCGATCCCGCTGCGACCGCACGCAGCGATTGCTCACGCGCTGCAGCGGTCAAATCGTGCTCAGCGACGTAGCGACGCAGGGCCTCGCGGGCGAGGTCGCTCTTGCTGCGACCGGCGTCGCGGGCGAGCATCTCGAGGCGCCGTTCGAGCTCGGCGTCCAAGCGAATCCCGAGCATCTTCGCCCCTCCTGCAGCCGTACTGGCCGCGTTGAACATGTTGAACATAGCGAAGTCGCGCGGCACGATCAAGTCGCTTGGGACAGGGTCGAGCTGTGTGCATGAAGCGCCAAAGGAGCCGATCGACCGGATCGCAGGCGCAGGCGAAAGGTGGCGACGCAGCTGCCCGACGGCGCCGACATCGCCGCGTTCCCCTTCACGGAGACGGACGACGCGGGGCTCGGCTGTCCGAACGGCCACGCGTCGGCACGGCAGCCGCTCCGGGGTGTCACGCGCCATCAAATGGGGTTGTGTGAGGTCAAGTTTTCAGGGCCGTCGAGGAGGGTTCGATGACCCGACTCGGGGGCGTCGGCCGCGGGATCTCGGCCCCAGCGCGCTACTTGGCCTTGGTCTGGCTGAAGGGATAGCCCGCGACCATCCACTTGGCGAAGCCTTCGGGCATGTCGAGCAGGTTCCAGTAGCCGAGCGAGACGAGCTTCTTGACCGCCTGCGCGCTCATCGGGCCCGTCTTGCAGTACAGGATCGCCCAGCGGCCCTTGTCGCCCAAGGCGGCCTCGAGGCCCTTGAGGTTGGTGTACGAGATGTGCAGGTCGGTGCCGACGATCTCGCCCTCGAAGGGGATGTGGACGTTGATCAGCAGCGGCTTCGGGTCGCCCTCGAGCAGGGCCTTGGCCTGCGCCAGCGCGATCGTCTGGTAGGTCGGGGTCGGCGGCGCGGCGTCGGCCGTGGCGTCGTCGGCCGTGGCGTCGTCGGCCGTGGCGTCGTCGGCCGTGGCTGTGTCGGCGCCCGTGTCGTCGGCTTGGGCGTCGTCGGCTTGGGCGTCGTCGGCTTGGGCGTCGGCGGCTTGGGCGTCGTCGTCCGCCATCGTGTGGTCGCCTTCGGCGTCGGCGAGCGTGTCGGCGGTCGTGCTGGTGTCGTTCGCGGCGCTGCTGGTGGTGCTCGCGCTGCCACCGTCGCTGCTGCAGGCGCCCAGGATCAGCGAGACGCTGGCGAGGAAGTGGTGTCGTAGGTACATCGGGACCTGCCGTGGGCCGCGGGCCCTTGGGGATGGGGGGCCGCAGCGCGCAAGGACAGAGCGCGTCCGGCCGATGCGGCCCTTATCGCGTCGCGCGATGCGCTTGTCGAGGCGGATCCGCCGGTGCGCTCAGTGTCTCCGCTGGGCACGTCGTGCCTTCGAGAGGCAAGAGGAGCGACGGCGTCCGGCCCTTGGCGTCGACCCAGCCGACGAGCAGCCAGGCACCGCGGTGGCCGCGGAACAGGCGCGCTTGGACCTGTTGGCCGTTGCCCGCCGCAGCCACCGGGCGCTCGCACGTGTGGAGCCCGTCGCGATCGAGGACTCCGAGCTCCTGCCGTCCGCGATGATCTGCGACATCATGCGTCCACAAGTGGACCACTGCGCCCCAATCGGTGGCGAAGATCCGCTGAATGGCGTCGCGCCAGCGCGGCGGAACTCGAGCACCGCGCGTCGCTGTGTCGCTGTTCGGCCGATGCAGCCAGAACCACTCCCGACTCGCGCTGCCTTCCGATTCGGGCTCGGCGGCGCGGCTGATTGCCATTGTCTGGTCGAGGCCGTTGGCGAGGAATCCGGGAGGACGCGAACCTGGCATGGTGTCCATCCCACGAGGCCGCTCACCACACTTCACGTCTCCGCCGCCGCTGTCGATGCGGAGCATCGGGTCCTTGCAGGCACCCGCGGACGTGAAAAGCCAGAAGGCCTGCCCATCTGACCATGGCACCCACCAGGCGACGCTGCCGTCAAGGGTCCGCTCGCGCGCCACCTTGGCAAGTTCGCCGCTTCGATCGACCCAGACCAGATGCGTCGTATGGCGCCTTCCGTCGGGCCTTGACCAGGGAGCATGGCCTGGATCGCGATCCTCGACCAAGACGAGCGTCGAACCGCCGTCTGCGTTCCGAAGCGCCAGCGCTCTCGTGTAGCCGACCGACACGTCCACCGACACGGCATTGGTGCCCGGTCCGCTGCACCCGAGCGTCGCAGCAACCAGCAAGGGCGCCAAACCGGCAGCCCTCCCGAGGGACCACTTTGGGGGCAGGTCGCTTTTGCGGGGCGCTGTCATGGCTCCTTGCTCCCGGGTACTGGCTCGCGCTTGCTCACCCGCATGTGCCGTCAAGGAATTGGGCGACCGTGTAGGCCACCCCTGGGCAGTTCAAGGACGTGGTCTTCTTCACGGCCGCCTCCTCGCATTGCGCGCGAGTGGGGTGGGTCCCGAGCGGCTCGAGGAGCTCTTGCCAGGCCTCCACTTCACAGTTCGCCCCCAATTTCATGGCCGGAGACCTTAGGTAGCACGCGGGCATTCCGCCGTCCATGCACGCATTCGGGCCGGAGAAAGCGCATCTCCACACCTTGCTGCATGTCTGTCCCTGGTACGGCAGCAGTTCGTCATACCTTCTCCGAGCGGAGATCCCAAGGCGACTTCAGGGCAGCGGCTGGCAAGTCCTTGACTGGCATCGGGCCTTGCTCCCACAGACGTACCCATCGGGCACGGGCTCGTTCCAGCACCCCCCATGCGCGGCGTCGCAGCCGTCCGCTGTGCACGGGTTGCCGTCCGAACACTCCACGGGCGCGCGATCCCAGCACGGGCCCGACGCCTCGCAGCCGATGTTGCCGAACGCGTCGGTCCACCAGATCTGCTGCTGGCCTACGAGAACGACTCGCAGGCCATCGACTTCCCACGCACGACCCTCCTCCGCGAACCAGCCAGATGGAGAGCGTCAGACGGTTGACAAGCAGACTCATGGCGCAGACGTCAGAGCGGCTATGCGATCGTCGAATGCACCAACTGGTGGCCGTTGTTGTGCCAGAAGTGTTGGCCGCCGAACCACTCGACGACGCCATCGCCATCGAAGTCGATCGCGGCGTGAACACGGCCTGCCGAGTACATTTTGCGATCGAGGAGAAGGGGCTCTGGGCGATCGACGTTGAGCAGTACATTCCGCCATCCTCCTAAGTAGCCCCACTTGTCGGCATTGCAACTGTAATAGTCATCAACGGTTCCGTCATGGAAGCTGATGTCGAGCGCGGTGCTTCGACCCAATCCGTCGATGAATCGCCGGAACCTGTCAACAACTTTGAGACACCCAAGTGGCAAATTTACTGTAGCGCCACGTCCGTCGCGGCCGGTCCTTCCGGCGGCTTGTTGATCCACACTTTGTTGGGCAACGACGCCACAATGGGCTGTCCGCGCACGAAGCGCTCGGGGTGCGCTGCATAGGCGGCGTCGAGCACGCTCTGTCGCTGGGCAAGGACTTGAACCGCCCGACCATGAAACACATCTCCTGGGGTGAGCATCGCGATACCGCCATGGCGGTGCTCGTCGCAATACCACGGGAAGAACGTGCGGCAGTAGCCAATCGCGTGCTCTTTGCCATCAAACCGTCTTTGGAAGCCTGGGTGATATTTCAGTGTTTTGAAGTTTGACTCAGAGTATGGGTTGTCGTCGCTCACGTGCGGCCTGCTCAGCGACCGCGTCACGCCGAGATCGGCGAGCATCTGCGCTGTGCATTTGGCAACCATGGGCGAACCGCGGTCCGAGTGCAGCACCAGCGTTCCCGGAACCACACCGTGTTTGTTGTAGCTTTGCTCGATGAGAACGCTGGCGAGCGCTGCGTTCTCGCGGTCGGCGACCATCCAGCCGACGATATATCGGCTAAACAAGTCCATGATCACGTACAGGTAGTAGTAGGTCCACTTCTGCGGCCCGAGCAACTTCGTGATGTCCCACGACCAGACCTGGTTCGGCGCTGTGGCCACCAGCTCGGGCTTGGCGTATTGCGGATGGACGAGCTGGTTGCGGCGCTCTCGGATGGCCTTGTTGTCGGCAAGTACTCGATACATCGTACGTTCCGAGCACAGATACTCGCCCTCCTCAAGGAGCGTCGCAACGACCTCGGCGGGGGCCCGATCGACGAACCGCGGCGAACACAACGTCGTCAGGATGCGCTGGTGCTCGATATCGCTCAGGCTCCGGGCCGGAGGCGTTCTGATAACGGCTGCGGAGACCTTGGGGTCTTTGCGTCGGTACCAGGTCGAACGCGGTACATCCAGGGCTTCACAGGCCTGCTTGATGCCGACGTCGGTCGCGAGTTCGGTGGCAGCGTTCAAGAATTCCTCGCACTGCCGTCGACTTCGTCGAACAGCGCCGCCACTTTTTTTTGGACCGCGATGATGAGCTTGGCCTTGCGCAGGTCCTCCTGCAGCGCCGAGTTCTTGCGCTCGAGCTCCATGACCCTGGCCGCCAACGGGTCATGCTGGGCGGGTTTGCGTCCCCGCTTGTTCGGCTCCAGCGCCTGGAGTGCGCCCTTGTCCCGGGCGCGCCGCCAGTCGGTCAGGTGCGAGGCGTACAGGCCCTCTTGCCGCAACAAGCGACCAACGTCGCCGACCGCAGTGCACTGGTCGGCCTCGGCGAGAATTCGCTGTTTGTAGGCGGCAGTGAACTGGCGCCGGCGAGGTTTGGCGACCACCTCGGTGTCGGAGACCGCCCTGGGCACGACGGCGACCATCGCTGCCGGTCCTCCTGCGTCTGCGACCTCGCTACGCTCGCCCTCCGACTGCGGAGGACCAGCAGCGGAGGCAAAGGCGGTAAGGTCGGGGTTCATCTTGGTCCTGCTGGTCATGTCGGTTCACCTCCCGCCCTACAGTAAATCCGATGGGGGTCGGTGTCTCAGCGATGTTGGCAGAGAGGGCGGTTTCGAGCCGGCGATGGAAGGTGGCGTCTAGCATGGTGAATCTTCACAAAGGACTAGGCTATGATGGACTACAAGCAGTTCTTGTGCATCGTTTGTGGTCCACAAACCTTCGCCTTCTTGTTGCAAGGTGAACTCCCGTCGTTGAACAAGCTCAGGGTTATGCACGGCATTCCGACACCACCACAGTCATCATCTGAGGCACACTTCAGGTAGCACTTCCCATCACCCTTTTCCGTGCACGGAATGTCCGGGACACCGGGCGTGCTTGCGAAGCAACTCTTGTCGACGTAGTGGAACCAGCCGTCGGCACAACTGTCCGCGTCACCGTCACTCTCGTCCTCCCCAAACGACATGGTATCGGCTGGCCAGTCCGCCGAACGCGGCGCGCCATCACTCAAGGCTGAGTCCGCCGAACGCGGCGCGCCATCACTCGAGGCTGAGTCCGCCACGTCCCGTGTGTCGGAGTCCAGGGCGTCTGCAACTTCAACGACGTCAATCTCTTGACTGGGTGGTGGCGCCGATGGCGAGCCACAGCCAGTGGCCGAAAGTACTAACGCAGTGGCCAGCGGCCACATGCGTGGAACGTGGAATCGTAACGAGAGGAGCCTCACGGATCCCACTTCTTGCAGCCCGGCCCCGCTGGCGAGTCTGTCAACGCTCCAAGCGTACTCGCCTGATTCCAGGTCGTCTGCCCTGAGATGTTGGAAAGCACCGCCCCAGACTGAGCCGTGACCTTGCTGAGCACACTCAAGTTGATCTGAGACGCGGTGCTCAATTCCCCGCAGAAGAATCCGATCGAGTCGGCAATCTTGGGCTGGGAAGAGTCTACGGTCCAGCTGCACGTTGCCCCGTTGGCTTCAACATTGAGCGCCGATGTAACATCAGCGGTGTTGGTGTGAAGGGGTTCCGTGAACTCAAGCACTCCTTTCCACTTCTTTCCCTTGGGGCACATCACGATTCTGGATACTGCAGGTGCACTGGCGGGGTTGAAGCGGATGGAGTACTCGCCGATCGACGGTGGCGTCTCACTGTCGAACGGTGCGACAACACTGCTCGGGATCTTCGACAGGCCGAGGGCATACCAAGCCGACACAAGCGGCTGTTGCGGAATCACCTCGACGTAGGCCCGCTGATCGTCAACTGGTCGAGCGATCCCACCAGGTGTCGCTGGCGGCTCCCCACCTTTCTCTGGTACGTTCTTGACCACGACCGGCTCGGGAGGGATGTAGATCTTCGTAGTGAACGCCAAGTCCACCCCGGCGACGGGGTCGCGCAGTTTGATGAGTGGCACTAGGGCGTCAACCAAATCATGGTCGACGGGAGAGCCCCAGTTGTCGATGATGAGCCGCAGTGCGGTCTCCCCTGTGGCGGACAGCTTGTGCGTCGGCTCGAACCACACCTTCGGTGGTGGAGTCTCCGGCCCTCTGCTCCGGCGCTCGGCATATCGATTGCCGACTTCTCGCTCAAGTTCGGGCGGCCTCTCCCCGTCGGAGGCCCCACCGCTCTCCTTGGCTCCTTCTCCGGGCGGAGTCTCCACGCTTGCAGCGACAGTCGCTGGAGCCCGCCCAGTACACCCAGCGAAAGCAAGCATACCGCAGACCACCACCGTGCGCCCGTTTCGTCCATTGCTAAGCAGGGCCATAGCCGCCTCCTGGTCGCGCAGCTCTACGGCTGAGACACGACGACAAGTCCATTGAAGTCGAACGTAGTGTAATCGAGGTTGTCGGGTGTTGGTCCGCTAGAATATGCAGTTACCAGAACCTTCCCGGAGGTTGTCGTGTTGATGTACTCTGCTCGCTCCCAAGAATTGACCACACCAGTGCTCGATGCTCCTGGAGAATGGTCGAGTTCGTGGTCGAAATCGACACACACATTGTTCAGATTCGTCGCAGTGTGATTTGACATGATACTATGCCCACACCGCCATTCTTGCGAGGGCCCGTATTCATCCGACAGACACATGTAGTAGTGACCAAACTCGTGGGCGATCCCTCTGTAGCTTGAGAAGTAGCTCCAGTAGATGGTCACATCTGGGAGTCCTAGCTCCGCGAAAATGCACTGAGCGGTGCCAGTCCCCGCCTGATCTCTGAAGCAGATATCGCATGGATAGCCGTCACAATCAGTTGCACCACACCCGTTGGAGTTGTAAAGATAGATGCCTCTCGCAAGAACCTGTCCCTCACTCACACCGTAGAACCGTCGTGCGGCCAACAGCAGATTGGTTTCGAACATGTCCATCTGCGTTTGAGTTGCGTTGAAGTCGGTTCCGGCCCGCACCAGATAGCGGTCCTGGTCGTCCGTCATGTATGACGCCACTAGATTGAACATGCCACGACCGGAATACGACTGGACAGCGATGTACCAGGTTGTCGAACAATTCTGTGACGTCGAGATGAACTCCGCAGAGTCCCCTGAAGCCGATCTATGGTCGTAGACTGATGCCGTAGGGAGCGCACCACAGCGGGCGTAGAGGTCGAAGTCCGTGCCGCCTGTTCCACCCATCGCGATGTTTAGGATCTCGTTGCTACCTTGCCCCGCAATCTTCAGGTAAACCACATCATGGGTGTCAAGGAGAACACCGGAGTTCCTCATGCCAGGGCTCAACGAGGTCGAGGGAGTCGAGCCGCCCGAGGTCGTAGTGCAGCACGCCCTCGCACCGTCGAGAACGAATCCCGAGTCTGTGACACTACCATCTGCATAGAACCGCATGACCATCGGGACGTCTTGAACGACGCTGTTGCTCGTGAATCCATACCACCCGGTCGAGGGGTGGCCGGACAACGAACTCAAAGCGCTACCCAACTCGCCGTACTGGAGAGGATCCCAGAACGACTCGGTTGCGAATGAACTCACGTAGAACTGGAGTTGCGTGACGTAGCTGTTGGCCCACACGTACCTCGACGAGTCGAGATTGTTGATGTACTCGTTCGGGTCCCCGTTGGGATTATTCGGGAAATCATAGAGACTATTGAAGTAGTACTCGACCTCGTCGTAGGTCGAGCACGTCGAACACTGCTTGGGCGAGAACACGTAGCCGGCCTCGCACACAAGCGGTGTCAGGCTTGCTGCAAAGAACAGCATCAACGGAATCACCGCCGAGGCAGCAACCCCGCCTAGCCTGTATGTTTTGGACTCCTTTCGGAGAAGGGTTGCACTTGGTGAGACATGCATGGTTCCCCCAGGGATCGTCGGCCGCCTCCGACTCTGCTCGGAGCACGGTCGTGCTGTCAAGAAGCACGTTCACTGGCTGGACCGCGATCTGGGGCCACACCAGCGTACCTGCCCAGGTGCGCTAGCCTACTTGGCCTAGCCTGCCTTTCATGGAGACGGAAAGCTAGAATCATGATCCCTGTGCAAAAACCCCCCAGCCAATTCGCGCCAAAGGATCGACACCGACAAAAAACCGTGCGATCATACAGGGCTGACACGGAGGCCCCGCGATGTTCCGCCCATCCACCCGCCAGAGTTCGCTGCTCGAGCCCCACCTTGTCTTGTCCAAAACCAAGCGCGAGCGGCTCGAGCAGTCGTGGGCCCACGCCTTCCGCACCCGCGTGATGCCGCACATCGACGAAGAGGTCCTGCGCGACGCCTATCACGCGGACAACGGTCGGCCCAACTACCCAGTCCGCATCTTGGTCGGGCTGCTCTTGCTCAAGGACGCCGCCGACCTGACCGACGAGCAGACCCTCGAGCAGTTCGAGTACAACCTGCAGTGGCACTACGCGCTCGGCGTCACCGCCGACGACGCCCACCTCGCGCGCCGGACCTTGTTCTACTTCCGCAGCAAGCTCATGGAGTCCGACCGGGCGCAGCGCATGTTCGAGAGCGTCACCGCGCGTCTCGCCCGCGCCGAAAACGTGCGGCTCGGCAAGCAGCGGGTCGACTCGACGCACGTCCTCAGTATCCACCCCACCAACCACGCCAAGCCAAACGACCGCAGCGGTGCGAGAGTC
>CAZPHC010000034.1:0-69793 GCA_964586155.1 uncultured Enterobacteriaceae bacterium | reverse complement strand
ACACAGCCGCCGGCGACGACACGGCCGCGGGCGACGACACGGCCGCAGGCGACGACACGGCCGCAGGCGACGACACGGCCGCAGGCGACGACACGGCCGCAGGCGACGACACGGCCGCAGGCGACGACACGACTGCGGGCGACACCACGGCCCCCGCCTGCCCCGGAGGCGCCGGCTGCAGCTGCGACAAGGACGCCGACTGCCAGAGCGGTGCCTGCGGCTGGCTCGCCGACGCAACGCGCGCTTGCGCCGCCCCCTGCGCCGGCGGCTGCGCCGAGGGCCAGGTCTGCGGCAAACTCAACGGCCTCGAGGTCTGCGTGGTGCCAGCGTTGACCCAATGCCAGCCCTGCCAGGACGACGCGTCCTGCCAGAGCGCCGGCGACCCCGACGCGCGCTGCGTCCAGCTCGGCAAGGCCGGTGGCTTCTGCGCCATCGCCTGCGGCGGCGGCTGCCCCAAGGGCAGCGCCTGCGGCGCGGTCCCGGACGGCGCCGGCGGCACGGTCGACCGCTGCGTGCCCGACGATCCGCTCACCTGCGCCTGCAACCCCTGGGCGGTCGCGACCCAGGCGACCCAGACCTGCAGCCTCGCGGCGGCGGCGGCATGCAGCGCCGTGCGCGGCTGCGTCGCCGGCGAGGCCGGTTCCCCGGCCACGCTGGCGGCCTGCGCGCCGCCCAAGCTCTTCGCCGAGGTCTGCGACGGCGTCGACAACGACTGCGACGACCTCGTCGACGAGGGCTGCGACGACGACAAGGACGGCTACTGCGCCAAGGGCGCGACGATCTTGTCCGGCGCGCTGTGCAAACCCGGCGACTGCGACGACAAGGCCGTCAGCATCGCCCCCGGTGCCACCGAGGTCGCCGGCGACGGCATCGACCAGGACTGCGACGGCCTCGAGCTCTGCTACGTCGACGCCGACAAGGACGGCGCACGCACCGACCAGACCAAGCTCGCGGACGGCATGACCTGCGACGGCGCCGCCGGCCTGGCGATGGCCGTGACGACGGTCGACTGCGACGACAGCACCGCCGCCATCCAGCCCGGCGCCAAAGAGCTGCCTGGCGACGGCGTCGACCAGGACTGCGACGGCAAGCAGCTCTGCTACATCGACGCCGACAAGGACGGCTACCGCACCGACGCCGTCGCCACCTCGGCCGACATGAGCTGCGCCACCGCGGCGGGCCTGGCGCTGGCGACGACCCAGATCGACTGCGACGATGGTGCATTCTCGGTGCATGATGGTGCAGACGAATCGGGCGACGACGGCGTCGACAGCAACTGCGACAGCAAGGACGTCTTCGACGGCAACCTGCTCTCGCTCGGCGGCAAGATGTCGAGCGGCGCCTTCGAGGTGAGCATCGGCGGCACCTTCGCCATCGCGCCGTTTGGCGACGTCACGGTCCAGGGCACCGCCAGCCGCGCGGCCCCGGGCGGCGACGTGTCCTGGTGCGTCAGCGGCCCCGTCAGCAAGGACTTCGGCGCCTTCGCCCTGGTCGAAGGCGTCGCCACCGTCTGCCGCAGCGGCGGCGCCAACGCCAAGGTCGTGCAGATCACCGGCAAGGTCGTCACGCCCGGCGATCCCAAGGGCAAGGGCCTGCCGGGCACGTCGCAGACCTGGCTGGTGGCCGGCACCATGCAGCGCGCCGCCCCGCACGACCTGCTGCTGCAGCCGCAGGGCAAGCTCACCATCCGCGGCGCCGGGTTCCAGCTCGTCGACGACGCCAAGACCAGCGCCTTCCGCGTCGATAGCGGCAAGGCGAGTTGGACCGCCCGGGCCAGCGCGCCGGCCGTGGCCCTCGGCGGCGCCGTGACCCTGACCGACGCGGCCGTCGACATCGGCGCCGACGGCGTGACCCTGACGGCGGCCACCACCGTCGGCAGCGGCGGCGCGGCGGCGGCGTTCGAGGTCAAAGGCGACTTTGGCGGCGAGGGGCCCTTCGTCCTGGCGATGAACGCGCCGCAGACCGTGGTCTACCGGCCCTTCTCGCTGGCGCAGTTCCCGCTCGGCGTGCGCGCGGTCGGCGGCAGCGGCACCATCGCCAGCGACGACAAGGGCGTCGTCACGGCCAGCTTCGGCACCAACACGCTCTGCAACGGCACCTGCTGCAAGGCCAAGGTCGACGGCGGCTGCGACGTGCCGAGCATGGACGAGTGCGTCATCGCGGCGATGCCGGTGTGCAAGCTCGAGTGGAGCAGCGCCTGCGTCGCCGCCCTGGCCGATTGCCCGCTGCAGATGGCGGACTTCTACACCCTCGGCAAGCCGCACCTGCAGGTGCAGGTCCGCGCCGACAAGCCGTGGTCGCCCGAGCTCACGGGCGTCGGCATCCTGCCGGGTGCCGAGCTGCTCAAGCTGCCGCTGCTCGCGAGCAAGAGCGTCGTCGGCGGCTGCGCCGACTCGACCACGCGCCACTGCGCCTGCAACCTCGACAAGGGCTGCTGCGAGAGCTGGTCGGCGCAATGCGACGCGGTGGTCAAGGGCAAATGCGGCGGCGACGCCGGCCTCGCGTCCTGCGGCGGCGGCGAGCTCTACATGACGGCGATCTTGCCGAAGTACTACTCGCCGATGCCCGACCAGGGCGTCTCCGGCCTGCTGACGATGCGCGACACCTGGATCGACGCCCGCTTCCCCGAGGGGCCGACGCCCGACAGCGGCACCAAGCTGCCGACGCACAACGCCAACCGCTACACCCTGCACGGCTCGGCGCGCGCCGACGCGGTGTTCTGCCTCGACACCAAATGCCCGAGCACGTTCCTGACCGACGGCAAGAGCGGCGACATCAACCTCGAGCACGGCGGCAAGATCCTGCCGATGCGCGGCGTGCTCAACAAGACGCAGCAATACTTCATCGCGCCGCTCGGCCTGGTCACGCTGCCGCCCTTCTACAATACGACCGGGGCGGCGCTGACGGTCAGCGTCACGGGCCTGCCGTCCGGGCCGGGCGAGTTCGACATCTTCGAGACGCCGAACGACCCGGACGACGACGTCAAGGTCAAGCCGGGCATCTCGATCGTCCTGTACGCCGACGCGGGCCTGAAGATCCCCGATCTGTCGGGCAAGTTGGTCAAGCCCTCGTTCGCCGGCTCGTTCACGGTCAATCCGCTCGCGTTCAACTTCGTGCTCGAGGCGGCGGCCCGCTTCAACTGGACGCTGATCCCCAAAGGCGTGTTCCCGACGATCGACTACCTCAAGCTGTCGAAGATCCGCGGCTACGGCACGCTCGGCTTCATCGGCGCGGCGAAGAAGGCCTTCGCTGCGGGCAAGGCCGTCGGCAACGCCTTCGACACCAACGAGACCGGCGACTCCGGCGGCGCCGCCGACGGCATCACCTTCGGCATCGAGGGCTCGGTCGAATTCAAGCCCGAGAACCAGAGCGAACCGCTCTATGGCAAGGCCAGCCTGGAGTTCAAGCCGACCTCGGCCTCGGGCATCGCGGGCGGCAACGTCTGGCTCGCGGGCAAGTGGAAGGAGCCGTTCCTGATGCAGAACTTCGGCTTCTCGGACATGGCGTTCAGCCTGTACGTGCAGCTGAAGTGGCCGCCGATCCCGTCGGCGCTGGGCTTCTCGGGCAACGTCTTCCAGCGCGGCCCGAACTGCACCTGGCCCGACGACAAGCTCGACTGGACCAAGGACAGCGGCTGCCTGACCTCGGGCAAGGCGGCGTTCCTGTTCATGCCGAACTTCGATTACCTCGGCAAATTCGAGCTCAACGACATCAGCCCGGCGATCATCCCGACGATGATGAACAGCACGCTCGACACCGCGGTCGCGATGCTGAACTACGGCCTGGCGCAGGCGCAGGAGCCGTCGTTGGTCTGGAGCGAGGTGGCGCGCAACATGACCTGGCTCGTCTCGGGCCTCGACACCACGGTCCTCGCCAAGAAGATCCCCAAGCTGACGATCCCCGACTTCCCGGTGCAGATCCCCGGCGTCGTGCCGAAGCTCAACAAGTTCCGGCTCTACTTCGCGCCCAAGGCGGTCTCGCGCTGGGACCAGACCTTCGCCCCGGGCCTCGGCTTCGACGTCGACCTCGACCTGCCGGACATCGGCAGCGGCGCCCTGCACGCCCAGGTCGATATCCTCGGCATGATCATCCCGCAGGCGGTGCACCTGCGCGGCCACCTCGCGCCGTTCAAGCTGGCTAACCTGCAGCTCGTCGGCGACCCGTACCAGCGCCACGTCGTGCTCGGCGGCGGCCATATCACGCTGCCGCACCAGGACGCGCTGCTGCCGGCGGCGACGACCGACGCGACCGGAACGACCGTCCAGCGCTCGGTCGAGCTGCTGCTGCGCAAGGAGGCCTGGAAGCCCGAGGAGGTCGTCACGCTCTACAGCAAAGCGGACGCCGACAACGGCCTCACCATCGAGCTCGTCGCGCTCGGCAAGTCGAGCACGCCGCCGGAGGACTCGCGCTACCCCGAGGTCGACGTCAGCAAGGGCGACAAGATCGACGTCGAGGGCAACGATCCGGGCGAAAAGCTCGGCTGGGTCCGCGCCACCGTGCGCAACGGCGGCAAGATCCGCACCTACCTCAGCGAACGCGGCATCGTCCCGGCCGGCGAATGGGTCGCCTTCGCCTTCGGCCTGCGCGGCACCAAGGCCATGGCCGTCATCGGCGACCAGGCCTTCACCCTGGTGGCCAAGGGCGACGAGGTCGAGCTGGGCGCCAGCACCGCGCCGATCGTGATCGGCAAAGGCCTCGACGCGCTCGACGAGTTCCGCCTCTGGTCGCGGCTGCGCCCGTCGCAAGAGGTGGTCGCCGAGCAGCGCTTCCTCGGCACGGGCAAAGGCCAAGCCGCGACGCTGCTGCTGCGCCTGCCCTTCGACTGGGACACCGCTGGCGTCGTGCACAACGCCCGCAACATCGTCGGCGGCATCAAGGACGGCGCGTTCGTCGGCGGCGCCAGCACGGTGGCATCGCCCGCGCAGCCACTCTACTTCCGCAACGAGATCAACCTCATCTCGGCCAAGCCCTCGTTCGACTACGAGGCCGTGGGCGGCGCGATCCTGACGCTGCCGATGCCGGGCAGCCTGCTGCAATGGAGCTTCCGCCTCTGGCAGAAGATCTCGACCAGCAGCCCCGGCCTCAAGGGCGAGTTCTACGCCAAGCCCATGACGCTGTTCGAGATCTACAAGATCGGCTCGTTCTCGGTCACGGGTGACGGCCCCAACGGCGTGGCCAACGACTTCGACGACGGCCTGTTCGGCGCCGTCGACGCCGAGGCGCTCACGCTCAACGCCAGCGCGCGCCTGGTCTGGACCCCCGACGGCGGCAGCCCCGAGACGCTCGGCGCGGCCAAGGTCTTCTTCGGCTGCCCGGCGGGCAAGAGTTGCGCAGCGGTGACCGACTACGACCTCGACGTCAGCGGCCTGATCGACATCTCGTTGCCGTCCAAGTCCAACCCGCTGCTCGCGATCAAGGGCCAGAGCCACATCAACCTCAAGGGCCTCGACGTCGACGGCTCGCTCAAGGCCTTCGGCGTCGAGCTCTCCGCCTCGAAGATCCAGATCTCCGCCACCGGCGCGATGTTGAGCACCAAGCTCGACCTGCCGACGATCTTCGGCCAGGACCTCGGCTACGCCAGCCTCGACGTGCAAGCCGACTTCAACCCGGTCAAGGTCTGCGGCAAGGGCACGGTCAAGGCCAACGGCCCGTCGGTAGGCATCGTCTTCGACTGCAAGGTCGGCGCGTGCATCGACGACAAGGGCGTCAAGATCACCGACTTCGACTGCTCGGGGCGCTGCTGGAACGACGCCAGCTGCGGCGACGCCAAGTTCTGCGACCTGCTCGGCAAGTGCTGGCCCAAGAAGGCCGACGGCGACGGCTGCCTCGGCCTCTGGGCCGGCGACCACGAATGCCTGAGCGGCTTCTGCGACCCCTGGTTCGACTTCCCGACCCCGCGCTGCCGGCCGCAGCTCGACAACGGCGTCGGCTGCCTGCAGGACGGCCAGTGCAAGAGCGGCCACTGCGGCCAGCGCCCCGGCAAGCTGACCAAGGTCTGCTACACGCCCAAGACCAAGACCGTGCAGCAGGAATGCGTCGACGCCCTGGAGTGCAAGGTCGGCGAGTGCTGGGGCACCGCCGGTTGGGCCAGCCAATGCCTGTGCAACTCGAACGCCGACTGCGCCAACAGCCCGAGCGTCGCGAGCGGCACCGTCTGCAAGACCGGCACCTGGGGCGTGACACCAGAGTCGGGCTTCTGCATCTCGCCACGCACCACCGGTCAGGCCTGCGACGCGACCAGCGAATGCGCCAGCGGCCTGCAATGTGGTGGCGGCAAGTGCTTCGCGCCCGCGAGCAAGAGCAACTGGCAGTCCTGCAGCTCGACCGCCGAGTGCAAGGGCGGCGAATGCTGGGGCGGAAAATGCCGCTGCGTCACCACCTCGGACTGCACCAAGGACCTCGGCAGCTCCGCCTACTGCGACAAGGGCTCCTGGACGCTGACCAACGAAGAGGGCAAATGCCGCACTGGCAAAGGCTCCAGCGGCAGCGCGACCTACTGCGAGGACGGCGATTGGTGCCAGAGCGGCCTGTGCGCCTACAGCGGCAAACACCTCAAGAACGTCTGCTACAGCGCCAACAACTGGCCCTACGACCACGGCTGCGACGTCAACGAGGAGTGCGCCAACGGCAAGTGCGTCTACTGGCTCTTCTCGGGCTACTACTGCAACTAGCGACGCGACCGCGCCCCGACCGCGCCCCGACCGCGCCCCGGCCCGTACGCCCCCCGACGCCGACGCGGCCGCTGCGGCGCGAATCTTGCCGATCTGCCCGCCCATGCCACCCTGCCAGCCTCGATCGGGGCGAGTCCACGCGCCGATCGACGGCGGCGACGCCGGGGCGCGGCCCTGGTCGCCGTGGCGGGGGCTCTCGTGAAGGTGGCGCTCTTTTTTGACGGCAAGAACTTCTACAGCGGCTGGAAGCGCGCCGCCCCGGGCGTCGAGATCGCCTTTGGCGACCTGGCGCAATGGCTGGTGCGCGCGGTCGGCGGCGACCAGATGTGGGGCGCCCACTACTACACCGGCGTCGAGGAGGGCGGCGCCGAGCGCGACGCGGCGCAGCGTGGCCTCGAGCGCTTCCTCGACATGCTCGAGCACCAGCGCGGCTTCTTCGTCCGCCGGCTGCCCCGGCGCCAGACCGAGCGCCGCTGCGAGCATTGCGGCGAAGAGACGCGCTACTCGCAGGAGAAAGAGGTCGACACGACCATCGTCGCCGACATGCTGCGCTACGCCGCGGTTGGCGCCTTTGACGTCGCCGTGCTCGTCTCGGGCGACGCCGACCTGGCGCCCGCGGTCGAGGGTGTGCGCGCGCTCGGCAAGCAGGTCGTCGTGGCGACCTGGGCCAGCTACGGCCTGTCGAGCCGGCTGCGCCGCGCCGCCTACGACCACGTCGACCTGATGGTCGGCATCGCCGCGTTCTGCCGCCAACGCCCCGGCGACGAACTCGTGGCCGGCCGCACCGAGGTTGCGCAGGCCGCGACCGGCGCGCTCGACGCGACGCTCGCCGACGACACGGCCCGCATCTCCGGCCCCAACGACACGGGCGACGCGGACGACGCGCCGGCGACCGAGGATGCGGCCACGGCCAAGGCTCCGACCAGCGACCTGGTCGACGCGAGCGCGCCCGAGCCCGAGGTGGCCGCGCCGGCGCAGAGCGGCGAACAGCTCGTGCTCGACGCCCTGGCCGCGGCAGAGCGACACTTCGCCACGGGCTACGTCGGCCGCTTCTTCTTCGTCAGCCGCTGGCGCTACCACGGCCTCGACGAGAACCCGGGGGTGCGCAATCGCTTGCTCGAGGCGCTGATCGACAGCGGCAAGGTCGAGGTCTACCGCGGCGGCGACTCGGCCATCGCCATCCGCATCCGCCGGAGCTAGCGATGTTCGGTTGGCTGCGCGATCGACGCCGGCGCGAGCTGCGCCAGACGCCTCTACCCGATGCGTGGTGGGCCATCATCGACCATCGGGTGCCGATCGCGCGGCGCATGAGCGCGGACGACCGGCAAGAGCTCGGCGGCATCGTCCAGGTGCTGCTCGACGAGAAGCACTTCGAGGGCTGCGGCGGTCTCGAGCTCAGCGACGAGATCTGCGTCACGATCGCGGCCCAGGCGGCGGTCCTGCTGCTGCACCGCGACACCGACTACTACCCGGACCTGGTCTCGATCCTGGTCTACCCGCGGGCGTACGTCTCGGCCGGGCCGCGGCGCAACCCCGACGGCACGATCACCGAGGCGCCGCAGGGCCGCCAGGGCGAGTCGTGGACGCGCGGCACGGTCGTGCTCTCGTGGGACAACGTCGTGCGCGGCGCCGCCACCGACAACGATGGCCAGAACGTCGTCTTCCACGAGTTCGCCCACCAGCTCGACGGCGAGACCAGCGGCATGGACGGGGCGCCGGACCTGCCCAGCGCCGCCAGCGCCCGGGCTTGGGCGGCCGTGCTCGGCGGGGAGTACGAAGAGCTCATCGCCGAGCTGCATGAAGGCGCGCGCACCGTGCTCGACCCGTATGGGGCGACGAACCCGGCGGAGTTTTTTGCCGTGGCGACGGAGCTGTTTTTTGAGCGGCCTCGGGCGATGCGGGTGAGTTATCCTGAGATGTATGCGCAGTTTGTGGCGTTTTACGCGCAGGATCCGGCGTCTTGGGGCGCTTGACCTCGGTCGGCCATGGTCTATCGGGGATGGGAACGTTCCATCAAAGGAGGGGCTTTGCCCCTCCTTTGGATCCTCCCCACACGAGGGAGGGCCCTCGTGGCTCCCCTGCGGCGCTTCGCGCCGGCGAAGGGGGCGAACCCCTTCGCGCTTCCCCGCGGTTGGGGGTTTTGCGCCGGCGTGGGTTTTTGGGGCTCGCCGGGGCCCGATTGCGCGTTGCGCAATCCCCCGGCTCGAGGGGCGACTTGACGTTGCGTCAGAACATGCCATGCTCTTACGGTGACAAATTGCTCACTGCAAGCTCAATGATTGTGCAGGATCTTCAACTTATTTGATTCTGGACTTGGCCTTGTGTGCGCGCGACAACGCCCGAGGTCCGTCCATGCAGGTTCGTTTCTTTGTCCAGGTGCGCACATGGCTTTGGCTGCCGATCTTGCTCTGCGTGGCGGCATGCAGCGAGCAGGTCGGGCCCGCCGACAAGGCTGACGCGGCAGACACCGCCGTGCTCGACAGCAGTGGCACCCTCGACACGGGGGGCGAGGACATCGCTGCCGCAGAGGTCGCTTCGGACGACGCCAACGATGACGCCGACGACGACGTTGGGGCAGGCGATGTTGCACTCGAAGACGCCAATGGCGACGACGTCGACGGCGACGACGGCAGCGGTGACCCGACGTGCCCTGGCGGTGGCGGCTGCGTCTGCACCACGAACCTGGACTGCGACGGCGGCTTCTGCCTGCAGACCCTGCAAGGCAAGCGCTGCGCGGTGAGCTGCGTGGACACCTGCCCTGCCGGCGAGAGCTGCCTCTCGACCGGCGGCACCGACGTGCAGTTCTGGTGCGTGCCTTCCTGGGGGCTGTTCTGCCGGCCCTGCCAGGCAGACGCCGACTGCGCGGTGCCGGGCGTCGCGGGGGCGGCCTGCGTGCGCTACGGCGACGCTGGCGGGTTCTGCGGCTCGGCGTGCAAGGCAGACGGTGACTGCCCGAGCGGAGCGTCGTGCAAGCTCGTGCCACGGGTGCAGGGCGGGGACGCCATGCAATGCGCGGCTGGCCCGCTCGACGCCGCGCCGGGCTGCGCCTGCGAACCGGCCGCCGTGCAGGGCCAATGGAGCACCATCTGCTGGGAAGAGACGCCCGCGAGCGCGGCGTCGCCGGCCATGCGCTGCAAGGGCGGCCGCAGCTGCGGCGACGCCGGCCTCGGTGACTGCGCGCCGCTGCAAGGGGCGGCGAAGCAGTGCATCGACGCGCTCTGCAGCGTCCCGGGGAGCGGAGGCGTGGTCGCACAGCCCAACGGTGTGGCCTGCGACGACGGCGACGCCTGCACCGCCAACGATACCTGCGTCGAAGGTGCCTGTACCCCCGGCACGCTGACCTGCGCTTGCAACGTCGACACCGACTGTGCCGACGACGGCGACCTCTGCAACGGCATTCCCTATTGTGACAAATCGGGCGCAGAACCGGTGTGCAAGACCAATGGCACCACCATCGTCGTCTGTGACGTCAGCCTCGATACGGCGTGCCAGCAGACGCTGTGCAACCCCGCGACGGGCGCCTGCAAGAAGCTGCCGACGTTGCCAGGCGAGAGCTGCGACGACGGCGTCGCCTGCACCATCGACGACCATTGCGACGGCAAGGGCGCTTGCACCCCGGGCAGCAACACCTGCCCCTGCCAGACCAGCGCGGACTGCCCCGACGACGCCGACAAATGCAACGGCGTGCCGTTCTGCGACACGGCGTCGACGCCGCCGAGCTGCAAGGCCAACCCCGCGACCCTGGTGCAATGCGACGGAAGCAAGAACACCGCCTGCCTCAAGTCGGTCTGCATCCCGGCGAGCGGGCTGTGCGCGCCGACCAAGGTGCCAGACGGCAACCCCTGCGACGACGGCGACAACTGCACCGGCACGGACGTCTGCGCCGACGGCAGCTGCGCCGGAGTCTCGATCTGCGGCTGCAAGTCGCTCGCCGACTGCGCCGCCTTCGACGATGACGACGCGTGCAACGGCTGGCGCTTCTGCGACCTGGCCGACAACACCTGCAAGGTGAATCCAGCGTCCGTCGTCCATTGCAAGAAGGCGGACGATACCGAGTGCTTGCAGAACACGTGCGCCCCCAAGACCGGCCTCTGCAGCCTGCAGGCAACGGCCGGCGCGTGTGATGACGGCAACCCCTGCAGCACGGGCGACGTCTGCGCCAAGGGCGTGTGCGCCGGCGGCACCAACACCTGCCTCTGCAACCAAGACGCTGACTGCGCGGCCAAAGAAGACGGCAACCTCTGCAACGGCACGCTGTTCTGCGACAAGAGCATCGGCGCCTGCGTCCCCAACGGCGCCACCGTCGTGACCTGCCCGACGGTCGACGACACCGAATGCGTCGCCAACACCTGCATCGGCAAGACGGGCGCCTGCGCCCTGGCCAAGGTCAACGAGGGCGGCCCTTGCAGCGACGGCAACGCCTGCACGGCAGACGACCTGTGCACGGCCGGCGCCTGCGTCGGCGGGATCAACCTCTGCAAATGTGCCAGCGACGCCGATTGTGCCGCAGCCGACGACGGCGACCTCTGCAACGGCGTGGCGTACTGCGACCTGCAGGACGGCACCTGCAAGCTCAACCCGAAGAGCGTGCCCGTCTGCGCCGCCGACAAGGACACCGCATGCAAGGCCAGCCAATGCGTGCACACCTTCGACAAGGACGGCAAGACCACAGGCACGACGTGCGCCCTGCTGCCACGGCCAGACGGCAAGCCCTGCGAGGATGGCGTCCCCTGCACCGAGGGCGACCAATGCCTCAAGGGCACCTGCACGGCAGGCAAGAAGGTGTGCGCCTGCAAGGTCAACGCGGATTGCCAGCCGGCTGGTGAGGTCAACCTCTGCGCCGGGACGTTCAGCTGCGTCGCCGGAGACTGCAAGCAGAGCGGCGGCAAGCAGTGCGGCAGCACCGGAAACACCGACTGCAAGGCGAATGCGTGTGAACCGAGCACCGGCAACTGCGCGCTGTTGCCGACCAACACCGGCAAGGCCTGCAACGACAACGACATCTGCACCTCGGTCTCGACCTGCCAGGGCGGCGCCTGCGTCGGAACCGACGCGCTCAACTGCAACGACGGCAACGCCTGCACCGCCGACAGCTGCGCCCCCACCAAGGGCTGCGTCCACCAGGCGCTCACCGCGAGCAC
Source organism: uncultured Enterobacteriaceae bacterium (assembly GCA_964586155.1). GTDB lineage: Bacteria > Myxococcota_A > UBA9042 > UBA9042 > UBA9042 > SXNM01. Next base: position 57,981 of record CAZPHC010000034.1, on the reverse strand, counting down.
GGCGTCGCCCGCCCCTTGCTCGGACGGCAGCGCCTGCACGACACAAGACGGCTGCGTCGCGGGAGCCTGCAAGGGTGTGCCCAAGATCGAGACCTGCAACGGCATCGACGACGACTGCAATGGTCAAACGGACGAAGAGAACGCAAAAGACTGCAAGGCCTACTACCTCGACGCCGACAAGGACGGCTATGGCGTCAGCGCCGCGGCCAGCAAATGCCTGTGCGCCGCGACGGCGACGTACAAGCTCACGGCCTTTGGCCCCGTGGACTGCGACGATACCTCGGCCGCGGTCCACCCCAACGCGACCGAGGTCTGCAACGGCAAGGACGACAACTGCGTCGGAGGCATCGATGAGCTCGGGGCCGCGCAGTGCACGATGTACTGGAAGGACGGCGACGGCGATGGCTACCCGCCCAACGCCGACAGCAAGAAGTGCCTGTGCCAACCGGCCGGCGACTACACCGCGACCAACGCCAACAAGCTCGACTGCAACGACGGGGTCAAGGTCGTCTCCCCCGGAGTCAAGGAGAGCTGCAACGGCGTCGATGACGACTGCGACGGCAGCGTCGACGAGGAGAACGCCACCGGCTGCAAGACGTACTACTTCGACCAGGACAACGATGACTACGCGAAATACAAGACCACGCGATGTTGGTGCGACGGAGATCCGAAGAAACCGAGCTGGTACCGACTGGGGCCGAAATTCGACGTCCTGGACTGCGCAGACAACGACAAGCTCATCCACCCGGGCGCGACCGAGGCGTGCAACGGCAAGGATGACGACTGCGACGGCGTGACGGACGACCAGGACGCCAGCGGGTGCACGAATTTCTGGTTCGACGGTGACGGCGACGGCTACGCGGCGAAAGGGGCGGCGACACAATGCCTCTGCGTCGCTGCGGGTTCCTACACGGCCAAGGCCGCCGAGCCCCAGGACTGCGCCGACACGTTCGCGAAGGTCTTTCCCGGGAACGCGGGTTTCTACGAGACCGCCTACTCCGGCACCAACTTTGACTACAACTGCGATGGCAAGACCACCAAGAAGATCCTCGGCCCCCTGACGTGCGACAGCAGCTGCAAGCAGACCAACCCGGGCTGGATCGGCAGCGTGCCCGCCTGTGGCAAGGCCGGCACACCTGCGGTATGCGCGATCTTGGCGAATGGCAGCTGTGGCTCGCAGAGCTCGAGCACCAAGTTGGTGCAGCGCTGCCACTAGCTGTGCGCGGCGGCGGCGGGCTGCCAGCCACAAGGTGCCAAGCACGTTGCAGATGGCTTTGCCGCGGGTGGGATGATGGCGCTATGGTCTGGGTCCACCCAGCCCGGCGACGACGCCGCGCGACAGGTTGATGCGATGCTCCGCCGCCACTGCCAGACTTCGCTTGCTGCGCGTGCGCTTTGGCTGGCGTCGGTGGGGCTTGGCATCGCTGCGCCGGGCGTCGCGGCGGCCGAGGCGCCGCTGCGGGTGGCGCTGGCGGGCAGCGCGCCGTTTGTCGTCGAGCCGGTCGCGGCGCCGGGCAGCGCGACCGTTTCGGCCGACCCGACGGGCATCGCCGTCGACCTCTGGGCCCAGGCCGCGCGGCGGATGGGCTGGTCATCCACCTTGCGGCGAATGGCCAACGCCGAGGCGGCGGTCCAGGCGGTGGCGGCGGGCGAGGCTGACGTCGCGGTCGGCCCGCTGTCGGCGACGGCGCGCCGCGCCGGTCTGGTGGCGTTCACGCAGCCCTTCTTCCAGGCACAAATCGGCATCGCGGCCCCAGAGCGCGCGGCGACGCTGGCCGATCGGCTCGAGCCCTTCGTCAGCCCCGCGTTCTTGGGCGGTCTGGCGGCGCTGCTGCTGGTGCTGGTGCTGGTCGGCGCGGCGCTGTGGTGGGTCGAGCGCGGCCGCAGCGAGGACTTTCCGCATCGGCCGGCGCACGGCGTCGGCGTCGGCGTCTGGCTGGCGCTGACGACGATGACCACCGTCGGCTACGGCGACAAGGCCCCGCGCACGCCGGCGGGCCGCGTGATCACGGGCGCTTGGATGCTGATCTCGCTGATCTCGGTCTCGTCGCTGACGGCGTTCCTGGCCACGGCGGCGACGCTGGCCGGCATCGAGCGGGCGACGCTGGAGACCGCCGAGGAGCTGCGCGGCCATCGCGTGGCGGTCGTCCGCGGCACGACCTCGCTCGACTTCGCCCGGCGCAACGGCGCGCGCCTCGTCGAGCTCGAGACCCTCGACCAGGCGCTCGACGCCAGCGCCGACGGTCGCGCCGAGGCCGTCGTCTTCGACCGCCCGGCGCTGCGCTGGCGCCTGGGCCAACGCCCCGACCTCGCCCTCGGCCTGAGCCCGCACGGCTACGAGCCCGTCGGCTACGCCTTCGCCCTGCGCCTGGGCGACCCACGGCGCGACCGCTTGGACCAGGCGCTGCTGGCGCTGGCCGAAGAGGGCATCACCGCGGCGATGGTCGAGCGATGGCTCGGGCCGCCCGGGCGCTGAGGCCGCGCGCTGCCCGGCGAGGTGCCAGACGCCTCGCAGACGGCGAGGTGCCAGACGCCTTGCAGACGGCGAGGTGCCAGACGGCGAGGTGCCAGACGCCTGGCAGACGCCTGGCAGACGCCCCACGACCTCAAGACGGGCGCAGGTCCGGCGGCAGCGCCTCGGTCTTGAGCAGCGCGATCGCGGCGTCGAGCGACAGGAACTGCTGCTGCTGCTCGCCGAGCCGGCGCAGCGCCACGGTCTGCTTCTCGGCCTCTTGCTTGCCGACGACCAGGATGTTCGCGACCTTGGCCAGGCTGTGCTCGCGCACCTTGTAGTTGATCTTCTCGTTGCGCAGGTCGATGTCGACGCGCACGCCGGCGGCCCGCAGCTGGCGCACGACCTCCTCGGCGTAGTCGTTGGCGTCCGAGACGATGGTCGCGACCACGGCCTGCACCGGCGCCAGCCAGAGCGGGAAGCGGCCGGCGTGGTGCTCGATCAGGATGCCGAGGAAGCGCTCGAACGTGCCCAGAATCGCGCGGTGCAGCATGACCGGGCGGTGGCGCTGGCCATCCTCGCCGATGTAGCTGGCGTCCAGGCGTTCGGGCAGCACGTAGTCGAGCTGGATCGTGCCGCATTGCCAGGTGCGGCCGATGGCGTCGGTCAGGTGGAACTCGAGCTTGGGCGAGTAGAACGCGCCTTCGCCGGGCAGCTCCTCCCAGCCGTGCTCGGGCGTGGCGCGGCCGGTGGCGGCGACGGCGTTGCGCAGGTCGGCCTCGGCGCGATCCCACATCTCGTCGGTGCCGAAGCGCTTCTCGGGGCGCAACGCCAGCTTGATCGCGTAGTTCGAGAAGCCGAAGTCCTGGTAGATGACGTCGAGCAGGTTGCAGAAGTCGCGCACCTCGTCGACGATCTGGTCCTGGCGGCAGAAGATGTGCGCGTCATCCTGGGTGAATTGGCGCACCCGCATGATGCCGTGCAGCGCGCCGTGCGGCTCGTTGCGGTGGCAGCAGCCGAACTCGGCGAGGCGGATCGGCAGGTCGCGGTAGCTCTTGATGCCCTGGCGGAAGATCAGCACGTGCGCCGGGCAGTTCATCGGCTTGAGCGCCATCAGCGACGCCTGGCCCGAGAGCACGGGCTTGTCCTCGTCGGCGCTGGGCACCTCGTCTGGCACGGCGAACATGTTCTCGCGGTACTTGCCCCAATGGCCCGACGCCTCCCACTGCCGCGCGTCCATCAGCTGCGGCGTCTTGACCTCGCGGTAGTCGGCGGCGTCGAGGCGGCGGCGCAGGTACGACTCGATCTGGCGCCACATCAAGAAGCCCTTGGGATGCCAGAACACCGAGCCCTGCGCCTCGCTCTGCAGGTGGAACAGGTCCATCTCGTGGCCGATGCGGCGGTGATCGCGCTTGGCGGCCTCCTCGAGGCGGGCGAGGTGGTCGGCGAGCTGCTTCTTGTTCAGCCAGCCGGTGCCGTAGATGCGCGAGAGCTGCGGGTTGCGCTGATCGCCGCGCCAGTACGCGCCCGAGACCCGCGTCAGCTTGAACGCGGCCGGGTCGAGCTTGCCGGTCGAGGCGAGGTGCGGGCCGCGGCACATGTCCATCCAGTCGCTGCCGGACCAGTAGACGCTGATCTCGTCGCCCGGCGGCAGCTCGGCGGCCCACTCGGCCTTGAACGTCTCGCCGCTGTCGCGCCAGCGCTGGATCAGGGCGTCGCGCTCCCAGACCTCGCGCCGCAGCGGCTTGTCGGCGGCGATGATGCGCCGCATCTCGGCCTCGATCGTCGGCAGGTCGTCGTCGGTGAAGGGCCGCTCCTTGGGCGCGAAGTCGTAGTAGAAGCCGTCCTCGGTCGCCGGGCCGAAGGTGATCTGCGTGCCGGGGAAGAGGTTCTGCACCGCCTCGGCCAGGATGTGGGCGAAGTCGTGGCGCGCCAGCTCGAGCGCGTCGGCCTCGTCGCGGGCCGTGACCAGCGCCAGCGCGACGTCGCCCAGCAGCGGCCGCGTGATGTCGCGCAGCTCACCGTCGACCTTGGCCGCCAGCGCCGCCTTGGCCAGCCCGGGCCCGATCTCCGCGGCGATCTGCGCCGGCGTCGTCCCGCGCGGCACGACGCGGGTCGTGCCGTCCGGCAGCGTGACGGTGATGGAAGCGGCCGAATCGGCCCCAATGGAGGCAGGCGCGTTGGCGATCGTCGTTGTCATTGTTGGTCTTCCCCGTGGCTGCCTCGACCGGAGCGCGAGGCGCGCGCGACCTTGCCGGAGCCGCCGGGGGCCGTCAACGTCGCGCCCTTCGGCGATCCCGGTTGCCAAGGCCCCGACAGGCTTCTAGCCTGCCGGCCGCCGGACGCCCCCGGCCACAGGAGATTGCCGCCATGGCCAAGAGCACCGCCCCCGCCGACAAGGCCCGATTCGTCTGGAGCGACCCGCTGCGGCTCACCGACGAGCTCACCGACATCGAGCGGATGGTCCAGAAGACCGCGCACGACTACTGCCAGGACAAGCTGCTGCCCCGCGTCGTCGAGGCCACGCGCCGCGAGCACTTCGACCGCGAGATCATGCGCGAGATGGGCGAGCTCGGCCTGCTCGGCTGCACCATCGACGGCTACGGCTGCGCCGGCCTGAGCTACGTCGCCTACGGCCTGGTCGCCCGCGAGGTCGAGGCCGTGGACTCGGGCTACCGCTCGGCGATGAGCGTGCAGTCCTCGCTGGTGATGCACCCGATCCACGCCTACGGCACCGAGGAGCTGCGCCAGCGTTTTCTTCCCGGCCTGGCCAAAGGCGAGCTGGTCGGCTGCTTCGGCCTGACCGAGCCCGACCACGGCTCCGATCCGGGCAGCATGGAGACGCGCGCGGTCGCGGTCGACGGCGGCTACCGCGTCACCGGCCGCAAGATGTGGATCACCAACTCGCCGATCGCCGACGTCTTCGTCGTCTGGGCCAAGGACGACGCCGGTGAGATCCGCGGCTTCGTGCTCGAGAAGGGCATGGCCGGCCTGAGCGCCCCGGAGATCAAGGGCAAGATGTCGCTGCGGGCCTCGATCACCGGCGAGATCGTGATGGACGACGTCTTCGTCCCCGAGGCCAACGCCTTCCCGGACATCCGCGGCCTCAAGGGCCCGTTCGGCTGCCTCAACCGCGCCCGCTTCGGCATCGCCTGGGGCGCGATGGGCGCCGCCGAGGCCTGCTGGTTTGCCGCCCGCCAGTACACCCTCGACCGCACGCAGTTCGGCCGCCCGCTCGCAGCCAACCAGCTGATCCAGAAGAAGCTCGCCGACATGCAGACCGAGATCACGCTGGCGCTGCACGCGACGTTGCGCGTCGGCCGGCTGATGGACGCGGGCAAGTCGACGCCCGAGATGGTCTCGCTGATCAAGCGCAACAGCTGCGGCAAGGCGCTCGAGATCGCCCGCACCGCCCGCGACATGCACGGCGGCAACGGCATCGTCGACGAGTTCCACGTCATGCGCCACGTCTGCAACCTCGAATCGGTCAACACCTACGAGGGCACGCACGACATCCACGCGCTGATCTTGGGCCGTGCCCAGACCGGCATCGCGGCGTTCGCCAACTAGAGCCGACGATGACGCGGACGTCGACGCCCCTCGCGAACCTGCTGGCGCCCCTGGTGGTGTTGGCTGGGCTCGCGACCAGCGCCTGTGCGGGCACGAACGACGACGCGACGACCGACGCGACGACCGACGCGACGACCGACGCGACGACCGACGCGACGACCGACGGCAGCGACGAGCCCGCGATCTCGGGTCTTTCGTGGGTCGTGCCGAGCGCGGGGCTGCCAGCCGAGGTCACGCTCGGCGGCAGCAACAACAACCTCGACGTCGCCGAGCACCAGGGCCGCGTCTTCCTCGCCTTCCGCACCAGCGAGAACCACTTCGCCAGCCCCGGCACGGTGCTCTGGGTCGTCAGCTCGCAGGACCAGAGCCAGTGGCGCTACGAGGGCCACTTCGCCATGGGCACCGACCTGCGCGAGCCGCGCTTTCTGGCCTGGCAGGGGCGGCTGTGGCTCTACTTCGGCGTGCTCGGCAAGGACCCGGCCGACTTCGAGCCGCAGGGTGCGCGCGCGGCCGAGTACAAAGGCGTCGGCCAGTGGGACGGGCCCAAGAAGGTGCTCGACCTCGGCAACGGCGGCTTCATCCCGTGGCGGATCCGCGTGCTGGCCGATGGCCGGCCGGTCATGATCGGCTACGACGGCGGCGAGAACGTCTACGCCAGCGGCGGCGGCAAGATCCGCGTCCAGCTGCTGACGACCAGCGACGGCTGGACCTGGACGGCGCTGGTGCCCGGCAAGCCGGTGCTCCGCGAGGGCGGCGGCTCCGAGGCGGACTTCGCCATCGAGGACGACGGCGCCCTGGTCGCGGTCATCCGCAACGAGGCCGGCGAGGTCGGCGACTGCCACGGCAGCGCGCAGGGCATCTGCTTCGGCGCCTGGGTCTGCCGCGCCGAGCCGGGCGCCTGGGCCGATTGGAGCTGCGCCCACGATCCACGCAAATACGACTCGCCGCTGATGCTGCGCGCCGCCGGCCAGAGCTGGCTGATCGGCCGCCGCAGCCTGGGCCACGACGGCCTGTTCGACCTCGGCGAGCCGGCCAAAACCATCGCGGACGTCTACACCAAGTACCAGCTCGCCTGGTGGTCCGTCGGCAAGCGCTGCGCGCTGTGGCGGGTCGACTCCAAGACCAAGACCGTCTCGTTCGTGCTCGACCTGCCCTCGGCCGGCGACACCTGCTTCGCCAGCGCCCTGCCGATCGCCGGCGACGAGCGCGCGTTCACCGTCTACAACTACACCTCGCCGCTCGACGATCCGTCCCGCCTCGACATCAAGTGGCTGCAGGGCCAGCTCGGCCAGACGCGCATCTACCGCGCTCGGCTCGATCTGTAGCGACGGCCTACTTCGCGAGCTTCTTCTTCTCGGCCTTGGCCGCCTTCTTCTCTTTGGGCGTCTTGAGCGCAGCCTTCTTGTCGGTCTTCTTGGTGTCCATTCCCTTGGTCATCGGGGCCCCTGGTGTGGTGTCGCCCGCGAATGAGCGGCCATCACCGTACCAGAGTTCGGCGCAACGCGATGCCCCGAACGCCCGCGAGGTCAACCGGGGATCTGGCCCATCTTGCCCGAGCGATAGTCGACGAAGGCCTGCTTGATCTCGTCCATGCTGTTCATCACGAACGGGCCGTATTGCACGATCGGGTCGCCGTGGGGCACGCCGGCGAGCAGCAGCGCCTGCATCGGCGCGGTGGCCGTCGCCGGCACCTCCATGCGCACCGTGTTTCCGGCGCCGAAGATCGCCATCTCGCCGTCGGCCACCGGCGCGCGCTCGCTGCCGACGCTGCCGGCGCCGCCAAAGACGTAGAGGCAGGCGTTGTGGTCGGCGCCGATCGGCTGGTCGACCGAGGCGCCCGGCTGCAGCACCCAATGCTGGTAGACGATCGGCGTATGCACGTCGATGCGGGCGTCGACGCCGAGCGCGCTGCCCGCGATCACGCGCACCTTGGCCAGGCCGTCGGCCGTGCGCGCCTCCGGGAAGTCGCTGCCGAGCACCTCCTGGTAGCGTGGCTCGGTCATCTTCAGCCGCCGCGGCAGGTTCACCCAGATCTGGAAGCCGTGCATGCGCCCGCCGGCGGCGCGCATCTCGGCCGGCGGCATCTCGGCGTGGACGATGCCGCGACCCGCCGTCATCCACTGCACGTCACCGGCACGCAGGCTGCCGCGGTGGCCGAGCGAGTCGGCGTGCTCGACGCCGCCCTGCAGGATGTACGAGACCGTCTCGAAGCCTCGGTGCGGGTGGTCGGGCGCGCCGAGCGCCTTGCCCGGAGCCCAGTCGATCGGCCCCATCTCGTCGAGCAGCACGAAGGGGTCGAAGTTGCGCATCGCCGCGGTCGGGAAGGGCCGCCGCACCGGGAAGCCGGCGCCCTCCATCGTCCGCTGCGAGGTGATGCGCCTGGCCAGCGGGCGGATCTGCGCCGGAGCGGCCGGCGCGGCTGCGGCCTGGCCGGTTGCGGCCTGGGCGCCGACCTGGGCGGCGGGGACGGCCGTCGGCGGCAGCTGCGTGGGCGTCGCAGCCACCGCACCCCCCTGCGCGTCGGCCCAATCGACCCCGACCTTGCCCGCGGCCAGCGCGACCGCGGTGACGCCCGCGACCTTGGTGAACTCCCTGCGATCCATGGTGGCCTCCTCGGCGCCGACGCGCCAACCACCACCACGATAGCGGATTCTCCGCGGCGCGCAGCGGCGTGGGCGCCGAACAGATTGTTGCCGAAGCCGCAACGAAGGCACCTTCGTTCCAGTCGCAACCGGCGGCGGCGGCGTCGCGCGGCGAACGCCCCGCAGTCTCGCGAACACGCGGTGACGAATCCTTGCGGTGGCCGCGGAGGACGGGCAGGCTGCGGCGCGCCCACCGACTGGAGCCGCACGCGTGACCCCCAGCCTCGGCCCGATTGGCAACATCGTCGCCCGCTTCGCGACCCCGCTGTTCGTCGCAGCATGCCTGCCGGTCTGGTTCGCGCTGGTCGGCGCGGGCGTGCCGATGCTCGGCGCCTCGCTCTGCCTGCTCGCCATGATGGTGACGCTGACGATCTCGCTCGAGACCTGGCTGCCCAACCGCCGCCTGCAAGCGCGCCCCGCGGGCTCCTGGCACGTCATCCTGTTCTACAACGGCTTCGTCTCGCCGGCGGTCGCGGTCGCGCTGCCGTCGCTGGTCCTGGTGCCGACGGCGCGCTGGCTCGGCGACCGGCTCGGCACGACGTCGCTCTGGCCGCAGACGAGCCCGGCGATGGACCTCTGGCTGGTCATCATCCTCACGGACCTGACGAGCTATTGGTGGCATCGGGCCGAACATACGCTGGTCGCCTGGAGCCTGCCGTGGCGGCTGCACAGCGTGCACCACGCGCCGCGCTACTACGACTTCTGGATGGGTGCGCAGGTCCACCCCGTCGACGTCGTCGTCTTTGGCCTGGTCGGCTTCACCCTGCTCGCCGCGCTGGGCGCGCCGTTGGTGGCGCTCGAGGCCGGCGCCTGCTTCGCCGCGATCATCGGCGGCATCCACCACCTCGGCGCCGAGACCCGCGGCGGCGTGCTCAACTGGCTCATCCCGTTCGCCGACCACCACGCCGTCCACCACAGCATCCGCCCCGACGAGAACGGCAACTACGGCAACATCACGACCCTGTTCGACCAGCTGTTCGGCAGCTACGTCGAGCCCCGTCCCGGCGACGAGTCACCGATCGGCGCCTTCTCGCTCGCCGACGGCTACCCGGACCTCGACCTCGGCGTGCAGCTGCGCAGCCCCTTCAGCGCGCAGCTGTGGGCCCGCCTGAGCCGGCCCAAGCCCACGACGCCACAGCCGCCGCCGCGCCCGGCGTCGCTGCCCGACCGCGGTTGGCGCCGGGTCTGGGCCGTCGCCTGGCTGGTCGGCATCACCGCCGCGCTCGCCGCGACGACCTGACCCGGACGGGGCTTGCCGGAACGTCGAGAAAATTTGCCAATCCGCATCCTTGCGTACCATCGCCGAGGGCCTCGATCGGCTCTGGGGGGGCGATGCGCATCGGGATCATCGGCTCGGGCGGCGCGGGGACGACCGCGGCGTGGCTGCTTGAGCAAGACCATGACGTGACGCTGTTCGAGCGCAACGCCGTGCTCGGCGGCCACGCGCAGACGACGTGCGTCGAGATCGACGGCCGCAGCTACCCCTGCGATGACGGCTTCGCCTGGTTCTCGGACTGCATGTACCCGCTGCTGCTGCGGATGCTGGCGCTGCACGACGTCGCAGTCGAGCGCGTGCCGATGGCGGTCACCTTCACCAACCGCGCGCTCGACATCTCGGTGTCGATGCCGCCGTCGAGCCCGTCCGCCGTGCTGCAGCTGCTGCGCGAGCCACGCCGGCTGCGCTACCTGTTGGCGATGGACAAGGCGATCCGCGCCGGCGTCGCCGTGGTCGCGGGCAAGGATGCGACGCAGACGCTCGGGGAGTTCGTCGCGGGCCTCGACATCCCGGCGCAGGCGCGGTCCGAGTTCGTCCAGCCCTTCCTCTTTGGCGTCTGGGGCGGCCCGTGGCAGCGCAGCGCCGATTTTGCGGCGTATCCGGTGCTCAAGTACCCGGTGCTGCACCGGCCGACCCAGCTGCGAAGGGTGCGCTGGATGCAGGTCGCCCGCGGTGCTGCCCACTACATCGCCCAGGTCGCCGCGTCGATGCAGCGCGCCAGCGTCCTGATCGGCCACGCGGTGCAGGCGATCGAGCGCGACGCCGACGGCACCTGGCACCTGCGCGACAGCCAGGGCGATGCCCACACCTTCGACCACCTGATCTGCGCCACGGGGTCGGCCGACGCGCAGCGGCTGTTCGCGACGGTGCCGGGGCTCGACGCCCAGCGGCAGGCGCTCGCCGGGTTCGAGTCGTACCGCGCGCGCCTGGCGACGCACCGCGACGCCTCGTTCATGCCCCCGCAGCGGCGCGATTGGCGGCCGGTGCACGTGGACTTCGACGGCCAGTCCGCCGCCGTCACCGCCTGGGTCGGCTGGCGCGACGGCGCCGAGATCTTCACGTCGTACATCTGGGGCCGCGAGCCGCGCGACGTCATCCATTGGAGCCATTACACGCTGCCGCTGGTGAGCCCGGGCCATTTCGTCGCGCAGAAGGCGATCGCGGCGTTGCAGGGCCGCGACGCGCTGCAGTTCTGCGGCGACTGGACCCAGGACATCGGCAGCCACGAAGACGCGGTGCGCTCGGCGGTCGACGCTGTCACGGCGCTGCACCCGACGGGCGAGCGCCTCGCCCTGCTGCGCGGTGAACGCGCCATCGTCCCTCGGAGGAGCCCATGACCCCCAGCACCGGCGGCAAGATGCGCTTCTCGGAGCTCTACTTTCACGGCGTGTTCCGCTACCTGGAGTTCGTGCTCAACGTTTTTGGCGGCGTCGTCGGCCTGATCTGGCCGGCGTTCTTCCAGGTGATGTTCCTGCCCGCGTTCGCCCGGACCCCCTCGATCGAGGACCCGCTGGTGTTGTTCATGTGCCAGCAGTTCGCGCTGATGGCGCTGCTCATCGGCCTGCTGCTGTTCTTCGTCCTGCGCAGCAAGGATCCGTGGGTGATCCGCACGTTCTTGTCGTGCTTCCTCATCACCGACTGGGCGTTGATCATCACGTTCGCGCTGCTCTCGCAGCACACCGGCTGGGATTGGGCGGTGTTGTTCAACATCGGCATCACGCTGTTCCTGCACCTGAGCCGTTGGCCCTACATCCTGCGCCCGGAGCGGGCGCTGCCGCTGCCCCTGGGGGCCGGTCGCGGCGAGGTGCCGGCGGCCGACGGCGAGGGCTGAGCCTCAGCCAGCGACGGCGTCGCTGTAGCGGCGCACGTAGCCGTTGCTGATGAAGGCGAAGAGCGCCAGCGAGATCGGCAGCAGGCCAACCACCGCCCAGAGCGGCAGCGCCAGCACCAGCAACGTCACGGCCACGGCGTGGGTCAGCGTGTCGACGACGAGGCCGCCCTCTTTGGCCGCCCAGAGCAGCGCCGAGCGCGAACGCGACGTCAGCGCGGTGCCGAGCAGGAAGTCGTGGGCCACGTAGTCGGTGATGGTGAAGCTGACGTGCAGCGTCAGGTGCACCGCCAGGGCGATGCGGCCGATCGGATCGCCGACGATCGCTGGCGCGAACAGCAGGTAGCTCGAGAAGAGCACGACCTCGCTGGCGAAAAAGCGCCAATCCGTGCCGCCGCGGATCGAGACCTCGTAGCGGTGGCGCACCAGCGGCCCGGCATGCAACAAGAAGTAGAGCACCGCGAACGGGTAGACGGCGATCTGCAACGCCGGGACGTCGAGCATGGCGAGCCCTCCAACGGTGGCCGCGCTCGGACGCACGCGGCGGTGCGGCGGTGCCGACGAGCGACCCGCGACGCCCCGGCAAGCTGCCAGCGCCTGGGAGCGTGGTCAACGAACTCAAGTGCTTTGCGGTGGATTCTCCGGGCGCATCCCGCGACCGCCGCCTCAGCGCTCGCGCACCCGGGCGGCGCGCATGCTCCACGCCAGGCCGAGCCGCCACTCGAGCTGGCGCGCAGCCGCGCCGCCGCCACGAAGCTCGAGCCACTCTCCCGTGGCGAAGACGGCGAGGGCTTCGCGGGTGTCGAGCCACAGGCCGAGCCGCCCTTGGAGCTCGACGCGATCGCGCGCGCCCGGCCCGAGCCAACGGGCGTCGAGCTCGGCGTCGACGTCGAGGCCGAAGGGACCGAGCGAACCGACCTCGACGCGGCGCAGCCGGCCGCTGAGCATCAAGAGCGGCGTCCAGGGCGCCAGGTCGCCGGTGTGGGTGCCGCGGACACCGCCCCCCAGCTCCCAGCGTGCGCGCACGGTCGGCTGCCAGCGCAGCCCCGTCAGGGCGTCGCCGTCGAGCAGGCGCGCGGCCCCGCTGGCGGCGAGCAGCTGCGTCCGGCCGCGCACCGACGCCACGGGCACCGGCGCCGCCGCGCTCCAGCGCAGCCGCGGACGCAGCGACGACAGCGCCCAGCTCGTGTCGAGGCGCAGCTCGTCTGCGGTGGTCCACGCGGCCGGCGTCTCGCCGAGCGAGACCGTGCGCTCGGCGTCGAGCAGAAGCCGCGTCTGCCAGTCGTGGACGTCGTCGTGCAGCCACGCAAGCGCGTCGACGCGCAGCGCGAGGTTCGCGGAGTTGACCGTGTTCAGCCGCGGATCGCGGGCCGTCGTCGTGCCAGAGGCCTGGGCGCCGCTGCTGCCGAGCTGCGCCGAGGCCAGCACCTCCCAGCGCGAGCGTGGCGCGAGCGCAGCGATCAGCGCCGCGGGCGAAGCCGATCGGCCCGCGATCGCGCGCATCGCGACCTCGACCAGCGCGTGCCGTCCCGGCGGACCGAGCGGCGCGTACGCCGCAAAGGCGGCCACGGCCCCGTCCATGCCGTGCGCGACCGACTCGACGGTCACCACGCGGTAGCGCAGCGAACCGTCGAGCGGCAGGCCATGGAGCAGCCACGTCGGGCCCTTGCGATCGAGGCCGTACACCTGCAAGGCGAAGGGACCGTCGGCGGGTGCCGAGGCGAGCAGGTCCACCAGCTGCTGGCCGGTGCGCTCGGCGACGACGACGCGCTCGTCGGTGGCCGTGAGCGCGGCCAGATCGTCGACGCTCGCGCCGCCGTGGTAGCGCGCAGGGCCGGTGCGCAGCGCGCGCGTCGGCAGGAGCGCCACGTCTGCCCGCGCCTGCTGCCGCATCGTCGCGAGCAGCACGCGGACGACGTCCTCGCGCGCGACGCCCTCGCGCCCGACGCCTGCCGCCGCGCCGCCCGGCGCCGGCGCCGCACGCGCGACGTCCGGCCGTGGCGGCGGGTCGGGTCGCAGCACAGGTCCGGCCCAGCGTGCGCAATGGCCGGCGCGCGCAGCGTCGACCAGGGCCGCGACCGCGGGCGAGCGCGGCGTCGCCGCGTCGGGCAGCAGCACCCGCAGCGTCGCGGCGTGCAGCTGCGCTCGATCGCCGGCAGCCTCGACGTCGAGGTCGAGCACCATCACGGCGGATGGCTCGTCGGGCAGGCCGACGACGTCCAAGGAGTCCGGCGCGCCGCAGATGGGCTCTCCGGCCCCGAGGTGCAACCGCCGCGGGTGGGCCCGATCGCCGCCGAACGCGTCGGTGACGACGAGATCGACGCCGGGCCGCACCGCCTCGGCCAAGGCGATGACGTCGCGACCCGCGCGACCGGTGCGGCCACGCAGGGCGAGCAGCAACACCAACTGCGCACCGGCACCGCGCAGCCGGTCGCTCGCCGCCCGCACCACCGGCGCCGCCGGCAGCCAGCGCAAGCCGATCCGCGCCGCCGGGTCGATCGAGAAGCGCGGATCGTCGCCCTGCACGGCGATCAGGCCGACCGCGACGCCGCCGACACGATGGATGGTCCCCGCGAGACCGCTGCAGAGCGCGGCCCGGCTCGGCTCGCACGCGAGGTTGTCGAGCCATAGCGGCGTCCCAGCCGCCCGCAGCGCCGCCGCGAGGGCGTCGAGCCGCGCTGGCAGCAGGCCGCTCTCGCCCGGGCCGAGCGCGACGCGCTGCACACCCACCGCCGCGAGCAGCGGCGCGACCGCGTCATCGAGACCGCCGAGCCATTGCGGCGCACGGCGCGCCAGCAGGCCGCCTCGGCCGACCACGAGCCGCTCGGCCCCCGCCGCCGCGACGACGGTGGCCACGCGGGCGAGGTCGTCAGCGGGCGCGAGCGGGCCGCGGCAGCCCGTCAGGCCCAGGTCGCCACGACCGCCGACCAGGACCAACGACACGGGCCGCGCGCCGGCGCTCGCGGCGTGCAACGCGACAGACGCGAGGCACACCACGAGCGCGAAGCGAACGGCGACGTGTCGAGGCTCGCTCCTCGGCCTCAGCGCGACTTCTCGAGCGGCTTGCGCTCCACCTCGGGCTTGCGCGGCGCGAGGTTGCCTTCACGCGCGTTGGGGCCCTTCGGCGGATCCACCAGCCCCTCGCCGGGCGCCGGCGCCTTGCGGTTGGTGTCGGCGCGGTTCTCGTTGGCCTTGGTGTCGGCGCCGTCCGCGTGCTTGCTGCCGCGATCGGTCTTGGACTCGGCCGGCGGCTTCGGTGCCACGGCGTCGTGCCGCTCGGCGGTCGGCGGCGCCTCATGCTTGCGCGCCTGGCCCGGCTTGGCCCCCGGCTTGGCGTCCTTGACCCCGGTTCGGCCATCGACCGACGGCCGCTTGCTGCCACGACCTGCTTCGGCCGGCGCCGCGTGCAGGGTCAAGGCCAATCCCAGGCCCGCCAAGGCCACGATCATCGTACGCTCCAGCTTCATGCTCCCTCCGTGCCGCGAGCGATGGCTCTTGCGGCTGCACGGGGTTCCCGCCCCCGTACCCACAAGCTAGGCACAGAAGGCAGCGCGCCAACGGGCTACAGCCGCCCGACGACCCCGGGAGCGAGCGCGTCGGTCGCCGCGAGCAGGAGCACGGCGTCGATGGGCAAGAGCATCGCCCAGACGCGGCCTTCGAGCACCTCGCCGGCGACCAGCGTCGCGGCGACCAGCACCAGCGCCAGCGCCAGCAGCCGGGGCGCCGCCCGCCACACCCGCAGCGGCCGCAGCAGCAGCACCAGCAGCGGCACCGCGGGCACCAGCAGCACCAGCGGCCGCAGCGCGACGGCCCGCCCGAGGTCGAGCAGCCCGAGCAGCTCCTGGCCGATCGTGGCGAGGTTCTCGGCCCACCGCAGGTGCAAGGGCCCGGTGACGCGGGCAGCGTCGGCGCCGCGCTCGAGCGTCGCCTCGACGTGCAGCTCCGTGCGCAGCAGCAGCACCAGGCCCACAAGCGCCGCCACCGTCACGGCCAGTGCCGCCGCATGCGCCCACGCGCGCGGCCGACGCAGCAGCGCGTCGACCAGCGGCAGCGTCGCGAGCAGCAGCGCCCCCTCACGGTTGAGCGTGCCGACCAGCAGCAGCAGCACCCAGGGCAGCAGCGGCCCGGCCGACGACGCGCCAGCGGCGGCCGGAGCCGACGCTCCCGACCGGGCGAGCAGGCCGATCGCCGCCGCGACGACGCCGAGGTCCACGACATCCCACAGATACCCGGGCTGGCCGTTGTGCAGCGCCAGCCAGCCGAGGGTGACGCCGCAGAGCGCCAAGGCCGCGGTCGCGCCGTCGCGCGCCACCGCCCGCAGCGCCGTCCAGCCGATCGCCTTGGCGACGAGGCCCAGGCCGAAGAGCAAGGTCAAGAAGGCCGTGATCGCGGGCAGATCGAGCGCGGCCATCGTCGTGCGCAGCAGCGCCGGCGTCAGCACGCGGGCCTGGTAGACCTGCCAATGCGTCGTGCCGTCGAGCAGGTGCTCGATCGCCGACAGGGCCAACCCGAGGCGCCGTTCGTCGATCGCGATGCTGACCCGGTACTCGACCACGGCGAGCAGGAGCACGAGCAGGGCTGGCAGCAAGCGCGTCATCACGATCGCACCTTGCAGCGCGGCAGCATCCGTCGCAAGTTCGGGCGCATCTTGGACGACGAGGCCCATGAACCGACGACCGCCCGCAGCTCCGCCCGCAGCTCCGCCCGCTTCGGCCCGCCCGTACGGCTCGCCATCGCCGCACGGTGCGACGGACGACGCGTTGGACGACGTCTCGCTGGCGGCGACGGCCTCGCTCGACGATACGCTCTCGCTGCGCACGCTGTGGCGGACGCTCGGCGTCGACGAGACGCGCGCCCTCGATCACGCCTCGCACGCCAGCCTGCGCGACGACGCCAGCCTGCGTGGGCCCAACGACACCGGTGGCACGATCGAGCCGACGGCGGACCAGCCGCAGAGCCAGGACCTCGCGGCCCTCGCTGGCCTGCGCACCTGGGTGGTCGAGACGGTGATGCTCGGCGGCGAGCGCACCGCGCCGGCGGTGGTCGTGCCCGGCGAGCCGGTGGACCTCAAGCTCGGGTCGATGATCGGCGAAGGCGGCATGGGCGTGGTGCGCAGCGCGCGTCAGGTCGCGCTCGGCCGCGACGTCGCGGTCAAGTCGCTGCGCCAGGGCGAGCAGCGCGCCGAGGCGACGCTGGCGTTGTTGCGCGAGGCCTGGGTCACGGGCGACCTCGAGCACCCCAACATCGTGCCGGTGCACGCGCTCGGTCGCTCGCCCGACGGCGCGCCGATGCTGGTGATGAAGCGCATCGTCGGCAAGCCGTGGTCCGACTTCATCGCGCGGCCGCAGCTGCTGCCGCCAGAGGCCAAGGCAGATCCGCTGCGCTGGCACCTGGGCGTGCTGCAGGCCGTCTGCAACGCCGTGGCGTTCGCCCACAGCAAGCGCGTGCTGCACCGCGACCTGAAGCCCGACAACATCATGATCGGCAGCTTCGGCGAGGTCTACGTGCTCGACTGGGGCCTCGCCGTGGCGCTGCCGGGCGGCGACCCGCGGCTGCCGCTGGCGCAGGCGATCCGCTCGATCGCCGGAACGCCGCACTTCATGGCGCCCGAGATGGTCGAGGTCCGCCCCGACCGCATCGACGAGCGCACCGACGTCTACCTGCTCGGCGCGATCCTGCACATCTTGCTGACCGGCCAGCCGCGCCACCGCGGCCGCACCCCGCTCGAGGTCCTGGCCGCGGCCTGGCGCTCGCCGCCGGTCTCCTTCAGCCCCGCGGTGCCCGACGAGCTGGCGGCGATCTGCAACCAGGCGACGGCGGCAGATCCGGCAGCGCGCCATGCCGACGCCCTGGCGCTGCGCGACGCGATCACCTCGTACCTGCAGCACCGCCACTCGCTCGAGATCACCCGCCAGACCAAGGCCCACCTGCAGCGGCTGCGCGTGCTGCTCGACGCCGCGGCCGGCAAGACGAGCGCAGAGACCGCGCCCGAGGCGGCCGAGGTCGAGGTCGACGCCGACACCGTCGCCAGCCACGCCGCGCGCCACCCGCTGCACGACGACCACGGCCTCGACGGCGCGCCCAAGGGCGCGGACGCCGCAGGCCCGCAGGAACAGGCCGGCCACGACGCCGACGAGCTCGATGGCGATACGCTCAGCGACGCGGCCGACCTCGACGTGCCCGGCGACAGCGAGGAGCACGCCACGGCCATCGCCAGCGCCTTCGCCGCCTGTCGCTTTGGCTACCAGCTCGCGCTGCAGGGCTGGCCGGACAACGAGGCGGCCCGGCAGGGCCTGCACACGACGCTGACCTGGATGCTCGACCACGAGATCGAGCGCGGCGACCTGCGCGCGGCCCGGGCCCTGGCCAGGGAGCGCGGCGGCGTCGAGCCGGAGCTCGAGGCCAGGCTGCAGGCGCTGCAGGCCCGCCTCGACGCCGAGCGCGCCGCCGCCGCGGCCCGTGAACGCGCGCTGATCGACATGGACCTGCGCTATGGCAGCCGCACGCGCGCGTTCGTCGCGATCATCATCGCGGTCGTCTTTGGCGGCCTTGCGCTGCTCTCGTCGCTCTCGGTGCGCATGGGCTGGTCCGAAGCCAACCACGCGACCAACCTCGGCGTCGGCATCACCTTCATCGTGCTGCTGATCGGCCTGCGGCTGTGGGCCCGCGAGACGCTGACCAGCACCGACTTCAACCGTCGCGTCGTGCGCGGCCTGCTCCACATCAGCGTGGTCAACCTGCTGCTGATCGGCAGCGCCTGGGCTGCAGGATGGCCGCCGATCGCGACGGTGCAGCTGCAGCAGCTGCTGTTTGGCGCGTTCCTGGCGACCGCCGGCGCCACGCTCGACACCCGGCTGACCTGGGCCAGCGCCGGCTACCTGGCCACCTTCGTCGTCGCCATGCTCAAGCCTGCCTGGGCGCTCGAGATGATGGGGGTCGGCCACCTCGTCAGCGGCGCCGTGATCGCCTGGATCTGGCGCCCCGAGCGGCTCAGGGGCGACTACGACGGCAACGCGCTGGCACTGGTGCGCTCGCGGCGCTAGGGCCAGGGGCGTCCCCGGTCCAACCCTCGAGCGGCTGCGGCCCTGCGCGATGCCAGCGGCGCGGGCTCCGGCGCGGGCGTCAGTCGCCCTGCAACAGCGTCGACGCCGCGGCCTCGATCTCCTCTTCGCCGAGCAGCACGAGGTTCGCGGCGTCGCCGAGCGGGATGAAGCAATCCGCGCTGCTGACGCGGCCGTAGCGCACCCGCGGCGCCGCCGGCTGCTGCAGCGCCTCGAGCAGCGCCGCCGCGATCGCCTCGTGCACGCCGGCGCTGGTGCGGCATTCGTCGACCACGAGCAGGCGGCCGCTCTGGCCGGCGTGGTCGAGCACGTCCTGCAACGGCAGCGGCGCGAGCCAGCGCAGATCGAGCACGCGCACGGCGATCTGGCGCGCCTCGGCCAGGCGGCGGGCGACGCGCAGCGACATCCACAGGCCGTTGGCGTAGCTGGCGATGGTCAACGCCGGTCGGGCGCCGCCGTCGCCGAGCAGGCCATGCGGGTCGACGTCGTAGACGCGGGCGCGGCCGAAGGCGGCGGCCCCTGTGTCGGCGCCGTCGGCGACGCCGTCGGCCGCGAGCCACAGCCCGTCGCCGTCCTGGTGCAGGTCGCGGCTGTGGTAGAGCGCGATCGGCTCGATCAGCACGACGACCCGGCGCGCCTGCCGCGCCAGGGCGAACGCCGACCGCGCCAGCGCCAGGGCGTCGTCGCCGCGCGCCGGTACGGCGACCGCGATCCCGGGCAGATCGCGCAGCACGGCGATGGAGTTGTCGTTGTGGAAGTGGCCGCCAAAGCCCTTCTGGTAGCCGAAGCCGGCGATGCGCACGACCATCGGGTTGCTCAGCTTGCCGTCGCTGAAGTAGGGCAGCGTCGCCGCCTCGCCGCGCAGCTGATCCTCGGCGTTGTGCAGGTAGGCGAGGTATTGGATCTCGGGCACCGGCAGCAGACCCATCGACGCCGCGCCGAGCGCCAGGCCCAAGATCGTCTGCTCGTCGAGCAGCGTGTTGAAGACGCGCGCCGGGCCGGCCTTGGCCAGCAGGCCCTTGGTCAGGCCGTAGACGCCGCCCTTCTTGGCCACGTCCTCGCCAAAGATCAGCACGTCGTCGTGGTTCGCGAGCTGCTCGGCCAGCGCGGCGTTGATGCCCTGCGCCAGCGTCAGCGGCGTGCCCGCGCCCGCGCCGAGGCCGGCGACGACCTCGCCACCCGCCTGCTGCGCCGGCGACAGCGGCCGCACGAGCGAGGCCATGACGGCGGCCCGATCGCGCAGGCGCGGGCTCGCGACCGCCGCGTCCGCCGCCGCCTGCACCCGCGCCGCCGCCGCCGCCGAGAGCGCCGCCACCTCGGCCCGCGACAGCAGACCGGCGCGCACCAGCTGCCACGCCGCGCCCAAGACCGGATCCAACGCCTCTTGCGCCGCGATCTCGGCCGCCGTGCGGTAGGTGGTGTCGACGTCGCTGCCGGCGTGGCCCAGCAGGCGCACCGTGCGCAGGTGCAGCACCGCAGCCTTGCGCCGCGTCCGCACATAGGCGACGGCCTCGGCCGCGACGGCCCAGGTCGCGGCCAGATCGCTGCCGTCGGCGGTGAAGACGCGCACGTGTGGCAGCGCCGCCAGCCGCGTGCCGACCCAGCCCTCGGGCGTGCGGGTGCTGATGCCGAGGCCGTTGTCCTCGACCACCACCAGCAGCGGCAGCGCGAGGCTCTGGTGCAGCGTCCAGCTGGCGGCGTTGAGCGCGCCGATGGCCGTGCTGTGGTTCAGGCTGGCGTCGCCCATGCTGGCGACGGCGATGGCGTCGGCGCTGGTCGCCGGTGGCAGGCCGAGCTTGGGCCGCCGGGCGATGGCGAAGGCGATGCCGACCGCGCGCGGCAGGTGCGACGCGATCGTGCTGGTCGAGGGCTGGATGCCCAGCGCCGGATGGCCGAAGACCTTGTGCCGGCCGCCGCTCATCGGATCGTCGGCCGAGGCGACGAGCGAGAGGGCGATGTGGCCCACGGCGTCGTGGCCCGGCACGTGGCGGGCGCGCTCGACCTGCACCGCCGCGCTGCGGTAGTGCAACAAGGCCAGATCTGCGGGCCCCGTGAGCCGCCCGAGCACGACATTGGCCTCGTGGCCGGTGCTGCAGATGGTGTAGTGGCCGTGGCCGGCGCCGCGCAGCTCGTGGGCCGCGACGTCGAGGTGCCGCACGAGCAGCATCGACTCGAGCAGCTCGCGGCCGAGCGTGGCGTCGTGCGGCCAGGCGGGGCCGTTCGGCGTCGGGCTGGCGGCGTCCGCGAAGGTGGCGTCGAAGGTGCGGACGAGCTTGCGGATTCGTTCGAGTGACATCGTGCCCTCGCGGCGCGCCGGCGCGGCCGAACAACGCGGCGCGGCCGGACTCCGGCGCGCCTCCGAACAACGGGGCGCGGACTCTACGAGAGCGTCGCCGGCGTGTCACGCGGCGCGCAGGCGTGGGGCCAGGGGTGGGCTACAGCGCGCGGCCAGCGCCGATGTCGGTCGAGGCGCCGAAGTCGAGCTCGCAGCTATGCGTGCCCTCGGTGCCGAAGGTGATCGTCGTGCTGCGCGAGCCCGTGACCATCGCGTCGCCGCAGCGGCCGGTGACGGTGTTGCGCCCGGCGGCGAGGCTGACGACCACGTCACCGCGGCCGCGGAACTGGAAGCGGATGCCGGTGGCGGTGGACTCGGCGCTGATCAGCGACGCGCGCATCGGCAGCGACTCGATCCGGGCCTCGTTGAGCTGGCTGGCGCCGAAGCGGACCAGGTAGCCGCGCGAGCCCTCGCCGGCGAAGACCTGGTCGGCGGTGTAGGCAGGCCAGCCATCGACCGACGCGATGACCATGCCCGCAGGCGGCCGCACGCTCAGGGCGTACGCGCCGGCGTTGGCGTCGGAGTCGACGTCGACCCAGACGCTCTCGGCGTCGACCGGCGTCACGCGCAGGCCGCTGCGGCGGAACGAGATGATGCGCTGCGCCGCCTGCAGGCCGGTCAGGAACTCGGTGCCCTTGTCATGGGCGTAGCGCAAGAAGTCTGTGAACAGGACCTCCTTGTAGCCGGGCTCGTAGGCCGTCGGGCCGTAATCGTGCCAGGGCCAGACCACGAACGCGCCGGGGGCGTGCGCCGTCAGCTGGTCGAACTGCTGCTTCCAGATGACGAGGCTCTGGTCGAGCGTGTACTTCTTGAACGAGACCAGAGTGAAGTCGAAGTACATGTTCGGCGCCAGGTAGATCATGTCGTAGGCCGGGCTCAGCCAGCCCATCGCGCCGTGGTAGCCGGCACCCGTGCCCGAGAAGTCCGCGGACGCGTAGGTGAAGTAGCGGTTGAGCTCCCAGTCCACCGCCAGCGACTCGGGGTTGCCCGGCACCGCGGCGCTCAGCACCGGCTGGCCGATGTTCTTGGCGATGACGTCGCGCGAGGTCTCGAACTCGAACTTGAGCTGCGCTGCCGTCAGCGTGGTCGTGTACTCGGGGTGGGTGTACGAGTGCGTGCCGATCTCGTTGCCGAGCTTGAGGATCTGCTGGTAGACCGGCCCGGAGTACGACCAATCCGTGACCTCGCCCTGGCCGACGTTGTTGCCGACGTTGACGTAGTACGAGCTGACGAAGTTGAACTCGGTCTTCCACTTCTCCAAGATCGGCAGCAGCTTGCCGTACACGATCGGCGCTTCGTCGACGTACTGCGACTGGTCCATGTCACAGCGGCCGATGAAGATCGACGGATGCCGCGTCAGCTGCAGGCCCACGCCCGGGGCGTCGCCGAAGATCGACCAGCGCAGCGCGTTGGCGACCAGGTCGACGTCGCCAGCCACCGAGGGGCTGGCGAAGTGGACGCTGCGGGCGCCCGTCGTCGTCGCCCAGATCGCGGCAGGGCTGGCGTCGAGCGAGGTGGCGTTGGCGATCTGGGTCGCGACGCTGTCGTAGCGGCGGAAGAAGAGCAGGTAGCCGCTCGGGTAGTCGCCGAGCAGCTGGCCGGGCGCGTAGCTGCCGAGGATCGGATGGCCCTTGCCCGCGACGATCTGGTGGTCCTTGGGGCCCCAGTAGCCGTCGAGCGTCAAGCCGAACAGGCGCTTCATCCGGCCGTAGCTGTCGCCGGGGAGCGCGGCGCCGTCGGGGCCGTTGGTCAGGAAGTTGCCGACGGTCACCAGGCCGACGCCGTAGTGGTAGACCAGGCGCGTGAGCACGTCTGCGATCGCGTCGACCTTGGTCGGCTGGACGTTGGCGAAGTACGGCAGCAGCAGGACCTTGAAGTCCTTGACCTTGTTGACGTCGAGCAGGTCGTCTTCGGTCAGCAGGGTGAAGGGCACGCCGGCGAGCATGGCCTGGTGCTGCATGGCGGCGAAGAGCTGGCTGTAGGCCTTGTCGCCGAAGTAGGCCGCAGCGCTGGTCGCCGAGTAGACGATGCCGACGCGGATCTGGCCGTCGCCCGAGGGCGCGGGCAGATCGTCCGGGTGGTAGAGGCGATGGCCGGCGCCGGTGAAGTCCGCAGGCAGGAAGATCGCGTCGTTGACGTCGACCGAGACGTCGATGGTCTTGGCCGCCGGGTCGAGCAGGGCCCTGGACACCGCGACCTCGAGCACCATGCCGTCGGCGCTGCGCGCGTGCGGCAGCGGCCCGATCTGCCAGTTCTGCGCCGCGGCGCCGGTGTAGAGGTGCGGCGTGCCGTCGGCGGCGATGTTGACGTTGTGCTCGGCGCCGACGGCGATGTCCCAGACCTGGTGGCCGGTGGCGCGGTCGAGGTCCGTGTTGAGCCAGAACGTCGTGCCGGCGCCGATCGCAGGGGCCGGCGGCAGCGCGCGCAGGGCCAGGTAGTAGGTGTCGGCGTCGGCGCGGCCGTAGACCTCGTAGCCGAGCACGCTCGTGCCGGGCAGGCGATCGAGGCGATCCTGCAGCGTCCAATCGGCCATGTTGCCGTCGAGCGTGATCGCGCCGTTGGGCGCGGTGGGCGGCGCAGGCACGCCGACGTCGTCGATCAGGTAGCCGCCGCCGCCGAACCAGCTGGGCAAGAAGGTGGCGTTGTTCACGTCCATCCAGGCGCGGATCGTGGTGTTGGCGCCGACCATGCCGTGGGTGAACTCGAGCTCGAAGACCGTGCGGTCGGCGTTGAACGCGTGGCTGAGCGGACCGGCTTGCCAGACCTCGGCGTCGGCACCGCTGTAGAGGTGCGGCGTGCCGTCCCAGTTGATGTTGATGTTCATCTCGGCGCCGACGTAGCTGCCCCAGACCTGGTAGCCGGTGGACGAGTTCTTGTCGGTGTCGAGCCAGATCGTGGACGACGGCCCGATCGGATCGGGCGAGACGATGGCGAGGTGGTACTTGCCGAGCGCCTGGTCGTGGTAGCCGTAGAGCGTGAAGCCGCCGACGCCGTAGCCGGGGATGGCGTCGATGCGGTCGGCGTCGGTCCACTCGTCGACGACGCCGTCGAGCGTGAATTCACGGGCCGAGGCGGCCTGCGCGACCAGCAGCGTCAGCGCGACGCCGAGGCCGCCGAGCCAACGACGGGCCGCGGCGCGTGGGCGGCGACCGGGCGGCGAGCCCGACGGACGCGCCGGATGGCGGTCGGCGAGATCCCGCAACGGGGCGTCGTGGTACGGGGCGACGAGCTTCGGGGCCATGGCGCTCTCCCTGCGGCAGCTGGATTGTTCGCCTGCCTTGCGGTCCCGGCGATCCGACGTGAGATCCGCTCTTTCGAACAAACCCGCCGCCACACTAGAGGATTCTACCAGCCGCTACGATCGCTTACAAGCGCAATCGACCACAGGGCCGCGACAAGCGGTGTCGCAGGACGCCACGCGCCCGACGCCAGCGTCGAGCACCTGAAGCACAACGTCCAGGTTTTGATTGCGATCTTCTACGCGTCGACGCAGCGGACGCCGAGGCTGAGCAGCAGCGATCGCAAGCCGTCCGCGAGGGTCGACACGGCGGGCACCGCCAGATCGCGGGCGAGGCGCTCCGGCGTCACCGAGGACGCGCGGACCTCGCCGGCGCGGCCCGGCGCGTGCTCGACCTGCAGCGTGCGGCCGACCAGGTCCGAGAGCGTGTCGATCAGCTGCAGCAGCGTGACGCTGGTGCCGGTGGCGACGTTGACGACGCCGGTGGTCGTGGCCGTGAGCGCGGCGGCGTTGGCGCGGGCGACGTCCGAGACGGCGATGAAGTCGCGCGTCTGCAGCCCGTCGCCGAAGACCGTCAGCGGCGCCTCGGCGGCGATGCGCTCGCAGAACTTGCTGATGACGCCCGAGTAGGCCGAGCGCGGGTCCTGGCGCGGGCCGTAGACGTTGAAGTAGCGCAGGCCGCAGGTGGACATGCCGTAGAGCTCGTGGAAGAGCCTGGCGTATTGGTCGTTGATGAGCTTCTCGAGCGCGTAGGGCGACAGCGCGCTCGGCGGCGTCGCCTCGCTGACCGGCAGCGCGTCGGGCACGCCGTAGACCGCGGCACTCGAGGCGTAGGCGAAGCGGCGGACGCCGGCGCGGCGGGCGGCGTCGAGCACGTTGACGAAGCCGGCGACGTTGACCGAGCCGCTGAAGACCGGCTGCTCGATCGACGTCGGCACGAAGACCTGGGCGGCGAGGTGCAGCACGGCGTCGACGCCAAGGACGGCGGCGGCCACGGTCTCGGCGTCGCGGATGTCGCCGACGCGCAGGTCGAGGCGCGCGTGCGGGGCGAGGTTCTCGCGCTTGCCGGACGCCAGGTTGTCGAGCACCCGCACCTCGTGGCCCTGGGCGAGCAGCAGGTCGACGCTGTGCGAGCCGATGAAGCCTGCTCCTCCGGTGACCAGTACGCGCATCGTTCGACTCCTCGGGCTCGCCGACGGGCGGGGACCGCAGCAGCGGGGGTGGGAGGCGATCTGACGAAGACGGCAGACCGCAGGCTCGGGTTTGTAGCGGATGCCGGGCGCCATGTCATGCCGTGCGCCCGAGCCGTGAAGGAAATCGGGGGCGCGAGGGCAATGCCTTCAGGAATCTTCTCAGGTGGCCTCGCTCTGCTATGCTGCGGCACCCCGCCCCCCCAGGACGGTTGCGAGGACGCTTTGCAAGGACACAATTCCTCAGGCGGCTCGTCAGGCAGCTCGCCAGGCGGCCAGAGCCGCGCAGTCATCGCGATCGGCGTCGGTGCGCTGGCGATCGTGCTGTTGGTGGTGCTGTTGGTCGATCGCGATCGCGCGGTGCCGGACACCGGCGAGGGCGACAAGCTGCCGACCGTCGAGCAGCTGGTCGACGGCCCGGCCGCCAAGGCGAGTCCCGAGACGACGCCATCGACGCTGCCGACCGCCGCGACCGTCGTCATCGACGAGGCCGACGCCGCGCTCGCCAGGCTGCCGCTGGTGGCCGAGCGCCCGGACGCCCACGTCGGCGAGACCGTGCGCTGCCGCAACGTCGTGCCGGCGTTGCCCGTCGAGTGGTCCGTCGAGGGGCCGGGCGTCGCGACGCTGCTGCAACGCACGGGCGAGCCCTTCGCGCCGCATCGGCTGACGCTGGTCTGCGAGGCCTCGAACTTGCGCGTCGTGCTGGTGCACGCGTTTTTTGCCCAGGAACGGGCTGCGGACCTGCCTGTGCTCGGGCGCGGCGGCATCGCCGAACTCAAGGTGCTCGGCGCCGGCCCCACGGGCGTGCTGCTGGCCCAGGCGCTGCGCGTGGTCGACGCGCCGCCGGAGCCCACCGACACCGGCCGCGCCGACCTGATCGCGGCCCTGCTGCGTGGCGAGGCCGCGGCGGGCAGCGAGGTCACCTGCATCACCGACGGCGGGGCCACGCTCATCTCGACCAACCGGCTGCAGGACGCCGAACGGGCCGGATTGACGCGATCGATGGCCGCCTCCGGGGCCGCGAACGTCGACAACGCGGCAGACGCCGGTGCCGAGCCTGCCGACAGCGCCGGTGACGGCCCCGGCGACGGGCTCGGCGTGGTCGCTGAGCTGCGCTGCCAGGACCGTGGCGGCGCCGCGGTGCCCGCGCTGGTGACGATCCCGCGCGCCCGGGCCGTCGAGCTGCTCGGCGTTCGCGGCGGCACGGTCTTGACGCTGCGCCTGGGCGGCGCGGCGCGCAATCGCCTGATGGCCTCGGTGGTGCGCGTGGTCTCGGGCGCCGTGCCGGTGGCCGACGGTGAGCTGCGCCGGGTGTTGCTCGAGGGCAAGGCCGCCGTCGGCGCGATCGTCAACTGCGTCAGCATGGGCCTGCCGCTGCCCGAGGCCATCGGCCGCGACGGCATCGGCGACGTCGACCCCTACGCCGAAGGCCGCGAGCAGACGCGGGCGTGGTTGGTCTGTCGCCAGGCGGTGGCGCCGCCGACCCACGTCAGCCTCTACTTCGCGCTCGGTCAGGGCGGCAAGCTGCTGGAGATCGGCCGCGGCACGGCGGTCCGCCTGCGCGTGCTCGGCGCCGACGATCAGCGCCTGCACGCCGAGCTGGCCGAGATCGTGCGCGACCCGCTGGACGAGCGCAGCCACGCCACGGACACCCGCCGCTTCGTCCTCGACCGCGATCGCCTCGCCGGCAAGCCGTTGGCCTGCAAGGTCGGCCGGGTCGAGCCGCTGCGCACGACGCCGGGCGCGCCGCGACCGGGTGCTCGGCTGATCCTGGATCGGGCGATGCTCGACAAGGTCGATCCGACGCCGCTGCGGGTCGAATGCGTCGACACCTTGCGTCCGTTCGACGGCCAGGGCTTCGAGGTCTACTTCGCCAGCGCCGAGGCCCGCGCCCAGGCACCGCTGCGGGTCGGCGCCGAGGTCGAGCTGCGCTTCGCCGGCGTGCGCCAGAACGTGGCGATCGCCGCGTTTGGCGCCGGTCGCAAGGGCGACGCAGCGCGCTGATCGCCGTTTGGTGCCGTCCGCTGGCGGCCGCCGGCTACGAGCCGGGCGTGTCGAGCGGCCCAGGCTTGGTCGTCGCCTGGAACCATTGCGTCGGCAGCGGCTCCTTGGGCACGACGTCGGCCAACGCGGCGTTCTGGCGGACGAACGCGAGGTACAGCAGGTCGTGCAGGTTCGCCGCGACGACCGAGTACGCCACGACGAAGCCGAGCACGCTGGCGCCGAAGTAGCCGAGCCCGTACGCCGAGAGCCCGTAGTCGAGGCTCAGGTAGGTGAACAGCGCGTTGGCGACCGCGAAGGTGCCGTGGATCGCGAGCACGGCGCGGCGCGAGTCGAAGTAGTGCAGCACGATCGTCAGCATCAGCATCGCCGATTGGAACGCAGCGCCCATCGCGCAAAAGCGGAACATGAACACGCCGCCGTGCGGCACCTGCAGCAAGTCGAGCAGCAGGGTCGGCAACAGCAAGATCAGCGTCGTCAGGCCGAGCTGCAGCAGGCCGACGTCGCGGAACGACGACATCAGCGTGCGGATGATGGCGCCGTGGGCCAGGTCGAGCTGGGCCCGGCTGGCGTGGCGGACGATCGAGCCGTAGAGCTCGCTGCAGCGATCGTGCAGCGTCGTCTCGGCCTGGATGATGAAGAGCGCGAACGCCGGCACCGTCGTGACGTAGGCGATGAAGGCGACGGTGTCGTAGGTCGGGTAGGAGACGAGGCCGCCGGGCAGCACGAGGTGCTCGGGCGCCGTCCACATGATCCACTTGTCGGCCCAGATGCCGGCGCCGTAGAGCAGGCCGCCGAGGGCGAGGTCCCAATAGCGCAGCATCGTCGGCACCATCGCCAGCAGCGGCTCGCTCGGGCCGGGGAAGCTGCGCAGCACCAGGGCGCAGATCGCGCCGACGGTCGCGGCCATGCCGAGGTTGAAGCCGAGCAGCAGGTCGGGGACGGTCAATGCGTCGTGGCCGAGCAGCGAGACGCCGAAGACGATGGTGCCCAAGGCGAAGGTCGCCGTCAGCAGGCGAAACTCGCGCAGCGTCGAGAGCATCGGCGCCGCGATCCAGCTCGCGGTGACCAGGCCGTAGGCGACCGAGCCGCCGACCAGCGTCTCGCGCGGCAGCTCCAGCGCCCACCAGCCGAGCGCGACGACGGGCACCGAGCAGAGCAGGCCGATCAGCAGCGCGCCGACGAAGGCGCTGGCGATGCGGTCGGTCTGGTGCTCGTAGATGCGGTCGCTGATGTGGCGGGTCAGGCCGATGGCGATCGGGCCGCTGACCGTGAGCGAGGCCGAGAACACGTAGAGCAGCAACGTGACGAACTGGGCGATCGTCTCCTTGGCCGCGAGCGAGTCGAAGAGCAGCGACGGCAGGGCCATCGCCAGGATCGTGAAGAACCAGGGCCCGGCGACGACGACGATGCCGTGCAGCTGGCTCTCGACGATCGACCACAGGCTGTCGCGACGCATGAGGTCGCGCAGGGCAAAGCCGATACCAGCCACCTCAGGCCTCCTGCGCCGGCGCAAGCAGCTTGCGGTACAGGGTGGCGTAGCGGCGGTGCAGGTCGACCTTGTCGTACGAGGCGCGGACGCGGGCCTTCATCACGTCACCGCAGCGCTGGCGCTCGGCCTCGTCGCCGAGCAGCTCGGCGATGGCCTCGGCGATGGCGTTGGGCTCGCCGATCGGCGTGACGCGGCCGGCAAAACCCAGCGGCGGATCTTCGCTGGGGCGGCCATAGATCAGCTCGCGGCAGGCGCCGACGTCGGTGGCGACCGAGGGCAGCCCGGCGGCGCCGCCCTCCAAGATCACGAGCGGCTGGCCCTCGGAGATGCTGGTCAGCACGAGCACGTCGACCTTGCCGAAGTACTCCATCAGGTCGACCATGCCGGTGAACACGACGTTGTCGCGCAGCTTGAACTGGTGCACCAGATCGATGCACTCGCCAGCGTAGGCGGGGTCCTCGTCCATCGGCCCGAGCACGTAGCAGACGACGTCCGGCACCTTGCGCACCAGCAGGGCGCAGGCGCGCAAGAAGGTCTTGACGTCCTTGATCGGCACGACGCGGCCGACCAGCGCGATCGCAGACGGGCGGTCGCCGCCGGCCTCGCGTCGCCGCGTCAACTTCATGCCGTCGAAGCGCTGCAAGTCGATGCCGTTGGGGATGACGCTGAGGCGGTGGGCGAGCGCGCCGTCTTCGAGTTGCAGCGCGAAGTTGCCCTCGAAGAGCGTGATGATCTCGTCGCAGCATTGGTAGCAGGCCCGGGCGTAGGCGACAAAAGCGTGGATCCACAGGTCCTTGACCTTGTTGCTGCCGCCGCCGACCGCGAGCGAGCGGGTGTCGTCGACCGCGAGCCAGGGCGCGGCCAGGATCTCGAGGCGGCGCTCGTTGGTGTAGACGCCGTGCTCGGTCAGCAGCACCGGGCGGCCGGTCTCGAGCCGCGCCCGCGCCAGCAGCAGGCCCGCGTAGCCGGTCGAGACGCCGTGGTAGGTCTTGGCCGGCGGCAGGTCGCAGAGCAGCATGCTGAACAGGCCGGCGACGAGCGTGCGCCAGGCCCAGAAGACGTTGAGGTACGACGCACCCTCGCAGCTCTGGCTGTAGACCTCGTTGAAGCCCTGCCAGGCGGCGCGCGAGTCGAGCAGGATGCGCCGGCCGAGCTGGGCCCGCAGCGGTGCGACCCGCTCGACCAGGTCGCGCAAGGCGTCGGCGCCGCTGCCGGCGAGGATCTTGCCGACCGGGGCCAACAAGGCCGCGATCTCGGCCTCGCCGCCTGGCAGGCTGGCCGCGCCATCGGCCAGGTCGGCGACGAAGACGTGGGTCAGGCCGCAGACGTTGGGCGGCAGCTTGTAGCGCAGCTCCAGCGGCGTCTCGGGCGCGATGATGACCAGCAGGTGGAAGCGCAGGTGGCATTGGCTGGCGATGAGGTCCTGCGTCCAGGACGACACGCCGCCGCGCACGTAGGGGTACGCGCCCTCGATGACGAGGCAGACGTCGGCCGGCTCGCGCGCCGGCGCCGGCTCAGGCCTGGGCGACATCGTCCTCTCGCAGCCGGGCGCGGATCTCCGCCGCCGTCGGCACCTCGGCGCCAGGGCGCGCACCCGCCAGGACGCGCGCCGCCGATGGCCGACGGGGCGGGGCCTTGGCCGCGGCACGCCAGAGCTCGAGCGTCGCACGCAGCGGCGAGTCGCTCGGCAGGGCCCGGATCATCTCGACGCCGTGCTCGGCGACCAGCACGCGCAGCTCGTCGAAGCGGCGGGCGCGGTACAGGGCCTCGGCCAGCCAGATCCACAGCGAGACGTTGCGATGGCCGGGCCCGGTGTGGCGCGAGAGCAGCTCGACCGCGTCGTCGTCGCGGCCGGCGCGGACCAGCAGGCGACCGAGCGCCGCGACCGAGTCGAGATCGTCGGGATGCAGCTCGACGTGGCGGCGGTACGACTCCAGGGCCTTGGCTCGGGCCTCGCCGGCGCGCGCGGCGTCGAGCAGGCCCGAGTAGGCCTGGTGGTCGTAGAGCCTGGCGAGCTCGAGGTGCACGTCGCCGGCGCCGAAGCCGTGCGCGACCATGACCGTGTCCAGGCGGCTCTCGATCGCCTGACGCTTGCGCTCGAACTCGTCTTCGAGCGACTGCATGACCATGCCGGCCTGGACGCGGATCGCGTTGTGCTCGTCGTGCAGCGCCATGCGCAGCGCCTCGCCGAACGCGGGCCGGTAATTCGCGCCGATCAGGGCGACGGCGGACCTGCGCTCGGCCAGGCTGCCGACGCGGAAGACGTCGCAGAGCGACTGTGGCTCGATCATGCCGTCGGGCGAGAGCGTCGCCTCGCGCAGCAGCGCCTCCTGCTCGGACGCCGGCTCGGCCTCGCCCGTGGCCTGCACCGCCCACGAAGCAGGCACCAACGCGAACGCCAGCACCGTGCCGAACGCCGCCAGCGTGCCGAAGGGGCCGAGCAGCGTCGTCACGATCAGGGCGAAGACCAAGACCGGCGCGTGGCTGAGCAGGCGCCCGGCGCGGCTGTAGCTGACGAGGCCGGCGCAGCAGGCGAGCTCGTGCAACGCCATCGCGCCGGGGCGGGTCGCGGCGCTCAACCACGCGCTCGGGCCGCTGGCGGCGAGGTCGTCGCGGCCGAAGATCAGGGCGCCGACGACGTCGACCACCGCCACGGCGGCGACGAAACCGATCGAGAGCTCGGTCGGCGTCCAGTGGCGCGTCGTAGCAGAAGTCCTTGAGGTCAAAGCGTTCCCGTGCGTCTGGCGAGTCGGCCTGCGCGGCGATGGCCGCGCCGTGGCGGATCACAGCGTATAGGGATCTGTCCGTCGAATGACAGCGCGGTGCCAAGGCTTGATGTCCGCCGCGGTCGGAACGTAGAGCGTCTCGTAGGTGATGGCGACGCGGGCGCGCATGCCGGCGTCGGCGAGGCCCTCGCGGATGCGCTCGCGCAGGCGGTCCGAGACGACGCGACAGTTCGCCGCGATCGTCATCGGCAGGATGATGACGAACTCGCCGCGCTCGGCCTGGTAGTCGAAGGCCAGATCGGTGGTGCGCAGCCCGCCCGTGACGATCTCCTCGATGACGGCGGTGATGGCCTCGCGGCGGCTGCCGTTGCTGCCGGCGTCGGTGTCGATGCGCACCGTCAGCTGCGAGACCTCGAAGTGCGCGCGCTCGGCCAGCGCGACGATGAAGGTCGAGACCGCCTGGTAGTAGGCGTCGGTGAAGAGCTGGCTGTTGCGGTGCCAGACGCGGGCGCGGTTGGCCTCTTCGTAGTGCTTGGCGTTGCGGTAGGCCGTGGCGATCCACTCGCTGAGCATCTTGAAGGCGTGGATCGAGCTCTGCGTCAGGCCGGCGATGGGCAGGGCCTCGACCTTGAGCATGCCGAGCACCTCGCTGGTCTCCGGATCGACCAGCGGCCCGGCGATGATGCCGTCCTTGCCCAGGACCTCCTGGCCCTCGGGCGTGGCGATGTGCACCAACTGGCGGCCGTCGATCACCGCGTCAAAAAGCGCCGAGCCGCGGCTGTAGCGCTCCTGCGCCCGCGGCACCGCGCCGTCGGTCGTGTGCACGACCAGGTCGAGGCGATCCTGGTGCCGCAGGTAGATCGAGTACGCGCTCGGCTGCAACAGGTTGCGGATCAGCGGCGCCACGCTGGCGAACACCGAGTGCGTCTCCTGCACGTCCACCGTGCGCGCCGCCTGCACCAGCGAGAGCGTCGTCTCGACCTGGCCGGCGGCCGAGGTCTGCAGCCGCTCGTTGGCCTTCTCGAGCGCGAGCTTGGCCGCGGCGAGGTGGGCGTTCTCGGCCTCGAGGGTGCGCAAGGCCTCGTCTTGCGCCAGCACCACGCGCTCGCGGCGCGCCCGCAGCTCACCGAGGACGACGGCGCTGACGAACCAGAGCAAAGGCTTGCCGATCACCGCGAGCAGGTACGCGCTCTGGTCCATCTGCAGCGGGTCGCGGCTCGGCAAGTTGCCGAGGAAGACCAGCAGCGTGCCGACGACCGCGGCGAACACGCCGGTCGCCGTGCCGTAATGCGCCGAGACGATCAGGACGAAGAGCCAGAACGGATGCGGCGTGAGCTCGCGGTAGCGCGTGCCGTCGAAGGCCACGGCGTCGAGCACGAGCGCCACGGCGAAGAAGACCAGGACCTCGACCAGCGCGGTGCGCGGCATCCCGAGCAGGGTGCGCGCTGGCGCAGCGGCGGGTTCGACGCGGTCCACGGTCATCGGGGTGGGGCTCCAGGTTTCATCGTGACATCGCGCGCATCGCAGCCGGCGCGGCGAACGCCGCACCCGCGCCGCAGCCCGAGTTCGCCCTAGCGTGAACCAGGATGGCCCGCAGTGCCAAGTTTTACGTAGATGATGCGACGCAACACGTCACATCTTGCACATCCGATCGCGATGCCGCTGGCAGGATGTTAGAACGCGACGCCGGCTTGTAGGGTCCAGACGTCCGTGGTGGCCGCGATCGTCGAGGTGGCGAGGCCGCGGCCATAGCGCAGCTCGGCGAAGAGCCCGGTCGGCGGCCGCCAGACCGTCGCGGCGCCCAGCTGCAGCGCGCCCGGGCCGTCGAGGTTGAGGCCGTAGCCGATG
The DNA here is from genome assembly GCA_964586155.1 of uncultured Enterobacteriaceae bacterium. Classification (GTDB taxonomy): domain Bacteria; phylum Myxococcota_A; class UBA9042; order UBA9042; family UBA9042; genus SXNM01. Next base: position 24,322 of record CAZPHC010000034.1, on the reverse strand, counting down.
TGGCCGTCGACGCTCCACCAGCGCCAGATCGCGAGCTGCGCGCCGACGGTGCCGACGTGGACGTGGCTCGGCGTGACGATCGCGTCCAGACGTCCCCGCGTGCGCAGCCGTTCGACGGTGGTGCCCCCTGCGGAGCCGATCGCCGCCGCGCCACCCAGGGCGCCCAGGACCCGCACGGTGTAGCTGGCCCACAGACGCGGGCGCACGGCGAACGAGATGTAGCGCAGCGTGCCCTGCGCCACCCAATCGCTGCGCTCGGCGCCGCCGGTCACCTCGATCGCCCTCCAGCGCTCGATCGTGGCCGAGATCTCGGCCTGGACCTCGCCGCGCAGCGCCCGCCCGAGCGTCGGCCAGGTGCGGAACGAGCGCTGCAGCGTGATGCCGTCGCGCTCGGCCTGCAGCGCCGCCAGCGCCGCGGTCTCCCAGCGGGGCACCGCCGCCGCCGCTCTGAGCTGCGTGCCGCCGAAGCGGTCCCAGAGCTCGGCCTGGACCGTGCCGCCGACGCCTTCGGCCGAGAACGCGAGCTCGGCACCGATCCAGCTGCCGCCCCAATCGTCCCAGCGCAGGCCGAGGCCGCCGCGGTGGCGCTCGACGGCGCCGGCGCCGAGCCAGAGGCCGGTGCCAACCAGCTCGGGGCGGGCGAGCTCGTAGCTGCCGACGACGCGCACGCCCGAGCCCAAGAAGACGTGGCCCGAGATCGCGAGGCCGTCGCGGCGGGCGATGTCCTGCTGGCCGTCGCGACGCAGCTCGAGCCGGGCCTGCGGCGCGTCGGGGCTGCCAGCGAGCGGCAGGCCGGCGCGGGGAGCCTCGCCGACCGGGCCGCCGCTGCCGGCGCTCACGGCGAGGTCGAGGAAGGACGACGCCCGGCGCCAGCGCGACAGGCGCGCCTCGACCGAGCTCTGCATGCGCAGCAGCTCGGGATCGTCCGGTGCTTCGGCGCGCAGCTGGTCGAGCAGGGTCGCGGCCTGCCAGAACTCGCCGAGCGAGAAGAGCAGGCTGGCCTTGAGCCGCTTGAGGCGGGCGCGCGCCTGCAGGTTGACCTCGGCCGCAGACGCAGGGGCCGGCGCGGCGTCGGCCACGACCTTCGACAACGTCAGCACCACACGGCCGGCGTTGACCTCGGCGCTGGCGACGACGCCCGGCTGCAGCCGCAACACCATGCTGTCGTAGCCGAGCGACATGGCCGCGACCCAGGGCTGCAGCGGCGTCGCCAGGGCCGCGAACGCGCTGAAGTCGAGGGGCTGGTCGAAGTGCAGCAGCCATTCGTCGCCGCCCTGGCCGGGCTGCGCGCTCGCCTGGACGGTGGCCTGGACGCTGGCCGGCACCGGCCAGGTCAGCGTCAGCGTCGCCTGCGCGCGCGAGCTGTCGGTGGCGTCGGCGCCGCGGTGCAGATCGACGAGCTGGGCCCGTGCCGGTGCCGCAAACGCGAGGATCACGGCCATCGCGCCGACGATCCGAACGAACAGGCTCCACGCGAAGAGGCGCGGCGGGGCCGAGATCATGGCGACGACTCTGGCTGCGGCGCGGCGGCGCGGCAGCTCGGGGGGGGATCGACCAGGGCGTTGGCTCGCTCCAACTCGCCTGCCGCCATCAAAGCCGCGACGAGGTCGGCGCGCAAGCCGTCGTCGCATTCGGCCGCCGACAACGCCTTGGCCAGGCGCAGCGCCGCGTCGCGGGGCCGCCCCATGCGCGCCAGCAGCCGACCGGCGTCGCGATCGCGCTGGCCCGGAGCCTCGTCGCTGGCGTCGCGCAGGCGCAGGGCGATGGCGAGCTGGACGTTGACCTCGGCGCCGCGCCCCGGCAGCGCGCGCAAGGCGTCGGCCAGGGCGACGTGGTCGCGCCAGGTCGTCGGGCCACGCTCGGCGGGTGGCAGCGCGAGCAGCGCCTGCCAGTAGCGCTCGGCGCGAGCGGGCTGGGCCGCAGACGCTTGGGCCAGGGTGCGCAGCGCGGTCGCGTCGCGCGGCTGCAGCTCGAGCAGGCGCGACCAGGCGGCCTCGGCGGCGCGTGGCTGGCGGTGGCCGGTGCAGACCTGAGCCAGCTTGCGCACCAGGGCGGCGTCGCCGAGGCTGGCGACGCGACGCAACGTCCACGCCGCGAGGGCCTGGACCTGGCCGGCGGCGATCTGGGCCTCGACACGAAGCGCGAGGGTCGCCTCGTCGCTGCTGTCGCCGTCGAGCAGGCGGACGACGTCGCTGGCCGCGCCGACCCAGAGCAGGTGCCGTGCCCAGGCGACGCGGGTGGCCCCTTGCGTGGCCTCGGCGCGATGGCGCAACCACGCGGTCGCCGCAGGTCCGGGTCGCGGGCCCCAGGCGTTGAGCAGCTTGCGCACCGGATCGCTGTCGGGCTCGGCGCCTTCGGCCGCTGCGCGCAGCAGGTCGAGCGTACCGGCGCGGTCGCCGAGGTCGCGCAGCCGATCTGCCGCAGCCAACCGCTCGGCGATCGGCAGCTGGGCGTCGGTGCCGCGGCCGCGCCAGAGCTCGGCCAGGGCCTTGCGGTCGCCGAGCGCGTCGAGCAGGGCGACGCGCCGGTCGACCCAGCCGCCGCCGAGGGTCGTCGCCAGGCGGGTGACGAAGGGCAAGGCCTCGACGTTGGCGCGCAGCTCGAGCAGCAGGTGGACCCAGCTCTGGACCTCCGGATCACGCAGCGAGCGCTCGGACACGTAGGCGACGGCCGCGCGCACGAGCTCGTCGCGATGGCGCTTGGTCTTGCGCCAGGCGGCGAGCAGCAGCGTGCGCTGCAGGTCGAGCTCCGGGCCCCGTAGCGGCGCGATGCCACGCAAGGCGTCGAGGGCGGCCTCGGGGTCGTCCTGGCCGAGGTTGGACTGCGCAAGGGCCACGGCGATCGCGCGATCGGTCGGCGCCTCCTTGCGCAGCTCGCGCCAGGCCCAGCGCGCCAGGGCCTCCTGGCCCTGGTCGACGCCGATCGAGGCCATCGCGCGCAGCCAGGCGCGCAGGCGGCTGTTGGGGCCTTCGCCGTCTGCCTGCGCGGCGCCGGCCAGATCGGTGCCGGCGAGGGCGATCGCGGTGCGCAGCTCCGATCGCAGCGCCTCGGTGAAGCCCGGGCCGCCGCAACGCTGCAGCGCGGCCTCGGCGTGTCCGGCAGCGGCCAACAGCAACGCCGTGGCCGCCCGCGAGCGGGCCGAGACGCCGGTCACGCCGCGGTCTTGGGCGCGATCGAGCGCACGATCGAGCTGGCGCTGGCCGAGTTGCGGCGCCCCGGCGCGCCACCACAGCGTCGCGAGGCCGAGCAGATCCTCGGTGCGCGGGTCCAGCGCCGCGGTCCAGGCGCCGAGTTGCTCGATGGCCGCGTCGCGATCGCGCATGGCCAGGGCCAGCTCGACGAGGTTGCGCCGCTCGGCGACGGTCGTGGCGCCGGCGGCGCGGGCGCGGGTCAACCAACGGCGCGCGATCTCGGGCCGCCCGGCCTCCCAGGCGAGCCGGGCGATGGTGGCGGCGTCATCGCGCTGCTCGCGCAGGTCGATCTGCTCGACGAAGGCCTTGAGCGCGTCGTCCTGACCCTCGGCCAGCGCCGTCGAGGCCAGCCAGATCAGCACGTCGCGCTGGATCGAGCCGAGGTCGGCCTTGAGCGCGAGCTCCAGGGCCAGCGCGCGACGGCCGCTCGCCAGGGCCACACGGCAGAGCAGCGTCGTCACCGGCCCGACGTCCTCGCCCTGGGCGATCAAGGTCCGCAGCGTCGCCGCCGCCGGCTCGACGCGGTCGAGCGCGAGCATCGCCTGGGCCCAGACGTGCAGCGTGTCGAGGTCGGCGCGGCCGCCGTCGACCGAGGGCTGAACGAAGGCGCGGGCGTCCTCGGCGCGCCCGGCGGCGAGCAGGCGTTGGGCGACGTCGACCTCGGTGCCAGCGGCCGGGAAGTGCCGCAGGTGCCGCCGCGCCCACCGCGCCGCGCGGTCCGTGGGGTCGAAGCGCACGTGCAGATCGAGCCAGAGCGCGACGTCACCAGCGGTGAAGGCGGTCGGGTCGCGCTGCCAGAGCGCGTCGAGCGTGGCCATGGCTTGGTGGACGCGGCCGGTCACCGCCAGCAGATGCGCGACGGTCCGCGGCAGCTCGACGCTGTTCGGCGCGCGGCGCAGCAGCTCCTGCATCGCCTCGAGCTGGAGCTCGACCAGGCCGTGGTTGCCGTAGAGCGCGGCGAGCTCTTCGACGACGTCGTCGGGCTGCTCGCGCAGGCCGCCCAGGCGCAGCGCGTCGGCAGCCTCGAAGTCCCGCCCCGCGTCGCGCAGGGCGCGTCGACGCAGCGAATGGGCCAGCTGGTCGTCGACGCCGCCGGTGTGCTGGCGCAGACGGTCGAGCAGGCGCAGCGCGGCGCCGGCCTCGCCCTGGTCGCGGTAGATCTTGACCAGGGGCAGCGCGATCTCACGCACGGGGCCGAGTTCGCCCAGGGCGCGTTCGAGGTAGGTGCGGGCGCGGCCGCCGTCGTGATCGTTGAGCAGGTGCGAGCCGATCTCGGCTGCGGTCGGCACCAGGAGCGTCGACAGCGCCAGCGCGCAGACGACCAGGCCGCCGACGGCGAGGTGCGTGGTGCGCATCGACGGCACCACGTTCGACGCTCGCTGCGCGTCGCTGGGCGGGCGGAGGGCCTGCGGCGACCGCCGCCCCGACGGACCGTGCGCGCCGGGTGGCAACGACGAGGGCTCGGTCACGGTGCGAGATCCGTGGGCGCCGGCGTGGCCACGGGCTCGGCGACGACGCGGTCGAGCGCGATGGTCGCGACGTAGGGCACCAGGCCCGCCTGGCGCTGGCTGCGGTAGATCGTCGCGATCGAAGCGCGATCGTCGGGATCCCAATAGTCGAGCGCGTAGACCTCGAGCTTGGGGTTGGCGGCGCGCGCCGCGGCGATGCGTCGCAGGGCCTGGGCGCGTTCGTCGCCGCTGCGCCAGCGTGGCTCCTTGCGCGCGAAGTCCCAGGTTGAGAGCGTCGACTCGATCGCGATGCGGTCGACGATGCCGCGCAGCGGGCCGGCGATCTCGAGGCCGCCGTTGAGCACCAGGATGCTCGCCGGCGACGCGGCGTGCAGCGCCGTGATCAGCGCCACGGCGGCGTCCTTCATGCCGCTGAAGCGCGCCGGCTCGCGCGTCTCGAGCCAGAGCGACGAGTCGATGGTGTCCAGGAACAAGCCGTCGAAGCCTCGCGCCAGCAGCGCGGGCGCGACGGTCTGGACGATGACGGCGCGCCAGCGGGGGTCGCGGATGTCGACGGCCCAGGCGCCTGGCCAGTTGGGGTTGGCCTCGAGCAGCAGCTGCATCGAGCGGGCCTGGGCGAACTCCTGGCGCTGCTCGTTGATCTCGCCGAGGCTGAGGTAGGCCAGCACCTTGGCGCCCTTGGCCTTGACCGCAGCGAGGTCGCCGGTGAAGCCGGGGTCGAGCACCACGAGCTGGTAGCCCTGCAGCAGCTCGGGTGGCGCGTCGACGCCGTAGTAGACCGCCCAGGTCGGCTGCACCACGGGCTTGCCGGCGCATGCCGCGAGCAGCCACGCCATGAGCCCGATGCACAGCCAAGGAGCGACCCTCGGTGCGCCGGGCCGTTCCGCCTCGACGCTGCGCCCGCGCTGTTGAACCACGCTTGCCACCTGTCTGCGCCGCAGCCGCCGCGCGCTCCGCATCGCCCGCCGACAGGATGCTGGGAGGCGCGGCGAGGGGCAAGCAAACCGCCGCTTGACGGCGCGTGGGCCGCGATTGACCCTGCCGACCTGGAGTTGGAGCGATGCACCCTTTGGGATCCCAAGACGCCGCGTCCACCGGCGATCGGAGCCATCTCGGCGCGCTCGGCGACCTGCCCGGGCTCGACCGGTTCGGCCCGCGACCGCTCGCGGACCTGCATCGACACCTCGACGGCTCGATGCGGGCGCAGACGCTGCGCGCGCTGGCCGCGGCCGAGGGTCTCGCGATGGCCGAGATTCCGCGCTTCTTTGCCGGCATGGGCTTGGACGCCGCGCTGGCCTGCTTCGCGACGACGCTGGCCACGCTGGGCCGTCCCGAGGCGGTGGCGCTGGTCGCCGACGAGATCTGCGCCGACGCCGCGGCCGAGGGCGTCGGCACCCTGGAGCTGCGCTTCGCGCCGCAGCTGCACGGCCAGCCCGGCGAGCCGACGCCCGACCTGACGCGGATGCGACGCATGATCGACGCGGCGGCCGAGGGCCTCGCCGGGCGCGCTGGCCTGCTGCTCTGCGCGCTCTATGGCGAGCCGCCGGCGCTGGTCGAGGCGCTGGTCGACATGGCGATCGCCCATCCGGCGGTCGTCGGCGTCGACCTGGCGGGCGGGCCGGCACCTGGCGCTTCGTTCGGCATGACGGACTACGGCGCAGCGTTCCAGCGCGCGCGCCGCGCCGGGCTCGGCGTCACGGTGCACGCTGGCGAGGGCCGGCCGCCGGCAGAGATCGCGGTGGCGATCGCGCAGCTCGGCGCGCAGCGCATCGGCCACGGCACGACGTTGCTCGCCGACCCGCGCGTGGTCGACCTGGTGCGCGAGCGCGGCGTCACGATCGAGGCCTGCATCTCGTCGAACGTGCACGTCGGCGCCATCGCGACGCCGGCGCAGCATCCGATCGGCGCGCTGCTGGCGCAGGGGGTGCGGGTCTGCATCTGCACCGACAACACGCTGCTGTCGGCGGTCGACGCGCCGGGCGAACACGCGCTGGCACGCACGCTGCCGGGCATGGACGACGCGGCGCTGCTGCGGGCCATCGGCCACGGCCACGCCGCCCGCTTCGGCCGCGAGGGAGGTCGCTGATGGGGGCCGCACCGCCGCAGACGACCGAGGCGCCGTGGCTGTACCGGCCGCTGCGCCGGGCGATCCGCTGGATGCTCGGGGTGTTCTTCCGCCGGGTCCAGGTCGTGGGCGATGAGCTGGTGCCGGGCGACGGGCCGCTGCTGCTTGTCGGCAACCATCCGAACTCCTTGCTCGATCCGGCAGTCTTGCTCGCGACGTCGCAGCGGACCGTGGCGTTCGCGGCCAAGGACGTGCTCTTTGCCAACCCGCTGCTGCGGCCGGTGCTGCAGGGCGTCGGCGCGGTCGCGATCCGCCGCCGTGTCGACGCCGACGGCAAGGTCGATCCGAGCGCGGTGCAGGCGCCCGACCGGGTCGACAACGCCGCAGCCTTCGCCGCGCTGGCCGGGCACCTGACGACCGGCGGCGCGATCGGCATCTTCCCCGAAGGATGCAGCCACGACGAGGCGCAGCTGCAGCCGCTCAAGACCGGCGCGGCACGGGTGGCCCTGGGCGCCTGCGCCGCGCGCCCGGACGTCGCGGTGCAGATCGTGCCCGTGGGGCTGAACTACTCGGCGCCCCGACGCTTTCGTTCGAACGTGCTGGTCCGCTTCGGCCCGCCGATCGCGGTCGATCGCGGCTGGCTCGCTCGATCCGAGGCCGATCCGCGCAAGGCCGCGCGCGAGCTGACCGAACAGATCGACCTTGCGCTGCGGGCGCTGACGATCCAAGGCGAGGATTGGGAGACCCTGCGCGTGCTCGAGACCGTGCGTCGTCTCTACCAGCCGCCGGGGCTGTCGCTGGAGGCGCGCGTCGAGCTGGGGCGCCGATTCGCCGCAGGCTACGAGAAGGTCAAGGATCGCGAAGACATCCGCAAGCTCTTCGACGCGGTGCGCGCGTTTCGGGCCCGGCTCGACGCGATCGACCTGACCGAACGCGACCTGCAGGCGTCATGGAGCGCCTCGGCGGTGCTGGCGCGCTTCTGGCGCCGCACGGGACCGGCGCTGCTGCTGCTGCCGCTGGCGATCCCCGGCCTGCTGCTGCACGGCCCGGCGGCGCTGCTGGCGTGGTGGATCGGCGGCACGCTGACGCCACGCCGCGACGTGATCGCGACGACGAAGCTCCTGGTCGGCCTGGCGTTGGTGATGCTGACCTGGCTGGCGGCCGGCGTCGCCCTCGGCGTCCGCTGGGGCGGCATGGGGCTCGCCGCGCTGCCGCTGCTGCCGCTCTCGGGCCTCGCCGCGCTGCGGGTGATGGAGCGCTACGCCGACGGCCGCGAGGTCCTGGTCTCGCTGCTGCGCTTCTTCCGCTTCCGCACCGAGGTCGCAGATCTGCGCCGCGAGCGCCGCCGCCTCGAGGCTGGCGTGGTCGCGGCGGTGGTGCGCCACCTGCCGCCGGACCTGGAGCCGCTGTTCTTGGAGGCCAGCGCGGCACGCGTGGGTGACGCGGCGACCGGCCGCGTGCTTGACTGGGACGGCCGGGACGGCGAGGTCGCGGCCGCGGCCATGGACGCCCAGGGCGTGGATGCAGCCGAGCAGCCGGCGTGGATGGCCGCGTTCGCGGAGCTGCTCGCAGAGGAACCGCCTTGAGTCGGCCGCTCGAAGATCACGCGCATCACCCCAGCCCCCACGCCGGCACCGCCGGGACGACGCCGCGCGGCGCGGCCTCCGGCAGCAACCGCCCGGTGCTGCTGCTGCACGGGCTGGCGCGCACGCACCTGTCGATGGCGGGTCTCGGGCGCACGCTGCGCAAGGCCGGCCACCCGACCTGGGCGCGGACCTATCCGTCGCGGCAACGCGGGGTCGCCGAGCTGGCCGACGCCGTCGCCGGCTGGGTCCATGACGAGCTCGGCGACGTCGAGGTCGACGCCGTGACCCACTCGCTGGGCGGCGTGCTGGTGCGGCACATGAACGAGCGCGTGCGCCTGCGCCGGGTCGTGATGCTGGCGCCACCGAACGCCGGCAGCGACCTGGCGCGATCGATGCAGGATTTCGGCCCGTTCGGCTGGCTCTACGGCCCAGCCGGCGCGGACGTGCAGCGCCACGAGGGCTGGCCGACGTCGCTGCGCGCCGAGGTCGGCGTCATCGCCGGGACCCGCGCCCGCACCCTCGGCAACCCGATCAGCTGGCTCTCGTCGTCGCTCGGGGTCTTCGGCGCCGACCGGCCCAACGACGGCACGGTCGCGGTCGACGAGACCCACCTCGCCGGCATGGTCGACTTCGCCACGGTCGACGTCAGCCACACCTGGATCATGAACGACGCGCGGGTGCAGGCGATGGTGTTGCGCTTTTTGGAGCAGGGTCGGTTCGAGGCCTGAGGCCGCGGCGTCGGCGCTCAGTCGGCGGTGGCCGTGGCCGGCGCGGCGGCGTCGACCGCGGCGGACGGATCTGCGCGGTCCGGGCGGCCGTCGCGGGCTTGCGAGTCAAAGAGCAGCGTGCCCTGGCGGTGCAGGTCCTTCGGGTGGATCACGTGCCAGGCGCCGAGCTTGTCGACCGGGACGCCCATCGACCACGCGGCGAGCTCGCTGCAGTACCAGCGGTTGCGGTCGGGTGCGCCAACGACGCCGAGGAAGTCGTAGCCGCGGCCGACCTGGCTGCGCGCCCGCTGGACCGCCTCGGCGCCGCGCTGCTCGGTCCAGCCGGCCGGGCGCACGATCTGGACCCGATGCGACTCGCGCAGCAGCTTGGCGAGCGGCACGACGCGGACGCCGTCACCGACCGCTTCGATGATCTCGGCGTTGTCGTGGTCCAAGATCGCCGCGTGCGAGAGCGGCGCGTTGGTCGCGACCGCGACGACGTCGTCGCCGGTGTGGTAGCCACGCACGACCAGCCACATGCCGTTGCGGCCCAGGCGCATGACCTCGTGAACCCAGGAATGCGTCTCGGCGGCGTAGCGCGGGCCCTCGCGTCGGCGCAGGGCCTCGGCGCCGGCGCAACCACCGAGGGTCGTCGCGACCAGGATGGCCAGGAGCGCGGTCTGCAAGGTGCCTGGCACCTCGCGAGGACGAATCTGCAAGGTGCCTGGCACCTCGCGAGGAGGCCGTCCGGCGGCGGGCTCGTGGGGCGTGCGAGGCATGGTCGGTCCTGGCGCCGTGGGGCTCACGGCAGGTCGTAGGCGCAGCGGAAGCCGATGGTGTGCAGCGTCGCGGTCGGCGGCGAGCCCGCGCGGTTCCAGGCTTGCTTGCCTTCGTTCTGGCCCGAGATGTCGGCAAAGGCGCCGCCGCGACGGGCGCGGGAGGTTCCGGTCGCGGCGCCGGTCGGGTCGGTCGCGGCGCCGGCCGGGTAGCCGTCGGTGGTGTACCAGTCGGCGACCCACTCCCAGACGTTGCCGATCATGTCGAGCGCGCCAAAGGGGCTGGATCCGTCCGGCTTGCTGCCGACCGGCGCGGTGGTGCCGACACCGCAGCCGTCACCCGAGGTGGTGCCACCGGTCGACGCGATGACGGCGTACGAACAGCTCGGCGTGTCCTCGCCCCAGGGGTAGGTGCGCATCTGCGCCTTGCAGCCGGGCAGGTCGGCAGGGTCCGGGCACGTGCCGCGCGCGACGTACTCCCACTCGGCCTCGGTCGGCAGGCGCCCCTTGCGGAAGGTGCAGGCGTCGACGGCCTGCTGCCAGGTGACGCCGTTGACCGGGTGCTGGCCGGCGCCCGGGCGGCCGTAGTTGTACAGGGCCGAGGGGCCAGGGCTGTACGTCTTGGGCGCCGTGCAGGCCTTGGCCTGGACGCAGGCGTCGTAGTCGTCGACCGTCACCTCGCGCTCGTCGATCAGCAGGCCCTTGAGCGTGACGAGGTGCGCCGGGCCGACCGCCGCGCCCTTGCCGTCAGCGCCCATCCAGAAGCTGCCCTTGGCGATGTAGAGCTTGCCGTTCGGCACCGCGAGGCAGCTGCCGGCGTGGCAGGCGCCACCGTCGCACCAGGTGCCGTCGTTGAAGGTCGAGTGCTTGCAGCCCGCGTTCGGATCGCAGGCGTCGAAGGTGCACGGGTTGGCGTCGTCGCAGGCCTTGAAGGTGGTCGAGAAGCAGCTGCCCGCGCCGCAGGTCTCGTTGGCCCAAGGGTCGCGGCGCTCGAACCAGGTGGCAGAGCCGGCGCCGCTGCCGACGCGATGGCCGACGAAGATCAGGCTGTCGTCCGGGCCCCGCAGCGTCGCGGCGATCCCGTCGGCCCCCTCGCCGCCAGGGTAGGTCTCTTCGATGTAGGCACCGGTGGGCGAGACACGGAACAGCCACGCCGTCGGCACGGTCGAGCCATCGTCCGTGACGCTGCCGGCGCCGAAGATGCGACCGTCAGCCATCACCTCGACCGCGGCGAAGCCGTTGACGCCGCTGCTGCCGGTCGCCTGGGTCCAGAGCTCCTTGCCGGCGGCGTCGATCGCGTGCATCCAGCCGGCGCTGCCGCCGACGGTGTTGTTGTCCTGGTGCCCGGCGAGCAGCCAGCCAGTCCCCAGCGGCCGCAGGGCCTCGCAGCGGTGGTTGGCGCCCTCGCCGTGCTGGGACGATCCGACCTGCTTGCCGGCGGCGTCCCAGCGCACCAGCCAGGCGTCGCTCGCGCTCTTGCCGACCGCCACGCGGTGACCACAGGCGGCGAGCACACCGCCGTTCGCCACCGCCGCGGCGAGGCCCTGATCGGCGCCGTCGCCGAACGCGGACGAGCCGAGCACCGCGCCGCCGACGCTGAAGTGGCCGACCCAGGCCTGCGATTTGCCCGAGGCTCCGCTGCTGCCGACGACCCAGACGGCGCCATCGGCGTGCAGGGCGCCGCCGAGGCCGACCTGATCGCCGCCGCCGCCGAGCGTGGCCTGCCACATGGGCTCGCCGAGCTCGGGACCGTCGCGCTCGACCCAGACCTCGTTGCCCTGGGCCACCGTGTCGAAGCCGGTGCCGACGACCACGACGCTGCCGTCGCCGAGCGCGACGACAGCGTTGGCGACGCGGGTGCCGGGGTTGCCGCGCACCGCCGAGGCGAGCACCTGGCCGTCGGAGCCGCGTCGCTCGATCAACGCCCGCTGGACGACGTTCTTCTGCGAGAGACCGACGGTCCAGACGCCGCCACCGCTGGCCAGGGTCGCCGCGTGCAGGGCCTGCGTCTCGGTCGATGTGCCGGTGACGGCGGAGAGCGTGGCCCCCCCGCCGCTGCAGGCACCCGCAGCGCAGGCTTCGCCCGTGGTGCAGGGCTTGCCGTCGTCGCACGGCAACGAGACCGGCAGCGAGGTGCAGCCTCCGCTCGGGCTGCACAGGTCCTTGGTGCACGGGTTGCCGTCGTCGCATGCGTTGGCGAGGCCAGCGCAGGCTCCGCTGGCGGTGCAGGTCATGGCCCCCCAGGGGTCGGCGTGGACGACGTAGCCGTGGGCGACGGGGTCTTGATCTCCGGTGAAGGCGCCGCTCCACCAGAGGTCGTCGGCGGCGCCGCGGACCAAGGCGGTGGCGGTCACGTCCTTGCTGCCGGGCGGCGTGCTCGGCTCCTTGGTCTCGACCTTGACGCCCCATCGGTCGAAGCTCACCAGCAAGGGCTTGCGCGCCGCGGCCGCTCCGATGGTCCCGAGGGCGACGCCGTCGCCAGCGAGGCGCGTGGTCACGGCCCGCAGCACGACGTCGGCCGCGCCCGAGGCGCTCTGGCGCCAGCGCTGAGCGCCCGTCGGATCGGCCCAGACCACCAGGCCCTGCGCTGCCTGGCCGTTGGCGGTTGCGGCGCCCACGGCGATCAGGTCGCCGCTGCCCGTCCGGCTGAGGCCGTGGAGCTGGATCGTACCGCCGCTGGCCGCGTCGAAGGTGCGCTGCCAGAGCGGCTGGCCCTTGTCGCTGACGGCGGCCAACCAGCCGGCGGTCAGGGCGTCACGGCTGCCGGCCGCGACGACGTGATCCTTCGCGACGACGAGGGCTTCGAGGCGATCGTCCTTGGCGCCGCCGCCGAGCCACTGCCAGGTGACGCCGCCGGCCGCGTCGAGGCTGGCGATCGCGCCCTGGCTGCCAGCGTCCGTGCTGACCGCGGCACCGCAGACCAGCGAGCCGAGGTCCCCGCGATCGACGACCGCCCACCAATCGGCGCCAGCATGCTTGGCGTCGAGGATCGAGGCACCGGCGTTGTCGGTGCGGATCCACAGGCCAGACGCGGCCGTCGTGCCTGCGTCACGGTAGCCGACGAGCAGGGCGCCGCCGCCCGCCAACGACGCGACCGCGCGCGCGCCGTCGTCGCCGCTGCCGCCGTAGGCCATGCTCCAGGCGATGTCGCCGGTGGCGTCGATCCGCACCAACGCGGCGTCCGTGCCGCCGAGCTTGCCTTTGGGCCGCGTTCCCGCGCTCCATTGGCCGCCGTCCGGGCCCGGTGCCAGGGCCAGCAAGTCGAATTGGACGAGGTCGCCGGGCGCGGCCAGGAACAGCGTCTTGCCGCCGTCGCAGGCGGGGTAGGTCGCGTCGGCGCCGTCGGCGCTGTCGGCCGTGTCGCCGGGGTTGGCGTCGGCGGCGTCCACGTCGTCGGGGGCGACATCGGCGCCGTCGGCGACCTCGGCGTCCTCGGCGGCGTCGCTGTCGGTCGCGTCGGCGTCGGGCGTGGTGTCGGCGACGTCCTCGGCATCCTGCGTCGGTTCGACCTCGGCGCTGTCGACGCCGGCGTCGGTCGCCGCGTCGCCGAGACCGGTGCCGTCGGACGGCGCGTCGTCATCGCTCGCGAACGACGACGACGCCAGGAACGGCCGATCGCAGCCCGGGAGGGCCACCGGGGCGATCAGGGCCCAGACGAGCGCGCAGAGGTTGGTGAGCCGCCTCATCGTGCGCCCCCGAACGTGGCACCAGCGCCGAAGGTCAGCGCGACCACGGCACCGCCGCGCTGCGGCCAGACGGACGCCGCGACCGGCCCGGCGTCGGTCGCCAGCAACACCGCACCGACGCCGACGGCGACCAGGCCGAGCGCGCCGACGACATACGCGCGGTCGCGCTGGTCGTAGATCGCGGTCTGGCGCGATCGATAGGCATCGTAGGACAGGCCGGCGATCTTCTTGTTGCCGTCGAGCTGCCCCGTCTCGCTGTCGAGCGTGGACTGGGCCGAGGCGGCGTCGAGGCCCTGGAAGGTGGCGAGGCCGAGGCCGACGGCGCCGACGCCGATCGCCGACCACGCGCCGATGCGCCGCCAGCGCGGACCGTCGCGGCCAGCCTCGACCCCGGTCTGGACCGTGGGCGGCGCGGCAGGCGGCGTGGTCGGCTGCGTCGCGGCGCCCGCGCCCTGCCCTTGGGCCGTCTCCTTCGCGGCAGCCGCGGCGGCTGCAGCTGCGGCGGCGGCCTGCGCCTTGGCCTTGGCCTGCTCGAGCTGGGCCCGCGTCTCGCGGACCTCCTTGAGGTGGACCTCGGCGCGGTGCGACGACTCGGGGCTGACACCCGGGAGCTTCAGGAACGCGAGGAAATCGCGCTCGGCGTCGTCGAGCTCGAATCCGCGCTGCTCGGCGCGGGCGGCGTTGAACAGCGAGTCGGGCCGGGGGTCGAGCGAGAAGGCCTGCAAGAACAGGCGCGCGGCGGCTTTGTAGTCACCCTTGCCGTAGTGGTAGCGCGCGAGGTCGATCGCGGCCTGGGCCGCGGTGGGGTCGGCGGTCGCCGCAGGGGCCGGCAGGGGCGCAGCGCGTGCGGCCGGTGCCGGCAGCACGGCAGATGCGACAAGGCAGACGACCGCACCGACCTGGCGCAACGTGGGCCGGCCGATGGGGGAACGCGATCGCTGCGGCGCGTGCCGCGATGCATGTTGCCAGGGACCTCGCACGGCTCCGACCTCCGCCCGCCCGATGAAGGCGACGTCCCCACGATGTCCCAGGAGCCCCAGGCAATTCAAGCGACACGCGCAGACGGGCCACGCGGCGCTTGCGGTGGCGCCGGCATCCGCCATGCTGCGACCACGGCGCCGCGCGCCGCGGCAGGAGGAAGGACGTGGCTGGCCGCGAAGAAGACGAATTCGACGCCTTCATGCGCCGCCACGGCGTCGCGCCGATCGCGGGCCAGGTCGGCGCGGGGCGCGGCAAGCCGCAAGCGCCCGCCGGTCAAGCGAAGCCGCCCGTGGCGACGACCACCGCCGCGACGCCCATTGCGCGCGCAGCCGCGGGCGAGGCCGCCCCAGCGACCCAGGTGCGCGGCGCGGTGCGCGACGCGGTGCGCGACGCGACGCTCGACGTGGCGCTCGACGCCGCACGCAAACAGGCCGAGACCGCCGTCGCGCAGGCAGAGGCAGCGACGGCACAGGCCGCGCAGGCCCGACGCGAGCGCGACGAGGCCGTGGCGCGGGCCGTGGGCCTCGAGGCCGAGCTCGCGGCGGTCCGCGTCGAGCGGCAGGCGTTCGACAAGGAGCGTCGCGACGCCGCGCGCCGGCTCAGCGAGCTCGGCCGCAGCCTCGGCGAGCGCGAGCGACGCCTGGCAGACGCCGACAAGCGCTCGGTCTTCGAGGCGCGTGGCCTGGCCGAAGGCGGCGAACGGGTCGCGGCCTTGGCCTGCCTGCTCGACGCGAACGGCCCCCGCACCCTCGACGCGCTCTGCGACCCCGATCCGCGCCCGCTCGCCGGGCTGCTCGACCGCCTCGTCCGCTGTTGCGACGAGCCCGGCTGCCAGCCGCCAGCCGACACGCCGCGCCTGCGCGTCGCCAAGGCCGACTGCGAGGTCTGCGGCGGCAGCGACGTGCGGCGCGCGTTCGTCGCGTTCGCCGCGGCGTGCCGGGCGGCCGGGCTCGATCGCGTCACGCTGGTCGGCGGCTCGCCGGCGTACCGCGAGACCCTGCGTGGCCTGGCGCGCGAGCACGGCGGCGGCCTGGTGCTGCAGGTCGTGCAGCACGAGCGCCCGGACGAGGCCAAGCGGGCCCAGGCGGTGCGTGGTCTGGTCGTCATCTGGGGCGCGACCGCGGTCGATCACACGACGACGGGCCACTATCGCTCGGCGGGCGACGTACAGATCGCGGTGAACCACCGTGGCGTCGCGGGGATGCTGGGCCAGGTCAGCGAGCGGCTGGCGGCGCGACGGGCCACATAGCGCCGGCTGCGACGGCCGCGTCGCGACGTCGGCTCATCGCCGCGCAGGCGGGACTCGGCGCGATCGGGCGGCCAGCCTACTTGGCCGGCGGCCACGGCGAGAGGACCGCGTCCTGGCCGCCAGCGGTGTGGCAGCCGACGCAGAGCTGCACGCCGACGCCGTTGGCGTAGACCTTGGCGTCGTAGCGCTCGTACCAGAACCAGCCGAGACCCTTGCCCTGATCGGAGACCTTGCGCAGCACCGACCAGCCGAGCACGTCCGTGCCGCTGCCGTAGAGCTCCTTGACCGCCGCCGCGCCGACGGGATGCGTGGCGTTCTTGGCGTCGAGGGAGGCCGCGAGCGCGTCGTTGAAGAACGTGCGCACAGCGCCGAAATGCGGCCCGGACGAGCCGTGCTTGCTGGCGTCGGCCTGCCAGCCCAGGTACGCGCCCTTCTGCAGCCAGGCGAGCAGCGTGGCGTCGTCCGGGGGCAGCTGTTCGCCGGTGCCGCCGGTGGTGTCGGCGCCAGCGTCGGCGGCGGCGTCGGTCGCGTCCGCGCTCGCGTCGGAGCCCGGAGCTGCGCTGTCCGCGGCGACGTCCGCGCCGGCGTCCTCAGCGGCGCTGTCCTGCGCGGCGGCGCTGTCCTGGGCGGCGGCGCTGTCCTGCGCGGCGGCGCTATCCTGCGCGGCGGCGCTGTCCTGGCTGTTGGCGTCCAGGCCAACGCCGGTGCCCGCGTCGCCCTGCGTCGAGCAGGCGAGCGACGACGCGGCCGCGACGACCACCAGGAGCCCGGAGAGATTGGACGAGAGGCGCATGGGGCTCCGTTGGCCGCGGGCAGCTGCGGCGGGTTCAGGTGGCGACGGCGCCGTGGCCGCGCAGCGCGAGTTGACCACAGGCGGCGTCTTCGCGGCGTCCGCGGGGCAAGCGCACGCTGGCGCGCAGGCCGGCGGCCCGCAGCGTCGCGACGACGCGATCGACCTCGGCGGGGCTCGGGCTGCGGAACGCCGGGCCGTCGAAGGCGTTCCAGGCGATGACGTTGATCACGACGGGCAGGCCGCTGGCCCAGGCGACGAGGCCTTCGAGCTCGGCCGGCTGATCGGTGAGGCCGGCGAGCAGCACGTACTCGATCAGCACGCCGCGGTTGGGCGGCAGTGGGTAGGCGGCGACCGCCTGGCGCAGCGCCGCCATGTCGTAGCGGCTGGTGATCGGCATGATCTGGCGGCGGACGGCGTCGCTGCCGGCGTTGAGGCTGAGCGCGAGCTGGATGCGGCCGCCGAAGTCGCGGCCGAGCTCGGCGATGCGCGGCACGAGGCCGACGGTCGAGACGGTGATCTTGTCGTAGGCGAGCGCGAGGCCGCCGGGATCGGTGAGGATGGCGATGGCGTCGCGGGTCGCTTCGTAGTGGTGCAGCGGCTCGCCCATGCCCATGAACACGACGTTGCGCAGCGGCGCGTGGCCATGCGCGGGGGCGCAGAGCGACGCGGCGATCTGCACCTGGCGCACGATCTCGTCGGCGCGCAGGCCGCGCTGCAGGCCCAAGGTCGCGGTGGCGCAGAAGGCGCAGGCCATCGCGCAGCCGACCTGGCTCGAGACGCAGAACGTCGTGCGCGGGCCCTCGGGGATCAGCACGCCCTCGACACGCGCGCCATCGCCGAGGCGGAATTCCAGGCGCTCGGTGCCGTCCTCGCTGCGGCTGCGGCCGACGAGCGCCACCTCCGAGGCCGGAAACGCGGCCTCGCAGCGCTGCCGCTGCGCCGGGCTCATGGCCGCGAACGAGGCCGCGGGCAGCGCCTTTTTGTGCAGGTGGGTGAACAAGCGGGCCGCGTGGCCTCCCGGCACACCAGCGGCAGCGAGCGCCTCGGCCAGGCGGGCGCGGGGAAGGGCGAGCAGCGGGAGCGGCGGCGGCGTCAGCATCGCCCCAGATCCTAGCGGAACCCGGGCCCGGCGTGTACACCGTGGCCCGTGGACCACTCGCCTTCCGCCGATGATTCCGCCACCTCTGTCTCGTCCGATGCGTCGGCGTCGACCGCGCCCGGCCGCGGCGCGGCGGCGAAGGCGCAGCGTGCGGCCCTGGTGCTGCTCGGCGTGGCGCTGGCGGCCCGGCAGGCCTGGACCTGCGACGACGCCTTCATCTCGTACCGCTACGCGCAGAACCTGCTGGACGGCAAGGGCCTGGTCTTCAACGCCGGCGAGCCGGTCGAGGGCTACACCAACTTCTTGTGGACGATCTGGGCCGCGGTCGGCCTGGCGCTCGGCGTCGCGGCCGAGACGTGGTCGAGCCTGTGGGGCCTGGTCGCGTTCGGCGCCGCGATCTGGCTGCTCGGCCGGCTGGATCGGCCCGGCACCCTGGCCCGACCAGACGGCCAGGCGTGGCCCGTGCCGCTGGCGGCGATGGCGGCCGCGCTCTGCGGACCGTGGCAGGTCTGGGCCACCGGCGGCCTGGAGACGTCGGCCGACGCGACGCTGCTGCTGGCTGGATGGTGGACTGCCACGCGCCCGGGCCGCGGCGTCCGTGGCGCCGGCCTCGCCGGGCTGATCCTGGCGCTGGCGACGCTGACCCGGCCGGACGGCGTGCTGCCGGCGGCGCTGCTCGGCGCGTCGGTGTTGCTGCGCGGGCCGACGGGCACACCGCGCCCGCACGGGGCCGGCGACGGCGCGCGCACGCTGCGCGACTGGCTCGATCTGCCCGCCGCCGCGGCCTTTTCGGCTGCCTTTGCTGCGCTCTGGCTGCCGTGGACGCTGTGGCGCGTCACCTTCTACGGTGACCTGCTGCCGAATACGTTCTACGCCAAGTCGGCGCACCTGCTCTGGTTCGACCAGGGCTGGAGCTACGTCGGCCTGACGCTGCGCGAGCTGCCGTGGCTCGGCGTCGCCTGGCTGCTCGGCGTCGGCGGCCTGGTCGGGCGTCTGCGTGCGCCGACCGCGATCGCGGCCGTCCTCGACGACGCCGGGACGACGCGGCGCCTGCTGACGGCCTGGAGCATCGCCACGCTCTACGTCGTCTGGGTGGCCAAGGTCGGCGGCGACTTCATGCATACGCGGCTGCTGATCCCGACGTTGCCGCTGCTGCTGGTGGTCGGCCAGCTCGGGCTCGACGTGCTGCTCGTCGGCATGGCGCCGGCGGCGTTGCGGCGGGCGCGGCTGCTGATCGCGGCGCTGGTGGCGTTGTCGCTGCTGGCGGTGCCCAAGGCACTGCCGGACGGCGCGATCGTCGACGGCATCACCGACGAGCACAGCCACTACGACCCCGAGCTGGTGGCGCAGCTCGAGGCGGACGCCGCGGAGATCAGGCCCTTCGTGCAGGGGTTGCCCGTGACGATGGCCTTCATCGGCGGTCAGGCGCGGCTGGTCTACCGGCTGGGCGTCGACCCTGCGGTCGAGGCCGAGACGGGCCTGACAGACGCCGCGATCGCCCACCAGCCGCTCGAGCGGCGCGGCCGCGTCGGCCACGAGAAGCGCGGCAGGCCCGACGATCTCGTCGATCGGCGGCACCTGCACCTGGTCGTCGGCGCCTGGGCGTTCCGCTACCTGCAGCTCGACGGGCAGATCCCGCGCGTCGGCGTGCGCCTGGGCCGGGCCACGGTCTTCTTGCTGACGTGGGACGCCGCGCTCGTGGCGGCGCTGCGCGCGCGCGGGGCCGAGGTGCCGCCCTTCGAGGAGCAGGCCCGCCGGCTGCTGGCCGACCCGAGCCAGATCCCAGCGGCGCAGCGCGTGGCGACGTTGGCGTCGATCCGGCGCTTCTGGCCGCAGGCGCCTGCCGCCGCCGCTGCGCCCTAGCGTCACGATCGAGGCGCCGCTCCGGTTCGTCGTGCCTGGGCGCAGATCTTTTTTGCCGGGCCGCAGATCTCTTTCGCCTCCCGTGCGTCGTTGACGTGTGGCGGCACCTGCGCGGGCGCCGTCGCGCCACCCGATCCCCCGGGAGCCGACCATGACGACGACCTTCCCGACCGCGGTGCGCCACGGCGACGCGCCGCTACGCCATGGTTTGCACATCACGACGTTGTGGCGCGGCGACGCCCTGGGCGCCGACGTCTTCGTCCGCGGCGGCCCGATCACGCTCGGCCCGAACGGCGACATCCTGCTGCCTGCCGACGCGATCGGCGGCGAGCGCCTGGTGTTGGCCGAGTCGGACGGCCGCGGCGGCTTCACGCTCTGCGTCGATCCGGCGCGGATGCGCGGACGGGCGCTGATCGGCCCGGTGCTGCACAGCATCGGCGTCGCCTCGTCCGCTGGCGTCGAGGCCGCCGAGGGCGAGGGGGCAGTCCGGAGCGACGCCGGCGCGATCCTGGCGCCGATGGTCATCCAGCTGACGCCGTCGACGCATGCCGCGCTGGAGCTCGGCGCCTTCACCTTGCTGGTGACGCTGATCCCCCTGCCGCGGCGCTCGCTGCGCCAGGTGATGGCCAATGACGTGCTGCCGATGGCGATCTCGCTCGCCGCGGCCAGCGTGTTGCTCTGGTTGCCGCTGCTGGAGCCGCCGCGTCGGCAACAAGCGGAGCTGCGCGAGCGCGCGCAGGCGGCGCAGGTCCGCACCTACGAGGTCGAGACGGTGCTGCCGACCACGCCGCCGGCGCCGACGCCCGACCAGACCAGCGAGGCCGACGAACCCGAGCCTCGCGAGGCCCTGGCGCTGGTGCCCTTGCCGCCGCGGCCGGCCCCGGAGCGTCCGGCGCCCAGCAGCGTCCGGCCGCGCACCGACGCGCTCGCCGACGCGCTGGAGGCCAGCGTCCGGGCCTTGCGGGAGCTCGAGGGCGACGCCCGCAAGCAGGCCGTGCGCGCCGCGGTCGACGAGCAGGTCGGAGCCGCGACGGCGCCGCTGGGCGAGGTGCTCGACAACCCCGACGCGTTCCGGCCGACGCTCGGCGTCTTCGACGAGGCCGCCGGCGGCGATCCCGACGTGGCCGCGCCGACGGGCGATCGCGAGCCCGGCGATCCCGGCCTCGACGCTTCGCCCGCGCCCCGGCGCCCGGGCCTGGACGACGGTCTCGACCATCGGGACGTCGTGGTCGAGGCGCCGACGACGCGGACGCGGGTCGATGTGCGCCTGCGGACGCCGCCGAGCCAGCCGATCGCCGTGCTCAAGCGCAGCGTGCCCAAGGCCACTGGCGAGCTGCCGCCGGAGCTGGTGCAGCGGGAGATCCGTCGGCGCAGCGGCGCGATCCAGCGCTGCTACGCGCGGGCGTTGCAGAACGAGCCGACGCTGCGCGGCACGCTCAAGCTGGCGTTCTGGATCGGCCCGGACGGCGCGGTCGGCGCGCTGAAGGTGCAGCAGGCCGACGAGTCGCTGCGCCGCGTCGGCGTCGACGCCTGCGTGCAGGCCGAGATCGCGGCGATCCAGTTCCCGCCGGTGGCCGGCGGCGGCAGCACGCAGGTGGTGTACCCGTTCCGCTTCGAGGCGCGGTAGGGCGGGGCGGCGCCGTTCGCGAGGTGCCAGGCACCTTGCAGACGGCTAGTTCGCGGGCTCCTCGACCGTGCGCTCGCGCGTGACGGTGTTGCCCTGCGCCGCCGGGTCGAGGATGACGAAGGCGACGCGACGGTTGTCGGCGCGGCAGAGCTCGAGGCCCTTCTTGGCCATCTTCTTCATCGAGCGGTCAGCGAGCATCTCGGTCAGCGAGGGCACGTCCTCGCACTTGGGCTTGGTCTCGCCGAAGCCCTTGGCCTCGAGCCGCTCGGGCGCGACGCCGTGCTCGACCAGGAAGCGCACCACCGAGTTGGCGCGGCGCTGCGAGAGGTCGAGGTTCTTGTCGTCGGCGCCGACGTCGTCGGTGTGGCCTTCGACGCGGATCTTCTTGAGCCACGGGTTCTCGTTGAGCACCGTCGCCACCTCGGTCAAGGTCGGGAAGCTCTTGGGCAGGATGACGTCCTTGTTCGTGGCGAAGAACACCGGCGGCACGGCGATGGTGTCCTTGACGATGCGGATGTTCTTGCTCGGCTTGGCGTCCGGGCAGCCATCCTCGTCATCAAAGCCGTTGACCGTCTCGGGCTGCAGCGGGCACTTGTCGGCGGTGTCCGGGATGCCGTCCTTGTCGTTGTCCGGGTCGGGGCAGCCGTCGTCATCCTCGAAGCCGTCCTTGTCCTCCGGCTCGTTCGGGCACTTGTCCTTGACGTCGGGGATGCCGTCGCCGTCGTTGTCCGGATCCGGGCAGCCGTTGTCGTCCTCGAAGCCGTCCTTGTCCTCCGGCTCGTTGGGGCACTTGTCCTTGGCGTCCGGGATGCCGTCCTTGTCGTTGTCCGGGTCCGGGCAGCCGTCGTCGTCCTCGAAGGAGTCCTTGTCCTCGGGCTCCATCGGGCACTTGTCCTTGACGTCGGGGATGCCGTCGCCGTCGTTGTCCGGGTCGGGGCAGCCGTCGCTGTCCTCGAAGCCGTCCTTGTCCTCGGGCTCGTCCGGGCACTTGTCGTCGTCGCCGATCAGGCCGTCGCCGTCCTTGTCCGGCACCGGCGCCCAGATGAGGCTCGTGACCACGCGGAAGGTCGGCACGCCCATGCCGACGCCGATGCCGGGCCCCGCGGCCGCCGTGGCGACAAAGCCCATCGGCAGGTAGGCGCGCAGGCCGGCGAGCACCTCACCGGCGCGCTCGGTCGTCTCCTGGTCCTTGACGTTGACCGCGCCGCTCCAGTCGACCAGCAGGTCGAGCTCCTTGGGCAGCAAGGCGAAGCGGGCGCCGACGCTGGCGCTGGCCTCGTCGTCGACGCTGATGTCCTGGTCGGTCAGCGCCGGCTGGAAGCTGTTGTTCGGCCGCACGCGGTAGCCGAGGTTGGCGCCGACGCCGAAGCGGCCGGCCTCGAAGCTCGCCGTCAGGCGCGGCTCCAGGCCGATGCCGCCGTCGCCGAGGTAGTTGTCGGCCGAGCCGGTGGGCAGCAGGATCGGCAGCGACGCGCCGAGGCGGAAGCCGCCACGCTCGAGCAGCAGCGCCTTGACCTGCAGGCGCAGGTCGCCGGGGCCGCCGGCGATGTCGGGCACGAGCGGGTACTTGTCCGGCCGGTCGCCCGTGCCTTGCAAGATCGCGACGGGCACGACGACGCCGACCTCGAGCCGATCCCACAGGCCGATCGAGGCGACCAGCTGCGCGTTGAGCTGGAACGAGACCTCGTCGTAGGCCGTCTTGCCGGTGGCGGCGTCGACGAAGACCAGGGGTCGGTGGTCGTAGTGCAGGTACAGGCCGGCCGTCGGCGTCATGTGCGCAGAGACCTGCGGCGACTCGGTGTGCAGCAGGTTGTTGGCGCCGATGCCGGGGCGGAAGCGCAACACCGAGAAGGCGCCGGCCGCCTGGGCGAACGCGGTCAGGGGTGCGGCCGCCGTGACGACGACCAGGGCCAGCAGCGTGAGCAGCAACGAGCGCTTCATGAGCGCACCTCCGTCGACGCCACGAGGTCTCTGGCGCGCATCCTCCGCACGATCAGGGTCGCCAGCGCCAGGGCGAGCAGCAGCAGGCCCCCGGTCGCCGGGCCGGTGCCACCGCTGCTGCCGGCGCTGCAGCCTCCGCCGTAGAGCCGGAGCTCGGCTGCGGTCGGGTCGGAGCCCTTCTGCTTCTCTTGGCCGTCGTCGACGCCGTCGTCGTCGGTGTCCATGTCGAAGGGATCGGTCTCGCCCTTGCCGACCTTGCCGTCGCCGTCGGCGTCCTCGTCCTTGTTCTTGAGGCCGTCGCCATCGCAGTCGGCCGGATCGGGCGCGTCGGGGCAGCCGGGCAGGCAGGTGCCCGCGGCGCCGCACCAACCGCTCTGGCAATCAGCGTCGACGGTGCAACCCTTGGCCTCGGCGCAGGCGTTCGGGCACGAGCCGCCGCAGTCGACGTCGGTCTCGCTGCCGTTCTTGCTGCCGTCAGTGCACGAGGGTCCGGGCGTTTTGGGCTTGCAGGTGCCGGCGTCGCACAGGCCGCTCGCGCAGTCGGCGTCGAGCTGGCAGCCCTTGGTGTC
The DNA here is from genome assembly GCA_964586155.1 of uncultured Enterobacteriaceae bacterium. GTDB lineage: Bacteria > Myxococcota_A > UBA9042 > UBA9042 > UBA9042 > SXNM01. The sequence continues at coordinate 720 of CAZPHC010000034.1, read as the reverse complement.
CTTGCAATCCGCGGGGCAGGAGCCGCCGCAGTCCACGTCGGTCTCGTCGCCGTTCTTGCTGCCGTCGCTGCAGGTCGGCGCGGCCTTGCACAGAGGCGTCGTCACGGCGTCGTCGCAGAGGCCGCTCTTGCAGTCGGCGCCGGCCTTGCAGCCCTTGCCGTCGATGCAGGCGCTCGGGCAGGAGCCACCACAGTCGACGTCGGTCTCGTCGCCGTTCTTGCTGCCGTCGCTGCACGACGGCGGCGTGGTGCAGACCTTGGCGCTGGTGCCTTCGCAGAGCACGTTCGGCTCGCAGTCCGCGGCGTCACCGCAGCCCTTGCCGACCTTGCAGGCGTCGGGGCAGGAGCCGCCGCAGTCGACGTCGGTCTCGTCGCCGTTCTTGCTGCCGTCGGTGCAGGACGGGGCCGGGACGCAGACCGGCGTGCTCGCCGCGGTGTCGCATTGGCCGCTCTCGCAGTCGTCGCCGACCTTGCAGCCCTTGGTGGTCTTGCAGGCGTCGGGGCACGAGCCGCCGCAGTCCACGTCGGTCTCGTCGCCGTTCTGCTTGCCGTCGGTGCAGCTCTCGGTCACCGGCGTCACGCAGATCGGCAGGCTCACGCTGGTGTCGCAGGCCTTGCTGGCGCAGTCGCCGTCGCCCTTGCAGCCCTTGCCCGTGGCGCAGTCGTCGGGGCAGGAGCCGCCGCAGTCCACGTCGGTCTCGTCGCCGTTCTTGCTGCCGTC
>CAZPHC010000033.1:0-72549 GCA_964586155.1 uncultured Enterobacteriaceae bacterium | reverse complement strand
GCCAAGGGCAAGCTCGAGACGCTCCTGAACGGCTTCAAGGAGCGCAAGCCCGACCTGGTCTCGGACGTGACCTGGAACGGCAACGTCGCCACCGCCAGCGGCAAGATGTTCAAGGCCGCGTTCTCGGTCTCGGAGTCCGAGGTCGGCGTCGAGATCGACCTGATCGGCTTCGCTGCCAAGATGGCGAAGGGCATGGTCCGCGAGCAGATCAGCAAGCAGCTGGACCGCGAGTTCCCGGCCTGAACGACGATCCCGCACGACGACCGCACGAACACGCCACGGCCGTGAGTCGACCACTCGCGGCGGTGGCGTTGTTTTGTGCGGTCGTCGTCGCGTCGACGCTGGCCGCTGCGCCGAGCCTGGCGCGGCCCCGGCCGTCGCCCGCCGCGCCACCGCCACCTGCCGCCCCGGCCGCACCGACGACGAGCCCGCTCGACGTCGCCTCGCGCTGCTACGGCGCCGGCGACATGCGCTGCGTGTTGCAGACGCTCACCGGTGTCGAACCCACCGCCCAGGACGCCGCCGAGGTCTACCGCCTGCTGGCCATGGCCGCTGCGCGCATGGACCAACCCGAACAGACGCGCGCGGCGATGCGCAACTGGCTCGCGGCCGCCCCTGAGCTGCGCCTGGAGCGCGCCTCGGTGCCGCCGGCGCTGTGGTCCGCCTACGTCGCCGTGCGCCTCGAGGCCGCTGGCAGCGCCATGGAGCTACGGCCCCAGGGCGGCCGCGACGTCGTGCCGTTGCCGCCACCCGCCACCGCCGTCGATCTGCCCGTGATCCCGGCCCCGCCGCGCAGCGACCGCGACCAGGGGGCTGCCGCGACGATGGCGGTCGGCCTCGTCGGCGGCCTGGGCAGCAGCGCCCTCGACGTCGCAGCCGGCGCCGAGCTCGAAGCCGGCCTCTGCATCGCCTCGGGCTGCAGCACCGCGATCACGCTCGTCGCCCGGGGCTTGCGTCTCAGCGGCGACGTGGCGTCGATCGGCCTGCTCGCCGGCTTCGGCCTCGGCGTCACCGTTCGACCCATCGCTTCGCTGCCTTGGCTCGAGGCCCAGCTCGACCTCGGCGGCGCGCTGCTCGACATCGCGGCGCCGCTCGACCCCGCCGGCAACGTCGTCATCGAGTCGACGACGATGCCAGCCAAGGGCGGACGTGGCATGATCGGCGCGGCGATCCGGGCGCGCTTCGACCTCAGCGATGTGGTCGGCCTGCGCGTCGGCGTCCGCGACGTCGTCGGCGTCGGCGCGGACGACACCGCCCATTGGCTCGGCCTGACGCTCGGCTTCGTGTTCCAGCCTGGCGGCCCCGAGCGGAGGAAGTGATGGCTCCCGCAACCCTGCCGATCGCCGCTGGCGACCCGTCCGCTGCTCGCTCCGCCCCGCCGGCGGTGGCCTGGCCGCACGACGAAGTCGCGGCGTTGGAGCGCGCCGCCGTCGTCGCGGCGCAGCTGCGCGAGGCGATCGGGGCCCGGATCGTCGGCCAGCACCAGGTGGTCGAGCAGCTGCTGATCGCGCTGTTCGCCGGTGGCCACGCGCTGTCGATCGGCGTGCCCGGCCTGGCCAAGACGTTGGCGGTGCAGACGCTCGCCGAGGCGATGCAGCTGCACTTCGCCCGCGTCCAGTTCACGCCCGACATGATGCCGACCGACGTCACCGGCGCCGAGATCCTCGAAGAGGACCGCGCGACCGGGCACCGCACCTACCGCTTCGTCCAGGGGCCCGTGTTCACGCACGTCCTGCTCGCCGACGAGCTCAACCGGACGCCACCCAAGACCCAGGCCGCGTTGCTGCAGGCGATGGCCGAGCGCCAGGTCAGCGCGGGCGGCCGGACGATGGCGATCGAGCCGCCGTTCCTGGTGCTGGCGACGCAGAACCCGATCGAGCAGCAGGGCACCTATCCGCTGCCCGAGGCGCAGCTCGACCGCTTCATGCTGGCGATCTACGTCGACTACCCGACCTTCGACGACGAGGTCGAGATCGTGCGCCGCACCGCAGCTGGCGACGCCGGGCCGATCGACCCGGTCATCGGCCGTGACGACGTGCTCGCCATCCAACGTCTGGTGCGCGAGCTGCCGGTGGCCGACCACGTCGTGCGCGACGCCGTGCGCCTGGTGCGCGCGACGCGGCCGAGCGATGACGCGATGCCGACGTCCCTGGTCGGCCTGGTCGCGGTCGGCGCCAGCCCGCGCGCGTCGCAATGGCTGATCGCCGGCGCCCGCGCCCGCGCCGTCATCGCCGGCCGGCGCACCGCGACGCTCGCCGACGTCCGGGCCCTGGCGCCCGCCGTGCTCGGCCACCGCGTCGTGCCGAGCTTCCGCGCCGAGGCCGAGGGTCTCGATGGACGCGCCCTGGTCGGCCGCCTGCTCGACGCGCTGCCGGCCGATCCGAGGGCCTGATGAGCGCGCTGGCCGCGACCTCGGCAGAGCAGGCCTTGCTGCTGCGGGCGGCGGAGCTGGTCGCCGCCGCCGGCGCCGCGACGCTCTCGGCGCATCGGCCACGCGACGGTGCCCCCGGCGGCAGCCACGCCAGCACCCGGCGCGGCGGCGGCGTCGAGTTCGCCGAGCATCGTGACTACGTCGCCGGCGACGACCTGCGCCACCTCGACTGGCACGCCTTCGCTCGTCGCGACCGGCTGCTGATCAAGCGCTTCGAGACCGAGGTCCACTCCGAGCTCTGGCTCGTGGTCGACAACTCCGCGAGCATGGAGCTGCGCCTGGGCGACGACGCCGGCGCGGTCGACAAGTTCGGCGCCGTGCGCACGCTGGCGCTGGCGCTGGCCCTGTTGGCGCTGCGCGACGGCGACGCGGTCGGCCTCGAGGTTCCGGCCAGCGGCGGGGCGCCACGCACCTCGATCGCGCCGCGTGGCGGGCCGATGCAGCGCAGCCGCCTGGCGCAGGCCCTGGCCGGGCTCGAGCCCCAGGGCGACGCCAGCCTCGAGTCGTGGCGGCCGGCGCGGCGCGGCCAGGCGACGATCCTGGCCTTCTCGGACGTGCTGACCAACCCCGAGGCGGCGCTGGCGCCGCTCGGCGCGTTGGTCCGCGGCGGCGCCGAGGTCACGCTGGTGCACGCGCTGCATCCGCTCGAGATCGACTTCGCCTTTGCCGATGCCGTCAGCCTGCGCTGCGACGAGACCGCCGTGACGACGCTCTTCGACCCGCGCGCCGCCGCCGAGGCCGCCGCGTTGATGGCCGCGCACCGCGAGGAGGTGCGCCACGCCGCGCTCGAGGTCGGCGTCCGCTACCTCTTCGTCGACCTCGGCGAAGGCCTGCCGGCGGTGCTGCGCGAGATCGTTCGCACCGTGACGGCGGGCAGGCGGCGCGGATGATCGGCTTCGACCGGCCGTGGCTGCTGCTCGGCATCGCCGCGGCGTTGCTGCCGCTGTGGATGCACCTGCGCGGGCGGCGGGCGGTGCAGACCGTGGCGTTCTCGGCCCTGGCCTTCTTGCATCGCCGCCACCCGGAGCGGGCGCGTGCCCAGCGGCTGCGCGAGCGCGCGCTGCTGGCGGCCCGCATGCTGGTCATGGCTGGCCTCGCCTTCGCCCTGGCTGGGCCGCTGGTGCCCGGCTGCGACGAGAGCTCGTCGGCCCTCAGCGACGAACCGATGGCCCTGGTCGTGGTGCTCGACGACTCGCTGTCGATGCAGGCCACGATCGGCGGCGGGCCTTCGCAGTTCTCGCTGGCGCGGCAACGGGCGCTGAGCCTGCTCGAACGCCTGCCCGCCGGCTCGCGCGCGATGGTCGTGACCTCGGCGAAGCCGGCGCGTGCGATCTTGCCGCGGCTCGAGTCCGACCTGCGCTCGCTGCAAGGTGATGTGGCCGCGCTGAACGCCCGCGCCAGCGCCGATGACGCCAACGCGGCCCTGGCGCTGGCGGCGCGCCTGCTCGCCCACGCCACCGAGGCCGACCGCCGGATCGTCGTGCTCTCGGACCTGCAAGCCAGCGGCTGGAGCGCAGTCCAGGCCGGCGCGCTCGGCGGCCTGCGCGTCGACGCCGAGCCGCTGGGCAGCGCGTGGACCAACACGGCCATCCTCGCCGCCGACGTGACACCGGCGCCCGAGCGCGGCGCGCATCAGGTGCGGCTCAAGGTGGAGCTCGGCCACGACGGGCCCGGCCCCTTCACCGGGCCGCTGGTGGTGCGCGTCGGCGGCCGCGAGCTGCGCCGTCGGCTCGAGATCCCCGCCGGCGAGCGCCGCACGGTGGAGTTGCCGCTCGCGGCGTTGGCGCCGGTCGCAGAGATCGAGCTGCCCGGCGGCGACGATCTGGCGGGCGACGATCGCCGGCTGGTGCGGCTCGGTGCGGGTTCTGCCCTGCGCGTGGCCCTGATCAACGGCGCGCCGCGGCCGGTGCCGCGCGACGACGAGGTCTACTTCTTGCGCCGGGCGCTCGACGTCAGCAACGGCGCCGAGCTCGATGTCCAGACCTTGCAGCTCGCCGAGCTCAACCCCGAGAAGCTCGCCAGCTACGATGTGCTCTGGATCGCCAACGTCGCCGAGTTCGCGCCGCCGGTGCTGGCCGCGCTGGTCGCGCGGATCGAGGCCGGCACGGGTGTGGTCGTCAGCCTCGGCGACGAGAGCGACGGCGCCGCGCGCCTGGGCTGGCTCGCCGGCCTGCTGCCGGACCATTGGTTGGCCAAGCAGCCCGGTGGCGCGCTCGCCGGCGTCTTGACCGAGACCCTGGGCCCGGACGCCGATCGGGCCGCGCTCGAGCTGAGCCAGATGCTCGAGGGCGTCGACGTCGGCCTGGGTGATACGACCGTCCAGCGGCGCATCGGCACGGCGCCGCTGCCGGACCTGGATCGGCACGTCGCCATGCGCTTCGCCGACGGCGCGCCGGCGCTGCTGGCGTGGACGCGCGGCCGCGGCCGGCTGCTGGTCTGGACCACGAGCGTCGACCTGGACTGGACCGACGCGCCGCTGCAGCCCGGGTTCGTGCCGTTGGTCTCGCTGATCGTGCGCAACGCCGCGGGCGCCGCGATGGGCCGTCCGCGCGCGGCGCTGCAGCCCGGCGAGGGCTTCGAACTGGCGCGCAGCGACGCCGCGACCCGCCTCGAGGTGCACCTCCCCGATGGTCGCGTCGCCGTCTCGCTCGACGCCGAGCAGCAGCCCTCGCGTCGCTGGCGCGTGCCCGGGCTGACCCCGGTCGGCAGCTTCCAGGCGGTCGAGTTCACCGCGGCCGGGCCGCAGCCGCCGGTCGATCTGGTCGTCGTGCCGCCACCCAGCGAGAGCGCGCCCGAGCGCCTCAAGGCGCTGCCGCTGCCGACGCGGCCCGCTAGCACCAAGGCGAACGCGGCGCGCCAGGTGCCGCAGCTGCCCGTGGCGCCGCTGGCGCTGAGCCTGCTGCTGCTGGTGCTGCTGGGCGAGGCGGTGTTGCTGCTCGCCGACTTGCGCAGCGCCAAGGTCGTGCCGCGATGAGCGAGCTGCCGCTGCAGGTGACGGACGCCGATCCCGGCACACCGAGCGTGCTGCTGCTCGACAACCATGTGTTGGTGCTGGCCAAGCCGGCGGGCATGCCGAGCCAGGGCGACGCCAGCGGCGACCTCTCGTTGCTCGATTGGGGCAAGGCGATGCTCAAGGAGCGCTTCGACAAGCCCGGCAACGTCTTCTTGGGCCTGGTGCAGCGCCTCGATCGCCCGACCAGCGGCGCGATGGTCTTTGGCCGCACCTCCAAGGCGGCGTCGCGCCTGTCGGCCGCCGTGCGCGATCGGCGCGTCGACAAGACCTACCTCGCGCTCTGCGCCGCGGCACCAGCGCCGGCGCCCGGCATGCTCCAGGATTGGCTGTTGCCCGGCGGCGAGGGCAGCACGACCCGCGTCGTCCGGGCCGAGACGCCCGGCGCCAAGGAGGCGGCGCTGCGCTGGCGGCCCCTGGCCGAGGGCCCCGAGGGGCTGCTGGTCGAGATCGCGTTGCTGACCGGGCGCAAGCATCAGATCCGGGCCCAATTCGCCCATCGCGGCGTGCCCTTGGTCGGCGACGCCCGCTACGGCGCGCGCCAGCCCTTTGCCCCGGGCGCCATCGCGCTGCACGCCGCGCGGGTCGCGTTCCCGCACCCTGTCGGCGGCGTCCGTGTTGAGGTCGAGGCGCCGCTGCCGCCGACGTTTCCGGCGTGGGCGCTGGCTGCGGCTCGCGGCGCCGGCCGGCCCTGAGCGCGGCGGACAGCGACGGGCGCCGGGCCGTAGGCCTGCTGCCGCGCTACTTGCAGGTCTTGCTGTCCTTGTCGCAGACCATGCCGCTGCAGCAATCGGAGGACGCGGCGCAGGCCTTGTCCTTCTCATAGCAGGCGGTGCAGGTGCCGCCATTCTGGGCCGCCTTGGGGCGCAAGTTGTAATCGGGCGGCACGAGCTTGCCGTTCTCTTCCTTCGAGACGACGTAGCACCAATCCACCCCCTGCGTCTTGGTCACGACGCCCGCGAAGTTGGCGGGGAAGCGGAAGTGGATCTGCTTGCCGTCGACGGAGCCGCCGAGCTCCGAGCCGACCATGCCCACCATGCCGATAAAGGTCACTTGATCGATCGCGCAGCCGGCGACCGCATCGCCCTGGAACCAGCCGGCGCGCAGGAACGGCACCTCCTTGCTCGCGAGGATATTGTCGAGGAACTCCGCCCATGTGGTGCGCGTCGGCAAGGGGATGTCAACGGTCGTGTCCAAATCCAGGCTCGAGGGGCCCTTGCTGCCGAAATGGCTCGGGCTGTGGATGAAGATGCCAGGGATGGTTCCATCCTTGTACGCGCTGACGCTCGCCTCCCAGGGCTTGCCGTCGTCCTGCACGAAGTCGAGCTTGGAGGCCGAGCGCAGACGCGGGGTGAAGATCTGCGCGACCTCGGCGTAGCACGTCTTGGTGTTGGGATCGCAGGCCGCGCTGCTCGGCACCTTGGTCGAGCCCGTGCAGTCCTCGTTCTTTTGGCAGGCGGTCGAACACTTCCCATTGACGCATTTGGACGCCGCAAGGCCGAGCGCGTTGGTGCACTCCAGGTCGCCGCTGCACTGCGGGGTCATGTTGAAGCGCTGGTACGCGAGACCGTCGCAGGTCACGGCGGGGGCTGCCTCGTATTTGAGGTTGCCCTTGTTGATGGTCGCGGCCTTCTCGGGTGGGCAGGCGATCTCTTTCATTTGACCATCCAGACAGATGACGAGCGTCTGCAGAGAGGCGATCTCGTTCTCCAAGCCAGTCACGCTCCCTTGCCATTCATCCTTGACCTCGAGCGTCACCTTATAGTGCGAGATCCGGTCGATGAACTCGGACTGGAACTCTTCCTTAGAATACGAGCTCTTCCACTTGAAGGCCTGGGCGTAGGCGGTGCAGCCCGGCTTCTCGGTCTTCCCGGCCTTGGTCTCGTCGTCGCATTGGGTCTTGAGCGCCAGCAGCCGCGCCTTGTCCAGTCCGCGGCAGTGGGGAAGGTTCAGCCCTGCGGGGCAGGTGTCGGCCAGTTGCTTGATGAACTCACTTTTGCTCAGCGCCGCGTTTGGATCCGCCGGCTGGGGCGAGCACGTAAGACCGCCGAAGAGTTTGCCAATGTCGAACGAACCCCCGATTTCGTAATAGTCCTCTCCGACCTGCGCGTATTGGCGCAGAGCTTGGAAGTTGCCAACGTCGAAGGGTGCTGACTTGGAGGCGAGCGAGCCCAGCGGGGAGAGTTGGCGGAGCAGCGGGATCGAGAACAGAACTTCCAACCCCCGGCCGGCCGAGTCGCGTTCCCCGGTACGCATGCGATCGCCCGCAAGATTGGGATTCTGCCCGTCTTTGTAGTACCAACGAATCTGCGCGTAGGTCGAATAACCTCCCATCGAATCCATGAACGCAGACATGTCTTCCGACAGCTTCTTGTTCTTCTTGCCCTTGCCCTCGATCTCGAGGTTCAGCTTGGCCACCGGCCACTGACAGTCGCCCTTGCCGAGGTGTTCGACCTCGATCGAGTAGCTGATCGCCAGCTTCTCGGCACAGGTATAGTCCTCGTTGTCGCAGATCTTGCTGCCACAGCCCGAGGCCATCAGGGCGAGCCCGGCCACCGCCGCGGCGGAGACGAACCGTCGAGCGAAGTCAGCGCGGGCAGGTGCAAACGTACGTGTCATCATGGGAGTCCTCCGTGCCAACGCGCGACTACGGGTTGAAGCAGGCCTGGTAGGCCGTCTTGCAGGTCGATTCGCCAGCGAAGCAGCTCATGTCGCTCGCCTTGCAGCTCGAGGTCGGCGACTGCGCGGTCGCCGCGCAGCTCAGCGCTGCGGTGCACGTCGCGCCGCCACAAGCGAGCAGGTCGCTGATGTGCTGGTACGCCGTCGGATCGAGCGCGTCCTGCGGGCAGGCCGCCAGGCAGCTCGCGTATTGCGCGCCGAGCCCAGCGAGGTTGAGCGACTCGCAGCCCAGCCGGCACGACGCCATGTCCGCGCAGCTGGCTTGGGTCTGCTGCGAGCCGACGCAGGCGTCGACCTTCGCGACGCAGTTCTTCTGCACGCACTCACCGTCGGCGCAACCGCCGATGCAAACCTGGAACTCGGTCCACGCCTTCTCGGCCGCTGCGCTCACGAACGGTCCGCCAGCGCTGCACTTGCCGACGCAGGCGGTCTCGGTGGCCGTCGTCGGGAAGCCGCCGCCCGTGCAGCTGCTCAGGCAGGGGAACGCGGCCTGGGTGCAGGTCAGCGGGCAGGCGACGTCCTTGCTGTCGCAGTCCTGGTCCTTGCCGTCGCCGCAGATCTCGCCCTTGCCAGGCGCGACGCTCGGGTCGTTGTCGTCGCAATCCTTGCTGGCCGGCGAGCCGTCCTTGTCCTTGTCGAGGTCGAAGCAGCTCTCGAACGCCGTCTTGCAGCCAGCCTCTTTGCCGAAGCAGGCCATGTCGCTGTCCTTGCAGCCAGAGGTCGGGGACTTCTCGGCCGCCGCGCAGCTCAGGCCGCCGAGGCAGGCCGCGCCGCCGCAGGTCAGCAGCGTCGCGGTGTAGTCGAAGGCCGCGGGGTCGGACGCCGCTTGCGGGCAGGCGAGCAAGCAGCCGCTGTACAGCGCGGGCAAGCCGGCGAGGTTCAGCGGCTCGCAGCCGATGCGGCACGAGGCCATCTCGGCGCAGCTCTTGCTGGTGTCGCCGACACAGGCCTGGAACGCGGCGCCGCATGTGGTCTTGACGCAGTCGCCGTCGCTGCAGCCCGCGATGCAGACCTGCAGCGTCTTCCAGGTCTCGGCGGTCTTGGCGTCGAGGAAGGGGCCGGGCGGCTGCCACGCGCCGACGCACGCCGTCTCGGTCGCCGTGCCGGGCAGCTCCTTGCCAGGCGCGCAGGCGCCGAAGCTGCCGAGGCCGGCTTGGGTGCAGGTCAACGGGCAGCCGGCGTCCTTGCCGTCGCAGTCCTGATCCCAGCCGTCGCCGCAGACCTCGGCGAGGTCGGGCGAACGGGTGGAATCCTCGTCGTCGCAGTCCTCGCCAGCGGGCGAGCCGTCCTGGTCCAGATCGATCGTCTCGGCGTCGAAGGGCGGCAGCGTCGGCTTGGCCGGCGGCAGGACGATCTCGACGTTCGGCAGCTTGATGCCGCTGGGATCGACCGGCTTCGGCGCCGACGCCACCGGCGCCGTCACCACCAGCGGCGTGACCCCGGCGCAGGCCGCCATGCAGCCGTCGATGCTGGAATTGTCCATCGTCTTCGGATCGACGTTGTTGTCGACCGGCTTGCCCAGATCCACGTGTTGCTTGACGTAGATCGTGCCCGGCGTCGAGACCGGCGTGTCCGAGACCGGCGTGCCCTTGGCGCCGAGCTGGTAGTAGAGCGTGACGCGGGCGATCGGGGTGTCGAGCGGCACCAACGCGCACATGCCGAGCGCGCCCTTGTTGTCGTAGTAGTGGCCACCGAGGCCGATGCCGAAGCGGGTCTGCAGCACCTGCGCGCGCCAGACGACGTCCTTGTCGGCCGGGGCGTTGAGGCCGACGCTGCCGACGACGATGCAGCCGTACTTCATCGGCTCGGCGACCGCCGCCTCGGAGAAGTGCGGCACGTCGGCGGCGCAGGACCAACCACTCGGACCCTTGGCGACGGTGCATTTGGCCGAGGCCGACCAGGCGCCGGTCTTGTCGTCGCGCGAGATGACACTCAGCTGCGCGCCTTCTTTGTAGGCGTTCGGCATCGCGGCCGCGAGCGTCGGGCTGAGCTTGAAGTCGACCTTGGCCGGCTTGCCCGCGGCGAGCTGCAGGGCGCCGCCGTCTTCGCCCGTGAGCGCGACGTGGCTGCTGGCGAGCTTGATCATCGAGGCCGCGCCGGCGGGCGTGCTGACCTTCACCGCCGGATCTGGCAACAGGCCGGCGGCGTCGGGCTTGAGGCCGCCCTTGCCGTCGAGCAGGTCGCGGTCGAGGTCGATCGAGGCCGCGGCCATCGTCACCTTGCCGGTGTAGGCCTTGCCGGCGGCGTCGACGACGCCACCCGCCGGGATCTGCACCTTCACCGCGGCGCCGGCGAGCTTGCCACCGGCCAGCGCCGAGAAGGTCTCGACCTGCTCGTACTTCTGCAGCACGAGGTGCACGCCCGAGAGCGCACGCACCGGGTCGAGGACCATCGCGGCCGAGGCGTGTCCTGGCGCCGTCGCGGTCAACACCGGGCTCTTGTCGATGGCCACGCCAGTGAGGTCGGCGACGCCGTCCTTGAGCGCGATCGCGGCCCCGCCGAGCGAGACGGTGGCGCCGGCGATGGGCTTGCCCGCGGCGTCGACGACGTGGACCTGGACCTTGAGCTTGGTCGCCTTGTCGAGCACGTTGACGGCCATGCCCTTGGTGCCGCCGATCTCGACCGGCGGCTGGGTCGCGTCGCCCGTGGCGTCACCCGTGGCGTCGCCCGTGGCGTCACCCGTGGCGTCACCCGTGGCGTCGCTGACCGCGTCGTCGGTCGCGTCGTTCGAGGCGTCGGATCCGGCGTCCTCGGCGGCGTCGACCTCGGTCGTGTCGTCGCCGCCGCCCGTGTCGGTGGTCGCCGTGTCGCCGCTGGCCGTGTCGCCGCTGGCCGTGTCGCCGCCGGCATCGGACGTCGCCGTGTCGGACTTGGTGCCCGTGTCGCTCCCGCCACCGTCCGAGCAGCCGACCAGCATGGCGCAGCAGATCAGGGCGACGGCCGGGCCGCCGAACAAGCGCAATCGTTTCATGAAAGACCTCTCCTTGCCGAACATTCCGTCGCCGGGCACCTGGGGTGCACGAAGATGCGAGGCAGACCGCGAGCGGCAGCTGGACCCGGGATGACGCCGCGGGGGGCGACCGTCACCTTGATGTCGTAGCCGCACGTTAGCGGGCTCACCAATGTTTCTCAAGGACACACGTGTCGAATTCCTGCGTGCCTTCGAACGCCGCCGCCTCGGCCCGCACGTCTCGCGTTGACATCGCCGCGGCCGGCGGCGAGCGTGTCGTCCCGTGCGTCGCGTCGGCCCGTGCGTCGCGTCGGCCCGTGCGTCGCGTCGGCCCGGGGGTGGAGGAGCGCAGCCATGGATCTCGATCAGGCGATTCGGACGCGGCGGACGCACAAGATGTACGCCGGCGGCGCCATCGACGACGCGACCCTGCGCGAGCTGGTCGAGCTCGCCACCTGGGCGCCGAACCACAACTTCACCGAGCCCTGGCGCTTCCACATCGTGCGCGGCGTGGCCATCGAGGCCATGCGGCAGGCCGTCGCGGCTTCGTTCGACGCCATCGCCAAGCCGGGGGACGCCGACCTGACGCGCAAGCTGCAGCAGAAGCGCGACAAGCTCGGCCGCCGCCTCGACACGACCGGCGCGGTGATCGTCGTGACCTGGTCGCGCAGCCCCGCCGACGAGGCCACGGACCGCGAGGACTACGCCGCCACCTGCTGCGCGATCCAGAACCTGCTGCTCGGCGCCCACGCCCGCGGCCTCGGCGCGCTCTGGTCGACCGGCGGCGTGCTGATGACGCCGACGATGCGCCGCTTCTACGGCGTCGACGCCGGCGCGGACATCGCGGGCGTCGTCTTCCTGGGCCACGTCGCTGCCGAGCTGGCCGGCCGGCGCTACAAGACGCCGCAGGACGTGATGCACTTCGTCTGAGCTGGTCGTCGCGTCGCGCACCTCGTCGCGTCGCACGTCCGCGCCCGCCGCGCCGCGCCGGGGCGCATGGGAGCCTTTTGTGGCCTACCGATTCACTCTCCAGCACGTCTGCGCCCGCTCGGGCGCCCGCGCCGGCCGCATCGACACCGACCACGGCAGCGTCGAGACGCCGGTGTTCATGCCGGTCGGCACCCAGGGCGCGATCAAGGGCGGTGTGTTGCCCCGCGACCTGCGCGAGATGGGCGCCAGCATCATCCTGGGCAACACCTACCACCTGCTGCTGCGGCCCGGCCCCGAGCGCATCGCGGCCGCTGGCGGCCTGCAGCGCTTCACCAACTGGAACGGGCCGATGCTGACCGACTCCGGCGGCTTCCAGGTCTTCAGCCTCGGCCACAAGGCCAAGATCACCGACGACGGCGTCGTCTTTCGCAGCCATATCGACGGCACCAAGATCCGCCTCGACGCCGAGGAGGCGGTGCGGGTGCAGGAGCTCTTCGGCTCCGACATCATGATGGCCTTCGACCAATGCCCGCCCGCCGGTGCCGAACGCCGCTTCGTCGAGTCGTCGATGCGGCGCACGACGGCCTGGCTCGACCGCTGCATCGCCGCGCGCCGGCGCCCCGGCGAGGTCGCGCTCTACGGCATCGTGCAAGGCGCCATCGACAAGGAGCTGCGCAGCCGCCACGTCGAGGAGATCTGCGCGCGCCCGTGCGAAGGATTCGCCATCGGCGGCCTCTCGGTCGGCGAGACCACCGACATCACCTACGAGATCTGCGCCCACACCGCGCCGCAGATGCCGGCCGACAAGGCGCGCTACCTGATGGGCGTCGGCACGCCCGAGGACCTGGTCCATTGCGTCGGCTACGGCATCGACCAGTTCGACTGCGTGCTGCCGAGCCGCAACGGCCGCCACGGCACGGTCTACACCCGCGACGGCCAGCTGCGGATCAAGAACAGCCGCAACGCCACTGACGACCAGCCGCTCGACCCGACCTGCGATTGCAGCGCGTGTGCGGGCTTTTCGCGCAGCCTGATCCGCCACCTCTGGCTCGCCGGCGAGGCCTCTGCGGGCCTGCTGATGACGCTGCACAACCTGGCGTTCTTCCAGCGCCTGATGCGCGACGCGCGGGCCGCGATCTTCGACGATCGCTACGACCTCTGGGCCGCCGAGACGCTCGAACGCATGGCCCAACGCACCTGGCGCTAGCGCGGCGGCCCCAGCGCCGGCGCGGCGGCCCTACTCGCCGTCGGGCAGGTAGAGGTGGCGCTCGTCGACGAACAGGCGCTGCGCCGTCGCGAAGTCCTCGTGGCGGCCGATGTCGAGCCAGCGGCCGTGGCTCCAGTTGAAGGTGTGCACCGGATCGCCGCTGGCCAGCATCGCGTACATCAAGTCGTCGAAGCCGAACGCCCGGTCGCTCGGGATATGGCCCAGCACGCGCTTGTGCATGGCGTACACGCCCATCGACACCAGGAAGTCGTAGGTCGGCTTCTCGCGGAAGGCGGTCACGCAGCCGCCGTCGTCGGTGTCGAGCACGCCGAGATCGACGCGCACGTTGCGCGGGAAGACCGAGACCGTCAGCGTCGCGCCGCTTCTGCCGTGGGCGTCGTGCAGCGCGGCGAAGTCGAGGTCCGTCAGCACGTCGCCGTTGAGCAGCAAGAAGGTCTCGGGCAGGTGCTCGGCGATCAGGTGCAGCGGGCCGACCGTGCCGAGCGGCTTGTCTTCGCTGACGTACTCGATCTGCACGCCGAACTGCTCGCCGCTGCCGAGCACGGCGCGGATCAGGTGGCCGAGGTAGCCGATCGAGACGTAGATCTTGCGGAAGCCCGCGGCCGCCAGCTGGCGCAGCAGCACCTCGGCGATGCTGACGCGGCCATCGATCGGCACCAGCGGCTTGGGGATGATCGCGGTGAACGGGGCCAGGCGCGAGCCGAGGCCGCCGGCCAGCAGCACCGCCACGCGCTCCGGGCTGTCGCTCGCCTGGTCCTGCGTCGCTGCGTCCGTCGTCTGGTTCAAGGGAGCCTCGCTTCGCCACGCGCTGCGTGGCCTGGGGGAGCGCCGGCCGCGGGCCCGGCCCTGGCCCGTCCGGAGGCGCGGGCGCGTCTCGCCGACGCCGAGTCGAGCATCGCCAGCGGAGCAGGTCAAGGCGGCCGACCCCGCGCCGACGCCGACCTTGTGCCGGCCCCGGCCTTGTCGTAAGGGGACGGCCATCTGCCACGATGGCGGATGCGGAGGCGGACGTGGCCAAGGTTGTGTTGCTCACCGGCGCCGGAGGGTTCATCGGCAGGCGCGTCGCCGCGTCGCTGGCGCAGGCGGCCGGGGTGCAGCTGCACGCGCCGGGGCGGGCCGAGCTCGACCTGCGCGACCGCGACGCCGTGCTGCGTTGGATGCGCCAGCACCAGCCCGAGGTCGTGCTGCACCTCGCGGCCGCGACGGCGGGCTCTGCGGCGATGCGGGCCGAACCGGCGCGCTACTTCGCCGCCAACGTCGACGCCACCATCGGCCTCGCCGCGGCCGTCGAGGCCGGCACCTGTGGCCGCGTCGTGCTCGCGCATTCGGCTGGTGCCTACCCGCGGCCTGCGGGCCTGGGCGCCCCCGGCCATCGGCTGCAGCCCGACGACCTCTGGCGCGGCCCGCCCAACGCCTCGGCCTATGGTCTCGCCCGTCGCGCCGTCGGCGGCCTGCTCGAAGCGTCCACCGCTGCCGCCGGCTGCGCCTTCGTCGAGCTGACGCTGCCGACCGTCTACGGACCCGGCGACGGCGCGCCCGGCGTCGACCCGAGCACCCTGCGCGCCGTGCCCGCCTTCGGCTTGCGCTACCTACAAGCCGTGGCGGCGGGCGCGACCGAGGTCCAGCACGGCGGCTCGGGCTTCGAGGTGCGCGACTTCCTGCACGTCGACGACGCCGCGGCGGCCCTGATCGCCGCGATGGACGCCGAGGTCGCGGGCATGCGGCTGCACGTCTCGGACGGCGTCGCCCGGCCGATCCACGCCGTCGCCTCGGCGCTGGCCGCGGCGGTCGGCTTCGACGGCGCGACCCGCTGGCTGCACCGCGCCGCTGGCCAGGAGCGCAGCGACGACGTCGTCGTGCTCGAACCTGCTGGCCTCGAGACGCTCGGTCTCACCCCGCAGATCAGCCTTGAGGTCGGCCTCGCCGGCGTCGTCGCCGACCTGCGCGCGCGCCTCGTTGCGGCCGGCGCGTGATCCTCGCGGCGCATTGACACGTCCAAAGTCTTTGCTGCACCGTCGCGGCCTTTGGGGGGAACCGTTGCGTCGTCCGTTGGTCATCGCCGAGATCGGGCCCATGCCACCGCCCTTTGGTGGGATCTCGGTCTATGTTGACCGCCTCGCCCACGCCCTCGCCGACGCCGGCCACGCGGTCCACGTCTTCGACATCTCCGACGGCGACCTGATCCCGGTCCGCGGCATCCAGGTCGTCAACATCCCGCCACAGCGCGGCCGTTTCTGGTCGATCGGCGCGCGCATCGCCGCCATGGGCGCCGACGTCGCCCACCTGCACATGATCGGCCTGCCGAGCGACCAACTCGCGCCGATCATGCTCTCGTGCCGGGCCGTCGGCATCCCCGTCGTCATCTCGGTGCACTCGCTCGAGCCGCCAGAGGTGCCCGAGACGCGCCTCGGCCTGCGCCTGCGTGCGCTCGTCGGCCCGCACGTCGCTGCGGCGTTCGCCAGCGGTGCCCACGTCGCCGCCGGGCTGCCCGGCTACGACGTGCCGGCCGCCGTCGTGCGCGCCGTGCCGCCCTTCTTGCCGCCGCCGCGCGTCGATCCACAGCGCCTGCCGGCCGAGGTGCGGGCGCTGCGCCAGCGCGTCCGGCGCCTCGTCGTCGCCGGGGCCAGCGCGATGCAGCCCTTCGAAGGCGGCGACCTCTACGGGGTCGACACCTTCCTCGGCATGGCCCGGCTGCTCGGCGCGGCCGACACGGACGTCGGCTTCGTCCTGCACCTCTCGCGCCGCGGCGACCCGACCCTGGCGGCGGCGATGCTGCAGACGGTCGACGATCTCGGCCTCGGCGACCGCTTCTTGCTGCTCGAGGCGCGGCTCGACGAGGCCTCGGACCTCTGGGCGCTCGCCGACCTCTACGTCCGGCCGACGCGCACCGACGGCGACTCGGTCTCGGTGCACGAGGCGCTCGCGCTCGGCGTGGCGACGCTGGCCAGCGACGCGGTCCAGCGCCCGGCGGCGGTCGCCCTCTTCACCAAGGGCGACGCGGCCGATGCGGCGCGCGCTGCCGCAGCGATCCTGGCCGATCTGCCCAAGGCGCAGGCGCATGTCCGCGCCCATCGCCCCGAAGACGGCGGCGCCGTCGTGCTACAGACCCTCGAGCGCGTCGCCGCGCCCCGTTCGCGCTGGCGTGGCGTGGCGCGGCGCGCGACCTCGCTCATGACCCGACTTGGATGACGGAACCCGGACGGCGCGCCCCGGATGACGCGACCCGGACCCCTGGAGGCCTAGGATGAACACTGCAACCCTGCGCGGCGACGCCGCGATCGCCACCCTCTCGGGCAAGCGCGTGCTGCTCACGGGCGCCGGCGGCTTCATCGGCGGCCACGTCGTCGAGGCGTTGGTGGCCGCTGGCGCCAAGGTGCGCGCCCTGGTGCATTACAACGGTCGCAACGACTGGGGCACCATCGACGAGCTCGACGCCGACGTGCGCGGCGCGATCGAGGTCGTCACCGGCGACGTGCGCGATCCGCACCAGATGATCCGCGTGGTCGAGGGCTGCGACGTCGTGCTGCACCTCGCGGCCCTGATCGCGATCCCGTTCAGCTACGTCGCGCCGCAGAGCTACGTCGAGACCAACATCACCGGCACGCTGAACATCCTCGAAGCGGCCCGGATCCACGGCACGCCGCGCGTGGTCGTGACGTCCACCTCCGAGGTCTATGGCACCGCGCGCTACGTGCCCATCGACCTGCAGCACCCGCTGCAGGGCCAGTCGCCCTACAGCGCCAGCAAGATCGGCGCCGACAAGATCGCCGAGAGCTACCACCTCAGCTTCGGCACGCCGGTCGTGACGCTGCGTCCCTTCAACACCTACGGGCCGCGCCAATCCGATCGCGCCGTGATCCCGACCATCGCGGCGCAGCTGGTCGCGAAGGTGCCGACGCTGCGCCTGGGCCGCATCGATCCCGTTCGCGACTTCCTCTACGCCGGCGACACCGCGCGCGCCTTCCTGCTCGCCGGCAGCGTGCCCGGCATCGACGGCCGCACCCTGCACGTCGGCACCGGCGTCGGCGTCACGATCGGCGAGGTCGCCGAGCGCCTGATGAAGGTCAGCGGCCACGTCGTGCCGATCCAGACCGAGCAGCAGCGCTTGCGTCCCGACGGCAGCGAGGTCGAGCGCCTGCTCTGCGACTCGAGCGTCGCCAACGAGGTGCTGGGCTTCGAGGCCCGCGTCGACCTCGACACCGGCCTGCTGCGCGTCTACGAGAACGTGCAGCGCCGCATCGGCTCGTACCGCCCCGACCGCTACCAGCGCTAGCCCGCCGACGCGACGCCCCCGCCATCGGCCCGGATCTCCGGCCCGATCAGCGATGCCGCGGCCAGGTGGTCTGGCTCAGAACAGCGGCACGCAGAACTGGAAGATCAGGCACTTGACGCAGATGCCGTTGCAGCCGGGGCAGGTGTAGCCCGGCGGTACGGTGCTCGCGACGCATTTGCCGCTGGCCGAGCAGTTGCCCGGCACGTTGACGCTCGAGCAGAGGTCGACGTCGATCTTGGCCTGGCAGAGCACGCCGGGCTTGCTCACGCACGAGCCGCCCTGGCAGATGCCGGTCGGGCATTCGCCCGAGCTCGCCTTGCAGCTGACGTCGTAGAGCGCCTTGTGCGCGCACTGGCCGTTCTTGTCGCAGCTGTCCTCGGTGCAAGGGTTGCCGTCGTTGCAGTCCTTGAACGCCGTGCCCGAGCAGGCGCCGCCGACGCATTTGTCGTTGCTGGTGCAGGCGTTGCCGTCGTTGCAGACCTTGTCGTTGGCGTTCTGCTTGCACACGCCGGATTGGCAGACGCCGTCGGTGCACGGGTTGCCGTCGTCGGTGCACGGATCGCCGCTGGTCTTGTTCGGGTGGGTGCAGGTCTTGTTGGCGCAGATGTCGTTGGTGCAGAGGTTGCCGTCCTCGGTGCAGGGCAGCGAGTTGGCCGTGAACGCGCAGCCGCCGGAGCCGCCGTCGCAGCCGTCGTTGGTGCAGGGGTTGCCGTCGTCGCAGATCTTGCCGCCGGTGCCCTTGCACACGCCGCTCTGGCAGACGTCGCCCGTGCTGCAGACGTTGCCGTCGTCGCAGAGCGAGCCGGTCGTCGCCTTGCTGGTGCAGCCCTGGCCCTTGGCGCAGGTGTCGGCGGTGCAGGGGTTGCCGTCGTCACACTTGAGCATGTTGATGCCCTTGCAGTTGCCCAGGTCGCAGTAGTCGGTGGTGGTGCAGGGGTCGCCGTCGTCGCAGTTGCTGTTGGCGTACGGATGCTTGCACGCGCCGGCCTGGCAGATGTCCTTGGTGCAGGGGTTGTTGTCTTCCTCGCACGGCTTGCTGTCGGCGGGCGGGTGGCTGCATTTGCCGGATTGGCAGATGTCCTGGGTGCAGGCGTTGCCGTCCTCGGCGCAGGGCTTGCCGTTGCCCGGCGGGTGGGTGCACTTGCCGGTCTGGCAGACGTCGTTGGTGCACGGCTCGCCGTCGTCGAGGCAATCCTTGCCGTTGGCCACGGGCGGGTGGCTGCAGGCGCCGAGCAGGCAGACGTCGTTGGTGCACGGGTCGCCGTCGTCGAGGCAGTCCTTGTCCGAGCCCAGCGGCTGGTGGGTGCAGGCGCCCTTGTCGCAGACGTCGGCGGTGCACGCGTTGCCGTCCTCGGCGCAGGGCACGGTGAAGCTGACCGGCGGGTGGCTGCAGCCGCCCTTGGCGCAGACGTCGGCGGTGCAGGGGTTGCCGTCGTCGAGGCAGGGGTCGCCGTCCTTGGTGCTGACGTGGACGCATTGGCCGGCGTCGCAGACGTCCTGGGTGCAGGGGTCGCCGTCATCGAGGCAGGGCGCGCCCTTGTCGACGCCGACGTGGACGCATTTGCCGGCCTGGCAGACGTCCTGGGTGCAGGGGTTGCCGTCGTCGGGGCAGAGGCCCGCGGTCGCCGGCTCGTGGACGCAGCCGTTGGCCGGCGAGCAGCTGTCGGTGCTGCAGGCGTCGCCGTCGTCGCAGGCGAGGGGTTTGCCGCCCTGGCATTTGCCCTCGGCGCAGCTGTCGTTCTCGGTGCAGACGTTGCCGTCCTCGCATTTGGGGCCGTTCACCGGCTCGTACTTGCAACCACCCGAGTTGTTGCAGAGATCCTTGGTGCAGGCGTTGCCGTCGTCGCAGGCCTCGACGTCGCTGTCGGTCTGGCCGTCGCAGTCGTCGTCGACGCCGTTGCAGACCTCGGGCTTCGGCGTCGGCGCGTCGCATTGCGGCTTGCCGTCGACGCAGGCGGTGAGCTTGCCGGTGCAGACGCCGAACTCGTTGGTGTTCTTGCACTTGGCCGAGATGTCGAAGTCGTCGGTCTTGCCGTTGCAGTCGTCGTCGACGCCGTTGCACTCCTCGGCGGCGGGCACGGCTGCCTTGCACGCGCTCAGCCCGCCGGCCTCGCAGACGCGGACGCCGGTGCAGCTGCCGTAGAGGTTCTTGTTGGTGCAGGTGGTCTGCAGCGATTGGGCGATGGCCTTGGGGCTGCAGGTGCACTCGCCGCTGGTGGGCAGGCATTGCTTGGTCGACTTGCCGCTGCTGCCGTCGACCACGGTCTGGCATTCGGTGCCGTTGGGGCAGGGGTCGCTGCCCGCGCCGCAGGACACGCCGCAGAAGCTGCCGTCGGTGCCGAGCGCGACGCAGACGTTGCCGATCTCGCCGGAGCTGTTGCAGTCGGCGTTGGTCGTGCACGGATCGCAGAGCTGGCCGTAGCGCGGCACGCAGAGGTAGGTCGTGTCGCTGGTGCCGGCCGTGGCCACGGCGCTGCAGATGAAGTTGGTCGGGCAGGTCTCGACGCAGATCTGGCTGCAGATCTTGCCGTCCGGCGTCGGGATGCAGAAGTTGCTGTCGCAGTCGCTGTTGTCGTTGCAGGCGTAGCCGAAGGTGCCGGGCTCGCCGGTGCCGAGCTCCGGCCCGGTGCTCGTGTCCTCGGTGCCGGTGCCGGTGCCGGTGTCGACCGACGCGCCGCCGGTGTCGGTTCCGGTGGCGATGTCGAAGACCGTGCCACCTGTGCTGCCGTCGGCGGCGTTGCCGCCGGTGGTGGTCGTGCCGTCGTCACCGCTGCAGCTGGCGGCCGTCAGCAGGCAGGCCAAGGCGGCGAGGCGCCACAGGCGGGGCATGAGGGTTGGCAGGGGGCTGGCCACGGTCGGTCGGTTCATCTCGCCTCGCGCGTCGCCGTGACGGTGGGGACGCTCAGCGGAAACCTAGCAGATGCCCACGTCCGTGCGAGCGAATCGCCGCGTTCGTGGTCACCGCCGGGGTGTGTGCACACCGGGAGGGCGCGGTCACGCGCCATCCTCGTAGAAGGGGCATGGGCCGGGCCCGAGCGCGTCTGCCGAGCCACCGAGCCCCGCCGTCGCGGGCGGCCGACGGACGCTAGTTGCCGCTCGCCTCGACGTTGTCGCTCATCTTCTCGAGCGCGGCGTTGACGACCGTGATCTGGTCGCGGCGGATCTCGATGCGTCGGTGCCAGCGATCGTAGCCCGGCTTCTCGAAGCGGATGATCCACTTGCGCGCCGACAGCCGCACCGGGTCGAGCTTGCTGCCCTTGCCGGTGATGGTGCCTTCGGCGTTCGGCTCGGGGCCGGTGCGCTTCTCGATCTCGATGTCGTCGAGGAAGATCGTCACGCCGTCGGTGGGCTTGTAGTTGAGGACCAGGTAGCCGTAGTAGTCGATCGGCGCCGGCCGCAGCACGACGGTGTTGGCGTCGCCGGCGCGGACGTTGAGGAATTGGTCGATCGGCTTGAAGCCCATGCAGTCGGTGCGCACGCGGCGCTGGCCGGTGATGGCCTCGATCGTGCCCTTGCCTTTGCCCAGGAACGCGCCGTCCAGGTAGATCTCGCAATCGTCCGGCACGGTGCTGACCTCGACCTGGCCGCTGCTGACCTTGCCGCGCAGCGCGTCCATGCGCGTGCGGGCCTTGGTGACGCGCTCCTCGATGGTCGCCTTGTAGTCGCTGTTGCTCGGGCCGAGCGCCACGAGCTCGCGCAGCGCCAACGACATGAACCCCGAGAGGGCCCAGAACTCGCCCTCGGCGTCACCGTTCGCCTCGGCGAACGCGCCGGCGTTGAACGGGTAGTCCATGTTGGTCGGATCGAGGATCCACGCTTCCATCATCAGCGTCTGGCCGACGCGGTTCTGCCGGCGGGCCGCGGCCTTGAGCGCCTCTTGCGCCTTGCCGAGCGCTGCCTGGGCGTTGGCGACCTTGGCCTCGGCGCGCAGGCGGGCCTCGCGCTGGTCGCTGGTCTCCTTGACCGCCTCGGCCTTGAGCCGCTCGCGCTCCTTGCGTGCCTCTTCCTGCGCCTTCTTCTTGGCTTCCATCTCGCTGCGGTCGGCTTCGGCCGGGGCCTGGGCAAAGGCCAGCGCGGGCGTCAGCAGCGACACGCCCAAGACAAGACGCAGGGCCATCTTGCCCCACGAACAGCGCGACTGCAGTTGGCTCATCTGCTCCCCCTCTCCTGCTGGGCCTTGGCCCCGTTCGGTCGCGGTGCCGGCGCCTCGGGCGCTGCTGGCTCCGCTTGCGCCGCACAATGCACGAGCAGCGCGCGCGACGCCACCCTATCCCTGCCTGCCTGCGCGAGGATCGTCACCCGAGACAAGCCCGGTTGCAACTCGACGCGCTCTTGCAGCGCGAGCCGCGTCCGGCCTCGCGCGTCGTGGTAGGACCGCTTGCGGCCCTCCACGCTGATCGTGACGTAACGCTGCGACGGCCCGTCTGCTTCGAAGCGGGCGGCGGCGCGCAGCGGCAGCACGCAGGGCGCGCGCAGCGGCACCAGCCGACCGGCATCCGGCGAGGCGTCCACGCGGTCGTCGTCCACCGCTGCGGCGTCGAGCGCGCTCGGGGTGCTCGCCTCGGCCAGGGGCGCGTCGATATCGTCCTCGTCGCCGAGCAGGCGCAGCGCCGGCGGTCGGTTCCAGCGACGCGCCTCGCCCTCGGCGACGCGTTCGACCTCCGCAGCGAGCGGTCGGTCGGCCCCGGGCTCCCAGGGCAGGTAGATCCGGCTCTGGCGCGTCCAGCCCGAGGAGTCGTCGGTGAGCTGGACCCGCGCCTCGAGCAGGCCCGAGGCGCCAGCGCCGCCCTGACCGCCGTGGATCGCCAGCTGGGCGACCGCGATCTCGCCGGGGTCGAGGCGGCCGAGGTCGGCCTTGCCCTCGTCGAGGCGCAGGTGGGCGCCGGCGAGGCTGCGCAGCGTCACCGTCGTTCGCCGCGACGGCCCTGGACCCTCGTTGCGGACCTCGACGCGCAGGATCGCCGGTTGGCCCGGGCGCAGCGTGGCCGGCGTCGGCACCTCGCCCAGCGCGATCTTGCGGCCTTCTGGGGCCAGCAGCGCGTAGCGGAACGAGAGCGTCGGCCGCGGCCGGCCGATGACCGTCACCGCCGCCTCGGCTGCGGCGCCGAGCGCGACGCCGTCGGCGAGCGCGACGACCCGCACCGGCACGACGGCGTCGAGGTGGCGGCGCGAAGGGCGAAGGCGCAGCGCCACCGTCCGGCTCTGGCCGGCGGCGAGGCGACCGACGACGGCCTCGACGCCGTCGAACGCGTCGGCGTCGCACTCCGACTGCAGGTGGATCCGGTGCAGCGGTCGGCTGCCCTTGTTGCTGACCGTGACGTTGAGCGCGAGCGAGCCGCCGGCCTCGACCACGAACTCGTCGCCCTTGCCGGCGATCGACAGCGCGACCTTGGCCGCCGGATCGCGCGGCCCGACGCGCCAATCCACGCCGACGCGGGTCAAGGCGACGGCGATCGCGGCGTCATCGGCCTGCTTGAGCTCGGCGATCACGGGCTGGATGCGCTGCAGGATGCCGCTGGCCGTCACGTCGCCCGCCCGGCGCAAGATCTCGGCGGCGCGGCGGATCGGCTCGCCGTCACGGAACAGGCTCGGGCTGGCTTGCTCTTCGCTGCGGCGTTCGGACGCGATCGGCACGAGCACGCGCAGGCGTTGGCGCGGCCGCATGCCCTGGGCTTCGGCCTCGGCACGGCGCTTGGCCGTCGTCGGATCGAAGAGCGACACGCGGTCGCGCAGGACGCTGGCGAAGTCGATCGCCACGTCGGGCACGACGCCGCGGCCCTGGATCACGACCTCGCCGCCGACCAGGTACTGCGCGATCGTCAGCTTCAACGCGCCGTCGCCGATCTCGAAGGGCACCTGCACCGTGCCCTTGCCAAAGGTGCGCTCGCCGATCAGCAGCGCGCGGTTGTGGTGTTTGAGCGCGCCAGCGACGATCTCCGAGGCGCTGGCCGAGCGGCGGTCGACCAGCACGACCAGGGGGATCTCGAGGCCGACGCCACCCGGGCGGGCGGGGCGAGCGTCCGGGGCACGGCCGGCGCCGACGGTCGACACGACGACGCCGCGGTCGACGAACACGCTGACGACGGCCACGGCCTCTTCGAGCAGGCCGCCGGGGTTACCGCGCAGGTCCAGCACCAGGCCACGGTTGTCGTCGCGCAGGCCGGCGACGAACGCCGCCAACTCGGCGCCCGTGCCGCGCTGGAAGCCCTTGATCTTCGCGTAGGCGACGCCGTTGTCGAGCACGCGGCCCTCGACGCTCGAGAGCTGGATGATGGCGCGGACGACGGGCACCTCGCGCGGCTTGGCCCAGCCCTCGCGCCGCACGAGCAGCACGGCCGTGGCGCCGACGTCCCCGCGCAGCCGCGCCACCGCGTCGTCGACGCTCATGTTCAGCGTGTCCTCGCCGTCGATTTGCAGGATCTGGTCCTTCTCGACCAGGCCGACCTTGGCCGCCGGCGAGCCGTCGATGACGCCGACCACCGTCAGGATGCCGTCGACCACCAGGATGCGGATGCCCAGGCCGCCGAACTGGCCGCCGGTGTGGGTCCGCATCTCGCGCCAGGCGTCGGGGTCGAGCATCCGCGAGTAGGGGTCGAGCGTCTGCAGCGCGCCGTTGATCGCGATGTACTCGAGGTCCGAGGCCGGCGCGTCGGCGCTGAGCCGCGGCGCCAGGAAGCGCATGGCCGCGAGCAGCATGCGGTCGAGGCGGAACAGGTCGGTCACCTCGGCCAGCGGCAGGGCGACGCGCGACTCGCCGACGATGACGGTGATCGCCTGGTCGTCGCTCTCGAGCAGCATCGGCGGCACGGCGTGGCTCAGCGCCCGCAACGCGCTCTGCAGCATCTCGGCCGGGTGGATCTTGTCGGGCTGGACGTAGCGCTTGCGCGTCAACGCCAGCGCCTGCGCGCCGATCCGCAGCTCGGTCAGGGCTCGCAGCGCGCTCTGCTGGTCGCCGCGCTCGCGGGCGTGGTCGTCGACCAGCAGCTGCGCCAGCGGATCGGCGGCCTCGGCCTGGACCATGCCGTCGCTGGCGTCGGCGTTCGGCGCCAGGATCAGCGTCCGTGCCGCGACCAGCGCGACCAGGGCGGCCGCCGTGGCGACGATCACGCGGATCGGGCCGAGCCGCAGGCGCGCACGTCGTCGGCGCTCGTCGTCCTGGCCGCGTGCAGCGCCGGTGCCCGCCCCGGGGGCGGCCGCCATCGGCGTTGACGCGGGTGTCGGCTGCGTCGAGGCGGGGTTGGCGGCGTCGCCGGTGGGCATGGAGTGTCTCGTTGCCACGACGGGCGGCAGGCCTCGCAGTGTACGGCCAGCGCGGGCGCAGCGCCATCCTCTCGGCGGCGGGCGGCGAACGGACGCGGACCGGGCGCGCCACGACGAATCGTCACGGGCTGGCAAGTGGCGGCGAGGCCGCTACCATGCGCCCGCCGGCCACGCCGCGTGGGCCCGGCACTGCCTCGGAGGCTCCACGTGAACCCCGCCCGCCCCGCCGCTGCGCTCCGCCCGACCGACCGCATTGGGCGGTCCCTGCGGCTGCGTCCGTGGCTCCGGGCCGTCCCGCACGCGCTCGTCACGGCGTTGGTCCTGGCGTCGGCGAGCTCCGCGCGCGCAGCGCCGGCGCCGGCCCAGGCCGAGGACGCCGACGCCGGGGCCCCGACCGTCGACGTCGCCGAGCGCCTGCGTGCCTGCATCGGTCGCGAAGATCCGGCCTGCATCGAGGCCTTGTTGCCGGCGGTCGAGTCCGTCGCCGGCGACGGCTGGACGATGCGCTACGCCCGCGGCCATCGCGCCTTCCTGCTCGGCCAGTTCAGCGAGGCGCTCAACCTGCTCGAGCCCCTGGGCAGCGCCGACGGGCCGCCGCCGGCCTTGCGCTCGGCCGCTGCGTCGATCGCCCGCGTCGCGCGCGCGTCCGAGGCGGCGACCAAGGGCTTCACCCACGCGCCGATCGTCGGCGGCCGCTTCGAGGTCTGGGTCCAGCCGGGCCCCGACGAGGTGCTGGTCGAGCTGATGGACGAGGTGCTCAGCCGCGCCGTTGCGCCCCTGGAGCGTGTGTTCGGGCCCTTGCCCCAGGCGCCGATCCGCATCCACGTCTACCCGCGGGTCGAGACGCTGGCCGAGGTCACGGGGCTGACCCAGGTCCAGATCCGCACCTCGGGCACCATCGCGGTCTGCAAGTACAACCGCCTGATGGTCACGAGCCCCCGCGACCTGGTGTTCGGCTACCCCTGGGCCGACACCGTCGTCCACGAGCTGGTGCACCTGCTCGTCACCCGCCGCGCCGGCGCCGACGTGCCGATCTGGTTGCACGAGGCCATCGCCCGCAGCCACGAGGGGCTCTGGCGCGACGTGGGGCCGGAGATCCTCGACGACGACGAGCTCGCGATCCTGCACCACGCGCGCAAACGCGGCGTCTTCGTGCCCTTCGCCCGCATGAGCCCGACGATGGCCGCGCTGCCGAGCCAGGAGATGGCGCAGCTCGCCTTCGCCGAATGCCACCACGCGCTGCGCTGGATGCTCGCGGGGACGGGCCAACCGCTCGCTGCGCTGCTCGATCGCTTTGCCGCTGGCGACGATGAGGCCGCCGCGCTCGCCGCCTGGGCCGGCCAGCCGCGGGCGAAGCTGCTCGCGGCATGGAACCGGGCCCTGCGCAAAGGCGAGGACCTGCCGCCGGCGCCGACGCACGCGGTCGAGCACCTCGCGCTGCGCTTTCGCACCAGCGGCGGCGCCGCGAGCAAGGATCGCCCGCGCAAGGCCGCCGATCCGGGCCAACGCTTCGCCGAGCTCGGCGACCGCCTGCTCGCGCTCGAGCGCCCTGCGGCGGCCGTGATCGAGTACCGCAAGGCGGCCGCGGCCGGTGCCGCCGACGACGTCTGGATGTGGACGCGCATGGCGCGGGCGCTGCTGCAGCAAGGCCAGGTCGACGAGGCCGGCGTGGTCGTGGCCAAGGCCCGCACACGTAGCCCCTGGCACCCGCCCCTGCTGTTGATCGCGGCGCAGGTGGCGCTGCGGACCGGCGACAACGCCGGCGCGCTCGCGGCGGCGCAGCAGGCGATCTGGGTCAACCCCTTCGATCCGGCGTTGGCGACGGCTGCCGCCGACGCCTCAGCCGCCGCCGGCGACAGCGCGGGCCACGCCAAATGGCAGCTGCGCGCGCGCAAGGTCGGCGCCGAGGTGCCGGTGACGCCGACCCAGGACAGGTCGACGCCGCCCGGCTAGCAGGGCGCGGGGCTAGTCGAGCCCGGCGACGCGGCGCACGAGGTTGGCGTGCTGGTGCCACATGCCCGCTGGCGTGTGGTCGCCGTACTTCTCGAAGTACTCCGCCTGCAGGTTGATCGCCTCGTGCCAATCCGCGGCGTCGACGTGGAGCAGCGCGTGGATCTGCTCGGCCGAGAGGTCCAGGCCCTCGACGTCGATGGCGGTCGGCGTCGGCACCAGGCCGATCGCGGTCTGCTGCGCGTCGCCCGTGCCTTCGCAGCGCTTGAGGATCCACTGGATCACGCGCAGGTTGTCGCTGAACCCGGGCCACAGGAAGCGGCCCTGCTGGTCGGTGCGGAACCAGTTGACGCGGAAGATCTTCGGCGGGTCGGTCAGCTTGCGGCCGACGTCGAGCCAATGGCCGAAGTAGTCACCGAAGTTGTAGCCGCAGAAGGGCTGCATCGCCATCGGATCGCGGCGCAGGACGCCGACCTTGCCGGTCGCGGCGGCGGTGGTCTCGGAGCTGAGCGTGGCGCCGAGGAAGGTGCCGTGCTCCCAGTTCTCGGCCTCGTAGACCAGCGGCACGCGGCGCTGGCGGCGCGCGCCGAAGAGCATCGCCGAGATCGGCACGCCTTCGGGCTTCTCCCAATCGGGCGAGATCGTCGGGCATTGCGAGGCAGGCGCGGTGAAGCGGCTGTTCGGATGCGCCGCCTTCTCGCCCGACGCCGGATCCCAGACGTTGCCCTTCCAGTCGAGCATCCCGGGCTGCGGCGCCTCGTCGTGGCCCTCCCACCAGACCGTGCCGTCGGGCTGCAGCGCGACGTTGGTGTAGATGGTGTTCGTCGCGATCGTCAGCATCGCGTTGTGGTTGGTCTTGGTGCTCGTGCCGGGCGCGACGCCGAAGAAACCGGCCTCGGGGTTCACGGCCCACAGGCGGCCGTCGGGGCCGGGGCGCAGCCACGCGATGTCGTCGCCGAGCGTCTCGATCTTCCAGCCCGGCATCGACTCCGGCGCCTCGAGCATCGCCAGGTTGGTCTTGCCGCAGGCCGAGGGGAACGCGCCGGTGATGTAGTGCTTCTCGCCGTTCGGATCGGTGATGCCGACGATCAGCATGTGCTCGGCGAGCCAGCCCTCCTTGCGACCGAGCGTCGAGGCGATGCGCAGCGCCAGGCACTTCTTGCCGAGCAGGGCGTTGCCGCCGTAGCCCGAGCCGATCGACCAGATCTCGTTGGTCTCGGGGAAGTGGCAGATGTAGCGGCGATCCGGCGACAGGTCGCCCAGCGAGTGCAGGCAGCGCGTGAAGTCGTTGCTGGAACCGAGCTGATCGAGCGCGACCTGGCCCATGCGGGTCATGATGCGCATGTTCAGCGCGACGTAGATCGAGTCGGTGATCTCGATGCCGACCTTGCTGAACGGCGAGCCCGCGGGGCCCATGATGAACGGCACGACGTACATCGTGCGGCCCTTCATCGCCCCGGCGTAGAGCGGCGTCAGCTTGGCCTTGGCCGCGTCGGGGGCCATCCAGTTGTTGTTCGGGCCGGCTTCTTCGGCCGTGGCCGGGCAGACGAAGGTCAGGTGCTCGGTGCGAGCGACGTCGGTCGGATCCGAGCGGTGCAGGTAGCAGCCCGGCATCTTGGTCTGGTTGAGCGGGATCAAGACGCCGGCGGCGACGGCCTGCTCCGTGAGGCGGACGCGCTCCGCTTCGGACCCGTCGCAGATCACGACGGCATCCGGCTCGCAGAGGGCCTTGATCTCGTCGATCCACTGCTGCAGGTGTGCGTTTGCTGTCGTCATGGCGGCTCCTCTCCCGGGGTTCCGTCGGCGTCGTGCGAGGATGGGCGTCCACATGACGTCCTCGCGCACCGAGCTCTGGCGGGGCTCGCGGCCCCTCCGCGCGCGATTGGAGACCCTGGGCGCGCGAACGTCAAGGCCGTTGCCCGCCGGCTGGACCGCGATGTGGATTGACACGGGATCGCCGGCCGGCAAGCCTGCGGGCCACGGTGTTCGACCGTCGCGCGAGGGCTCATGCTAGGATCCACCCTGTTCTCCTCCTTGTCGTCGTCCTTGTCGCCCCTCGGGGCGTTCGGCGGCCTGCTGGCGCAGCTGCAGATGGATCCGCTCAGCGCGGCCCTGCAGTCGCGTGGCATGGTCCTGGCCGTGCTGATCGTGCTGGTGCTGATGAGCGGCGCGACGTGGTTCGTGATCGGCGCGCGCGTCTGGGCCCTGATGCAGCTGCGGCAGCAGATCGAGGTCTTCCGCGCCGGCTTCCACAAGCAGGACGACCTCGCCACCGCGGCCGAGGCGCTGCGGGCGCACGTGGCGCTGCCGCACTTCAAGCTGCTCGTCGCCGTGCTCAAGGAGATCGCGCGCTACGGCCCGGACGACGCCGTCGACCTCGGCTCGGTCGAGCGTACGCTGCGGCGCGCGGCCGAGCCCCTGGTCGACGACCTCGAGGCTGGCCTCGGCGTGCTGGGTTCGGTCGCGTCGGCGGCGCCGTTCATCGGCCTGTTCGGCACCGTCTGGGGCATCATGCTCGCGTTCGGCGGCCTGTCGGACTCGGGCAGCGTGCTCTCGACCGTGGCGCCGCACATCGCCGAGGCCCTGGTCGCGACCGCGGTCGGCCTGCTCGCCGCGATCCCGGCTGTCATCGGCTACAACACGATCAACCGCCTGGTGC
This sequence comes from uncultured Enterobacteriaceae bacterium, assembly GCA_964586155.1. GTDB lineage: Bacteria > Myxococcota_A > UBA9042 > UBA9042 > UBA9042 > SXNM01. The sequence goes on along the minus strand of CAZPHC010000033.1, from coordinate 43,179 downwards.
GCCGCATCGTCATCGACCTCGACGGCTTCGGCCTCGACCTGCTCAACCGCGTCGCGCACCACGAGCGTCGGGCGGGTTGACGGCGGCGGCTCCGCAGCAGCGGGGCGGGGGAGGCGACGATGGCGATGTCCTTGGGCGGTGGCGGTGGCGGACGCGGCGGGCGCATCGCGCGCGCGACGATGGCCGACATCAACGTCACGCCGCTGGTCGACGTGATGCTCGTGTTGCTCGTGATCTTCATGACCGCGAGCTCGGTCGAGACGGCGCGCCTGTCGCGCGAGGCCGAGACGCTGCGCCAGGTCGTCGGCGAGGAGATCGCCGCGGTCGACGCGCCGCCCGACGACCAGAACCAGGTTCCGGTCGACCTGCCCAAGGCCCAGGCCGACCGCATCGCCGCGGGCGGCAAGGACGCCAAGCCGACGCTGTCGATCGACGGCAAGCGCAAGATCTACCTCGACAAGATCCTGCTCGCCGACTGCAGCAAGGCGCCAAACTTCGACGCCTGCCTCGACACCTTCGAGGCCAACCTGAGCAAGAACCAGCAGACGGCGCTGCGCGACGTGCACCTGCGCGCCGACCGCAAGCTCTCCTACGACGACGTGCTGCGCTTGATGGCGCGGATGCGCCGCGCCGGCATCCAGCACTTCGGCCTCGTCACCGAGGCGCCGGCGGGTGCCGCCGCGCCCGCGGCGCCCCCTGCCGCAGGATCTGCGCCGTGAGCTCGGCCGCGTCCTCCGGACCGCCGGCGCTGCCGTCGCTGCCGCCGCTGCCCGCGAGCGGCGGGGGCTCGGCGCCGCCGCCGCTGCCGCCGGGCACCGGCGACGGCCCGCCGCGGCTGCCCGGCGAGGCCGCGATGCAAGCCGCGGTCGCGCAGTTGGCGCGCCACGCCAACGTCGCCGGCCTGGTCGTCGTGCTGCTGGCGCACGCCGCGATCGGCACCACCGTCTGGCTCGCGCCGACGGGCCAATCCGACGAGGCCGCCGCCGCCGCTGCCGCCGCCGCACAGAGCGAGGAGACGGGTGGCTGCACCTCGGTGATCAGCCCCGCCTGCCTCGGCGAGTCGCGGCCGAAGTCGACGCCGATCCCGCCGTCCGAGGACGAGCAGCCCGGCAGCCGTCGCTGCCCCGAGCCGCTGCGCCGCCTGCTGCGCCGTGAACACGAGCCGCCGCCGCCGGCGCTGGTGGACCTGCTCGAGGCCGAGATCGTCGAACGATTGGGCGAGGCCGACGGCAAGGCGCTGCCGGTCAACGCGCCCAAGCGCGAGGCCGCGCCGGCCCAGAACGTGCAGCAAAAGCGCATCGAGACGCTCGACAAGCTCGTCCGCGCCGACAACAAGCTCGACAGCATCCTCAAGGGCGGCGACGACGGCGAGGCGCGGCGCAGCGAGCTCGGCAAGATCCTCGGCACGCGCACCGGTCGCGCAGACGGCGACGGCCTGGTCAACCGCTCCGGCTCGGCCTATGTGCGCGAGGTCCGCATCGCGATGCAGAAGTCGTTCGTGTTGCCCGGCTCGGTGCCGCCGTGGTTGCGCGCCGAGCTGCAGGCCAAGGTGCGCATCACCCGCATGACCGCGACCGGGCAGGTGCTCGAGTACAAGATCGACAAGCGCAGCGGCAACGAGGCCTTCGACGACACGGTCAAGGCCTTGCTCGGTGGCTACAAGGCCGGCTTCCGCTCGCTGCCGCCGCCGCCGCCGCACGTGCTCGAAGAGATCAACAGCCGCGGCCTGATCGTCGACCTCCGCGGCGGCTGAGTCCCGCCCCGCGCCAGCCGCCGCCGGCCGTCCGATCGCCACAAAAGTTGACGCTGCGCCGTCGCGATCCATCGTCAGGCCCACGGAGGCGACGCGCTCGCGGCCCCCGTTGGAGGCGATCATGACCATGGTGGCAGAACTCGGGCATCGGCTGCGTGCCGCCGCCCAACGCGTGCCCGTCGCGCGCACGCTCGTCAACGAGAGCACCGCCAACGGCGTCGTCATCGCGGTCGCCGCGCAGAAGGGCGGCGTCGGCAAGACCACGACCGCCGTGCACCTCGCCGCCGCCCTGGCCGCCAAGCACGGGCGCAAGGTGCTGCTGCTCGACCTCGACTCGCAGGGCCATGTCGCGTCGAGCCTGCGCGCGCACATGCGCGGCGCTGCCGAGGCCACGCTCTCGGATGTCCTGCTCGGCCGCGACGGCGACGTCTGCCGCGCCGCGGTGGCGACGGACATCCCGGGCCTCGACGTCAGCGCGGCGGACCGCGCCCTCGGCCAGACCGAGACGACGCTGGCGGGACGCATGGGCCGCGAGCTGCTGCTGCGCCGGGCCTTGCCGCGCGCGCGCCGCGTCTACGACGTGATCGTGCTCGACTGCCCGCCGAACCTCGGCCTGCTGACGTTGAACGCGCTCTCGGCCGCGGACCAGGTGCTGGTGCCGTGCGACCTGTCGATCCTGAGCCTCGAGGGCGTCGACGCGCTCGCGGACACGCTCTCGGGCCTCGACGCGACGTTTGGCCGCGCGCCCGCGGTGTTGGGCCTGCTGCACACCCGCGTCGACAAGCGCAACAGCCGCCAGAACGCGGCGATCCGTGCGGCCGTCGCCGAGCGCTACGCCGGTTGGACGCTGCCCGTCGAGATCGCCACCAACACGGCGCTCTCGGCCGCGCAGCTCGACGGCCTGACGGTGTTCGCGTCGGATCCGGAGGCGCGCGCCTCGGTCGACTACGCCGCGCTCGCCGACGTGGTCGCCCGCCGCCTGTGGACGTGCTGATGCGCGTCCGGGTTCAGCGCGATCGCTTGCGACCCTGTCGTCGCCGTGTGGCGGTGCGGATGCGCCCGTTGCACGTGCGGCGGCCGTTCACGCCGACGGTGTCGACGACCGTAGGCCTGTCGCTCGGGTGGTTGTGGCCGGTGCGGTCGTTCAGACCAGCGCGGCCGGCCGGCCAGGCTCATCGCCCTGGCTCACGGCGATGAGCTCGTCGAGCTCGAGCGCCACGGAGTCCTCGTCGGACCCGCGCGCGACCGAGAGCTCCTTGACCAGCAGCGTCCGCGCCTGATCGAGCATCTTGCGCTCGCCGAACGACAGCGGCTTGGTGTACTTGAGCCGGCTCAGGTCGCGCATCACCTCGGCGATGTCCTGGAGCGAACCGGTGTTGATCTTCTCGACGTACCGGCGGTAGCGACGGTTCCAGGTCTGGCGGTCGATGGTGCGGGTGCGCTCGCGCAACACGCCGTAGACGCGCTCGACCTCTTCGTTGCTGACGACCTTGCGCAGGCCGACCGACTTGACCTTGGACACCGGGATCATGATCTTCCGGTCACTGTCGAGCACGCGCAGCATGTACAGCACCACGGTCGCGCCCGAGATCTGCTTGGACTCGATCCCCGTGATCTCTGTGACGCCCTGGCCTGGGTAGACCGCTCGGTCGCCGATCTTGAACATCATGGCAGGCACTCCAGGGCGGCGGCCGAGACGACTCGGTGACGCCGCAATCGGACAAGTCTAGCACGCAGGGCCGCGGACCCGCAAGCAAGGTCTGCATGGTGCCCGGATCGGCTCTAGTGATTTCAGCGTGTTGCGGCAATAGGCGCGCCAGATTCGGGCGATCGCGCGCGCCCGTGGATTCGACGCAGCGCGTCATGACCCAGGTCGGCTCGCCGACGGCGCCGGCCCGACGGTCAGAGCGCGCCGAGCGGTTGGCGTCCGCGCAGGGCGCGGCCGAGCGTGCCTTGATCGATGTATTCGAGCTCGCTGCCCTGTGGCACCCCGCTGGCGATCCGGCTCAAGCGCACGCCGCTGCTGCGCAGGACGCTGACCAGGTAGGAGGCCGTGGCCTCGCCCTCGATCGAGACCGGCAGCGCGACGATGAGCTCCTGGGGCTGTTCGCCGCGGACCCTGGCCAGCAACGTCTGCAGGTGCAGCTCGTCCGGGCCGACGCCACGCAGCGGCGAGAGCAGGCCGCCGAGCACGTGGTAGGTGCCGCCGTGTTCGCCCGTGCGCTCGATCGCCAGCAGGTCCGACACGCCCTCGACCACGCAGATGGTGCCGTCCGCGCGGCGCGGATCGCTGCAGATGCCGCAGAGCGCGCCGCTCGACAGGTGGTGGCAGCGCTCGCAGAAGCGGACCTCGGCGTGCAGGGCGGTCAGGGCGCGGGCGAGGTCCTGGCAGCTCTCGGCACCGGCGCCCAGCAGGTGGAAGGCCAGGCGCTGGGCGCTGCGATCGCCGACGCCGGGGAGCCGGCCGAGCTGCAGCGACAGGCGCTCGAGCGCGCGGGGCAACTGGCTCATCGTCCGTCTCCGAGGGTCGCGAGTTCGGTCTCGGTCTGTACGTTGGCGATGCGACCGTCGAGCGCCGCGAGCACGGCAGCGACCGCCGGATGGCTGGTCAGGCCCGCGACCTGGGTCGCCTGATCCTGCTCACGGGCGCTGCGATCGCGCGCCGCCATCGAGTCGCTGCGGGCGCGGGGATCGACGCCGCCGACCTCGACGGCGATCGGCTGGCCGAAGGCCTCGCGACAGCCTGCGGTCAGGGCGGCCAGGACCTGCGGCTTGGACGCCTGCTCGGCGAAGAAGAGGTTCGAGAAGCCGAGCGTCAGCGAGCCAGGAGCCGAGCGCATGACCACGGCTTGATCCAGGTGGCTGGCGACGGCTGCACCGTCCGGGCGGGCCGCGATCGCGCGCCGCAGCGCCGGCAGATCGTCGTCGGTCAGCGCCCGGGCCGTGCCGACGTTCAGCGTCGCGTCGTGGCGGCCCGACCTGGCGGGCTCCGCGTCGGTGCTGTCACGACCGCTCGAACGGGGCGCAGACGCGGCCTCGCGGCCGTGGCCGCGGTCGTGCGCTGCACCCTGGTGGCTGTGCAGGGCCGGCGAGCTGCTCGCGCCGTGGCTTCCGAGCCCGTGACCGGACGCAGCGTGCACGGCATGGGCCCGTGGCATCGTCGCCGCGTGCGCCGTCCCGTCGGTGGCCGCCGGCAGGCGCGCGGCCGCGTCGCGCAGCGCCGGCAGCACCGCGCCCGTGTTGCGCAGCAGCCCTTCGACCCGCGCCGCCAGCTCCGAGACGTCGACCAGCGGCGCGGCCCGGCACAGGCGGATCAGGCCCATCTCGAGCACCAGGCGCGGGTGGCCGGCCTTGGCGACCTGCTCGGCGAGCTCCAGCAGCACGCTGGCCAGGCGCTCCAACTCGGCGGCCGAGATGCGCTCGACCGCGACCGAGAGCGCCTCCAGCTCGTTGGCGGCGCGGTCGACCAGGCCCTCGCTGGCCGAGCCGGCGATGCGGATGACCAGCAGGTCGCGGGCCTCGGTCGCGAGCGTCCGGGCCAGGGTGCGCAGATCGATGCCGTGGTGGTGGGCCGCGCCGAGCTGGGTGACGGCGCCGGCGGCGTCGCGTTCCAGCAGCGCCTGCATCAGCTTGGCGGTGCGGTTGCGGTCGGCGACGCCGAGCAACGAGGCCACGCCGTCGCCCGTCAGCGTCGCGCTCGAGAACGCGATCACCTGGTCGAGCACCGAGAGCGAGTCGCGCATCGAGCCGTCACCCTCGCGGGCGATCAGCCACAACGCCTCCTCGTCGATGGTCACGCCCTCGGCGTTGCAGATCATGCGCAGCTGGCCGACCACGTCGGCGGCGCGGATGCGGCGGAAGTCGTAGCGCTGGCAGCGCGAGCGGATGGTGATCGGCAGGCGCTGCGGGTCGGTGGTCGCCAGCAGGAAGATCACATGCGGCGGCGGCTCTTCGAGCGTCTTGAGGAAGGCGTTCGCCGCGTCGTTCGTCAGCATGTGCGCTTCGTCGATGATGTAGACCTTGTAGCGGTCGCGTGCCGGCGCGTAGCCGACGCCCTCGCGCAACGCGCGGATCTCCTGGATGCCGCGGTTGGACGCCGCGTCGAGCTCGTGCACGTCGATCGAGCCGCCGGCGGCGATCTCGGTGCAGGCGCTGCAGACGCCGCAGGGGGTCGCGGTCGGGCCGTCCTTGCAGTTGAGCATCCGCGCCAGGATGCGCGCGGTCGAGGTCTTGCCCGTGCCGCGGGCACCGCAGAAGAGCATGGCGTGGGCCACACGACCCATCGCGATCGCGTTGCGCAGCGCGCGCTCGATGTGCTCCTGCCCGACCAGCGCGTCGAGCCCTTGCGGGCGGTACTTGCGGGCCAGGACGACGTAGGACATGCGGGCCTCCCGCGTCGGACCTCTGGCGACGCGCCGCGAGCATAGCACGGACGGCAAAAATGACAGGAGCCGCCCGGCAACGCCGGACGGCTCCTCTCTTCGGTCGGTCGCGGACAGGGCGGGCGGCACACGACTTTGCCGCTACCGTTGCTTCCTCTCGGACCTGGCGGGGTTCACAACGCACCCGCTGCCGCCCGCCTTGCCCACGACCACCGAGCCCATTCGTCCTCGTCGCACGCCTTGCTGTCGTAGAGGGCACTGGTCTGCCGGTGGCCACCTGATCGCGCCCCCGCCTCTGGCGGAGAGACGGGGATTCGAACCCCGGGTACCCTTTTGGGATACACCCGCTTTCCAGGCGAGCACCTTCAACCACTCGGACATCTCTCCGGCGTCCTCTGGAGCCGCGCGGGGCGGAGGCCAAGGGACTGGAGGCGTCGGGCGCGTCCTCTACGGAGCTGTCAGCGCGCTCGTCGAACGTCGTCACCGCCACGCCTCGACCTGGACGTCGGGGCGGGTGGTGCCGTGGCGGAGAGCGAGGGATTCGAACCCCCGGTACCTTTCGGTACACCTGATTTCGAGTCAGGCACCTTCAACCACTCGGACAGCTCTCCAGCGCATCCTCCGTCGCGCGCGGCGACGGGTACCCCCCCGAAGAGGGGCGGCTGCGGAGTGTAGGGCTCGTGTCGCCTCTTGGCAAGAGGCTGCCGCCATCGCGTGCGTCTGTGGTGCCAGCGCGGCACGCGTCGGGCGTGCGTCAGCGGGGCGCCGACCGTGCAGCGGTCGCGATCAGGCCGCAGGATCGGGCAGGTAGATGACGCGATCGCCGACGCGCAGGCTGGCGAAGAAGCGCGACAGCATCTCGCTCGCCTCGCGGTTGCGCACGCCCTCGGTGATCAAGATCCGGTGGTTGAGCCGCTCGTCGCTGCCGAGGTGGTAGCAGCTGACGGCGGCGCCGGCCTTGGGGTCACGGGTGGCGAACACCAGCCGGCCGATGCGGGCGTTGATCGCGGCGCCCATGCACATCGGGCAGGGCTCGAGCGTGACGTAGAGCGTACAGTCCTGCAGGCGCCAGCTGCCGAGCTTCTGGCCAGCGGCGCGCAGCACCAGGATCTCGGCGTGGGCGGTGGGATCGCAGTCCTGCTCGCGGCGGTTGCCGGCCAGGGCCAGCACTTCGTCCTCGTGGACGAGGACGGCGCCGATCGGCACGTCGCCAGCGTGACCTGCCTCTGCGGCGGCCATCAACGCCACGTCCATCCACTGCTCGTCGGTCACCGACACTACAGCGCAGACCCTCGCTCCCCGTCGGGGAGCCAAGAAAGGGGCCAAAAACGTTCGCACCCCGGACCAGCAGGCCGCGGGGTGCGTCGTTGGGCATCGCGGGGCGGGCTCAGCAGGAATCGAACCTGCAACCTTCGGTTTCGTAGACCGATGCTCTATCCAATTGAGCTATGAGCCCCTTGAGAACGTGCGTCTGCACGCTCGTCTGGGATGCGCCGAAGCGCCGGGTCGAAAGACCTTCTCTGGCGGAGTGGGGGGGATTTGAACCCCCGGTACCCTTTTGGAGTACACTCCCTTAGCAGGGGAGCGCCTTCAGCCACTCGGCCACCACTCCAGCACGGTCGATCGCGAACGATCGACGTCGTCTTGTTGGTCTCTTGCCCCTCGGGATCCGGCGTGTCGCGAGACACGGCGGAGGAGGAGGGATTCGAACCCTCGGAGGCTTTCACCTCGACGGTTTTCAAGACCGTTGCCTTCAACCACTCGGCCACTCCCCCGTTCTGCGCGGGCGAACCCGCACAGGCTGGCGCCGCCAGGGCGCAGGGATCCGCGCTCGTGCGCGGCAGAGGCGGCCGATCCGCGATGCCAGTTGTCAAGTTCGAGTGGCCACGAGCGGGTCCGGCCAGGGCCGGTGCAGGCGACCGCGTCGAGCAGCAGGGCGAACCCGCCGCTCATCGGACGCGCTTTGTACCCGCATTGCCCACCCAGCGCAAGGGGCGCGGCGGGGTTTTCTGCGCTGCCGGCTGTGCCGTGGCCGCAGCCGCCGCGTCCCCGCCCTCCGGCCTGGACTTGCCGCACTCGTGGCCGCGCTGCACCCTGCTGCCATGAGCGCCGACCCCGCCGATCCGAGCGACCCGCCCGAGCACCTGCTGCCGCAGATCGCGGGCTTCGCCGACGCCGTCATCCGCGACACCGCGACGCGCGCCAAGGTTGCGGCGCGGCTGGCGCGCACCTCGGGCATCGAGCAGCGCAGCGTCGAGCGGCTGCTGGCGCTGTGGCCGACCGGCTTCGACGCTGCCGCCTGGGCGTTACGCCTCGCAGCCCTGCGCCGTGATCGCGGGCTGCCCTCGGGGACGGTGGCGTTGATCGCCGCAGGCAACATGCCGGTCGCGACCTGGACGGCGGCGATCGAGCTGCTCGCGCTCGGGCTGGCGGTCCGGATCCGGCCCGCTTCGGGCGACCCCGACGCGCCGGCCGCGTTGGTCGACTGGCTGGCGGCGCTCGCGCCGACGCTGGCGCAGCGCGTCACGATCGCGCCGTGCCGACGCGACGATCTCGACGGTTGGCGCCGCCTGCTGCACGGCTGCAGCGCCGTCGTCGTCTTCGGCAGCGACGCCGCGACCGACGCCGTCGCCGGCCTGGCCCGTTCGCTCGGCTGCCAGGGGCCGGTGCGTCGCCACGGCGAGAAGCTCTCGCTCGGCTGGCTCGACCCTGATGGTTTCGCGCGTGCGATCCCGACGCAGCGAGACGCCTGGCTCGACGACGTGCTCGAAGCGGCGCTGCTCGCCGATGGCCGCGGCTGCCTCTCGCTGCGCGCGCTGCTGGTGCCGGGGCCGCCGGCGCAGGCCAGGGTGATCGCGCAGGCGCTGGCGTTGCGGGCCGACGCGATGGCGACCCGCTTCCCGGCGGGGGCCCTGGCGATGGACCTCGTCGCGGCGCGCGCGCTCGCCCTCGAGGATGATCGCCTCGAAGCGGCGATGGCCGGCGGCGTGATCGCCGAGCAGGGCCCGGACGCAGCCACGCCGTGGGCGATCACCGCCGTCGGGACCGCGCGTCGTTCGCTGGGGGCCCGCGATCTCGGCCCGGGCGGCCGCCTGTTGCGCGTCATCGCCGTGGATCCGCGGGTGCCGCTGGATCTGCTGGTGGCGCCGCTGGCCGGGCACCTGGCGGCGCTGGCGACCGTCGCGGTCGAGGGCGAGACGCTCGGGCTTGCCGCGGCCGAGGCGGGCTTCTGGCGGGTGTGCGCGCCGGCGGCGCTGCAGGCGCCGCCTTGGCACCGTCACGACGGCGTCGAGGCCGGGGCCGGCTTGCTCGCTGGCGCTAGCGACCCTTTTTCGGCGTGACGAAGAGCATCTGGCGGCCGCGCGCGACCGAGAGCGGCACGACGTCGGCGTCCTGGAACCAGCTGGAGGCACCGATCAGATCGGCGGCGGTGCGGATGGCGCGCCGCTCTGCTTGCATGACGACGTCGCCGACGCGCATGCCCGCGAGGTCGGCCGGGCCGCCGGCGTCGACGTGCACGATCAGCGCGCCGCTGGTGGCCTGCAGCGCGTAGCGCTTCTGCAGCGCCTGCGTCAGCGAGGTGACGCGCATGCCGAGGCCGGGGACGTCGACGTCGGTGGCGTTGGCGCTGGAGCGGCTCGGGCTCGGCTCGGGCTCGGCCTGGCCGCCGAACTGCTTGGGCATCGGCACCAAGGTCACGTTGACGGCGAAGGGGCTGCCGTCGCGCACGCCCTCGACGCGGATCTTCGAGCCCGTGCCCGACGACGCCGCCAACCAGGGCAGGTCGTTGGCGTTGCGGATCTCGTGCTCGTCGAAGCGCAAGATCACGTCGCCGGCGCGGATCTGCGCCTTGTCTGCGGGGCTGCCGCCGACGACCTCGCGCACCAGCGCCCCCGCGGCGCGGTCGAGGCGTAGCGCCCGCGCCACCTGCGGCGTGACCTCGCCGACCGAGATGCCGAACCACGAGCGCTCGATCCGGCCGCGCGCCAGCTGCGGTGCCAGCTTCTTGGCCATGCTCGAGGGGATGGCGAAACCGATGCCCTGGCCCTTGCCGAGCACCGCCGCGTTGATGCCGACGACCTGGCCGTGGATGTTCACCAGCGGCCCGCCGGAGTTGCCCGGGTTGATGCTGGCGTCGGTCTGGATATAGCTCGCGTAGCGCGTCTGGCCGGGCTGGATCGTCGAGCGGCCCTTGGCCGAGACGATGCCCGCGGTGACGGTATGGCCGAGGCCGTAGGGGTTGCCGATGGCCACGACCCACTCGCCGATCTCGAGGCCGTCGGAGTCGCCGAGCGGCGCGATCGGGAAGGGCCCGCCGTCTGTGACCTTGAGCAGCGCCAGGTCGGTCGACGGGTCGGCGCCGGCGATGCGGGCCTCGAAGGTGCGGTCGTCGGCCGTGCGCACGGTGATGCGAACGGCGTCCTCGACGACGTGGTGGTTGGTCAAGATCCAGCCGTCCTCGTGGATGAAGAAGCCGGTGCCGGCGCCAGTCGAGACCGGGCCGCCGTTCGACTCGGGCGGCAGGACGCTGTCGTGGCGCATCCGCGTGACCGCGACGTTGACCACCGCCGGCGACAGGACCTTGGCCAGGCGCGAGAACGCGCCCATGGTCACCGGTGTGTCGGCGTTGAGGCCCGTCTCGGCGGGCTGCGCTTCGGACCACAGCCGCTCGGGGATGGTGTCTCGGGCGCTGGCGCGTTCGACCTTGGTCGCCCGGGCGGCGTCGCTCGCTGCGGCGTCGGCCCGGGCCGGCACCCGACGCGGCGCGGCGGTCGATTCGGACTCCGGCCAGCTGAGCGCGAAGGCCAGCGCCAAGGTGAGCGTCGTCAGCACACCGGCCAGCTTCGAGCGCGTGCAGTCCGGGCGTTTGGCTGCCTGCTGCATGTCCCACTCCTCGCCGCTGCGCCTACAGTCCACCACAGTCAGCAACGCGCGACATCGGCAAAGTATTCCGACGCGCCAGTCGCGCAATGGTTGCACGCGCAAGTTGTGAGGATGTGGCGGACGACGCCGCGCCGCGACGGCTACTGCTTGCGGTCAGCGGGGACGCAGTAGTTCTCGCCCTCGGCGAACGTCCAGCAGAAGCCGCCCTCCGGGCAGACGGTCTGGCCCGGGGTGCAGGGCATGGTGCAGACGCTCTGGGTGCCGAAGTAGCTCAGGCAGACGCCGTCGGTGCAATTGGGGTGCTTGGTCACGACGCAGCTGGTGTTGCCGGTGTTGGTCTTGGTGTTGCCGGTGCAGACGCCCTTCTCGAGCACCTCGTTGTCCAGCTTGCACTCGGCGTAGACGGGCTGGGACTCGCAGCCGACCACCATCGGCAGCGCACACGCGACCAGGATCAGCCCGACGCCGCGCCAAGGTGTGCTGCTGTTGTGTGGGGTCGCCATGAGAATCCTCCGCTCCGTCCAAACTCAAGGCCGGGATCATCCGATGTTGCTGCGCGTCTGTCAAAGCGCACGCGCGCGTCGGGTGGTGCCGGGTCGAGGTCAGTACATGCCGATCACGCGCAAGAAGAAGCCGCCGTTGTCGCGGACGAAGTCGCCAGTCGCCGTTTCTTGGAAGCGCGAGAAGTTCCAGCCGGCGCCGACGCGCATGGCCTTGGCGAAGATCCATGCGGCCTCGACCAGGGCGCCGTGCTGCCACGCCGAGCTCGCCGTCGTCACGAGCACGCGGTACTCGCCGGCGACGTCGAGGCGATCGGTCAGGTGGTAGCCGAGGCGGCTGATGCCGAGCCAGGTGTCGCTGCGCAGCGACGGGCCGTCCGCCAGCGCCTCGTCGGCGCGACGGAACGCGATCTTGTGCGCCCATTGCACGCCCCAGGGCGTCTCGACGATCGGCTCGAGCGCGACGATGTGCTTGCGCGCGCGCTCGCTGAGGCCGGCGTCCAGCGCCGAGGGCCGCTGCTCGCGCAGGTAGGTGTAGCGGCCGAGCAGCTGGAACCAATCGCTGTGCAGCGGGCGGTAGGCCCAGCCGGCGGTGGTCTGGACCGTCTCGGCCTCGGTGCGGTTGCGGGTCTGGTCCTCGGTGCGCAGCAGGTTGCCGCGGCCAAAGAGCACGAGCTCCGGCGTCACCTGCGCCTGCAGGGCGTTGAGGCTCAAGATCTGCAGCTTGCGCACGCCGCCGTAGTTCGGATCGCCGCTGTCGACGCGGACCTCCTGGCGGGACGTCAGCTTCCACAGGTTCGAGCGCAGCCACTCGCCGCCGACCGAGAAGGCGTCGCGGCTGGTCTCGCCGGTCGGGCCCGAGAAGGTCTGCGAGCGCTCGTAGCTGGTGTCGAGGTGCAGGCCCGGAGCGAAGACGAAGCGCTTGCCGATGCCCATGACGGCGCGGTTCATCCGGCCGGCGTTGAGCGCGTCGACCTGGTACTCGCCCCAGGCGCGGCTGGTGCCGTCGGCGCCATAGCGGCTCTCGGCGCCGAGCACGGTCGCGCTCATCGGCCTGCCGGTCTGGTAGCTGTCTTCGAGCCGCTGCTGCACGTAGAACTGGGTGTCCTTCGACAGCGCGGTGCGCAGGCCGGCCATCGTCGCGTTCTGGCCGCCCCAGCCGATGCGCTCGGCCAGCGTCAGGCTCAGGTTGTCGAAGACCTTCCACTCGCCGCCGATCACCGTCTGCAGCTGATCGAGGCCGCGCGTCTGCAGCTGGTTCGGATCGCCGCCCAAGATCAGCTGCTGCTCGCCGCGCAGCGTCAGGCGCGAGGACGCACGCCAGGCGGCGCCTTCGGCCAACGTGACGCTGTGGCGCTGCGTGCCCTGGGCGTCGTCGGCGCCGACGTACGCGGCCGACGAGAGCAGCGACCAGGCCGGCGACAGGCGATGCAGGTCCTGCAGCGTGACCATGTGCCGGCCGTAGGGGCTGAAGCTGCCGGACGTCGCCGCCGCGCCGCTGCCCCATTGGCTGGCCAGGCCCGCGGCGTTCGCCGTGCTCGGCTGCGGGCCGAGGCCCAGGCTGGCGAAGGGATCGCGCCGCGAACCCGTGATCACGCCGTCGTAGCGCAGCGAGAGCGCGTTGTCGGCGCGGATCGCGAAGCGGGCGTCGAGGCCGACCTTCTGCTGGCCCTGCTCGGTGAGCACGCCGTTGCTGTGGAAGCCCTGCTGCACCCAGCGGTAGTGGGCGCGGATGTGGCCGAGCGAGGCCTTGGCGGCGTCGCTGGCGTCCTTGCCGTCTTTGCCGTCCTTGCCGTCCTTGCTCGGCGGCGTCGCGCCCAAGCGGCCCGGATCGACGCCATCGAAGCCGGCGCCGGCGCCGTTGAGCGTCGAGGCCGTCAGGTTGACGCCGAGCAGCTTGCCGACGTCGGCGAGGTCGGCCTCGACCACCAGCGACAGCGCCATGCCCGAGACCTCGGAGCCGGTGGCGACCGCCGAGGCGTCGCGCTGGCGACCGAAGGTCAGGCCGCCGTCGTCGCTGACCGAGACCAGGCTGTCGCGCGAGCTCGACCAGGCGACCTCGGCTCGGGCCTTGGAGGCGTCGCCGATGCGCGCCTCGACGTGGCCGCCGGCGAGCTGGTAGGCGGCGCTGGTCTGGCCGTCGCGCGCCTCGTGGACGTAGCTCGCGCCGACGCGGACCTTGCCGCCCAGGACGCGCTCTTCGGCCGTGACACCGACGTTGCTGCCGCCGACCGCGTCCGCGGCGCGCGCCTCGTAGGTGGCGAGCACGAAGACCGGATGGCCGTTCCAACTCAGGTGCTGGCCGGCCATGCCGTTCTGGCCGACGGCGAAGAAGGCGTCGACGGCGCTGCTGACCGGCGCCTTGAACACCAGGCGGCCCTCGCGGTAGTCGACGGTGTAGTCGACGTTGCGGGCCATGGCGAAGCGGCCGAGCTCGATGCCGTTGTCGCGATCGCGGACCACGACCCAGACCTGCTCGGTGCCCTCGAGCAGCTCGCGCGCCGAGAGGTAGAAGAGCGAGCCGCCGGTGCCGCGCATCATGTCGGTGCGCCGGCTCAGGCTGCGATCTTCCTGGGCGCCGAAGACCTTGACCCGCGTGTCGAAGTCGCCGCCGAAGACGCGCTGCATGTCGAGCATCGCGCCGTACATCGGCCGGTCGTAGCGGACGAGCTCCCAGCCGTCGACGCCGCTGCGGAAGTTGCCGACCGTGAACTTGGAGCGGTCGGCCTCGAGCATGACGTAGAGCGGTCCGCGCGACTGGACGTCCTGCACGTCGACGCTGCCGTCGCCGTAGACCGGGTAGTAGCGCTCGGGATCGAAGAGGTTGCTCTGGAACGCCTGCTGCGCGCTGCGGCGCGAGGTGTCAGCGTGGGCGGTGTAGCGGATCTTGTCGAAGCCCAGGTATTTGCCCTGGATTCGGCCCTTGAGGTAGACGGCGCCGCGGCCGTGCAGCAGCGCCGAGCCGACCTCGACGCTGGTGCGGTCGTTCATGCCCTGGACGCGCGCGCCGACCTGGCCGACGGCGCCCTCGGCGATCGCCATCAAGAAGAACGCGCGATCCCGCACCGTGTAGCTGCGCTCGACGCTGGACTGGTGGCCGGCGGCGTCGGTCGCGGCGATGACGACCTTGGACGGGCCCACCGGCAGGTCGAGCAGCCGGCTGAAGCCGCCCTTGGCGTCGAGCTGGACCTCGCTGCCGTTGATCGTGACCTTGCTGCCCGGCGCGGCCTGGCCGGTGATGGCGACGCGCTCGCTGCCCAGCTCTGCGCCGTCACGCGGCAGGCGCACGGCCAGCGCTGCCGCACCGACCTCGCCGGCCTCGGCCAGCGGCACCTCGCGGCCCTGGCCAGCAGCGGTGGCGGGATCGCCGCTGCCCGCGGCTGCAGGGGGCGTGCTCGGGCCGGCTGGCTGCGCACCGTCCTTGGTCCCTGGCGCCGGAGCGGGCGTCGCCGTCGCCGGCGCGTCGAGCTCCGAACGCAGCGTGTCGAGCACCTGCTCGCCGAGGGCATGGCTGGCGCTGCCGCGCGGCTCGCTCGGCGGCGTCGGCGTCGCTGCGGCCGCGCTCGCGCCCGGCGGCTGGACGAAGACGCGCTTCCACAACGCGCCGGAGCCGTCCTCCATCTGCAGCTCGACGAGCGTCGGCTCGCCGCTGCGGACCTTGACGCTGCGTGGCGGGTGGCCGTCGACGCCGACCACGGCGACCCCGTCGACCCAGAGCCCTTGCGCCGCGACATAGGGCGTGGCGACGTCGTCGCCGGTCGCGGCGTAGCGCCGGCTGCGGCGGCGCACCTCGACGCGGTCGGCGCCGAGACGCCAGCCCTCCGGGTCGGTGTCGGGCATCGACGCGCCCGCCGCGACGACCACGAGCCGGTCCGCGGCGACGCCGGCCTTGCGCAGCGCGTCGCGCACGGCACCCTTGGCCGCCTCGGTTCGCTTCTGCGCGCTCGGACCGCCCGCATGCAGGCTGACGAGGATCAGGTCGTCGCCGGCGACCTTGTCGGCCGTGCGGCGCAGCCAGTCGAAGAGCGAGTCGTTGACCGAGCCATCCTGGCCGAAGATCTCGGCCCGCACGACGCGCTCGGGCGCACCGTCGGGCACCAACGCCGTGCCGTCTTCGGTGAGGTCCAGCGTCCGCGGCGGCGAGCGCCAGCCGATCAGGCCGCCCTGGTCGCGGACCAGGACCTCGACCGCGATGCCGTAGCGGCCCGGGGCCAGCTTGGCCGTCGTCGGCGCCGACCAGACGAACGTCGCCGGCAGCGGCACGTCGACCGGCCCGCGCACGAGCACGCGGCCGTCGCGGTCCATCAGCACCACCGCAGCCTCGACCGCCGCGTCGGGCACGCCGGTGACCGAGAGCACGGGCTCGGCGACCAGGCGACCGTCGACCAGCGGCAGCGTCGCCGCCGGGGCGCGGACGCCGATGGCGCCCTTGGCCGGCTGCAGCATCACGCCGCCGATGCGGACGCCCGTAGTGTCTTCGAAGTTGATCGGCGCGTCGACCGGCGCACGGACCGCGGCGGGGCGCGGCGTCGTCGCTGGCGCGGGCCGGGGCGCGGGGGCCGGCTCGGGCTCGGGCCTGGCCGCAGGCGCGGGGGCCGGCTCGGGCTCGGGCCTGGCCGCAGGCGCGGGGGTCGGCGCCGGTGGCACGACGATCGCCGCCACGGCCTGGGCCGCTGGCGCTGTCGGGCCGGCGTCCGGCGCAGGCACCCGGTCGCTGCGCAACGACGTGCCGAGCGTCATGTAGGCGTCGCGCGAGGCGCCCCGGGCGTCGCGCAGGCCGACCAGCACGCGCCCGTCCTTGGGCCGCTCGATCCGGGCCGAGAACTGGCCGTCGACGAGCTCCATCGCCGTGCCGTTGACGTGGACACGCTCGGGCAGCAGCGCCGGTCGCCACGGCTGCGGCGTCGGATCTGCGGCCGCAGCGGCGGCGAAGGGCAACCAGGCGCTCGAGGCGCCGGCGCCGTAGCGCGTGGTGCCGCGGACCTGCACGGCGTAGCGCCGACCCGCGATGAGGCTGCTGGCCGGCAGGCGCACGGTGACTCGCGCGGGCGGCGCGCCGGCGTTGCGCTCGAGGTGGACGTGGCTGCCCAACGCGTTGCCGCCGTCGAGCAAGCGGACCTCGACCTCGTGGCCGTCGAACGAGCCCTCGGTGCGGACGTGCACGTTGAGCGGCGCACGCGCGTCGAGCGCGATGGCCGTCGCCTCGGGCGGAAGCTCGGTCGGCGGCTCGACGCCGGGCAGGGCGAGCGCAGCGGACACGCGATGGGGCGGCAGCTCGCGGCCGTCGACCCAGACCGCCATCGTCGCGACGACGCCGTGGACCTCGACCACGCCCGGGCCCTCGGCGCGCTCGGCGAGCTTGGCGTCGGACTTGACCTCGGCCAGCCGCACGGTGGCGGGGCGCGCGGTCTCGAGGGCGCAACGCACGCCGAAGCGCAGCGAGAGGCCGACGCCGCGCGAGATCCACAGCACGCGCTTGACGTCGGTGGTCGGCACGCTGCCCGGCGGCAGGCTCTCGACGTCGAGCTTGAACAGGTGGTTGCCCGGCTCGAGGTCGACCAGGTGCAGACGGCCGTGCACGTCGCTGTCGGCGTAGTGGCCGTTGTCGGCGTAGACGCGGGCGCCGTAGACGCCGGCCTCGCCGTTGCTCTGCCAGCCGTCGCCGTCGTCGTCGCAGAAGACGCGGGCCAGCACGGTGCCGCGGTCGAAGATCGGGTCGGCGTCGACCAGCAGCTTCGCCGTGGCCTGTTGCGTCAGCGCCGAGCCCGAGAGGCTGAACAGCTGCGCCCGCGACTCGGTCGTGCTGCCGAGCTCGGCGTCGGGGCCGACGACCACCGCGAAGCGCGCGACGAGCTTGCTGCCGGCCGGCAGATCCAGGCCGAGCGGGGTGCCGTCCGGCGCGATGCGGCGGATCTGCACGATCGGGCCCTCGATCGGCGCGGTCGTGATGCGCTTGCCCTTGTCGCTGCCTTGCTCGGTCAAGCTGGCCGCGAGCGAGCCCTGGACCAGGCCCAGGCCGCGCGGCAGCGCGGCGCGCAGCAGGGCGCCGCCGGTCGCGTCGAGCGGGCTGGCGACGATGCCGACGTTGCTGCGGTTCTCGACCGTGATCGTCGCGTGGACCATCTCGCCGGTGGCGGCCGCCTGGCGCGAGAGGTGCAGCGAGATGCGGATCGCGTCCGAGAAGGCGTCGACCGGGATGTGGTTGCGCCGCGGCGGCACCGGGCTGCCGGCTTCGTCGTTCTTGCCGCCGCCCTGCAGCGTATAGCGCAGCCAATACGGCGACTGCGCGCCCGCCTGCGGCTCGCGGGCGGCGTCGACGAATCCGCTGCCTGTGACGCGGGCGATGCCGGCCTCGGGCGCGCGCTGGGTCGAGGGGAAGGCCACGGGGCGGCCGGCCGACGCGACGTCGACGCGATAGATGCGGCCCGCTGGCGGCTGGAAGATGTAGGCGCCGCTGCTGTCCAGGCGCTGGCCTTGCTGGCCCTTGGGCAGCGTGGCGGCGTCGACGAGCTGGCCCGGCGCGATCGGATCGGCGTCGTCGTAGAAGAGGTAGGCGCGCACGCCCTCGACCGGTGCGCCCGTGCGCGCGTCGTAGACCCGGCCATTGGGCTTGATCGCGAGCGCCAGGGTCGCGGTCGTGCCGGCCTGGACCTCGAAGGTCGCGCTGCTGAAGACCGTGCCGCTCGGCGACAGGACCTGCACCCGATGGCCGCCGGCGGCGATCGCGGGGATCTGGAACCGGCCGTTGGCCTCGGTGATCGCCGTCGCCGTCGGGCCCTCGCCCGCGATCGGTCCGACCACGACCTGCCAGCCGGCGAAGGGCAGGTCGTCGCTGCCGAACACGCCGTCCTGGCTGTCGCCGTCCTCGAAGACGTAGCCGCGCGCGCTGGCGCTGCCGGCGACCGCGCCGACGGTGACGCAGGCGACCTGGCTGTCGAGCTGCCACGGTGTGGCGGTGCCATCGCCGGCGGCTGGCGCCACGACGGCCTGGGCGCGGTTGCAGATCGACGAGCCGTCGGCGGCGTTGCTGGCGACGCCCACGCGGAACGAGATCGTCGCCTCTTCGCCGTCGCCGACCGCGAGCGCCGTGACCCGCAGGCGGCCGCTTCCGGGGCCCTCGCCCACCGTGAAGCTGAACTGCGCGCCCGGCGGCAGCAGGACATCGTCGAGCTTGGGCTCGAGGCCCTTGGGCAGGTCGTCGACCAGGCTGAGCTGCGTCAGCGGCTTGGGCCCGTTGTTGCGCAGGCGGATCGTGTAGCGCAGGGCGTCGCCGGGGCGGACCTTGCCGCCGTCGTCGTCGCTGACCGACTTGCTCACCGCCAGCGCCGGAGCCTGACCCTTGACCGGGACCAAGGTCGGTTGGTCGCCGTTGCTCTGGTCGTCGTCGGCGTCCGAGGGCTCGTCGGCGACGCCCTTGGCCCTGGCGATGGCCTGGTTCGCGAGGATCGTGGCGTCGGAGCCGACCCGGACGCGGAAGCTGGCCTCGCGCAGCGCGCCGACCTCGATGGTGCCGAGCTCGAAGCGGACCGACGTCGTGCCATCGACGGTGACGAAGGCCGCGCCGTCGGCGTCGCTCGCGTCGGTGCGCGGCTTGCCGTCGAGCACCAGGCTGCCCGCGACCGGGACGACCCCCGGCGGCAGCGGGTCGAGCAGCACGACGTCCTGCGCGGCGGCCTGGCCGTCGTTGCGGGCCCGCAGCACATAGCGGATCTCCTCGCCGTCGACCGCGAGGCCGTCGCCGTCCTTGTCGAGCAGCTCGGCGGTCTTGACGAAGCGCGCCAGCGACGGGCCCGAGCCCACGGGCAGCCCTGCCGGTCCGACCGGCGTCGGCGGCACGCCGGTGGCGATCGCGGTGGCGAGGTTGTCGATGCGGTCACCGCTCTGGCTCTGCGGCGAGACGCGGCTGTCGAACTCGACGATCGCCGCGTTCTCGGCGCCGCTGAGCAGCACGCCCTCGGCGGCGCCCGGGCTCGAGACGGCGACACCGCTCGTGATCGCCGCCTTGCCGCCGACATCGGGCACGACGACGCCGTTGAGCCGCGTGCTGCCCGGCATGTAGCTCGTGCCGGCCGGCATCGCGTCGACCAGGCGGGCTCCGCTGAGCGGCTCGGCTGCGGTCGCCACCACGGTCATGCGCCAGCGGATGACGTCACCCGGCAGCAGCGGTGGGCCGTTGAGGTCCGTCGCGATCTTGCTCGACGCGCCGAGCGCGCTGGCGATGCGCACCGTGACGCTCGTCGGATCCAGCTGCGCCGCCGTCGTCGGATCGTCCGAGAGCACGGCGGTCACGAGGCCCTTGGCGATGCCGGTGGCCTGGTTGCTGATGACGTCGCCGTCCGCGTGGTTGGCGCTGACGCGCGCGTCGACCTGCAGCGTGACCGTCTCGCCCGGCACCAGCAGCGCCAGGCCCGCGACCTCGGCGCCGGTCCAGACGAGCTCGCCGCCGACGTTGGTCCCGCCCTGGCCGATCGCGACCGGTTCGAGGCCCGCAGGCAGGGCGTCGCGGATCACGACGTCGCGCGCCGCCGCCGCGCCATCGACCTGCACCTGCAGCGTGTAGCGCAGCGTGTCGAGGGGCTTGACCTTGCCGCCGTTGAGGTCGACGACGGTCTTGCGCAGCGAGAGCTTGGGCACGCTGGCGATGGCGATCGTCGCGGCCGGGCTGGTCCAAGGCAGCGCCGTCACGCCCTCGCGCGCGGTCGCGACCGAGCTGGCGATCGCGCCGTCCAGCGCCGTGGCCTTGACCCGCAGCGGGATCGACAGCGTGGCGGTCTTGCCGGCGGCGATGGTCGCCAGCGCCGCGTTGCTGCCTGGCGCGAAGACGACCACGCTCGCTGCGGCCTGGTAGGTCAGTCCGGGCGCCGGCAGCACCTCG
The DNA here is from genome assembly GCA_964586155.1 of uncultured Enterobacteriaceae bacterium. GTDB lineage: Bacteria > Myxococcota_A > UBA9042 > UBA9042 > UBA9042 > SXNM01. The sequence goes on along the minus strand of CAZPHC010000033.1, from coordinate 22,785 downwards.
AAGATCGACGCGTCGATGGGCACGACGACCTGCACGTCCTTGGCGGGCCTGCTGCCGTCGGCCGTGACCTCGACCCGCAGCTCGAGCTCGTCGCCCGGCTGCGCCGGCACCGCGCCGACGGTCTTGGGCACAAAGCCCGCGAGCACCGAGAGCGTCGGGTACACCACCGGCAGCGTGGCGGTGTTGCTGACGACGGTGTCGGCGCCCGCGGCGCTGGCCTCGGCCACGTTGACCAGCTCGCCGCCGCTCGGCGTGCCCTTGGCCAGCTTGGCCAGGGCCGACACCGTCACGGTCTGGCCGGGCAGCAGGCTCGGGATCGTCCAGGTCAGCACCTGGCCCGATGCGACGCCGCCGGCCAGCGGCTGCAGCTCGGTCAGCGGCTTGCTCGTCAGGTCGTCGCGCAGGGTCAACGGGGCCGCAGGCGCGGTGCCGACGTTGGCCGCCGTCAGCAGGACGCGCACGCCGTCGCCGGGGAAGAGGTCGCCGCCGCTGACGTCCTCGATCACCTTCTTGAGCGTCAGGATCGGCCGCGACAGCACGACCACCGGCGGCATCGCCAGCGTCACGGGCGGCTGCAGATCGGTGGCGCTCAGCGTGGCGTTCGGCGTGACGGCGGTGCCGTCGACGACGTCGCTGCGCAGCGTGGCGCGGACGACGAAGCTCGCGCTGGCGCCGGCGCCGAGGCTCGGCAGCGTCCAGCTCGCGGCGGTGCCGTTGACCGCGCCCGGCGTGACCATCGTCAGGTTGGCGAACGCGCCGCCGAGCGGCAGCTGCACGGCGAGGTCGTTGGCGGCGGCCTTGCCGCTGTTCTTGACCGTGATCTCGTAGCGCAGGACGTGGCCCGGGCCGGCCTGGCCGATCTTGGCCAGCCAACCGCTCTCGTCGTCGACCGTGCCGACCGAGGTCGTCAGGTTCGGCACCGCTTGCACCAGCACCGCGATCTCGGGCGGTGGCTGCACGCCCGGCAGCACCGCGACGACGCTGATCTTGGTGCCGTTCTGCAAGCCATCCTTGACCCGACCGCGCAGCTGCAGCTTGACGTCGCCGGTCGGGCTGATGCCGATCAGCGGCACGGTCCAGGCCGCGCTGTCGCCGTCGATCACGCCGCCGTCGAAGGCCGTGACCTCGCCGAGCTGGCCGACGCCCCAGATCGCCTGCACCGGCGTCGCGACCGCGAGCGCGTCGCCGACGTTGCGCAGCGTCAGGGTGAAGGTCAGCAGGTCGCCGGGCTCCACGGTGCCGCCGTTCTCGTCGAGCACGGTCCACGAGCTGCCCTGCAGGTCGACCACGGCCTTGACCGGCACCTGCGTCGGCTCGCGCTCGGGGGTGCCGAGGTTCGCGTCGGTCAGCACGGGCGCGACGAAGCCGGAGGCGGTGATCTGGGCCTGGTTGCTGACGATCGTGCCGTCCGCCAGCGGCTTGATCAGGCGCGCCTTGACCCGGACCTTGGCCGCGACGCCGGGCGCCATCTCGCCGAGCGCCCAGGTGACGGTGCCCGCGTTGAGGACGCCGCCGTCGAGCGGCTGGATGTCGGTGAAGCGCGGATCCATCACGTCCTTGACCACGACCTGCTTGCCGATGGCGTCGCCGTCGTTGGCCAGCGCGATGGTGAACGTGAGCACGTCGCCGGGGCGCACGTCGCCGCCGTTGTCGTCGACGAAGGTCTTGGTCGCCTTGCTGAAGTCGATGTTCGAGATGACGGTGATCTGCGTCGGATCGGTCGGCGCCGCGGTCTGCGGATCGTCCGAGAGCAAGGCGACGCCGTTGCTGCCGCTATGCTCGAGCTTGGCCTGGTTGGCGATCGGCAGGCCGTTGTCGAGCGCGCTGCCGACCTTGGCGCGGAAGGTCACCACCGCGACCTCGTTGGCCCCCACGCCGAGCAGCGGGATCTCGGGCCACGTCACGGTGCGCGTGCCCTCGTCGAAGCTGCCGCTGGCCTCGGCGACGACCTCGACCAGCGACTCGGGCACGACGTCGCTCAGGCGCAGGTTTTCGGCGTTGGCGTTGCCGGTGTTGCGCACCCGCAGCTCGTAGCGAAGGGCCGTCTCGGGCTTGACCAGGCTGCCGTTGAGCAGGGTGCCGGTCGGATCGGCGAGGACCCGCTTCTCGAAGACGAGCTTGGGGCTGGCGCGCACGGTGAAGCAGGTCGGCTTGCCGTCGAAGGTCCCTCCCGGGGCCGAGCTCAGCGACGGCGTCGTGTTCTCGTTGGCCGTGATCACGGCCTGGTTGCAGATCTGCGCGCCGTCGACGCCGGGAGATTTGACCCGCGCCCGCAGCACGAGCGTGGCCTTGGCGCCGGGCGCGAGCGTGCCGACGCTCCAGCTGGCCTTGCCCGTCGCCGCGACGAAGGTGCCGCCCTCGGCGACCACGTCCGTCAGGTCCGGCGCGACGGTGTCGCTGACGACGACACCCGTGCCCGCGAGGTTGCCGGAATTCTCGACCGAGATGGTCCACTCGACGAGCTCGCCGGCGTCGACGATCGCCGCCGAGGCCGCCTTGGTCGTCTTGCCGAAGTCCGGCAGGTTCTCGACCACGAAGCTGACGCTGTTCGAGCTCGCCGAGCCGGGCGTCTGCACGAAGGTCGCGGTCGCGACGTTGCTGATCGAGGTCTTGCTCGGCGTCGAGGCCTGCACCACCGCCTCGACCACCACCTGCAGCGGCGGATCACCCGGCTGCAGCGGGACCAGCGGCTTCCAGCTGGCGGTGCTCGTGGCCGCGTCGAAGCTGCCGCCGATGACGTTGACCTGGGTCAGGAAGGGGCTCAGCACGTCCTTGACCAGCAGCTCGCTGGCCGGGCTGTTGCCGCTGTTGCTGACGGTGATGGTGTAGCGGATGGCGTCGCCGCCCTGGACGATGCCGCCGTTGAGGTCGAGCAACGCCTTGGTCATCGTGATCACGGGCGCGGACTCGATGGCGAAGACCGTCGGATCGTTGCTGCCCGGCTTGGTCGGATCGTCGCTGGTGAGGCTCGACGCCAGGCCGCCCGCCGACAGCGTCGCCTGGGCCGTCACGCTCGTGCCCTGGTTGACCACGCCTGCGATCGTGCCCTTGACCAGCAGGATCTGGGGCGCCAGGCCCGCGATCAGGTCGCCTGGCGTCCAGGTCACGCTGTTGCCGACGAAGCTGCCGCCGTCGCCCGCGACGCTCGTGACCTTGACGATCGGGTCGATCGGCAACGTGATCGTCGGCGCGAGCAGGGCGCCCTTGCCGGTGTTCTGCAGCGCCAGCGTCCAGGTGACCTCGGCGCCGGGAACGAACGCGCCGCCCTTGGCCGCGGCCGAGAGCTCGAAGACCGAGACCACGGGCTGGGCGTTGACCTGCAGCGCGGCGCTGACGACGACGGGCTGCGCCAGCTCGGTCGCGGTCGCGGTGGCGATGTTCTCGATCTTGGTGCCGTTGGCGATCGTCGCGCTGACCTTGGCGTCGAAGCTGACGACGACCTTGCCGCCGTTGCCCGAGAGCGACGACAGCGACCAGAGCACCGACTTGGTCGCGGCGTCGAAGGTGCCGCCGCCGGTGACGTTGCTGACGTCGGTCAGGCCCGCCGGCAGCGGGTCGACGAGCTGGATCGCGCCGCTCTGCAGCTTGCCGGAATTGGTCAGCACGATGCTGTAGCGCAGCGTATCGCCGGGCTCGACGTCGCCGCCGTTCAGATCCTGCACGGCCTTGAGCGAGGTCGAGAGATCCGGGCCGCCGGTGACGGTGAAGGTGCCGGTCTGGACCAGCGTTGGCGCGCCGCCGTCGGTCGGCGCCAGCGTGGCGACGTTGGCGAACTTGCTGCCAGCGGGCGTATCGGCCCGCACCCGCGCCACGATCAGCAGGCCGCGCGTCTGGCCGGCCTTGACCGCGAGGTTGTTCGCCGTCAGGACGCCGGCGTTGTGCTGCAGCTCCGGCTCCGGCGAGGAGACGAACTCCAGCACCGCGGGCAGCACGTCGCTGAGGTTGACGATCGCGTCACCCGGGCCCTGGTTCACGATGTTGATCGAGAACTGGATCGTGTCGCCGGCGAGCAGCGGCGTGTCGCTCGAGAGGTCCTTGCCCTCCTTGCTCGACGCGCTGAGGTCGGCCTTGACCGAGAGCTTGAAGATGGTCGGGTCGGCGCCGCCGCTGGTGTTGGGATCGTCCGAGAGCAGCGTCTTGCCGCCGAGCAGCACCTTGGCCTGCGCCAGGACCGCGTGGCCGTCGAGCGTCGTGATGCCGAGGGCCTGCAACTGCGCCACGGTGCGCACCGTCGCGCTGATCACGATGTCGACCTTCTCGCCCGCGGCCAGCGCGATCGACTCGACGCGGGCGATGCCCGTGCCGTTGGCGCCGCCGGTCGTGCTCGACTTGTCGACGCCGAGCGGCGCCTTGACCGCGCCGAAGACGACCTCGGCCGGCAGATCGACCTCGAACGCTTCGATCGTCACGGCGTTGGGCGACGCGTTCTCGAGCCGCAGCGTCCACGACACCGCGCCACCCGGGGCCACGGCCGTCGGCGAGACCGTCAGCGTCGGCGTCGCCAGCTTCGGCTCGGTGATCTTCACCGTCGTCGTGTTGGTCTGGATCTGGTCGTTGAAGGTCTGGACCGTGCCCTTGTAGGTGTAGTCCGCGATCGCCGTGCTGACGATGTCCGTGACCGGCGGGCTGGCCAGGACCTTGACCTTGAACGAGACCTTGCGGCCTTGGGCGTTGCCCGTCGTGCTGGTCAGGTTGCCGAGGTCCAGGCCCGCTTGCAGCGGCGACTTGCCGCCGACGTCAGCGACCGGCACCGAGCCGACGGTCGTGCTGCCGGCGACGTACGAGGTGCCGGGCGGCGGGAAGACGTCGAGGCGCAGCACGGTCGGGTTGGCGTCGAGCTGGCCGATGTTGAGCAGGTCGACCGTATACGTCAGCTCTTCGCCCGGCGCCGCCTCGGTGGCGTTGACGCTGTAGACCGTCTGCGGGTTCTTGAGGATCGGCGCGAAGCGGTCGATCTGCAGCAGCGTGTAGCCGTAGAGGATCAGCTCGCCGTTGCCCGCAGCGCTGGTCGCGCCGTTGTTGGTGATGTCGCCGTCGCCCGAGCTGATCAGCAGCGTCGCCGTGCTGTCCTGGGGCTTGAGCATCGGCGAGACGTCGAACGAGTCGAGGTCGATCGATGGCTCCGGTGTGCCGTTGAAGATGTTGTTGGCGTCGTTGTTGCCGGCGCCGCCCGTCAGCTTGACGCCGTTGAACGAGACGAAGTCGAAGCAGGTGGCGCACGGAGCGCTGTCGCAGCCGCCCGGTGGATCCTGGTACGGGTTGCCGAGCTGGTAGTCGCCCTCCATCGCGTAGTACGACAGCTGGGCCTGCGACGGATCACCGAAGAAGAAGCCCTGCACGCCGACCTTGAGCTGGCCGGCGCTGGTGTCGTTCTCGTCGAGCAGGACAAAGCCGTCGTAGAGGAAGATGTCACGCTGCACGGTCTCGGAATTCTTCGTGTCGTAGACGATCACCAACGACCAGCTGGCGTGGCGCGACTGGCAGAACGGATCTTCCGGGGCGCAGCAGGTCGTCTCGGGCTGGGTGCAGATCGGGTTGGGCTTGGAGCCGTTGCAGGTGTTCGAGATCGCGGCCACGCGCGCGTCGACGCCGCCGACCTCGTAGGTGCCGTTGTAGCTGCTCGTGCCCGGATGCGCCGCGATCAGCGAGGTCACGTCCTTGCGGCAGTAGAAGTGGGCGCCCGGATCGAAGCCGCCCTGCGGGCCGATGGTGCGGGTGTCGCAGCTGTCGGCGGTCAGCGTAACGTTGAAGCCGTCGGCGACGGTGAACGACGCGGTGGTGTCGACCTGCGGGTTGAACGAGGTGCCCGGCGCCGAGCCGCCCCAGAACAGGTAGGCGCCGACGATGACCGCGTCGCTCGGCATCGTCTCGTTGGCCTGGACCTTGTCGGACGACGACGGCTTGAGCTTGTCGTTGAAGCGCTTGTCGCTGGTGTTGGTGACGAGGCTGGCGCCGAGCTGCACGGCGCGGCCGCGCACCTTCCACGCCTTGGGTTGGGTCGGGTAGCTGCCGACGACGACGGCTTCGGCGCGGGGGGCCAGCGCCGAGACGAGCGCCAGCAGCGTCAGGGTGACGGTCGCGACGAGCAGCTCAGAGGGTCGCCGTCGACTCCGTTGCAACCGTCCCTCCCGTCGTCCTGCGGTCATCCATCCGCCGATGTGCCCGCCCACCCCGAGCGTCTCGCCCCCGAGGGCCGGTTCAGCGCGGGTTGTAGAGCCCCATCTTGGTCACGGCGCTGTAGGTCGCCCCGTCGCCGGTCGCGCCGCCGACCACCAGGACGTGGCCGGTCCGCACCGCCACCGCGGCGCCGAGCACGCGACCACCGCCAGGGACCGTGCCGTCCGCCCACTCGCGCTTGACGCCGCTGCCGGCCTCGTAGCTGAGCACCTCGGCCTTCTCGACGGTCTTGCCGGCGGCGTCGAGGCCGCCGACCACGACGACGCGGCCACGCTCGCCGCCGGCGATCGTCGCGTCCACCATCGGCGCGCCGCGCGGCGCTTCGAGCGCCGGGACGGCCGGCAGCCATTGGCCCGTGGCCAGATCGAAGACGTCGACGCGCGACAGCGGCTGCTTGTGCGCGGCGTCGGCGAAGCCGCCGACGATCCAGATCTGCGCCGTCGTCTCGGTGGTGACGAAGACCGCGCCCGGCATCGTCCGGCCGATCGCCGGCTCGAAGGTGCGCAGCAGCGGCTCCCAGGTGAACTGGCTGCACCCGGCCTGGCCCGCGAGGGCGGCGCACTTGTCGTTGGAGTCCGCACCGTTGTAGGTGGTCGTGCCGCAGTAGCAGGTGACCTTCTTGTTGCCCAGGTACGAGATGTTGCCGACGTTGTCGTAGCGCAGCACCTCGAAGTCCGCGATCGGGCCGGCGTCGTTCTCGCCGCCGATCAGCATGACGTAGCCGCCGTCGCGCTCGGGCAGGCGCACCGCCGCGTGGTTCCAGCGCGGCTTGGCCAGCAGGCCCTGCGCCGTCACGCCGTGCAGCGGGTCCCAGATCTCCCAGGTCGCGCTGGCCTCGGCCTTGGCGCCCTTGCCGCCAGCGGCCAGGTAGTACGTCTGGTTGTCGAACAGGCGCGTCACCGAGTGGTGCGCGCGTGGGTAGAGCAGGTGCGGCGAGCCCGAGGTGGCCTGCTTGATCTTGGCCTCCTTGGGGTCCCAGTACTCGACGAGGTTCGAGGCGACCGGGCCGAGATCGCCCATGACGTAGCCGCCGACGAAGACGACCTGGCCGTCCGGGCCGGTGGCGGTCGCCATCTGCGTGCGCGGCGTGGTCAGCGTGGCCGAGATCGGCGGGATCGAGAGGTTGCCGAGCTTGCGCGTCGCGACGTCGTAGAGCAGCACCGAGTTGCTGAGCTTGTCGTAGGAACTCGGGTCGAACGGGTTGCTCGCGCCAGGCTTGAAGCTGCCGCCGCCGGCCAGCAGGACGGTGCTGTCGGCGAGGCGGACCGCGGCGACGCCGATGCGGGCGTCGGTCGCGGACTCGGCGCCTTCGTCGGTGATCGGCGTGGCCCAGCCGTTGGTCCGGGTGACGAAGGCCGAGGTCAAGAAGGTCTGGCCCTGGTTGACGTCCATCGGCGCGGTGCGGCCGCGGCCGATGACGGGGAACGTCGGCAGGCCGTTGGCGTCCGCCGGGTAGATGTCGACGCGGATCTGCCGCGCGACACCATAGGGCACCGACGGCATCGCCAGCGTCATGCCGGCCTTGTTCAACGGCTGCACCACGGCTGGCGCGAGCGCGGGATCGGTCGGGATGCCCGGGCCCTCGGCGACCAGCGCGAGGAACGCGGCGTTGGGGTCGGCGAACGGGCTCTCGGCGCCCAGCGGGCCCTTGATCACGACCGCGAGGCCCTGCACGGGCTCCGCGACCTCCGGGCTGCAGCCACCTGCGACGATCACGGCGCCGAACGCGGCGGTCGACGCCAACCACGAGCGGGTCCGGGCTCGCATGGTCGAGATTGCTTGCATCTGCATCCTCCCATCATCACTGCGCTTGTGCGCTGGCGGCGCGCTGGCCGCGCTCCGATGCCGTCATTGTCGACCGTGACGATCCGTCAGGGCTGGTAGATGGCGTCCACCTTGAAGTTCGGCGAGGCATCGGTCTGCTGGTTCATCAGCACCACCGCCGCCGTGGCGCCGCCGGCTGCCACCACACCCAGCACGGTCCAGAACCACCACTTCTTGACGATGCTCTCGTCCTCGTCGTTCTTGACCAGGTCCGCGTACGGGTCCTTCGCCGGGCGCACGGGGGTCCGAGGTGTCGTCTGCGGTCCCGTGACCACCGGAGACGTCGGCTTCGGCTCCGGCTCCGGCTCTGGCTCGGGCGTCGGCGTGGGGGTCGGCGTCGGCGTGGGCGTCGGCGTCGGCGTGGGCGTCGGCGGCACGTAGACCGGAGGCGGGCCAGGTGTCGGGCTGGTCGTGGTGCCGGGGCCCGACGTCGCCGCAGTGGTCCGGGCGAACACCGCGGGCTGCTCCATGACCTCGTTCTTCTCGGGGAACGAGGCGACCGCGGCGCGGATCAGGCCTTCGGCCTCGAGGATCTTCATCTGCATGTTCGACAGGTTCGCCGAGAACTCGACCGGGTCGAGCGCCGCGAACTTGCGCACCGTGGCGTCGAACAGGAACAGGTGCAGCTCGATGCCACGCGCCGACTTGGCCAACACGCCGTAGAGCAGGAAGCGGGCCCGCAGCTGCTTGCTGAACATGAACGAGAAGTTCTTGGCCAGCTTCTCGTGGAAGTTGCCTTTTTCGGCCACGGGCTTGATGTCGTCGAAGCGGACGGCGATCGCGATCTCGGTGCCCTCGTCCTCCTCGACGTCGAGCTTGGCCGCGAGCTTGACCTGGCGACCGCGCACGGTCACGGCCTTGCCCCAGGTCTCGGCGCCTTCCTTCTTGACCTGGACGAAGTGTGTGCCCGGGTACAGGTCCTTGGCCTCGGCGGGCAGGTCGCCAATGCTCACGCCGTCGACGAAGAGCTGCGCGCCCTCGACGTTGGCCGTCACCGCGATCGTGCCGGCCTTGCGCCCTGCGAGCGTCTCGCGGGTCGTCTTGACCAGTTCCCGCAGGTCCTCCGAGGCCTTGCGGTCGAGCACGAGCGTCGGCTGGATCGTCACCGCCTTGGTGATGTTGGCCTTGGCCTCGTTCTTCTTGCCCAGCTTCAGGGCTGCGTCGGCCGCGCGGACATAGGCGTCGACGAGCTTGGTGAAGTCGACCAACTCCACGAAGTACTTCTCGAAGCGCGCGATCGAGGCCTCGAGCAGGGCGTAGGCCGTCTCGAGATCCTCGCCGGAGGCCAGGCCGTCACGGCCGGCGATCAGGGCTTCGTCCGCCTTGTCGAGGTTCTTCTGCGCCTCGGTCTGGGTCGCCGACGCGGTCCGCGCGCTGCCACGCCGTGCGCGGCCGCTCTCGACCACGTCGGGCGCCACCAGCGTGACCTGCCCGCCGGCCTCGACCATCGCCCGCAGGTACTCCTCGACGCGCGCGGCGGCCAAGGCACCCACGCCGTCGCGGCGCGACAGCGGGATCACTGCGAGGCCCGGACGATTGGCGCTCTGCGCCCATGCGCTGCCGATCGACCACAGCGCCGGCGTCGGCACGCCGACGGGCCCGAGCAGGGTGGCGATCAGCACCATCCAGGCCGCGACACGACCTGGCTTGTGGTTCGCGAAGATCACGGTCTCCTCCAGCAGCGGCGCACCCCGGCGTCGCCACGACTCAGCACGCGGACACGCGGAATCGCCATGGACCATGGCCCGAACCGCGCAAGGGGCGAGAGAGGATAGCAGCATTGCGGGGCGTTGGCGAATCCCTGATCAAGGGGTGGGAGGCACAGTCGCCGCCCCGCCTGCCTGCGTCCGCGCCCGCACCGCGATGCCCACCGGGATGCGGATCGGTGAGCGCACACGCACCTGCAACCTCCCGATCTCCATGTCGAACATCGTCGAGCTGCCGCCATCGAGGTTGAGCAGATCGACCGCAGCGATGCCACCCGCCTCTGGCGTCGCGACCATCGCCTTGGCCAGATCGCGCAGCCGCAGCACGCCGACGCTCGCGGCCAGCAGCACGTTGCCGTCGCGATCGCCGCCGATCACCGTGCGTCGGGCGAAGCTCTCGCGCACCTGCTGCACCACGCCGCCGACGACGAATCGCGGGCCGCATTCGACCGCGAATTCGAGCCCGGCCGGCGCCTTGTAGGCCTTGGCGTGTTGCAGGCTCGGCTTGCCGCCCGCCAGCGCGAACACGCCGTGGTCCACCCGGCGCAGGCGGCTGAGCTCGACGCCGCCGCTGACGAGCAGGCCCAGCGGCTTGAATTGCGGATCGAAGTAGATGCCGTTGACCGCGGCGATGGCGTTGGCCGCCTTGCGGAAGCCGGCGGCGTCGTTGAGCTTCTCGTCGTGGACCACGACCAGCTCCGCCTTGCTGGGCTCGAGCCGAAGGACGTGGACGTCCGAGCCCTGGCTGCCGTCGCCCGGTTCGACGCGCATCGTGGCGTAGGCGACGCCAGGCGCAAGCTCGGCGAACATGACGGGGGTCGGCTTGCGCTCGCGGGCGCAGCCGGCGCTGGTGACCAAGAGCGCCACCAGCGCCGCTGCAGTCGTCCGCATGGTCCTAGAGCAGCTTCTGGATCGCAGCCTTCAGGGGCGCTTCGTCTTCTTCGGGCTTGAAGCCGGTGTGCGTGTAGACGATGCGACCTTCCTTGTCGATCAAGAAGGTCGAGGGCATCGAGTACACCATCATCGTGCCCATCAGGATCGAGTCCGGGTCGGTGATGATGCGGAACGCAGCGTTGTAACCCTTGACGAACTCCAGGCTCGCGCTCGCTTCGTTGTCGACGCCGACGCCGATGATCTGCAAGCCCTTGCTGCGCATCTCCTCGTCGTACTTGACGAGGTAGGGGAACTCCTTCTTGCACGGGCCGCACCAGCTCGCGAAGAAGTTCAGCAGCGTCACCTTGCCCTTGAAGTCGCGGCTGCGGACGGTCTTGCCCTCGCTGTCGGTGGCCTCGAAGTCCGGGACCATCTGGCCCTTGTACGACTCGAGCACGGGTTCGAGCGCGGCCTCCTGGACGGGGGCCGACGCCACGTTGCTGTCTGCGCAGCAGCGGAAGCCCGTCGTCTGGTTGCGGCGGCCGATGCCCGGCGTGAACGCGCGATCGTTGCAGCGCGCACCCTCGCCGCTGGCGGCGTGGCCGCCGAGCAGCGTCGCGGTCTCCTTGGTGTCGCCGACCCACTCCGAGATGTTGCCCGCGAGGTCGAAGACGCCAGACGGCGTGCGGCATTGCTCGTGGCTGCCGGTGGCGACCGGGTTGCCCTGGTACTTGTCGCCTTGGTCGAAGCAGGTGTTCGCCTGGTAGAACGCGCCGTACGGGTACATCTTGCCCTCGACGTCGTCGTCGGCGAACTGCGCGTTGTTGTTGTTGTCGACCGCGGGCGTGCCCGTGCAGGCGCTGACCCACTCCTCCTCGGTGCAGAGGCGCTTGCCGGCCTTTTCGCAGGCCGCCTTCGCCGTGGCCCAGGCCACGCGCGCCGGCTTGACGCCGGGCTTGCTGTAGGCCTTGCCGTCCTTGCCGACCGAGGCCTCGAACGGGTCGATGTAGAACGTCTTGCTCGCGGTCTTGCCCTCGATCATCTGGGTGCCGTCACCCTTGGGCGCGACCGCTTCGTTGCCGCCGGCCGCGGCCGCCACCGGGGCGCCGCCCTCGGCTTCCTTGAGCGCGAGGTCGAGGTGGTACTTGAAGATCGCCTTGCTGCCCGAGCCCGTGACGAGGCGGCCGTTGATGTAGGCCTTCGGCGTGCCGTAGATCGCGCCCTTGTAGGCGATCTGGATGTCCTTCTTGACGTGGGCGTCGGTCTTGGGGTCCTTCATGCAGATGCGGAACTTGGCGATGTCCAGGCCGAGCGTCTGCGCGTGCTTGTCGAGGTTGTACTCGTCCAGCGCCTGCTGGTTGGCGTACAGGTGGTCGTGCATCTCCCAGAACTTGCCCTGCAGGCCGGCGCAGTGCGCGGCCCAGCTGGCCTCGCAGGCGTTGGGGTGCTTGTCGTAGCCGCTCATGCGCGGGTTGCAGCGGCCGTTCATGGGGAAGTGGCGCATCACGAAGCGGACGCGGTCCTTGTACTCCTTCATGATCGGATCGAGCGTCATCGCCAGGTAGCGGCAGTACGGGCACTGGAAGTCCGCGACCTTGACGAACGTCACCTTCGCCTTCGGGTTGCCGTAGAAGAAGTCGCAGTCCTCGTCGATCGGGTAGTGGACCTCGGTCCAGCCGTCTTCCTTGGTCTCTTGGCCGGCGATGCGGGCGTTGGCGGGATCGTAGTCGGGGCCGTCGGCGCAGTCCTTGCCGACGGGCGGTGCCACCTCGGCGACGGCGGTCGCGGCGCCCGGCGCGGGCTGCTGCTGCTGTGCCGGCGCGACGGCGACGGCGGTGCCCTCGACGGCGGGCTCGGGTTTGCCCGACTTGGCCCAGGCGCAGTGCGGATCGCGGCCGCAGGCCTCGATATGCGGCGCGCAGTCGGCGTCGGTCTTGCAGATCTGCAGCACGACGCCGTCTTTCTCCCAGACGCCCTTGAAGTGGTCGGTCGCGACCCAGCCGACCAGGCCGACCACCGCGGCGACCGCGATCGCCTGGCCGACCGGCGGCTGGACGCCCTTGATGCCGTCGATCGCGCCCGAGAGCGCGTTGCCGATCGTCTTGGGGCCGGCGGCGATCGCCAGCACGGTCGCGCTGATGTTCACGACGTACAGCGTCATGCAGTACGCGCAGTAGAAGCCGAGCACCGCCGAGCTGATGTACGCGAGGTACATCGAGTGCAGCACCGTCACCGCGCCGAGCGCCGCGACGCCCTGCAGCGCCAGCGCGCCCTTGGCTCGTGCCTCGGCGCTGGCGTTGCCGACGGCACCGATGGCCTGCCAGACCAGGAAGCCCATCATCGCGTAGGTCGGCAGCGCGTAGAGCGCGATCGGCTGGCCGAAGACCGAGCCGTACTCCGACGTGATGACCGGATCGCACGAGACCTTGCCGCCAAAGTTGCACGCCGCAGCGTCGGCCAGGCCGGTTTCGAGCTGCAGCTTGAGCCGGATCAGGTACAGCGCCACGCCGATGCCCACCGCCAGCACCGCCAGCAGCGCATAGAGCAGGGTCGGGGACGCGGGAAGTCCGGTCGGGGCGCCCTTGGGGGCATCCGTCGCGTTGCTCATCGGGGCTTCCTCCATCGCGCGTTCGCGCGCGCTGCCACGTAGGGCGCGGCAATGTAGGGCGGTCGGCTCGCTCGCGCAACCCGGCCGGTGGTTCGGGCGAAACCCGCGTCGGCAGGCCTTATTCCGACCCAATGCGCGCGACCCCCGATGGGCAATTCGTGCCTCCCGCCCCGCCGCTCCGCTCGGGTCCGGACAGCGCCACGATCGTCGTCCGAGCAACAGTGATCCGGGTTTTTGCCGTGGGACCGATCGGTTGCAGAGGGGTCGACGTGGGGGCGCCGCGCCCGCTTCGTTCGCTGTTCAGCGATTTCGATCGGTTCCGATCCATGCATTGACCCCAGGCCGCCTGGGCCGTAGACGCCCCCCTGGCACATCCTCGCGCGCCCGGCGTGCGCACCCCTGCACCGTGACGGTGCCAGGAGGCGAGGATGGGGACGTGAGATCGGGATGCGGCGTGCAGGGCCAGTGTTGGGCAACCATCGCGTTCGGCGCCGGGATTTCGGCGTCTGGAAGCGTGTGGCGCTCCTCACGGCCCTGGTCGGTGGCGGCTGGCTCTGGATCGTCGAGATCGGCGGCGATCTGTCCACGGGCCGCTACCTGGGGGCCACCCAGCCCGGGCAGGAGACGCTGCCACCTGCGGCCATCGGCGCTCCCGGGCCGCGGCCGAGCAGCGCCGGCCCGAGCGACGGCGACAGCCGCGCGGCGGCGACCAAGGCTGGCGGTCCGGCAGAGGCCTCGCTGCCGGCACCGCGCGCATCGATCGGCGCCGACGCACCGATGGATCCGACCCGTCGCGCCCTGATCGCTGCCGCCCGCGACGCGATCGCGCGTGGCGTGCGCCCGACCCGTGGCTCGGTGCCGGATCTGCGCGCCCTGCGTGGCAACTCGGCCGATCTGATCGAGCGTGCGCTCGATCAGGTCGCGTTCCCGCTGCGCGCGGCCTTGATTGCCCACCGCGTGCGCGAGCCGCGGCGCTACGGGCTGTCGGGCCGCCAGGGCGCCGGCGACATCGATCCGAACCGCGTGCTCGACGTCGAGACGTTGGCCGTGTTCCTCGACACCTTCGCCGAGCGCATCGACGCCGGCGACGACAGCCGCTGGCGCGCCGGCGATCTCGTGCTCGTCGCCGACCGCAAGCACCGCGGCGCGCCGACCTTCGCCATCGTCGGCGAGCAGACCGACCTGCAGGGCGTCTCGCTGCTGTTCACGATGGAGACACGCGACGGCAAGGCGCGCGCCGATCGCCCGGCCAGCGAGTTCGAGGCGCGATCAGCCTGGCGGCTGAGCCGCGCGCGGCTCGACGAGGCGCGGCGCCAGCTCGGCGTCGCCGTCCAACCGCGTGGCAGCGCGGGCTGAGCCCGGCGCGCTGCAGCCCGCCATCCCACCCGCGCACGGCGCGAACGCCGGCCCAGGCGCTTGCCCGGCCGTGTCCACACCGCCTACGCTGCGGCCATGAGCTGGAACGACGACGATCGCGAGGCGGATGGCGGCGGCTGGCAGGCTGAGCCGACCCAGCTGTGGACGCCGACCCGCACCAACCAGGAGATCGCCGGCCGCGTCCGCGATCTGCGCGGCCTGCGCGTCCAGGGCGAGGTCAGCCAGCCGCGGGCGTCGTCGGGGCACCTCTACTTCGAGCTCAAGGACGAGCGCAGCCGCCTGCGGGCCGTGATCTGGCGCTCGACGATGCAGCGGCAGCGGATCGAGCTGCGCGACGGCGACCAGGTGATCTGCACCGGCGACCTCGACGTCTGGGTCCAGGGCGGGACCTACTCGCTGGTCGTGGCGAAGGTCGAGCGCGCGGGCATCGGCGCGCTCTGGGCCGCGCTGCAACGCCTTCGCCAGCAGCTGCAGGCCGAGGGCCTGTTCGACGCCACGCGCAAGAAGCCGTTGCCACCGCTGCCCAAGACCGTCGGCATCGTCACGGCCCCGGGCGGCGCCGCCCTGCGCGACATGCTGCGTGTGCTGCACGATCGCTACCCCGTGCGCGTCCTGGTCGCCCCGGCCAAGGTCCAGGGCCCTGGCGCCGGCGCCAGCGTCGCCGAGGCCTTGACCCGCCTCGACCAGAGCGGCCTGTGCGACGTCATCATCGTCGGTCGCGGCGGCGGCTCGATCGAGGACCTGTGGGCCTTCCACGAGGAGATCGTCGCCCGCGCGATCGCGGCCTGCGTCACGCCGGTCGTCAGCGCCGTTGGCCACGAGACCGACACGCTGCTCTCGGATCTGGTCGCCGACGTGCGCGCACCGACGCCGACCGCCGCCGCCGAGATGGTGGTGCCGCGCCTGACGGACCTGCAGGGGCGGCTCGACGAGCTGCGCCGCCGCGCCGAGGGCCTGCTGCGGCGGCAGCTGCTGCGCGATCGCCGCGAGTGGTCGCTGCTCGCGTCGCGACTCTCTGGCGATCGTCTGACCGCAGAGAGGGCGGCCGCGCTCGATCAGCTCGGCCGCCGCCTTGCCGGCGCGGCGCTGGGCGGCACCACGCGGCGCCGACGCCGCGTCGACGCGCTGCGCCTGCGCTTGGAGCGCGCAGATCCGCGACGCAGGCTGGCGGCCGGGCGTCTGGCCCTGCAGCGCCTGCTCGGGCGGCTGGCTGCTGCGGCGCCGCTGCAGGATGGTCGCGCCCGACGACGTCTGGCCCGCCTCGACAGCCGGTTGCTCGCCGTCGGCGGCGGCGACCGCCTGCTCGCGCGGCCGCGTCAGCGGCTTGCGGTGCTGCAAGCGCGGCTGCAGGCGTTGGACCCGCGGCTGGCGCTGCAGCGCGGCTTCGCCATCGTCCGCGATCCCACCAGCGGGGCGCTGTTGCACGACGCCGCGGCGACCACGGTCGGCGCGCAGCTGCAGGTGATCTTGGCTCGTGGCGAGCTGGGGGTCGCGGTGCAGCGGGTCGGGCCCGCCGGGGACAGCCCCGGGCCGTGACGCTGACAGGCTCGTGACGCTGACGCTACTCGAGCACCGACGCGACGACGGCCCGGGCGATGTCGACGACCTCGAGCACGCCCGTGCCCTGCTCGACGACGTAGAGGATGCCGAGCTGCGGCGCTGCTGCGATCGCGACCGCCGCTGCGCCGACATTGATCACGCGCGGCTGGATGCCCGCGAACACGGCGTAGCGCCAGGTCGCGTCACGCATCGACGGCAACAGGTGCGGTGCCTCGCCGGGGACGTCGCTGGCGACGCAGCCAGGCTGCATCTGCAGGCGGAACACCGCGTTGGCGAACGGCGTCGTCGGCCCCGCCGCGCCGCCACCGTAGGGTCGCTGCTCCATGCGCTCGCTCAGGTCCTCGGCCAACAGCGGACAGTTGGCGGGTTCGGCGCCGGCCTTGAGCGTCGGCTCCACGATGCGCGCAGCCATCAGCGGATCGTCGTTGCTCCAGTCGGCGCAGAGCGCGTCGCGACGCCCACGCCGCGAGAGCAGGCCGCTGCGGCTGCCGATGACCAGCCAGCCGTCGGCGCGGACCTCGTAGCGGGCACCGCCGTCGACGAAGCAGCCCGGGGCCAGCGCGGCGACCGGGGTGGAGGTCGGTGGGTCGAGCTGGTTGGCGCTGGTGACGGCGGCGTCGACCGTGCCGCTGCCCGCCTCGATCCAGAGGCGATCGACCCCGACCTTGGCGACGCGCCAACGCGTGGTACCGGCGGGCATGCCGCTGCATTCGAGGGCGTCGGCGTCGCGATGCAGCAGCAGCAGGTCGCCCGGGACGACGCCCATCTGGCAGAAATCCGCGGCCGGATCGACCAGCAAGGTCGGCGTGACGATCCGGCCCGCGTTGCGCGCGCTGCCGGGGATCCGTCCCTGGTAGACCATGCGCCAGATCTCGGTGCGGTGGTCCTGCAGCTCGTCGCTCGGCACCAGGCCGAAGTAGCGCACGTCGTTGTCGGTGTCGAGCGCGCCGGGGTTGGCGTAGCGGCTGGGGGCGACCCCACCGAGGTCGATGCCGACGTTGCCCACCGTCAGCGAGGGCTTGGTCGCGGTCGTGGCCGGCGTCTCGGACTGCTCGCGCAGGGCGATCGAGCGCTCACCGACCGAGGCGGTCGAACCCTCGGCGGGCGCAGCCTCGATCTGGGCCAGGACCAGGCCCGTCAGCGAGAGCGTCATCGCCAGCGCCGGTCGGCCGTCGAGCTCGATCTGGGCCATCGCCAGCGGCGGGTTGGGCAGCGACAGGCCGACGAGCCCGTCGCGGGCGTCCAGGCGTGATGGGCGCAAGAACGGCGTCGTGCTGCCGTGCGCGGGCGCCAGCAGCGTCATCGTCTTGGTGTCGAGCACCTGCAGCGCGCTGCGGGCGCGGTGACCGATGAAGAGCAGGCTGCCATCGGCGGTGAGCGAGAGCGTCGGCACCGGATCGCGCGCATCGGCGACCTCGGCCGGCGATCCGCGGTGGATGCAGGCCTCGTCGTCCAGGTCGGTCTTGCCGTCGCCATCGTTGTCGACGCCGTCGGCGCAGGGCAGGCGCAGCTCGCCGCCATCGCGGGCCGCGGCGCAGTCGCCGTCGTCGGGGAAGTCGGTCTTGCCGTCGCCGTCGTTGTCCAGGCCGTCGTTGCACGGGCCGATGGCGCTGTCGGCCGTGGCCTGGCGTTCGCTGTCGGCGCTGGCCGAGGCGCAGTCGCTGTCGTCGGGGAAGTCGGTCTTGCCGTCGCCGTCGTTGTCGAGACCGTCGCCGCAGCTGCTCGCGTCCATCGCCTCGCTGGTGCCGCCAAAGCCGATGCAGCCCGGATCGTCGGGGAAGTCGGTCTTGCCGTCGCCGTCGTCATCGATGCCGTTGCGGCACGCGTCCACCGTGGGCGTGGCGGCACAGCCGGGATCCAGCGCGTCGATGTGGCCGTCGCCGTCGTTGTCGAGGTTGTCGCTGCATAGGGCGCCGAGCTCGGCATCGCCTTCGACCATGTCGAGTTGGTCGTCGCAGCCCGGATCGGCGCGATCGGTCTTGCCGTCGCCGTCGTTGTCGAGGCCGTCACCGCATTGGGCGCCGAGGCTGATGTGGCGATCGACCTTGCCGTCGGCGCCGACGATCGTGAGGTGGTCGTGGGCGAGGTGGCCGATGAAGGCGCGGCCATCCTGCGCGCTGACGGCGATCGACCAGGGCGAGCCGCCGACGTCGATCCGCGTCGGTGTCGCGCCGCCGTCGAAGGCCTTGACCGGCACGGTCCAGACCGAAGCGCCGGTGGGATCGGCGGCCCAGAGCACCGTCGCGCCGTCGCTGCTCGCGGCGACCAACGCCGCCGGGACGAAACCCAGGTCGAGCCAGTCGATCGCCAGCTCCGGCAGGCGCAGGCGGCCCAAGCGTGGCTGCAGCCCGAGACCGAAATAGAGCACGCTGCCGTCGAGCGGGTCAGCGACCAGCGCCTGGGGCAGATCGCCGACCATCTTGGGCGTGAAGCCCGGGATCGAGAGGTCGGTGTCGACCCAGCTCGAAGCGGCCGGATTGGCGATGGCGATCGAGCCGATGCTGCCGCCGCTGATGTAGGCGCGCACGTCGCTGCCGGCCTTGCATGCGGCGATCGGCTTGGGGCCGTCGGCGGTCTGGCAGAGCAGGGCGATCGAGCGTGGGTTGCGCAGCGCGTCGCTGACGGCCGGCGTGGTCGTCGTGCACGCCGACACCAGCGCGGACAGGCCGAGCAGCGCCGGCGCGAGCCAGGGACCGAGGGCGCGCATCATTGGATCGTCTCCAGCACGTCATGGCGGTTGGCCGCGTTCGCGTCGATCGGGATCGCCGCGATCTTGTGCTTGGAAAACAGCGCCGCGTAGAGGATCCGGCCGCGCCCCGGCACATTGGCGATCGCCAGCGCGTAGGGCGAGTGCGACAGGCGGATGACGTCCACGATCCGGCGCAGCTCGGGGTCGACGACCCAGATGTCGTCGGTGCCGAAGCAGCTGACGTAGACGAGGTCGCGACCGCCCGGGCCGACCGGCGCGACGACGACCTGGGCTGGCCGACCGCCGAGGCCGATCACGTCGACCAGCACGTCGTGCGGCTCGCCCGTCGCCGTCGGCGCGACGTCGATCACGAGCAGCGCGTTGGGGCTGCGGTAGGCGACATAGACGCGGCCCTCGTCGGACGAGAGCGCGACGCCGCGGCCGAACTCCGAGCTGCTCGCCCGCGGCAGGCCGACGCCGGTGAAGGTCGTCGGCAGAAGGCCGCCCTTGCCGTCGTCGTCCAGGCCATAGGAATGCAACCGATTGGCCCGCGAATCCGCGACGTAGATCCGCTGCGACAGCGGCGCCACCAGCAGCGCGGCCAGGCCCGAGCCGAGGTTGAGGCCGGGCAGCAGGGTCGCCAGCACGCCGCCACCGTCCCGGTCCTGCACCTCGACCGGCGTGACCTTGCCGTTGCCCGTCGCGGCGACATGCAGCACGCGGCGTCCGTCGTCGCCGACCTGCATCGCCAGCGCCACCGGATCGGCGCCGAGGTCCTCGTCGCCCGTCAACTCGCCGCCGATGCGCCAGGCCGAGGCGCAGTCGACCATGCCGCTGGCGCCGCAATGCAGGGTCGGCGGCGTGGTGTCGTCGCCGCCCTGGACGTCGATCATCGTCACCGAGTCGTCGTCGCGCGCCGCCACCCACAGGCGGCGCCTCGGCTTGCCGTCGGCGCCGGTGTCGACGTCCAGCAGCGCGGCGGAGGCGAACGGCGGCACCTCGACCCGGCCCTGCTGCACGATCTTGCCGTTGACCGTGTCGACCACCGCGACCACGCCGCCGTGGTAGGCGCGATCGAAGTCGGCACCGACGGCGTAGAGCCAGCGCTGGCTCGGATCGACCGCGAGCGCGACCGGGTAGCGCACGCCGGTGCCGGTGTCGGGCGGCAGCACGAAGTCGGCACCGCAGCCCGCCAGCCAGACCACGCCCAGGGCCGAAGCGAGCGCCGACCAGGGGCGCGTCGATCGGTGACAGGGGGCGCGGAGACGGGAAGATCGCAGCATCCGATCAAGCCTGTTGGATGCGGGCAAAGTCCGCAAGCCGGGCGAAGAGGGAGGCCGCGCGGCCAAGCAGGGCCAGGCGGTTGCGCCGGACCGCCGCGTCGTCGGCCATGACGAGCACGCCGTCGAAGAACGCGTCGACCTGGGGCCGCAGCGAGGCGAGCTTCTGCAGTGCGTCGGCGAAGCGGCGGTCGTCGATGGCGTGCGCGACCGCGGCTTCGAGGCCCGCGACGGCCTCGGCCATCGCCCGCTCGGCGTCGGACTCGAACAGCGCCGGGTCGATGGCGGCGGCCAGATCGGCGGCGTCGGCCTTGCGCGCGAGGTTGCCGATGCGCTTGAAGCCCGCGGCGAGCGCCGCGAACTCGGCGCCCTGGCGGAAGGTGGTCAGCGCGCTGGCGCGCTCGAACACGCTCGGCACGTCGTCGAAGCCGGCGTCGAGCACGGCCTCGGCGGTGTCGACCGCATGGAACGCGGCGTCGCCGTCGGCGAGCCAGGAGCGCAGACGCCCACGGAAGAAGTCGAGCACGCCGGCCACCAGCGTGGCCTTGTCGACCTTGAGCGCGTCAGCCGGCAGCTGGTCGGCGGCCCGCTGGACCAGCGTGCGCAGGGGCGCGGTCCAGCCACGGCCGGCGAGCACGCGCAGCACACCGAGCGCGGATCGGCGCAGGGCGTAGGGGTCGTTGCTGCCCGACGGCGTCATGCCCAGGCCAAACGCGCAGACGATCGTGTCGAGCCGGTCGGCGAGGCCGACGATCGCGCCCGCGTCGCCGACGGGCAGATCGTCGCTGGCGCCGCGCGGCAGGTAGTGCTCGCGGATCGCCTGGGCCACGGCGGGCAGCTCGCCGGCGGCAAGGGCGTAGTCCTCGCCGATGATGCCCTGCAGCTCCGGGAACTCGAACACCATCTGCGTCACGAGGTCCGCCTTGCACAGCGCGGCGGCGCGCAGCGTCTCGGCGGTCGCCGACGGCGCCAGCTCGCGCACCAGGTGCCCCGACAGGGCCTCGATGCGCGCGACCTTCTCCAGCGTGCTGCCGAGCCCTTCGAGGAAGGTCCGGCCGGCGAGCTTCGGCACGAAGTCGGCCAGCGGCTTGCTACGGTCGCTGTCGTAGAAGAAGGCCGCGTCCGCCATGCGCGCGCTGACGACGTAGGCGTTGCCGGTGGCGATCGTGGCCTCGGAGCCCGGGTGCAGCGTGTTGGCCGTAGCGATGAAGCGCGGCAGCAGGCGGCCATCGGCGCCACGAACGGTGAAGAGCTTCTGGTTCTCGCGCAGCGTCGTCTGCGTCACGGCGTCCGGCACGCGCAGCAGCGCGGGTGCGATGCTGCCGAGCAGCGACGTCGGCCACTCGACCAGCCAGGTGACGACCTCGAGCGTCTCGGGATCGTCGACCAGCGCGCCGCCGGCCTCGGCCGCCTTCTGCCGGGCGCCCGCGAGGATCGAGGCGCGTCGCTCGGCCGGATCGACCATGACGTACGCCGCGCGCAGCAGGTGCTGGTAGAGCGCCAGATCGGCCCGCAAGATCGGCACCACCGCGCCCTCGAACGCGTCCGGTCCGGTGTCGGTGCGCTCACCGTAGAAGCGATGACCGCGGCTGTTGCGGCCGCTCTGCACATCGGCGAAGCGGCAGTCGATGATGGTGTCGCCAGCCAGCGCGACGATCCACTGCAGCGGCCGAATGAAGGCGTCGCGTTCTCGGCCCCAGCGCATGCGCTTCGGGCTCGGGATCGCACGGATCAGCCCCGGCAGCGCCTCGCCGAGCAGGGTCGCCAGCGGGCGGCCACGCTCGAAGCGCCGCAGCGCCGCGTAGTCGCCCTTGTCGGTCGTGGTCTTGTACAGCGCGTCGAGGCCGGCGCCCTGGCCCTTGACGAAGCCCTCGGCGGCTCGCGTCGGGTTGCCGTCGGCGTCGAAGGCGACGCGCGCTGGCGGGCCCAGGATCTCGAGCTCGCGATCCGGCTGGGCGCTCTGCACCGCAGCCAGGTGCACCGTCAGCCGGCGCGGGGTGCCGAGCACGGTCGTGGCGCCGCGGCCAAGGCCCGCCTCGTCGAGCGTGCTCTCGAGCGCCGCCGCCAGCGCGGCCGCCATCTTCGGCGCGACGCCGGCCGGGATCTCCTCGACACCGAGCTCGATCAGCACATCCACGTGCGCTGCGTTCGACGAAACCGCGCTCATT
This sequence comes from uncultured Enterobacteriaceae bacterium, assembly GCA_964586155.1. Classification (GTDB taxonomy): domain Bacteria; phylum Myxococcota_A; class UBA9042; order UBA9042; family UBA9042; genus SXNM01. The sequence goes on along the minus strand of CAZPHC010000033.1, from coordinate 523 downwards.
GCGCCCCCCCTGCAGCCTGCGTCCCACTCTTCTGGCCCTTGGCGGCCTGCTTGGCGGCGCGGGCTGCCGTCGCCTCCTTGGCCTTCTGCCACGCGTCGAGGCGCTCCTGGCGCTCGGCTTCGGGCAGCATCGGCAGGCCGAGGCGGTGGCGCAGGTCGTAGTAGCCGTGCGCGCAGGCGCGGGCCAGGTTGCGCACGCGCAGGATGTACTTCTGCCGCTCGCTGACCGAGATCGCGCCGCGGGCGTCGAGGATGTTGAAGGCGTGGCTCGCCTTCATCACGTAGTCATAGGCCGGCAGCACCAACGGCGGGTCGAGCTGGCAGAGCTTGAGCGCGCTGGCCTCGAACTGCTCAAAAAGCATGTGGTGCAGCGCGACGTCGGCGTGCTCGAAGTTGTGGGCCGAGAACTCGACCTCGTCCTGATGCTTGACCTGGCCGTAGCTGACGCGGGTGCCGTCGACCAGCTCGCTCCAGCACAGGTCGTAGACCGAGTCGACGCCCTGCAGGTACATGGCCAGCCGCTC
>CAZPHC010000032.1:0-74218 GCA_964586155.1 uncultured Enterobacteriaceae bacterium | reverse complement strand
CGACGGCGGCGGCGGCGCGGCGGCGTGGCTCGCAGAGGCGGCGCGCGGTGGTGGTGGCGGATCGGCCACGGGCGGCGGCGGCGGCGGCGGCGGCAACGGGCGGCCCGGCGGAGGCGGCGGCTGCGGCACGGGCGGCGGCGCCTGCTCGTAGCCCCAATCCTCGGCCGGAGCGGCGAAGCGCGTCGCGTCTTCGGGCTCCGCGAGGCTCGCTTGGGCGGCGAACTCGTCGTACTCGTCGATGGTGTCGACCATGGCACCGCCGGCACGGCGGGCGTGGGCGCGCAGGTCCTCGTCGTCGAGGTCGAAGCGCATCTCGAAATTGCCGCACATGAAGAACTCGCCGTCCTCCACCTCGACAGACTCCTGGGGCTCCAGGCGCTCGTTCTTGTAGTAGGTGCCGTTGGACGAGCCGTTGTCCTGCAGCCAGTAGCGCTCGCCGTCGTAGAAGATGCGCGCGTGCTGACGCGAGACGCTCTGGGTGGACGTACGGATCGCGCAGGTGCGATGCCGTCCGACCAACACTTCAGGGTTGTCTGGACCGACGGCGATCTCGAGAGCGTCTCCGTCATCCCCGATGAAGCTGATCCGAGCCACGAGCGCCTCCCTCACGAAACTTCCAACGACTTCAGGAAGATACAGCGCAATTCCCGCCAATCGCGCGCACGGGGCGCACGGTAGCACGATGGCGGTCAATCTGCCAGCGGTGCGCCGAGGGGCCGGATCTGCAGCCGGGGCCGGGTCGTGGACCACCAGTCGCGACACGTTGTGCGTTCACCGCAGCCTGCGGGCCCTTGACACCGCCTGGAAGCCACCTTTCTTGCTGTCGCGCTGGGGCGGGGCAATCCCTTGAATCAAGGGAGGTTGCGCCGGCCGGGTCCGATCGGCGGCGGCGTCCGCCAGGCACGCCTGCCCTCGCAGGCGACCAGCAGCAGCGCGAGACCGCAACGGCCAAGAGTGGACCGACGGCAAAGACCAGGTGTGCGCGGGGCCGCTAGCCCCAACGGAGTTCGTCATGGGAAAGATCATCGGAATCGACCTTGGCACGACCAACTCGGTCGTCGCGGTGATGGAAGGCGGCAAGGCCAAGGTCATCGCCAACCAGGAAGGTGGGCGGACCACGCCGTCGGTCGTGGCCTGGAACGACAAGGGTGAAGTCCTCGTCGGCCAGATCGCGCTGCGTCAGGCGGTGGTCAACCCGACCCGCACCGTGTTCTCGGCCAAGCGCTTCATCGGCCGCAAGTACGCGGAGATCAAGAGCGAGCTGACCCACGTCCCCTACGAGGTCAAGGGCGCCGACAACGGCGACGCCCACATCAACATCGACGGCAAGCTGCTGAGCCCGCCTGAGATCTCGGCGAAGGTGCTGCGCAAGCTCAAGGAGGCTGCCGAGGCCTACCTGGGCGAGACGGTGTCCGAGGCGGTCATCACCGTGCCGGCCTACTTCAACGACTCGCAGCGCAACGCGACCAAGGACGCGGGCCGCATCGCCGGCCTCGACGTCAAGCGCATCGTCAACGAGCCGACGGCCGCGGCGCTCGCCTACGGCCTCGACCAGAAGACCGACGAGACCGTCGCGGTGTTCGACCTCGGTGGCGGTACGTTCGACATCTCGATCCTCGAGGTCAGCGACAACGTGGTCGAGGTCAAGGCGACCAACGGCGACACGCGACTCGGCGGCGACGACATCGACAACGCCATCATCTCCTTCCTCGTCAGCGAGTTCCGCAAGGATCAGGGCATCGACCTGAGCTCGGACAAGATGGCGATGCAGCGCCTGAAGGAAGCGGCCGAGAAGGCGAAGAAAGAGCTGTCGACGATGAACGAGACCGAGGTCAACCTCGCCTTCATCACGATGGACGCGACGGGCCCCAAGCACCTGCAGCAGCGCATCTCGCGCGCCACGCTCGAGCAGCTCTGCGAGGACGTCTTCCGCCGGCTGTTCGAGCCGTGCCGCAAGGCGCTCGCTGACGCCGGCAAGAAGGCCTCGGACATCCACGAGGTGATCCTGGTCGGCGGCTCGACCCGCATCCCCAAGGTGCGCGAGATCGTGCGTGAGATCTTCGGCAAGGAGCCGAACCAGTCGGTGAACCCGGACGAGGTCGTGGCCGAAGGTGCCGCGGTCCAGGCCGGCGTGCTCGCGGGCGAGGTCAAGGACATGCTCCTGCTGGACGTCACCCCGCTGACCCTGGGCGTCGAGACCCTGGGCGGCGTGATGACGCCGATGGTCAAGCGCAACACGACGATCCCGCACCGCAAGAGCGAGGTCTTCTCGACCGCCGAGGACGGCCAGAGCGCCGTGACCATCAAGATCTACCAGGGCGAGCGCGAGATGGCGCGCGACAACAAGCTGCTCGGCCAGTTCAACCTCGAGGGCATCCCGCCGGCACCGCGCGGCGTGCCGCAGATCGAGTGCACCTTCGACCTCGACGCCAACGGCATCCTGCACGTCAGCGCCAAGGACAAGGCGACCGGCAAGGAGCAGCGGATCACCGTCCAGGGCGGCTCGGGTCTGTCCAAGGAGGAGGTCGACAACCTGGTGCGCCAGGCGGCGGCCCATGCCGAGGAGGACAAGAAGGCCCGCGAGCGCGTCGACGCCCGCAACAGCGCCGACGCCGCCGTCTACCAGATGGAGAAGACCATCAAGGAGCACGGCGACAAGCTCCAGGGCCCCGACCGCAAGCGCCTCGACGACGCCCTCGCGGCCGCCAAGGACGCGCTGAAGGCCGACGACCACGACGCGATCGTGCGCACGCAGGAGGAGCTCAAGCAGGCCTCCTTCAAGCTGTCCGAGGTGCTGTACGCGGCGCAGGCTGCGGGCCAGGCCGAGGGTGGCGCCGCGCCGGGCGGCGCCGAGGGCGGCGCCGGCAAGTCCAAGGCCGACGACGACGTCGTCGACGCCGAGTTCGAGGTCAACTAGCCGCTTCGCTTGACCCCACAAGGTCCAGCACTCGCCGAGCCCGGCGTCGGAGATCACGCCGGCGCCGGGCTCGGCTTCACTACACGGGCAAGCGAATCGCCTCTGTCGCGTCGGAGCGTTCGAGATGCGCAAGGACTACTACGCCGTGCTCGGCGTCGAGAAGTCGGCACAGGCAGATGACATCAAGAAGGCCTATCGCAAGCTTGCGATGCAGTACCACCCGGATCGCAACCCGGGCGACAAGGCCGCCGAAGACAAGTTCAAGGACGTCTCGGAGGCCTACGCCGTCCTGAGCGACCCCGAGAAGCGAAAGCAGTACGACACCTTCGGCGACACGCGCTTCCAGCAGCAGTGGTCGACCGAGGACATCCTGCGGGACTTCAACATCGACGACATCCTGTCGAGCTTCGGCATGCGCGGCTCCGGCTGGGGCAACTTCCGCACCCGCGGCGGTGGCGGCGGCGGCGGAGGTGGCCCGAGCTCCATCTTCGACATGTTCGGCGGTGGCGCCGGTCCCGGCCGCGGTCGACCGGACCCACGCCAAGCCCCACCCGCGCCCCCGGAGCGCGGCGCCCACGTCGAGTTGCCGCTGTCGATCGCGCTGCACGAGGCCGTGCACGGCTCCGAGCGCACGGTCCAGGTCCAGATCGACGGCGAAGAGCGGGAGATCATGGTGCGCATCCCGGCGGGCATCGAGACCGGCAAGAAGCTGCGGGTCCGCGGCAAGGGCCGCAGCGGCCCGGGCGGTGCCGGCGACCTGCTGCTCGTGGTGCGCGTCGAGGAGGATCCGCGCTTCGAGCGCCGTGGCGCGGACCTGCACGCCGTGGCGCGGCTCGCGCCGAGCACCCTGCTGCTCGGTGGCAGCGCCGAGGTCGAGACCTTCGAGGGCAGCCGCTCGCTGCGCGTCGAGGCCGGCACGCCCTCGGGGCGCAGCCTGCGGATCCGCGGCGCCGGCGTTCCGCGCATGGGCGGCGAGGGGCGCGGCGATCTCTATGTCCGGATCGAGGTCGACGTGCCCGAGCGCCTCGACGAGGCCCAGATCGCCGCGGCTCGGGCCCTGCGCGACGCCGGCCTGTAGCGCGCAACGACGCCGTCCGCGTCGCGTCGTCGCTTCGCAGCCATCTCCGCCCGGGCCGAAGCGGGGGTCGCGCCGGGTGCCCCCATGAATCGCCTCCAGAGGCGCGCCGTTGCAGCCAGGCCACGGCGCAGGTGCGCCACGGCTCGCTTGACACCCCTCGGCCGTCGCGTGACTCTGCCGCACGGGCCGCGCAGCGCCATTCTGCAGGAGGAACTCCGATGTCCGACCACCCACGCATCGGCGGCGCCAGGCCGCGTACCAGCTTGCGGCTGGTCCAGCGCGGCGCGACCGCGATCGCCGCGCTCGCGATGGGCGCCCTGGTCGCGAGCCCGCACATCGCAGGCGCCGACGCCAAGCTCAAGCTCAGCTTCGTCGACCCGGCGGGCGACGATTTCGGCCCCGGCAGCTACACCTACCCGACCGATCCGGTCTACACGCCCGGGTCTTTCGACCTGCGCGGCCTCGAGGTCATCGAAGGCGACGACACGATCGAGTTCCGGGTCGCCGTCGGCGCCAAGATCGAGGATCCGTGGAACTCCAAGGACTGGGACGGCAACGGCTTCTCGCTGCAGTTCGCCCAGATCTACATCGACACCGACCACCAGGCAGGCGTCGGCTTCCGCGAGGGCCTGCCTGGGCTGGGCGGCGTCTCGTTCGCCGAGGCCGAGGCCTGGGACAAGGTCGTGCTGATCTCGCCGCAGGGCCGGACGCGGCTGGAGGCGGAGGTTCGCTTCAAGGCGGCCAAGATGAAGGGCGCCGTCGTCATCCCCAAGCGCACCAGCGCGCGAGGCAAGCAGCTGGTCGCGGTGGTCAAGAAGTCCGACCTCGGCGTGCCGAATGGCAAGTGGGGCTTCCAGGTGGTGATGCAATCGAACGAGGGTTACCCCGACAAGACCGACGTCCTCACGCGCCGGGTCAACGAAGTGCGCGGCCAGCACCGCTTTGGCGGCGGCAACGACGGCGACTGCGATCCCCACGTGCTCGACATGCTCGCCGGCCACGGCAAGGGCGGCAACGACGAGATCGCGGCGCAGAAGGCGGCCCTCGCCTACACCTGTGGCAGCAAGGTCGCGCAGATTCCGATGATCTACGAAGCCGGTCGCTAGCAGCGGCCGCATTGGACCGACATGGCCCTTCGCGTTGAACGCACAGACGCCGCGCGCCGTGGCGGTCGCGCGCGCCCCTGGCTCGTCTGTGGCCTGCTCGGGCTCATCGCCGCGCTGGCGACGCGACCGGCGCTGGCCGACATCAGCAAGTTCGATCTCGGCGCGCGCATCTACACCAAGCACCTGTACGCCAACAACGACAGCCAGGGCACGCTCTGGCTCGGCAACCCGTTCTGGCCCGACCAGATCGCGGGCAGCAACGGCGTCAGCAGCGAGTTGGAGATCACGTTGACAGGTCGCGTCAGCGACTTCGTCACGGCGGGCGCACGCATCGCCTCGCGCTACGGCGAGCGCTGGCAGGACTATTGGGAGTCCGGCAACCGCATGTACGGCGACGTCGAGAACACCTCGGGCGACTCGGCCGGCATGAACCGCGCCGCCTACTTGAAGCTGCGCGGCCCCTGGATCCTGCTCAACCCCGGCATCGACGGCGTCGACTGGGTCCGGATCGGCGCGAGCGACCTCGGCATGTTCAACGAGTGGACCGTCGGCAAACTGCGCTACATCGACCGCGACAACGGCAAGGGCTACTTCGCCTCGGGTGCGTTCGGCGCGCAGCGCGGCCTGACCTGGACGGTCGGCGCCATCGCCCTGCCCAAGCTCTGGGTCGGCCCGTGGTGGTCGACCGGCCTCGGCGATCCGGAGCTGACCAACCCCTTCTGGTCCAACGATTGGGCGTATGCCGCCAACCTCGCCTGGCGCCCGCGCGAAGGCACGACGATCCGCGTGGTGGCGGACACGACGCGGGATCTCGAGTCCGATATCGCCGATCCCGACGCGGTGGGGTCGAGCAACCCCACATGCCTGGACGCGTTGGGGCATCCGATCCCCGGTTGCAGCAACGACCACGCCGTCGATCTCTACCTGCGCTACGCCACGTTCAACGGCACGCTGGAGATCGAGCACGACATCACGGACACCGTGCGCGCCGAGGGCCTGCTCGCCTACGCCGGCCAGCGTCTGGACAAGAGCTTGTCCGCCAACGGCGTCGCGCTGAACCAAGGCGTGAGCCCCGTCGCGTACAAGGACAGCGACGATATCGCCATCCGGTTGCGCTTCTCGGCCTCGGATCCATGGGAGAACGGCCTGTCGTTCAAAGGCGAATACTTCAACATCGGCGCGGAGTACAACGCGATCTTCGGCGCCCGGCGCGAGGCAGACGTCCTGCTCACCGACGGCTTCCTCGGCGGCGGCCAGCTGCCGACGCTGAACCTGGCCAACGAGTTCATCGACTTCGGCGACACCTGGGTCGAGAGCTGCATCGGCTGGCACGGCGGGACCGGCCTGCTGACATGGGAGAACGGCGACGGAGACCTGAAGGTCGAGGCCGAGTACACCTTCCTGACGTTCAACACCAACCGCCAGAACCGCAACATCGATGAGATCTTCCCGACCTTCCTCCACAGCGACGGCTACACCGACACCGCGCTCTACGACTACGCCAACGTCTACGATCGCGGCCGTGACCCTCGCTCGGTCTATCGGCGCAACCAATGGCGCCGCAGCCAGATCGCGGTGCTGCGCGGCCGGAAGAGCGTCGACGTCGGCAGGGGGCTCTCGTTCGACTGGAAGCTCAAGTATATCCACGACGAGGACTACCGCAGCACGACCACGACCGGCGACGACTACCTGGGCAAGATCCTGCAGGCACAACTGCAAATCAACGTTCCGGTGTCGGCTGGCGTGAACCTTGCAGTGGGAGGAACCGTCGACCGCTGGTTCGAGCAGAACCGACGGGGGTCCCTGGAGCTCGGCTACGGGGACGATACGACGGAGCGTGAAACGGGCTACCTGCTCGCAGGCTACCAATATGGAGGCTTCCGCGCGGGGTACAAGTTGGAGTACGTTCACAAGCTGCAGCGACGAGAGCGCGAGGATGACGCGCGATGGTCGGTGTGGCGCTCCAAGGCGACCTTCGAAGTCGCCTGGTGAGCAACAGGGCGCAGGGCCCGGCGACCAAGCCGGACGCGGCAACGCGACAAGGGAGCGACCATGAATCTCGACGCTGTCAATCAAACCATCAAGAAGTCGGCAGACAACGTCAAGAAGGCCAGCGACGAGGCCGCAGCCGACATGAAGAAGGCCCGCGAGGACGGCGAGGCCAAGATCGACGAGGCCAAGGCCAAAGCCGACAAGAAGATCGACGACTCCAAGCTGCCCGATCCGGTGAAGAAGGCCGCGAAGGACGCCAACAGCGCCGCGCACAAGGCCGCCACCGACGCCGTGCAGAAGGCCAAGGACGAGGCCAAGACCGCGGTCGAAGAGGCCGAGGCCAAGACCCAAGAGGCCATCAACGAAGCCGAGGCGAAGGCCCAAGAGGCCATCGCCAAGGGCGAAGAGAAGATCAAGGAAGAGGTCAAGAAGGCCAAGGAAGGCATGCAGGACGCCGTCAACGACAGCAACCTGCCCGCGCCGATCAAGAACGCCATCAACAAGGGCCTCGACCAGCTCGAGGGTCTCGCCGGCAAGGAGCTCGACAAGCTCGCCCAGGACGCCAACCAGCTCGTCTCGGACCTCAAGGGGCAGGCCAGCGACGTCGTCTCGCACCTCAAGGACAAGGCGCTCGAGGTCCTCGGCTTCGAGGCCGCCAAGCCCCTGCCGGACGTGCCCGTGCTCGCGCCCAAGGCGCCGGGCGCCGCCCAGAGCACCAACACCTCGCGTGTCTTCGACCACCAAGGCGCGTTCCGCTTCCGCGTCGAGCTTGGCGGCATCGCCGCGGGCACCTTCACCGCGGTCGACGGCCTCTCGGCCCAGATCGAGCTGATCGAGTACCAGGGCGGCGGCGACCAGTACGTGCGCCAGCTGCCGGGTCGGCCCAAGGTCGCGCCGGTCGTGCTCAAGAAGGGCTACGTCAACACGGCGGCGCTCTGGGATTGGATCCAGTCGACGATGGACGGCAAGCTCCAGCTCGAGAACGTCAGCGTCGTGCTCCTGGCCGACAACGGCGAAGAGGAGCTCGTCCGCTACAACCTGACCGAGACCTGGCCGACGCGGTGGAACGGCTTCCACCTGGACGCCAACAGCAGCAACGCGATGATCGAGGAGCTGGAGCTCCAGGCCCGCACGATCAGCCGCGTCGCCGGCTAGAGACGCATCCGCGGCGTCGCTCGGAAGACGCGAGCAGGACGTCGCCAGCGCCGATTCGCTGCCAAGGCGCCCGCTCGCTCGGCGCCCGCTGCCTGAGCGCCCGCTCCCTTGGCCCTACAGCCTCTCGCCCGATCGCCACGCGATCTCGCCGCCGACGATGAGCGCCACGAGCTTGTCGCCGTCGAGCAAGCGGATGTCTGCGGCCTCGCCCACCGCGAGCGAGCGCACCCGTCCGTCGGTGGCCTGGCGCAGCAACGTCGCGATCGCCTCGTTCTGGCCGAGACGCTCGTTCTCGGCACGGCCAGGCGCGCCGATTCCCTGCAGCTCGCGCACGATGTCCTGCACGTCGAAGCGGCCGATGGGCAGGTCTGAGCCCGCCAACAACGCACAGGTGGGCGCGAGGGACGCCGCGCGATAGCCCCAGCTGCTGCGATCGGGGCCGAGGCGCGCGCCAGCAAACGCCGCGTCGTCGACGCGATGCAGCGGCTGGACGGAGCAGAGCAGGCCGCGCAGCCGAGGCAGCTGGTCCGGGGCCACCACCTGCGCGTGCTCTACGCGCACCGGCAGGGCCCCGACGGGTCGCGTCGCGCCTTCGAGCACGCGCAGCAACCGATCGAGCGCCGCCTCGCCGACCGCGTGGACGGCGAGCTGCAGGCCGGCGCGGTCGCAGCGCTCGAGCGCAGCGGCCAGGGAGGCATCGCTGGCCTCGGCCACACCGCTGCCGGTGCCGTCGGCGTAGCTCGACCGCAGCTGCGCCGTGCGGGCCCCCAACGACCCGTCGAGCCAGACCTTGAGGCCAGCAAGCTGCAGCCGGGACCGCGGGTCGCTGCCGAGGCCGCGTCCGACGCCCGACGCCTCCGCCGCGAGGCTGCGCTTGAGCATGTCATCGAGGCCCGGATCGTCGGCGTCCAGGTAGACGCGGACCCGGATCGGCAGCCGGCGCTGCTTGGCGAGCTGCTCGAGCATCCGCATCACGACGACCGATTCGCCCATCGAATGGACTTCGGCGATGCCGGCCGCCGCAAAGCGCCGCAGCAGCGTCACCATCAGGGCCATCGTCCGCCCGGGTAGCAGCGGCATCGATCGCCACGCGTTGCGCGCGATCGCCCCGTCGAGACGCCCCGCTCGCTGTTGTGCCTGATCGGCGAGCGCCTTGGGCAGCAACTGGACGGCGGCCGGCGACAGCATCGCGCCGTGACCGTCGGCGGCCGAGATCCAGACCGCGGCGGAGCCGACGCGCCTGGCCAGCCCCTCTGGCGTCAGCGCCGCGAGCAGCGCAGGTTGGGCCCCCAGACACCACACCCAACCGCCGGGCCGCATGGCGCCGACCCGATGGGCGATCGCCTGGGCGAACGCGTCGGGGTCGGTCGCGGCCGCACCTGACAGCACCGTGGCGTCTTGGAGCAGCGCGGCACCGCTGAGGTGGATGTGCGAGTCGGTCCAGCTCGGCTCGGCGCGCAGGCCGCGTCGACCGATCCGCATCATCGAAGCCTCGGTCCCGCCGCCGGCAGGCCCGACCGCGCGGATCTTGCCCTCGCTCAGCACCAACGCGGTGGCCGTGCTCGCTCCCGGCAGGGTCACGCTCTCGAGCACCAGCGTCGGGGTCGCCGTCGTCGCCGTGCGCACTTGCGCGTGGCTCTGCGGTGGGATCAGGAAGTCGCGCACGGTGGCGCAGCCGCCCAACGCGCTCGAGATCACCAGGACCAGCGCGAGCGCTCGGGGCGTACCTTCGGTCCGTTCGGGCCACGGCATCAGGCAGGCTCCGCAGGCATCGCGTCAACGATGCGCAAGTGCCCGGGACGCGCGGGATCGTCCTCGAGCCGGACGTCGACCCCTCCGCTGCGGCGGAAGAGCGCGACAAGGGGGGCGTGCGCGACCCAGGCCGGCACACCGGCGCGGCGGATCTCGGCGAGGATCGCGGGCATCAGCGGCTCGAGCGCGCGCGGCCCCGGACGGACCTTGCCGGAGCGCGCTTCGGCACGCAGGGCGTAGGGGCAGTCGCGGGCGAGAAAGCCCTGCGGCGCGGCATCTTCGGCCCTCATGCACCACGGCGCCTGCGCGAAGCGGTCGGCGTACACCGAGCAGGCGAACAGCCCGCGCTGCGGCTCGATCAGAAAGCGGCAGTGCAGTCCCGGCACGGCGATCGGCAGCCCGTTCACGGGGATGGCGAGGTGGCAGGAGACGCCGCAGCGGCGGCAGAGGTCTTCGTCGTCGAGGGCGACGCCGGTCATTGCGCCGCGTGCGACGGGCCCGGCGAAGAGCCGCTCGGGATCAGCCACGACGCGGAGGACGCGGCCTCGTCGTCGGGCGAACGCAGGAACAGCAACCAGCTCGTCACGCCGATGGCGAGGCCGGACGCCAGGTAGAGCGCGCCGCCGTAGTGCTTGTTCGTGTCGGCCACGATGAGCTTGTTCTCCTGCGCGTAGGTCTGGTCGGCGAAGTAGGACTGGATGCCCCAGGCGCCGTAGCCGGCGAGCGCGAGGCCGGTGGCGAGGCCGCCCCAGCCGAGCGAGAGCCGCACCACGTTGGCGCCGCCGCCGAACCCCTCGCAGCGGACCTCGCGCACCTGGCCGAACGCGATGTCGACGGTATGCGCCGAGCGCACCTCGCCGCGCTGGCACATGACCTCGTGCTTGCCCAGGTCGACCTCGAGCGTCGCGGCGTCGCCGGCGCGCCGTCCGGCGTCGAGCTCCTGGACCTTGCCGTCGAGCAGCACGTCGACACCGCGCAGGCCGCCGGGCACCACCACGCGGATCGACCCCCGCAGCGGCGCGAGCACGATCTCGAGGTTGGTCGAGCCGCCGCCCGTGATGTTCGCGGTGCGGACGGCAGGCTGGTGTCCGGGCGCCAGGACCTCGACCCGCACGTCACCAGGCTTGCGCCAGCGATCGTAGGCACCTCGCAGCTGCTTGCCGTCGATGATGACCATCGCGTCCTTCGGCTTGACCGCGACGACCAGGCGCCCCATCGAGGCGCGCATGCGCACGATCTCCGCGGTTTCGTCATCGTGGACCTTGCGCAGCGGCTTCGGCAGCTTCGCGGCGTTGACGCGGCCCAGGGTCTCGCTGGCGGCGTCGAGCATGCCCAGCTCGCGCTGGGTCTTGGCCTTCATCAGCGAGATCGCGGGGTGGGCAAACAGCTCCTCGGCCTGGTTGAGCAGCTCGAGCGCCTCTTCCTGCTCGTTCTTGGCCAGCTTCTCGCGGGCTTCGACGAAGAGCTTGTTGGCCTCGGTCTCGCGGTCGTCAGCGAACGCGACCGACGACCCCAGCACCAGCGCGAATCCGAGCAGCAGCGCTGCAGCCAGCGGCGCGCCGCGTCGGCGTTGGGACGCCACTCGATGCTGATCTGGCCTCATCCAACCCTCGTTCCAGGACCCCGTCCTAGCAAGAACCGTTGCCTCATCGTGCCAGCGTCGCGGCCCGGACGCCACCCGCTACATGCCCCAGTCGGGCTTGGGCTTCGGCTTCGGCGGCCCCGCCGGCTTGGCCACCGGCTTGGGCGCCTCCTTCTTCTTCAGGTCGAACGGCAACCGCTCGACGCGCGCCTCGATGACGGTCTTGGTCTTCACCGTCACCGGATAGTCCTCGTAGCCGTCGAGCCGCAGCAGGTACTGCCGATCCGGGTCCTTGGCGCTGACTTCGATGCCGAGGGGCGTCTTGCCGAGCGGCAGGCCGTCGAGCAGCACGTCGGCGCCCTGCGGCGTCGAGTCGAGCTGGAGCTTGTGCACCGCCGCGGCCGCCGCAGCCTTGCGCTCCTTCTCGCGGGCCTCGGCCTCCTCCTTCGCGCGCTTGGTGGCCTCTTCGGCGGCGATGCGCGCGGCCTCTTCGGCGGCGACGCGGGCGGCCTCCGCGGCGTTCCTTGCCGCGACTTCGGCGCTGATGACGTCGCCGGCCGGCTTCGCGGAAGGCTTGTCACCACCAAGCTGGGTCGCCGCGACGACACCACCGACGACCAGCACCGCGGCGATCAGCAGCAGCACGAGGCGTTGCGTCTTGGCGTTGCTCTCGGCGGCCGGGGCGACCCTGCCCTGCTGCGCGGCGGGACGGCTGCCGCTCTGGGCCTTGGCCTTCTCGAGGTTGCGCAGCGCGTCCACCGTGTCGAGCGCGACCGTGGCCTCGCCGCCGGCCGCGACGCCCGGACTCGGGCGCGCGATGTCCATGGCCCGGGTGGCCTCGTCGTCGCCACCGACGGGCGAAAACGCGCGCGTCGCCTCTTCGTCGTTGCTCGGCAGGGCGTCGAGGGCGCGGGTGGCCTCCTCGTCGTCGTAGCCGCGGTTCGCGGGCGGGATCGTCATCGGCCGCGCCGGCGTCATCGCCGCGTGGGGCGCGTGCCCGGCGGGCAGGCCGCCGTGGCCCGACCGCTGCAGCGCCATCATCGCCTCGTCGATGGCGGCGACGACCTCCTCGGCGGTCTGGTAGCGATCCTCCGGCCGCTTCGACAGCAGCTTGAAGACGATGCGATCGACCTCGCGCGGGATGTAGATGTCCGGCGCGACCTCGTCCATGCGCGGCGGCTTCTCCTGCACGTGCTTGATCGCCACGGCGATCGCCTCTTCGGCGACGAAGGGCGGACGGCCCGTGATCGACTCGAAGAGCATGACGCCGAGCGAGTAGAGGTCGCTGCGGGCGTCGAGGCGCTTGCCCTGCGCCTGCTCCGGCGAGAGGTAGCGCGGGGTGCCGAACATCTTGCCGGCCTGCGTCAGCTGGTTGCCTTCTTCTTCGAGGAACTTGGCGATGCCGAAGTCGATCACCTTGACGAAGTCGGATTCGCCATAGATGTCGCAGACAAAGATGTTGTCGGGCTTGAGATCACGGTGGACGATGCCCTTGCTGTGCGCTTCGGCCAGCGACTTGCAAATCTGCCTGAAGATATAGAGAATTCGCGAGATATCGAGGCGACCGTGGCGCAGGATGCCCGTCAGGGTCTCGCCGGTCAGGAACTCGATCACCATGAAGATGTGGCCGTCAGGGTCGCGGCCGAAGTCGAGCACGGAGATCGTGTTCGGATGGCGCAGCTGGTTGGCCGCGCGCGCCTCTTGCTCGAAGCGCTGCACCTGCTTCTCGTCGCTGACGAGGTGCGGCGCGAGGACCTTCACCGCGACGACGCGATCGCTCATCGCCGAGTCGTGGCCCTTGTAGACACTTCCCATGCCGCCGGCACCGAGCAGGCTCACGAGGTGGTAGCGTCCTGCGAGCTTGCGACCGACGAGGTTGGTCTGCGAATCCTGCCCCGACATGGGCTCCTCACGGCGCCGAGGCGTCCTCGGCGCAATTCCCGACGGCCGTGTCGACGCGACCTGTGCGCGCCGGTTCGACCCAGAAACGCCGGACTCTAGCACCGCGCAGGCGGGAGCGGCAAATCCCATCCACGCGTTTCTGCACCGTCCCCCGCGAAGCCGGATCCTGCCCGGCCCGTCCGCGGATGCCGGCACCGCAGGTGGCTTTGCACGCGGCCCCACCTCCGCTAGGATAGGGGCCCGGCACGAGGAATCAGCCTTGGCCCGGGGCCGCAACCGCCCTGCCCACACGGAGGCATCGTGAACGATCTCGGAAGGCCACGCGCCGCGATCGGCGCGTTGTTGGCCGCGGCCCTGCTCCTGGTCGCCGGCTGCGGCAAGGGCACCTCGATCGGCGCGGCCCCGGTCGGCGCGGAGGCGCCAAGCGACTCCGACACCCTCACGGGCAAGCAGATCCTGCAGAAAGGCGGCCTGTGCACCGAGGATCGCGAGGTCGACGACCCCGATCGCGACTCCGACGAGTACCTGATCTGGCGCCTGTATGAACTCGCCCTGGGCGAGGACACCGAAGAGGCGTTCCAGTCCTTCCGCAGCCTCTTCCCCGAGCAGCGCAACACCCGAGAGCTGCGCGAGATGTATTGGCCGCGGCTGCGCAAGAACGTCGACAAGTACATGATCGAGCCGGGCAGCCCGGCGTTCCGCATCTGCCGCATCATGCCCAGCGACGAGGGCAAGAAGTACTTCATCCAGACCAACGATCCGCGTCAGCATCCGCCGCCGATCACGATCGGCGAGTCGGACGGCGGGCAGAAGAAGATTCTGGCGTTCACGCCATTCTGATCCCGGCCCGTCCCGAACGAGACGGCGTCCGGCATCGCCGGGCCCGGAGCGGGCAGCATCCGCGGGCCGCGACCGCAAGCAACGGCAGGAGAGTCGAGCATGAGATGGAACGCAACGCGCCCCGGAACTCCGGGATGGCAACCGCAGGCGTCGACCGGATCCGCGTCGCGCGTCCGCATGGCGGCGCTGCTGGCGCTCGCGCTGGTCGGGTTCGCGGGCTGCGCGGTCGACGATGACGTCGGCGAGCCGGGGCCGATCGGCCTGTCGCTGCATGCCCTGACCGACAGCTGCGGCGGCGTCTCGGGCGCCAACCCGCTCGCCGAGGTCCAGAGCTACACCTTCGTCGTCCGCGACGAGGCCGGCAAGAAGCTGCTGAGCAAGACCGCGAGCAAGTCGGGCGCCACGCTGACCATCAACGAGGTTCCGGCCGGTTCGGGCCAGGAGCTCACGCTCGTCGGCATGGTCGGCGGCAAGCCGAAGTGGTTCGGCCGACGCACGGGCCAGAAGATCATCAAGAACACGACGTCGGTGTTCGACATGACGATGATGGCCGTCGAGGCCTTCACCTGCATCGCCCCGGAGTCGGGCGCGGCGGTGAACGTGCTCTTCCCCGCCGTGACGCCCATCGGCAAGGGCCAGGTCCTGATCACGGGTGGCTTCGGCGTCGCGACGGCCAACGGCACCAAGCTCGAGCTGACCAGCGCCCAGGACACCGCCTGGATCTTCGACGTCGACACCGGCGTGCTGCGCGAGCTCAAGGACAACGCCCGGATGAAGTCGGCCCGCGCCGGCCACAACGCGATCTTCCTGCCGAAGAGCAACCGCGTGCTGCTCGTCGGCGGCGCGCAGAAGATGATCGTGGACAGCGCGGTCGCCGGGCCGCCGACCTGGACCCCGACCAGCGGCGTCAACCTGCCGTACGAGATCTTCGACGTCGAGAGCGAGACCTTCATCGCGCCGGCCTCGACCGAGTTCGCGGTCAAGCGCGTGTTCCCGAACCTGATGGCGCTGTCGGACGACTACGTGGTCGCGCTCGCCGGCGCCGTCTGGCCCGCGACGGCGGTCAGCGATCCCACATCCTACATGAACTCCAGCCTCTACGATCCGACGGTCGGCGAGCACGGCGCCTTCGTGAAGGTCGGCTCTGCCCTGCCCTTGAACACGGTCCGCGCGGGCGCCGCGATCGCTCCGCTCGGCAGCACCCCGGACGGTGGCAGCAAGGTCCTGGTCTGGGGCGGCGACGACGGCAGCCAGCGCGCAGAGGTCTTCATCGAGTCGACGGACGCCGGCAACGGCATCTTTGACGGCAGCTACGTCGTCAGCGGCGACATCACGAGCTTCCCCGGCGGCCTGACCTTCCCGACGCTGACGCCCATCGGCAAGGGCAAGGTCGATGGCAAGGAGATGGTCCAATTCCTGTCGGTCGGCGGCATCCGCCATGTCGGTGGCAAGTGGCAGGCGCCGAACAAGGACGACGTCTACATCGTCAGCGTCGACGAGGAGACCCGCAAGATCCTGACGCAGCGCATCGCCGGCTTCGACGTCGGCGTCTTCATGCACCAGGCCAACCGCACCGACGCACGGCACGTCGTGATCTCGGGCGGTTTCAGCGAGTTCGGCCAGCCGGCGAGCTTCACGCTGCGCACCTTCGACGTCACGACCCGCACGTTCAGCAACCCCGAGGGTGCGGGTTCGTTCGTCGAGCGCGGCGGTCACGGCGCGCTCACGCTGTCCAACGAATGCCTGCTGATGTTCGGCGGCGTCTCGGCCTTTGACGACCTGCTCAAGTCGCAGCCGGCCGCCAGCGACATCTACTGCCCGAACCACCTGCTGCCCTAGTCCCGACGCGAGGTTTTCCGATGGCATCGACCCAGTATTCGGCTCGTCGTCCCATGCCCCTGACGTTCAAGCTGACGTCCGTCCTCGCGATCATCGCGTTGGTGCAGCTGCAGTGGGCGTCGCTGGTGCGCGGCGGAGATCTCGTCTCCAGCGCGATGGCGCAGGGCATGGCGAACTCCATGACCGTCATCGTGGTGCCGGCGAAGGTCAAGGAGGACGACCTCGCGACGGCGCTCGAGCGCTTGCTCGGCCAGGCGACCGAGCGGCTCGAGATGGTGCGATCGTTCGCGCTGTCGCCGCTGCCGGGCGAGGAAGAAGAAGAGCAGGCCGCCCACCTGGTCGAGGAGGCCCTGCGCGCGCTGCTGCTGCGCACGCCGAAGCGAGCCACCGAGCGCCTCGCGGCCGCCCAGACGTTGCTGGACAAGGAGCCCTCTGCGGGCGACAGCCGCCTGTACGCACGTCTGTTCAAGGCCCAGGGCCTGGTCGCGCTCGCACGCAACGACCTGGTCCCTGCGCGCGACGCGTTGACCCGCAGCCTGGTGCTCTTCCCCAAGCAGGCCGAGGAGGAGTACGTCGCCTACGGCGCGCAGGCGGTCGAGCTGTTCAAGACCGTGCAGACGACGATGGCGTCGGCCCCGACCGGCGATCTCTCCGTGGGCAAGAAGTGCACCGGGGCGGAGATCTACGTCGACGGCGTCTACCGAGGCCGCGCCCCGGCGAAGATCGAGGACCTGCTCGCTGGCGACCACCGTGTCACGCTGCGCGACGCCGGCAACAACGCCGATCGGCGCTTCGTCCGCATCGAGGCCGGCAAGGCGACCGAGCACGACATCGAGCTCAAGCCGTCGAGCTTCCGCGACGACCTCAGCAGCGGCCGACAGGTCGTGGCGGCGAACTTCGGCCAGCCGAGCGTGGTCGAGGACCGCATCCGCGAGCTGCGCAACCAGATCGGCGTCGACCAGATCCTGGTGGTGCGCGCGACGTTCGCCAAGGACAAGACGACCCTGAGCGGCTACTTCCTGGGCTCCGACGGCGTGTTCAAGAAGGTCGCGGGCGACCTGGTCAAGAACGAGGACTACTTCGAGGCCGCCGCGCGCTTTGTGGCCGACGCCGCGGGCGGCAAGCTCGAGGCGGACCCGGCCAAGGCCCCGCTCGACCAGCGCAAGAGCGTCGTCGAGGCGACCCAGACGCAGACCACCGAGGCCGCGCGCAAGTACATCGATCCGAACGAGGAGATGTTCTCGGACAAGAAGGGCGGCGAAGAGTCCCTGACGTCGAAGTGGTGGTTCTGGGCCGCGATCGGCGGCGGCGTGGCAGTCCTCGGCGGTCTGGGCGCGTTCCTCGCAAGCGGCGACGCGACGGCGGCCCAGGGCGCGACCGGCACCGTGCAGGTCAAGCTGCACAAGACCAGCGGCAACTAGCCCGCACCAGGTTCGAACGCGGCGGCCTGGGTGCCCCGCGCCAGCTCCGTTCGACAGCGGCAACGGGGTCTGCCATGGTTTCGGGCGTCGCGTGCCCCCAATGGGGCCGCTCGGAGGCCATATGCAGCATCGTCGACCGGACGGCCCGCGACGCCAACCGCGCGGCATCCTCCGCCCCGCGCTGGCGGGCCTGCTCTGCGTCGCGGCCTGGCTGCCAGCTTCGCATGCCACGGCTCAGGTCAACTGGCTGGATGTCCGCCGTCACGGCGCCGCCGGCGTCATCGACGCCGCGGTGACGGCCGAGGGCTCGCCGCCCCGCGCCAGCCACTACCTCTGCGACACGGCCCCGGTGCCCGGGTGGACCGGCGTGCAGCTCGAGGTCGCGCGCCGCGCGATGCCGGGCAAGACCAAGGGCACGCAGGTGGTCGTGATCCTGCGGGACGCGCGCGGGGCCTTCCTCGCCGGTGTCGCCAACGACGCCAAGGGGATCTGGGTCCGCCACGGCGCCGCCAAGGCGGTGGTCGACAACACGCTGCTGTTCCGCGACGTGCCGGGCCTCGCCACACCGTTGGCCGTGTTCGCCAGCCTCGAGCTGTCGCGCAGCTACGAAGCCAAGCTCGAAGGCGAGTTCGACGGCTCGGCGATCCTTCGCCTGCAGCCGGGCTACACCGAGCAGGCGGGGCTCGAACCCTTGAAGATCGGGGTGTCGAAGCAGACGCTGCTGGTCAGCATCGCCGAGATCGACGATGTGAAGGGGCAGGCCCGGTCCCGGCTGCTGATGATCGCGCCCCGTGAGCACGGCGAGGTCGTGGTGCCGGGCCAGCTGCGCCTGCGTGTGCGCGGCGAGGACCGGCCGGTCGACCTGTTCCACACGCGCCACGACCTCGGCAAGGCCGTGCGCAAGAAGTGGGGACCGGCCGCGCTGCGGTGAAGGGACCCGCCTTGCCGACGATGCAACGCAGGGCTATCCTCCGCGACGAGTCGGCTGAGCCTCGCGTCGAGGATCCGGCCATTCGAGCTGCGGGGACGGCGGGTTCGACCCTCGTGGCCCGCGACGCGTCGCCGCATCGGTCGACGAAGAGGTGGGGAATGCCGGGCCGGATGCGATCGCAGCAGCGCGTGGGAGGTCTGGCGCGCTGGGCGCTGTGGGCGTTGGCGACCCTCGCCGCCACGCCGGCCTTGGCCGCTGAGGTGACGGACGTGCTCGACGCGTTCGACACCGAGAACAACAACCCCTACGACCTGAGCCTGCGCGTGCGCTTCGGCCAGGACAGCCGCAGCGCCGTCATCGCGCGCGAGGTGCGCTGCATCGCGGCGGACGACTCCGGCGCCCAGGTCTGCCCGAGCGCCAGCCGGACGGTGCTGGCCAAGGAGCTCGAGTACGCCTCCAGCAAGCAGACCATGTTCATCGACGCCCGCATCGGCGTGTTCAAGGACGTCGAGCTGGCGCTGAGCGTCCCGGTGGTCATGGGCTACGAGTGGAACCACGACTTCGCCAGCGGCGTGTCGCGCAGCAACTCGACGCTGCGGCCGCCCGATGATCGCGACGCCATCGTCGCCGACAGCTACGACAGCACCAAGCGCAGCGGCCTCGGCGACATGCAGCTCGGCCTGAAGTGGGCGCCGTACAACTACTACCGCGATCCGTCCAAGCCAACGTGGGTCTTTGGTGTCAACTGGACGCTGCCGACCGGCACGGCCATGGCGGCGAACAACAAAGGCGTCGGCCTCGGCCTGCACCAGATCGAGTTCTCGTCCACGATCTCGCGGCGCGCGCTGAAGATCCTGGAGCCCTTCTTCAACGTGCACGCGACGATGTTCTTCGAGTCCCAGGACTCGCTCTTCGCCAAGACCCGGCAGCCGGCGACGCAGAAGTACGTCACGCCCGGCAGCATCATCGGCACGCGCTTTGGCGGCGAGATCATCCCGTGGGAGGACCGCGAGCAGGACGCCCGGGTCGAGCTCGAGGCCGGCTTCTCGATGGACTACAACTTCCGCGGCCGCGGCTACTCCGAGCTGTGGGAGGCGCTCGCCAGCCCGAACAACCCCTGCACGCTGTCGAAGAACTGCAGCAACGTCAGCCACAGCAAGAGCGATCCCGACCCGGCGACCGGTCGCGCCGCGATCACCAACGGCATCACGGACATCGAGCAGTTTGGCCGCTTCGCCGGTTGGGCCTCGTTGCACTACCAGCCGGTCCGCTACTTCCAGATCAGCGCGCGGTTCCAATACTCCGTCGACACGCCCCACTTCATCACCTTCGGCGATTACGGCAAGGATCTCGACGGCAAGGACGGCGTGCAGCAGGCCAACGGCATGACGCCGCCCAAGAACGAGTACAGCCCGGTGTACCTGCCGGCCCTCGACACCCCCGGCAGCCGCCTGCGCGTGCTCGACATCGCGAACACGAGCTTCTTGCTCTCGGTGTCGGGCAAGCTCTAGGCCGCCTGTTGCGCGTCGAGCCCGGGAGTCTGCCCAGGGCTCGTCCCCGCCACGGGTCGATGGGCGTGGCCGCCCGACGCCGATGTCCCCGACACGCCCCGACGATCGCATTTGCTCATTGAAGATCGGCGGAGCAGGCTTTAGGCTCCTCCGTCGGTCTGCCATCCTCGCGGGCCGTGAGGGAGTGCATGATGTCGACGCAAGGCCGGTGGATGGGGGGCGCGCTGCTGCTCTTGGCGATCAGCGCGGGCTGCGGCACGACGGGTGACGCCGGCAACACACTGACGATCCAATGCGTCATCGACTCCGACTGCCCGCAAGGCATGGCCTGCAACGGCGGCACCTGCGGCGCGCCGACCGGCGCCGGCGGCAACTTTGGCACGACCGACACCACCGGAGCAGGCGACGCCAGCGGCGGCGGCGGCGAGACGAAATGCGCCGCGGACGCCGAGTGCGACGACGGCAGCTCGTGCACGACCGACAAGTGCGCGGCGAGCGTCTGCATCCACGTCGACAACGGCAGCTGCTGCAAGGCCGACGCGGACTGCGAGGACAAGGCGTGCAAGGACCGCGCCTGCGTCGGCGGCAAGTGCGTCTACCCGCAGAAGGCCAGCGAAGAGTGCGGTTGCACCTCGCTCGCGGACTGCGACGACGGAAACTCGTGCAGCGCCGCGAAGTGCCTGAACTTCAAGTGCGAATACAGCAAGTACTTCAACGCCAAGAACCCCGGCGACAGCACCGACCCGAGCGATCCGAGCGCGAAGTGCTGCGCCGCGGACGCCGACTGCGACGACGGCAACCCGGCCACCTATGGCGTCTGCACCCAGTTCCGCTGCGTCATCAAGAAGCTCAAGACCTGCACCTCGAGCGGCGACTGCGACGACGGCGACGCCTGCACCACCGACATCTGCAAGGACGGCAAGTGCGACGGCACGGCCATCGCCGGGTGCTGCGCCAAGGATACCGACTGCGACGACTATAGCGCCTGCACCACCGACTCGTGCGCCAACGGCAGTTGCAAGCACGCGGCCACCGGCGCCGCTGGCTGCTGCGCCACCGCGGCGGACTGCGACGACGGCGTCGCCTGCACCGTCGACGCCTGCGGCAAGGGCCTGGTCTGCACCCACACGCCGGGCTCCGGCTGCTGCAAGGGCGACGCCGAGTGCAACGACAACAACAGCTGCACGACCGACAGCTGCGTCGCGGGGCAATGCAAGAACGTCAAGCCGCCGGAGGGCTGCTGCAAGAACGACTTCGACTGCCAGAGCACCGATCCCTGCAGCAAGTCGTCGTGCGTGGCCGGCGAATGCGTGGCCAAGGCCGTCACGGGCTGCTGCAAGTCCGACAGCGACTGCGAGGACGGCAAGGGCTGCACCCAGGACAGCTGCGTGGCCGGCGAGTGCAAGCAGACCCAGCTCGGCAAGTGCTGCCAGATCGGCCTGGAGTGCAACGACAACAACGACTGCACCGACGACCTCTGCAACGCGGGCCTGTGCCAGAACACGCTCAAGCCCGGCTGCGGCTCGAGCGTCTGCGGCAACGGCTTCTGCGACGCAGGTGAGACCTGCTCGTCGTGCCCGAACGACTGCGGCTCGTGCGGCACCTGCGGCGACGGCAAATGCGGCACCGGCGAGAGCTGCCAGACCTGCCCGCAGGATTGCGGCCCCTGTGGCGGCGGCGAGACCTGCGGCAACGGCACCTGCGCCGCCAGCGAGTCGTGCTCGACCTGCCCGCAGGATTGCGGTCCGTGTGGCGGCGGTGGCGGCGGCAGCAACAGCTGCGTCGGCAAGTGCGACACCTTCGAAGCGACCGCGACCTGCTCGTGCATGTCCTACTGCGACATCCTCGGCAACTGCTGCGCCGACTACAAGCCGGTCTGCGGCGGAAGCGGCGGCGGCGGTGGCGGCGGCGGGTCGAACGCCAGCTGCGTCGGGCAATGTGGCGGCCAGTCGAAGGACGGCTCGTGCTACTGCGACGAGCTCTGCACCAGCAGCGGCGACTGCTGCAGCGACTACAAGTCCGCGTGCAGCGCGGGCGGCGGCGGCGGCGGTGGCGGTGGCGGCGGCGGTGCGAGCTGCGTCGGCAAGTGCGGCGGCAGCAGCGCCGACGGCAGCTGCTACTGCGACGCGCAATGCGCCCAGTTTGGCGACTGCTGCAGCGACATGGCGACCGCTTGCGGCGGTGGTGGCGGTGGCGGCGGCAACGCTTGCGGCGCGACGCCGAGCAAGACCTGCAGTGGCAAGTGCGGCGGCGCCGGCACGGGCGGCTGCTACTGCGACAGCGTGTGCGACAGCCTGGGCGACTGCTGCCCGGACAAGGGCGCCTGCTGCCCCTGACAGACGCCGTCGGCACCGGCCGCGATTGACATGCCATCTGCCGCGGCCTTGCGTGTGGGCCGGTGCCGCCGCTGGGACGGCGCGCCAGGAGGACCCCCCAATGAAGCTCGATTCGCTCAAGAACCTCGCCGCCCGCAAGATGGGCTCGGTGCTCGCCTCGGATGCGGCGATGAAGGTGGTCTCGGATCCGCGCGTTCAAGGCGCCATGCTCAAGGCGCTGAATGCGCGCGGTGAGGTCCGCGAGGCCGTCGAGAAGCGCGTGTCCACGCTGGCTGCGGCGTTCGACCTGGTGACCAGCGACGACGTCGCCGGCCTGCGGCGGACGATCCGCAACCTCGAGGACAGCGTCGAGGAGCTGCGCGAAGAGCTCGAGGCGGCCCAAGCGTCGGCGCGCAAGGCCAGCGCCACCGCCACCGCCGCGCAAGAGGCCGCCAGCGAGGCGAAGGCCGAGATCGCGCAGGCGTCGGCGACGGGCAAGGCCAGCGGCGCCAAGGCCAGCGGTGCCAAGGCCACGGCGTCGGGCGAGCCGAAGGCCCCGGCGCGCAAGCGCGGCGCCAAGGCGGCGGAAGCCTAGTCATCTAGAGGAGAGCGTCATGGCCCTGCGCCCCATCGTCGAATACCCGCACCCCGTGCTGAAGCAGCGCTGCGCCGAAGTCACCGACTTCGATGCCGAGTTGGGCCGCCTGCTCGACGACATGCGCGAGACCATGGCCGACGCCGAAGGGCTCGGCCTGGCGGCGAACCAGGTCGCCGTGCCCAAGCGCATCTTCACGATGCTCGTGCCTGCGCCGGGTGCCAGCGAAGTGGACGAAACGACCGAGGTGCTCGAGCTGGTGAACCCGCGCATCACCGCCAAGCGCGGCGAGATCCGCTTCGAAGAGGGCTGCCTGAGCTTCCCCGGCCTGAGCGAGACCGTCGTGCGCGCGGCCGAGGTCGAGGTGGCGTTCCAGGATCGCACGGGTGTCGAGCACAGCCGCGCGCTCAGCGGCGTCGCGGCGGTCTGCGTGCAGCACGAGCTGGATCACCTCGACGGCGTCACCTTCCTGGATCGGCTCTCGCCGCTGAAGCGCCGTCTCGCGCTGCGGTCGTTCAGCCGCTCGCAGGCCAACCGCCGCTACGACGAGATCGAAGAGCAACGCGCCGCCGTGCGCGGCCGCTGAGGGCGGCGCATGACGGGCCCCGCCCTGAGCCCTGCCGAGGCAGGCACGGCCGCGTCGATCGCTGACGCTGGCCGCGCTCGGGTCGTGTTCTTCGGCTCGCCCGCGTTCGCCGTGCCTTGCTTGGACGCGCTGCTGGCGCACGAGGCGGTCGACGTCGTCGGTGTCGTCTGCCAGCCCGACCGCCCGGCTGGACGTGGCCAGCAGCTGCGGGCGCCGCCGGTCAAGGACGCCGCGCTCGCCGCGGCCGTGCCCGTGCTGCAGCCCACGCGGATGCGCGACGGCACCGTCGCGGCCTGGTTGCGCGAGCAGCGCGTCGACCTCGCCGTGGTCACGGCCTACGGGCGTATCTTGCCGCCGGCGATCCTCGAAGCGCCGCGCCTGGGTGCGGTCAACGTGCACGCCTCGCTGCTGCCGCGCTGGCGCGGGGCGTCGCCGATCCAGCGCGCTATCGCCGCCGGGGACACAGAGACGGGCGTGTGCCTGATGCAGATGGACGAGGGCCTCGACACGGGCGCCGAGCTCGCGCGCGCGGTCACCGCCATCGGGGCGGACGAGACGGCCGACGGCCTGACGGAGCGGCTGGCGCAGCTCGGGGCCGACCTGCTCGCGGCGTCGCTGCCGGCGCTGCTCGCAGGGCAGTTGGCGGCCGTGCCACAGCCGAGCGAAGGCATCACCTACGCGCCCCTGCTGCACAAGGCCGAGGGCGTGCTGGACTGGCGTCGGCCAGCGACCGCGCTCGCGGCCCAGGTGCGAGCGATGACGTCCTGGCCCGGCGCGACGACCCAGTGGCAGCAAGAGGCCTGGAAGGTCTTCCCCGACGGGATGCGCGTCGAGTCCGGCGACGGGGCACCAGGCGAGTTGCTCGCGATCGAGGGCGAAGAGGCGCTGGTCGCGACCGGCGACGGCGCGCTGCGCGTCTCGTGGTTGCAGCGCCCCGGTCGCAAGCGCATGGGCGCCGGCAGCGCCCTGCGCGGCGCGCGCGCCCAGGTCGGCGAGCGCTTCGACCTGCCGACGGAGCCCGCGTGATGGCGCAAGGTTGCGGCAGCACGTCCTGGACTGGCGGCCGCCGGCGGATCGCGGGCGGTGGCGACCGATGGCGCCTGGTGTCGCTGGCCGCGTCGCTCGCCCTGGCGATGGCCATCGGCGGCTGCGCCGAGCCGGACGCCAGATCGTCGTCGGTCACGCCGCGACGATGGGCGGCTGGAGCCCACGCCCTCGATGCGGCCTCGTTCGTCGTGCTCGTCGCGCGACAGGGCCCCGCTGGCCTGACGATCGAGCGTGTCGCCACCGGCGAGCTGGCGACGCTGCGACCGCGGGAACGCGGCCATTGCTTGGGTGAGCCTGCGCCAGAGCGCCAGGAGCACGCCCTGTGCGCGCGGTTGTTGCGGCAGGGATCGGACACCGGACTGGGCCGTTGCGTGCCCTGGCGGCCGCCTCACGCAGCGCCAGGGCGCGGTCACGACGCGGCCTCCGCGCTCGACGCTGGCGCCGTGTCGATTCGGCTGGCCACGCCGGCCGCTGGCGACGTCTGGGTCCTGCGCGACGGCGCCGGTGCCGCGGCGCGTTGGCCGGTCCCGGGAACGCCATGAGGGCCTCCCACGCACGCCGCGCTGACCGAGCGGGCTGGCTCTGTGCCGCCGCGACGCTGGGCTTCCTCGCGACGCTGGCCGCGCCGACAGGGCCCGCCGGGGCCGAGACGATCGGCACCGAGCTGCGCGAGGTCTTCGTCGGCAAGGCGGCCGAGCAGGCCTTCCGCCTGGTGGTCGTGGCCGAGGGCTACACCGCTGCCGACAAGGCGAAGTTCTTTGCCGACGCCGGCGCCACGGTCAACGGGCTGCTGCTCGGGCCGCCCTACAGCTTCGTCTCGCCCTGGCTCGAGGTCCACGGCCTCTTTGTCGCGTCGGCCCAGCGCGGCGCGGACAAGCCCAACCAGTCGATCGAGGTCGCCACGGCGTTCGACGCAACCTTCGGCAGCTACAACGTCGATCGGCTGCTGACGGTCGACAATGGCAAGGTGCTCAGCGCCGTCGCGGGCGCACTGCCGTCCTTCGACGTGGCGATCGCGTTGGTCAACGACGAGAAATACGGCGGCTCGGGCGGTCCGGTGACGGTGGTGAGCCTGAACGCGGCGTCGCTGGACATCCTGCGTCACGAACTCGCGCACACGCTGGCCAAGCTTGCCGACGAATACGAGACGCCCTACCCCGGCTACCCGCCCGGCGACAGTGAGCCGAACGTGACCTCGGCGGCGAAGCTCTCGCCCCTGAAGTGGCAGGCCTGGGTCGACGGCGCCGTGGCGATCCCCACGCCGATCGCAGACGCCACCGGACCGTTCGCCCCGATCGGCGCCTATGAGGGGGCGCGCTTCCAGGCCAAGGGCATGTTCCGCCCGGCACCGACGTGCATCATGCGGCAGCTCGGCGTGGCGTTCTGCCCGATCTGCCTCGAGGCCGTCGTCGGCGCGGTCGCGGACGAGGTGCTGCAGATCACCGCCGCGACGCCGGCAGGTAGCGACGACGTCGTCTGCGGCAGCGGTGGCTGCCCGCTCTTTGGCGTGGCGTTTCCGCCACATCCATCCGTCGTCGTGCGTTGGACCCTCGACGACATCGAAGTCGGCACCGGGATCAGCCATCGGCCAGCGCCGACGACGCTGGGGAGCCACGCCGTGCGCGCCGTGGTGGAGCTCGAGACGCCCCTGATCCGCGGCCCGATGCGGGCGGCGCTGCGCCAGGAGCGGTCGTGGACGTTGAACGTCGTCGCCCTGCCGACGGCGGACGCGGGTGGCGTCGCGGACGCCCCGGCGCCCCAGGACGCGCTCGACGCGACCGAGCCGGCGGGCCCCGTGGACGGCCCCGGCGGCACCATCCGAGGCGGGTGCAGCGCGGCGGCCGGTGCAGCGGTGCCGACTGCCCCCGGCGCAGGCCCGACGAGCGCCCTGCTGACGCTGGCACTGGCGGGCATCGGCCTGCTGCTCCGACGCCGGCACCGCAGGAGCCCACGATGAACCCAGCCGCCACCGCCTCCGCGACGAGCCAGCTGCCGCCGGGGGCCTCGATGCGCCTGGCTGTCGTCGGCTGCGGCAAGATGGCCGAGGCGATGCTGACGCGCTGGCTCGAGGTCGGCGCGTTGCGCCCGGACGAGGTCGTCGCCGTGGTGCGGCGCGCGGATCGGGCCCAGGAGCTGGCAGGCCGCCACGGCATCGCGACCTCGCTCGAGCTGGCGACCGTCGCGACCGCCGACGTGGTCGTGCTCGGGATCAAGCCGCAGCAGCTCGCGACCCTGGCGCCGTCGCTGCGGCCATACGTCGGCGATGCGCAGCTCTGGATCAGCCTGCTCGCCGGAACCCCAGAGGTCCGCTTGCAGGCCGAATGTCCGGGCCGTTGGCAGCGCTGGATGCCCAACACGCCCTGCCGCCTTGGCGTCGGCGCCACGGCCGTCTGCGGCGCTGCGGCGCCGGCCGCGATCGCCCCTCGGCTCGAGGCGTTGCTCGCGGCGTTGGGCGACGTGCACGCCCTGCGCGAAGACCAATTCGACGCCTTCACCGCGGTCGCAGGCTCCGGCCCGGCGTATGTCTTCGCGTTCGTCGAAGCGCTGGCCGCCGCGGGCACCGCCCAGGGCATCGCGCCGGCCGAGGCAGAGCGCCTCGCCCGGGCCGTCGTGATCGGCGCTGCGGCGCTGCTGCAACGCGATCCACGCGAGGCGGCTGCCCTGCGCGCCGACGTCACGAGCCCGGGCGGCACGACCGAAGCGGCGTTGCGCACGCTGACGACGCGGGGTTGGTCGGACGCGATGGTGGCCGCCATCGACGCAGGGGTCGCGCGGGCGCAGGAGCTGGCCGCCGCCGCGCCGCCCGCCCGACCGGGCTGAGGCTCAGGCCAACATGCCCATATACCGCAGCAGCGACTCGGAGATGCTGCGGATCAGCGCCACGGCGGCTGCGTCCTGTACGTCGTCTGCGGCCTGCTGGGCCTCGTTGAGGGCGTCGAGCGCCTCGGGCGCACGGTCCGACGCGAGGTAGAACGACACCAGCGCTGAGACAGCGACCAGGAAGCCGATGCGATCCTCGGTCTCCTGTGAGGCCAACACGGCCTCGGCCGTGGCGCGGATGGCGCCGGCCACGTCGCGTTCGGCCGAGATGTCGAGCGGCAGACCCAACCAGGGGTCGGCCTGGGTGTGGCCCGAGGTGCTGGTCGCGAGCGCCTCGATCGCGGCCGTCGCGTGATTCATCGCCACCTCGAACGAGCCCGTGCGCACCGCGAACGCCGCGATCAGCGTCTGCAGGTTGGCGAGCTCTGCCGAGGCACCGACCTCGGCGACGATGCGTGCGGCCTCGATCAGCGACATGGCGGCGGCGGCCCGCTGTTGCGAGCGCAGGCCCATGCGGGCGAGCAGCAGCTGACTGGTGAACGCGACCCAGACGATGCGATCGTCGCGCGGCATGGCGAGGCGGCCGACGTTGGCCAACTCGTGGCGCATCCCGTCCCAGTCTTCGCTGCCGGCGAAGACGGCGGCACGCGCCAGGTGCAGCCGGGCCATCGTCGTCGCGGGAAGCTCGCCTGCGGCTGAGCAGAGCGCGCCGACGCGCTCCATTTCGCCGCGGCCGTCGTCGTTGGCCAACCACGGCATGCGTGCAGCGCGGGCCAGGATCTCGACGTCGAGGCAGCCGAGCTCCTCGCTGAGCGCGATCGCCTGCGTCAGCGCGGTCATCGCTGCCGTGGTCTCGTGGGCGGCTTGCGCCGTCTCGGCGATCGCGAGCAGCAAGCGCGGCTCGAGCGCGGGATCCCACTCCTCCTGCCAGCGCTGGAAGCGCGCCTGCAGCGCGGTCAGCCAGCGCGAGCGGGCGCGAAGGGTCATCGAGAACAGGGGCAGCGCCTCGATCTCGTCGAGCATGGTGGCGACCGCGGCTTCGTCGTCGGCGCCAGAGACCAGGGCGACCGTCTCGTCGTCCAGCTCATCGAGCAGTTCGCTGTCCGGGACGCCTGCGCGGTTCACTTCCACCCCTGCACCTCCTGGCCGGCTGACGGCGGCAAGAGGCTAGCGCAGCCGGCGTCGGAGCGAAACCTTCCGTCAAGTCGTTGCTACAATTCCTCGCCATTGGGCCAGGGCGACGACGTGATCGGCCCCGGACGGCACGGCCAGACGCAGGCGCGGCTGCAGCCCGGCCTGGATCGCCAGGGCGTCCACGTCGCGGGCGGCGTCGACGTGGGCCGCGACATAGCCGCCGGCGCTGAGCAAGGTCACGGCGTGGCGGGCCCACTCGTCGGGCGCGAACGTGGCGCGAGAGACGGCGAGATCGAACGGGCCGCCGAGATCGACCTCGAACAGGCGCGCGCGTACGACCGTCAGGCGCCGCCCGACCCCGAGCAGGTCGCCGTTGACCTCGATCGCGTCCGCCCGCCGTCGACGGGGCTCGACCGCGATCAACCGCGCCTCGGGGAACGCCAGCAGCAGGCAGATGGACTCGACGCCAGCGCCGGCCCCGACGTCGACGATGCGCGCCGGCGCGTGATCCAGGCGATGCAGGGCCGCGACCAGGGTCAGCGCCTCCAGCACGTGCTCGCGCATCAGGCCCGCGGGGCTCGGGTCGCCGACGAGGTTCCAGCGCTGGGCGAAGCGGCCGACGTGCCCGAGCAGCTCGGGCAATCGGGCGACAAACACGGGCAGATCGAGCCCGAGGCCGTCGCAGGCCGCGGCGCATTGTCGCTGCTCTGGGGTCACGGGGCCTCCGCCGCCGCCGGCGCTGCGGCACCTTCGGCCCCCTGCTGCGCTTGCTCTTCGGCCATCTTCGTCAGCTCGGCCTCGGCGCCAGCGATGGCCTCGTCCATCGCCTTGGCCATCGCCTTGCCGGGCTCGCTCGCCTCGCCGCCGGCAGCCTGGACCAGACGCGCGCGCAAGGCCACCGCGTCGTCCTTGCGCCCGGACGCGACGGCGAGCATCCCCAACAGCGCGGCGATGCGACGCCCGCCTTCGGTGTCTGCGGCGACGGTGTCGAGGGCGAGCTTGAGCACCGCCTCCGCGCCGAACGCGTCGCCGAGGTCGAGCAGCATCGAGGCGATCTCCTCGTGCGTGCTGGCGCCGTTGCTCACGGCCTTGGCGACGGCGGCGTCGCGCTCGGTGGTTCGCCCGGCGCGGCCGAGCGCTGCGATCAGCAGCAGGTTGGCGTCCTTCTGCTTGGGCGCGGCGGCGAGCGCCTTCTGCAACGCGGCGATGGCCTCGTCGCCCTTGCCCGCTTCGATCAGCAGCTCGGCGCGCATCGCGGTGTAGCCGGCGGCGTCCTCGCCTTCGATGTCCTCGAGCGGCCGCAGCAGCTCGGCGGCGTCGGCCGGCCGACCGGCGCGGCGCAGCAGCTGCGCCCGCAGCACTCGCACCTGCCGTGCCGCCGGAAACAGCCCGCCCGCCTCTTCGCCGGCGGCGATGGCCTCGTCCGACTTGCCGGCGATCGCGAGCGCCTGGAGCTTGAGCAGCCACCATCGCTCCTCGTCCTTCTGCGCGACCTTGTCGAGCACGGCGATCGCCTCGTCGGCCTTGTCGCGCTGCAGCAGCAGCTGCGCCAGCATCGCGCCGGCCTCGAGGTCCGCGCTGGCCGCGACCGCGTCCTGCAGGCGCTTCAGCGCGGCGTCCTCCTGGCCCGCGGCGAGATCGAGCTGCGCGAGGCCCGAGACGGCTCCAGGCACCTTGGGATCGAGCGCGACGGCGCGATCGAAGCTCTCCCGCGCGGAGGCGATGAGCTCCGCGCGCTGCTCGGTCGGCGCGGACTCGACGCGCCCGGCCCGCAGCATCCCACGGGCGACGTGGGCGTCGGCCAGATCCGGCGCGGCCCGGATCGCGGCCTCGACCATCTCGAAGGCCTTGAACGGCTTGCTCGCGCTGGTCGCCATGTCGGCCAGGAACAAGCGCGCCAACGGGTCCTCGCGCTTGACCAGGGCCGCCTCGCAGGTCTCGGTGCCGCGATCGACCAGGCCCTGCTCGATTTGCAGCACGCCGCGGGCGAACTGGACCGCCGCGAGCCCCGGCCGCAGCTTGTCGGCGAGCGCGAGGTCGCGGTGAGCGGCAGCGAAGGCGCCCTGCAGGCGTTGGCCGTGTGCACGCAGCACCAACCAGAGCGCGACCGCCTCAGCCTCGCTCATGCGCTCGCCGGCCTCGGCGGCGCCCAACGGCCCGATCCAGGTCTGACCCACGAGCACGCCGAACTTGCTGCGGCTCAGCATCAAGGGCGTATCGACGGCCTCCTTGGCCCAGGCGAAGCTGGCGTCGAGGCCAGCGTGCTTCGCCAGCGCGTAGACCAGCCAGGTCGCCTCGAGCGGATGCACCGCAGGCTTGGCCCCGGCGGCGAGCGCGGTCGCGAGCGCGCCAGCGTTGTACAGCGGCGTCGTGCGTCGGCGGCGAGCGTCGACGGCCACCATGGCACCACCGTCCTGCCAGGCCGCGACCTGGGCGGCGAGCACATCGGCGGCGGTGATGGGCGCGCCGTCACGGCCCTTGAGCACGGCGACGGCGCCGTCGACGCCGCCCGGCGGGATGGCGAGGTCGCCCTCGAAGCCGGCCGAGGCCCAGTCGGCCTGCCAGCTTCCCGCCGGCGGTGCAGCCTGGCTGCCCGCCTGGGTGGTGCCGGTCGCGGGCCCCTCTGCGCCCTGCCCATCGCCGATGGCGCCGCGAAGCGCGACGGCCAGGCCGCCGGCGAACAACACGAGGACGATCGCGGCGACGATGAGGGTGCGCGTGCGGTTGCCGCTCGGCGGGGACGGTTCGTTCATGTCATGGCTCCTTGCCGGGGTCGGCGATCTGCCGATCCCTACACACCTGGGCTGCGCCGGTCGAGAAAACGCCGCAAGCCGGCTGGATCATCCGTGATGGCGGCGTCCACACCTGCCTCGCGCACCCGGGTCCAGTCGTTGGCCCCATTCACGGTCCAGGGCCGCAACAACAAGCCCGCGTCGCGCCAGCGATCGGCCCGTGAGGCCGCGATCTGGCCGTGATTGGGATGGATCGCGCGCCACGTCGCGCCCAATGGTTCGCGCAGGCGCTCGATCGCCTCGTCCGCGCGGCCGTCGTCGGCGGCGAGCGCGAGGAAATCGCAGGGCTCCGGCTCGACAAGCGCGGCCACCTCGAAGCCCAGGCCGACGGCAGCGAAACGCACCAGCGCCTCGCGGTCGAAGCTCGAGATCACCCAGCCATCGGTCGCGCATGGGGCGATCGCGCGCACCACGCGCTCGACCAGGCGCGGCCCGGCGTCCCCGACGACCTTGAGCTCCAGGTTGCGCAGCCCGCCACGTTGCAGGAGCAGCTCGAGCGCCTGCTGGAAGTGGCAGATGCGGCCGCGATGGCCGTGCCGATCGGTGACGGTCAGCCGGCGCAGCTCGCGCCAGGGCCAATCGGCGACGCGCCCGGGCGAGCCGGCCATCGGCGCGAGCGCATCGTCGTGGAACAGGACGAGCTCGCCGTCCGCGCTGACCTGCACGTCGAACTCGACGCCATCAGCGCCATCTTCGTACGCGATCCGCAGCGCTTCGACGGTGTTCTCGAGGGCACGCCAACGCGCGCCGCGGTGGCCGACGACTCGCATCGGCGCTATCCGGCCGAGCCTTCGAACGCCAGCAACTCGGTCTGCAACATCAAGAACAACACATGCAGGATGGCGAGCTTCTGCTGCCGGCTCTTGCACCGCTCCTCGACCACTTCGCGCAAGGTCCGCGACGACATCAACATGCCGAGCGCCTTGGCCTCGCGCGCCTGGAAGCGCATCGCCTCGACCGAGATCTTGGGGCTGCGCGTCCGCTTGTACGGCGTGTCGAGCCAAGGCTCGAAGTGCGGCTCCAGGACCGAGAGCGGCACGTTCAGACGCACGCCCTCGACCAGGGTCGACAGCGGGTCGAGGTCGAGCGGCACGATGTCCTCGGGCGCGGTCTCGTTGGCGTAGAAGGCGTAGGTCGCGCCCTCCCAACTGAACGCCTCGATGAACTTGGCCCGAAACTGGCGCTCGAGCACCTGGTAGAGCTGGTAGGGCTTGATCAGGTTCAGCCCGACGAGGATGTCGCCGAGGCGGCCGCCAGTCGAGTTGGCGTGTTCGAGCGCGATGTCGACGTCGTGCTGACCGACGAATCCCTGCGAGACCAGGAACGCGCCGAGCATCTCGAGGCGCTGGTTGCTGGCGATGTGCTGCGGTCGGCCGCGGCGGACGTAGATGCTCTTGACCGCACCCTCGCGCCGCATCTCGAGGCAGCCGGTCGAGCGATCCGCGTAGAGCCGGTAGATCAGGTTCGGGAAGGTCAGGCGCGACAACGGACCGGTGTCGACAGGAGCCGCGCGCTGGCCGACGAACGACGAGACGATGCCGCGGAGCTGCGTCACCTCGCCCAGTTGACGGAACGGCGCGGCCGAGACGCTGACGCCGTCCTCCGGGACGAGCGTGCGGCTCTTGATCATGCCGACCAGCGCGGCCTCGGACATCGGACCGATGACGTGCCCGTCACCGGTGCGGATGTGGTACGGACGCTGCGGATCGCTGGCGAGCGGCGGCTCGTTGTCGAAGAGACGCAGCGGCGAAGAGCCGAGCATCGAGCTGCCGATGGCGGCGCGCTCCTGCGACACCCGGCTGGTCGGCCGCGCCGGCAGCACCGAGCTCGACTGGCCCGGAGGCCACTGAGCCCCCGTCCTGCCCTCGTGCGCGCCGCGATCGTCACCAGGGCGCTGCGGGCTGTCGCTGGCGCCGGCCTGGTTGGAGCGGGCACCCGCGACGCGCTCGCCGGAGCCGCGCGTCACGACGACGGAATCGACGCGACGATCCCCTGGCCCGCGGGTGCCGGGCGACCACTCTGTGCTGGCGCGAGCGCCGAACGTCCCGGTCGTCTGCGGCGCCGCGGTCGCGGCCGGGCCAGCGGACGGCGGTGGGGTCCTGAATCCGCCCATCGCGTCGACGCGGGCCGAGAGGTCGTCGGTGCTGGCGACCCGCGACGAGCGCCGCGCAGGGACGCCGCCGAGCTCGACCTGCGTCGTCTCGGGCTTGGTCGAGACGGCAGGAGACGAGATCTGCATCGCCGACTCGCGACGGCGCGCGATCTCGGCCCGTTGTTGGCGCATCTCCTCGATCGAGAACGAGAGCGAATGGGCCGGCGGTTCGGCCGCCAGCGACTGCGCAGCCTTCTGCGCGGCGGGCATCATCGACGACTTGTGCACGGGCGCAGGCAGCACCGGTGGTGGTGCGCCGTTGTCGTCGGCGATCGAGGCCGGATCGGCGATCTCGAGCGAAGGGTCGAAGAGCTCGGTCAAGAACGCGGCGATGGTCCGGTTGGTGACCTGGATCTTCTGCTCGAAGAGCATGTTGACGATGTCGTCGTGCATCTCGAGCGCGGTCGGGTAACGCTCGTCGGCGTTGCGCGCCAACGCGCGGCGCAGCACCACGCGCACGGGCTCCTCGATGTAGCTGTGCTTGCGGAACTTGTGCTCGATCCGGGCGTCACGGATGTTGACCAGCGTCTCGAGGTCGGTCCGGCCGAGGAACAGGCGCTTGAGGGTGATCGACTCGTACAGGATGATGCCGAGCGAGAAGATGTCGGCGCGATGATCGAAGGGCTGGCCGGTCACCTGCTCGGGCGACATGTAGCCGAGCTTGCCCTTGAGCACGCCGGCGCGCGATTGGCCGTCGCGGTTCTGGCCGTCGGCCTGCGCGCGCGCCACGCCGAAGTCCATGACCTTGACCTCGCCGGCCTCGCTGACGAGCACGTTCGACGGCGAGACGTCGCGGTGGATGATGTGCAGCGGCCGGCCCTGGTTGTCCTTGGCCGAGTGGGCGTAGGCCAGGCCCTTGGCGACCTCGGCGGCGATGAACAGGCAGATCTCGACGGGCAGCCGGCGGTTGACCGAGGTCGCGCGGCTCAAGAGCTTGAACAGGTCGTGGCCCGAGACCCATTCCATCGCGATGTAGTACTGGCCCTCGAACTCGCCGTTCTCGTACGTCTGGACGATGTTGGTGTGGTGCAGCACGGCGCAGAGCCGGGCCTCCGCCAGCAACATCTCGATGAAGGTCTTGTTCTGGGCGAACGCGGGCAGGATCTTCTTGACGACGACGATCTTCTCGAACCCGCCGATGCCGGCGACGCGCGCCTTCCACACCTCGGCCATTCCGCCGACGCCGATCCGCTCGAGGAGTTCGAACCGTCCGAACTGCATGGACTCGGGGACCTCCAGGTGGGGCTTCAGCGGCTGCGCTGGAGCTCGTGGGCGAACGCCTCGCCGGCGTTGCAGGCCATGCGATCCTCGTTGGCGGGAGAGGCAGTGCGGGCGCGCAGGGCGACACAGGTCGGGGCTGCGTCACCCAGCCGGGTGCACGCCTGATCGGCGAGAGCATCACACGGGCCGTTGCAACCAGCCAGCGCGCCGACGATCGCCGCGAGCAGCAGGAGCCGCCGAGCGGCGGGCGCGCCCGACGTCGCGTCGGCGCGGACGAGCCAGCCCTGTGCAGAACGGCGCCCCGGGCGATGGTCTCGACTACGCGTCCACGACATCCTGGGACACCTCGTCACTCGGTAGCCCCAACAGACGTCAGGCCACAGGTTCCGTACCCGTGCTGACACTATCCGAGCCATCGCGCAACGGCAACCACTCTACGACCTGAAGACCAAAGCCGGAGACCGCCCGCAGGCGCTTGGGGCTGTTGGTCAACACCCGCAGCTGACCGAGGCCGAGCGCGCGCAAGATCTGGGCTCCAATGCCAAATTCCTTGAAGTCCATCTGGCGCGCCAGGTCGTCGGCGCTCGGGAAGCGCTCGCCAGCGCTGCGGGCGACGTAGCCGCGCAACGAGGCAGCCAGCTCCGAGGCTTCGTCGCGCACGCCGAGGTAGACCAGCGCGCCCTTGCCCTCGACGGCGATCTGCTCGAGCGCCCCCTGCAGGTGCGAGCGGCCGCGCGCGACCTGCAGGCCGAACGCGTCGCCGAGCAGGCTGGCGCGGTGGACGCGGACCAGGGTCGGCTCGTCACGGTTCATCGCGCCGAGCGTCAGGGCGACGTGCAGGCTGCCGTCGACGTCGGCACGGAACAGGCGCAGGTCGAAGGTCGCCCACGGCGTCGGCAGCGTGCTCTGGGCCACCTGGGTCACCAGCGGCTCGTTGTGGATCCGGTGCTCGATGAGGTCGGCCACGGTGACGACGCGGATGCCATGCTGCTCGCCAAAGGCCAACAGCGCGTCCAGGCGCTGCATCGAGCCATCGGGCGCCATGACCTCGCAGATGACGCCGGACGGATGCAGGCCGGCGAGGCGGGCGAGATCGACGCTGCCTTCGGTCTGCCCGCTGCGGACCAGGACGCCGCCGTGGCGGGCGCGCAGCGGGAAGACGTGGCCCGGCGTGCGCAGGTGCTCGGGCGCGGCGTCGGCAGCGATGGCGCGCAGGATCGTGTGGGCGCGATCGCGGGCCGAGATGCCGGCGCCGGCGCAGTCGACTGCGTCGATGCTCTCGGTGAACGCGGTCGACAGCGGCGCCTGGTTCGACGACGCCATCGGCTTGAGCTGCAGCTGGTCGATCTGGCTCGACTCCATCGCCAGGCAGATCAGCCCCCGGCCATGCTCGACCATGAAGGCGATCGCCTCGGGCGTGACGGCAGACGCGGCGATGACGAGATCGCCTTCGTTTTCGCGATCTTCATCGTCGACGAGGATGACCATGCGCCCGGCACGGATGTCGGCGATGGCGTCTTCGATGCGGGCGATTTGGGCCATGGCACTCTCCTGATACGCGGCGCTGACCGGGGATGGGCCCAGGGACCTCGCGTCGCGGGCCCGCACCATGGGGAGCCTCGACGTCGGCGTCAACCTTGGAAGGGGCGAATCATCGACGCGCCAACGGTCTTCTGCGCAGCGGCGGCGACGGTCTCGATGGCGGCGCGGGCGATGGCGCGGGTCCGGACCTCGACGCCCGGCGCGGCATCCTCGACGGCGGCGGCCAGCGCGGCCTCGACGTCGCTTTGTTCGCCAGCGACCACGGCGTGGCCGGAGCCACCGAGGTGGGTCGCCAGGCGCAGCCGCAGCAGCGACACCTCCGCGGCCTTGAGGGCCCGGTCGGTGGCCGCGAGCGTGGCGAGCACGGTGTGGCATTCGAGCGCGCCGAGCGTCGCCTCTGCAGCGCCGAATGGCGTACTCGCGACGAGATCGCCGCGCAGCGCCGCACGCAGCGCCGCGTGGGCCGCCGGCAGGAGCAGGCTCTCGAGCAGATCGGCACCGCCGACCTCGACGCCCTTGGCCAAGGCCTCTTCGACGTCGCCGAGCGGCCCGTCGAAGATGATGAGCCAGCGCCCCGGATCGATGTCGCTGGCCATGCGGATGTGCACGTGCGCGGCCTTGATCAGCGCGTCGAGGACCGCCAAGCCGGCCGGCACCGAGCGCAATTCCAGCGCGGCGACCGACTCTGCACCGATGCGGCTCGTGCTGCTGATCCCAACCCCCGATGGGCGGGCCTCGAGACCCGCCAGCTGCGTTCGACCGCCCTGCCCTAGACGATGCGGAAGAAGCCCTTGAGCGTGCAACGACGCTGCTTGGTCCAGGTGCGGGCGTTGGTCAGGCCCTCACCGGTGGTGCCGGCGATGGTCCAGGCCGTGTAGCCCTCGCCGCCGAGCCCGAGGCCGGCGAACGACGGTGCGTTCTTGACGAAGATGCTGGTGTTGACGGCGCGGGCCATCGCGTCGAGCCGGTCGATCGCCATCGAGTGCATCGTCGCGGTGTGCAGGAAGCCGTGCTCGACGCGCAGCGCCATCGCGACGGCGTCCTCCCAGTCACGGCAACGCACCAGGCCCAGAACGGGCAGGAGCATCTCGAGCTGGACGAAGGGATGGCTCTCGTCGACCTCGGCGAAGGCGATGCGGGTCGCGTCGGGCGCGCGGATGCCGGCGTCGGCGAGGATGACCGCGGCGTTCTTGCCGACGTACTTGCGGTTGACGTGGCCGTCGACGATGAGCAGCTGCTCGAGCTTGCGCAGATCGCCGCCCTTGACCTCGACCGCGCCCGCCGCCGACAGCTCCGACTTGAACTTGTCGGCAACCGCCTCGACGACGAGGATCTCCTTCTCGACGATGCAGACGATGTTGTTGTCCAAGCTCGCGCCGGCGATGATGTTCTTCGCCGCCATCTTGAGGTCGGCCGTCTCGTCGACCACCGCCGGCGGGTTGCCCGGGCCGGCGCAGACGGCGCGCTTGCCCGACGCCAACGCGGCCTTGACCACGGGGCCACCGCCGGTGACGGCGAGCAGCCGGATGCCCGGATGCTTCATGACCTCGTTGGCGGTCTGGATCGTCGGCTCCGCGACCATCGTCAGCAGGTTCTCAGGCGCACCGGCGTCGACCATCGCCCGGTTGAGCAGCTCGACGTACCAGCGCAGCGTCTCTTTCGCCGACGGGTGCACGTTGAACACGACGGTGTTGCCGCCGGCGAGCATCGAGATGGCGTTGTTGAGGATCGTCTCGGTCGCGTTGGTGCACGGCGTGATGCTGCCGATGACACCGAGCGGGCCGTATTCGTCGAGCGTCAGGCCGTTCTCGCCCGTGTGGGCTGGCGGCTGGAGGATCTCCATGCCCGGCGTCTTCTCGATGACGAGGCGGTTCTTGGCCAGCTTGTCGTCAACGCGGCCGAGCCCGGTCTCGGCGACGGCGCGGCGCGACATCTCGTCGAGGTGGGCCAGGCTGACGCGACGCATGGCCTCGATGGCGCGGCGACGCACGTCGGTCGGCGTCTTCTGCAGGCGATCGTAGGCGTCGCGGGCGGCCGCGACAGCGCTGTCGACGTCACCGAAGATACCGAATCGCCCCGCAGCCTTGGCGATGTGCACCGTGGGCGCACCGTCGCTGCCGAGCCTGCGCACGACCTCCGCGACGATCGCTTGGATCCGAGCCTCGTCCATGTCACCCCCAGGACGTCAGGTCGTCGCTGGTCTGCAGCGGCGCCGGCCGTTCGACGGCTGAGCCGTCACTCCGTCGACTTGTCGTAGAGCACGCGGCCGGACGCCTCGACCATGTCGACCACCGCCATGATGACGTGATCGACCGGCCGGTTCTGCGTGACTTGCGTCTGCCGTGCGCTCGAGCCCGCGGCGAAGAGCACGATCTCGCCCGGCCCCGCCCCGACCGCGTCGATCGCGACGATCGGCTTGCCACTGGCCTGCATCGAAGCGTCGAGCTCCCGGACCAACAGCATCCGCAGCCCTTCGAGCTCCGGTTCCTTGCGGGTTGCGACGACGGTACCAATGACTTTGGCCAGCAACATGACGACCTCTCGCGAGCCTCACGGGCGCGGCGAACACGGCGACCGGCGCAGACGCCGCGCGAGCAAAAGACGCCGAACGAGCGAACGACTGCGCCGCGTCTTCGGGCCTAGCCCTCGCCGTTCTGGCGGCCGAGCGGCAGCGCCACGTCGACGTTCGCGTGCGGACGCGGGATCACGTGCACCGAGACCAGCTCGCCGACGCGCTCGGCCTGACGGGCACCGGCCTCGGTCGCCGCCTTCACCGCCGCGACGTCACCACGGACGATCGCGGTGACGTAGCCGCCGCCGATCTTCTCGTAGCCGACCAACTCGACCTTCGCAGCCTTGACCATTGCGTCCGCTGCCTCGACCAGCGCGACGAAGCCGCGCGTCTCGATCATACCCAGGGCGTCTGCCATGACACGCTCCGCTGCGCGACCCACGCCGCGCGTTCGCTAGGGAAAGTCGTCGGCGCTAGCCTTCGACACCTTCGATGCTCTCGATCGCCGACAGCGCCGCCGCTGCCGCCGAGTCGATCTCGCTCTCCGGACCGGACATCCACAACCGACCGAAGGCGCCGAACGGGCGCACCTCGACGAGCTTGACCCGGGCGGCTTTCTCGGCCTCGTTGGCGGCGAAGGAGATGTACCCCGCCGGCGCCGTCTCGAGGATGAACAGGCTCTCGCCGGGCAGGATCATCATGCCCGACGAGTTCCGGTTGATGATCTGGGCCTGGTAGGCCTCGACCGACCGGATGATCTGGTTGGTGGCGATGCGCGGCTTGAGCCGCTGGCCCTGCTCGACGCCGAGGTCGGCCAGGATCGCGTTGCCGGCCTGGCGCACGGCGCCCTTGTCGTGGGCGTGGACCTCGAGCAGGCCGAAGGCGCGCTCGACGATCTGGATGGCGGGCGCGACGTCGGTCGCCTTGAGCGCGATGTCCGTCACCCGGTTGATCGCGATGCCGGGGGCGATCTCGACAAAGAGGCTCGCCATCTCCGGCAAAGGCAGGAAGCCCTTGGCGGTCTTGCCCATGAAGCTCGCGAGCTGCGGCTGCAGGCTGTCCAAGAATACGAAGGTGCGAAGCGTGATCGCCATCTCGGCTCCTACCGCGTCCGTTCGACGCGCCGCGCGCGCATCGGTGCCGACGCGCACCAATCCTGCGGCGTCCTCTGGTAGCACGCCGCGACAAGCACGACAAGCGGCTGCCGGCGGCAAGCGTCCAGTGGAGGGCGAAGGGCCGGTCGATCGGGCCGCGCGCAGGCCGCCGCCCGGCCCGGTGCGGGGCCGGTCCGGGCCTCGCGGGACGCGAGACCGAGCGGACGTCTTGCCGTCACCGTCGCTTTCGCCGTACTCTCTTGGTTCGCGCGTGCGACCAACGTCTGCCGGATGCGGACGTGCCGGGAGCGGAGCTTCCCACAAGGGCCAGCTTTCGTTCGGGTAGGTCGAGCGACGGAGGGGCGATGATCGTCTGCCAGCGATGTGGTCGCGAGAACGACGGCCGATACCGCTTCTGCCTCGGTTGCGGTGCCGCCTTGCCCGCGGCGCGGACGAGCGGGGCGAGCGTCCCGCCTCCCGTGCCGGCCGGGATTCCGCCGGCGCCGTCCGCCGCGCCCTCGGGCGCCGCGCCCGTGTCGCTGCCCCCCCACCCCGGGACCGCGCCACTGGGCCGGAGCACCGCCGGCAGCGCTGGACAGGTGCCGCTGGCCCCCCTGCCGCGCCGTGGCACGGCCGCGCCGCCCCCGCCGGTCGGTGACGACGACGCGACCTCGGCGCTGCAGCTCGACGATATCGAGGCCGAGATCGACGCCCAGCTCCAGGCGGCGGCGCGATCGGGCGCGGCCAACGCTCCGCCACCGAGCAGCGCCCCAGCGGTCCCGCGTCCAGCGGCCCGGATGCCCAGCGCCGCTGCGGCACCACCGGTGCCCGCCCCCGGTCGATCGAGCGCACCGCAGGCCCTTCTGGATCCAGCCGGCGCCGGGCGCGTGGGCTCGCATACGAGCATGGAGCGCGGCGAACAGGCCCCGCCGGACATCCTCAAGTGCGTGCAGTGCAGCAACGTGATCCCACCGAGCTACGCCTTCTGTGGGGTCTGCGGCACCGCGCGCTCGCGCTCGGAGGCCGCCGCTCGTGCGCCCGCCGCCCCAGCGCGCGAGGCGGGCTTCCTGGCCTTGATCGACGATCTGGGCAACGAGTCGGTGCGCCATCGCTTGATCAGCGGCGAGAACCGCATCGGCCGCTCGAGCGCGGCCGAGGTCTGCTTCGATCAGGACGGCCTGTTGGCGCAGGAGCATTGCGTGCTGTCCGCGGGCGAGCAGCCGTTCAAGATCCGCCCCATCGACCTCTACAACGGCACCTATCTTCGCATTTCTACACCCGTGGAGCTGCACCACGGTGATATCGTCCGGGTCGGTCAGGAGGTCCTGCGGTTCGAACGCATCGAGGACCTCTCGGCTGAGGTGTCGCCGATCACGGGCCGGCCGCTCAACGTCGGCTGCGCGATGCCTCGCGGCGTCTGGGGTCGGCTGTGCCAGGTCGGCATGGCCCGACAGGTCGCCAACGCCTACCTGCTCTCGCACCGGGACGTGTTCCTGGGTCGTGAGCGAGGCGACATCCTGTTCCCGCGGGACGGATTCGTGTCCGGCTCGCACGCTGTGATCTCCGAGCGCGGTGGGCGCGTCTACCTCAAGGACCTCGGCAGCAGCAACGGCACCTTCCTGCGCATCAAGCGCGAGATCACCCTGCGCAACGGCGACCTGCTGCTCCTTGGTCGCAACCTGTTGCGCGTCCACGTTGGAGCCCCCGCATGAGCACGTCGAAGCACAACGGCAAAGCCGCCACCAACGGCGTCGCCCAGGACCAACGCTCGGGTCGTCGCCAGACCACGTTCGAGCTGCAGGTGGGCGTTGCGACGCGCCATCGCCTGTTCGTGGGCCTGACGTCGAACATCTCGTCCGGCGGCCTGTTCGTCGCGACCGACGAGCCGCTGGCGCGCGGCGACGAGATCGAGGTGCGATTCCGCATCCCTGGCTCGGACCACGTCTTCCACAAGCGCGCGCAGGTCGCCTGGACCCGCCCCTTCGACGAGACCGTCACCGACGCCAACCAGCAGGCGGGTGCGGGCGTGCGCCTGCTCGACCTCAACGACGACGAGAAGCGCATGCTCAACGCCTTCATCGACGTCCACGAGCCGCTCTTCTTCGACATGTAGCCGCGCTGAGGCCGGGCCGGATCCGTGGCACGCGCCCGAGCTCGTCGTGCGAGAGGCGGGCGGCATATCCGGACCTGCCGATGCCGCCGGTCCGTGCTGCGCTACAGGATGCTGTGCGCCGCGAAGAACTCCTCGGCCCGCAACACCAACAGATCCGGCAGCTCCAAGGGCGCGGTATGCGAACCGCCGGGGATCAGGCAGAACTCGCCGTCAGGCAGCAGCTCCGCCAGCTCGCGGCCCAGGTGCGCAGGCGTGAAGTTGTCGCGGGCGCCCGAGAACACCAGCGCCGGCATGGTCAGCGACGGCAGATAGCCACGCGTGCTGTGCGAGGCCACGGCCGAGAGCAGCTGGACGAAGACCGCCGGGTCCATGTCGGCGAGGTGGTCGAGGTAGGGCAGGAAGTCGCCACGCCGGATCATGCGGCCGTTGACCTCGGTCGCCACGGCGATCCAGTACGCGGCGTCGGTCGGCACCAGGCGGCGCCACAGGCCGCGGATCCGGCCGTCGTCGGCACCGATGGCGCGCTGGACCCAGGGCAGCACGCGGCTGGCGACGTCGCTGTCGCGGAAGGTGCGCAGGGGCGTCTCGAAGGCGCCGCACGTCGGCAGGAGCGCGACCACGCGCTCGGGAGCCTGATGGGCCGCCTCGAGGATCACCTGGACGCCCATGCTGTGGCCCCAGAGGATCGCCCGCTCGATCTCGAGCGCGTCACAAATCTGCCAGAGATCGTCGGCCAGCACCTCGATCCGCAGGCTCTGCAGGTCGGTCGGCACGGCAGAGGCGCCGTGGCCGCGGTGGTGGACATGGACGACGCGCATGCGCGGCTCGAAGGCGGCGCGCACGTACTTCCAGATGTAGCCGTCGCAGCCGATGCCGTCGGCCAGCAGCAGCACCGGCCCGTCCGGGTTGCCGGTGACGCGGACCGAGAGCCGCGTGCCGTCGCGGGCGATCACGTCGCGGGCGCTCATGGCGTCACCACGTCGCCCGGGGCGGATTCGGCGCGCATCCCCTGGATGAAGCCGACCAGCACGTAGCCCAGCAGCAGGACGAGGCCGTAGGTGCTCGAGAACGCAGTCCGCATCGGCACGAGCAGGTAGACGCCGACGATGTTGACCAGGAAGAAGACGCGCGCCGGCGTCGCCCTGGGCAGCGCGAGCTTCGGCAACGGCAGGCTGCTGACCATCAGCGCGGCGTTGACCGCGAGCAGCCAGGGAGCCCAGCGCAGCGCAGCGCCGTCGAGCAGGCCGAAGTCGTGCAGGCTCAAGAAGGCGAGGCCGGTCATGCTGCCCGAGAGCGTGGTCGGCAGGCCCTGGAACATCGTCGGATGCTCCGCCGTCGTGACGTTGAAGCGCGCGAGCCGGACCGCCGCGAGCACCGCGTAGAGCGTGCAGATGGTGCCGAGCAACCAGGTCGCAGCGCCGGCCTCGGCCCCCGGGGCGACGGCCCACGGCGAACCCTCGACGCCACGGCAGGCGAACCAGACGAGCGCGGCCGGGCTCAAGCCAAACGTGCAGAAGTCCGAGAACGAGTCGAACTGCACCCCGAACTCGCTCGACGCCTTGAGCAACCGCGCGACGCTGCCGTCCAACTTGTCGACCAGCGCGGCGAGGGCGATGCACCACGCCGAAGTCAAGAAGTCCCCGGACGCAGCGCAGGCCAGCGCGACGAAGCCGAGCGACATGCCAGCCGCGGTGATGAGGTTGGGCGGTAGGATCCGCCAGGGCACCGGGTCGAAGATCCGCATCCGTCTGGTCCGAACGGCAGTCCGCGCCGTGGCGCGCAGCCTAGCCGGGGTGTCACGGTGCCGGCAATCCCTCGGCCGGCTTCGCGTGAGACGCCGGGGCCGCTGCGCCGTTGGCAGGGGGCGGGGCGGGCGCGGCCGCCTTGGCGCCGGACTCTGGGGCCGTGGGGCCAGACGCCGGCGTGGTCGCCCGCAGCGAGGCCCGGATCACGGCCCGCGCGCGCTCCTCGGTGAAGGCGCCGGCGCGCCCGGCGAGCAGCACCCACGCGGCGAGTTCGCGCGCTGCCTCGTGGTGGCCCAGGCGCAGCTCGATCTCGGCGAGGCGGACGTGCGGCAGCGACGGCAGCACCTTGTCCGGCGTCGCGGCGACGCTGCCGAGCTGCCAGGCCCGCGCAGACGCGAGATC
Organism: uncultured Enterobacteriaceae bacterium; assembly: GCA_964586155.1. Classification (GTDB taxonomy): domain Bacteria; phylum Myxococcota_A; class UBA9042; order UBA9042; family UBA9042; genus SXNM01. The sequence goes on along the minus strand of CAZPHC010000032.1, from coordinate 30,122 downwards.
ACCGACCGCCACGGCGATGGCGCCGAGGGTGTCGAGCAGCGCATGGGCGTTGTTGCCGGCGAGCACCGAGAGCGAGGCTGCGGCCATGGGGATGACCTCGGCCGCCGGCACGCCAGCGATCAAGCGCGCGTAGGCCAGGTTGTTCAGCGATCCATGGTCGTGCGGCTCGGCGCGCAGCGCCACGGCACACTCTTCGACCGCGATCTCCGTCAGGCCGAGGGCGCCGAGCTCGTCGAGCGAGGACGCCGACAGCACCGTGCGCGCGCCGGACGGCAGCGCCGCCAGCAGGGTCTGGGCGGCTTCGGCCCCGCGCCGGCGGGCCTCGGGGTCCGCGGCGCCGAGGCGGGCGGCCAGCACCCGCAGCCAGGTGCGCGCTGCGTCCTGGACGCCGGACCGCGCGATCGCGGTCGCGACCTTGGCCGCCGCCGGATCGCCGCGGCCGAGGGCGTCGGCGATGGCGGCGAGCTCGCCCTCGTCGAGCGCGATCGCGGGCCGGCCGTGCAGGCAGGCCTCGACGCTGCCCTCGCCCAGCGCGAGGCGGGCGCAGGCGTAGGCCCCCTCCGGGGCGTCCTTGCGTGCCCCCTGCAGCAGCTCACGGGCGACGTCGTCAGCCCGCCAGCGCAGGGCTTCGTCGATCAACAGCGCCCGCAGGTGCCACGGTTCGTCCTCGCGGTCGGCCGCGCTCCGGCCGAGCTGGACCGCCGCCGCGCTGTCGCCGCGCGCCACCAACACGCGGAAGGCTTCCTGGACGACGCTGCCCGGCGCACCGTTCGGCACGACCACCAGCGCACGCGGATCGAAGCGCTGCAGCGCGCCGTCGGCGAAGGTGACGCCCTCTTGCCCGGGCGGCACCCAGCCGCTCGTGATCGCGGGCACCCGACGCGAAGTCTCGAGCAGCGCCCGCGCCGCCAGCGGCTGGCCCCAGGCCAGCAGGCGCTGGGAGATCTCGCGGCGGCGGGCGGCGTGGTCATACGTCGCGCCGTCGACCGCGGGAGCGTCGATGCAGCGTGCGGCGAAGGCCTCGATCTCGGCCGCGTCGCCCGAGGCCGCGATCACGCGCAAGGCCCGAAGCATCCACAGGCCCTGCGCCACCATCGGCGCCGAGGCCGGCAGCGCGTCGAGGATCAGGCGGCGGGCGATGGCGCCCTGCCCCTGCACCGCCAGGTACTCGGCCACGAGCACGACGTCGGCGACCGACGTTCGCGCCAGCCACGCCCGCGCTTGCGCCAGGACCGCCTGCTGGCGACCGGCGACCGGCACGTCGCGCAGCGCCGCGAGGGGATCGGCGGCGGCGCCGACCTCGCCCACCCGAAGCCGGGCCTGCGGCCGTCGCAGCATCGCCACCAGCAGTCCCGAGACGGCCGCCGCGATCTCCTCGTCGTCGCTGGACGCGCGCAGCTCCAGATGGGCCGCCGCGAAAGGACTCGGCCCGAGCGCCGCGATCGCCTCGTCGACGTGGCCCCGTTCGGTGAGGTGGCGCGCCAACCAGGCCCGGCCGAGCTGCGTCGCGGCGAGCGTGGCACGGGTGCTGCGGACGAACGCTTCGCGCGCCCCGGCGGGCAGCGCCTGGCCGTGATCCTCGACCACGCCGAGCGCGAACGCCTGCCACCAGGGGTCGTTGCGCTGCAGCGCCTCGCCCGAGACCAGCAGCGCCGCCATCGCCGGCCCCATGCCAGCGCGGAGCAGGGTCCGGGCGACGCCGTGCATCGACTCCGACGGCCAGGAGGCGAGCACGCGATCGGCCTGGCGCAGCCGCGCCAAGCCCACCGCCGGCTCGCCAGCGGTGACGTCCGCGTCGACCCATTGGGCCCAGAGCTCCGGCACATGCGGGCGTTGATCGATCCACAGCGGCAGCCACGCGCGCAGCAGCGCGGTCTCGCCGACGTCGCGCAGCCCCAGGATCAGCAACGCGATCTCGTCCGGCACGCCGCTGGTCGAGCCGCGCGACTCGGCGCGATGGGGTTCGGCGAGCGTGCGGGCGGTGGCGCGGCGCCAGTAGTCGAGCGCCTGGTCACGGCGGCCGGCCAGCAAGGCGACGCGGCCGGCGCTGAACAGCACGGCGGGATCGTCGCCGTGGGTCTCGACCGCGTGCCCGGCGAGGGCCAGCGCTGCATCCGCCGCTCCTTCGCGGGCCATCGGCTCGGAGGCCACCAAGGCCAGGATCGTCGGATCGTTGCTGCGGGCGAGCGCCAGGCGGCCCAGCGCGACGGCCTCCGGCACCGAGGTCGGATCGCGCCGCACGGCGATGCCGGCGAGCAGCGCCATCTTCTCGTCGAGCACGCCGGAGCCTGCGCCGTCGGCTCCCGCGAGCAGCTCTTCGGCCATCGCCCGCCCACGCTGCCAGCGCCCTTGCGCGGCCAGCGCCTCGATCGCGAGCGGTGTCGGAGGCACACCCCGCGCCCGCAGCCGCTGCACCGACCCGTCCATCGCGGCGCCGTCCTGCACGGCAGAGGCGACCTGGAGCCGGAAGCGCTCGACCTCGCGGTCGACGTCCTGCAGCCCCTGCAAGGCCTGATGCAACACGGGGACGGTCTTGGTCGCACGCGCGATGGCCAGCAGTTGATCCAAGGTCGCGCGCTCGAGGCCGCTGCGGGCGCGGACTTCGAGCGATGCGGCCACGCCGGCCACGTCGCCGAGGCGGAGCTGGCATTCGAGCCGGACGTGGCGCAGCTCGGGGTGGTCGGCGACCGCGAGCGCGCGATCGAGCAGCGCGACGGCGGCCTCGACGCGCTCGAAGGACACCAGCAGGCGCGCGGCGTTGCGGGCCCCGGCGACCAGGGCCTGGCCGCGACTGCGCTGCAGGATCTGGCCGAGGACCTCGTCTGCCTCGCCCGGGCGCCCGAGGCGGAGCAGGACCTCGGCCCATTCGAGGTGATGCACGACATCGACGGCGCCGCGACCGGGACCGAGCAGGCGCTGGAACCACGCGGCGGCGAGCAGCCCGGCGCCGTTGCGGGCGAGGACCTGGGCGAACTCGAGCTGGACCGCGAGCTCGATATGCGCCTTGGAGACCCGCTCGGCCAGGGCCGCCAGGCGCACGTTGTCCTGGCTCGAATGGCCGCAGCGCACGGCGGCCACGATCACGCGACGCGACTCGCTCCACGAGCCCGAGGCGAGGCTGGTCGCCACGTCGAGCGCGACGTCGCAGAGGTGCAGGCGGGCCGCGAGATCGGCGAGCTCGGTGCGCTGGCGGACATCGAGGTCGGCGATGGCGGCGAAGCGCTCGAGCAGGCGATGCACTTCTTCGCCGCGACCGAGCGTGGCCAGGGCGATGGCCTGGACGCGGGCATAGCGCCATTCGGTGCCGGCCTCGCCACGCGCGACGGCGGCCTTGCGCAGCACATCGAGGTGCGCGAGCACGATGTCAGCCCCCCCGGAACGGGCGACGACCTCGAGCTCCGCCTCCGAGACGCGGACCTTGGCCGGCGCCTGGGTGCCTTCGACGCGACCGGGCGTCAGCGTCGCCAGCAAGACGTCGGTGCCGCCGACGCGGGCGAGCGTGTCCTGGATCCACGGCCGCGCGGACGTGAGCTCGCCGCCGCCGAGCAGGGTCAGGGCGATCCGCCAGCTGAGGCCGAGATCCGCCACGGCCCGCAAGCCGCTCGAGCGCAGCCACGCCGCGAGGCCGCGTGCGTCACCGACATGCGCCCAGACCGCCGCCGTGGCCTCGGGCTGCAACGGCGCCGCGGCGGACGGCGCGAGATCGCGAGCCAGCGCCCACAGCCGCAGCGCGTCCTCGCGATCGCGCTGGCGGATGCGCCCTTCGGCCGCGAGCTCGCACGCGCGCGCCTCGGCAGCGGGGCTGGCGCAGAGCTGGACCAGCGCGTCCGCGGAGGCGCCGAGCCAGGCCCCCCGCGGCAGCAGGCGCCCGAGCTTCTCGACGTGGAGGCCCAACTCGACGCGTGCCGATTGTTGGGTCGCGGGACGCTGCAGGTCGCGCAAGAGCAGCGCCGCGTAGGCGCGCAGATCTGCCTCGGCCCCCGCGGGGGGCTGGTAGCTCCCGAGCAGCCGGAGCACGCGCAGGCGCACCGAAGCCTCGTCGGCGGCGGAGCCGGCCCGGGCGGCGACCTCGCTCCAGACCCTCGCCTGTTCGGGCCAGACGCCAGCCCAGCGGGCCACCAGCAGGCCAGCGGTCTCGGCGGCGCGCGCCGGGTCGGCCTGGGTCGCCTCGCGCGCGGCGTTCTTCGCCCCCTCGACGTCGCCGGTCTGGCGCAGCCGCTCGGCGTGCAGCACCAATGACTCGGGGTGCACCGGCACTTCGGCCAGCAACGGCGCCAGCAGCTGCGACGCCTGATCGACCAGGCCGCCCGAGAGCAGCGCGCCGATCAGGGCCCGACGGCCCGTCGTCTCCGGCAGGTGCGCCGGGGCCCGCGTCGCGAGGTCTGCCAGGATCGCGCGGGCCGCCGGGTCGGAGCCGCGCGCGGCGCTCTGGCCGGCGGCGATGACACGGGCCAGCCAGTCGTCGGCGGTGGCGTCGGGGCGCTCGCAGAGCACGGCGTAGAGCGCGTTGCGCAGCAGCGGATCGGCAGCCAGCTCGGGCTGTTCGATGACGGCGCGCAAGGTCGGGGTCGGCAGCTTCGCGCCGCGCAGCTCGGCGAACCACTCGTCGCGGACGGTGTCGCCGCGCGTTCGCGGCGCACGGTAGAGCAGCGCCGCCCACGCCTGCGCGTCGCCGGGCTGGGCTTTGAGGCGGGCTCGGATCAGGCGCGCGTGCAGGCCATCGCGGCCGGCGTCGGCCAGGCTGCGCGCGAGCTCCAGCGTCCAGCGCTGGCGGGCGCTGTCACGGTCCGGCGGCGGCGCGATCGCGTCGGCGCGCCGCAGAAGGGCGTCGTCGTCGAGCTGTGCGGCGACCAGCAGCCGATGGCCGAACGCGCAGATCGACGCCCGGCCGCAGCCGCCGGCGAAGAGCGGCTCGGTCGCACGCAGCGCCTCGGCGTCGCGTTTGCCGGCGATCAAGGCGGTCACGAGCTGCTCGGTCGCCAGCAGGGCCTCGCGATCGCCGGCCACCGCGCGCTGGACCAGGGCGTCGGCTGCGGCGCGCGCGCCGACGACATCCGGGATCGCCCAGCGGGCGAGGCTCTCGAGCGCGAGGACCCGCGGCGCCACCGGCCCGCGCGCACGCATCGCCGCGGCCAGCGCCGCCGCGCCGCGCGCGTCGCCGGTACGCACGCGCCGCTCGAGCTCCGGCAGGGTCGCGACCACACCCTCGACCGAAGGCACGTCGGGCCTGGCGCCAGCACCGCCGCACGCGGACAGCACCCACGACGACGCGCACACGGCCGCCAACGCGACGACTCGGGCGATCCGGGGCGCAGAAGCTGGACGCGGCTGGCTCGGCATCGACAAGGACCTCCCGGCGGCTGGGCGGCGGATGGACGCGCGCCCAGGGCGAAACGCACGAGGGTCAGCGTCGATTCCGTCGCCGCGCGCTCGGCCGTTGGGAGGGAGGATGCCGTGAGCGCTGGCGTCCGTCACCTCTGCAGGCGCGCGTTGCGACGATCCGATGGACGACGGCGCACGGAGGACGGAGGACGGAGGACGGCGCGCGGAGGACGGCGCAAAAACCAGAACGGCCGGCTAGCACGAGGGCTAACCGGCCGTTCTTCTAAGTTGCGGGGGTAGGATTTGAACCTACGACCTTCGGGTTATGAGCCCGACGAGCTACCTGGCTGCTCCACCCCGCGGCAGAGGCTCAGCAGTATGACGCCCGGGCTGGCCCTGTCAAGCGCCTGGACGGCCTTCAGCCATCTTTCTGCTCGGCGATGGCGTCGAGCAGCTCGTCCGCCTCGGCCAGCGGCCCGGAATGCCCCTGCGATTTCGCGAGCTCGCGGGCGCGCGTCGCGCACGTCCGGGCGTCGTCGAGCTGGCCGATCTCGAGCAGGCACTCGGCGCGATGCAGCCAGGCCATCAGCAGATCGGGCTGCAGGCGGGCGGCCTCGGCGTAGCTGCCTTCGGCGCCGGCGACGTCACCGGCGTCGTGCAGGGCGCGCGCGAGCGAGAAATGCGGAGGCGACCTATCGCCGAAGCGCGCGACCAGGCCACGCGCCTTCTGGATCCGTTGCTGCAGGGCCTCGTCCACGCACGCTCCTGGGGTGTTGCCCGCGTCGCCCGGGCGTCATCACGGCGAGCGCGACGGCACGCGGCCCGTGACGGGAGCACGATGGTGCGATCGCCGAGCGCCCGCCGTCCAGGGCCGACGCTGCAGTCCCGTGCAACGAACGGTGAATTTCTTGCCTTGCCGCCCCCCGGGAGGATGCTCGCGGTCGCGCGTTCGTGCTGCGCTGGAGGGGGAACGAGTGGCCCGGTCATCTCGAACAACACCGTCGCAGTCGACGCCGCCGGCCCTGGCCGAGCTGGCGCCGCTGCTGATCGTCGGCGCGTTGGCGCTGCTCGCCTTGGGGCTCTGGCTCGTCCGCTCGAGCCACATGACGACGGGCGGCCAGCCGAGCGTCGCCCTGACGCCCATGGCCGCGATCGCGCCGACGCCGGCACAGACGCAGGAGCCGGCCCCGGCGCCCGCGCCGACCACGCTGCAGGTGCCGCAGCTGCCGCCCGGTGTCGTCGGCGCGACCTGGCGCGAGCAGGCAGGGCAGGCGCGGCTTGTGCGCCCGGACGGCTCGTGGCTCGAGCTGAGCCTGGAGCCGAAGGTGCAGCGTACGCTGGAGGCCAGGCTCGCGGCGAGCAAGGTGCCTTACGCCGGCGTCGTGCTGTTGGATCCGAAGTCCGGCGCGATCCGTGCCTGGGCCGAGAAGCGCGAGCCGATGGACGCCCTGGGCGAGAGCCACGGCTTGCTGCGCAGCACCGCGCCCGCCGGCGAGCTGCTGGGCCTGGCGACCGTGGCCGGGCTGCTCGAGGCCAAGATCGCGCCGACGACCCGGGTCTGCGTGCCGAGCACCGCCCGTGGCGTCGACCTGCGCGTGCTGCAGGCCGGCCCCCAGGACGATCGCTGCCTGACGCTGCCGGAGGTGCTGCGCCTGGGATCGGCGCCCGCGCTGGGCCGCCTTGCGCTCGCGCACCTGACGGCCGGCGGCCTCGTCACCCTGGCCGAGGATCTCGGCTTCGGCGGCAACCTGCCCTTCGACGTCGAGGTCGAGCGCTCGCGCCTGATCGTCGCCGCCGGCGAGCTCGGCCTGGCGCGGTCGGCTGCCGGGCTGGGCACCGCGACGCTCTCGCCCCTGCACGCCGCCGTGATCGCGGCGGCGTTGGCCAACCACGGCACGCCGATGCAGCCCTCGTTGGTGCAGCGCGATTCGTTGCAGCCGGGTCTCGCCCGCGAGGCGCAGCGCCTGGCGGTGGGCATCCAGCCGCCGATCGCCACGGCCATCGGCGCGATGCTGGCCGACCAGCCCGAGGGTTCGGTGGTCCAGCGCGGCCTGGCGCCCTGGCCGGAGGAGTTTCGCTCGGTCCGCGTCGCGGCGCTGACGGCGAGCATCGACGAGCGCGGCGACGCGCCCAAGGGCACGACCTGGTTCATCGGCTACGCGCCGGCCGACGACCCGCAGATCGCGATCGCGGTGCTGGCCGTCAACCACCCGGCATGGCACCTGCGGGCGCCGACGCTGGCGCGCACGGCGTTGATCGCGTGGCTGGAGCAACACCCCGAGGTCATCGCCGGCAAGACGGCGCCGGCCGCCGCCAATGTCCAGGCCGCGGCGCCAGGGGCCGCCGCCAACGCGGCGAAGGCGCAGCCAAACCCGCCGGGCCAGCCCAAGGCCGCCGCGGTGCCGGACGCAGCTGCCGGCGCGGGCGATGTCCCCGCAGGGGCGCCCGCCGCAAAAAAGGCGCCGGCCGAGAGCACAAAGAGCGATCCAGGGGCTTGACGGCTCCTTCCGACGCGGCTAGAACCCGCGACCGTGGTGAGGGAGCTGCGCGCTCCCAGGGCCGAATGGCCAGGTCCACGACGACATTCCTAGCCAGCGGCTGGGCCCCTACCTGACCGGGGGGACCAGCAGAGGTCGAGAGGTTCTGTGTTGGCGCCCCTCCGAGGGCGAGACCTCCGTCCACAACGTCAACGTTCGCGTCAGCGTGCAGTGACGACGTGGTTCCGCAAGGCTCATCTCGGGGATCGTCTAATGGCAGGACTGGAGACTCTGAATCTCCCTATCTAGGTTCGAATCCTAGTCCCCGAACTCGGGTCGGCACTACCTGCCAAGGCAGCCGACCGCGAAATGCCCCGTTCGTCTAGCGGTCAGGATGCGGCCCTCTCAAGGCTGAGGCAGGGGTTCAATTCCCCTACGGGGTACCGACGGGCGAGCCAGCAATGGCTCGCCCGTCTTCGTTTTTGCCCTCGTCCACTTCAGGAGCGCGTCATCGCCGCCCTCTCGCTCGCCAACCCGTTGCCCTCCGACGGCGCGCTGGCCGACCACGGCGGGCGCGATCCGCGCTGGTTCGACTGGCGCTGGCAGCTGCAGCACGCGCTCCGTGGCGCCGACGCGCTGGGCGACGCGCTCGGCCTCGACGACGCGGAGCGCGCCTGGATCGGCACCGGCGAGGCCTTCGAGGTCGGCCTGACGCCCTACTTCGCCGAGCTCGTCCGCGCGGGCGGCCGCGGCGGCCCGCTCTGGCGTCAGGTGGTCCCCGATCGCGCCGAAGCGACGATCGCCAGCTTCGAGAAGGCCGACCCCCTGGGCGAGGACCGCCACCGCGCGGCGCCCGGCCTCGTGCACAAATACCCCGATCGCGTGCTGTTGCTGGTGACCGATACCTGCGCCAGCTACTGCCGCTACTGCACCCGCGCCCGCTGGGTCGCCGGCCACCACGAGCCGCTCGGCAGCGCCGAGCTCGACGCCGCGCTGGCCTACATCCAGGCGCACACGGAGATCCGCGACGTCTTGATCTCCGGCGGCGATCCGCTGCTGCTGGCGACGCGCCGGCTCGACGCCCTGCTCGACCGGCTCAGCGAGATCCCGCACCTGCGCTTTGTCCGCATCGGCACCCGGGTGCCGATCTTCCTGCCGATGCGCATCGACGCCGAGCTGGCCGCGGCGCTGCGGCCGCGGCGCATCCCGGTCTGGGTCAACGTCCACGTCAACCACCACGCAGAGCTCACGGCGGACGCGGTGCAGGCCCTCGGCGCGCTCGCTGACGCCGGCGTGCCGCTCGGCGGCCAGACCGTGCTGCTGCGCGGCGTCAACGACGACGAGGACGCGCTGCGCGAGACGATGTTCGCCCTGCTCGGCGCGCGGGTTCGGCCTTCGTACCTGTTCCACTGCGATCCGGTCGCGGGCACGGCGCACCTGCGGGTGCCGGTGGCGCGTGGCCTCGAGTTGATGCGCGCGCTGATCGGCCACAGCTCGGGCATGGCCGTGCCGAAGTACGCGATCGACCTCGACGGCGCCGGCAAGGTGCCGCTCTGGCCGGACTACGTCGAGCGCGTCGACGCCGAGACCCTCTGGGTGCGCGGCTACACCGGTGAGCTGCAACCGTACCCGGCGGGCTGAGCAGGGCACGCGCCACGTGCCTGGCCCGGCCGTCGGCGCCCACCGACGCGATCCGGCCGCCGCGCGCGATTCTCAGCCGTAGCGCGGCGGGGCGATGCCGACGTAGCTGTCGTCGAAGTGGTCGTCGAGGTTGTAGAAGCGCGTGAACTTGCCGTCGAAGCGCAGCTTGATGTCGCCCGTGGGGCCGGCGCGGTGCTTGGCGATGATGACCTCGGAGGCATCCTCCGGCGAGTTCTTGTTGTAGACCCAGTCGCGGTAGATGAAGAGGATGATGTCGGCGTCCTGCTCGATCGCGCCGGATTCGCGCAGATCGCTCATCATCGGGCGCTTGTCGGCGCGGCTCTCGAGGCTGCGGTTGAGCTGCGAGAGCGCCATCACCGTGACGTTGAGCTCCTTGGCCAGACCCTTGAGGGTGCGCGAGATCTCCGAGATCTCCTGCTCGCGGCTCTGCTTGGCGCCGCCGGTGCCGCGCATCAGCTGCAGGTAGTCGACGATGACGAAGTCGAGGCCTTCGCGCATCGCCAGGCGCTTGGCCCGCGCGGCCAGGTCGACGGTCGAGATGCCGGCGGTGTCATCGATGAAGAGCTTGAGCTCGGAGAGGTCGCCGGCAGCGACGCGCATCGCTTCTTCGTCCTCGGCCTCGATCTTGCCGGAGCGCATCGAGCCCAGCGGCACCCGCGACTTCTGCGAGAGCAGACGTTGCACCAGCTGCTCGCGGCCCATCTCGAGCGAGAACACCAACACCGACGGCGCCTGCCCTGCCCTCGGGCCGCTCGGGATCTTGGCGCGGGCGATGTTGAGGCCGACGTTGAGCGCAAAGCTCGTCTTGCCCATGGCCGGGCGGGCCGCGAGGATCATCAAGTCGGTGCGGTGGACGCCGAGCAGGAGGCGATCGAGGTCACGGTACCCTGTGGGGATGCCGGTGACCTCGCCACCGAGGTCGCGGGCGCGCAGGACGTTGTCGAAGACGCCGCCGACGACGCTGGCGACGGTGACGGCGTCGGCGCCGACGGCGCGGTCCAGGGCCTTGCGCAGCTCCGTCTGGGCGACCGAGACGACGTGATCGGGATCGGCGCCGCGTTGGTAGCCCTCGGACTGGATCGTATGCGTCGCCTGCAGGATGTGGCGCACGGTCGACAGGCTGGCCACCGTGCTCGCGTAGTGCTCCATCGCGTGGGCGCTGCCGACGAAGGACGCGAGCTCGACCAGGGTCTCCATGCCGCCGGCGGCCTCGAACTTGCCGGTGCGGCGCAGCTCGGACGCCAACGTCACGGGATCGACGGGCTTTTGCGTCTTGGTCAGCGTCTCGATCGCTTGCCAGATCAGGCCCAGGCGGCGGTCCCAGAAGTCCTCGGCATGGACGCGGCCCATCGCGTGGATGATGGCGTTGGGATCGATCAGCGCCGACGAGATCACGGCGCGTTCGGACTCCAGATCTGCCGGCATGGCTGGAGCGGCCGCAGCGTCGGCGTTGCGGCGCGCGATCGCCCCGGCGAACTCGGCACCGAGGCTGGCGCCGTCCGTGCCGCCGCCGACGCGGCCGCGACGCTCGAGGCGCGGCGCGACCTTGAGGGCGGCAGGCGCGAGGTCCGCGGGGGGCGCGTCATCGAACCCGTCGTCGTGGAACGAGAATCCGAAGTCGTCCGGCGGAGGCGCGCCGTCGTCGAGCGGGCCCGCGCCTGGCCCGTCGCCGGTGGAGAGGGCGGCGGCCTCGGCCTGGCCGGGTGGGGCGGCGGATTCGGGCGTGTCTGCGGCCATGACTCGGGCTCCTGCGGATGCACGATTGCCGACGCCATCTGGGGGCAGCAACCGTCGTCGCGTCGCGAAAGTGCGCGTTGCACTCGACAGCGGCGCGGCAGCATCCTACCATGCCGACGACCCCGTTGTCGCGTTGGCTCCGACGCAGTCACAGGCGGCGGGGGCCAATCTTCCCTCAGATGGCGCGCGACGGCATTGCACCGTGACCGGCGCCACATCAGATCGCTCAGCAGCAGGAGCCGAGGCCGAACGATCGGCCGCGCGGAGGAGTCATGCAGAAGGTCGGAGATCCGATCGATGGCTACTGTCAACGGTGCAAGCGCAATGTCTTCATGAGCGTTGCCGCGACCGACGGCCGCGAGATCTTCGCGACGGTCTGCCGCACCTGCGACACCAAGCAGGACTACCGCCCCGAGGTCTCGAACGAGGTCCTGCAAGAGGCGGCGATGAAGAAGCTGATGCGCAGCGCAGCCAAGAAGCGCAAGGTCGGCACGGGACGCACGCCGGACATCATCTCGCGCGGTCGCCGCGTCGACGACTCCGGCGGCTTCGACCGCGGCGCGATGGATCGGGCACCGGCGTCACGCGAGCCCGCAGCGGGGCCAACGGCGAACCTGCGCCGCGCCAATGAGGCGATGAGCCGCAGCATGCGCCCGGAAGGCTCGGTGGCCGTGACGCGCATCGCCGGCGCCGAAGCGGCTGGCTCCGAGCCACGCACCGCAGAGCCGGCCGCCGACGCCGCGCCGGCGCCGCGTCTGTCCGAAGCGCTACGCCATCGGCCGTCGATGAACGAGGGCCCGGTCCCAGCCGGCCGTCGTCGCAGCGGTGCCGCCGCGTTGCAGATGCCGATGACGCTGCCGACGCCCAAGGAAGAAGTGCTACCGCCGCCGGCGACCGTCTCTGACGTGACGTCGACCTGGCGCGCCGCGACCGCGAAGCTCGGGCCGCGTGACGGCAAGGTCTACACCTCGGACCGCACCTACGGGGTCGGCGATGTGCTGCTGCACAAGCGCCACGGCATGGGCATCGTCGAATCGATCGTGCACGAGCAGGCGATCATGGTCCTGTTCCGCGACGATCGACGCGTGATCGAGATGGCGACGCCCGAGCCGCGCTAGCGGCCACCGCCGCCCCGGCCGGCCGCCGCGCTCAGGCCGTCTGCACCGGCCGGCCGATGCCGTGGTAGCGGAAGCCCGCGGCCCGCATCGCCGCCGGATCCCAGACGTTGCGACCGTCGAAGACCAGGCGGCAGGCCGTCGCTTCGGCGAGCTCTTGCGGCGTGATCGCGGCAAATTCGCGCCACTCCGTCAGCAGCAGGATCGCGTCGACCCCGGCGACGGCCTCGCGCCAGCTGCCGGCGAGCTGGAGCGCCGGGCCGATCTGCTGCCGCGCCGTCTCGTGGGCGACGGGATCGTAGCCGACCAGGGTCGCGCCAAGGCGGCCGAGCTTGTGGGCGATGACGACCGAGGGCGCCTCGCGCATGTCGTCGGTGTCCGGCTTGAACGCCAGGCCGAGCAAGGCGATCCGGCAGCTGTCGAGCGACTCGCCGAGCGCCGCCACGACGCGGTCGGCGAGCAGGCGCTTCTGGTCGTCGTTGACGGCCTCGACCGCCTCGAGCAGACGCATCGGCGCGCCGACGCGCTGGCTCGTGCGCAGCAACGCGGCGACGTCCTTGGGGAAGCACGAGCCGCCGTAGCCGATGCCGGCGTGCAGGAAGCGCGGGCCGATGCGGTCGTCGGTGCCGATGCCGCGGCGCACATGCTCGATGTCGACGCCCGTGGCCTCGCAGACCCGCGACAGCTCGTTCATGAACGAGATGCGTGTCGCGAGCATGCAATTGGCGGCGTACTTGGTCATCTCGGCCGAGCGGCGGTCCATCCACAAGATCTTCGACGGATCGTCGAGGAATGGCGCGTAGAGCTCTGCCATCACGGCGCGGGCCCGCTCGCTCGTGGTACCGACGACGACGCGATCGGGGGCGAGGAAGTCGGCGATCGCGGCGCCCTCGCGCAGGAACTCGGGGTTGCTGACGACGTCGTAGTTCGTCGCCCCGGCGCGGGCAAGCTCGTCGTCGACGCGGTCGCAGGTGCCGACCGGGACCGTCGATTTGCAGACGACCACGGTGTAGCCGTCGAGCGAGACGGCCACGGCCTTGGCGACGGCGATGACGTGGCGCAGGTCGGCGGCGCCATCTTCACCCGGGGGCGTGCCGACGGCGATGAAGACCGCGTCGGCCGCGGCGACGGCGGTGGCGGTGTCGGTGGTGAACGTCAGGCGGCCAGCGGCGCTGCCCGCGTGCACCATCGCGTCGAGCCCGGGCTCGTAGATGGGCACTTCGCCAGCCTGGAGCCGCGCGACCTTGTGGGCGTCGACGTCGACGCAGGTGACCCGATGTCCGCCATGGCTGAAGGCAGCACCAGCGACCAGCCCGACGTAGCCGGTCCCAATGACACAGACGTGCATCGTGTCTCCAAGCTTCGCAGAAGGTTCACACTTCGTTGAAGAAGTACGGACGGAAGACCTGGATCCGCTCGTTGTACGAGCTCGGCTCCAGGTGGTAGCAGGTGGCGGCGATCGACGAGAGCAGCGAGTTGCCGTCCTGCGGGGTGAAGCAGTAGCCGATGACCTCGTTGTCGTTGCGGACCGCGAGGCTCTGGTTGACGATCACGGTCTGGTTGAGGATGCGGCCGTAGAGGCCGTGGTCACGACCGAACGAGAAGATCGTCGAGGCGTTGTCCTTGTGCGTGAGCGCGACCAGATCGTCCGCAGCCAGCTTGCGCCGCACGGTGTCGAGGTCGATCGGGCGCGTGCGCTTGAGGTGGAAGTAGATCGCGTGCATGTACTGGGTGTTGAGCTTGACCGCGCTGCTGAACAGGTTCAGGTCGATGCCCTTGGTCTGGTAGAGGTGCCAGGCGTCGCGCGCGTGGTGGGTGCCAAAACGCGGGTCGCTGTGCTTGCCGACCGACGGCGCCGGGATGAACTTGTCGCCGTCGCTGATGTCCGTCGCGCGGCGCATGCAGAGGAAGCGGCCCTCCTCGAGCACGGACTCGTTGTCCTCGAAGCCCAGCAGGCGGCAGAGGATCGACAGGTTGTGCGTGTTGCAGCTGACGACCTGGATGAACTTCTCGCTCTTGCTGCCGACCGCGGCGTCGAGCGTCTCGTCGTTGCTGCGGCGGGCGTACATGTGGCCGAAGCCGAACTCGCTGCCCTGGGCGATGAACAGGCGGCTCGGGCTGACGAAGCGGCTGTAGACCTGCTCCTTCATGCGGTTGCCGATCGGCGTGCAGTCGATGACGACGGCCGAGAGCTCGATGGCCTCCTCGAACGCGAGCTTCGGCTCGATGTCGAGGGCGCGGAAGGCGTCGATGCGGCCCGGGTCGACGCAGAGCTCGGCGCCGGTGCGCTGCAGGGCCCAGACCTTGCTGCGGTCGGTCTTGAGCGGGGTGTTCTTGTGGAAGAAGACGCGCTCGATGCCCAGCGCCTCGCGGTTGCGCGTCAGCATCGCGATCAGGGGCTCACCGATGGTTCCAGTACCGACGACCAGGACGTTCTTCGATGCGGACATAGCGGGCTCCCGAGCAGCGTCTCGCTGCAATGCGGTGGTGCCGGCTGGCAGTCGCGACGCCGGCGCGCGGGAGCCGGACGTAGCCGAAAAGCGACCATCCCGTCAACGGGATCGCGTGGGCGCGGCGCGCGACCGTCCCGCAGCGACCGACCGCTTTGCTTTGACAGGATCCGGCCTTTCAACGTATGCTCTTGCGCCCCTGCTGCCGGGTCAGATGTCGACGCGTTCGGGATCTGCGGCGTGGTAGGGTCCAGATTCGGACGAGGTACGGAATGACTGCAGACCAGGATGCGATCGAGCCCGGAACGGGCGCGGGTGGTGGCGACCTGGGCGGCGAAGCTGGCGGCGGCGGCAGCGACCTGCCCCAGCTCCCCAGCATCAGCATCGAAGCCGAGATGCGCTCGAGCTACGTCGATTACGCCATGAGCGTGATCGTCGGCCGCGCGCTGCCCGACGTGCGCGACGGCCTCAAGCCGGTGCATCGCCGTGTGCTGTTCACGCAGTACATGATGAAGAACAACTGGAACTCGGCCTACAAGAAGTCGGCGCGCATCGTCGGCGACTGCATCGGCAAGTACCACCCGCACGGTGACGCCGCGGTCTACGACACCCTGGTCCGCATGGCCCAGGACTTCTCGATGCGCGCGCCGCTGGTCGACGGCCAGGGCAACTTCGGCTCGATCGACGGCGACCCGCCCGCGGCCATGCGCTACACCGAAGTGCGCATGACGCGGCTGGCGCACGAGCTGCTCGCCGATCTCGACAAGGAGACGGTCGACTTCCAGCCGAACTACGACGGCCACGACGAAGAGCCGACGGTGCTGCCGAGCCGGGTGCCGAACCTGCTGGTCAACGGCGCCAGCGGCATCGCGGTCGGCATGGCGACGAACATCCCGCCGCACAACCTCGGCGAGGTGATCGACGGCGTCGTCGCGATGATCGACAACCCGGACATCGAGATCCCGGACCTGATGAAGCATATCCGCGGCCCGGACTTCCCGACCGCGGGCATCATCCTGGGCCGCTCGGGCATCTGGGACGCGTACACGACGGGCCGCGGTCGCATCCGGGTCCGTGCGCGCGTCCACATCGAGACGATGGAGAAGGGCAACCGCGAGGTCATCGTCGTCGACGAGCTGCCCTACCAGGTCAACAAGGCCAAGCTGCTCGAGCACATCGCGCACCTGGTCCGCGACAAGAAGATCGAGGGCATCTCGGACCTGCGCGACGAGTCGGACCGCCACGGCATCCGCATGGTCATCGAGTGCAAGCGCGACGCCATCGGCGAGATCGTGCTCAACCACCTCTACCGGATGACGTCGCTGCAGACGACGTTCGGCGTGATCAACCTCGCCATCGTCGGCGGCCAGCCGCGCGTGCTGACGCTGCACGAGATGCTCGGCCACTTCCTCGACCACAGGCGCGAGGTCGTGACGCGGCGCTGCCTGTACGAGCTGGCCCAGGCCAAGGCGCGGGCGCACATCCTCGAGGGCTTGCTCATCGCGCTGGACCACCTCGACGAGGTGATCGAGCTGATCCGGCACAGCCCGGACACCGCGACGGCGAAGGCCGGCCTCTGCGAGCGCTTCTCGCTCAGCGAGCTCCAGGCCCAGGCCATCCTCGACATGCGCCTCGGCCGCCTGACCGGCCTCGAGCGCGACAAGCTGCGCGCCGAGTACGACGAGCTGGCCCGCCAGATCGCGTGGCTGACGTCGGTGCTCGAGTCCGACGAGAAGCTGCTCGGCGTCATCCGCGACGAGCTGCTGGCCATCCGCGCCGAGTACGCCGACGCGCGACGCACCGAGATCGTCGACGACGAGGGCGAGCTCTCGGTCGAGGACCTGATCGCCGACGAGGACATGGTCGTCACCCTGACCAACGACGGCTACGTCAAGCGCACCGCGCTGACCGAGTACCGCGCCCAGCGCCGCGGTGGCCGTGGCGCCAAGGGCATGGAGACCAAGGACGACGACGTCGTCAGCGACCTCTTCGTCGCCTCTGCGCACATGCCGATCCTGTTCTTCACCTCGCACGGCCGGGCGTTCTCGCTCAAGACCTACGAGCTGCCCGCCGGCACGCGCACCACGCGCGGCAAGCCGGTGATCAACCTGCTGCCGGTCGAGAAGGGCGAGGAGATCAAGGCCGTGCTCGCGGTCAAGACCTTCGACGACCCCGACGCCTATGTCCTGCTCGCCACGCGCGAGGGCCGGGTCAAGAAGACCGAGCTCGCCGCCTACGCCAAGATCCGCCAGACCGGCATCATCGGCCTGGTGCTCGAGGACGGCGACGATCTGATCGACGCGCGGCTGGTCCGCGACGACAGCTCGGTGCTGCTCGCGACCCGCGACGGCATGTCGATCCACTTCCGCGCCGACTACGACAAGGAGTCCGGCGACGGCCTGCGGCCGATGGGTCGCGTCGCCCGCGGCGTGACGGGCATCCGCCTGCGCGCCAACGACGCGGTCGTCAGCCTGGCGGTGCTCGACTCCGAGGCGCGGCGCATGAGCCTGGCCGAGCTCAAGGCCGAGGACGACGACGAGGCCGCGGCGGAGGCCAGCGTCGAGGCCGAGATCGTCGAGGCCGGCGCCGACGAGGCCGGCGAAGGCGAGGGCCGCGCGGTCGAGCTGCCCGATTGGGTCGTGCTGACCGTGTCGGAGAACGGCTTCGGCAAGCTCACCGATCCGAGCGAGTACCGCCTGCAGAAGCGCGGTGGCCAGGGCCTGATCGACCTCAAGATCCGCGACAAGGGCAAGCCGACCAAGGTCGGCCCGGTCGTCGGCCTGCGCGTGGTCCGCAGCGACAGCGACCTGCTGCTGGTGACCGACGGCGGCAAGCTGATCCGCACCCGCACCGAAGAGGTGCGCCTGATCAGCCGCAACACGATGGGCGTGAAGATCATCAACCTGGAGGCCGGCGAGAAGGTCGTCGGCTTCGACGTCATCGCCGAGACTGGCGAGGGCGGCCTCGACGCCAGCGGCGCCGATGGCCTCGCCGGCGGTGCGGAGGCCGAGCCGACCATCACCTCCAGTGAGGAAATCTAAGATGGGCGAGCGTCGGGGTGGCTTCGGCCAAGGCAATGGCGGGTCCGCAGGTGCGGGTCCGAAACACGGCGGTGGCGGCGGCGGGCGCAAGCCCGGCCCGGGGCGCAGCGGCGGCGGTGGCCGTCGGGATGGCGCGCCGCGTGGCCAGCCGCGCAAGCCCAAGCCTGGGCCGAGCTTCGATCGGCCCGGATTCCCCGACGCCTGGACGGTGGTGATCCACCAGTCGGCGGTCAACCTCGTCACCGTCGGCCATCCGTGGCTGTTCTCGGGCGCGATCGCGACGCTCGACGCGCCGACGGGCCCGGATCAGGAGCCCGGCGGCCTCGCCATCGTGCTCTCGCCCGAAGGCAAGCCGCTGGCGCTCGGCCTGTGCAACCCGCAGAGCCAGATCGCCGTGCGCATGATCGGTCGGCTCGAGTCCGAAGAGGTGCCCGCGCGCCTGCCCTCGCTGCAGTCGCTCGTCGTCGCCCGTATGGAGTCGGCGTCGGCGCTGCGCAAGGCGCTCGGCCGCCCCGCCGACGACCGCACCGCCTACCGCCTGGTCAACTCCGAGGGCGACATGCTGCCCGGCCTGACGGTCGATCGCCTCGGCGAAGGCGCCAGCGTCATCGTCTCGAGCGCAGGCGGCAAGAAGATGCTGGGCTTCGTCGCCGACTGGCTGATGGGCCCCGGCGGCTGCAGCTGGGTCATCGCCCGCAGCGCCAATGACGCCCACCCCTCCGAGGAGCTGCCGGCCGGCACGATGCTGAGCCGCGGCGACGTGCCGGAGTCGCTCGTCGTCCAGCACGGCGGCGCGAAGATCTCGGTCGATCCGAGCGGCGGCCAGAAGGGCGGCATCTACACCGACCAGCTCGACAACCACCGGGCGGTCGCCGCCCTGGCCCACGGCCGCTTCGTCATCGACGCCTACTGCCACATGGGCGGCTTCGGCCTGCACGCCGCGCTCGCCGGCGCTCGCCGCGTGCTGGCGATCGACGCGTCGCAGAAAGCGGTCGAGGCGGCGCAGGAGGCTGCGTTGCTCACGGGCGTCGACGGCCGCTTCGAGGCGGTCTGTGGCGACGCCGTGCACCTGCTCGGCGACCTCGCGGCCGGCGTCGGCGCCGAGATGGGCCGTCCGGGCCTGATCATCCTCGACCCGCCGAAGTTCGCCACCCGCGCCGACGTCGTCGAGGACGCGCTGCGCAAGTACTCGCACGTCAACGCGGTGGCCATGTCGGCGCTCGAGCCCGGCGGCTACCTCGTCAGCTGCTCGTGCTCGGGCCGCATCGATCGCACGACCTTCCTGCGCATGCTCGGCCACGCCGCGCGCCGGGCGGGTCGCGACCTGCAGCTGCTCGAGCTGCGCGGTCCGGCGGCGGACCATCCGTCGTCCCCGGTGCACGCAGAGTCGCACTACCTCAAGGTCGCGATCTGCCGCGTGCTGTAGAGGCGCGACCGAGGCCGACGCCGTCTGCCTCGGATCGTGAACGAGATCGCCGGCTTGTCGCCCGCGCGTGGCGAGGGCCGGCCCAGGAGCTGAGCCCATGGCCGCCAACCGCTACATCCTCGCGCTCGACCAGGGCACGACCGGCAGCACCGCGCTGCTGATCGGGGACGATCTGCGCATCGTCGCCAAGGCCAACCGCGAGTTCCCGCAGATCTACCCCAGGCCGGGCTGGGTCGAGCACGATCCCGACGCGATCTGGCAGAGCCAGCTCGACGCCATCGCCGCGGTGCTGGCCGAATCGGGCGTGCCGGCGCGCAGTGTGGCGGCGATCGGCATCACCAACCAGCGCGAGACGACGACGATCTGGGATCGCGCGACCGGCGCGCCGATCCACAACGCGATCGTCTGGCAGTGCCGTCGCACGGCGGACGCCTGCGCGAAGCTGC
The DNA here is from genome assembly GCA_964586155.1 of uncultured Enterobacteriaceae bacterium. GTDB lineage: Bacteria > Myxococcota_A > UBA9042 > UBA9042 > UBA9042 > SXNM01. The sequence goes on along the minus strand of CAZPHC010000032.1, from coordinate 10,446 downwards.
GCGACGCCGGCCACAGCGACGCCGTGCGCGCCCGCACCGGCCTCGTGATCGACGCGTATTTCTCGGGCACCAAGGCGGCTTGGATCCTCGACGCGGTGCCCGGCGCCCGGGCGCGGGCCGACGCCGGCGAGCTGGCGATGGGCACCGTCGATTCGCTGCTGGTCTGGCGCCTCACCGGCGGCCGCGCCGACGCGGGTGCGGTCCACGTCACCGACCCGTCGAACGCCTCGCGCACGATGCTCTACGACATCCACCAGCGCGCTTGGAGCCCGGATCTCTGCGCCCTGCTCGGAGTGCCGATGGCGCTGCTGCCGAAGGTCGCGAGCTCGGCCGAGGTCTACGGCATGACCAAGGGCGTGCCCGGCTTGCCCGACGGCATCCCGATCGCCGGCATGGCGGGCGACCAGCAATCGGCGCTCTTCGGCCAGATGTGCGTCGAACCGGGCATGGCCAAGTGCACCTATGGCACCGGCGCGTTCCTGCTGATGCAGACCGGCGGCGACGCTGTCGCCTCGCGCAACGGCCTGCTGACGACGGTGGCCTGGCAGGTCGGCGACCGCTACGAGTACGCGCTGGAGGGCTCGGTCTTCATCGCCGGCGCCGCAGTGCAGTGGCTGCGCGACGGCCTGGGCGTCGTCAAGTCGGCCGCCGACATCGAGGGCCTCGCGGCCAGCGTCGACGACAGCGGGGGCGTGATCTTCGTCCCGGCGCTGGTCGGGCTCGGCGCACCGCATTGGCGCGAAGAGGCCCGCGGCGTCATCCGCGGCCTGACCCGCGGCACCACCGGCGCCCACCTCGCCCGCGCGACCCTCGAGGGCATCGCGATGAGCTGCGTCGAGCTGCTCGAGGCCATGCAGTCGGACCTCGGCCGTGAGCTGAAGGAGCTGCGCGTCGACGGCGGCGCCTCGGCCAACAACTTGCTGATGCAGATCCAGGCCGACCTGCTCGGCTGCGACGTCGTCCGGCCCGAGGTCATCGAGACGACCGCGCTCGGTGCCGCGATCCTGGCCGGCATCGGCGCCGGCATCTTCGCCAGCGTCGACGACGCCCGGGCGACCTGGGCCGAGCAGCGCCGCTTCGCGCCGAACGCCGAGACGAAGGTCTGGGCCGCCGACCTGCGTGCGCGCTGGGCCAAGGCGATCGCGGCGGCGTAGCGGAAGAGCACCGCGATCGCGCCAGATCTGCGGCGCGCGCGGCGAGACCATGCCGCCTGCGGCGCCGGGCCGGTGTCTGCCACGATCACGTCAGGGCGCTGTGCGCCGCGGCGGGCCATCGACCGCGCCCGGCGCGGCGTGCTAGGTCTGTGCCGCACTGGCAGAAACCGCCCGCCGCCCCCGGAGGTGCCCCATGACGCCCGCGACCGATTGGACCGAGACCGTCGCCGCCGACGAAGCGGAGCGCTTCGAGCGCTACGGCCTGGAATTCCGCGCCATGCAGCAGGCGCGCGCCAAGCGGCGGCAGCGTGTCGACCGCGGCCTGCACGCCAAGCCCAACCTCTGCATGCGCGCGACGTTCGTCGTCGACGCCGACCTGCCGGCCCACGCCCGCGTCGGCATCTTCGCCCAGCCCGGCAGCTACGACGCGCTCGTCCGCTTCTCGAACGGCACGGGCGATCGCCAGCCCGATCGCAAGCCGGACGTGCGCGGCGTCGCGGTCAAGCTGCTCGGCGTGCCCGGCACCAAGCTGATCCCGGGCATGGAGGCCGCGACGACGCAGGACTTCCTGCTGATCCGCACGCGCTCGACGCCGCTGCGCGATGTCGACGAGTTCCTGGCCCTGGTCCGGGCCGCCGCGACGCCGGCCTTGCTGCCGTGGAAGCTGATCGCGGCGCTCGGCCTGTCGCGCGGCCTCAAGCTCGTGTCGGAGTTGGTCAAGAGCCTCAAGACGCCGATGACGCCGCTGGCCCAGACCGCCTACTACAGCGCCTTGCCGATGCGCTGGGGCGCATTCGCCGCCCGCGTCGCGCTGCTGCCGGCGGATGCGGTGGCCGACGCGCCGGCCGAGGATCTCGGCGCCCAGCTCGCCGAACGGCTGCAGCGGGGGCCGGTGCGCTACGACTTCGCGGCGCAGTTCTACGTCGACGCCGAGCGCACGCCGATCGAGGACGCGTCGGTCGATTGGGACGAAGCGGTCGCGCCGCACGTCAAGCTCGGCAGCCTGACGCTGGCGGCCGGCACGCCGAGCGAGGCGCTGCAGGCCTTCGTCGAGGCGCTCTCGTTCGACCCCTGGCACGCTCCGGTCGAGTTCCGCCCGCTCGGCAACATGATGCGCGCGCGCAACGTGGTCTACCGCCACAGCGGCCAGGAGCGCGGCGCGGCCGGCGAGCCGACCTCGGCAGACGTGCCGGCCTGACGGCCTAGGCGCGGGTGAGCTGGCGGTACTGGATCCGGTGCGGACGCTCGGCTGCGGGGCCCAGGCGCGCCTTGCGGTCGGCCTCGTACTCGCTGTAGTTGCCGTCGAAGAACACGACCTGGCTGTCGCCCTCGAACGCCAGCATGTGCGTGGCGATGCGGTCGAGGAACCAGCGGTCGTGGCTGATGACCACGGCGCAGCCGGCGAAGTTCAGCAGCGCCTCTTCGAGCGCGCGCAGCGTGTTGACGTCGAGGTCGTTGGTCGGCTCGTCGAGCAGCAGCACGTTCGCCCCGCTCTTGAGCATCCGCGCCATGTGCACGCGGTTGCGCTCGCCGCCCGAGAGCTGGTTGACCGTCTTCTCTTGCACCGCGCCGCTGAAGTTGAAGCGGCCGACGTAGGCGCGGGCGTTGACCTCGCGGTTGCCGAGGCGGATGACGTCCTGGCCGTCGCTGACGACCTTCCACAGCGGCTGGGTCTCGTCGAGGTCACGCTCCTGATCGGCGTAGGCGAGGTCGACCGTCGGGCCGACGCGGACGGTGCCGCTGTCGGGCTGCTCCTGGCCGGTGATCAGCTTGAACAGCGTCGACTTGCCCGCACCGTTGGCGCCGATGACGCCGACGATGCCGCCGGGCGGCATGCGGAAGCTGAGGCCATCGAAGAGCAGCTTGTCGCCAAACGCCTTGCTAACGCCTTGGAACTCGACGACGACGTCGCCCAGGCGCTGCCCCGGCGGGATGAAGATCTCGAGCTCCTCGGCCCGCTTCTCGCCCTCGCGGCCGAGCAGCTGCTCGTACGCGGCCAGGCGCGCCTTGCCCTTGGACTGGCGGCCCTTCTGGCTCTGGCGCACCCACTCGAGCTCGCGCTGCAGGGCCTTGCGCCGGTGGCTCTCGGCCTTCTCTTCCTTCTGCAGGCGCTCTTCCTTCTGCTCGAGCCAGCTCGAGTAGTTGCCCTTCCACGGGATGCCGGCGCCGCGATCGAGCTCGAGGATCCAGCCCGCGACGTTGTCGAGGAAGTAGCGATCGTGGGTCACGGCGATGACGGTGCCCTCGTAGCGGCGCAGGTGCTGCTCGAGCCAGCCGACGGTCTCGGCGTCGAGGTGGTTGGTCGGCTCGTCGAGCAACAGGATGTCCGGCTTCTGCAGGAGCAGGCGGCAGAGCGCGACACGGCGCTTCTCGCCACCGCTGAGCACGCCGACGGGCGTCTCGGGCGGCGGGCAGCGCAGCGCGTCCATCGCCATCTCGAGCCGGGCGTCGAGATCCCAGGCGTCCGCGGCGTCGAGCTTCTCTTGCACCTCGGCCTGACGCTCGATCAGCGTGTTCATCTCGTCGTCGGAGCTGACCTCGCCGAAGGCGTTGTTGATCTGCTCGAACTCGGCGAGCAGCGCGACGATGGGCGCGACGGCCTCTTCGACGGTGGCGCGGACGGTCTTGTCGGGATCGAGCTGGGGCTCCTGCTCGAGCATGCCGACGGTGAAGCCGGGCGAGATATGCGTCTTGCCGACGAAGTCCTGGTCCTTGCCGGCCAGGATGTTCAGCAGCGACGACTTGCCCGAGCCGTTGAGGCCGAGCACGCCGATCTTGGCGCCGTAGAAGTACGAGAGGTAGATGTCCTTGAGGACCGCCTTCTTGTCGTAGAACTTGCTGACGCCGACCATCGAGTAGATGACCTTGTTCGGCTCGACTTGCTGGCTCATGGAGCGCTCCGGGGCTGGGACGTGGAGGTGGAGGCGGGCCGCGCGGGTCACGGCGACGCCTGGCGCGCGGAGAGTGCCTCGACACAACCCGGACGACAACGTCCGCCGCGACAGCGGCCGCGGCGACGCCGGATCGCCGGCGCGCATGGCCGAACGGGCGCAGAGCGTGGCTAGGACACGCCGTTCTTGGCCATCCAGGCCAGCAAGCCCGCGCGCGCCTTCTTGCGCAGCGGCCCTTGCACGATGGGCGACCAGCCGAGCAGCAGGCCCATCGGCCCCAGCGCCATGCGCGTCCAAGCGTAGAGGTCGAAGGTGTCTTCGTGCGCCGCGATCTTGCCGTCGACGAAGCGGAACTGCGCGTCGATGACGTTGTGGACCTTCCGGCCGGTGAGGCTGAAGGTGTAGGTCGCCTCCCAATGGGCGCTGCCGCTGGTCTCGTCGGCCTCGACGTCGCGGAAGGTGATGACGAGGTCCTTGGCCTGCGACGTCAACATCCGCCACATCGAGCCCGGCTCGCGCCCCCGCAGGCCCTGGAAGACCGGATCGCTGAAGGTCGCGTCGTCGCGGTAGCAGGCCGCCATCGCGGCGCCGTCGCCGCGGGCGAACGCCTCGTAGAACCCCTGGATCAAGGTCGCGTTTGCATGCATGGTTCGCCTCCTGGCCCGCAGGATGGGCCGTCGAGCCCGGCGTGGCAATGCCAACCGGCCGATCTGCGAGAATTCGGACGAGCCCTCAAGCTGTGATCGAGATTGTCGCAAATTGCCGAGGGTCCTGTCAGACTGGGGCACGCGTGCGTCCCTCCGCCCCAGGGGCGCCCTCGTGGGTTGGACACGGCTCCGGAAGCGACTTGACCGCGAGCCCGAAGGTTGCACATGCATTCGACATTCGTGGGTCGTTCGAAGCTGCGGGTCCTCCAGATCGCGGCGCTGCTCTTGCTGACGACGCTCTGGGGCGGCTGCAGCTCGGACGAGTTGATGCCAGGCCCGGGCGGCGTGGTGGCCGATGGCTCAACCCTGTTCGACGCGTTCTGGACCGACACCTCGGGCAGCGTCGATGCCTCGAACGACGCCGATGCGCCCCAGGTCGACGCCATCGTGCTCGACGTGCAGGACGGGATCGAGGACGTCGCCGACGTCGACACCGCCGAGCCGGACCTGATCGTGCCGCCCGATGTGGTCGAGACCATCGACGACAGCGTCGACACCGCAGACGCCGTGACCGACACCGACACCTCGCTGCCTGGCTGCCAGACCGACGCCGCTTGCCCGTCCGACGCGCCGATCTGCGTCCAGACGCCCACGGGCGGAGTCTGCAGCGCCGCCTGCTCGGCCGCCCTGCCCTGTCCCGAGGGCCAGGTCTGCGCCGACGTCGGCAGCGCAAAGGCTTGCGTCGACGCCCACGCCACCTTGTGCAACCCCTGCACGTTCGACAGCGATTGCGCGCATCCCGGCGACCCGCTCGCGGCGTGCGTCGGCGCCGGCTCTCCCGCCGGCGCGCTCGGCTCGTTCTGCGCCAGCCCCTGCGGCGCCGACACGGCTTGCCCCAAGGGCTACGTCTGCGCCAGCACGGCGAGCAACGGCAGCGCCACGGCGCCCGGCTCGACGGCGGATCGCTGCGTCCCCGAGTTCGGCGCGGACTGCAGCTGCAACGACGCGGCGATCGCCGCCAACCTCGCCACCGCATGCAGCGTGACCGACGTCGTCGACGGCGCGACCGCGATCTGCGTCGGCAAGCGCGTCTGCGGCCCGACCGGCCTGTCGCTCTGCGACGCCGTGACGCCGACGACCGAGCAATGCAACGGCGTCGACGACGACTGCGACGGCCAGATCGATGACGGCACCAGCTGCGACGATGGCGATCCGTGCACCATCAACGCCTGCGGCCTGGCCGGCGCCTGCACCGTGACCGGCCTGGTCGACGGCTGCAGCAGCTGCCCTGGCGGCCCGAATTGTCCGGTCGACCCCTGCGCGCCGGCCGACAGCGACGGCGTGGCTTGCAACGACGGCAGCGCCTGCACCAAGGACGACGCCTGCGACCAGGGCGGCTGCGTCGGCAAGCCGATCAACTGCGATGACGGCAACAGCTGCACGATCGAGGCCTGCGATCTCGCGGCGGGCTGCACCGTGGTCAACGCCACGAGCCCCTGCGACGACGGCGATCCGTGTACCCTCGACGACGTCTGCGGCGGCGGCGCGTGCAAGGGCGGCAGCGCCAAGGACTGCAGCGACGGCAACCCCTGCACCGACACGAGCTGCGGCAGTGGTGGCCTCTGTCTGGCCAGCGCCAACACCGCCACCTGCGACGACGGCAACGCCTGCACCCTGGGCGACGCCTGCACCGAGACGACCTGCCTCGGCAAGCAGGTTGACTGCGACGACGGCAACCCCTGCACCAACGACGCCTGCGACAGCGCCAAGGGCTGCGGTCACAGCGCCAACGCCGCGCCCTGCGACGACGGCAACGCTTGCACGCTGGCCGACGCCTGCAGCGAGAGCACCTGCACCGGCGTCGGCGTCGACGTCCAGAGCTTCTGCGACGACGCGAATCCGTGCACCGCGGACAGCTGCGATCCCAAACTCGGCTGCGGCCACACCAACAAGGACGGCCCCTGCAGCGACGACAACGTCTGCACCAAGGACGACGCTTGCAAGGACGGCGCCTGCGTCGCCGGCACGAACACCTGCAGCTGCGCCAAGGACGCCGACTGCGCCTCGTCCGAGGACGGCAACCCGTGCAACGGCACGCTCTTCTGCGACACCAGCGCGCCGCCCTTCCAGTGCAAGATCAAGCCGTCGACCATCGTCGCCTGCCCGAGCGACCAGGACGGCGCCTGCCGCAAGAACACCTGCGATCCCAAGACCGGCAGCTGCGCGCTCGCGCCGATCAACGAGGGCAAGCCCTGCGACGCCGACGGCAGCATCTGCACCCCAGGTGACGCCTGCGCCGCGGGTCTGTGCAAGCCCGGCGCCGAGCTCGGCTGCGACGACGGCAACCCCTGCACCAACGACAGCTGCGATCCGACCGCGGGCTGCGTGCAGACGGCGAACGTGGCGCCCTGTGACGCCGACGGCGACGCCTGCAGCGTCGGTGACACGTGCAAGGACAAGGCCTGCGTCGCCGGCGGGGCCAAGACCTGCGACGACGGCAGCGTCTGCACCAGCGACAGCTGCGACAAGGCCACCGGCGCCTGCGTGTTCGACGGCAAGTCCAAGGACGGCACCGCCTGCGACGCCGACGGCAGCGTCTGCACGGCCAAGGACGCCTGCAGCGACGGCAGCTGCAAGCCCGGCACGGCGGTGATCTGCGACGACGACAACCCCTGCACCACCGACAGCTGCGACGCCAAGACCGGCTGCAAGTCGACCGCGAATACGGCGCCTTGCGACGCCGACGGCGACGCCTGCACCGTCAGCGACACCTGCAAGGACAAGATCTGCGTCCCGGGCCAGAAGCTCGCTTGCGACGACGGCCAGGCCTGCACCGCCGACGTCTGCAACACCAAGACCGGCGTCTGCGTCTTCGACGCCAAGGCCAAGGACGGCAGCGCCTGCGACGCCGACGGCAGCGTCTGCACCGAGAACGACGCCTGTGCCGACGGCGCGTGCAAGGCCGGAGCAGCCAAGAACTGCGACGACGGCAAGGTCTGCACCGACGATAGCTGCGACGCGACCAAGGGCTGCCAGCAGGTCGCCAACACGGCCTCGTGCGACGCGGACGGCGATGCCTGCACCGTCGGCGACACCTGCGCCGCGGGCGTGTGCAAGGCCGGCGCCGCGAAGTCCTGCGACGACGGCAACGCCTGCACCACCGACAGCTGCGACAGCAAGACCGGCATTTGCCAGCTGACGCCGAGCACCGCGCCCTGCGACGACGGCAACGCCTGCACCAGCAGCGACGTCTGCGCGGCGGCCAGCTGCACGGGCAAGGCGATCGTCTGCGACGATGGCAACCCCTGCACGACCGACAGCTGCGACAGCGCCAAGGGCTGCGCGACCAAGCCGAACACGGCTGGCTGTGACGACAAGGACGCCTGCACCGCGGCCGACGTCTGCAGCGGCGGCACCTGCAAGGGCGCGCCGATCGACGTGGCCAAGGCCTGCGACGACGGCAACCCCTGCACCGCCGACACCTGCGACGCGACCAAGGGCTGCACCAACACCGCGCTGACCGCGAGCCCGACCGCACCGGCGCCTTGCGACGACGGCAACCCCTGCACCAAGGACGACACCTGCGCCGCCGGCAGCTGCAAGGCGGGCGCGAACCAATGCGAGTGCCAGTCGAACGCGGACTGCGCCGCCAAGGAAGACGGCAACGCCTGCAACGGCACGCTCGTCTGCGTCAGCAACGCCTGCGCCGTGGACCCCAAGACCGTGGTCAGCTGCGGCCCGAGCGGCGACGCCTGCCAGAGCAACGTCTGCCAGCCCGCGACCGGCGCATGCAAGCTGACGCCCGTCAGCGACGGCACCACCTGTGACGCCGACGGCAGCGTCTGCACCGTCAGCGACGCCTGCAAGGCCGGCGCCTGCACCGCGGGCGCGGCAAAGACTTGCGATGACGGCAACCTCTGCACCACCGACGGCTGCGACGCCAAGACGGGCTGCACCCAGGTCGCCAACACCGCCAGCTGCGACGCCGACGGCGACGCCTGCTCGGTCGGCGACGTCTGCAAGGGCGGCACCTGCACCGCCGGCGCGGCGAAGACCTGCGACGACGGCCAGAGCTGCACCATCGACAGCTGCGACGCCAAGACCGGCAACTGCGTCTTCGACGGCGCGCCGCAGCAGGGCAAGAGCTGCGACGCCGACGGCAGCGTCTGCACCGAGAGCGACAGCTGCGACAAGGGCGTGTGCAAGGCCGGCGCGGCCAAGGTCTGCAACGACAACAACCCCTGCACCGACGACAGCTGCGACGGCGTCAAGGGTTGCCAGGCGGTCGCCAACACCGCCAGCTGCGACGCCGACGGCAGCGCCTGCACCGTGGGCGACGCCTGCAGCGGCGGCAGCTGCAAGGCCGGCGCGGCCAAGACCTGCAACGACGGCGCGATCTGCACCGTCGACAGCTGCGACGCCAAGACCGGCAACTGCGTCTTCGACGGCACGCCGCAGCAGGGCAAGGCCTGCGACGCCGACGGCAGCGCCTGCACCGTGGGCGACTCGTGCCAGGCCGGCGTGTGCAAGGCCGGCCCGGCCAAGGTCTGCGACGACAGCAACCCCTGCACGACCGACAGCTGCGACGTGGTCGCCGGCTGCAAGTCGACCGCCAACACGGCGCCCTGCGACGCAGACGGCGACGCCTGCACCGTCGGCGACGTCTGCAAGTCCGGCAGCTGCGTCGCGGGCTCGACGAAGGCCTGCGACGACGGCAACGCCTGCACCGCCGACAGCTGCAACAAGACGACGGGCCAGTGCGTGGCCACCAACACCACGGCGAGCTGCGACGACGGCAGCGCCTGCACCTCGAGCGACACCTGCAGCGGCGGTAGCTGCGTCGGCAAGGCCGTCGTCTGCAACGACAACAACGCCTGCACCGTCGACAGCTGCGACGCGACCAAGGGCTGCGTCTTCAGCAACAGCACCGCGCCGTGCAACGACAACAACGCCTGCACCGACAACGACGTCTGCCAGGGCGGCGTCTGCACCGGCAAGGCCAAGGTCCCCGCCGTCGACTGCAACGACAGCAACCCGTGCACCAACGACACCTGCGACAGCGCGACGGGCTGCAAGAACACCGCGAACACGGCCTCGTGCGAGGACGGCAACGCCTGCACCCAGAACGACGCCTGCGCCGCTGGTACCTGCAAGGGCGGCACCAACGTCTGCCAATGCCAGAAGGACGTCGACTGCGCCGGCCAGGAAGACGGTGATCTGTGCAACGGCACGCTGTTCTGCGACACCGCGGCCGTTCCCTTCACCTGCAAGGTCAAGGCCTCGACGATCGTGACCTGCAGCACCTCGAGCGATACGACCTGCCTGGCGAACCAATGCGCCAAGGCGACGGGCCAGTGCGCGATGACGGCCGTCAACGAGGCCAAGCCGTGCGACGCCGACGGCAGCGTCTGCACCGAGAACGACGTCTGCGCCGGCGGCACCTGCAAGGCCGGCGGCGCCAAGGTCTGCAACGACAACAACGCCTGCACCAACGACAGCTGCAACAGCAAGACCGGCTGCGTCTTCGCCAACAACAACGCGGCTTGCGACGCCGACGGCAGCGTCTGCACCGAGAACGACGTCTGCGCCGGCGGCACTTGCAAGGCGGGCAGCGCCAAGGTCTGCAACGACAACAACGCCTGCACCAACGACAGCTGCAACCCCAGCACGGGCTGCGTCTTCAGCAACAACACCGCCAGCTGCGACGCCGACGGCAGCGTCTGCACCGAGAACGACGCCTGCAGCGGCGGCAGC
>CAZPHC010000031.1:0-77414 GCA_964586155.1 uncultured Enterobacteriaceae bacterium | reverse complement strand
GGTGAGGCGGGCGCCGCCGCTGCCGCCGCGGGCGAGGCGGGCGCTGTGGCCGGCGCGGCCGCCGCCGAGGCTGCCGCCGGAGCCGCCAATGCCGCCGCCGGGGCCGCCAATGCCGCCGCCGGGGCCGCCGCTGGGGCCGCCGCCGCCGCTGTCGACATGACGGCGCTGCTCTCGCCGGACAAGGCCACCGCCGGTGCGCCGGCCAACTTCAAGGTCCGCTTCACCACGACCAAGGGCGCGTTCGACATCGTCGTGCACCGCGACTGGGCGCCGAAGGGTGCCGACCGCTTCTTCAACCTCGTGAAGATCGGCTACTTCACGGATATCGCGTTCTTCCGCGCCATCGAAGGCTTCATGGTCCAGTTCGGCATCCACGGCGACCCCAAGGTCGCGACGGCGTGGCGCACCTCGGAGTTCGGCGACGATCCGGTCAAGGAGTCGAACAAGCGCGGCCGCCTGACCTTCGCCACCCGCGGCCCGAACTCGCGCACGACGCAGATGTTCATCAACTTCAAGGACAACGCGATGCTCGACGGCATGGGCTTCTCGCCGATCGGCGAGGTCGACGAGGTCGGCATGAAGGTCGTCGACAGCCTGTACACCGGCTACGGCGAGGGCGCGCCGCGCGGCCAGGGCCCCGACCAGATGCGCACCCAGATGCAGGGCAACGCCTACCTCAAGGCCGACTTCCCCAAGCTCGACTACCTGATCAAGGCCGAGATCATCGAGTAGAGCGCTTGCTGCCGCGCTTGGGCGCGCCTTTGCCCGCGCCTCTGCCCGCGCCTCTGCCCGCGCCCTTGCCGCCGCCCTTCGCGCCAGCCTTGCCAGCGACCTTGCCTTTGGCCGCCGGCCGCTTGTACTCGCGCCGATGGCGCTGCCACCAGCGTCGCCAGGCGGCCACCGTCGCCGCCCCCGGCTGCGCCTTCGGTGCCTCGCCGACCACGACCGCCAGGGCCAGCGTCGCGTTGTGCACAACCGCCGGCGAGCGGTGGCCGAGGGCGTCGATCAGGGCCGGGACGTCGCTGCGGCCGAGCTTGCCGGGCTCAGCCAGCGGCACGCCGTGGTCGGCGAAGCCCTCGGCGACCCAGGTGCCCCAGGGGCTGCGGCTGTGCTTCTGCCAGAAGGCGGTCCAGGCCGCGGCCACGCTCGCCGGGTCCTGGCCGCCCGGATCGCCCGGGATCGCCTGATTCGTCATGTGCAGCAGCGCGTCGTGCGCGGCCCGGCGCATCGCCGCCGAGCCCGTGCGGACCACGCTCAGCAACGACTCGACCGCCGCTGGATCGGGCCGGCTCGTGCCGTCGCCGCGCAGGGTCGCGATCGCGCGCAGGGCCAGGGCCTCGCCGGCGCGGTCGCGCACCATTGGCTGCAGCGCCACCGCCGGGTTCACCAGGAGTGCGCGCGCCGTCAGCAGCAGCGAGGCCGCCCGCAGCTTGCGCGCGACGTCGTAGAGCCGGACGGCGAACACGTCGTCGTCGACCTCGCCGAGCGCGCGCAGCATCGTCTCGGCGGCGCTGGCGTCGCCGAGCGCGACCAGGCCCTCGAGCGCGCTCTTGCGCACCGCGGCGTCCTTGTCGACCAGCGCCGCGCCGAGCGCTGGGATGGCGAGCGGCGTGCGCAGCCGGCCCAGCAGCGCGATCGCCTCCCGCCGCGTCGCGGCCTCGGTCGCGCGGGCGATGGCGGCGACCTGCTGGACGTGGCGGGCGAAGCCGGCGTCGTCGCGCTTGACCCAGGGCCGCCATGGTTCGCGGTCGAGGCAGCCGTAGCGGCGATCGGCCTCGCTACAGAACAGCCGCACGTGCAGGTGGTCGTCGTGCGGCGCCGAGTCCGACGGCTGCTTCACCATCGCCTCGATGCGCTCGACGATCGCGGCGTCGACCTTGGCCTTGGCCGCCTCACGCAGCGCCAGGGCCTTGATCGTCCGCGACAGGAACACCCACTGCGCCGGCGTCTCGGTCTCGGACGCGATGGCGACGAGCAGCTGCAGCGTGCAGCGGGCGTCGAGCTTGCGGCCGCTGCCGTCGCGGGCACGGCCGCTGCGGTCGATGCGGACGAAGTCATCGAGCGGCGTGCTGCGGCCCTTGCGGTCGACCAGCATCGGCGCCAGGTCGACGTCGCGGCCGGCCTGGTGGCTGCGGTGCCAGGGCGAGAAGCCGCCGCGCACGAGGCTGATGTTGCCGACCCGCAGCTCGGCGCCCTTGCGGCAGCCGCTGACGCCGGCGCCGATGCGGTCGAGGAAGCCCTGCATCTCGTCGACACCCCAGGTCGTGCCGCGCGCGGGGATATGCGGCATGAACGACCAGGCCTTGCCGGCGACGATGGCGCGGCCGTGTTCGAGCCGCCCCGAGGAGGTCGCGCCGATCGAGAGGCTGCCGGGCGGCGGGCGCAGCAGGCGGCGCGCCTTGGCCGGCGTCCACGGCGCGCCGCCGGCATCGGCGGTGTCGTCGCTGTCGCGGGCGTCTGGCGCGGGGGCGGCGACGTCCTCGACCGCGTCCGCCGTGGGCGCCGGCGCGGGGGCGGACGCAGGCGCTGCCGTGACCTGGCCGCCCGCCACAGCTGGGGGTCTGGCCGGGCTGGCTGCGACGGGCCGTGCCGCGCCGAGCGCCGCGAGCGCGCCGATGGCCAGCGCGATGGCCGGCGCGATGGCCAGCGTCGAGCGCCCGAGAGAGCGCGCGTGGGCAAGCCGCGTGCGGCCTCGGCTGGGGCCGGGGCAGAGGGCGGCGAGCTGGCTGGTCAGGCGGTCGATCATCGCCGCAGCAGCCTAGACCCTGGGCCGCGTCACGCGAGAATTCGGCACGATCGCGCGGGGCGCCGGCGCAAGGCCGGGCCATCGGCGGCGCTCGCCGTCAGCGGCTGCGGCTGCCGTCGGGCCCGACGCCGGCGGACGGATCGGCCAGCGCACCGGCGTCAGCGGGGGTGGCCACGACCAGGGTCGGGGCGAACGCCAGGGCGCCGGTCTCGGGCGTCACGACCAGCACGCCTTCGCCGGCGCGCCGGGCCTGATCGATGCCGCGGTCGACCAGCCGCAGCAGGTCGGTCGCGTCGTCGACGCCGCGCGGTCGGCCGGCGATGGCGAAGGTCGCGGTGGCCACGAACTCGTCGCCGTGCGGGCCCAAGAAGCGCTCCTGCAGCAGCTCGTCGCGCAGATCCGCGACGAGTCGGGCCTGGGCCAGCGTGTCGTCGCCCTCGACGACGAAGGCGAAGGCGTCGCTGCCGACGCGGCCGAAGAGGCCACCCTCGCCGACGCGATCCTCGAACAGCCCGGCGAGCCAGACGAGCACGTCGTCGCCGCCCTGGCGGCCCCAGCGGTTGTTGAGCTGCTTGAGATCGTCGACGTCACAGAGGCCGACGGCGACGGCGGCGTCGGGGTCGTTGAGCCGCGACTGCAGCGCCTCGAGGAAGGCGTGGCGCGACAGCGCGCCGGTCAGGCGGTCGTGGCGATCGGCGTAGGCGAGGCGCTTCTCGGTGACCTTGCGCGCCGTGACGTCGACCTGCGTGCCCTCGATGCGCAGGCCGAGCGCGTCGTTGCGCACCTCGGCGTGGGTGCGCACCCAGAGGTAGCTGCGGTCGCGGTGCTGGATGCGGTGCTCCAGGTCGAGCACGCGCGCCGTGCCGCGCAGCAGCGGGTCGAGCGCCGCGCGCAGCCGGGGCCGGTCGGCAGCGTGGACGCGGGTGAACCAGGCCGGCGCGTCGTCGGTGATCTCCTCGTCGGTGTAGCCGAGCATCGCCTTCCACGCCGGATCGAAGCGCAGCGTGTTGGCGCCGAGCTGCCAGACAAAACCGCCGGCGCCCGAGGCGCGCACGGCCGAGCGGTAGGCGCTGCGGGCGGCGTTGAGCGCGCGCCGGGCCTGGCGGATGGCGCCGAGCCAGCGCAGCGTCTCGGCCCATTGCAGCGGCGGCGTCTCGAGCCCGAGCCGCGTCTCGTAGCCGGCGGCGCGCGCCCGCACGACGTCGCCGCGCGCGTCGGAGACCGCGATCACGGGCACGCTGTGGGCGAGCGCCGCCTCGATCGTCATCGGCGCGTTGTCGGCCAGCAGGATCACGTCGGCCTGCTGCGGCCGGACGACCTGGCGGACGACGACCATCGAGGGGTCGAGCGCGGCGAGGCGATCGTCGATCGCGTCGCGTTGCGCCCCCTCGAACGGCTCGATGTAGACGGCCACCGCATGCGAGGTGTCGGCACCGGCGGCGTCGGCACCGGCGGCGTCGGCACCGGCGGCGTCGGCACCGGCGGCGTCGCCCCGGGGCGCAGCGGCGGCCCGCTCGGCCTCGTTAGGCACGGGCCGGCCCTTGGCGGCGAAGCGCCGGCGGCAGCTGGCCGCTGCCCTGCTCGGCGGCGAACCGGCGCTGGCCGGCGTCGAAGAAGAACAGCGCCGCGGCCGTGGCGACGCCACCGAGCACCGAGACCACGACGTGGCTGGCGTTCGGGAACATCGGCTCGCCGTCTGGCGCGGCGGCGCGGGCGTCTTCGGCCGAGAAGTACGCGCCGGCCTCACAATGGCTGTGGTAGATCAGCGCGAGCTCGGCGCCCTGCTCGAGGCGACGGTGCAGCAGGCGGTCATCGACCTTGAACGCCGTGCGCGAGGTGCGCGGATAGCCCTGCGGATCGATGCCGTGGTAGCGGTCCTGCAGGTTGCGCGAGGCCACGGCCTCGAGGCTGCCGTCGGCGTGGCGCAGGACAAAACCGCAGGCCTCGTTTGGCCAGTCGCGCTCGACGTGGGCGGCGATCGGCTCCCAGACGGCGGGCGTGGCCCAGATCTCGGCCAGCAGCCCGGGCGGCAGCGCGGCGTCGGCGAGGCTCGCGACCTCGGCCCCAGACTCGCTCGGCGCGCGCTCCTCGACCGTCGGCGCGCCGCCGTCGTCGGGCCAGCGCAGGTGCAGCACGGCCGGCAGCGGGCGCAGGCCGAGGGCGTGCTCGGTCAGCAGGCGCGCGGCGGTGCTGCCGAGCCCCGGGGCGTCGTCGGCGGCGAGCGCATCGCCCGTCTCGACGATCAGGGTCGAGACGACGGCGTCGTGCGCGGCCCCTTCGGCCCAACCCTGCGCGGCCTCGGTCAGCAGGAAGTCGACGCTGCCGCCGTAGGCGCGGCTGGCGAGGTGCAGGTGCGCCACCGGCGGGTGGGCGAGGCTCGGCGCGTCGATGAGCTGCAGGCCCGCGTCGAGCGACCGCAGCGCACGCACGCCGCTGGCCTCGGGGTCCACCAGCGGCGCGAGATCTTCGCCGACGCAGCAGACCCGCCCCACGCCGGCCCCGACCAGGGCCCGCAGCAGGACCTCGGCGGCCTGCCCGGCGCCCTCGCTGCCGTCGGTCGTGACCACCGCGGCCCAGGACGCGAGCGCGGCCTGCGCCTGGGGCGTCACGCCGTCGATCAGCAGCTGGCGACCGAAGCGCTGCAGCAGGGCCAGCGGATCGCGGGCCTGCGCCGGGGCGTCGTGGCCGAGGGCCATCGCCGCTAGCGACCGCCGGCGATCGCCGGGATGATGCTGATCTCGGTCTTGGCGTCGACCTCGGTCTCGAGGCCGTCGAGGAAGCGGATGTCCTCGTCGCCGGCGTAGACGTTGATGAAGCGGCGGACCTTGCCCTGCTCGTCGCAGACCTTGGCCCAGATGCCCGTGTGCACCGCGTCGAGCGCCCGGAGCGCCTCGCCCACGTTGGCACCCTCGACCTCGACGATGTCCTTGCCGGCAGTGTACTTGCGCAGCGGTGTCGGAATCTTGACGCGCACGGCCATCCTCGCCTCCATCGCGCGGACCTGGCCGCGGAATGCAAAGTCATGCAATTTCGGCCGACGCAATGCAAGCCGCGCCGGCAGGGGTCCGGCACGGAAGCACAACGCTCCGGCCTGTCAAGCCGAGTGGGGCCCCGGCGCAGGCCGCCGACACGGGCAATCGGCGGCGATCTGCACCGGCGTCCGCGCCCAGCCGGCGGCGTCGCGGCGGATCAGGGCGCCCGCCGCGGCGTCGGCGCGGCCGTCGAGCAGGCGCAGCAGGCTCCGGGCCGCCCAGGCGCCGACCTCGAGCACCGAGGGCCCGAGCACGCCCGCGACGACGCAGCTCTGGACCAGCGCCGGCGGCGGCGGCTCTTCGAACAGACAGCGAAAACACGGGCCGTCCGGCAGCTGGCCGAACCATTGGCCACGCCGACCGATGGCGGCAGCGATGACGCCGACAGGCCGCGGCCCGGCCCGCAGCGCGACCAGGGCGTCGCTGGCGGCGAACTTCTGCGCCGCGTCGTCGGTGCCTTCGAACAGGCCGTGCGCGCCGTCGAGCAGCGGCAGCAACGCGCTGGCACCGCGAACCCGCAGCTCGACGGCTTCGACCCGCAGCGTCGGCACGCGGTCGACCAGGGCCATCGCCAGGGCCTCGACCTTGGGCACGCCGACGTCGAGCTCGCGGTAGAGCACCTGGCGGTGCAGGTTGCTCGGCTCGACGCGATCGTCGTCGACCAGCACGAGCGTGCCGACGCCGGCGGCAGCGAGGGTCCAGGCCGCGGGCACGCCGAGGCCACCGCAGCCGACGATCACGACGCGCTGCGCGGCGCGGGACGGCGCGCTGGCGGTCGTCGGGGCGTCGAGGCTCGGCGCTGCGGCGCTCACGGCGTCGATCCGGTCCCGGCGTCGGTCTGTGTCGTCTCGGGCTCTGTCGTCTCGGGCTCTGTCGTCTCGGGCTCTGTCGTCTCGGGCGCTGTCGCGTCGGCCTGGGCGGCGGCGATCGCCATGCGCGCGAGCCCGGTATCGGCCGAGACGTCGGCGCTCATCGGCAGCGGCGCCAGCAGCCAGGCCAGCGGGTTGCGCTCGCGCAGCTGCGCGGGGATCGCGGCCGCGTCGAACGCGTCGCCCGGCTCCGGGGCGGCGGCGCGCAGGCTGCCGAGGCGCGCGCCCAGGGTCGCTGCGTCGGGGACCACGACCTCAGCGCCAAGGTAGCGCGTCAGCGCGGCGGCGGTGTCGGCCAGGCGCGCGACCGCGGGCTGGCCGTCGAGCAGCGCGCCGAGATCCCAGAGCTCGACGATCAGCGGGCGCTTGCGCTCGCGCCCCGCCAGCACCAGCGGCGCGAAGCGGGCGGCGATCTGCGAGAACGCGCGGTGGCGCGAGGCCAGGCGGGCCAAGGCAGCGGCGTCGTCGAGCGCGACGATCGGGCCGTCGCCGTCGGCGAGCACCACGGGCGGCATCGACGCCCGGCTGGCGCGCAGGTCGACGTGCGCAGCGACCCGGCCATGGCCGGCGTAGGCGAGCAGGTCGAGCATCCAGGCGAACCGGGCGTCGGCGGGGCCGGTCGCGGCGCCGGCGGTCTGGTCGGGGCGGCGGTCGACGGCGCGTGGCACCCCGGCCTCGCCCGCAGCCTCGCCGCTGCGCACGCGCTGCTCGTGGCGCGACAGCGCCGTCCGCGGCGGTCGCGCGGCGGCGACTGGCTTGCCGTTGCTGCGGCCTGGCTTGCGCTTGCCACCGCCGCCCGCGCCGGGCCGTCCGTCCTTCGCCATCTCGATTGCCCCCAAAGGCCGGGGAGTTCGCGTGTTGCCCTCGCGACTCGTCCGGCGCTGTGCCATGCTCCCTGCCGCGCGGCCTCGACCGCCGCGCCGGGGGCGAGGATGCAGACGGTGCCGAGTGAGCGGCTGATGCGCAAGCGCCGACCACCGATCGTGCCGGTGACCTCGGCCTCGTTGCTGCTGTTCCGCCTCGGCGAGCTCTGCAACAACCGCTGCCCGATGTGCAGCAACAGCGGCGATCCGGCGCTCTGGCGCGTCGAGACGGCCGAGCTGCTGGCGCGGGTCGAGCGCGTGCTCGGCTGGGGCTTTCGCCGCGTCATCCTCACCGGCGGCGAGCCGACGATCCACCCGGGCTTCTGGGACGTCGTGCACGCCTTCGCCAGCGCCGGCGCGCGCTGGGACATCAACACCCAGGGCCGCAGCTTCGCCGACGCCGCGTTCGCCGAGCGCGCCATGGCCGCCGGCCTCGACCGCGCCATCGTCAGCCTGCACAGCCATCTGCCCGCGGCCAGCGCCATCATCTCCGGCGGCAGCGAGCAAGGCCACGCCCAGACGATCGCCGGCATCGACCACCTCGCCGAGCGCGGTGCGCGGCTGCTGCTGAACCTCGTGTTGACGCGGCACAACCTCGACCACGTCGGCGCCTGGGTGGCCTATTGCGCCGACCGCTGGGGCGACGACGTCGCGCTCAAGGTCTGCTTCCCCTCGCAGGGCGGCAAGGGCGGCGACTGGCCGGGCATCGACCTGCGCTACGACGACGTGCGCGGCGCCATCGCCGAGACCCGCGCCGCCGCCGACGCCCGCGGCCTGGCGCTCTGCTGGGAGTCGCTGCCGCATTGCATCCACGGCGAGCTCGACGCGGTCGACGTCTCGCGCTCGGGCTTCGGCGAGAGCCACTACCTCGACGACGCCCACGGCCGCGAGGTCTACAGCATCCGCGCCATCGAGGCCGAGCTGCGGGTCTACGCCCAGCGCTGCACCGGCTGCCGGGCGCTGTCGCGCTGCTGCGGCCTGGAGCAAGGCTACCTGCGGCGGCACGGCGCCGACGAGCTGCGGCCGGCGCCGCGAGACGACACGACGGAGGGCAGATGACCGAGACCACCACGCGTGCCGCCACGCAGGCGCGCGACGCCGCGACACCTGGGCCAGACCAGCCAGACCAGCCAGACCCGACCAAGCGCTGGCAGATCCGCTTCAACAAGGATCCGTGGAGCTGGCGCACGCATTTCGTCGGCTTCCTCGCCGCCATCGTCGGCCTGGTCTACCTCGTGGTGCAGACGCCGGCGGTGCCCGAGAAGCTGGTCGCCATGTCGCTCTACGGCGCCTCGCTGGTGCTGATGTTCGCGACCTCGGCCACCTACCACTGCCTCGACCTCGGCGTCGAAGGCAACCGCTGGCTGCGCCGGGCCGACCATTGCGCCATCTTCTTGCTGATCGCGGGCAGCTTCCTGCCGGCGGTGGTGCACCTGCTCGACGGCACCTGGCGCGTCGCGACGCTGGCGACGCTCGGCGGCATGGCGCTCGCGGGCATCGTGTTCAAGCTGCTGTGGCTGGAGGCGCCGCGCTGGTTCACCGCCGCGATGTACGTCGCGATGGGCTGGTCGGTGCTGGTGCCGGGCTGGCGGATGTTCCCGCTCTTTGACGCCGCGGCGTTCGCCTGGCTCTTCGGCGGCGCGGCCGCGTACACCTTCGGCGCGGGGATCTACGCGACCAAACGACCCGATCCGTGGCCCGGCGTGTTCGGCTTCCACGAGGTCTGGCACGTCTTCGTGCTCGCCGGCGCGGCCTGCCACTACGGCCTGGCGCTGCACTTCGTCGACGCGCCGTTCGCGCCGTTCTGAACACCGACACGAGCCTGACCGAAGCGACGGCTGCGGATCGCAGGCGCTGGCGGGACGTCAGTGGCGCAGGCCGCGGAACGCCGCGCCCGCGCGGCCGAGCCATTCGGCGATCATGACCGCGCCGGTGGCGCTGCGCAGGCCGACGACCGCGCGCAGCAGCGCCTGGGCGACCTCGGTCAGCCGCAGCAGCGTGCGCATCCGCTCGAGGTCGTAGCCTGCGGGGCGGCCGCGGTCCTGGGCCAGCTCGGCCTCTTCGATCGCGGCTTCGAGCGCCACCTTGGCCTTCTCGATCAGCAACCACTCGCGGCTGCGCAGCACGCTGGCGATCGTCGGCCAGACGTCGAGCACGGCGCTCCACGGCGCGGTGCGGCCGTCGCCCATCGGTTCGGCCAGCCGCCAGCCCTGCAGATCGTGCATCGCGCCGCTGACGCCCGCCCGCGACAGGCCGAGCTTGCGCCCGACCTCGGCCTGGCTCATCGGCGCGCCGCGCAGCGCCAGCAGCGTCCAGACGCGACCGTGCACGGCCTTGAAGCCCCACCACTCGATGAAGGCGCCGACGGCGTCGCAGACCTCGAGCACGCGCGCCTCGACGGCGTCGGCGCCGCGCTCGGTGTTCACATCGATTTGAACAGTCTGCCGAGCCATGCTAGCCTCCACGCATGCTGGCGCGTTGCCGGCGCGTTGGGGCCAGTGTTCACGAACCTCCGACCAGACGCAAATGCAGAGTCCACGGCAGCGCCGCGACCGAGCGCTGCGTTGGCGTGGTGGCTCGCGCTGCGGCCCAAGACGCTGCCTGCCGCCGTCGGCCCGGTCCTGCTCGGTGTCGCGTTGGCACTGCGCGACGGGGGCTACTGGCAGACGCGACGCTTCCCGTTGGTGCTCGGCTGCCTCGCTGGCGCCTTGCTGCTCCAGATCGCCAGCAACCTCGCCAATGACGCCTTCGACAGCCTCAAGGGCGCGGATGGCCCCGACCGGCTCGGTCCGGCGCGCGCGGCGGCGCAGGGCTGGCTCAGCCATCGGCAGCTGCTCGGCGCGACGGCGGGCGTCATCGCGCTGGCCCTGCTCGACGGCGCCTGGCTGATCTCGGTCGGCGGCTGGCCGATCGCCGCGATCGGCGTCAGCGGCGCGATCGCGGCGGTGCTCTACACCGGCGGGCCCATGCCGCTCGGCTACCTCGGGCTCGGCGATCTGCTCGTGTTCGCGTTCTTTGGCCCGTGTGCCGTGCTCGGCACGGCATGGGTCCTCAGCGCGGAGCCCAGTCCGGGGGCGATCTGTGCCTCCATCGGCGCCGGTTGTGTCGTCACGGCGATCCTGGTCGTCAACAACCTGCGTGACCGGGCAAGCGACGCCCGCGTCGGCAAGCGCACCCTCGCCGTGCGCTTCGGAGCGCGGTTCGCGCGTTGGCAACACAGCGGCCTGTTCCTGGCGGCCGCCGCGGTCCCCGTGGTCGTCATGGCGCTGGGCTGGGGAAACCTGTTCTGGCTGATGAGCTGGATCGCGCTGCCGGCGATGCTGCGAACCAGCGCGGCCGTGCGCTCGACCGACGGCGCGGCGCTCAACCCGCTGCTGGCCCGGACTGCCTCGGTCGGGCTGCTCTATTGCAGTTGGCTGGCGCTCGGCATCATGGCAGAAGCTGGATGGATGCAGCTGCCGCTTGGGTTTTGGGGATGATGTCCTCCCAGCCCACCACCCTGCGCATCGCCGGCGCGTCGCTGGTGCCGATCCGGCTGCGGGCCCCCGCGCTCGGCGCCGGCCGCGTGCTGCTCGGCGACGGCGGCTGGCGCCAGGGCTGGGAGCTGCACGTCTTCGCCGCCGACGGCGCGGTCGGCCGCGGCGAGGCGTCGCCCCTGCCAGGCTACGGCGGCGGCGAGCCGACGGCCGTGCACGACGCGCTGGCGCCGCTGTGCGGCCCCTTTGGCCGTCTGCGCGACGCCGAGATCCCGCTGCCCGGCGCCGAGCGCGTGCGCTGGCTGGCGGACGCGTGCGCCGTGGCGGGCCCCGAAGTGCCGACCTGGCCCGCCGCTGCGCGCTTTGCGCTCGAAGCTGCGCTGCTCGATCTGGCCGCGCAGGCCACGGGCCGCAGCATGGCCGAGGTCCTCGGCGGCCAGGACCGGGCGCTGGTCGACCATGCGCTGATCGCGGACGTCGAGGCGGCCCGGGCTGCTGCTGCGGCGGCGGCGGCGGCGGGCGCGCGGCCCCCCGTCTGGAAGCTCAAGGCCGGCGCCGCCGCCTGGGACGACGACGAGGCCCGGATCGCCGCGATCGCCGCCCTGGCCGGGCCGTGCGCTGCGTCGCTGCGCGTCGACGCCAACGGCGGCTGGGACGAGCCGCTGGCGGCCGCGGCGCTCGCCTCGATGGCGGCGAAGGGCGTCGCGCTCTGCGAGGAGCCGCTGCGTGGCGCCGATCCCGCGGCGCTGGCGCGGCTGCGCGCCCATGGCGTGGCGATCGCCGCCGACGAGTCCTGCCGCGACCTCGATCGCCTGCGCCGCCTGCTCGACGCCCGCGCCATCGACGCGCTGGTCCTCAAGCCGGCCTGCACCGGCCTCGGCGTCGCGCTCGCGATGGCCGGCGAAGCTGCGGCGGCGGGCGTCACGCTGATCGTCACGACGATGCTCGACGGCGCGGTCGCGACGCGCGCCGCCCGGGCGCTGGCGCTGGCGATCCCGCCCGAGCGGCTGGGCATCTGCGGCCTCGGCCCGGGTTCGCAGGCCCAGGTCGTGCGCGCCGGCGCAGGCTCGCCGCCCTGGGCCCACCAGGCCGCGCCCCTGGTGGCGGCCGCCGCCGCGGGCCCGACGCTGCCGGTGCTGGGCCCGGACCTCGACGCGGCGACGCTGCTGCGGCGGGCCAGGATCTGCGCCCGGATCGCCCACGACGCCGGCCTGCGCCCCGGAGCGCGCGTCGCGCTGGCCGCCCGCGCCGAGCCCGACGCCGTCGCCTGGCTGCACGGCCTGGGCCTGGCGGGCTGCGAGGCCTGGCTGGTCGCGCCCGACGCCCGCGCCGGCGAGCTGCGCGCCCGCCTGCTGCCGAGCGCCGCGGACGCCGGCGTCGACGCCTACGTCGCCGACCCTGCCCTGCCGTGGCCGGATCTGCCGCACGCGCAGGTGCTGCCGCCCTCGCCGACGATCCACCTCGCCTGCGCCGAGACCTTGCCGGCGCTGCCCGACCGCGCCTGGCCGCTCGAGGAGGTGCGCGTGCGGCTGTGGACCTCTGGCAGCACGGGCGCGCCCAAGCCGCAGGCGCTCAACGGCCGCCAGCTCTACGCCAGCGCGGCCGGCTCGGCCTTCCGCCTCGGCCACGCCCCCGGCGACGGCTGGCTCTGCCCGCTGCCCTGGCACCACGTCGGCGGCCTCTCGGTGCTGCTGCGCACGGCGTGGGGCCATGGCATGGCCGTGCCCTGCGCGTCCGACGGCGCGGCGATCGAGGCCGCGATCGCCGACGAACGCTTGCGCATCCGCCGGGTCTCGCTGACGCCGGCGCAGCTCGAGGCCTGGTTGGACGTGCGGCAGGCGCGGCAGGGCGCGGGCGAGCCGGTCGCGGCGCTCGACGCGCTGGTCGCGGTGTTGATCGGCGGCGCCGAACTCGCCGCCCCGCTGCGCAGCCGGGCGCTCGCCGCCGGCCTGCCGCTGGCGCGCAGCTGGGGCATGAGCGAGGCAGCGAGCCAGATCGCGACGACGCTGCCAGGCGCGGCGCCCCTGCTCGCCGGCGCGCGTGGCCAGGAGTCGCTGCCGCCGCTGGCGACCGCGCTGGTCGAGGCCGACGCCGAGGGCCGCCTGCACATCGCCGGGCCGATCGTGGCTCGCGGTGCCCTGGCGACCGCCGACAGCGGCGCGAGCGACCAGGGCGTGCGGATCGACGGGCGCCTGGACGACGTCGTCATCAGCGGCGGCGCCAAGATCGACCCGAGCGCGGTCGAGGCGGCGCTCTGCGGTCACGCGGCCGTCGCGGCGGCCCTGGTCTTCGCGGTCGAGGATCCGCGCTGGGGCCAGCGGCCACGGGCGCTGCTGGTGGCCCGAGGCCGTGGCGGCGCTGCATTGCCGGGCCTCGCGACGCTGCGGGCCACGGTCGCGGCGCGCCTGCCCGCCTGGATGGCGCCGGACGACGTCGCCTGGGTCGATGCGCTGCCGACCGTCGGTGTCGGCAAGCCGTCCCGCGTCGCCGCCCGCGCGCTCTGGTCGCAGCTGCGCGACGACGCCGCGCCGCCCACGCCGCCGACGCCGTCCGCTGCACCCGCTGTCCCCTTCGTGGCGACGCCACACCCCCGGGAGGTCCCATGACCACGCCAACCACCCTCGGCCTGCGCGCCCCTCCGGCGGCGAAGCCGGCCCTGCGAGCGCAGGCGCCCTGGCCCTCGACGCCGACGCACGAGCCGGCCGCGACCGCCGGCGCGCCGCAGGTGGCCGTGGCCGTGGGCGCGAGCGGCCACGCCCTGGGTTCGCTGGCCGAGAGCAGCCGCGCCGCAGGCCTCGACGAGCTGGCGGCGCGCTTCGCCTCGCTGGCGGATTGGCTCGGGACCGACCTCGCGGCGCTGGAATCCGGGCTCGAGCAGGCCGGCCTCGACGCGTCGACCGCCGCCCGCCGCGCCGCGCAGCACCTGCTGCAGCAGCCGGGCAAGCGGATCCGCCCACTGGTCGTGCTGCTCGCCGGGCGACTGGCCGCCGTGGTCGACGGGCCGGACACCCCCGAGACCGACGGCGACGGCGCGCGACGGGCGGGCGCGACCGTGCGCCCGGTGCAGCAACAGCTGCGCGATCTGGCGATCGCCGCCGAGCTGGCCCACGCCGCGACGCTGCTGCACGACGACGTCATCGACCAGGGCGACGATCGCCGCGGCGCGCCCACCGCGCGGGTGCTGGTCGGCAACGCGGCCAGCGTGCTCGGCGGCGACCACCTGCTCGTCGAGGCCCTGCGCCGGGTGGACCGCGCGGCCGTGCCCGGCGCGATGACCGAGCTGATCGAGGTGATCGACCAGATGGTCGAGGCCGAGGCGCTGCAGCTGGCGCGGCGCGGCGCCATCGACGACTCGCTGGCGTTCGAGGCCGAGGCGGCGCTCGACGCCTGGACCCAGGTCGCGCGCGGCAAGACCGGGGCGCTGTTTCGCTGGGCGATGCGCGCGGGCGGCCGGGCGACGCACCAGCCGGCCGAGGTCATCGACCAGCTCGGCGCCTTCGGTGCGGCGCTCGGCGAGGCGTTCCAGCTGGCCGACGACGCCCTCGACATCGCCGGCGATCCGGCCCGCACCGGCAAGCCGGCGCTGACCGACGTGCGCGAGGGCAAGCCGACCTGGCCGCTGGTGGTCGCGGTGCAGCGCGATCCGGGCATCGCGCCGGCGCTGCGGGCCCTGGCGACGGCCCAGGAATTCGATCCGGTGCGCGCCGACGCGCTGCGGCAGCGGATCCTGGCCACGGGCGCGGTCGAGGCGACCTGGCAGCGGGCGCAGGCCGTCGCGACGGCGGCGAGCGCGACGCTGCGGGCGTGCTGCAGCGGCCCGGCGTGCGAGGCGCTGGTGGCGGTGGTCGAGGCGGCGGCCTGGCGGGATCGTTGACCCGGGACGCGGCGGCCGCGGCGAAGACCCGCGAGACGAGGACGCAAGGAGGCAGGACATGGCGACGACCCTGTTGTTGACCCCGGACGCAGAGCCCGCGGCCCTGCAGCGCGAGCTGCAGCGGCTGGGCGCCTGGGCCGCGCTGGTCCGCGACGACGCCGGCAGCGTGCGGGCGCTGGAGCTCGCGGCGCATTCGGCGGCCATCGCGCCCGACGCCCTGCGCGGGCTGCCCGGCGTCGCGGCGGTGCTGGCGGCGGCGAGCGGCCATCCGCGCCTGGATCGCACGGCGTTCACGCCGCAGCTGCTCGGCCGCAGCGCCAAGGGCGGCGAGGTCTGGATCGGCGGTGGCGAAGCGCCGCTGCTCTGCGCCGGCCCGTGCTCGGCCGAGAGCGAAGAGACGGCCTGGGCGTCCGCTGCGCTGGCGGCGGCCGCGGGCGCGCGGCTGCTGCGCGGCGGCGCGTTCAAGCCGCGCACGAGCCCCTACGCCTTCGCCGGCGAGGGCGAGCCGGCGCTGCGCTGGCTGGCCGAGGCGGCGCGGGCCCACGGCCTGCTGCTCGTCAGCGAAGCGATGAGCGAGGCCCACGCCGAGGCCGTCGCCACCTTCGCCGACGTGATCCAGGTCGGCTCGCGCTCGATGGCGGCGTACGGCCTGCTCGGCGCCATCGGCAGGCTCGGCAAGCCGGTGCTGCTCAAGCGCGGCCGGGCCGCGACGCTGGATGAGTGGCGCCTCGCCGCCGAGCATGTGCTGGCCGCCGGCGCGCCGACCGTCGTGCTCTGCGAGCGCGGCATCGTCGGCCCGGACCCCGAGACCCGCAACGTGCTCGATCTCGGCGCCGTCGCGCTGCTGGCCGGCATCGACGGCCTCGCGGTGATGGTCGATCCGAGCCACGCCGTCGGCCGCCGCGACCTGGTGCTGCCGATGGCCAAGGCGGCGCTGGCCGCCGGCGCGCACGGCCTGCTGGTCGAGGTGCACCCCGACGCGGGCGTCGCGCGCAGCGACGGGCCGCAGGCGCTCGGGCCGCAAGAGCTCGCCCGCCTCGGCAGCTGGATGACGGCGCAGCGCAGCACCCGCCAGGAGGCCCACGCATGAGCAGCCACTCTCCCATGTCGACGTCGAGCGTCGCCGCCGCGTCGCCCGCGCAGGCCGTAGTCGCGGGCTCTTCGCAGGCGTTGGTCACGGTCGAGCCCGATCGCCCGGGCGGGGGCGCGATGTTCGACCGCATCGCCGATCGCTACGACATGCTCAACCGCGTGCTCTCGATGGGCCTCGACAAGCTGTGGCGGCGCAAGCTGTTGGCGGCGTTGGGTCCGCTGCGCGGCGGCGACGCGGTGCTCGACGTCGCCAGCGGCACCGCCGACGTCGCGCTGGCGATCGCGAAGCGCCAGCCGGGGTTGCGCGTCGTCGGCCTCGATCCGAGCGCCGGCATGCTCGCGGTCGGCCGGCGCAAGGCCGCGGCGGCCGGCCTCGCGGACGTGGTCGAGCTCGTCGTCGGCGACGCCCAGGCGATGCCCTTCGCAGACGGCCGCTTCGCCGGCGCGACCATCGCCTTCGGCATCCGCAACGTGCCGGACCGGCTGGCCGGCCTGCGCGAGATGGCGCGCTGCGTGCGCCCGGGCGGGGTGGTCGCCGTGCTCGAGCTCGGCGAGCCGCGCCAGGGCCTGCTCGCGCCGCTGGCCCGGCTGCACGTGCACCACCTGGTGCCGCGGATCGGCGCGTGGCTCTCGGGCGCGCAGGAGTATCGCTACCTGCAGGCGTCGATCGCCGCCTTCCCCGAGCCGGACGCCTTCGCCGCGTTGATGCGCGAGGCCGGCCTGCAGCAGGTGCGCTGGCAGGCGATGCTGCCGGCGGTCGCGCACCTCTACGTGGGCCGCGTGCCGGCGTCGGTTGGCGAAGCAGGCCAAGCGGACTAGGCTCAGGCCAGCCGCGCGCCTCGGCATCCGCCCGCAACGCGGCGCAGGCGCGGCAGGACGGTGGCCATGGCGAGCAACAAGCGAAAGGCCAGGCGCGACCGCGCCTTCGACCGTGCGCCCCCCGGCGCGCCACCCGGGACCCTGCGCGGCCTCGCCGACGCGCTGCCGACGACGCTCTCGATGATGGCCTACGGCGAGGCCCAGCTCGTCGAGCGCAGCGGTGACGCCGACGCGCTGCCCGAGCTGCTGGCGGTCTGCGCCGACCAGCCCGTGCGCTGGCTCGACGTCGTCGGCCTGGCCAACACCGCCACCCTCGAGGCGGTCGCCGAGCGATTCGGCATCCACCCGCTGGCGCTCGAAGACGTCGTCCACGTCCACCAGCGGGCCAAGGTCGAGTCCTACGACGGCCATACCTTCGTCACCGTGCGCATGGTCCACCGCAGCGCGGTCGGCGGCGGCGTCGAGAGCGAGCAGATCAGCCTCTTCATCGGCAAGGGCTGGCTGCTGACGTTCCAAGAGCGGCCGGGCGACGTCTTCGCCCCGGCGCGCGATCGCCTGCGCGGCGGGCGCAGCAAGATCCGCACCCAAGGCGCCGACTACCTTGCGTATGTGCTGCTCGACGCCATCGTCGACGCCGCGTTCCCGGTGCTCGAGAGCTACGACGACGCGCTCGACCGCCTGGAGATCCGCATCGTCGAGGGCGGCGACGCCGGGGTCGTCAGCGCGTTGCACCGCATCCGCTCGGACCTGCTGCAGCTGCGCCGGGCGATCTGGCCGCTGCGCGAGGCGATGGCGGCGCTGGTCCGCGACGACGCCCCGGAATTCTCGCCCGGCACCCGCATCTACCTGCGCGACTGCCACGACCACGCGGTGCAGCTGCTGGACCTGGTCGAGTCCTGGCGCGAAATCGCGGCCAGCTTGATGGATCTGCACCTCTCGGCCGTCGGCCAGCGCACCAACGAGATCATGCGGCTGCTGACGGTGATCTCGGTGCTGTTCATGCCGATGTCGTTCGTCACCGGCCTGTACGGCATGAACTTCGACAACGCCGGCGGCGCCGCGCCGTGGAACATGCCCGAGCTGCATTGGCCGTGGGGCTACCCCTTCGCCCTGGGCTTGATGGTCGCGCTCGCCAGCGGCTTCTTCTGGTTCTTCCGCCGCAAGGGCTTCTTGCGCCCGATCGACGGCATCACGGCCGAGCCACGGCACGGCGCGCTCGACCACCACGCGGACGACGCCGACCGCGGTCACCGGCGGGGCCGATGAGCCCGCGTCGTCCGGCCCCGGACGGGTCGCCAGCGCTCGATCGGCGCGCGTTCCTCGGCGTCGTCGCGGGCGCGGCCCTGGTCGGCTGCCGCGAGGCGACCGCCCCGGCCCCTGCCCCGACCACGGCCACGTCCACGGCCAGGACGGCCCCCCCGCCCCCCCCGGCGATCCGGCGCGGCACGGCCTACGGGCCCGGGCGCTACGAGGCCACCGGCAACGGCACCAACTTCGTGCTCTCGCGGGTGAACCTCGACGCCGTGCCCCTGCGCGCGCAGCCGATGAGGATGCCGTTTTTTGGCCACGGCCTGGCCTTCGACCCGCTCGACAGCGGTCGTGCCCTGGTCTTCGAGAAGCACGGCCCGGGCTGCTGCGAGGTCGACCTGCGCGCCGGCAAGGTCAAACGGATGGTGCCGACTCGTCCCGGACGGCAGTTCTACGGCCACGGCGTCTTCTCGCCGGACGGCAAGCGCCTGTTCTGCACCGAGACCGAGGTCGACGACGGCACCATGCGCGGCGTGATCGCGGTGCGCGACGGCCGCACGCTCGAACCGCTCGACGACCTGCCGAGCGGCGGCGCGGCCCCGCACGACTGCGTGCTCAGCGGCGACGGCCGCTCGCTGGTCGTCACCCACGGTGGCGGCGACGCGGCCAGCCAGCGCACGCCGTGTGTGACCTGGATCTCGCTGGCGACCGGCGCGATCGAGCGGACGCTGCCGTTCTCGGATCCGACGATCAACGCCGGCCACCTGCAGCTCGCGGCCAACGGCGACCTGGTGGTCGTGTCGGCGCCGCGCGACGGCCTGGAGCAGGCCCGGCCCGAGGTCCACGGCGACGTCAGCTTCTGGCGCGGCGAGGCACGCGACGGCGGCCAGCTGCGAGCCGCCGGGGGCGCGATCGTGGCGAAGATGCGGGCCGAGACGCTGAGCCTCGCCCTGGTCCCGGCCAACCACAGCGCGGTCGTGACCAACCCCGAGGGCAACCTGCTCTCGTCGTGGTCGGTGGCGACCGGCGAGCTGCTGCAGGCGGTGACGAGCTACACCGGACCCCGTGGCGTCGCGCTGGCCCTCGACGGCTCGTGCCTGGTGCTGACCCACGGCAAGACGACGGGCCTGACGCTGTTGGATCCGACGAAGTTGGCGCCGCTGGCCGACGGCACGCTGGAGCGCTCGTGGATGAGCGGCTCGCACGTCGTGGTGCACGCCGTCGGCTGAAACCTCAGGCCGGCAGTCGGACGAATCGGCGCAGAGGTCCCGGCGCGCGGATGTCGCCGCCGCAGGCATCACTCCAAGACCGACCGCAACCACGTCGTCGCGTTGCGCGCGAACACCTGATCCGACCCCGGAGCCTCGACCCGACCCTGCCGGATCGCGTCGGCGTAGGCGGCCCCGAGCGCCTCGACGGCCTGCGCGTCGGCGAAGCTTCGGCCTTCGGCGACCGCGAACTCGAGCATGCGCGCCGCCACCCGGCGCACGGTGTTGGCGCTGCCGTGGTGGCGGAAACGCCCGGCCAGCAGCGCAGCATCGAGGGCCGCGTTCAGTGCCGCGAGCACGTCGGCGGCCGCGGGTCCTGCCTTGTCCTTGTCGCGCGCGGGGGACGCGGCACCCGGGTCGTGGACGTTGCGGCGTTGGCGGGCCATGGCGGCTCCCGGGGGGCGTGAGGGGCAATGAGCGTCGGCGGGTGGGCCGTTGGTGGCAAGTGGAGCGTGCCGCGGTCGACGTACGGAGCGAGGGACCGCGAGAAACGCGGGGTGTAGCCGTCCGGCTACACCCCGCGTTTCTCGCGGTCGCGTGCGCCCGTGCCGCTGCTGGCGCCGTCCTGCCAGCGGTGCCCTCCTGCCGGCGATGCCCTCACGTCGGCGCCTTGACGGTCGCTTGCAGCCGCTTGCGCAGCGTCGCCGCTTCGGCCTCGAGCCGCGCCGCCGCGTCGAGCAGGCGCTGCCGCTGCGCCGGCCGCAGCTTGCGCACGTCGACCGTGGCCCAACGCTGCGACCAGTTGCCGAGCTGGCCGGTCCACTGCTCCGCCTCGGTCACCAGCCGCCCCGCCTGCAGCGTACCTTTGGGCGGGTCGTTCGCCGCGTCGTCGGCGCCGCCCGCGACCGGGACCGCGTCGCTGACGGCCTCGCCCTCGATGGCGGCGATGTGCGCCGCGTCGAGCGCGCCGCCGCCCCGGACCACCGCGACCGCGTCGGCGAGCTGCTGCAGCGTCCAGCCGTGTCGCAGCGCGGCCACCGCGACCGCGTCGCGGGCGCTGGCGTCGCCGAGCTGGGCGAGGAGCGTGAGCTGGCCGAGGCCCAGGCCGGCGCGCACCGCGTCGGGCAGTGTGCGCCAGACCGCCTGGGCGCGGATGCAGTCGCGGGCGAGTTGCTTGCTGAGGCCGATGCGCTCGAGGTCGTCGTGGCGCTCGCGGAGGAACTCGCTGAAGCGGAGGTCCTTGGCGGGGTGGCGGCTTTGGTAGGCGTGCAGGTCGCCGTCGTAGAAGGCGTCGAGGAGGAGCTGGCCGACCTGGAGGCGGTAGGCGAGGGCGTGGGTGCGGGTGAGGTGGTCGAGGTGGTCGATGAGGGTGTCGAAGGGGGTGAGGTTTGTGATTTTGATTGGCTTTTCGGTGGAGTTGGGCATAGGGCGGCTCCGGTGTTGTGTTGGTTCTTGGGAATGAAGTCATGGTTGGAGTGGGGCGTCAAGCATCGAGATCAAGCTGCCTTCGACGCAGTATCGCAGCAGCAAGCGGAGCCTGCAGAGCTGCCAGCCTGACTACAGCAACTGTGACCTGGTACCCAAGGTGTACCCCTACGGGACGCTGTGCATCCGCGGGCGGCAGCACGAACCGCATCTGAGCACCGCGCTAGCAGGGCTGCCGGTCGGGCGCCGCGAAGACGACGACGGGCTGTGGTTGGTGCAGCTCGGCACGCGGGAGACCGCGATGTACGACGCGCAGGACAGGGCGCTCAAGGCGATGGCGCAAGCGGGGTTAACCGAGTATCCGCCCAACGGAGCGAAGAGATGAGCACGAGCCACCAAGCGCCCGCCGGGTCAAGGGCGAGCGCGCTTTGCGCGGCGCCGATGGCGCCCCTTGACCCGGCGAACGCTCGGCAGCGGACAGGGCTTGCCGTGGGCTACACGGACCAGCGGGCGTGCAGCCCGAACGTGCATGGGGCTCCAACCGAGCGGACGAGGGCGTTCGTCAGGGAGCGAACATCGTGTAAACCGTGTCCCCGGACATCAAACTGGCTGGCGCAAACGATGTCTCCGGTTGCTCAATGCACCCGACTAGGGTGCACCCGCTTGCAGAGGTTGATCGTAGAGAGTACAAGCCGCGACGCCAGTTCAGACAGGTTCATGGAGTTCGCAAGGCCATCGCATCCCTTTGCCACGTGCGACTCGTGGGCATACCTCAGAGGTCACGATTTCCATGTCTCAAAGTGCCGTCGGAAGTGCGGACATTCCAGTTCAAAATCAGGCGGATGATCGGCTCAAGCTCGATCGACATACCCGTGCGCTCGCGGAATTCGTGCGCAGGTGTCAGACGCCGATGACCGTTGGGCTACAAGGTGAGTGGGGCTCAGGAAAGACGAGCCTGATGAACATGGTCGCCCAGGCACTTGACGAAGCCGCGGACCAGGGAGCGCAGACGGCAGAGCCGATTCATGTCGTCACGTTCCAGACTTGGCCCTACGGCGCGATCGGCGACGACGAGCTCCTGGGCCTTCATGCCGTGAAGGGACTCACCGAGGCCGTCGCAGGAACGTTGGCTGAACGCAACAACCTGGAGACGAAGAGGCACATCGATCGGATTCTCGGCTGGACCCGTGCCGCGAGCTCGTTGGTTGCCAAGGCCGCGGTCGCGAGCGCGGCCACGCGCGCGTCCCTTGGTTTGCTCGACGGGCCGACGCTGATTTCCGGCTTCGGCAACGGCGAATCCAGCGGAGGCGGCGCCCACTCTGCTGGGCTCGAGGGGATTCGAGCGAGCTTTCAGCAACTCGTCCAGGCAGCAGTGACCGTCGAGGCGCGCGATCGTCGACGCAGCGCGACCTATGGGCGCTTCGTGATCTTCATTGATGACCTCGACCGCATCCAGCCCGGGCGCGCGGTCGCTCTGCTCGAGGTGCTCAAGAACTTCTTGGAGGTGCCGCACTGTGTGTTCGTGATCGCGTGCGACTACGAAGTGGTGCGGCAAGGTGTCCGGGCGCGGATGAACATCGAGGCGGACGACAAGGTCGAAGCGTTCTTTCACAAGATCTTTCAGTTGCCGTTCTCGATGCCCACCGCGCAGTATCGCATTGACGACATGCTGGCGGCGTTTCTGCTCCAACTTCACGGAGACGACTCCGCGTGGGGTGGCAATGCCCGGACGCGAGAAACGAATCTCCGGGCCATGGCCGGGCGGATGGCGCCGATGCTCCAGGCTGCGACTGGGAGCAATCCTCGTGCATTCAAGCGCTTCCTCAACGTCGTGAGCCTGCTGCGGCTCATGGAGACGGAGTCGACGGACGACGTCAGCGCGCGCTCTTCTCAACAGGCGCTCTTCGCGTTGGTTGCACTCCAGACAGGCTGGCCAAGGGTGAGCAATGCGGTCGCGGCCGTCGTCGCGGATGCTGCCACCGACGAGGATGCCGCCGCAGGCCTCGCAGAGCTGCTGCAGTTGATGGCCGACACGGGCACGGATGACACCATCGAATCCGAAAGGGAAGGCAAGACGGCGACCGCCTCCGACGATCACCTTCGCGGCCGCTTTCCGGAGGTTGGGGAAGACCTCCGGACGCCTGAGGCACAGGTCGCGCTCGCGTGGTTCGCGAGTGAGGTCATCCGGCTCTTCGACACGTCGGGCGACCAGGCGCTTGATGCGAGCGAATGTCGGCCCCTGGCCCGGTGGGCCCGCCTGATGAACCTCACGTCGTTGCATCGCGAAGTGCCGCGCGAGGGGACGTGGGCTCACGTCGTGGCACTGGTCCAGCAGCGTTGGCCGAAACACGGCGCCGAGTTTCTTGCGATGACAGAGGCCTTGCAGGTGGCAGCCCGGGGGACATTGGTGGAGGTGGTTCGGTCTGGCGACGTCTATACGCGCATTCAAATTCAAGGGACAAATCGGGCGCTGGTGTCGTTGAACCCGACCGATCTCACCGTTCGGCAGATGTTGACGCCGCAGCGCGCCGCCCAGCTTGGCCTCGATCCGGTGATCGGCGCCGCGGCCACGCTGGAGGCGGCCTTCGCAGCGCTTCCAGGCGACGCGACGAGAATTCATGCGAGGACCGGTGGCAGGCAGGTGCTCTTGGAGCGGCTGCCGCTTGGCGAGTGGCGAACTGTCCAGGTGGCCATCGCAGCCTTCCATCTCGCTGTGTCTGGAGTGACCCTAGGCGCGCTTTCCCTCGGCACCGGCGCAAGCATGCTGGCGACGCCTGCTGGCGAGCAGCGGCCGACGACCGCAGATGTCACCGCGACGGCGGCGCGCCGGGACGAGACAGTCACGACCCATGGACTCCCACCGAGCGCCGACAGGGACGCGGCGCCGGTTTGAACGCCAGGGTTCTGGCGCGATCCGATTGTGGTGCGCCGGAGCAGCCCAATGCGACGACATCGGTCGCTTGCGTGCAGTCGGCTGATTGCCGACGTAGCGCGATCGCACTACGGTCGCGAACGAAATGTCCTGCTCGTGGCCTCCCGCCGCGATGCAGCGTGCCCCAGGAGACCTGATGAGCGTAGCGCTCCCCCGTGAAGGCATGATGGCCGTCGTGCGCAACCGCCGCGCGATGATCACCGCCGTACAGCCATTCGACGCCGCAGACCAGGGACGGTTTCACCTCGTCGAGGTCGAGTACTCCGACGGGCGCGGTGTGGAAACGGACGAGCTGCTGTGGGAGGTCGAGCTCGGCGCCGAGGTCCTCGAGCCAGCGGCGTTGCCCCAGGTCGCGGCGTCGGCGCCGATGGAACCGCGCGAGTTCGACGCGATGGTGCGTGCCGCCCGCTGGTCGGCGCTGACGCCGGCGCTGCCGTTCTCGGGGTTGCAGGAAGACAGGATGGCGCTCGCGTCGCCGTTGTACGGCGCGATTCATCCCGAGTCCTATCAGCTCGTCCCAGTGTTGCGGGCACTCGAAATGCCTCGCGTCGCGCTGCTGCTGGCCGACGCGGTCGGCTTGGGCAAGACGGTCCAGGCCGGTATGATCATCCGTGAGTTGATGCTGCGCCGCAGGATTCGGCGGGTGCTGGTGCTCTGCCCAGCCGCGCTCCGGACGCAGTGGCGCGACGAGATGCAGGAAAAATTCGCCCTGCCGTTCGAGATCGTCGATCGCCCGCAGACACTGAAGCTGCAACGTAGCGTCGGCGTCGACGCCAACCCGTGGCGCACGCACGAGCGCGTCATCGCGAGCTACCACTACCTCAAGCAGCCAGACGTCTTCGAGCAGTTCCGCAGCGCGGCAGAGCCAGTTGCGGATGGGCATCTTCGCTGGGACCTGCTGGTCGTCGACGAGGCCCACAACGTCGCGCCGTCGAGCTTCGGCCAGGATTCGGACCTCTCGCAGATGGTGCAGTTGCTGTCGCCGTGGTTCGAGCACCGCTTGTTCCTGACCGCGACGCCGCACAACGGCCATACGCGCTCGTTCTCTGGCTTGCTCGAGGCGCTCGATCCGGTGCGCTTCACCCGCAAGTCGGAGCTCGATGACGAGGACCGTCGCCGCATTGGCGAGACCGTCGTGCGGCGCCTCAAGAGCGAGATCAACGCCAGCTACCAAGCGCTCAACCAGCCCGCGCGCTTCTCGGAGCGGATCGTCCAGGCGTTGCCGTCTCTGCACTTTGGGGCCCATGAGCGGGCGCTGATGCAGGCGGTGCGCGACTTCCGACTCGCGCTCAAGCAAGCGGTCGCGCGGGGCGACCACCACGATCGCACCGCTGCGGCCTTTGCCTCCGAAGTGCTGCAGAAGCGCTTGCTCTCGGGGCCGTGGGCGTTTGGTCAGAGCTGGCTTGCGTTGCAGTCGGGCCTCGCCGACGCGGAGCTGGCGACCAGTGCCGCCACCGTGGCGCGGGTGCGCGATGCACAAGGCGATGACAGCGACAACGACGCGGAGCGCGCGAGTCGCCAGCGCCACGCCGACCGAACCGTCGGCGCCTGGCTGCGACCGTGGCAGGATCGGCTGCGACGCGAGATGGCTGCCATTTCTGCAGAGCTCGCCGCGCTCGGCGTCACCCAAGTCGAGCAGGGGCTCGATCCGACCGCGCATGCCGCCGCAGTTGCTCGCGCTGCCAAGCGCGTGGTGGCGGACGCCCGCCTGCACGCGCTCGACGCGCTGATCGATACCCAGCTTCGCACGGCCGCAGGCTGGCGCGAGGACGAACGGCTGGTCGTGTTCACCGAGTACGTCGCGACGCTCGACTACCTGCGCGCCCGACTGGAACAGCGTTTCGGCCCGGGCGATTGGCTCTTGTCGCTGCAAGGCGGCATGAACGACGCCGAGCGCGACGACGTCAAGACGCGCTTCAACGATCCGCGTGGCCACGCCCGCGTGTTGCTAGCGACCGACGCCGCTGGCGAAGGCTTGAACCTCCAGCGCGTCGCGCGGCTGCTGTTGCACTGGGACATCCCGTGGAACCCTGGGCGGATGGAGCAGCGCAATGGTCGCCTCGATCGCCACGGCCAGCGTCGCGACGTCCACATCTATCATTTCGACAGCAACGACGACGCGTCGATGCGCTTTCTCGGCAAAGTGCTCAGCAAGCGCTCGCAGACGCGTGAGGACCGCGTCGTGACCGACGAGATCTTCGCGCAGGCGTTGGAGAGGCACTTTGCGCAGGACGAAGACGCCGCGGTCGTCGACGACTTGCTTCAGCGCGCGTTGGGCCTGGCCCGCGCGGAAAGCGACGAGCGCGCGGTGGAGTTGCCTGACGCGCCGGCGCTCCCCGGTGCGGACGACCTCGACCGGCTGGCGCAACTCAAGCAGGAACTCGACCTGTCGCCGGCATCACTGCGCGAGACGCTCGAGACTGCGCTGGCGATCGAGGCGGGGCGACCGCGGCTGGAAAACGATGGTCCCGGCCGGCAGCGGTTGAAATACCCGGTGCCGCGGCTGTGGCAGGACCTCGTCGACCAGACGCTGCGCGAAGGCGGTGCCGCCGGCGCGCTGCTGGCGATGGTCTTCGATCCCGCACACTATGTGAAACCGCACGACGGCACCCCGACGGGGCGGCCGGTGTACACCCCGGAGCCCGATTCGCGCCTGATGCACCTCGGCGACGCGCTCTTCCATCGAGTGATGTCGACCTTCGCGCGCTACCGCTTCCCTGGCGGGCCTGCGGCGGCGACGCGATGGACGACACGGCGCGCTGCGCTCCCGGACGGAGTTGAGGCGAGGGTGCTGCTGACGATCGAGGAATTGGCGGTGAACGAACTTCGTGAGCCATGCCACCACTGGGTGCAGACCTACGCGTTCGACATCGTCGATGGCGCGCTCGGCGCTGCGCAGCCCTGGACGCCACTGCCGGCTACAACGGACGTGATGACGGCCGCGGCCACGGGTGTGACGCAGACGGTAGCCGACACAGCAGATGCTCGCGACCAGTGGGATGAGGTCGATCGCGAAGTTCGCGACTGGGTCCGCCAGCGGCAGGTGGCGCTCACGGCTTCGCTCCGGCGGCGGATGGCGCTCGCGGGCAAGGCGGTCACCGATCTCGAGCGCACGCGATTCACCCAGCGACGGAAGGAACTCGAACGCGCGATTAGCGACAACCAACTCAAGCGCCTCGACGCAGAGATCGCGAAGTTGCGCGCCAAGCGGCAAGTGGAGCTGTTCCGCGAAGACTCCGACGCAGAGCGCAAGCTGTTGGCGGATAAGGAGGCCGAGCTGGCCCTGCGCCGTGGCCACTACGACACGGTGCAGCTGCGGTTGGCGGCGGAGGCGGACAGGACGCTGCGTCGCGTCATTCCGCGGCGGTATTCGCTCCGCGGCGACGCCGGCGTCTACCCCATCGCCGTGGAGGTGTGTCTGCCCGGAGGTGCCGCATGAGCCTGCACGACGCTTGGACCGCGCTGCGCCACGGCGGCAATTTGCTCGAGCCCACCGCGTTGGAGTCGCTGCCTTCGCCGGAGTCGGTCGCGATCG
Organism: uncultured Enterobacteriaceae bacterium; assembly: GCA_964586155.1. Lineage (GTDB taxonomy): Bacteria > Myxococcota_A > UBA9042 > UBA9042 > UBA9042 > SXNM01. The sequence goes on along the minus strand of CAZPHC010000031.1, from coordinate 50,295 downwards.
GCTTCGAAGATCGCCTGCGCGCGGCGTTGATCGCCGTCGACCGAGAGCGGCCGACGACCGAGGCGTTGAGCCATCTGCTCGACGTTGCGCTGGATCAGGGCTGCGGCCTGCATCCGGGCTGGCAGAAAGGCGCGCACGTGCCGAGCGACGCCGCGACGACGCTGCTCGACGGGACGACGTGGAAGCCGCGACGCCAGTGGTCCATGCCTGGCAGCGAGGCGCTGCCGGTCTATGTCACCACCGCACCACGATTGGGCGTTGGCAAAGGCCGGCGCCCGGTCGCGCAGACGCTCGAGGCGCTGCGACGGCGCCGTCTGCCGCTGGCGCTGCTGATCAACGGCAGCCAGTGGCGGCTGATGTGGGCGGACGGCGACAGCTTCGCCTGGGTCGAGTGGGAGACGGACCGCTGGCTGGATGCCGGGCGACTTGGCGATGAGTTCCGCGTCCTACGGTGGCTGCTGTCCCCAGAGTCACTCGCTCGTCCGGCCGACGGGCTGGGGCCGCTGCTCGCCGGCATCCGCGACAGTCGTCGCGGTCAGTCGCGGCTCAGCAAGGAACTCGGCGAGCGGGTCCGACGGGCGGTCGAGGCGCTGTTGCGCGGCCGCGAGGGCGTGATCGGTCCGGCGTGGGACGCGCACGAGGGCAGCGCGCTCTATGTGGCAGCCTGCCACTTCGTCATGCGCATGGTCGTGACACTCTTCGCCGAAGCGCGCGAGCTGCTGCCGGTCGACAACCCTGTGTACCACCGCGGCTACGGGCTGCGCGGCCTGATCGACCAGCTCGACCGGAGCAGCGCGGAGCGGCGCCGGGGCCGGCATTCGGCGTGGCCGCGGCTGCTGGCGCTGTTTCGGCTGCTGCATCAGGGTTCGCTTCATCCCCAGTTGAACCTGCCGAGCTACGGCGGCGACCTCTTCTGCGCTGGAGATTCGGCGGGCGACGCGGTCTCCCGCGCGTTGGCGTTGCTGGAGGGGTTCGCGGAGCCGTCCGATGACGACTGCATCCACCGCATCCTGGTGTTGCTGACCCGGACGACGCAGAAGGTGCGCGACGGCGGTGGTTGGCGGAATGTCGCGGCGCCGGTCGACTTTACCGAGCTGACGAGTGAATACATCGGGATCCTCTACGAAGGGTTGCTGGACTATGAGCTCCACCGCGCCGGGGCCGAGCCGGTCGTGTTCTTGAACCTCGGCGACCAGCCGGCGTTGCCGCTCGATCGCCTCGAAGCGATGGACGACGCCGCGCTGCGGGCGCTGGTCGAGAAGGCGAAGGTCAAGAAGGAGGCGGCGCCGAAGGGTGAGGAGGGCGACGGTGACGCCGACGGCGCGGACGCTGACGCCGATGCGGTCGATGGCGACGAGGCGGACGATAGCGCCGAGACGGCAGCAGCCGACGGCGACGAAGATGGCGACGAAGCCGCGAGTGCCGATGGCGCGGAGGACGTCGACAGCGACACACTCAGCGCCGACGACGCGCGGACGAGCGCCCTTGTCCGCGCCCAACGCTGGGGTCGCCGCGCGGTCGAGGTCGGCAAGCTCGTCAGCAAGCCGAAGTCGCGCAGCGCGGAGGCGCTGGCGCAGCACGAGGCCAAGCTCGACTCGGCGGCGCGGCAGCTGGTCGCCGACGTCAAGCTGCCGGGCGAGCTCTTTCTGGTGCGATGGGGCGGCACGCGCAAAGGCGCGGGCACGTTCTACACCCGGCCCAAGCTGGCGCAGCCGACGGTGCGGCGGACGCTGGAGCCGCTGTTGGTCGTGCCGCCTGGGGCCGGGCAGGAGCAGGCAGAGCCGCAGCTGCGGACGCCTGAAGAGCTGCTGGCGCTCAAGGTCTGCGATCCGGCGATGGGGTCGGGGAGCTTCTTGGTCGCGGCGTTGCGGGTGCTGACCGAAGCGGTGGTCGAGTCGCTGCACGTGCATGGTCGGATCAAGCGCGACAACGGTCAGAGCTTCGTCGACTGTGCGCTGCTGCCTGAGGCGGACCGGAGCCTGCCGACCGAGGGGTTTGATGACCGGCTGCTCGCGGTCGTGCGTCGGGCGGTGGTCGAGCACTGTCTGTACGGTGTCGACATCGATCCCCTCGCGGTCGAGTTGGCGCGCGTCGCGCTGTGGGTCGAGACGCTCGATCGGCGGCTGCCGTTCACGTTCTTGGACCATAAGTTGCGTGCCGGCGATGCGCTGGTTGGCTGTTGGTTGGATCGTTTCCGCGACTATCCGTTGCTCTGCTTCGACCGGCAGAGCCCGGACGATAAGTACAGCGGTGTGAACCATCCGGCGGGTGTGTGGCACAAGGCGCTCAAGGCGCGGCGGGCGCAGGCAATTACGCAGCAGGTGACGCTGTTGACGGGCCAGGTCGACACCGCTGCGGTGCAGGCCAACGACGCGGAGTTGAAGGCCGCTGTCGAGCGGATGCGCCGGCTCTACCGCGAGCTGCGGGCGGTGCCGGCGGGGCGCCCGGACGAGCGCGCGCGGATCTGGCGTGAGCGCATCGTTGGTGACGCGGCGTTGGCGCGGGTGCGCGAGGCGTTCGACACGTGGTGCGCGCTGTGGTTTTGGCCGTTGGATCGGTTGGATGTGATGCCGCTGCCTGGGGATCTGGCGGCGCCGGGGGAGGCTGCGAGCGAGGTGGTGCGGGCGGTGCGGGCGAAGCGGCGGTTCTTGCATTGGGAGCTGGAGTTTCCGGATGTCTTTGTCGCCGAGGGGGCGGGGTTTGATGCGGTGGTGGGGAATCCGCCGTGGGAGATCAGCAAGCCCAATAGCAAGGAGTTCTTCAGCAACCACGACCCGTTGTATCGCGCGTATGGCAAGCAGCAGGGGTTGGGGGTGCAGCGCGCGATCTTCGCGGCAAAGCCGGAGATCGAAGACGAGTGGTTGCGCTACCTCGGGGAGTTCAAGGAGCGCGGTAACTTCGTCCGCAACGCTGCGGAGCCGTTCGGTGACGCGAAGGTGGCGATGCACGAGGGCGGCGACGTCTCGCTGGTGCGTGGCAACGAGAACGTCCACCTGCATCGGACCTGGCGCGCGCGGCGTCAGCGCTTCCGTGGCACGTCGGACGCACGGCATCCGTATCGGCATCAGGGCTCGGCGGATCTGAACACCTACAAGATGTTCGTCGAGGCCGGCCACGCGATCTTGCGCCAGGGCGGTCAGCTTGGCCTGGTCGTGCCGAGCGGGCTGTACACCGACAAGGGCACCGGGCCGCTGCGGCGCTTGTTGCTCGAGGCGTGCGTGTGGCGCTGGCTCTATGGGTTCGAGAACCGCGATAAGCTCTTTGATATTCACCGGAGCTTCAAGTTCTGCGTCGTCATCGCCGGCAAGGGCGGCAAGACCGAGGCGATCCAGGCGGCGTTCATGCGGCATGCGCTGGAGGATTGGGACGAGCGCAAGGCGGTGCTGGCCTACCCGGCGGAGCGGGTGCTGGCGTTTAGTCCGAAGAGCTTGAGTGTGCTGGAGATTCGGAGTGCTCGGGACCTGGCGGTGCTGACGAAGCTGTATGCGAATGGGGTGTTGTTGGGGGATGATGGGCCGGATGGTTGGGGAATTGAGTACGCGCGCGAATTCGACATGACCAACGACTCCAAGCTCTTCATCGCGCGTGACAAGGCGGAGGCGGCGGGGTTTCGGCCGGATGTGTATGGGCGGTGGGTGGATGGTGGTGGGGAGGTGTTGTTGCCGTTGTATCAAGGCCTGATGTTTTTTGATCTTTCTCCGAATCGCGCGGCGCATCTGCGGGGTGCGGGTCACAGCGCGCAGTGGGAATCCGTGGACGATCCCTCTAGCCCCTTGCGCCCGCAGTACCTCATGCGGGAAGCCGTGTTCATCAAACCCGAGAAGTCAACCGATTCCACGAAGGTTGCATTTAGAGCGTTATCAAACGCCACCAACGAGCGAACCATGGTGGCCTGCCTGCTGGATGAGGTGCCATGCGGCAACTCCGTCGGAATCCTGCGCGTACAAGATCATTCAACACGCGCCAATGCGGCATGCACAGGTGCTCTCGCGTCCTTGACATTCGACTGGAGCATGCGTCAACGAATTAGCGGCACGAACTTGAACGCGTTTTTTCTTCTCGAATCGCGCCTACCGAAGGAGCTCTCCAGCCATGTCGGCCTTACGGTGATGCGCCTCACTCTTGTCGGTGGACATCATCGCAGGCATTGGCATGTGGCCAACATGTCAGGTCTAGCAAACAACTTGCTGCCTTGGGGAGGGCTCTTGGCCATCACCCCCCACGAACGCCTCCGCCTCCGCTGCCAACTCGACGCCATCGTCGCCACCCTCTACAACCTCAACCGCGACGACTTCGCCTGGATCCTCAAAGACTGCGACCACCCCACCGCCGCCCTCACCAACAACGCTTTCTGCCGTACCCTCGACCCCAAGGGCTTCTACCGCGTCGACAAAGACCAACCCCCCGAGCTCCGCCACACCGTCCTCTCCCTCGTCGCCTTCGACGACCTCCAAACCGCCATTGCCAACGCCAACGGCGACCGCGACGCCGGCATCGCCGCCTTTTGCGACCAACACGACGGCGACGGTTGGATGCTGCCCGAGACCCTCTGCATCGCCGACCTCGGCATGACCCGCACCGTCGGCGTCGGCGACTACGACGACGCGGCCCTCACGCCCCAACCCGTCCGCGCCCGGCTCGGCGAGCGCTTCCTGGACTGGCAGCTGGCGCAGTCGGTCGAGGAGAGCTGGGCCGAGTGCGAGCGCCACGCCCAGGTCTTGCTGGCTAGCGCGCCAGCGGCGCAGACTTCGGGCGGCGGTGATGGGACCAATGCGTCGGCCGCCGCCAAGAACGCCGGCCAGCTTGGCTTGTTCGACGAGTAGCCACTGGAGGAAACCATGTTCAGCAGGATCCGGATCCAGAATTTCAAGGCTTGGGATGAACGCCTTGGGAGTGAAGGCGTCTCGCTCAGCCCGGTGACGCTTTTTCTCGGCATGAATAGCTCGGGCAAGACCTCATTGCTGCAGCCATTTCGCCTGATCCAACAGACGGTCAGCAGCTCCGACCCCAGTCTTCAACTCAACCTCGGCGGTGAAGCGTCGGACCTCGTGAACCTCGGCGCTTGGGCAGATGTCATTCACGACCACGATCAGGATAGACACCTGCACCTTGGGTTCGACCTTGACCACGACAAGGGCACCTCGCGACTTGACCTCGAGTACGGCCTCGACAGCTCGAAGCGAGTGGTGGTCTCTTCCTTGTCCTACCAACGCGATCACGCCAAGTATGCAGCCATTCGGCAGGGCAAAGGAGGCTATCTGCTTGAAGCGCCGGGCTATCGCAGTCCCGTCCGACCCTACGGCGATACCCCGGACGCAAAGCGCACCTATGAGCCGACCAGGTCCCTGATGTTCTCGGCTGAAGCGACGGTCGCACTTGGAGCAGAGCGGGCAGCGAAACTTCAAGACTTGAGTCTCAAGTTCTTGCGTCGTTTTCGGCGGATGTCCTACCTGGGGCCACTCCGAGCTGCGCCAAGGCGGACCGAGCAGTGGAACCAGCAGAAGCCGGGCAGCTTGGGCCCTGACGGCTCAGGGTCAATCAAGGCGTTGCTTGCCAGCGTCAACGATCGTCAGAACAATCGCGAGCTGATTGAGAAGGTGAGCTTCTGGCTCCAGCGAATGGGAGTCGCAGATCGACTCGACGTGCGTCAGCTCGGAAATTCCTCGCACTATGAGGTGCATGTCATCCGACAGGGTCTTGACTGCAACTTGCTCGACGTGGGTTTCGGGATCTCGCAAGTGCTGCCTGTTCTTACGCTTGCGTATTTCGCGCCTCGCTCTAGCACCGTCATCATTGAAGAGCCGGAGATACACCTGCATCCGGTCGCGCAGGCGCTCTTGGCTGACCTCTTTGTCGAAGTGTCACGGGAGCGCAACATCCAGTTTCTGGTCGAGACGCACTCCGAGCACTTGTTTCGACGGCTTCAGTTTCTCATCGCTGACGAGAAGACCAGCCGTGACGGCTGCAGGCTCTACTTCGTCGAAGCGGAGTCGGACGGTTCGGCGAACTTGCGCCCACTCCAGGTTGACGAGTACGGGCGCGTCGCGAACTGGCCCAAGAACTTCTTTGGTGATGCGATAGGCGAAACCGAGCGGCAGATGCGCAAGATGATGGAGCGCCTTCGTGCGGGCGAGGTCAGCCGTGGCTGACCACATCGTCGATACCAACGTGCTGCTGGTGGCCAGTGCGGCGCATCCGTACTCGCCATTCGACGACTCCGACCTCCCGGCAGAGCTCCAGGCGGCAGTGTTCGAATGGCTGGCGGCATTCCGCGCGGACACGTCCCGTACGATGGTGTGGGACCGTCTTTGGAAGATCTACGACGAGTACCGTCACAAGCTGACCGACCAGGACTACGGGCTTCAGGTCGTCGCAGAGAAGATGGCCACCGCACGGTTCGTGGACGTTGACTACGACGATGAGGGCGTGGCTCTCGTACCAGCCGACTTCCAGGCCTTCGATCGGTCGGATCGAAAGTTCCTCGCTGCGCTGTTGGCAGACGCTGGTCAGAGCACGCTCGTCAACGCCACGGACACCGACTGGCTCGAAGTCGAGCGAGAGATCACCGCCAACGGACGCATCGTCCTGCACCTTCTGGAGAATTGGCTTCGGCATAAGCACGCCGAGAAGAAGGCGGGCTTATGACCGCCTTCTTCCGCTTCCCCCACACCCCACACCTCGCATGGCTCGGCGAAGCCGAGCCACGTGACGACAAGCTGCTGTCGCCATCCGAAGTCGCCGAGTTCCTCGCCCATCCGCTCGTCGTCGAAGAAAAAATCGACGGCGCAAACATCGGCTTCTCAGCATCCGCAGACTGCGACCTCCGCGTCCAGAACCGCGGCAGCTACCTACCCATCGACGACCTCGACCAGCTCGCGCCACAGTTTCGCCCTCTCCCGGCCTGGCTCGCCCCCCGCCGCACCGAGCTCGTCGAGGCGCTCTGGCCCAACCTGATGCTTTTTGGCGAGTGGTGCGTCGCGGTCCACAGCGTCACCTACGACGCGTTGCCCGACTACTTCGTCGGCTTCGACGTCTACGATCGAGAGCAGCAAGCGTTCTGGTCCACCAACCGTCGCGACGCGCTACTGCGACGCCTCGGCCTGCACCCAGTTCCGGCGCTAGCGCATGGACGTTTCGACTTGCCCAGCCTGCAAGCGCTGCTCGGTTGCTCGCGCGTCGGCAGCGAAGGCATGGAAGGCCTCGTCGCACGCCATCAGACCGACGCCCTCACGGTAGCGCGCGCCAAGCTGGTGCGCGCCAGCTTCACCCAGGCCATCGAGGGCCACTGGTCCAAGCGCGCGATGCGCCGCAACGCATTGGCTGCCGGAGCGTCATCATGGCATTGAACCCCATCACCTTCACCGAAGGCGTGATCGACGACTTCCTCCACTACCAGCTCACCACCTACCCGCTCGCCGACCCCGATCTGCACGCGCAGCTCCGCAAGGAGCTCGAGCTCGAGCAGACGCGCCAATCCCCGCTGCGCAAGGGCCCCTTCGTCAGCCTGTCGCGCCCGTTTCGCGACGGCGCCACGATCAAGGAACTCGTCACCGACGGCGTGCTCCATCCGGGCATGACCGCGGTCGCGACGCACCAGACGCTCCGCGCGCACCAGGAGCGCGCGATCCGCGCGATCGTCGCCGGCGACACGACGCTGGTCTCGACCGGCACGGGCTCCGGCAAGACCGAGGCCTTCCTTTACCCGATCATCAGCCGTTGCCTGCAACTCGAGCAGCAGGGCGTCGCCCCCGGCGTCGTCGCGGTGCTCGTCTACCCGATGAACGCGCTGGCCGAAGACCAGCTCGAGCGCCTCCGTGGCCTGCTCGCGGGCCGCGGCGTGCCCTTCGGCATGTACGTCGGCAAGACCCCCGAGACCGAGTCGGACGTCACCGGCGTGCGCATGGCTTCGCCCTCGACCAACTCGGCTTACCAGGAGCAGCTCAAGCAGATGCGCGCAGCTGGCGACGTGCGCACGCTGCGACCCGCCGAAGAGCGCTGCAGCCGCGCGATCATGCGCTCCGAGAACGGCCGCCCGCGGATCTTGCTGACCAACGTCAAGCAGCTCGAGCTGCTCCTGACGCGCGGCAAGGACGTCGAGATCTTCGCCGACGCGCCGCTGGAGTTCCTGGTCTTCGACGAAGCCCACACCTTCCGCGGCGCGCAGGGCGCTGAGACTGCCACGCTCATCCGCCGACTGCGTACGTTCTGTGGCCGCGACGCCGCCGAGGTCCGCCACGTCGCAACCTCGGCGACGATGGCCGATCCGCGCGGCGGCGACGGCGCGGCGATCGCGTTTGCGCGGCGGTTCTTCGGCGTCTCCGGCGAGCGCGTCACGGTGGTGCGCGAAGCCCACGACGAGCTGCCGTGGAACGAGAAGCGCGGCAAACCCGCCGGCCCGCCGTCGGATCCTGCCGCGGTGCTCTCGGCGTTGCTGCGCGCGGTGGACGCCCCGGACGGGGAGGTCGCAGATGCTATCTCCATCCCCTTGACCGAGCTTGGCGGCGCGCGTCTGCCGCAGGTCGACTGGCAGGACGCGCTGGCGAGCCAACTCGCGAGCAACGAGTTGGTCTACCAACTGGCCGCGCTGCTGCATCGGCCGTTGTCGCTCCAGGACCTCGAAGCGAAGCTCTCGATGGCCGTCGCCCGAGAGGTCCCCCAAGCCGAGATCCTCTGCTGGCTCGCGCTCGGCGCCGCCACTGCCCGCGACGGACACGACCCGGTGCTGCGTCCGATCGTCCACACTTTCGTCCGCGGCGTCGGCGGCGCAGTCGTGACCTTCTCCGGGCCCGACGGAGCGCCACGCCTCTGGCTCGCCGGCGAGGACGCCGAGCTGGCGTTGAAAGACCGCTACTCGCGCTTCGCCCTGCACACCTGCACCACCTGCGGTCAGCACTACCACGAGGCCTGGGTCCAAGACTTCCATGCCGAGCATGGCGCGAAGGGCGGTCCGAGCGGCGGCAACAAGGTCGATGACGCGTGCGTCTGGCCGCACCTTCCCGGCCCCCACGGTGGCACGCGAGTGATGCTGGTCGACCGCCTCGTGGTGTCGTCGGACGAAGACGACGCGGTGATCGATGCGGTCATCGAGGCCACAGGCGAGGACGACCCGAGTCACGGCGACGACCTCCCGTCCGCGGCCACGATGGACGATGCCGGGCCACGAGAGCCAGACGGCGCCAATCCGCAGCTTCCCCGGGGCCACGATTTCCAACACCGGCGCTTGGTACCCGTGTTCGCCTGCAGCCATTGCGGCTCGCTGCAGGACTCCGCGGCCGACAGCTGCGCCGAATGCAATGTGCAGCACGCACTCGTGCCACTCCAGGCCGTCCGCACCAAGCAAGAGCTGCCGGGCCAGCTCCACGCCTGCGTCGCCTGCCAGGCGATTGGCCGGCGACCCGGCGGCGGTCGCTATCGCGAACCGGCGCGCCCGGTGCGAGCTGTCTCGGTCTCCGACGTACACGTCCTGGCCCAGTCGATCCTCAAGCTCTCGGAGCGCAAGCGCCTGTTGGTGTTCGCAGACAACCGCCAGGACGCCGCCTTCCAAGCGGGCTGGATGCGCGACCACGCCCGGCGCTTTCGCCTACGCGCCCTCATCGCGGATCAGCTCTCTGGGGCGCCAGTCGCCATCGGCGACCTCGTCCATCGGATCTGCGACGTCGTCAACGCAGACGAATCCCTCTCGCGGGGCCTGCTGACGGAGGTCTGGCAAGTTGCCTCGAAGGACGAAAGCCCCGAGAAACACACCAAGGAAGTCGAGTACTACCTGCGCATCCAAGTGCTGCGCGAGCTCGCCGTCGGCACCAAGCAACGCCTCGGCCTCGAGGCCTGGGGCCGGCTGCGTGTCGACTATCGCGGCGTCGACCCAACGCTGGCATTCATTCAGCGCTGGGCCCCAGTCCTCGACGTTGCGCCAGAGGCGCTGTGCGAAGGGATCAAGGCATTGCTCGACCACATGCGGCGCAGCCGCCTCGTTCGCGATCCCACCAAGCTCTTCGAGACCCACTGGAATGATGGCGACAACGAGATCCAGCGTGGCTATGTCGCGCCGTTTGCCGGTGGCCCGCGCGGCGTCAAGCTGCGCCGCGACGCACATGACTTGCCCGTACGTGCAACCCAGTGGCTAGGAAGCCGGGCAACCCAGGTCAGCATGGCGGTCGCCGCGTGGGGGGTCGCTGAGGATGACATCGAGGGCTTCCTCACCGAGCTCTGGGACGTCCTCGTCGCGCTCAAGGTCCTCGCGCCAACCACGCTCTACGGCTGGAAGCGACCGCTCCGCGGCGGCGGCAACGTTTTGCAACTCGACAGCGCCGCGATGACGCTTGTCGGCCATGTCGGTCGATTCCGTTGCCAGAAATGCCGACGCACGACCATCCGGCAAGGCCCCACGGCTCGTTGCATGGCGTGGCGGTGCGGCGGTGCGCTGGTCGCAGAGACCGTGTCCGACGACGACTTCGACCTCCGTGTCCTAGACGGCAGCTATCCGATGATCCGGGTCGAGGAGCACTCGGCCCAGGTGCCCCACGAGCGCCGCGAGCGCGCGGAGAACAGGTTCAAGGGCGACGGCGAGACCCTCAACACCCTGGTGTGCACGCCGACGCTGGAGCTCGGCGTCGACATCGGCTCGCTCGACGCCATCCTGATGCGCAATGTGCCGCCCACGGCCGCCAACTATTGGCAGCGCGCCGGTCGCGCCGGGCGACGCCACCGGATGGCGGTCGATATCACCTACGCCCAAGCGACCGGGTTCGATCAGGCCTACTTTCGCGCACCGGAGAAGCTGCTCGCGGGCCGCGTCGAGCCGCCGCGCTTCAACCTCGGCAACGCGGTGATGATCCGCAAGCACGTCCACGCGACGGTCCTGACGACGCTGCTTGGCGTCGCTCGGGCGGCCGACGCTGCGGTCGCGGCGGAGATCCAGGACGTGATGCGCCGTGCGTTTCCGCCGACGCTCGCCGGCTATCTCTTCGATGGTAGCGGCCACGTTCGGCCGCAAGCCTATGATGCCGCCGAGCTTGCCGCGCTGATCGGCACCCACCGCGAAGCCGTCGTGTACGCCGTCGCGAAGGCCTTCACGGCCACCTGGCCCGCTGAGGACGCGGACAGCGTGACCCCGGAGGTCTTGGCCCGCGTCGTCGACGGTGTCGCAGATTCGCTCCAAGACGTGATCCAGCGCTTCAAACGACGGCTCGATTGGGCTTTGAGCGAGCTTCGGAAACTCGCCGATCTCACACAACGCCAGGGCGACCTCGACCCCGAAGACCAAGCCCATGAGCGTCGCTGTCGCCGCGTCGTCGCGCGCTTCAAGGGATCGACCAAACGCGGCCGCGGCGGCGCCCAGGGCGGCCCCGACGACGCCGAGACCATGGGTGCGCTCGCCCGCGAGGGCTTCTTGCCGGGCTACGGCCTCGAGTCCGGCAGCATCCTCGGCCAAGCCGAGCCGCCGCGCTTTACGTGGGACCTCGACGACTTCGACCTGCCGCGCCCGCCGACTTTGGCGTTGCGCGAGTACGTCCCTGGCAACGCGATCTACGCCAACGGCCTGCGCTTCATCCCGCGGCGCTTCCAGCTCCGCGCCGACGCGGCGTTGCGCTACCGCGTACTGCCCGACGTCCAGGTCGTCATCGAGGCTGGCAAGGACGTCGGCGTCGCCAAGCTCGGTCACGGCCAAAGCTCCGAGCTGCGCGTGATCCCTGTGTGCGACGTCACGCTGCCGTCTCAGTCGCAGATCTCGGATGACGAGGAGTTCCGCTTCCAGATGCCGTCGTCCATCTACGGGACCGACCGCGGCTACCACCGCGGTGGCGATCGCTGGCATTGGGCGGGGTTCGACATCCGCTTCCGGCGCGGCATCTCGCTTCGGCTGGTCAACGTCGGGCCGCGGCGCGAGACCGAGCAGGGCAAGCTCGGCTTCCCGCTCTGTCTGGCGTGCGGCCAGTCGTTGTCGCCTTTCGCCAGTGGCGCGGCGCGCAAGAAGTTCGACGCCAGCCACCTGGAGCGCTGCAAGCATCAAGTCGAGCCGACTGGTTTCTACGCCGACGTCGAGGTCGACGCCCTCAGCCTGCACGACGTCGCGGACGCACGCGTCGGCATCAGCGTCGCCGAGGCGATGCGCATGGGTGCTGCCCGCGTGCTCGACATGGAGGTCGAGGACCTCCAGCTGCTGGTCCTCGGCCACGCCGACGGCTCAGGGTCGGACATCCTACTCTACGACCCAATGCCGGGCGGATCGGGCTTGCTGCAGCAGCTCTTGGAGCGCTGGGTCGAGGTGCGAGACGCGATCGTTCCGGTTCTCGAAGCATGTCCCGGTGGCTGCGAGACATCGTGCATCGACTGCATGCAGACCTTTCGCAACCGCTACTACCACGAGTCGCTCGACCGCAAGCTTGCGGTCGAGAAGCTCTCTGCCACGAGCGCCGAACCGACCTGGCTGCATTCGATTCCGGAGCACCTCGCCGCGACCGCGTCGACGACCGGCGTGCCGCAGACCCACATTGAGGGGCGTTTCAAGCAATTGCTGGCGCAGGCCGGGCTGCCGAGCCCCGTCTGCCAGCATCCGATGCAGCTCGGGGCTGGCTTCGGCTCGACGATTCCCGACTTCTTCTATCCGGGTTCGGACGACGATGATCCAGGGGTGTGCATCTACCTCGATGGCATGGCCGGCCACATCCACGGCAACGCGGAGCAACAGGCGAAAGACGCGGCAATTCGCGCGCGTCTTCTCGAGCTGCGTTACGAGGTCGTAGTCGTCGCTTCGTTTGAACTCGACGACGAGCACGCAGTGGTCGCGGCGATCTCACGGATCGCCAAGTACGTTGTCGGCAAGGACAAGCACAAAGCATTGAAGGCGGATCTGTCGTGGGTTCGCACTGACGGCCAGCTGGCGGGGTACATCTCGCCAACGTCGGGAGACCATCGAACCGCCGTAGGAAAGTCCCAACGTTTCACCCTGTTGCCCGGAGGTCGAGCGACCAGGCGTGCCACGCGCGGCCCCAGTCCCTCCTTGCGCATCGTTGATGTGCCAGATGTGCGCCCGTACGCACCTCATGTGCCTATCGTGCCACTGCAGATCGCTGCCGGTGCATTCAGCTCGAGCCAAGACGCAGACCCGCGCGAGTGGCAGTGGGCCGAGTGGCCTGGACGTGAGTCCGTTGGCAACGGGATGTTCATCGCGCAGGTCATCGGCGAATCGATGAACCGACGCATACCCAACGGCACCTGGTGCTTGTGGCGTTCGAGACCGATGGGCTCGCTGCTCGGTCGCGTCGTCCTCGCCGAACACCGTGATATCGACGACCCGGAGCATGGTGGGCGATATACCGTCAAGGTCTACGCCGCCGAGACTCGTGATCCTTCCGAGCTGGGCGGGCGCTTGCGCAGCGCGACGCTTCGGCCAGACACAGATGACGCCCGGTTCGGCCCCATCCACTTGAGCGATCTGGATGAAGTGACGCTGAACGTCATCGCTGAACTCGTTGAAGTCCTTCCAGTGGGAGCGGGCAAAACGTAGGGCTCGACGTGGTTGCTCACGCCCGGCGGCTCGTCCCGCGGAAGCCATTTGATTCCTTTGCCTCGCGAGCGCACGCTACCGAATCATGATCGTCGTGCAAGTAGATTTCTGCATGTCCCAAGTCCCCTAGCGACAACCGAGTGGGTAGCGTATCGCTTGCTTGCGATGGTTCGCTGCGGCCGACATCAGGTGTGCCGCTTCGAGCTTGCAGAAAGCATCCGTGTCAACGAGCAGCTTCATCGCGGGCCGGGTCCCCATAGACACAACGAAGAAGCGCGCGATCGCTGTCGGTCGCCACATCGAGGTCGACGTATTGGTCGAAGAGTCCGCGAAGCTGCCGCCGGCCTCCCGATGCCCGGTAGAGCGCCTTCACCGCCATCGTCGCGCTGCCATAGTCGCCCGTACGACGAGCCCAAGCGAAGATCACGGCGCCGGCATCCGCGCCAGTGTCGCGCTCGACCCGCGCCGCCTCGTTGGCGAGTTCCCGGAAGTTTCGGGCATCAATCGCGGGTGTCGCGTCACTCCCAACGGCGACGCGCGTCGCGTACCGATCGGCACGAGCCTCGATGGTGTCGTCGTCGCCCGCATCCTCCTCGCCATCCACGACGGGTCTGTCCGGGCCACAATCACCAGCGGCAATGTGGCCGACCTCATGAGCAATCAAGAACACCAGCCGACCGGGTTCGTCGTACTTGTGCGTGATCAGCACGACGGGCCGACCCTCCACGACACAGGCCATCCCTTGAAAGCTGGGTGCAGGTAGCACGTCGACCGCCACAACGGGGATTCCACGCGCCCAGAGATCTGCCGCGAGGTCGACCAGCGTGACGGCCGAAGGCGTACGCCGAATGGCGCCACGCCACACCAGTGCGTCCTGTGGAGGGACGGATGGAGCGCGAGCGGGATCGCGCATCGATCGCACGACAGCAGCTGCGATCCGGATCGCCGCGTGCATCGCGGGTCCCAACCGATCGCGCGACACATCGCGCACCCGCCTGAGTTGCGCCTGCGGGTACGCCGGTGCTGCCAACGTCGCGGTGGGATTCGCGGCTCTGGCAACCGGAAGCCCTAGGAACCGCGCGACACGCGCCTCGAGGTCGGCGAGTACGCCAGGGTCCGTCGCGCAGTCGTCGTCCCACCAGTCTGGCAAGATGGCCTGCTCGACGAAGTCCTTCTTGAACCCCGCGCGGGACAGCCGCAGCAGCAAGTTTTTGTAGGTGTTCGTCGTCAGCGGAGGACTCCATGGCCATCGTCGTTGTGGCCTGCCGCAAGGGCCGCCGGTCCGCGTGTCCGACCGCCACACCAGCTTCTAGCACCACGGTTTCGCAAGCGCCATCCGATGTTGGCTTCTGGCGCTTGTCGCTCCTCGTGTGTAGCGCCCCATGACGATCACGACCAACTGCGCCAGCCCCAGCGTCATCGCCGTGAACACCATGCTCGCCGGCGCCGCGATGATCGAACTCCTCCGCCTGTTGACCGCCTTCGCCGGTGCCACCACGCCACCCAACCGATTGGCCTTCAGCTTCACTGACGGCACAGTACGTCGCACCGGCCTGCGCGGACCGCGCAACTGCCGGGTCTGTGGCGTCGAAACCTGAGTGAACGGCGACGACGCAGCCAACCGATTGGAGGACGCACCCATGCCCCCACCGACCAAGCCCCCGGCCCGCCTCGCAAACTGGCGCGCCGACTGGTTCGACCGCACGGCCGCGGGTCGCGACGCCATGGCGCGCCTCGTGGCGCTGCTTCCCATCACCCACGCCACCGTCCGCCGCCACCTCAGCGCCGCGCCCGCGGGCACGCGGGTCGAAGCTGCGCTCGGCGCCAGCTGGCCCGTTGACCTCGACGACCTCGCGCTCTCGGTTGCAGACGCGCGACGTTACGACCTCGCCGCCGACCTCGCGGGCATTGTCGGTACGACCACTGCCAAGGTGCGGCAGGCGCTCGGGGCTGCGCACGGCAATACGCGGATCAGCAACGCGCTGGCGGGTCTCGTCCCGACCTCATCGGCGCCGAAGCCGGCAGCGCAGCAGCCGACACAAACCGACTCCAAGGTCCCCAAGCGTAGCGTCGCGCGGGCCGCGCAGCCGGCGATCTGGGCCCCGTCGGTCGTTGTGGCGGGCGAGTGGTGCCTGCGGGGTGAGCCGATCGTCGGGGGCTTCGGCGAAGCGTGGCCGGCCGTGGGTCCGAAGCAGCGCAAGGCGTGGGTCAAGCGCGCCAGACCGGGCCGCGAGGACGCGCTGAGGCGCGAGATCCGACAGCTTCGCAAGTTGCAGCACGCGCACATCGTCGAGTTGCTCGACGCCGACGCTGGCGCTTCACCGTGGTTGGTGGTCGCCGATTGCGGCGAGACGCTCCGGGCGCGCGTCGCCGCCGGCGCGCTCTCGTTCGTCGAGCTCCTCAGCTGGCTCGACCCGATCGCCAAGGCGCTCGACTACGCCCATGGGCAGAAGGTCATCCACCACGACGTCAACACCGGCAACATCGCCCGCAATGGCCGTGGGCACGTCCGCCTGCTCGACTTCGGCACGACGGCCGACATGATGACGGGCGTCAACACCGTCGGCGCGACGACCGAGGTGGCGACGACGGCGGTGGGCTTTCATCGCGGATTCGTCGCACCCGAGCTGTTGGTTGGTCAGCCGGCGCGCAAGGGTTCCGACCAATACAGCCTCGCGGCGGTCGGGCTCGCGGCGCTGGTCGGCGCGCCCGACGGCGGGGTCTCGCTCGCAGACGCGGCGGGCATACTGAGCACGGCGCAGCGGGCCGTGGTCCAGAAGGCGCTGTCGCTCTCGCCTCGCGACCGGTTTGCGACGTGTGGGGCGTTCGTCGGGGCATTGCGGCGGGCGAGGGCGTGAACTGGGTGGCGGGCACGAGTCGGCGGCAGTCGATCCGGCGGCACGCCGCCGCGGCCAGCTCGACGGCGCCGACACCGACTGCGACGTGAGCGCCACTGCCGAGGTCACTGGACGGACGAGACACATCGACGCAGGCTGTCTTGCAGGCCGGCGAGGCTGACGCCCCCAGGAAGAACGCCTGCGGTCAACGGGTTGAGTGGAGCGGACCAGACACCTCGAAGCATCGGAGCGAGCGTTGGAGATCAAGCTGCACAAACATGACCTGCCGTCGGGCCAGATCTCGCTGACCGACCTCGGCGCGATCGCGCGGGCCGTGCAGGAGTCCGTGCAGTCGCTGGTGCAGTGGGAACTCGGTCTCGACCTGAAGGTACGGCCCACGCGCGAGGTCATGGACCTGAGTCAGGTCCTGCTGACGCAGATCGAGCAAGGCAGCACAGTATTGAAGTTCGAGCCTGCAGCGACTGCTGTCCCCTCGAATCACCAACAACCGGCCCAGGTCGCGATGCAGCAGCTGCACAGCGCCCTTGTCGCCTTCCAAACCAACGACCAATGGCCTGCCAGCGTGCCTGTAGAGATCAAGCACACGCTGGGCGTACGCCTGCGCACCGTGTTGGCCAACGGCGTGCGCATGGAGATCACCGATCCGGCCGGTTCGGCCGCCTCGTGCATCCTCAGCGAGGCAGGACGCAGGCGCCTGCAGCGAAAGGAGCCCTACCAACCGCTGCAACAGGTCGCAGTATGCGGCAACGTGGTCGCGATGGACGTCACCCAGCGAAGCTTCGAAGTTGTGACTGCACGCGGCCGGACGAAGGTGATGGCCAACGAAGAAATGTGGGCCAAAGTCGACGATCCGCTGCGATGGCAGCGCGTCGTCGCCGTGGGTTGGCCTGGCGATCCGAAAGCGCGTTCCATCGACACCGTCACGACGCTGAGGGTGGCCTCTGAAGACGAACAGGACGGCATCGAGTGGCTGAGCGAGGCGGCGCCTGACCGCACCACACTCGCCGCGATCCGCGCACGGCTGGACACCTTGGCCGCGCTGCAGCAAGGCTGGGACAGCTATGGCGCCCCGCCGATTGACCGTCGCGTCCTCGAGGCCGCCGAGACCTTCGCGGTACGCGCCGCTCGTGTCCTGGAACGCAACGGCCAGGCACTGCCGGCACCCTTCGTCGCCCCGACGACCCATGGCACCGTGCAGTTCGAGTGGCAGCGCGGCGCACGCGCGCTCGAGCTCGAGATCGTGTCGAGCGATCGCTTCGGCTACTACGATGCAGACGCGACGGCAGGCCTCGAAGACGAAGGCGAATGCGGGTCATGGAGCGCGTTTCGGCTCGTGCTGTGGCTGACGTCGGGGGTGCGCCCATGACGTTGGAGATCCCCGACGCCGAGAAGCTGTTGCGACGGCTCCACCCGGTGCAGATCGATGACAGCGGCCGACCAACCTCCGCCGCCTTCAAGGATCCCGAGCTGTCCGTCGACCGAGCCTCAATCCGTACGGCCGAGGAGAGCCTCGGGGAGTACCTACAGCGTGGGTACGGCATCGCCTCGATCACCGCTGGGTTTGCACGCGGCCAGCGGCAGGAGGTCCTGCCGGATCCGACGCTGCTGAACCCCGCTCACGCCGTGGTACGCGGGGACAAGCCGCGCAGCGTCGCGAGGGCCTTCGCGCAGGCGGCAGTCATCGAGCGTCCTTCGCAGGGGCCCGTTCCGTGACTGGTGAGCCGATTTCCGCCTACCACAGTCTGCAACCTGCGTTGGACCACGCCGCCGCGCACGACTCCCCCCTGCGACCAGAGCAACACCGTGCCAACCTTCGACCGCGACAAGATCCGCCGCAACCTCGAACACCTCGACGGCGCCGATCGGCGCGTGCTGCTCGACCGCGCCATCGACCTGCTCCCGGACGAGTCGCTTCCCGAGCTCCTCGCCGACTATGTCCACTTGCACAAGGTCGTGGCGGACGACGGTCCACCGCCGGATCTGCTGGCGTCGATCCAAGCGTTTCACCGCGACGCCATGGCGGGCCGCTACTATGAGACCTTCCACGTCAATTCCCGCAACTTCCTGTCGAAGTCGCCCGGCACCGAACGCTTCATCGCCGAACATGCGCGGTTGGTCGCCGGCTGCCTGCGCGCTGAGACGCGCGGAGACCTCGCGGCAGCCGCGGCGGGCCTGGAGCTGCTCATCGACCTGATGCGCGAGGTCGACCGCTGCCATCGCGACGTCGTGTTCTTCGCCGACGAGGCCGGCTCGTGGCAGGTCGGCGTGCTCTGGGATAGGGTGCTCCCGGCCTGGTTCCGCAGCCTGGCGCCAGGGCTGGACGCCGACGCGTGGGCGGTCAAGGTCGTCGACGCGCTGAACGACTTTGCCAGCTACCAGCTCGACGACATCCTGGTTGCAGCGCGCGATGCAGGCACAGACGCGCAGCGCGCAGCCCTCGCGCGACACGAAGCGTCCCTGCGACGACGCGGCGGCTGACCCGACGACCACCACCAACCAACGCGTCGACGCCACGCCAGACCGCGAGAACAGGCAGGTGTAGCCGTCCGGCTACACCCCCGCGTTCTCGCGGTCGGGCCGCCTCGGGCGTCGACCAGCCCCGCGTCGACCGACGGGTTCACCAGCGCCCGCCGCACGCCGTCGTCCAACCTCCGGTCGATCGAACGGAACTCGATGCCATGACACGAGCTCAGCGGATCCCCCCGAGGCGCCGCGGGTGGCAAGATCCTCGCCGGCGGCGGTCACGCCTCCGGCAAGCTCCAATCGATCGGCGTCTCGCCGCGCTCCAACAACCATTGGTTGGCGCGCGAGAAATGCCGGCAGCCGAGGAAGCCGCGATGCGCCGAGAGCGGCGAGGGATGCGGCGCCTGCAGCACGAGGTGGCGCCGACGGTCGATGAACGCGGCCTTGCGCTGGGCGTGGCTGCCCCAGAGCAGAAAGACCAGGCCCTGCCGGCCGTCGTTGAGCTCGCGCAGCACCCGATCGGTGAAGGGTTGCCAGCCGGCCTCGGCGTGGCTGGCCGGGCTGTGCGCCTGCACCGTCAGCGAGGCGTTGAGCAGCAACACGCCGCGATCGGCCCAGGCGCCCAGGTCGCCGTGCTGCGGCATCGGCAGGCCGAGGTCGCTCTGTAGCTCGCGGTAGATGTTCTGCAGCGACGGCGGCACCGGCACGCCCCGACGCACCGAGAACGACAGGCCGTGGGCCTGGCCCGGGCCGTGGTAGGGGTCCTGGCCGAGGATCACGACCCGGACGGCGTCGAAGGGCGTGCGGTCGAGCGCGGCGAAGATCTCGGCGGCCGGCGGGAAGATCACGACGCCGCGGCTGCGTTCGTCGCGCAAGCGCGCGCTCAACGCGACCATGCCCGGCGTGTCGAAGGCGTCGCGCAGCCGCGCCAGCCAGCTCGGCTCGAGGCGGATGGCGCGACGTCCGGCGTCGGCTGCGGCGATGTCGGCCCCCATGGGTTCACTCCGTTGCGCCCAGGCGATCGCCGGCGGCGACGGCACGGGCACCGGCAACGCGTTGGTCAGGCGCGCAGGATCTTGTCCATGGCGCGGCCCTTGGCCAGCTCGTCGACGAGCTTGTCGAGGATGCGGATCAGCTGCATCAGCGGGTCCTCGACGTCCTCGACGCGCACGCCGCAGACCGTGCCCTTGACCAGGGCGCGGTGGGGATGCAACGCCGGCGCCTCGCCAAAGAAGGTCCTGAAGTCGACGCCTTGCTCGATCTGCCGGCGCAGGCCCGCGTCGTCGTAGCCCGTCAGCCAGCAGATGACGCGGTCGAGCTCGGCTTGGGTCCGGCCCTTGCGCTCGGCCTTCTGCACGTACATCGGGTAGACCCTTGCGAACGCGGTCGTGAAGATGCGGTGCTCGCTCATCGGACCTCCTGGCGGCGCGGCGGCCTCGGGACGCTACGCGGCGGGCCGGGGAGGGTCAACCCGACGCGCCCTGTCGACCTGGCGGCCTGTCAGCGCGTGGCGGCGCTGACACGCGTGGGCCGAGGCGCTAGGCTCGCGGCCATGTCGAGCCCCGCCACCATCGCGCTGCGCTTCTCTGCCGGGACCCTCGAGATCGACGGGCCGCGCGAGGTCGTCAGCGCCCTGCCCGGCCGCGTCGAGCGCGACCCGCGCACGGCCAGCTGGCGCGCGCCGGCCAGCGACTACGGCGCAATTGCGCTGCATCTGCACCACGCGGGGCTCGCCTTCGCCGACGACGCCCGCCGCTGGCAGCCGCTGGACCTGCCGCTGCGCGAGCATCGCGACCCGCGCCCCTACCAGGTCGAGGCGCTGCAGGCGTGGCGCGACGTCGGCCGCCGCGGCGTCGTCGTGCTGCCGACCGGCGCCGGCAAGAGCCATGTCGCGGTGCTGGCGATCGCCGAGACGCGGCGGCCGACGCTGGTCGTCGCGCCGACGCTGGATCTGGTGCGGCAGTGGGCGGGGCTGCTGGCCAAGGCGTTCGGCATCCCGATCGGCCAGGTCGGCGGCGGCGAGCACGACGTGCGGCCGGTGACGGTGACGACCTACGACTCGGCGTGGATGCACATGCCGCACCTGGGCGATCGCTTCGGCCTGCTGGTCTTCGACGAGGCGCATCACCTGCCGGGCGAGACCTACGCCACCGCGGCCTGGATGGCGCTGGCGCCGTTTCGCCTCGGCCTGACGGCGACGCCCGAGCGCAGCGACGGCGGCGAGGAGCGCTACCTCGAGCTGATCGGCCCGATCGCCTACCGTGCCGAGATCGTCGAGATGACGGGCCTGTGGCTCGCCGACTACGACACCGAGCGCGTCGTCATCGAGCTCGACGAGGACGAGCGCGCCGAATTCGACCAGGCGCGCGAGACCTACCGCGGCTTCTGCCGCGACCACGGCATCCGCCTGGCCGAGCCCGGCGGCTTCGCGCGCTTCTTGCAGCTCTCGGGGCGCAGCGTCGAGGGCCGCGACGCGCTCGCCTGCTACCGAACGCAGCGGCGGCTGGCGCTCTCGTCGCGGGCCAAGCTGCGCCTGCTCGGGGCGCTGCTCGACCGCCACTGCGACGAGCCGACGCTGATCTTCACCGACGACAACGCCACCGCCCACGCGATCGCGCGCGCCTTCCTGCTGCCCGTGATCACGCACCAGACCAAGCTGCGCGAGCGCGGCGACATCCTGCGCGGGCTGCGCGAGGGCACCTACGGCGCGGTCGTCACCAGCCGCGTGCTCAACGAGGGCGTCGATGTGCCCGAGGCCGCGGTCGCCATCGTCGTCTCGGGCACCGGCTCGGTGCGCGAGCACGTGCAGCGCCTGGGCCGCATCCTGCGCAAGTCGGCGGGCAAGCGCGCCCTGCTCTACGAGCTGATCAGCGCCGAGACGAGCGAGACCTTCACCAGCACGCGCCGCAGGGACCACGTTGCTTACCGCTGACCTCATCCCGGCCCGGCGACGCGGCGAGACGCTGCTGCTGCCCAAGCTCGACCGCCGCAAGCGCGAGCGGCTGCTCGCCCTCGCCGAGGAGGTCACGGCCCTGCTCGACGCCAGCGTCGGCCAGACGCGCGACGTGATCGACGAGCTGCTCGCCGACGTCGAGGTGGCGCCGAACGAGCTGCGGCTCTGGCGCGGCGTCTGCAAACTCGCGATCGACGCCGCGACCTTCGAGGCCGCCGAGGGCGAAGATCCGGTCGCCTTGCGCGCGGCGCTCTTCGCGGTGTCGGCGGCGACGCGGCGCGCGGCGTCACCGCAGCGGCCGTGGCAGCGCGAGGCGGTGGTCGACGCCGTCGCGGCCGAGCTGGGCATCCATCGCGCCGCCCTCGAGCAGCGGCTGTTCGCCGACCTGCCCGGCACCCACGCGCTGATCGCCACGTCCGGCTGGGACGGCGCGCGCCTGGCGCAGCGCTGGGAGCTCGCCTGCCACCAATCGCTGCTGCTGCGGGCGACGCGGCTGCGGGCCGAGCTGCAGACCCGCGACGGCGGCTACCTGCGCACGCTCTTTGGCCGGCTGAAGTTCCATCGCCTGCTCTGGCGCTGCGAGCGGCTCGGCGACGACCGTGTGGCGCTCGAGCTCGACGGCCCGCTGTCGCTGTTCTCGCAGTCGACGCGCTACGGCATGGAGCTTGCGATCGTGCTGCCGATGATCTGCCAGGCCGAGCGCTGGTCGATCACGGCCGACGTGCGCTGGGGCAAGGAGCGCAAGCCGCTGGCGTTCGTCGCCGAGGGCCGCCGCGATCGCTTCGGCGCCCCGGCCGACGCGCCCGCGCTGCCGGACGAGCTGCAGCGGCTGATCGACGACCTCGCGCGCGCGGACACCGGCTGGAGCGCGGCGCCGGCGCCCGCGGTGCACGACGTGCCCGGCCTCGGCGTCTTCGTCGCCGATCTCGTGCTGACGGGCCCCGCCAGCGAGCGCGTGCTCTTCGAGCTGCTCGGCTTCTGGAGCCGCGACGCGGTGTTCCGCCGCGCCGAGCTGTTGCGTCGCGGCCTCGGCTGCGCCGTGGTCCTCGCCGGCAGCGAGCGCCTGCGCGTCGATCGCAGCGTGGTCGACGCCGCGGGCGCAGAGCTCGTGCTCTACAAGGGAGTGCTCTCGGCCCGGCGGGTGTTGGAGGCTGCAGCGCGAGCGGCGGCCGCGGTGGCGCCGGCTCGGCAAGCGCCGTAGATTGGGCCGGGGCTGCGGCCACGGCGGCGCGCTGCCGCGCGCAGTGACGCCCAGGATGCCGGCCGCCGCGACGGACACCACCGAGGACTCCATGAAGGCTCTGCCCCCCACGTTGCCGCTCCGCCCCAACCGCCACGAGCGCCGATCGCGGCGCGACGCGGGCATGCGCGTCGGTACGGGCCTCTGCCTCGGCCTGGTCGCGAGCCTCGCGGTCGGCTGCGGTGGCGGCGCCCGGCAGCGCAGCCCCGACGAGGAGCGAGCCGAGTGGCGCGCGCGCCGGGCCTCCGAGCGCGTGACGGGCCCGGACGGCCGCGACGCACCGGGGTTTCCGCATCGGCGCGACACGAGCGGCGACGGCGGCCACGATGACGGTGACGACGGCGCTGGCGCCGCGGCCGACGTCGCGGGCGGCGGCCCGAGCCGCAAGCAGGGCGGCGCGCCGATGCGGGATCCAGCGCTGGCCGGCACCGGCGCCAACGTGCGCGAACCGGCCGACAAGGCCTACGCCGTGGTCCTGGCGCCGCCGGCCGTCGTCGGCGAACGCAGCTGGGATCGCACCGAGGCCCGCGTCGTCACCGAGACGGTGCTGCGGGTCAACGGCAACGAGATCGGCCGCAAGCAAGACGACAAGGCCGTGCGCATCGTCGGCCTGACCACCGTCCGCGAGGTCGACGGCGAGGGCGTCGCGTTGGTGATCGACATCGAGATCGAGACGGCGACCCTGGACGAGGGCGGCAAGCAGCGGGCGCTGACCGGCCGCGGCTCGGTCGTCACCGTCCGGCGCAACGGCCCGAAGCCGCGCGTCGAGGTCAACGGCACTGCGCCGAGCCCGGCCGATCTCGCGGCGTGGGAGATCGCGCTGACGACCAGCGATCCGGGCGCGAGCAACGACGCCGTGCTCGGCACCAAGGAGCCGCGCCGCGTCGGCGACAGCTGGCCGATCGACGCCAACCTCTGCGCCGACGACCTCTCGCGCGGCGGCAAGATGACGGTCTCGGGCGGCGACGTCAGCGGCCAGACGACGCTGGTCGCGGCCAAGGTCTGCGGCAAGGGCCAGACCTGCCTGCAGACGCGCACCGACATCCGCATCGCCAGCTTCGACATCGTCGGCCTGCCGCCGCAGGCGAGCGTGCGCGAGGCCAGCTCGTTGGTGCGGATCGAGGCGCTGCAGCCCGTGGTCTCGCGCAGCGCGCCGGCCATGGGCGTCATGGACATGCGCGTGCACTGGGTCATCGGCATGACGCAGGAGGACCGCGACGTCGAGATCGACACCACGATGCGCACAGTGCAGTCGGGCTGGTCCGAGCCGCGCTGAAGCGCTACGGCATCAGCGGGCTGCCGTACTGCATCGCGAAGCTCATCTCGGCGATGGACTGCAGCAGCTGCAGGTACTTGCGCATGTCGGCGTCGGCGGCGGCGCGCTCCTCGGGCTTGAGCCCGGGCACGCAATCGTCGGCGGTGGTGGCCGTGAGCTGGCTGGCGTCGCAGCTCGCCGAGCGCGCGCGCAGCAGGTTCGCGTGCGCGATCATCGCGGCGCCGGCGCCGATCGGTCGGTTGAGCGCGGCGTAGATCAGGCCCGTATCGGGGTCGACGAAGCTGACGGTCGCCTCGGCGGGCAACGACGGCGCCTTCCAGGTGCCCTCGATCCAGACCTGGGCCTCGTCGAGGAAGTGGCGGTCGAAGTTGGCCATGAAGTTGGCCTGGCCGAGCAGCGCGAAGTAGAGCTGCACCGTGAAGTCGGCGGCCGGATCGACCGCGTTGGCGTGCACCTCGTCGAGCTTGCCGGCGTAGTTCGGGAAGACGAGCTTCTTGTTGGCGTCGAGGTAGGGGCCGACGCGCGACCAATCGCCCGACTGCAGCGCGGCGTGGATGCGGCGGATGCTCTCGGAGAAGGTGTTGTAGTAGCTGACCTTCCACTCGCGGATGTCGATCGGGTTGGCGCGCGCGACGAAGTTGGTCTCGCTGTCCATCATCGCTTCCATGGCCATGACCTTGTCGACGTAGAAGCCGATGTGGTGCAGGCACTCGCTCCAGAAGTAGCCGCACTCCTGGCCGCCCTGGCCGCCGAAGGTCCAGTTCGTCGAGTAATAGCGCGCCTGATCGACGCCGAGCGAGAGATCCTGGCCGGCGTTGGCCGCGAGGATGGTCGAGCCGTCGGCGCGCACGCGCTTGCCGTAGCTGGCGGCGTCCGGCATCAAGATGGTCTCGACCAGGAACTGGAAGGCGTTCTGGATCGCCCAGGTGTTGCCGCCCCAACCCTTGACCGGGTCCGAGAAGAACTTCTTGAGCGTGGCGGCGTCGTAGAACTGCGGCAGGAACGCGCCGTAGAGGCCGTAGATGTCGTGCCATTGCTTGATGCGGTGGTACAGGCGGCCATACCAGCGATCGGCGTAGGTCCAGTTGCTGACGCCGATGTCGCCGCGCGGGAAGGCGCGCGTGATGTACCAGGTGTCCCACTCCTCGAGGAAATGGGCCATGCGCTCCTGGCTGTCGGCGCCGAAGTCGCGGGTCAGGCACGAGTCCGACAGGTCGCTGCGGCCGTGGCTGCAGTAGATGTACGGCACGCGTGAGTAGGTCTTGCTGTCGACGGTGGCCTTGCTCAGGTCGGCGCTCAGGGCCGAGGCGTCGACGATCATGCGGTTGTCGGCCTGGTAGATCTTCTTGCCGAGCAGCTTGTAGACGTCGGTGTAGTGCGTCACCTGCGGGCCGAAGATGAAGAAGCTCAAGATCTCTCCGCGGTTCTCGAACCAGGACTTCCAGGTCTGCGGCGACTTGCCGGCGTCGACGAAGACCTCGACCTTGTCGGCGTAGCCGAACAGCATCGCGGCGCGGTCGTACTTGCCGACGCCGAGGCCGTCGATCGTCAAGCGGCCGGCGTAGTCCATGATCGAGCTGTAGGCGTAGTTGTAGATCTTGCCGTCGATCTCGGCCTGGGTGATCGGATCGGTCAGGCGCGGGCCGACCTTGCCGTCGTCGCGCAGCTCCCAGTAGTGGTCGTGGTAGTTCACGACGTCGTCGGAGCCGCCGAAGTTGTGCATCAGGCCGAGGCTGTGGCCGACCTCGTGGGCGAAGACCGCCGTGTAGACCGAGTCGCGGACGATGGTCCAGGCCTCGTCGCCGGACTTGCCCTTGAGCTCCTTGGCCAGGCCCATCAGCGCGTCGTCCAGCATCTCGGGCAGGTACATGTTGCGGCTGGCGGCGAGCTCTTGGTGGATGCGCGTGCGCTGCGCCGTGTTGGCGAGCAGGCCGCCACGCGCGGGCGAGATCGCGGCGAGCAGGTTGGGGTCGACCTTGGCGCTCGGATCGAAGCCGCCGGCCATCTTCATCTCGGGGTGCGAGGCGATCGCAGCCTCGACGCCGGTGCCCTGCAACCGCGCCTTGCGCGCGAGCGGCGAGTCGCCCAGGCCGTTGAGGTGGCCGAGGTCGTACATCGTCTGCATCTTCTGTTCCGCCCAGGCGAAGCTGCCGTGCTCCTGCTGGAACTGCAGGTCGGCCTCGGTGATCGCGGTGCGACGGCCGTCCCAATACTGCGAGAAGCCGTTGTTCGCGATGCGATCGATCATGGTGTCGGCTTCGTCGAGGCCGCGGAACTGGAAGCGCGAGGTACGCCCTTCGAGCCCCTGCTTGGTGCCGGTGACGGTGCTGACCCAATCGGTCAGGTCGAGGCCGTCGATGAAGCTCTTGGTGTCGAGCTCGCCGTTGAGCAGCTGGATCTGCTCGACCGTGCGCCAGGCCGCCGTGTTGTTGTGGTGGTACAGGTACGCCATGCCCGAGAAGATCTCGCCGGTCTCGGGGTCGTTGTTGCTCGGGCCGAGGCCGAGCAGGCCGTACTTCATGTACTTGGGCACATAGGCCATGAACGAGTAGCGCACGTCACCCAGACGCGGCGAGGAACCAACGGGGCCGCAGAGCGGGCTGTCGCCTTCGGCGATCGGGTTGTTCTCGCAGAACACGAACATGTCGCCGCTGTAGGGGTTGCCGGCGGCGGCCACGACGTCCTTGAACACCTTGTTCCACTGCGACGCGACCTTGCGTGCGATCGGCTTGATGTCGTCCGGGAAGCCGACATTGGCGTGGTAGACGATCGGCCGCACCTCGCGCTGCGCCATCGGGATCAGCGCGCCGTTGGCGTCGGTCCACTGCTTCCAGATGTTGTGGCGCTGCAGGTAGCGCTCCTTGTTCTGCTGCTTGATGCCGAGCTTGGTGTCGTAGACGAGCCGGTCGACGGTGAAGAAGCCGAACATGTCGGTCTCGGCACCCTTGTAGGGCCGCGGCACGTACTGGCGCTGCTTGTCGACCTGCCAGAAGCTGTGGCGGATCGAGTACTCGCCGGCGCCGCACTCGCTGGTCTCCTCACCGATCAGCCAGCACAGCGGGATCTCGCCGTAGCCCGGGTAGTGGGTGGTACCGGCCTTGGCGAAGATGCGGCTGGTGATGTCGAAGTAGTCGAGGCGCTTGCCGTCCTTGGCGCGCTCCTTGCCGTCGATGACGAAGAGCGGCGCGTCCGGGTTCGGCGTGCCGTCGGGGTTGGTGTCCTGGACGAAGAACGGCACCGCCTCGATGCTCTTGGTCTCGAAGTCGAGTTGGTAGTTGTGGACCTGGTTGGCCGACCAGTCGACGCGCATGTACTCGCGCTCGTACCAGGGCCGATCGAAGCCGTTCTCTTCGAGGACGTTGAGCTCCTCGCCGGTGGTCGGGTTGTACGCGTGGCGGATGTCGAAGTGGGCGACGATCGGGAACGCGGCGACCACCTCGCCCTCGTACTTGTCGCCGGTGGCGGCCTTGTCGTCGGCCCCCTTGACCAGCTCGGTGTCACGGCGGACGAAGAGGAAGCGCTCCTGGATGTCGAAGCGCACCTTGGCCATGCCGGAGTGGTCGGTCGAGCCGACGAAGGTGAAGCCGTTGGCCGCAGGCACGTCGACGACGGTGCGCTGGTAGTAGAACTGCGCGTCCTTGTACCAGGCCTTGCGCACGGCGTTGGGCTGCGTGCGGTCGATGGGATCGCGCTCTTCGGCGCAGCCGACGACGCCGAGCGTGACCGGGGCGAGCGCGGCGAACGACAGGGGCCCGGCAGCCAGGGCCAGCGCCGCGACGCGGGTCATGGTCCGACGCGACGCCGCGCGTGACGACGACCAGAGCTGGGCGAGCAAAGCAGAGCGAGACGACATCGAAGACCTCGGAGATCAGCCCTTTTCGGGGCTGCGGAACCCGGCGACCAGGGCGTCGGGGAACAAGCGGAAGGCGATGAGGTAGGACGAGAAGCGGTTGAGGAACGGCTGCCGGTAGGTGGAGTCCGGCGCCAGCTGCTCGTGCGCGGTCTCGACGCCCGCGGCGATCGACACCGCATGCGTGATGACGAGGTTGAGGTAGGCCGCGGTGAACCCGATCGCCCGCGCGTCGGGGTCGAGCTCGGACGACGACACCGCGAAGCCGGCGCGGGAGGTCGCTTTGGGCTGCGGCGTCAGCAGGTCGTAGAACACGCCGCCTTGCAGCGAGAGCGAGACCCGCGCGTGCGGGCTCCAGGTCAGGGCGGCGATGCCCTGGTGGCGCCAGGCGGGGTTGCGCACGCCATCATGCGCGAACTGCGAGCAGCCGCCGACCAGCTCGGCACAGCCGTCGACCCAGGGCGTCTCGGTGCTGCCGGTCGTGTAGCGGTGGACAAAAGGCCCGGTGCGGCCGATGAGCGCGATGTTGAGCGATTGCGACCAGCCCATCGGCGCGAACTGGCCGGTCCACGACAAGCCGAGACCAGCCAACCCGGCCACGACCATCGTGTTCTGCTGGCTCGGCTTCGACGTCGGCAGGCGCAGCTGCGCGGCCCCCGAGAGCGAGAGCCCCAGCGTCTTGCTCGACCAGATGCCAGCGCCCAGGGTCACGAAGGTGTCCGAGAGCGTCGTCTCGCCAGACTCGGTCGTCCAATCCTCGTGCGTGAACTCGCGGCTGACGGTCATCAGCGCCGAGAGCGAGAAGCGATCGCCGAGCGCCATGCGCGGCGCGAGCAGCAACGCCATGCCGACGCTGGGGTTCCAGGTCGGATCAGCGCTCTTGTCGATGCTGTTGGCGCCGAGCACGCCGCGGGTGCTGATCATCGAACCGGCGAAGATCGAAGGGGTCCCGCCGCCACTGGAGCTGGCACCGGCAGGCGCCTGGCCACCGACCTGGGCTGACGCGCTGCGCGTCGGCAGCGCCGCGGCCAGCGTGGCCACCAAGGTCGACAGCAGCAGGATCCGTCGCGACATCGCGTCTCCAAACATCAAGCAGAACGGAGGCTTCCAAGAGCGGGCACAGGCGTCCCACCCCATCGGGCCGTGGACGCTAGCGCAAGCGGCCCGCCGCGGCCAGCGTTTCTGTGGGGCGGCCCGGTTGCATCGATGCAGCGGCGGAGGGCGACGGCCGCGGCTGAGGCTCAGCGTCGCCGGATGGCGTCCCATTCGCTGTGCATGCCCAGCGCCTGCTCCATGTGGGCGTCGCAGAGCGCGTCGTCCATGCCGTCGCGGGCGCGGGCCTGCTCGCACGCGGCACAATGGCCCGCGGCCTCGTAGGCGGCCTCGGCGCGCAGCTTGGACAGGCCCGCGAGCACGCGCTCGTCGCCGCGCGTCGCGTCGATCTCGGCGCGGACCCGTTCGCGGGCGACCAGATCCTTGGGCCGGGCGCCCGGACGCGGCGGTCGGATCGGCGTTGCGGCCATGGCGGACCTCTCGGGCTTGCAGGCGAGCGCGGGGCGGGCGAATCTCCGGCCAGAGCCAGCGCGCCGACGCGGCGCCCGCGCCCCTTCGAGGCAGCGTGCCAGAGACCAGCAGCCGAATCGAGATCTTCGCGCCCCCCGGCATCGTCTACGCGACGCTCTGGGACGCGGGGCGGTACCCGGAGTTCCTCACCGACGTCATCGACGCGCACGCGCAGAGCAGCTCGTCGGCCTCGATGCAGACGGTGCGCCTGCTGACACGGCTGGTCCGTGAGGTCGAGATCACGCTGTCGCTGCAGGGCGAGGCGCCGTCGCTGGTCACCTGGCGACTGGTCGACGGTGGCGAGTGGCTCGAGCGCTATGACGTCGAATGGTGGATCGAGAGCGCCGCCGACGGCCGCAGCGTCATGGTCGCGATGCAGCTCGAGATCGCGTTCTGCGCAGCGGTGCCCGAGGCCGTGGTGCAACGATTGTTCGACTTCAGCGTGCCGACGATGCTGCGTCAGATCCGCGCCCGGGCCGAGCTGACGGCGCGTCGGGTCGAGGCGATGGTCTGAACGAGGCTCTGAGCGGAGATCCCGGGCGACACCGTCAGCCCAGGTGGGCCGCGGCGGCGAGCCGGCGAGTGGGGAGGCAGACGATGGCGATCCTGCGTGGTATCGAAACCTTGGGCATCGGAGCGCGCAAGACCGTCGAGCTGGTCTACGCCGGCGGCGGCACCTACGAGTCCATCGACGGCGAGCCCGTCGAGGTCGAGGACATGGGCTGCTACGACTGCCGCAACGGCTACTTCATCCTGCGCAACGATCCCATCGACTTCTGCCCGCACTGTGCCTACCGCTCGGGCAAGGGCTGGGCGACCTACGAAGAGGCGCGCACCTGGGCGATGAAGCACGACTGGGCCTGGATGCGGAAGCTCGGCCGCCAGCCGATCGGATGTCGCCGCACCGACGGCACCTGGCAGCTGGCGTTCGCCCGCACCGCCGAGGAGCTGCTGACGGGCGGCCGCTTCGCCGCGACGCGCGCCCTGATCCCCGACGATCGCGAGATCGCCGTCGGCGACGGCACGGTCGGCGCCAGCGGCTCGGGCGGCGCCAAGCGCGGCGGGACCTTCGGTGGCGGCAGCGACGGCTGGAGCGGCGCCGATCCGGGCCAGGCCCCCGCCGGCCGGCCGATGACGATGGGCGGCGGCGCGGACGACGGCCTCGAGATCGATTGACCGGACGACGGCGACGGGGAGGCATGATGGTGACGCAGCCTGGCAGCGCGGACGGTCGACGCAGCGGCGGCCTCGTCGTGATCGGCGACGAGGTGCTGGGTCGGCGCGTGCAGGACAGCAACACCGGCCAGGTGCTCGACGCCTTCGTCCGCCACGGCATCCGTGCCCGCGAGGTCGCGATCGTGGCCGACGACGAGGCGCGCATCGCTGCGGTCGTGCGCGATTTTGCGGCCCGCTTCGACGTGGTCATCACCACCGGCGGCGTCGGCCCGACCCACGACGACTGCACCTGGCGCGCCGTGGCTGCGGCGCTCGACGACACGATGGTCTTGCGCCACGACGTGCTGGCGTTCCTGAACGCGCGGGCGCGGGCGCCGCTGACCACCGAGCAGCAGCGCATGGCGTGGCTGCCCTCGCGCGCCGCGATCGAGCACGGCGGCAACGGCGGCTGGGCCCTGCACCTCGACAACGTCTGGGTGCTGCCGGGAGTGCCGTCGATGGTCGGCGCCAAGGTCGACGCGATCTGCAGCCGCTACGCCGGCCCCGTCCCGGCCTTGGTCGAGGCCTTCTTCTCGGTCGACGAATGGGACGTCGTGGCGCGGATCGACGAGGTCGTCGCGCGACACCCCGAGCTCGCCATCGGCAGCTACCCGCTCTTTGACCCGACGCTGGACCACAAGCTGCGCATCAGCATGGAAGGTCAGGACCGCGCCGCCGTCGAGGCGGGCCTGGCGACGCTGATCGCGGTGCTGGGCGCGACGGTGCTGGTGCGGACGGCCTGGCGCTGAGCGCCACACGACGACGACTTGTGCGCGGATGCACAGGTCGCCGGGCCTGCCCGGGGTGATCCACTCTTGCGCGGCCTTGCCAGATTTCGGCAACGTCGTTACAGTCTTCGCCCCCCACAGCTGGGGGCACGGACCACGGATCCCTCGCTCCCACCGGAGCCGCACAGCTGACACACGGTCGGCGTTGTTTCCAGGAGAAGATGATGCGCACGAGCAAGACCCTCATCACGTTGCTGCTGGCGACGATCGCAACCATGGCCACGGCGTGTGGCTCGGACAGCGGCAGCGGCACCGCCGCGGCCACCGACACGACCACCGCGGGTGGCGACACCACCGCCACCGGCGACGTCGCCGACGACACCGCGACCGCAGCCGACACCACGACCGCAGCCGACACCACGACCGCGACCGACACCGCGACCGCCGCCGACACCACGCCGGTCGACGACAAGTGCGATCAGACCGACCAGACCTGCCTGGTCGGCTGCCGCAACGACAAGTGCGGCAAGGAGATGTCGGCCTGCACGACCAACACCAAGTGCGTGCAGCTCAACGCCTGCCTCGGCGGCTGCCAGGCCACGCCGCCGGTCTCGCCGCCTGCGGAGGTGACCGGCACGACCTGCATCGAGAAGTGCAAGACCCTCAGCGGCGACGAGGCCTTCAAGACCTACGGTGCGATCGCGCTGTGCGTCAAGACCGGCTGCGTCAAGAGCGCCTACACCCCCGGCACGGCGTGCGCGCAGAACGACAGCGCCTGCCTCGAGGACTGCCTGCTCGCCGAGTGCTCGGACGAGACCACGGCCTGTGACGCGGACAAGGATTGCGCGAGCATCCTGACCTGCGTCGGCGGCTGCGGCGGCAACCAGGCCTGCTCCCAGGGCTGCATGACCAAGGCACCCGCGACGGCGCAGCAGACCTTCCTCGGCCTGATCCAGTGCCTCCAGGGCTACTGCCTCTAGTCCGACGGGCTTGATGACATCGCCGACGGGGTCGGAGCGGTCGCGCTCCGGCCCCGTCGGTCGTTTTGGCCCGATCCTTCCTTCAGGGTTGCCTGGCCCCGGCCTCGTGGCCGTCGCGCAGTCGCAGATGCCAGCGGACCGCGCCGAGGGCGGCGGCGTCGGGGTCGATGACCGACCAGCGCAGTGTCGTGCCCTGGCGCATCGAGGCGAAGCTGTGCGCCGCGGCGCTGCGGCCCGCCTCGCCGGTGCTCGCCCCGTCCAGGTCGGACAGACCGCTGCTGGCACCGTCGGCGAGATCCAGCCCCAGCCAGGTCGCCAGGCAGGGGTCGCCCAGGTGCAGCGTCACGACGGCGACATCCCAGAGCGAGAGCAGCTCCCCGAGCAAGCGGCCCAGGGCCTGGCGGGACGCCGTCGCCAGCGCAAGGGCGACGACGTCGCCCGCGGCCGCGCGCCGCGATGGGTAGGCGAGCGCCCGCAGCGGCCAGAGGGGCTCGTCGGGGGTCGTCGGCACCTGGCTGCGCCACGCGTCGAGCAAGGCGTGCGCGTCGAGCGGATCGCCGACGCCGAGCGCGTACGCCCCGAGCGCGCGTGGCCGATCATCTGCGAGATCGCGCGGGTCGACCGGCGAGCCGTCGCGGCGCAGCTGGACGCGGCCCTCGCAGCGGACCAGGCCGGCGTCGGCGCCGAACCCGAGGTGCAGGGCGTCGCGTCGGTCCGCGCCATCCTCGCCCGCCTGCAGGCGTAGCTGCTCTGCCCCGAGCGCCACCGCAGCGCCGAGCGGGATGGTGTGCGCTGGATCCGGTGCGGTCGCGACCACGCGAGCGCGGCGCCAGGGACGCGGCACGAGCCAGAGCGGTGCGCCAGCGCTGCGGACACCGCGGGCCGCGAGCCGCGTGACGGCGTGGTCGACCGCGCCGGCCAGGGCGGGCGCATCGGCCCCGAGGCCATGGGCCGCTTCGTCCCGTGGCAGCAGGAGCGCCCGGTCGATGACCTCCATGGCTTCACCGCGCCGCCGGACGGCGCAGAGCGCGACCTGGGCCGCCGAGGGGTCGACGACCAACCAGCAGCGATCGGCGGCGCTCACGGCGCGACATCCTCGCCGAACAGGCGTTGGTAGGTCGCGGCGATGGCGTCCCGCACCAGCTCCAGCGGCTCCTGGCGCGCCGCGGCGATCGCCGCGACGCCGCGCACGACGTTGGCGGGTTCGTTGCGCTCGCCGCGATCCGGGCCCATGTACGGGCAGTCGGTCTCGGTCAGGATCGCCGCCAGCGGCAACGCGCGGGCCAACGCCTGGAACGCCTCGCCACGCTCGACGACCGGCGGGATCGACAGCGTGTAGCCGGCCTCGGCGATGCGCTGGCCGAGCTTGACCTTGCCGCCGTAGCAGTGGAAGTCGGCGCGGCGCACGCCCTGCTCGAGCAGGATCTCGAGCGTGCGCTGCTCGGCCCGACGCGTGTGCAGGATCAGCGGCTTGTCGTGGCGCACCGCCAGTTGGCAGAAGGCGCGCAGCACCTCCTCCTGGGCGCCGAGCGACTCGGGTGCCCAATGCGCGTCGAGTCCAACCTCACCGATGGCGATGATCTCGTCGATATGGGACTCGATCTCGGCCAGCACCTCGGCGATGTCCACCGGCTCGGGCGGCGCGAAGTCGTGGGCCCAGGCGGCGCGGTCGATCGCCGCGGCCCCGGCGTCGACGGGGTACAGGCCGAGCGCGGGCCGCAGGTTGGCGTGGCGGCGGCAGAGCGCCAGCACCGCCCGATTGCTGACCGGCTCGAGGCCGTTGACGATCACGCGGCTGACCCCGGCCGTCGCGGCGCGGATCGCGGCGGCGTCCTCGTCGCCAGCGAACGACGGATGGATCAGGTGCGCGTGGACATCGACGTACATGGCCTCTCCCCAGCTGACGCCCCGCAAGGCGACGGGTCGGGATCGTAGCGGAGCGGTCCGGTGTTGACGAGACGCGTCGGCGTCGGCGCGCGGCCGTGCGCGCGGGGCGCGCTATCGCGACGCCGACCGGCTTGGTACAAGGGCGCATCCGCGCCACGGATGGCGCGAGGAGGCGAACGATGGCCGCGTACGAGCTCGACACACTGCACCTGCACGGGTCGCCAGCCGAGATGGGGCGGCAGCAAGGCCTGGCGTTCGGCCGCAGGCTCGGCGACTTCGTCGAGATGCGTTTCGCTGCGGCGCGCGAGTACCTGACGGGCCGCGACGGCGCGACGATCGAGGCCCTGCTCGTGTGTGGCCAGCGCTGCTACGACGTGCTGCAGCGCTGGCAGCCGAGCGGCGTGCTCGAGCACGAAGCGATGTGCGCGGCCGCTGGCGTCGATCCGATCGCGGTGTTCACCGCCGCGAACATGACGGACGTGCGCGACGTGCTGCTGCTCTCGGGCGATGGGCCCAAGCTCGCGACGCCGCCGGTGGATCGCGAGGGCTGCACGGCCGTGCTGGTGCCGCCGGACCGCGCGATCGGCGGCGAGGTCATCGCCGGCCAGACCTGGGATCTCAACGTCGGCGACCTCGACTACGTCGTCGGCCTGCACCGCCAGCCCGACAACGGCCCGGAGTCCTGGACCGTGACGGTCATGGGCGCGCCCTCGCTGATGGGCATGAACGCGCACGGCGTCGCGGTCGGCACGACCAACATCAAGACCTGGCGCAGCCGCCCCGGCGTCGGCTACCTGAACATCCTGCACCAGGCCCTGCAATGCCGCAGCCGCGAGGAGGCCGCCAAGGTCGTGCAGTCGGCGCCGCGCTCGGGCGCCCATACCTACTGGCTGGCCGACGCCGGTGGCTTCGTCGAGCTCGAGGCGACGCCCTGGAGCGTCACGCGCCGCACCGACAGCAACGGCCCGATCTGCCGCACCAACCACTGCCTCGACCACGGCCACCGCGTGCTCGAGGGCGAGGCCCCGACCAGCTCATCGTCGCACCGCCTCGACCGCGCCGGCGCCTGGATCGGCCGGCACAACCAGGACGTCGCCAGCCTGCGCGCGCTCTTCGCCGACCGCAGCGATGGCGTCGACTCGATCAACCGCCTGCCGGAAGACGATCAGGGCACGGCCACCAACGCCGTGCTCATCGCCATCCCGGCGCGCCTGGAGCTCTGGGCCTGCCGCGGCCCCGCCGACCGCGGCGTCTGGCGCCAGTTGCCGTTCGCCATCGCCGGCGAGCGCGGCTCGATCGACACATGAGCGCCAAGATCCGCGTCGTGCTCTTCGACGTGATGGACACGCTGGTCGTCGACCCGTTCTTCGCCGGCATCGAGAGCTTCTTTGGCTGCGACCGGCAGAGCCTGCTGCGCGGCCTCGCGCCCGGGGTCTGGCCGCGCTTCGAGACCGGCGAGCTCAGCGCGGACCAATTCTACGCCGCGATGTTCCACGACGGGCGCTCGGTCGACGGCGCGGCGCTCGAGGCGTTCCTGCGCAGCCGCTACCGCATGATCGACGGCGTCCTGCCGCTGGTCGAGGCGCTGGCGCATCGCGAGGTGCCGCTGGCCGCGCTCTCGAACTACCCGGTGTGGTGGCGGATGGTCGCCGAGGTCACGCCGCTCGGGGCGCTGCTCGACTGGAGCCACGTCAGCTGCGAGACGGGGGTGCGCAAGCCCGATCCGCAGGCCTACCTCGGCGCCTGTGCGCGCCTGGGCGCGGCGCCGTCCGAGGCGCTGCTGGTCGACGATCGCGAGGAGAACTGCCGCGCGGCCCGGGATCACGGCCTGCACGCGCACCGCTTCACCGACGCGGCCAGCCTGGACGCAGCGCTCCGCGACCTCGGCCTGCTCGCCGCCGGCCCCGGATTGCGCCGCGAGCCCGGATCGCGCCGCTAGTAGGTCACGCCGACGATCGTGCCCGGTACGGTCTTGAAGCGCAGCGCCACGCTCATCGCGTCCGGCACGCCGTCCTTGTTCAGGTCGATGTCCGGGTTCAAGAAGCCCTTCACCAGCAGCTTGATCGTCTCGGGCTCGAGGTCGATGCTCGCCCAGCCTTCGGGCGGCACCGACGCCAGGGCCTTGTCGAAGTCGGCGACCGTCATGACCCCGCAGATCCGCCCATCCACCGTCGCGGCCCAACCGGCCGGCGCTTTGACCTGGGCCTGGTCGATCTGCACCGCCGCCATCGTGAAGTCGAGGCCGCCGACGACCGGCAGCACGATCGTCATCTTCTTGCCGACATCGCCGCCGCCGGACAAAACGCCGAGGTCGCCCGTGCCCGGCGCGACGGTCATCGGCTCGACGGTCGCCTGCGGCTTGCACTCGCCGGTCGGACCGCCGGCGAAGTTGTTGTCGTCGACGGTGTAGCTGCAGTTGGCGTCCGGGCTCGTCGGCGAGCAGCCCGAGCTCTCGGAGGCGAAGTCGGCGAGCCAGATGCGCACGGCGAAGGGCTTGCCGGTGAAGTCCCAGCCGAGCGCGTCCATCAGCAAGATGAACAGGCCGTCGTTGATGCTCTTCTGCAGCTCGGTGTTGGCCGCCGGGTAGACCTTGAGCAGCTTGCCGAAGACGTTGTCTGCCTTGCCGTCGCCGTTGAAGTCGCAGCCGTCGCTGCTCTCGGCGATGGTCAGCGACGCGACCTTCTGTGCCGGGCCGAAGCTCGACGGCAGCTTGCAGACGCTGGTCTGGCAGGTGCCGCTGGTCACGTCGCAGTACAGGCCGCTGGCGCAGGGGCCGCCGCAGGGCGGCTTGTTCGGCACGCAGCTGCCGGCCTCACAGAGCTCGTCGTCCTTGCACGGCTTGCCGCACCAGAGCGGATTGCCGGCGTCATCGACCAGGACGTCGGCGGCGTCCTTGGCGTCGGTGGCGTCCGCGGCGTCGCCGGCGCTGTCCGCGGCCACGTCGTCCACCGCGGCGCCGTCGAGCGAGACGTCGCCCGGCGCAGCGTCGTCGAGGGCCACGTCGTCGGACGAGGCATCGTCTGGCGCGACGTCGGCAGCGGCGCTGTCGCTGGAGGCCGCGTCGGTGGTCACGTCGGCGGCTGCGCCGTCAGCGAGCGAGGCGCCGTCGGCGGTCGTGGTGGAGCCGTCGCCCGTCTCGGACGTGCCACAGGCCGCGAGGGTCATGGCTGCGACGAGCGCGCAGATCCGGGCCTCCAGCAGGGGATGACGGCGCGACGGACGTTCGAACATCGAGGGCATCGGGATCCTCCGGGCGCGGCGACGCGGCTCGGAGGAGTGTGCACGTTTTGTGGCGATCGACCAAGACAAGCCGCGGCGCCGCCACGCGCCGAGCCAGGATCGGGGCGCAGGGTGCAGGCCGCGGCCGATCGCGCTAGCCTGCGTCGACACGCGGTCGGGCCCCCGCCCCGGCCTGCGCCAGGCGGCACCCGCGCTCCCCGCGACGATCGTCCCGACACGAGGCATCATGGTTCGCAACGTCTTCCTGGTCGGGTCCTTCTTGACCCTCGCCGCGATCGGCCTTTGGGCCTGGGCCTGGCCTCCGGCGGCGCTCTCGCTGCTGGTCGTGCTGCCGGTCGTGGCGCGCGGCACCTACGACGTCGTCCAGACCCGCCACGCGATCCTGCGCAACTTTCCGATCATCGGCCACTTCCGCTACCTGCTGGAGAAGGTTCGGCCCGAGATCGTGCAGTACTTCATCGAGCAGAACCACGACGGCCGACCGCTGGATCGCGAGCAGCGCAGCATCGTCTACCAGCGCGCCAAGCGCGAGCTCGACACGCTGCCCTTCGGCACCCAGCGCGACGTCTACGAGGTGGGCTACGAGTGGATGGACCACTCGATGATGGCCTACCACCTGCACGACCAGGAGCTGGTGCACAAACCGCGCATCCGCATCGGCGGCCCGGCATGTACGCAGCCCTACGAGGCGGCGCTGCTCAACATCTCGGCGATGAGCTACGGCTCGCTCTCGCGCAGCGCGGTGCTGGCGTTGAACGAGGGCGCCCGACGCGGCGGCTTCTTCCACAACACCGGCGAGGGCGGCCTGTCGCCGTACCACCTGGAGCCCGGCGGCGACCTCTGCTGGCAGATCGGCACCGGCTACTTCGGCTGCCGCAGCCCGGACGGAGGCTTCGACCCCGAGGCCTTCGCCGAGCGCGCGCAGCTGCCGCAGGTCAAGCTGATCGAGATCAAGCTCTCGCAGGGGGCCAAGCCCGGCCACGGCGGCATCTTGCCTGCGGCCAAGGTCACCGAGGAGATCAGCAGGATCCGCCGCGTGCCGATGGGCCAGGACGTGCTCTCGCCGCCAGCGCATCGGGCCTTCGGCACGCCGCTCGAGCTCTGCGCCTTCATCAACCGGCTGCGCGAGCTCGCGGGCGGCAAGCCCATCGGCATCAAGCTCGCGATCGGCAAGCGCCATGAGTTCCTGGCCATGTGCAAGGCGATGGTCGCGAGCGGCGTCACGCCCGACTTCATCACCGTCGACGGCGGCGAGGGCGGCACCGGCGCCGCGCCCCTGGAATTCAGCAACTCCGTGGGCGCGCCGCTCACCGAGGCCCTGATCTTCGTCCACAACGCGCTGGTCGGCTGCGGGCTGCGCGGCCGGATCAAGATCATCGCCAGCGGCAAGATCATCACCGGCTTCGACATGGCGCGCCGGCTCGCCGTCGGCGCGGACCTCTGCAACTCGGCGCGCGGCATGATGTTCGCGCTCGGCTGCATCCAGGCGCTGCGCTGCAACAGCAACCACTGCCCGACCGGCGTCGCGACCCAGGATCCGGGCCTCGAGCGGGGCCTCGTCGTCGCCGACAAGGCACCACGGGTCGAGGACTTCCAGCGCGAGACCGTCGAGGCGCTGCTGGAGCTGATGGCCGCGTCGGGGCTGCAGCACCCCGACGACCTACGCCCCGAGCACGTCCACCGCCGCGTCAGCCCGAGCGAAGTGCGCCACTACGGCGAGCTCTACCACTTCTTGCGCCCCGGCGAGCTGGTCGACGGGCGCTGCGTCGACGGCGAGTGGCAGCGGCTGTGGGCCCAGGCGCGCGCCGAGACCTTCCACGCCCACCTCGGCTGACGGCTTCGTCGCCAGCCGCGCGCGACGGGTGCGAAATCCCACCCAACCTGCGAAGATGGGCCATCGAGCTGCGGGCGAGCCCCGACGGAGGATCCGATGGCCAAGATGTCGACCCGGCGCAAGTTGGCGATCTCCACCTGGTCCGCGCCACGAGAAGGCAATATCTACGGCAAGTTGACGATCAACGCAGGCCCGGCGATGGCCTATATCGAGAAGGTCCGCGCCGAGACGGGCGAGAAGGTCACGATCACCCACCTGGTCGGCAAGGCCGTGGCCATCGCGCTGACCAAGACCCCAGGTCTCAACGGCCGCATCCTTTTTGGCGCCTATGAACCCTTCGAGACGGTCGACGTGACCTACCTCGTCGCGCTCGAGGAGGGCGGCGACCTCGGCAAGGCCAAGATCGCCCGCGCCGACACGCTGACCTGCGCCGAGATCGCCGCCGACCTGCGCAGCCGCGCCGGCAAGCTGCACCGCAAGGAGGACGCCGACTTCGAGAAGTCCAAGGGGCTGCTCAAGATCCTGCCGACCTTCTTGCTGCGGCCGCTGCTTTTTGTCATCGGCTGGCTCGGCGGCGCGCTGGGCATGGAGATCCCCGCGCTCGGCGTCGAGAAGTTCCCGTTCGGCTCCTGCATCATCACGAGTGTCGGCATGTTCGGCCTCGACGAAGGCTTCGCGCCGCCGACGCCGTTCGCCCGCGTGCCGCTGCTGGTGCTGGTCGGTGCGGTGCGCGACCGGCCGGCGGTCATCGACGGCGTCGTCGGCGTCCGCACCGAGCTGACCATCACCGCGACCATCGACCACCGCTTCATCGACGGCTTCCAGGGCGGTACGCTGGCCAAGACCGTGCGTGAGGTCCTGGAGTCGCCCGAGCTCCTGGATCGACGCGCCTGAGCCCACCGTGCGGCAGCCATCGACGTCCGCCCCGACCCTAGCGCGCGACCAGGCCGGATTCGCGCCCAGCGAGCGACCATGACCACCGACACCATCCCCGCCCGCCTGCAGACCCAAGGCCGCGACCGCCCCGAGGCGACCGCCTACCTCACCCGCAGCAACGGCATCTGGCAGCGCACGAGCTGGAGGCGCTACGCCGAGCAAGTGCGCCAGGCGGCGCGCGCCCTGCTGGCGCTGGGCGTCCAGCGCGGCGACACGGTCTGCATCCTCGGCTTCAATCGGCCCGAGTGGTCGATCTTCGACCTCGGCGCGATGTCGCTGGGCGCGGTGCCGGCGGGCATCTACACGACGTGTTCGGCCGAGGAGGTCGGCTACATCGTCGGCCACGCCGCGAGCGCGGTCGTCCTGGTCGAACACGCGGGTCAGCTGGCCAAGGTGCTCGAGCGCCAGGCCGAGCTGCCGCAGCTGCGCACCATCGTGCTGATGGACGGCGCCAGCGTGCCGACCACGCTCACGGCCGAGGAATCCGCGCTGGTCATGACCTGGCAGGCCTTCCTCGCCTGTGGCGCCGAGATCCGCGACGAGGTGATCCACGCCGCGATCGACGAGCTCGAGCCCGACGGACTGGCGACGTTGATCTACACCTCCGGCACCACGGGCCCGCCCAAGGGCGTGATGCTCAGCCACCGCAACCTCGCCTGGACCGGCGATCTCGCGGGCCAGATCGTGGATCTGCGCGACAGCGATCGCGTGGTCAGCTACCTGCCGCTGTCGCATATCGCCGAGCAGATCTTCACCCTGCACGGCCCGGCGACCTACGGCATCCAGGTCTGGTACGCCGAGTCGCTCGAGACGGTGGCCGAGACGTTCAAGCAGGCGCGCCCGACCATCCTGTTCGCGGTGCCGCGCATCTGGGAGAAGATGCACGCCGGCATCTTCGCCCGCCTGGCCGAGGTCGGCCCGGTCAAGCGA
Organism: uncultured Enterobacteriaceae bacterium; assembly: GCA_964586155.1. Lineage (GTDB taxonomy): Bacteria > Myxococcota_A > UBA9042 > UBA9042 > UBA9042 > SXNM01. The sequence continues at coordinate 8,835 of CAZPHC010000031.1, read as the reverse complement.
CGGCTGTTCGCCTGGGCCTCCGACGTGGGCCGCCAGGTCGCCGCGCTCGAGAACGACGGCAAGCTCGTGCCGGCGGCGCTGCAGGCGCAGCACCGCCTGGCCGATCGGCTGATCTACAGCAAGGTCAAGGCGGCGATCGGCCTCGACCGGGTCCGCTTCGCCGTCAGCGGCGCCGCCCCGATCTCGGCCGAGGTGCTCGAGTTCATGGCGGGTATCGGCGTGGTGGTGCGCGAGGTCTACGGCCAGAGCGAAGACACGGGCCCGACGAGCTTCAACCGCCCGGGCCGCACGCGTTTTGGCACCGTCGGCCCGGCGATCCCCGGCGTCGAGGTCAAGATCGCCGCCGACGACGAGATCTGCGTCCGCGGCCCCAACGTCTTCCTCGGCTACTACAAGGATCCAGCGGCGACGGCCGAGACCCTCGACGGCGACGGCTGGCTGCACTCGGGCGACCTCGGCCGCTTCGACGCCGACGGCTACCTGCACATCACCGGCCGCAAGAAGGACATCCTCATCACCGCGGGCGGCAAGAACATCGCGCCCAAGAACATCGAGGCGGCGCTCAAGGACGAACCGCTGGTCGGCGAGGCCGTCGTGGTCGGCGACCGCCGCAAGTACCTGACGGCGCTGATCTACCTCGAGCCGGACGCCGCCGCCGCCTTCGCCGCCGAGCACGGCATCGCCGCGGCGAAGCTGGCCGACGATCCGAAGCTGCAGGCGGTGATCCAAGCCGCCGTCGACCGCTGCAACCAGAAGTTCGCGCGCGTCGAGCACGTGCGCCGCTTCGCCGTCTTCGCCACGCCGCTCTCGGTCGACGCCGGCGAGCTGACGCCGACGCTCAAGGTCAAGCGCCGCGTGGTCTACGAGCGCTACAGCGCTGCGATCGAGGCGATGTACCAAGGCGACGACGACGGCGGCATCCGCGCGGCGTTCTAGCTGCGCGGACGCCGCCTTCGCGGTCAGGCATCCCGGTTGACGCTAGAAGGTCACGACCAGGCGGACGTTCTGCACCTTGCCGGAGGTGTTGGTCAGGCGGACGACGCCGGGGGTCGGCTGCTCGATCGAGAAGCGGTTCAGCGTCGTGCCGAGGTCGGCCGACGAGCCGGACTTGTAGGTCGGCGAGGTCGCGCCGATCACCGGCGCCGTGACGTCGATCTGGATCCGACCGTCGCCACCCGCGCCGCCGTCGCCGCCGTCCGAGCCCTCGGGCTGGATGGCGTCGCCGGCGGCGCCGCCCTTGGCCGAGACCGTGCCGCCGGTGAGGTCGACCTTGGCCGCACGCAGCCAGATGCCGCCGCCCGAGCCGCCACCACCGGCGCCGCCGTCGCAGCTGTTGCGCTGATGGCCGCCGCGGCCGCCGTTGGCAAGCAGCGAGCCCGCGACCACGATCTCGGCCGCGTCGATCTTGACCGCGCCGCCACCACCACCGCCGCCAGCGCCGCCGGCGTTGTAGGCCGTACCGTAGGAGCCGCCGCCACCGCCCGAGCCGCCGACCAGCGTGCCGCCGTGAACGCCGAGATACGTCGTGCCGGCGTTGCCGACGGTGCAGCCGCTGGCGCCCGCGACGCCGTTGTTGCCCTGGGTGCCGTAGCTGCCGCCACCGCCGCCAGCGCCGTAGCCGCCACAGTAGACGGCGCCGCCGCCGCCGCCCGAACCGGCGCCCGTGGTGCCGTTGGTCGGGCCGGCGCCCGAGTAGCAGCCGTAGCCACCGGTGCCGCCGCCGGCGACCGCCGTACCGGCGACCGCGCAGGCAGACTGGCCACAGCCGTTGGTGTTGGGGCTGCTGTCAGCAGCGTCGCCGCCCGAGAGATCGAGCACGCCGAGGATCTCGACCTTGCCCGTGGCCTTGATGTAGAGCGGCGTGCTGCCGGTGACCTTGATCGTCACGCCCTTGGGGATGATGACGTCCTTGAACTCGTAGGTCTTGCCCGTGAGGTTGCCGCTGCTGGTCGGCTTGTAGTCGCCGTCCTTGCCGGTGCCGCAGCCGGTGCACGAGCCGACGGTGTCGACGCCGGTCGCCGCCTGCTGCCAGGACTTCTTGCCGGTATCGTAGACCCAGGCCTGGGCGACGACCGCGGGCAGCGCCGTCTTGGTGTCGATCTCGAGGAACTTCGAGTCGGCCAGCGCCTCGTCGCCGACGGTGAGCACGCGAGCGTAGAGCGCGCCGTTGGGGTCGTGGACCTTCTTGTTCGACAGGGTCTCGATGTCGATCGACCAGTCGACGATGGTGCCGTCGGTCTTGTTCACCAGGTTGCAGAGCGTGGTGTTGCCCGGCTTCTGCGGGATGCAGAACGAGGAGTCCAGGACCTTGAGCGTCCAGATGCCCTTGGCGTTGGCGTCGATCCACTTGCCCATGTCGCCGCTCTTGGGCGGGTTCTTGAGCGTGTACGTCACGTCGAGGCTCTTGGCGTCGACCTGGCCGCAGGGGTCGCACAGCGTCCAACCCTTGGCCTTGTCGTCGGGCGGCAGCAGCACCATCGAGACGCCGGCGAGGTCGGAGTTGGCGACCTTGACGTTGACCTTGAGGTCGCGCGCCAGGCCGAGGTCCGGGATGGTGATGTCGCTGTTGGCCGACGCCCCGGTGTTGTCCGGGATGACGACGCCCTTGGTCGGCGCGGTGAACACGTCGTTGAAGACGTTGGAGATCACGCCGTTGGTCGCGGTGCTGATGCTGTCGTTGCTGACGGTCGCGGTCGGCGTCACGCAGACGAGCGAGCCGTCCGAGGCGATGCCCTTGACCACCTCGCCGGCCTTGCTGCAGCTGCCCGCCGGGGTCTTGATGCCGGTGAGCTTGCTGCCGTCGCCGAGGAAGCTCTGCGCGGTCACGGTCTTGGCCGCCACGTCGCCCGAGAAGGTCGCGTTGCCGGCCTTGAGCCCGTTGCCGCCAAGGTCGACGTCGCCGTCGAACTTCAGCTCGGCCACCGAGACGCAGCCCGAGCAGTCGAGGTCGCTCGCGGGGCCGCCCTTGGTCGACGAGGCCGCGAAGTTGAAGCCGACCTTGGCCGCGGCGACGCCACCGTTGGCGATCTGATCGGCGCCGACGCAGCCCGTGCACGAGAGCGAGGCGGCCGCGGCGGAGGCCATGGCGAAGGGGACGGCGGCGATGCGCTGGCGCGGCAGCTCAGGGTCGGCGCCGACCTGGACGCTGAGCCATTGCTGCGGCAAGGCGGCGAGCGCCCCGGCGTCGATCGCGGCCGTGAGGCCGAGCTGGGCGACGAAGCGACCCGAGGTGACGGTCACGTCCATGGGCCCCTCGACCCAGGCCGCCGAGCCGCCGCTGTCTGCCGCGTAGATGGCGAAGGTGAGCTTGTAGCTGCCGTCGGCGGCCGGGTTGCCGCCCGCGGATGTCAGCACGCCCTCGACGAGCATGTGGGACGGCGCAGCCGCGAACGCAGACGGGGCGACGAGCAGGCAAAGCAACAGCAGAATTGCAAAGGTCCGTTGAAACGCACGCAACATGTCCACCTCCGAGATGAGCGATAGCGTAGCGCTTCACCTGGGGGCTGTGCAAGATCGACGTCGGACACTCGCAACAGATGCGCGCGCTTGCACGATCTCGGCGTGTTGTTGCGCCCATCGCAGGCCGTTTCGACCTCGAACCAATGCCCTCGGTGGCGGTCGCGGCTGGAGCGTCAGGGCTGCTGGTTCACCGCGCAGGCCTTGGCCCCGTCGTCGATGAGTCGCACGCGGTTGCCCGTCTGCGTCGCGATCCAGAGCTTGCCCTTGCCGTCGTCGATCAGGCCCGAGGGGCCATCGAAGGTCGCGAGACCGAGCTTGCCGTCCTGGTTGCCGGCGCTGCTGCCGGCGTAGGTGCTGACGGTGCCGTCGAGCGCGACGCGGCGGATGCGATGCGCGCCGTGGTCTGCGACCATCAGCCCGCCGAGACCGTCGACCCAGAGGCCCCACGGCGCGGTGAAGCGCGCGGCCGTGCCCTTGCCGTCGTCGTTGCCCTCGGTGCCGTCGCCGGCGATCGTCGTGACGACGCCCGACGCCAGGCGACGGATGCGCCGACCCTCGTAGTCCGCGACGTAGATGGTCGTGCCGGCGACCGCGAGGCCGGACGGCTGGGCGAAGGTCGCGTCCAAGAGCGGACCATCGTCGGCGCCCTTGGTGCCGCTGCCGGCCAGGGTCGTGACCGTGCCGTCGGCGGCCACGAGGCGCAGGCGGTGGTTGCCGGCGTCTGCGACGATCATGCCGGCGCTGCCGAGCACGATGCCCGCGGGCGCCTGGAACTTCGCCGCCGTGCCCTTGCCGTCGGCGAAGCCGCCGACCGGATCCGCGCCGACGCCGCCGCCGGGGGTGTTGCTGCCGGCGATCGTCGTCACCGCCGCCGAGGCGATGGTGACCTTGCGCACGAGGTGGCTCAGGCGGTCGACGACCCAAAGGTCACCGGCCCCGTCGATGGCCAGGGCGGCCGGGCCGCGGAAGCGCGCGGCGGTGCCGATGTCGTCGAGCTGGCCCTTGATGCCGTCGCCGGCGACGGTCGTCACGGTCTGGTCGGCGGCGATCTTGCGGATGCGGTGGCCGCCGATGTCGGCGACGTAGAGGATGCCGTCGCTGGTGCGGGCCAGGCCCGACGGTGCGATGAACGAGGCCAGCTCGCCCTTGGCGTCGGTGTAGCCGGGCTGGCTGCCGGCCCAGATCGAGGCCGTCGCCTCGATGCCGGTGCCCTTGCAGCTGCCGCTGGCGCAGACGTCGTTGCTGGTGCAGGCGTCGCCGTCGTCGCAGGCGGTGCCGTCCTGGGCCGGGTCGTGGCTGCAGCCGATGGTCGACGAGCACGAGTCGGCCGTGCAGGGGTCGCCGTCGTCGCAGTCGACCTTGGCGCCGGCCTTGCACGCGCCACCGCTGCAGCCGTCGGTGCCGGTGCAGGCGTCGCCGTCGGTGCAGGTCGCGCCGTCGGGCAGGTTGGAGGGCGTGGCGCATTTGCCGAGCTTGGTGTCGCAGGGCGTCGAGGTGCAGGCGTTGCCGTCGTCGCAGTCGAGGTCCTTGCCGCACGCGCAGGTGTCCTTGCCGGGCTTGCAGCTGCCCGAGGCGCAGACGTCGCCCTGGGTGCAGCTGTCGCCGTCGGTGCAGCTGGTGCCGTCGGTCTTGGCGGCGAAGACGCAGCCCTTGGCCTTGTCGCAGCTATCGTCGGTGCAGGCGTTGCCGTCGTCGCAGCTGGTGACGTTGCCGGGCAGGCAGGCGGGCTTGCCGCTGTCGTTGCCGCAGGTGTCGCCGACGGTGCAGGCGTCGCCGTCGTCGCAGCCCCCGCTCAGGCCGGTGTGGTTGCAGGTGCTCTTGGCGACGTCGCAGCTGTCGGTCGTGCAGGCGTTGCTGTCGTCGCAGTCGGCGTCCTTGGTGCACTGGCAGATGTCGCCGCCGGCCTTGCATGCGCCGCCAATGCAGGTGTCGGGGCCGGTGCAGGCGTCGCCGTCCTCGCAGCTGCTGCCGTCGGCGGCCGCGACGTGGCTGCACCCGGTCTTGGCGTTGCAGGCGTCGGTGGTGCACGGATCGCCGTCATCGCAGGAGATCGTGTCGCCGCTGCACTTGGCCGAGGCGTCGCAGGTCGTCTTGGTCGTGCACGCGTCGCCGTCGTCACAGGCGAGGCCGGCCTTGCGCTGCGTCTGCAGGCAGGCGCCGGTCGCGGCGAAGCAGCTGGCGACGAAGCAGGGGCCATCGACGGGGCAGGTCTTGGCCACGCCCGGCAGGCAGGTGCCGCCCGAGCAGGTGCCGGTGCCGGTGCAGGCGTTGCCGTCGTCGCAGCCGGCGCCGTCGGGGCTCTGGGTCGCGACGCAGCCCTTGGCCTCGTCGCAGCTGTCGACCGTGCACGGCAGCCCGTCGTTGCACGCAGCGGCCGAGCCGGCGCAGGCGCCGCTGGCGTCGCAGAGGTCGGTCCAGGTGCAGACCTTGCCATCGTCGCAGACCAGGCCCTTGGTCAGGGTGTTGCTGCAGGTGCCGGTGGTGGGGTCGCAGCTGTCGAGCGTACACGGCTTGCCGTCGTCGCAGGTCTTGGCCGCGCCCGCCGCGCAGGCGCCGGCCTTGCAGGCGTCGCCGCTGGTGCAGGGGGCGCCGTCGTCGCAGGTGGTGCCGTCGGCCGGGCTGTGCTTGCAGCCGACGAGCTTGTCGCAGGTGTCGGCGGTGCAGGCGTTGCCGTCGTCGCAGTCGGTCTTGGCGCCGGCCTTGCACGTGCCGCCGTCGCAGGCGTCACCGACGGTGCAATTGCTGCCGTCCGCGTCGCAGGCGTTGGTGTTGGGCTTGTTGCTGCAGCCCTTGGTGCCCTCGCAGGCGTCGTCGGTGCAGGGGTTGCCGTCCTCGCAGGTGGCCTCGTCGGTCAGGCCGTCGCAGTCGTCGTCGACGCCGTTGCAGGCCTCGACCTTCGGCGTCGCCGCGTCGCAGGCGCTCAAGCCGTCCGCGCCGCAGCTGCGGCTGCCGTTGCAGCGGCCGATGACCTTGCCGTTCGCGCTGGCCTCGTTGTAGCAGGTCGTCGCGAGCTTGGCGTCGCTGGCCGCCGCAGAGCAGCCGCAGGTGCCGAAGGCGTAGAAGGGCTCGCCCACGTCGGCGGTCTTGACGCAGAACAGCCGCGTCTCGCCTTCGACGGCGGCGGCCTCGGTGCAGCGGTAGCCCTCGCCGCAGTCGGCGTCGCCCTGGCACGAGACGGCGCAGAAGTCGCCCTTGGCGCCGTAGTCGACGCAGGCCGAGTCCGCGAGGCCGAAGACCTTGCATTGCTTGCTGCTGCTACACGGGTCGCACAGGCTGGCGCGGCCGTCGACGCAGACCCAGAGCACGTCGCTCTTGCCGGCGAGCGGCCGGCAACGCTGACCCTCCGGGCAGCTGTTGGTGCAAGCGGTGGCGCAGGCCGAGGCGCCGTCCTGGCCGACGCCGGCCAGGCAGAGCCCGGTGTCGCAGTCCGCGTCGGCCTTGCAGTCGCAGCCGTAGCCGCCGGGGCAGGCGAAGAGATCGACCGCGGCGGCGACGTCGGTGGTGGTCGCGCTGCCGGCACCGTCGACCGCGTCGTTGGCCTGGGCGTCGTTGCCGGCGCCGTCGGCAACGCTGGTGGTGTCCTTGTCGCTGGTCGCGGCGTCCGAACACCCCACGAGCAGGCCCAGGGCCACCGCGCAGAGCAGCATCGCATGCGGCGCCGCGCCGGGGCGAACAGCAGACCAAAGCGCCGCGAGGACGTTGCCGGGACGGGTTCGGACGTGCATGGGGACTCCTCGGGCGCACTGCCACCAGCCACAGCGTAGCGCGGTCCGGGCCCAGGCTCAATTTCGTGGCGCAGATCCCGTCGCGGCGGGGATCGACGGCGGATCGTCGGACGGCGCGGCGATTGCGGCACGGGCCGCTGCGGGCGTACAGTCGCGGCCAGGGGGCCCGCCTTCGGCCCTGCGGGACGGGCGTGACGGACCTCCAACAGCAGCCAGCGACGCGCTTTTGCCCCGTCTGTGGCGTCCACAGCGACGTCGAGTTCTGCGCCCGCGACGGCACCGCGACCGTGGTCCAGCGCACGCTGCTGCCCGGCGATCTCGACTACTCGCCGGGCCGCGTCGTCCAGGGTCGCTACCGCATCGTCGATCGCATCGGCCGCGGCGGCTTCGGCGCGGTCTACAGCGCGGTCCACACCGGCACCGGCCAGGACGTCGCGCTCAAGCTGCTGCACGTCGACCTGAGCTCGGACAACGTCGAGATCGTGCGCCGGTTCTGGCAAGAGGCCCAGATCACCGCGCGGTTGCGCAGCGCTCACACCGTGCGCGTGTTCGACGTCGGCCAGACCGACGAGGGCGCGTTCTACCTGACGATGGAGCACCTGCACGGCGTCACGCTCGCCGCGGTGCTCGAGGATCTCGCGCGCCGCGGCACGACGATGCACGAGCGCGAAGCCCTGCGCGTCGCCATCGAGATCTGCCGCAGCCTGCAAGAGGCGCATCGGGCCGGGCTGGTCCACCGCGACCTCAAGCCCGGCAACGTGATGCTGGTGCGCCACGAGGACGACGTCGAGCCGCAGGCCAAGGTGCTCGACTTCGGCATCGCCCGCCGCGCCGACTCGTCGCTGACCGGCCAGGGTGCCGCCCTGGGCACGCCCGCGTACATGAGCCCCGAACAATGCCGCGGCCTCGAGATCGACGGCCGCAGCGACCTGTATTCGCTCGGCGTGATCCTGTTCCGCTGCGTCGCCGGCCGTACGCCCTACGTCGACGAGAACCCGCTGACGGTGATGTTCCAGCACACGATCGCGCCGATCCCCGACCCGCGGACCTGGGCGCGCCAGCGGCTGAGCGACGACTTCGTCGCGTTGATCCGCCGCGCGCTGGCCAAGGATCCCGCCGAGCGCTACGCCGACGCCCGCGAGCTGCGCGAGGCGATGGAGGCCGTGCGCGCCGCGACCCCGGCCGACGACGACGAGACGCTGATCCTGCTGCCCGCCGCCACCGAGCGCGAGCGGGAGCTGGTCGCGGCGGCGCCGACCGTGCCGCCGCTCGCGGCGCTCGACGCGAGGCCGCCGGTCTACAGCGAGGCGATGGCGCCGCCCGCGCTAGCCGAGCCGCCGGCCGAGGCGCCGATCGACGCCGTCACCACCGACGACGGCGATCCGCCCGCAGCCGCGCCGCGATCGGCGACGACGCCGTGGATCGCGATCGGCCTGGGGGCCGTGGCCGTGTCGGTGGTCGTCGTGCTCGCTGTCGTCCTGTCGAGCCGCGCGCCGGCGTCGGGCGACGACGCCTCGAACGCGGGGATCGCGCCGGCGTCGACCGCCGCCGACGCCCCGACCGCGACGCCCCCGACCGCGACGCCCCCGACCGCGACGCCCCCGACCGCGGCGCCCCCGACCGCGGCGCCCCCGACCGCGGCGCCCCCGAC
>CAZPHC010000030.1:0-86101 GCA_964586155.1 uncultured Enterobacteriaceae bacterium | reverse complement strand
GGCAGCCGTAGAGGTTGTCGAACTTGCTCTTGGTGACCGAGTCGTTGACGTTGATCGCCGGGACCTTGAGCCGACCGGTCTGGAAGGCGTGGTACAGCCGGTGCACGCCGGTCGTGGTCTCTTCCGACAGGCCGCGGATGTCCTTGAGCAGCTCCGGGTACTTGTCGTGGATGTGCCAGGTCAGGTCGCCGCCGTCGTCGAGGATCAGGTTCGGGCCCTTGCCGCCGGCGAAGGCGAAGATCTGCTGCTCGAGGCACCACTCGTACTCGGCTTCGGTCTCGCCCTTCCAGGCGTAGACCGGCACGCCGGTGACGGCGATCGCGGCCGCGGCGTGATCCTGGGTCGAGTAGATGTTGCACGAGGTCCAGGTGACCTCGGCGCCGAGCGCCGTCAGCGTCTCGATCAGCACTGCGGTCTGCACCGTCATGTGCAGGCAGCCGGCGATGCGGGCCCCGGCGAGCGGCTGGGTCTTGCCGTACTTGCTGCGGAGCGACATCAGGCCCGGCATCTCTTTCTCGGCCATCTCGATCTCCAGACGGCCCCAGTTGGCGAGGGAGAGATCGGCCACTTTGAACGACGAACGCGCGGAGGCGACGGCCTCGGGGCGCAGGGCTGCAACGGTCATGAAGGTCTCCTATGGCTGCGATTCGGCCTCATCCGGGCCCGCAGAGGGGCGCAGTATGCGGAGGCCGTGGGTCTTTGTCGACCGAAACCGCGTCAACGACGGATCCAGCGGGCGGAAATTCCGGCCGCCTGGCCAGGGCTGGTCGCCCTGGAGGGGGACTGCTACCTTGCGCGCCGCGCCGACGGACGCCTTGGCGCGCGGGACAAACTCGACGCCGCCCTCGGGGCCGCGCGTCGCCATCGGGAGAGATGCCATGAACAGCGGTTGGAGTGCGCGGACCATCGGCGCCGCGCAAAAAGAATGGGCCGTCCGGCTCGGCCTGGTCCTCGGGTTGGTCGTGTCGCCGCTCGGCGGATGCGGCAGCGACGACACCAAGGACGCGACGACTGCCGACGCGACCGGCAACGACGGCACGTCGCAGGACGGCACGGCGCAGGACGGCACGGCGGCTGACGGCACCGGCGCCGACGCCAGCGACAAGGTCAACACCCTCGTCGCCGACGGCGAGTACCTGATGGGCATCAAGCTCTCGCTCGGCGGCGCGCAGTTGGTCGCCAAGGCCGTGATCACCGCCGAGGGCGAGGCTGGCAAGGGCGGCAAGATCCTGACGATCGACGTCTACGGCGCCAACAGCGACGGCTGGGTCGACACCACGCCGTTCGCCAGCGCCAAGGACATCGCGGTCGCCGCCGACGGGACGTTCAAGGTCGACGCCGGCGCAGTGACGGTGCCTGCGCTCGCCTCGCCGACCGGCACGCCGGTGCCTGCGACGCTGATCTTCATCGGCCAGATCGTGCCCGAGGGCGGCTTCTGCGGCGCCATCGAGGGCGAAGTCCCGGACTTCAAGGCCGACCTCAAGGGCAGCACCTTCCGCGCCGTCACCTGGCCCGACAAGGTGCCGAAGGACTACGCCGTCACCTGCCCGGGCGCGACCGGCAAGGTCTACGAGCCGATCAAGACCTGCCCGACGCTCAAGGGCGGCAACAACGCCATGACCAGCGCGACCTTCGATCGCAACTTCGACCTCTACCTGCCCGAGGGCGCGACGGCCACGACCGGCGACACCAAGTTCCCGGTCGTCGTGCTCTACCACGGCAACACCGGCAACGCGCAGGGCATCCTCGACGAGACCGGCTGGAAGGCCGCCGCGGATGGCAAGGCCATCCTGATCGTGCCGAACACCACCGCGAGCGTCGACGGCAGCAAGCCCGTGCTCGACTGGCGCTTCGCCGAGAAGGTCTTCGACATGGACAACCGCGAGCTCGTCTTCTTCGACGACATGCTCGGCTGCGTCGGCAAGCAGTTCGCCGTCGACGCCAAGCGCGTCTACGTCACGGGCATGAGCGCCGGCGGCCTGATGAGCACCTTCCTGGCTGCCAACCGCAGCGAGGTCATCGCCGCGGCGGCGCCGCTCTCGGGCGGCTATCTGCACGACTGGCCGGACGCCAAGCGCAAGGTGCCCTTCCTCTACACCTGGGGCGGCGACAAGGACGAGGCCTACAGCCAGGACTTCCACAAGCTCGCGCTCGCGATCCTCGCGGTCTTCGACGCCAAGGGCTACCTGCACGCCGACTGCAACCACGGCACCGGCCACAAGATCCCGGTCGGCTTCTCGACGCATCAGTGGAATTGGCTGAGCAAGTTCACGCTCGACACCAAGGGCGACCCCCACGAGGGCAAGCTGCCCGAGGGCTTCCCGAGCTGGTGCACGCCGGCCAAGGCCCCGAAGTAGCCCGACCTCGCGCCCGACGTGGCCTGCCGGCTCAGTAATTCGGGTTCGGCAGCCACTCGGCGCGCCAGGTCCGCGGCAGCAGCGCCGCCCGCAACTCGGCGGCGCGCTTGGGCGTCTCGTAGATCGCGATGTAGCGAAGGAAGTGGCCCACGACCATGCGCACGTAGTTGCGGCATTCGTGGGGGCCCATGTTGTCGATCATCATGTCGAAGTCCATCGCGGGCTTGCCGTCCTTGGCCGCCGACTCGGCCAGGTGGTACTCGAGCAACATCGGGCCGCCGTTGTAGCTGGCGATGGCGAACGGCAGCTGGCCGTGGAACTTGGCCACGAGCGCGCCCAGGTATTGCGTGCCCCAGCGGATGTTCGGCCCCGGAACCATCAGCATCCACAGCTGGTAGTCCTCCTTGCGCTCGTTGGCCAGGCGCCGCGCGGTGCGGTCGAGCAGCTCCAGCAGGCCGTAGGCGGGCGCGCCGGAGATCATCCACGGCTTGTAGCGCGACTCCTGCAGCATGTGGGCGTAGACCATCCACTCCGGCGCGCCGTAGCGCTTGGCTGCCCACGCCGTGTGCGTCGCGTACGCGCGCGGGTAGATGCCGCGCCAGTGCTGGACGTTGTCGCGCGTCGGCCATCGCCGCAGATCGCCGCCCCAGCGGTGCAGGGCAGCGCTGCGATCGGCGGCGACGTCCTCCATGCCGTCCGAGAGCGCCGACTCGAGCGCAGCGGCCTTGGCCTTGCCGATCTGCTTGGCCACGGCGGCCTTCTGGTCGTCCCAGACGTCGCGCAGCGTGTCGTACTCGCCGAGGTGGGCGGCGATGCGCAGCTTGCGCACCGCGCCGTCGTTCGGCAGGCCGGCGAAGGGATCGGGCGTGCGCCACGGCACCTTCGACAGGTCCGGCCGCTTGGGGATCAACGAGCCCTTGTTGTGGTCGACCAGCCAGTTCTCGGCGAGGCCGGCGTACCAGGTCAGCGGCATGTCCTGGCTGAGCTGCGCCATCATCTTGGTCGCGGTGTCGAGCTTGCCGAGCTTCTCGTAGGCCTTGGCGGTCCAGTAGCGGGCCTTGCCGCCGACCAGCGGGTTGTGCGCCGCCCGCAGCAGGCCGAGCTGCTCGATCGCCTTGTCGTAGGCGCCGCCCTGGTAGTTCCAGAACGCGACGAACCACCAGTACTTGCCCCAGTCGAAGCCGCTGCGGTGGGCCTGCAGCCAGGCGCCGTACTCCTCGGCGGCCTGCAGCGAGCGACCGGCGATGTGCAAGGCGCGGCAACGGTCGTACATCAGCTCGTTGACGCGCTTGCTGTCGGCGCTGCCGGCGAAGCGCTTCATCCAGGCGTCGAAGGCGGCGACCGCGTCGTCGATCCGGCCAAGCTTGCCCAATACGATGCCGTAGGACGACAAGGCCTGCAGCGCGTACGGTGCGTTGGGGCCGATCGCGCCCTCGAAGTAGGTCGCTGCGCCCGGGTAATCGTCGCGCAGGCGCTCGCTGCCGATCTTGCCCAGGAAGTAGCCAACGATGTCGCGGTGCTTGTCCAGTTGCCACAGCACGAGCGACTCGGCCCGGCAGCGCTCGTAGTCGCGTCGCTTGAAGAGCAGCTCCGCCCGATCCAGGCGCTCGGCGACGCTCAGCGTGTCGAGCGGCACATGGCGCACCGCCTCGTCGATGAAGTCGCTCTCCGGGTGCTTGAGCACCAGCTTCTTCCACAGCATGTGCGCGCGCTCGAGCTTGCCCGCCTTGTGCAAGCAGCGTGCGGCCCGCGCCAGCAGCTCGTCCTGCGGCAAGTGCAGGTGGCTCTTGCCGTAGAGGTCCAGCGCGGCGTCGGCCGCCTTCTCGGGCGGTCCGAGCTCCTCGTACAGGCGCGACCAGGTCAGGTCGGCTTGGGCCCAGCGGAACTTGCTCCAGCGCGAACGGAGGGCGTCCAGGCGCTCGAAGGCGCGGGCCTTGTTGCCTGCGGCGAGGTCGACCTCGATCTCGACGAACGCGAACGCGGCTGGTGCCAGCGCCTGGATCGGCGCCGCCAGCTTCAAGGCCGCGGCAGCGTCGGCTCCCTTGCCGGCGGACGCCAGGACCCGGGCGCGCAGGTAGTGGCCCACGGCGGCGGCGTCCTTGTCGCTGGGGCCCTTGCCGTCGAACAGGCGCTCGAGCGGCGCCGCAGCGTCCGGCAGCTGGCCGACGCGCACATGCGTCGCGGCGGCCTGCAGCAGCGACCACGGGCCGCCCCCCTTCGCCTGGCCGCGGCCCGACCCGTGGGATGGACCGTGCGCGGGCGACTTGGGCTCGTCGTCCGGCATCCTCGGCTTGGCCCAGGCTGCAGTCGGCGCCCACGACGACACGGCCAGCAGCGACACCGCCGCTGCCGCGACCGTGCGGCGCCACGTCGAAGCAGCACGGCGTGCCGCCAGGTTCTTCAGGTTGGATCGGCGATGCACGACGGCCTCCTCGGCGCAGCGCGGCGCCGTCCCCAGCGTACCACCCGGGGGCATCGACGCCAGGAACGAGGCGCGACGGGGCGGCCGACCGCGAGTGGCGGCGATGCGCACGATCGAGCCACGACGTTCGAACGGGCGTGGCGCCACAAGCGAGGGCGAGAACGCGATCAGGGCACGTGAAGCTGGAACGATCTGTGGCAGTTGGTTGGTGCACTCGCGGTATCTCCAAGGATATCAGATTCTTGAGTTCGAGGTCGATGATTTTGTTCGCGAACTGACAAACTGCGACCGAGCCTGCTTTCTTGAGATTTCTGCGTATTTTTGCTGCCGAGGTGCCAAAAGGGGCTTGCAAGCCACGCCACGCCTCGCCATACAACGAGGTATCGACATGTGCCGACTCCCTGCGGGAGATCGGAGTCAGGCCCCGAGGGGAGGCCGTCCGTGCCGTTTGGGCGTCTGCCGACGCGAGGTGGTTGACCATGAGTGAGAACAAGAAGAACTTCGTCTTGATGCAGGATGGTAAGGACACGGACATCGTGTTCGCCAACCGCCAGCCGCGCGGTGCTGCGCTGAAGGCGGCGGCGCGTGGCCACGAGGAGATTCGTCTCCGCGAGCGCGGCACCAAGCGCGTCCACGTCTTCAAGGGCTGGCGCGAGCAGGTGAAGTCGCCCGACAATCGCCCGAGCTGGCTGCCCGAGTCGGTGTGGAAGGCGAAGGTCAAGAAGCTCGGTGTCGAGCACATCAAGTAGCCACGCTGCGGCGGCCTCGTCCGTCGCGACGCACCAACGGCGGCTGGTGGCCCTGCGACGCAGGCGCTGCCAGTCGCCGTCGCGCGTTTGGGCCACCTCGGCACCGCGCGGCCACGTCACGCACGCCGCGCCGCGCCCCAGGCGTTGACAGTAGCCGGCGAACCTCTACCTTCGCAGCGCTCCTGCCGGTGCATCTTCCTCGTCCCGGCTACCCATAGGGTTCCATGATCGCTTCAAATATCCGAAACTTCTGCATCATCGCGCACATCGACCACGGCAAGTCCACGCTCGCCGATCGCATCCTCGAAGCGACCGGCGCGGTCGAAGCCCGCGACATGCAGGCGCAGTACCTTGACTCCATGGATCTCGAGCGCGAGCGCGGCATCACGATCAAGAGCCAGGCCGTGCAGCTGCGCTACAAGGCGCTCGACGGGCAGATCTACGTGCTGCACCTGATCGATACGCCCGGTCACGTCGACTTCAACTACGAAGTGAGCCGCTCGCTGGCCGCGTGCGAAGGCGCGCTGTTGGTGGTCGACGCGGCGCAGGGCGTCGAGGCGCAGACCCTGGCGAACGTCTACCTGGCCATCGACGGCGATCTGACGATCGTCCCGGTGCTGAACAAGGTCGACCTGCCGGCGGCGCGGCCCGACGACGTGCGGCGCGAGATCGAAGAGGGCATCGGCATCGACGCCAGCGGCGCGATCCTGTGCTCGGCGAAATCCGGCCTCGGCGTCCGGGACGTGCTCGAGGCGGTCGTCCGCGAGATCCCGCCGCCGCAGGGCGAGCCGGACAAGCCGCTGCGCGCCCTGATCTTCGACTCGCAATACGACACCTACCGTGGCGTCCTGGTCCAGGTCCGCGTCGTCGACGGCGTGCTGCGCAAGGGCGACAAGGTCCGCTTCCTCGCCAGCGGCCGCGACTACGACATCCTCGAGGTCCGGGTGCACAAGCCCGCCGTCACCGAGGTCGACGCGCTCAACATCGGCGAGGTCGGCGTCATCGTCTGCGGCATCAAGCAGATCTCCGACGTGAAGATCGGCGACACCGTGACCTCCGCGCGCAACCCGACCACCTCGGCGCTTCCTGGCTTCAAGGAAGTCCAGCAGATGGTCTACTGCGGCATCTTCCCCGTCGAGTCGCACGAATACGAGATGTTGCGGGACGCGTTGGCCAAGTTGAGCCTGAACGACGCGGCCTTCACCTACGAGCCCGAGACCTCCGTCGCCCTCGGCTTCGGCTTCCGCTGCGGCTTCCTCGGCTTGCTGCACATGGAGGTCGTGCAGGAGCGCCTCGAGCGCGAGTATGACTGCGACCTGATCACCACGGCCCCGAGCGTCGTCTACCGCATCGTCAACCTCGACGGCACGACGCACGACATCTCGTCGCCGAGCGACCTGCCGGAGTCGGACAAGCGCGACGCCGTGATGGAGCCGTTCGTCCTGGCGACCATCCACGTGCCGTCCGACTACATCGGGCCCGTGGTCAAGTTGTGCACCGAACGCCGCGGCATCCAGAAGGACATGCGCTACCTCTCCGAGAAGCGCGTCGTCATCGAATACGAAATGCCGCTGGCCGAGATCATCTACGACTTCTTCGACCGCCTGAAGACCGTCACCCGCGGCTACGGCAGCCTCGACTACCGGATGATCGAGTTCCGTCCCGGCAAGCTGGTTCGCCTCGACATCCTGGTGGCCGCCGAGACCGTCGACGCGCTCTCGCTGATCGTCCACGAGTCCACGGCCTACGATCGCGGCCGCGACCTGGTCGAGAAGCTGCGCAAGTTGATCCCGCGGCAGCAGTTCGACGTGCCGATCCAGGCCGCCATCGCCCGCCGGATCATCGCCCGTGAGACGATCAAGGCCTTGCGCAAGGACGTCACGGCCAAGTGCTACGGCGGAGACATCTCGCGCAAGCGCAAGCTGCTCGAGAAGCAGAAGAAGGGCAAGAAGCGCATGAAGCAGGTCGGCAACGTGGAGATCCCACAGAGCGCCTTCCTCGCTGTGCTCTCGACCGACGACTAGGAGGCCCGTGAACATCCCGCTCGCTCTCGCGCTGTTCCTCGGTGGCCTCGCGACCCTGGTCGTCGGTGGCGACGGCATGGTCCGGGGCGCGGCGCGCGGTGCCCGGATCCTCGGCATCTCGCCGATGGTGGTCGGCCTGACCATCGTCGCCTTCGGCACCTCGGCGCCGGAGCTGGCGGTCAGCCTGACCAGCGGCCTCGCCGACGCCGCCGAGCTCGCGGTCGGCAACGTCGTCGGCAGCAACATCTTCAACATCTGGCTGATCTTGGGCGTGGCGTCCCTGCTGCAACGGCTGCCCGTGGCGAGCCGGATGATCCGGGTCGATCTGCCTGTACTCGCCCTGGCGTCGGTGGCGCTCGCGGTCATGGCGTGGGACGGCCTGCTCGGGCCGGTCGACGGTGCGCTGCTGAGCGTGGGCCTGGTCGCCTACGTCGCGCAGACCGTCTGGGCCGCGCAGCGCGAACGGGCGTCGCGGAGCAAGGCGGACCTCGACCACGCCGAACAGGACGAGATCGAGCGCGAAGAGGCGCTGAGCCGCTTCGACCTTGCAATGGTCTTCGGCGGCGTCGCGCTGATCGGCGGCGCGGCGGCGCTCGGCGCCTTCGGCATGGCCCAGACCGCCGCGCTGGTCGCCGGCGTCACCGTCGTGATGGCGGCCACGGCCGTGGCGGCTGCGGGCAAGCGGCCCATGCTCACGGCGGTCGCGATGATGGTCGCGGGCCTCGGCGTCATCATCTTCGCGGCGGACGCGATGGTCACCGGCGCGGTCGAGATGGCGCGCGGCCTCGGCGTGTCGGAGTCCGTGATCGGCCTGACGATCGTGGCCGCTGGGACGTCGCTGCCGGAGCTCGTCACGACGTTCGCCGCTGCGCGCCAGGGCGAGGCCGACATCGCCGTCGGCAACGTGGTGGGCAGCAACATCTTCAACATCCTGTGCATCTGCGGCGTGACGGCGAGCATCGTGCCGCTGCCCGTGACCGCCGCGGTCCGCGACTTCGACCTCGCGATCGCCGTCGCTGCGGCGTTGATGCTGTGGCCTCTGGCCCAATGGCGGCGCGAGATCTCGCGCGTCGCGGGCGTCGCGATGTTGCTCGCCTTCGCTGGCTACATGGCCGCCGTGCTGATCCGCGCCTGATCCGAGGTGGTGCCGGGGGCGGCCGCGCTGCGGGCTGGTGCCGTCACGGCCCGCCGCGTCGACGCTTGGGCTTGCGCGGCGTGTCGCCCTCGTCGTCGTCGCCGCCGTGGGCCGGGGCGACTTCGTTCCAGGCGGCGGCACCGGCGGCCAGCGCGTCGTCGTAGCCGAGCGCGACCCAGGCCGGACCGGCGCGATGCGCTGCGACCACGGCCCAGTCCTCGCCGACCATCGCCTGTTGCAGCGGCGCGTCGGCGGCGATGACGCCAAAGAGGCCCTCGAGCTGCGCGGCCTCGTCGCCCTGGAAGGCGCGGAACATCGTCGCGGCGTCGTCGTAGCCCGCGCTCCGGGCCTCGCTGCCCGCGATCTGGGCGATGCCCATGCGCAGAGCGTGCAGCGCGGCGCCCTCGTCGATGGTGCCGGCCTCGCGAAACGCGGCTTGCTCTGCGGCTTGATCGCGATGCGTCGCGACGACCCAACGACCGGTCTGCTGCCAGAAGACGTAGGGCTCGAAGCGCATCGCCAGGGCGTCCGGCTGGCGCTCGCCGAGCGCGGCGGCCTCGGCCAGCACGACGGCCGCGACGGACGACGCCGGTACGCCGACGCGCTCGGCGCCCGCGTGCAAGCGCGCACCGTGGGCCTCGAGCAGCGCTGTGGCGGCGACCTCGCTGGCGTCGTGGCGGCCAGCGCTCGGGCCGCTGCGGGCCTGCGCCCCCTGGGCCGGAGCCTCGCCTTGCAGCGCCTTCGACGTCTCGTAGCGATGGCCGCGGAGCTGGGAACCGCCGCGCACATCCGCGCCCGCCCCCGCGTTCGGGGCGTGCTCGCTGCCGGGGGAGCCCTGCTTGGCTGGTCGAGAGTCGTGTCGCATGGCGTCCGGACGTTGCGCCTCGACGCGAGCCGCATCCCTTGCGGCCGACGTGGCCTGTCCCTGCTTGCACCGTGCCATGCCCGCTCGCCCGGCGACAAGCGCGAGCCGCACCCCGGCCGCGCCAAGTGGGGCCTTTTGCTGCCGACGAGGGCAGTCTATGGTGCAATCGCGGAGGTCCCTTGAGCGAGCGTCGGCGCAGGGCAGAGGCGGGGTTGTCGCAGACGGGCGAGTTCCTTGCCCGGACGGCGGCGTTGGATCCCCGACTCGGCGTGGTGCTGAGCATCGCGCGCAGCCTGTCGACCCAGCTGCGCCAGGACGAGTTGCTGCAGATCATCATGAGCGGGGTGTCCGAGCTGCTCGACGCCGAGCGCTCGACGCTCTACCTGCTCGGTCCGGACGGCCACACGCTCTGGAGCTCGGTGGCCCAGGGCGACGACCTGATCGACATCCGCCTCCCGGTCGGCGAGGGCATCGCCGGCTGGGTCGCGGCGACCGGACGGGACCTGAACATCCGCGATGTCTACCAGGACCCGCGCTTCGATCCGACCTGGGATCAGGTCCACAACTTCCGCACCAGCTCCATGCTCTGCCAGGCGCTGCGCCATCGCGACGGCACGATCATCGGCGTCGCCCAGGCGATCAACAAGCGCACCGGCTACTTCACGGTCGATGACGAGTTCATGATGCGGACGATCATGGCGATGGCCGCGATCTCCGTGGTCAACAGCGATCTGACCCGCAGCCTGCTCAGCCGCAACATGGAGCTGCAGAGCGCGCGCAACGAGCTGCAGGAGCGCGTGCGCGAGATCGACCTGCTCTACCAGATCGAGCGCGAGGTCGCCGAGGCCGAATCGCTCGAGGGCGCGCTCGAGTTGCTGCTGCACGAGCTGCAGCGCGCGTTGCCTTGCGAGGTGGCCCAGGTCGCGCTGCTGGCTCCGGCCGGTCGGATCGTCACGCACCGCCTTCGGCGTGACGACGGCGAGGTCGAGCGCCTCAACTTCGAGTCGCGCTGCGGCTACGTCACGCAGGTGCTCGGCGGCGGCCACGGCCGCAGCGTCTGCGACGGCGGTGACGACATCGACGAGCAGCTCGCCTCCGAGGAGGGCTTTGGCTTCACGCCGAGCTCCGGCCTGACGACGCCGCTGCAAGCGGACGACGGCGTCATCGGCGCGTTGGGGCTCTATGGCCGCAGCGCGCCGGGCGCCTGCTTCGACGAGGCGGACGTCAAGTTGATCTCGGTCGCTGCGTCCAGCGTCGCCCGGATCGTGGCCCGCTTCCAGGCGCGTGAGCGCGACGAGCGTCAGGGCCGGCTCGCTTCGCTCGGGCGCACGCTCTCGATGGTGCTGCACGACTTCCGCACGCCGATGACGATCGCGTCGGGCTACGTCCAGATGATGGCGACGACGCCGGACCAGATGCAACGTGAGCGTCTGGCAGCGACGGTGCTGCGCCAGCTCGACCGGGTCGTGCAGATGTCGCGGGAGGTCCTGGACTTCGCGCGCGGCACCCGCGAGCTGCTGGTGCAGAAGGTGATGCTCGCCGAGTTCGCCGCCGAGGCCGAGGAGCTCGTGCGCCAGGTCTTCGCCGACACCGACGTCGAGGTCCGGGTCGAGGCGCTCGATCGCGGCGTCGCCAGGCTCGACGGCTTCAAGCTGCTGCGCGTGGTGCAGAATCTGGCGCGCAACGCGCGCGATGCCATGGCGTCGGGGCCAGCGGGGCGGGCGCGGGGCCACTTCACGATGCGCATCGTCGGTGAGGGGGATGACGTTGTGTTCTGGTTCGTCGACGACGGCCCGGGCGTACCGGAGGCGTTCCTGCCGCGGATGTTCGAGGCCTTCGCCAGCCACGGCAAGGCCGAAGGGACGGGCCTCGGCCTCGCGATGGTCCGCCAGTTCGCAGAGTCTCATGGCGGCAGCGTCAGCCACCAGGAGACCCCCGGCGGCGGCGCCACGTTCCTGGTCCGGATCCCGCGCAACGGTCCCACGGTGGCGCGGCAGCTGCCGTCGCCCTCGACCTGATCGCCTCGACGGCCGGGCGACGAGCAGGATCGGATTCGGCAAGTTTCTGGACGCGCGATCGTGATCGGGCAGGCTCCTGGCGAGATCGTCGCTCGGAGTCCGGATGCCGTCCCGAATCCTCCCCACGTCCCGCCCCTCGAACCGCAAGCTGCGCCGCGTCTCGCCGCGGGCGTGGCCGTCGCTGACGGCGTGGATGGGCAAGCACCTGCGCCGGACCCACGAGGCGCTCCCTGAGCCGCTGCGCCAGCGCCTGCCCGCCGCCCGCCGGGTCCGGCGTGTCGCTTCGGCCCTGGTCCAGGTCGTCGCGGTCCTCTACCTCTGCCTGGCGGCCTGGGGCATCGCGAGCGCCTTCGAACGCGAAGGCAATTTCCACGATCGCAGCGAAGAGCTCGCGACCGTCTCCAGCCAACGCGACCAGGAACGCGCGCGGACCGATCGGCTGCGGGCCAAGCTCGAGGCCCTGCGCCGGCGCAAGGAGGTGCGGGTCGACGCCGTGCGCCACGAGCTCGGCCTGCTGCGCCGCGGAGAGCAGTTCTACATCGTGCCGTGAGCGGGTCGTCACCTCGCTGTGGCGCGGAATTGCACCCGGAGGCCCGGTCCGCCTTGCGTTGTCGCGTCCTGACGCCTAGAACCTGCCCGCGACGACACGACGTCATCGCTGCGGAGGTTCCATGCTCGCCCCCACCAAGGACATCGTACTCGTCGCCGGCAAGCGCACGCCGTTTGGCGCCTTCGGCGGCTCGCTGCGCGACCTGACCGCGACCGACCTCGCCGTGGCTTCGGCCAAGGCCACACTGGCCAGCGTCGACGCCGATCCCGGCGTGATCGACGCGGTCTACGTCGGCAACGTGCTGCAGACCTCCGCCGACGCGATCTACCTGGCCCGCCACGTCGGCCTGCGCGCGGGGGCCCCGATCGCGGCGCCGGCGCTGACACTCAACCGGCTCTGCGGCTCGGGCTTCGAGGCCATCGCCCAGGCCGTCGCGGCGATCGAGCTCGGCATGGCCGAGGTCGTACTCGCGGGCGGCACCGAGTCGATGAGCCAGGCGCCGCACGTCGTTCGTGGCGCGCGCTGGGGCATGCGCTTCGGTGCGGCCGCCCCGTTCGAAGACAGCCTCTGGACCTGCCTGACCGACTCGATGACCGGCATGGCCATGGCCAACACCGCCGAGAAGCTGGCGCGCGAGTCGCAGATCAGCCGGGCGGCCTGTGACGCGTACGCGCTGCAGTCGCAGCAGCGCTTCGCCGCCGCGATCGCTGCCGGCGCGTTCCGCGACGAGCTCGCGCCCGTCGTGATCCCGAACAAGCGCGGCGACAAGATCGTCGACAAGGACGAGCACGCCCGCCCCGAGACGACCGCAGAGGGCCTCGCCAAGCTGCCGCCGGTGTTCGAGAAGGACGGCTGCGTCACGGCCGGCACCGCGTCGGGCATCGTCGACGGCGCCTCGACCGTGCTCGTCACGACCGCGGCGCGTGCGGCGGCGCTGGGCTGGCCGGTGCTGGCCCGCGTCGCGGCCTTCGCCGCGGTCGGCTGCGATCCGACGGTCATGGGCATCGGCCCGGTGCCTGCGGTGCAGCGCGTGCTCGGCCTGACCGGCTGGTCGCTCGCGGACGTCGATCTCGTCGAGGTCAACGAGGCGTTCGCGCCGCAGGTGCTCGCGGTGATGAAGGCGCTCGACCTCGACCCGGCCAAGACCAACGTCGACGGCGGCGCGATCGCGGTCGGCCACCCGCTCGCCGCGAGCGGTACGCGCATCAGCGTGCACCAGGCGTGGCAGCTCAAGAACGGTCGCGGCAAGCGCGCCATCGGTAGCGCCTGCATTGGCGGCGGGCAGGGGATCGCCATCGCCCTCCAGGGGGCCTGACGTGCCATTGCCGCGAACCAAGGATCGCGTCCTGCTCGCCCCGCTAGGCGGCGTCGGCGTGATCGGCATGAACAACATGCTCATCGGCTACGGCGATGACCTCGTACTGCTCGACTGCGGTGTGCTCTTCGCTGACGAACGCCAGCCGGGCGCCGACCTCGTGTTGCCCTCGCTGTCGCTGCTCGATCGCCTCGCCGACCGCCTGCGCGCCATCGTGCTGACGCACGGCCACGAGGACCATATCGGCGCGGTCCCCTACGTCGCGTCGCGCCTCGGCCTGCCGGTCTACGGCACCAGGTTCACGCTGGCGCTGCTGGCCGAGAAGGCCAAGGGCCGCGGCATCGGCACGCTCGACCTGCGCGAGATCGCGCCGGGCGGCAACCTGCGCATCGGCGAGTTGAGCTTCGACTTCCTGCGCGTGACGCACTCGATCCCGGATTGCGTCTCGCTCGCGATCCGCACGCCGATCGGCAACGTGCTCTTCACCGGCGACTGGAAGCGGGACGAAGGCCTGCCCTGTGGCACCGAGTTCGACATCGAGGGCTTCCGGCGCTTCGGCGAAGAGGGCGTCCTGGCGATGCTCTCGGACTCGACCAACGCCGAGGTGCCCGGGTTCTCGCGCTCCGAGGCGGAGGTCGCCGAAGGTCTGCGCGAAGCGATCTCGACCTTCCGCGGCCGTGTGCTCATCGGCCTGTTCGCGTCGAACCTGTACCGGATCCACGGCGTCATCGAGGCCGCGCGGGCCAACGGGCGCAAGGTCGCGCTCGCCGGCCGGTCGATCTTCCGCTACCTCGACGCCTGCCGCGCTTGGGGCGGCATGCGCATCGACGAGTCGATGATCATCGACGCCAAGCACCTCGATCGCTACGAGGATCACGAGGTCTGCATCGTCTGCACCGGCTCCCAGGGCGAGCCACGCGCGACGCTCGCGCGAGCCGCGGCGGGCACCCATCCGACGATCCGGGCACGCAAGGGCGACACGCTGCTGCTCTCGGCGCGCAAGATCCCGGGCAACGATCGAGCCATCTACTCGATGATCGACGGGTTCTGCCGCAAGGGCGTCGAGGTCATCCACCGCGACGATCGCTGGCCGATCCACGCCTCGGGCCACGCGGCGGCGGGCGAGCTCGATTGGTTGCTCGAGGCGGTCCGGCCGACGTTCTTCCTGCCGGTGCACGGCGTGTACCCGTTCCTGCTCAAGCACGCCTCCATCGCCGAAGGGCAGGGCGCGAAGGTGCCGCTGATCATCACGAACGGCGACGTCATCGAGCTCAGCCCCGAGGGGCCCAAGAAGGTCGGCGAGATCGAAGCCGAGCCCTGGGTGGTCGACAACGATCGCGCCGGCACGGCCGCGTCGCTCGGCGTCAACGACCGCTACGACCTGGCCTGGAACGGCACGGTCGCGGTCAGCGTCGACATGACGACCGACGAGCCCGACGTGCGCGTCAGCTCGCGTGGCTTGTGGACCGACGGCGGCCGGCTGCTCGACGACCTGGCCGACGAGCTCGCCCCCTGGCTGACGCGGATGTCCAAGCAGGGCATGAGCGACGACACGCTCGAAGACGAGACGGCCGCGTACGTCAAGCGCTACTTCCGCCGCGCCGTGGACCGCCGTCCGCTGGTCATGGCCCACCTGCACCGCGCCGAGGTCTACGAATGAACCGCCGTCCCCCGGCCAGCGCAGGTGGCGGTCGACGCGGCAGCCGCAGCGGTCGCCCAGGCGAGGTCACGACCGGTGGGCGCGCCGCGAGCCGCGTGCGACCGGCACCGACCAAGCCCGCTGGCCAGCGCGACGCCGCCAAGGTCACGCCGACGCGCGGCGCTGCGGCCGGCGCTGCGACCAAGGCACCGGCGGCCAGGCCGGTCAAGACCGTCGAGGCCGGCCGCGGCGTGGCAGGGCAGGGCAGCGGCGCCACCGCGGCGTTCCCGTCGGTGATGTACCTGGGCTCGCTCGACAGCGCCCGTGGTCTGACGGCCGACGCCCCGGAATTCGCGCTGATCGGACGGTCCAACGTCGGCAAGTCCTCGTTGTTGAACGCGCTCTGCGGCAGCCGCAAGCTCGCGCGCACCAGCCGCACGCCCGGTCGAACGCAGCGGATCCACATCTTCGACGTCGAGGACGCCAGCGGCGTTCGTCTGCGCCTCTGCGACCTGCCGGGCTACGGCCACGCCGCGGCAGGCGCCGCCGTCTCGCGCGGCCTCGGCGTGATGATCGAGTCGTTCCTGACCGAGCGACCGACCCTACGTGCCGTGCTCTTGCTCTGGGACATCCGGCGAGACCCCGACGCCGATACGCTCGGCTTCCTGGTCTGGTTGCGCGAACATCGGCTCGAGGTCCGGGTCGTCGCGACCAAGATCGACAAGCTCGCTCGCACCCGTCGCGGTGCGCGGCTCGAGCAGCTTCGGGTCGCGATGGAGCTGCGCCATCCGTTGATCGCGACCAGCGCCAGCGAAGGTGACGGCGTCGAGGGCCTGCGCGCCCACCTGGTCGACCTGGCCCGTGTCCGCAGGCCGCTGCGCGAGATCGCGCAGGGCGACGATGCCTAGGACGTTCGCGCCCTTGCCGGGCTTCGTGCTGCGACCGCTGGTGCCGTCGGATCTCGACGCCTACGAGGTCGTCCAGCGCGAGGGGCTGCCCGATCCCTTCACCAAGCAGGGGCTGCGCGAGGAGCTGGCCAACGATCTGACGCGCAGCATCGCCGCGTTCGACAACGGCGTGCTCTGTGGCGCGGTGCTGTGCTGGCTCGTGGTCGACGAGCTGCAGATCCTGCAGGTCGTCGTCGCCGCGCCGTGGCGCCGCCGTGGCCTCGGGCGCCACCTGCTGATCGCGATGTTGCGGCGCGCGCGCGCGGCGGGCGCTGGCTTCGCGACGCTCGAAGTCCGCGTCTCGAACACCCCCGCGCGGGCGTTGTACGCGGATCTCGGCTTCCTGTTCGACGCCATCCGCCCCGGCTATTATGGCGACGGCGAAGACGCCGCGCTGATGACGCTGCACCTGGACCGCGGTCCGCTGGTCTTCGACGCGCAGGACGCGGCAGCGGACGACGGCGACGCGCAGGAGACGTGATGACGGCCTGGAAACCGGGGATCTACGCCATCTTGGACGTTGACCGGCTGCAGCCGCTGCTGCCCGAGGACAGCGCCGACGAGGCGTCGATGCTGCTCGACTACGCCCGCGCTGCGGTCGACGCCGGCGCCACGGCCGTCCAGCTGCGCGCCAAGTCGTGGCCGATCCAGGGCCTGCAGCTACCCAAGGTCTACGGCATGATGGTCGATGCGCTCGGCGACCGCGTCCCGGTCCTCCTCAACGACGCGCTCTCGGCGGTGCAGCCGCACGGCGCCAAGCCCGGCGCCGGCCTGCACGTCGGCCAGGACGATTTCTCGCCGACGACCGCGCGCTTCGCCCTCGGCGACGCCGCCATCATCGGCTACTCGACCCATGACCTCGCGCAGGTCGAGATCGCGCGACGGATGCCCGTGACCTACATCGGCTTCGGTCCGGTGCGCGCCACCGACTCCAAGCAGGGGGCCGGGCCCGCCGTCGGCTTCGAGGCCCTCGCGGCGGCCGTCCGGACGACGGCGAAGCCCGTGGTGGCCATCGGCGGCCTCGGCATCGACGACATCGAGGCGGTGCGTCAGACCGGCGCCGCGTCGATGGCGGTGATCGGCGCGTGGTTGGGCACCGCCGATCGGCCGGCAACCGTCCAGCGGGCCTCCATGTCGATGTCCATGCTCGTCGCGACCTGGATCGCGAGCGCGCCTGCCTGAACCCATCGCCTGCGGGCGAAGCACGGAGTGTCGGATGCGAGTGGACGGAACGATCGGCGTCGTCGTCGTCGGCCCGGACGGCCGGATGGGCCAGCGCGTGGCCGCGCTCGTCGAGGCCGATCCGGCGATGACCTTGGTCGGCTGCATCGGCCGCGAGGGCACCGCCGGCACGGTGCCGGCCCAGGAGATCCCCGGCGAGGCCGTGGACGTGCTGATCGACTTCTCGCATCGGGACGCGGTCGCGACGAACGCCGCCCTCTGCGTACGCCACGGCTGGGCCTGGGTCCTCGGGACCACCGGGCTCGGCGCCGACGAACACGCCATCGTCACGGCGGCGGCCGCCGAGACGCTGGTGTTCCAGGCCGCGAACTTCTCGATCGGCGTGGCGCTGCTGGCCGACCTCGCGACGCGGGCGGCCCGCGTTCTCGGCCTCGACGCGGACGTCGAGATCGTCGAGAGCCACCACCACCACAAGGTCGACGCGCCTTCGGGCACCGCCCTCGCCCTCGCCACGGCGGTGGCACGCGGCCGCAACCAGACGCTCGACGACGTGCTGCGCCACGGGCGCTCCGGGCTGGTCGGCGCCCGGCCGCGGGGCGAGATCGGCATGCACGCCATGCGTCTGGGCGACATCGTCGGGCATCACGAGGTGCATTTCGCCTGGCCGGCCGAGGGGTTGGTGTTGACGCACGATGGCCGGGATCGCGGTGTCTTCGCCCAGGGGGCCGTCCGTGCCGCTCACATGGCGGCGCAGCGACGTCGCGCAGGTGCCACGGGCCTGATCGGGATGCGTGACCTCGTCCACGACGCTTGAGCGGTGTCCACGGCGGCAGCGCCCGGGCCGGCGTCGCGCGGATGCGCCCGATCGCCGCCGACGGCGCGGCTTCGTGCCCAGCGGCCATTGTCCTGCGCCGCCGATCCGATAGTCTTGCCCCGACTGGATTGGCGCTCGCGCCCGTGGAGGATCGCATGGACGGCTCTGTCTGGATGGCTGCTCGTTGGACTGTGGTGGGGCTCGCGCTCGCGTCGTTGGTGGCGGCGTGCGGCGGCAGTGGCGGCGGCGGCGGCGGCGGAGCGGTCGACGCGGTCAGTGATGCCACGAGCGACGCCACTGGCGACGTCAGCGCCGACAGCGCCAGCGATGGCGCGGGCGGCGACACCACAGCCGGGACCGACAGCGGCGGAAGCGACGGCACCGACGCGGCAGGACCGGTCTGCAAGGCCCCGGAGCAGGGCGTCTGCGTCGGCACGACCTTGACCTACTGCGAGGTCGGCGTCGGCGACCAGAGCTACGATTGTGACGACGGCGAGGGCGCCTCGTGCGCCAAGATCAGCGACGACTACGGCTACGATTGCGTCCTGCCCAAGGACGCGACGTGCACCTACTTCAACGACGACGACGAGCTCGACTGGGCCTTCTGCGCCGGCGCCGGCGCCGGCTGCGTCTACACCGCCGGGAAGCCCGACGCCGCCTGCCAGACCGGCCAGCCAGCGTGCACCGAGGACGAGATCGGTGACTGCAAGGGCAGCCACGTGCTGCTCGACTGCTATGGATCGCAGCCATTCTCGATCGACTGCAAGGACTTCGGCGCCACCTGCAGCGCCGGCAACATGCACGCGACCTGCGAGGGAATCGCCAAGGGCGGCGTCTGCGACGATGTCTTCTTGTTCTGCGCTGGCGACGCAGAGTGCGTGATCGACGAGGACGCTGACTTCGGCGTCTGCCCATGAGCAGCGAGGCCCTGGGCGACGCCGCAGCGCCGCGGCGCCCGAGCGTTCGCGCCCTCGTCAGTGGCTTTGTGCTCGCGCTCGGCCTGTGCGCGATCAACGCCTACCTGACGCTCTCGTTCGGCGTCATCGAGGAGGGGCCGACCATCGCGGCGCTGTTCTTCTTCGCGACGTTCTTCTTGTCGCGGCAGAAGATCGACAGCAGCGAGATGGTGCTGGTCGCGACCATGGGCTCGGCCGGAGGTAGCTTCGGATTCATCAGCAATTTCTTTGCCGCCAAGGTCATGGCGACAGGGACCAGCTACTCCTTCCTCGAGATGTTCGGCTTCGGCGTCGCGTCGAGCCTCGTCGGTCTCGCGTTTGTCGTTCCACTGCGGCAGCTCCTGATCTTGCACGACAATCTGCCGTGGCCGGGCAGCAAGGCGACGGCCGGCGTGATCTCGGCGTTGGTGCTCGACGGCGATCCGAAGCAGCCGCGCTACCTGCTGATGTCGGGCCTGGCGGCGTTCGCCTGGGTCGTGGGCAACAACGACGGCGGGTTCGGCCTCTTTCCCGAGGCCACTGAGGTCACGCTGCTGGGCTTGTCGGCGTACGGCGCGGCGGTGGCATGGTCGCCATTCGCCATCGGCGGCGCGTACTTGATGGGCATGTCGACGTGCATCGGCTTCTTTGTCGGCGGCGCGATCCTGCTGCTCATGGCGCCCCACCTCGAGACGCCGGCGGCTCCGCATCGCTTCGTCTGGCCCGGCATCGGCTTCCTGGTCGCCTCTGGCCTCGCCGGCATGGCGCTGCATTGGCGCGTGCTCGTCGACGCGATCGGCTCGCTGGCGCGGCTGGGCAAGGCGCACCAAGACGCCGCGGGTGACGACGACGCGCCGATCGAGGCTCGACCGTGGATGATCCTGCTCGCGGTCGCTGTCATCGGCAGCGTGGTGCTGATGGACGTCGCCTTTGGCGTGAACTGGGGCATCGGCCTGGCGCTGCTGATCCTTGGCGGCTTGGTCCAGAACGTGATCGCCACCCGCGCCGCCGCGCAGACCGCCTTCAACCCGGCGCGTGTGATGGGCATCTTGCTCCAGGGCATCACGGCGGCGCTCGGTGGCTCGGCTGCGGCCATCAACCTGACGGGGGCTGGCATGGTCGCCGGCTCTGGCGCGCAGGCGGGCAACCTGACCGGCGACCTCGTCTACGGGCGCACGTTCGGCGTGCCGTCGCGCTGGCAGTTCTGGGCCCAAGCGGCCACCGTGGTCCCGTGCGCGGCCGTCGGCGCGGCGGTGTTCCAGCAGATCGCGGCGAACCATACCCTCAGCGTCGAAGGTGGCGATCTCCCCGCGCCGGTCGCGAAGATGTGGGCCGCAAGCGCACAGATCTTCGAGGGCCAGAAGCAGCTGCCGCCGCACGCGCTCGAGGCGATGCTGCTCGCGGGCGTCCTCGGGGTCGTCTACGTCGTGCTCGAGCAGAAGACGCCGCTGCAGCGTTGGCTGCCGTCGTCGCTTGGGGTCGGCCTCGGCCTGGTGCTGCCCGTCGCGTTCGACTGGGCCTTCTTCGTTGGCGGTGTGGCGCTGTGGGCGCTCGGACGCTTCGCGGGCGTCCGGGATTTGACGCTGACCACCATCGCCGTCGGCTGCATCGTCGCCGAAGGCCTCGGTGGCGTCGCCAAGCCGCTGCTGACCATGGCGGGCATCATCCAGGGCTAGCGCGGACGGGCCGCGTCCGCAGGCTCCTGGGTCCCCAGATGCCCGCGGACGCGGATCGGAGCCGTCCTACTTGCGGCGACGGCGGCGGCGGCGGCTGCTCTTGGCGGCGTCGCCTTTCGCGTCACCCTTCGCGTCACCCTTGGCATCGCCCTTCGCTTCGCCGCCGACCGCAGGCTTCGCCTCGCGGCGCTGGCCGGCGCCACCGGCCACGCTGACCTTGATCTCCAGCTGCAAGGCGCCAGATTTGACGCCCGCGCCGCGCGCACCCTTGAGCAGCTCGGCCGCTGCCGCCAGCAGCAACTCGCCGAGCTGGTCGGCCTGGCCGGAGCGGCTCACCTTGCTCTCCCACGCCTTGCCGGCTCCGCCTTCGCCAGCGGAAGCACGGCGGCCAGCGTCGCGCTCGCCGCGCGAACGGGCGGGGGCGGCGGCTGCGGTGGTCACTGCCGGGGCGCCGGCATCGTCGTCGTCGTCGCCGTCATCGTCGTCGTCGTCATCGTCATCGTCATCGTCGTCGTCGTCATCGTCATCGTCATCGTCGTCGTCGTCGTCGTCGTCGTCGTCGTCGTCGTCGCCGTCGTCGTCGTCGCCGTCGTCGTCGTCGTCTTCGTCCTCGTCGGCATCAAGGAGGAAGGCCGCGATGTCCGCCTCGTCGTGCGCCTCTTCCTCGGCGGCGGTCGGCTTCTGCGCCCGCAACGCGAAGATGCGCGAGAAGCTCGGCGGATCCATGTGCGACGTCTCGCAGACGCGGGCCCAGAGGCGCTGCAGCGTGCGTTCGCGCAGCTCGCTGAGGAACATCGTGACCGAACCATCCGGAGCCATGGACCGATCGAGCGCAGCTGCGGCGTCGTCGAGCGCGGCGACGGTCACCGCGTCGACCGCAGCGAGCTTCGCGTCGCGGATCGCCGTCTGGAAGCGGCTGTGGCATTCGGCGACCTGACCGCGCGACAGGGCATAGCCGCACCACAAGACGCGCGCAAACGCGCGCAGGTAGGGATTGGCGTGGTGGTTGTAGCGGGTGAGCTCCTCGGCGCCGGCGGTCGACCCCGGGCTCGGCGTGGTCGGGATGCCCGAGAGCGCGTCCTCCAGGAAGCGCTGCTCGGCGATCGGCATCAGGGATTTGGGCGCGGCCGGGCCGCGGTGGTGGGAGCGATGATTCATCGATGGCCTCCAACAGGATGGGGGCGCAAGCGCCGCAAGGGGCGTCGCGCGGGCGTTCGTCCGAAGGTGGCGCGATCAGTCGCGATCGAGCCAAGCCTGGAACGATTTGAAATCGTAGGGGCGACCCAGGAAGTCGCGGACCAGCTCGGCGGCGTCCTTGCTGCCGCCCGGGTCGAGGATCGTCCGGCGATACTCCATCGCCGTCTTTGGGTCGAGGATGCCGCTCTTCTCGAACTTGCTGAACATGTCCTTGGCGATGACCAACGACCACATGTAGGTGTAGTAGATGGCCGAGTAGCCGTTGAGGTGGCCGAAGCTGTTCTGCATCTCGGTGCCATCGACGAAGCTGTAGGGCGAGTACTTGTTCATCATCTCGGCGACCAGCTTGTTCGCGTCGAGGCCCTTCGGGTCGCGGTTGTGGAATTGCAGGCTGACCGAGGCATAGAACATCTGGTGCCGGACCCACAGCGCCTTGCCGAACTCCTCGGCCTTGCGCATCTTCTCGATCAGCACCTTCGGCACGGTCTCACCTTTCTCGTTGGTCGCGAACCGCGAGAGCGTGTCGTAGTCCGTGGCCCATTCCTCGAAGATCTGCGACGGCGCCTCGACGAAATCCCATTCGGTGGCGACGCCGGAGAAGCGCATCCACTTCTGCTTGCCGCCGAGCACGTGATGCATCAGGTGGCCGAACTCGTGGAAGAACGTCTCGACCTGGGAGTGCTCCATCAGGCCGTTGCCGGTGCGCGGGCTCGGGAAATTGCACACCAAGACGCCGGCGGGAAGTTGCACGCCGTCGAGGCCGTTCAGAAGCGTGAACTGCGCGGCATGCTTGTATTTGTCGTCACGCGGATGCATGTCGAGGTAGATCGTGCCGCGCTTGGAGTCGCCCTCGTAGACGTCGTAGACCTCGACGTCACTCGACCACACCGGAAGGTCCACCTTGCGGTAGGTGACGCCAAAG
The DNA here is from genome assembly GCA_964586155.1 of uncultured Enterobacteriaceae bacterium. GTDB lineage: Bacteria > Myxococcota_A > UBA9042 > UBA9042 > UBA9042 > SXNM01. The sequence goes on along the minus strand of CAZPHC010000030.1, from coordinate 63,354 downwards.
AGCGTCGACGTCAGGTCGAGCAGGCCCTTCTTGACCTTGTCGTAGTGGAAGTACGGCCGCAGCGCCTGGGCGTCGAAGTCGAACTTCTTGCGCTTGAGTCGATTGAGGACGAAGGCCTGCTGCCAGTCCTCGACCCGCTTGGCCTTGGGATCCAGGGTCTTCTGCTCGGCCAGCAGCAACGCGAGCTCCTTCTTCATGCGCGACTCGGAAAGCTGCCGAATCTTCTCGATGAACTCGGCGGCGTTCTTCTCGCTGCCGATCATCTTGTTCTCGGTGACGAAGTCGGCCCAATGCTTGTAGCCGAGCAGGGTCGCGAGCTCGTGGCGCAGCTCGAGCAGGCGCTGCAGATGGCCCGTGTTGTCCGGCGTTCCGCGCATCCGATAGGTGACGTAGAGCTCCTTGCGCGCCCGATCCGAGGTCGAGTAGGTCATGAAGGGGATGTAGTCCGGGTAGTCCGTCGTCACCTCGACCTTGCCCTCGTGGGCGGCGTCGGTGCTGGGCTTGTGCGCGGCGACCCAATCCGCCGGCAGGCCGTCCATCTCGGCCGGCGCGATCCAGATCGAGCGCTTGTCCTGGATGATCGTCTTGCTGAACTCCTGACCGACCTTGACGATCTCGTCGTTGAGCTGGCGGATGCGTCGGCGGGTGGCGTCGTCCTTGTCGACACCCGAACGCTTGAAGTCCTCGATGGTCTTGTCGACCAATCGCTTGGTCACGTCGTCCAGGCCGGCGGTGCCGAGGCCCGCAAAGACCTCGAAGAGCTGGCGGTCCAGCGAGAGCGCGGTGGCGAGGGCGGCGACGTCGCGTTCGCAAGCCTCTGCGACCTTGCGCATCTCGGCATCCGGGTGCACCGAGCGCCACAGGCTCGACTCGGCCTCGGCGTTCGACAGCGACGTCTGCATCCGGTTGTACGACTGCAAGACCGCGTCTCGCACCGCGTTGCCGGTCTTGCCGGCCAGGGCGACGATGGCCTCGCGGCTCGCCTTGGCGGTCGTCAGGTTGTCCTGGCAGCGACGCTCGAGCTCGCCTGCGGGCGTCTTGGGCTTGGTCGCGTCGTCCGTGGCCTTGGCCATCGTGGTCTCCTTGGTCTCGGTCTTGGCCTGCGAGCCGCCGCACGCCGGGAGCACCAGGGCCGACGCAACCAGCGCTCCCGCCCAGTGGCCATGACGGTGCAAGTTGTTGGGATGCATCGAGATCCTCCTTGGAATTCGGGGTCGGTGTCGCGCGCGTCCGTGCGTGGGTGTCGCGTCGCGAGCCACCGAGCGCCCGATGCTACACCGATGGCCTGCCCGTGCAACGCCACCGCCGTCCCGCGGTCGCGTTGGCGGCACTCGCCAGCAGCCGGCGGGATCGATACCCTATGCCATCGATCCGCAGCCCCGCCGCCCGAGGAGCCCCGTGACCGAGCCGAGCGAGAGCGACCTCCGCAGCAGCGCGACCGGACCAGCCGATGGGGGCGACGCGGACCGGCGACGTCGCCGCAGGTTCTCGACCAGCTGGGTCGGCAGCGCCACCCACTTCGTTTGGCTCGAGTGGGTTGTGCGCGCGATCCTCGTGCTCAACCTGCTCGACGCCGTGTTCACGATGTTCTGGATCTCGAGCGCCCAGGCCATCGAGGCCAACCCGCTGCTGGCGGACCTGGCGCACAGGCACCCCCTGGCGTTCGTCGCGGTCAAGCTCGCGCTGGTGTCGCTCGGGACGCTGCTGCTCTGGCGCCATCGCAGGCGGCCGTCGGCGGTCGTCGGCATCTTCGCCGCCTTCCTGGCCTACTACTTCTTGCTGGTCTACCACCTCGAAGCCCTGAACCCGCGCCTGGTCGACTGCGTCGCCGCGTTGCTGCGCTAGGGCGCGACCAGGAGGTCGCTCGCGGCGGGTTCTTGACGCGTCGCGAGGAGGGGGAAGGTCCGCGAGGACGGCGCGTCGCTAGGTGGTCCCGGCGTCGCCAGGCGCAGGGCGGACCATCCAGATGTGCGGGATTCCGGCCTCGTCGTAGATCCCGCCCTCGGCGATCCAGCCCAGACGCTCGTACCACCGCTGCAGGTAGGCCTGGGCCGAGAGCGCTGCCCGGCGGTCGCCGATGACGTCGTGGACCGCGTGCATCAGCGCGGTGCCGACGCCGCCACGTTGCGTATCGAGCGCGACCGCCACACGCCCGACCTTGACCGGCGTCTTGGCGAGGAAGACGCGCGCGGTCGCCACGGTGCGACCTGTCGTGTCGTCGATGCCGAAGACGTGGGTGCACTCCGGGTCATGGCCGTCGACCTCTGGTTCGTCGGTGATCTTCTGGCCGTAGACGAAGACCTCGTTTCGCAACCAGAAGATATCATGGAGCTCCATCAGCGAGAGCTCGGCGAATGGGCGATGCACGAACCGAATCGACATGGCTGCTCCAGGGCGTTGCAACACCGCGAAACCTGCGGTCGGGGCGCAACGCTCCAAGTTTCTTCCATCATCAGGCGTTTCGACGCAAGATCCGGGCCGCAAGTTGCAGACGAGGTCAAGATGAAGGCACCAAACCACCCCACGAGCATGGCCATGCTCGCGCGTGTCCGTCGAGCCCGACGCGGGTCGACGTGGTCCGCCGCGATCCTGGCGGCGCTGCTGGTCGGCGGCCAGGCTCCACCGGCGCTCGCCGTCGACAGCGACGGCGATGGCCTCGATGACGCCTGGGAGCTGTCGTACCTCGGTGGACTCGACGCCGCCCCAGGTGACGACAAGGATGGCGATGGCCTCGACAACCTCTCGGAGTTCAAGCTCAAGACCGATCCCAACAACGCCGACACCGACGGCGACGGCCTCAGCGACGGGGCCGAGGTCAAGCCCGCAGGCAAGGTGCCGCCGAGCAACCCCAAGCTGGTCGACACCGACACCGACGGCATCAGCGACGGCGACGAGGTCCTGCAATACGGCAGCAACCCGACGCTGATCGACAGCGACAGCGACGGCCTCAGCGACGGCGCCGAGATCAAGAAATACAAGACGAGCCCGATCCTCGCCGACACCGACGGCGGGTTCAGCAACGACGGCGCCGAGGTCCTGACCGACGGCACTGATCCGGCCAAGCCGGACGACGACCTCGCCGACACCGACGGCGACGGCCTGTCGGATTGGTTCGAGCTGCACAAGGCCGGCACCGACCGCTTCGTCGCCGACAGCGACAGCGACGGCCTCAGCGACGGTGACGAGGTCAAGACGACGTTGACGTCGCCGCTCGATCCGGACGCCGACAAGGATGGCCTCAGCGATGGCGAGGAGGTCAAGGCGGTCAAGACGGACCCGCTGGCCAAGGACACCGACAAAGACGGCCTCGACGACGGATACGAGTACTACACGACCAAGACCGACCCGACCCAGGGCGACACCGACTGGGACACGCTCAGCGACGGGGACGAGGTCAACGTCCACAAGAGCAACCCGCTGCTGCTCGACAGCGACGGCGGCGGCGTCTGGGATCCGGTCGAGGTCTTCGACAAGACGAACCCGGCCGATCCCGCCGACGACGCGGGCAAGGACCCCGACCAGGACGGCCTCTCGCTCAACTACGAGGCCAAGGTCACGCTGACCAACGGCAACGACGCGGACTCGGACGGCGACGGCCTCGACGACGGCCAGGAGGTGTTCCCGGCCGACGACCGCCTCGTGACGCCGCCGCTTGACGCGGACGCTGACGATGACGGCATCCTCGACGGCAACGAAGGCGCCATCAGCCTGAACGGCGGCCTCGGCACCATCATCAACGGCAAGACCTCGCCGTTGCGCTTCGACACCGACGGCGACGGCCTCAGCGACGGCGTCGAGATCGGCCTCGGCAAGCCCCAGGCGTCGGCCAAGGATCTCGACGCGACGGGCCCGGCGTTCGTCGCCGACACCGATCCGACGACCAAGACCGATCCCTTCGAGCCCGACACCGACAAGGATGGCCTCGACGATCGTGCCGAGGACAGCAACGGCGACGGCGCCTGGACCAAGGCCATCCACGAGACCGACCCCAACGATCCCGACAGCGACGACGACGGCATGGACGACGCCTGGGAGGTCGCCTACAGCACCGCTGCCGGCACGGGCAAGCCGCTCGACCCGCTCGACCCGAGCGACGCCAAGCTCGACCCCGACGCCGACGGCCTGAGCAACCTGCAGGAATACGAGCACCTCTGGCCTGACGCCCAGGGCAAGCTGGTGCGCCAGAGCACGCACCCGCGCGACGCCGACAGCGACGACGACGGCCTGCTCGACGGCGTCGAGACCAAGGCGACCTACGGCGGCCTGCCGGCCAACGTCCCGGGCAGCAACCCCAACGCCAAGGACACCGACAGCGACGGCATCGACGACGGCATCGAGGACGCCAACGGCAACGGCAAGGTCGACTTCGACGCCAAGGGCAAGCCGAAGGAGACGAGCCCGAAGCAGTCCGACAGCGACGGCGACGGCCTCAGCGACGGCAGCGAGGACAGCAACCACGACGGCGTCTGGGCCAAGCTCGCGGGCGAGACCTCGCCGCTGCTGGCCGACAGCGACGGCGACACCCTGCCGGACGGCGTCGAGGTCAAGACGTACGGCACCGACCCGAACGCGGTCGACAGCGATGACGACGGCCTCAGCGACGCGATCGAGGTCGGCAAGGGCGGCGATCTCGACCCGGCGACCAAGACCAACCCGATCGTCGCCGACACCGACGGCGACGGCCTGCTCGACGGCGTCGAGGACGCCAACCACGACGGCGAGGTCACGGTCGGCGCCCTGGGCAAGAGCGAGACCTCGCCGCTGCTCGCCGACAGCGACGCGGACGGCCTGCCCGACGGCGTCGAGGACGCCAACCACAACGGCGTCGTCGATCCCGGCGAAACCTCGCCGATCCTGGCCGACAGCGACGGCGACGGCCTCTACGACGGGGCCGAAGACGCCAACCACAACGGCAAGGTCGATCCGGGCGAGACGAGCCCGATCCTGGCCGACACCGACGGCGGTGGCTCGTCGGACGGTCAGGAGAAGAAGGACGGCACCAACGGTGTCGTGGCCGACGACGACCTCGAAGGCGACTTCGACCAGGACGGCCTCAAAACGGGCGTCGAGAAGGCCATCGGCACCAACTGGAAGGTCGCCGACAGCGACAACGACGGCATCGGAGACTTCGACGAGACCGACGGCGGCAAGGCGATCGACACCGACAAGGACGGCACGATCGACGCGCTCGACCTCGACAGCGACGGCGACGGTGCCCCCGACGCCCTGGAGGCCGGCGACGCGCTGCCAGCGACGACCCCGATCGACAGCGACAACGACGGAACGCCCGACTACCGCGACCTCGACAGCGATGGCGACGCGCTCAGCGACGCCGACGAGGCCAAGCGTGGCACCAGCCGCGTCACGAGCGACACCGACGGCGACGGCCTGGGCGACGGCGTCGAGGTCGGCCTCTCGCTCGACCCGCTGGACGTCGACAGCGACGACGACGGCCTGATCGACGGCAAGGAGAACCTGGCGGACCTCGACGGCGACGGCTTGATCGGCGCGCTGGACGTCGACAGTGACGACGACGGCCTGTTCGACGGCACCGAGGCGGGCGTCGCCGTGCCCCTGCCGGACGCCGTCACCAGCCCGAGCGCCGGCGTGACCATCGCGCTGCTCGGCACCGATCCGGGCCGGCGCGCCTTCATCGCCGACGCCGACCCCAGCACGACGACCGATCCGCAGACCAGCGACAGCGACGGGGATGGCCTGCGCGACGGCGCCGAGGACGTCGACCACGACGGCAAGCAGGGCAGCGGCGAGAGCGATCCGAACGACAAGGCCAGCGCCACCGCCACCAAGGACGCCGACGACGACGGTCTGCCCGACGCCGAGGAGGTCGCCATCGGCACCGATCCCTTCGACGCCGACAGCGACGACGACGGCGTGGTCGATGTCGCCGAGCACAACCCGAGCCACGACCTCGACGGCGACGGCCTGGTCAACGCCAACGACCCCGACAGCGACGACGACGGCCTGCCCGATGGCCTCGAGCGCGGCCAGACGACCGTCACCGTCGCGACCGACCTGCTGCGCTTCGCCTTCCGCCCCGACGCGGATCCCACGACCACGACCTCGCCGCTGCGCGCCGACAGCGACGGCGACGGCATCCTCGACGGCATCGAGGACGCCAACCGCGACGGCAGCCTGTTGCTCGTCGGCGGGGGCGGCGGTCCGGCCCCCGGCGAGAGCGATCCCAACGACCCCAAGAGCAAGGCCGAGGTCGTCGACGCCGACGCCGACGGCATCCCCGACGTCGCCGAGTTGGCCATCGGCACCGACCCGCTCGACGCCGATAGCGACGATGACGGTGTGCCGGACGGCGCCGAGGCCAACGCCGCGTTTGACGCCGATGGCGACGGCCTGCCGGGCGCGCTCGACGCCGACAGCGACAACGACGGCCTGCTCGACGGAACCGAGCTCGGCGTGGTCAAGCCGGTCGTGGGCACCGACCTGAGCCGCGGCCGCTTCGTCGCCGACGCCGATCCGACCACGACGACGCGTGTCCTCGCCGCCGACAGCGACCGAGACGGCGCCCGCGACGGCGCCGAAGACAGCAACCACGACGGTGCCGTCAGCGGCGGCGAGGGGGATCCCAGCGACGGCAAGGCCATCCTCGGTGGCGTCGACAGCGACAACGACGGCCTGCTCGACGTCGAAGAGCTCGCGGCCGGCTGCGATCCCAAGGACGCCGACAGCGACGACGACGGCCTCGCCGACGGCGCCGAGCCCAACGTCGGCCTCGACGAGGACGGCGATGGCAAGGTCGGCTGCCGCGACGCCGACGCCGACGACGACGGCCTGTTCGACGGCACCGAGGCTGGCCTCGTCGCCGCCGACGCCAGCGTCGACACGGAGCTGGCCCACGGCCGCTTCCGCGCCGACGCCGATCCGAGCACGCAGACGGCGGTCCTGGCCCGCGACACCGACCGCGGCGGCGTGGCCGACGGCTTCGAAGACGTCAGCGCCAACGGCCGGCTCGACCAGGGCGAGAGCGATCCGCGCGACGCCTCCGACGAAGCCCTGGCGAGCGACGATCTCGACGGCGATGGCCTCGGCAACAGCGACGAGCTCAACCTCGGCACCGATCCGCTGCGCGCCGACAGCGACGGCGACGGCATCCCCGATGGCGTCGAGGTCAAGGGCGGCAAGTCGACCAGCAGCGCAGCGGACACCGACGGCGACGGCCAGATCGACGCCCTCGACACCGACAGCGACGGCGACGGGCTCAGCGACGCGCTCGAAGCCGGGCCCGACGCGACGCAGCCCGTCGACACCGACGGCGACGGCGTGGCCGACTTCCGCGATCTCGACAGCGATGGCGACAAGCTCAGCGACGCCGACGAGGTCACGCTGCACAAGACCGATCCGCGCAACGTCGACACCGACGGCGGCGGCATCGACGACGGCACCGAGGTCCGCGTCGACGGCACCGATCCGCTGGATCCCGACGACGATCTGCGCGGCCTCGAGTCGGGCGCACGGATCGCCGGCAGCACCCTGGCGGGCTGCAGCGCCGACGTCGGCCCGATGACGGGGGCCGCGGGCCGACGCTCCCTGGCGGCCACCCTCGTCGTGGCGCTCGCGGCGCTGCTCGCGCTGCTGTTCGCCCGTGGCTTCGAGGGCCTGGCACCGCCAGGGCGACGGCGACCGTTCCGCTGGTGGCTGGGCTGCCTGCTGCCCGCGCTCGCGCTCGCCGCCCCACGGCCGGCGACCGCCGCCGAGGCGCGGCTGCCAGTCGTCGCCTCCTCGCCGCGCAGCGTCGATGGCCAGGACATCCTCGGCGTCGAGCTCGGACGCGCCGGGCCGATGTGGCTGACCGCGGTCTCGGCCCAGGCGGAGTATCTCGCCCGCCCCCTGGTGGTCGAGCGCGACGGCAAGGAGCTGCGCGCGCTCGTCTACGAGCGGCTGGCCCTGGATCTGCGCGCCGGCATGCGGGTATGGCGTGACCTGACGGTCGGCATCGAGATGCCGCTGGCGCTGCGCCAGCGAGGGCAGGGCGTCGAGCGCCGCGGCCCCGACAGCGGCCCGATCGCGGCGTCGGCATTGGGCGACCTGGCCCTGGCAGCGCGCTGGCTCTGGCGCGACGATCGAATCGCCCCTGTCGGACTCGCCGCGAGCCTGCGCCTCTCGTTGCCGACCGGAGCGACCGACGCCTACATGGGCCATGGCTCCCCGACTGCGACGCTGCGGCTCGCCGCGTCGAAGCGGCTCGAGACCTTGCACGTCGCGGCCAACGTCGGCGCCCGGCTCCAGGCCGTCGAGTCCGTCCCCACCGTCGACGACGCCAGCGCCTGGCGCGTCGCGGTCGCGGCGAGCTGGCAGGCCACCGGCGGCGAGCGCGACGGCGTGGCCTTCGACGCCGCCCTGGATTGGCAGACGGCGCTGACGCGGCCCTTCGCCGGCGGCTCGAACCAGCGGCTCGAGGCCGCGCTCGCGGCCCGGATCCACGTCGGTCGCGGCTTGCAGCTGCTGCTGGGCAGTGGCTTCGGCCTGACGCCCGGCTTCGGCGTGCCGGCGGCGCGGCCCTTCATCGGCCTGCGCTTCCTGCCGGACGTGCCCGAGTCGCAGCGGACGCCCGAGGATCCGCTCGGCGTCCGGGCCTACGGCACCTGACGTCCGCTTCGCGCCTGCGCGCGCCGCTCACGCCCCGGCCGGCGCTGGTCGGGGCGCTACTGGCCGACGCGGCCAAAGCTCAGGCCGCCCTTGCAGTCGGCGTGCATCCAGACCGAGTCGTCATCCCAACCGATGTCCGTGCGCCAGATGGTGGCGCCCAGCGCCTTGAAGCGATCGACGACCTCCTTGTCGGGATGGCCGTAGGCGTTCTCGGCACCGGCGCTGATCACGGCGACCTCGGGCTGGACCTTGGCCAGGAACGCAGGTCCCGACCCGGTCGACGATCCATGGTGCGCCGCATGCAGCACGTCGACGTCGGACAAGACGCCGGCCGCGATCATCTCCTCTTCGGCCGGATGCTCGGCGTCGCCCATCATCAGCAGCCAGCCGCCCGAACAGCCCGTCTGGATCACGACGCTCTCGTTGTTGTGGTCGTCCGAGGTGTCGGCGCCGGGCCCGGGGTGCAGGATCTCGAGCTGGAGGTTGCCGAAGGCGAAGCTATCGCCACGCCGGGCCACGATCAGCTTCGCGCCGGGCTCGGCCTTGGCCGCGGCGAGGAAGGCGTCGAAGATCTGCGTGCCCTTGCTGACGCCGTTCCACAGGATCCGGCCCACCTCGTAGTCCGCCAGCGCTTCGGGCAGGCCGGTGATGTGATCCGCGTCGGCGTGGGTCGCGACGATCACGTCGACGCGCGTCAGGCCGAGCCGGGCCAGGCGTTTGGCCAGCACGGGCTTGCTCACTCCGCCGTCGATGAGCGCGACCTCGCCCGTCGCGGCGATCAGCAACGTGGCGTCGCCCTGGCCGACGTCGAGGAAGACCGCCGCGTAGCCACCAGCAGGCGGCTGCAACGGCGACACGACGGCCCCGACGTCCCCGCCCTGGCCGTCGCTGCTGCTCGCGTCGCTGGCGCTGGCAGCGTCGGTGGCGTCCCCGGCCACCGCCGAGTCGCCGCCCAGCGCGGCGTCGTCGCCGGGCCCGTCGGTCCCCCGGTCGCAGCCAGGCGGCATGGCGAGGCCGGCAAGGACGGCCATTGCGGCGGTGCTTGCGCGCAATCCGTTGAAAAACAGAGACCATCGAGAGGTGGTGAATGCAGTCATCGTCGCGCGCGTTCTCCCTGTCAGGTCCCAGACCGTGTCGGTCTGTGGCCGCGATCCGCCGGGCTGCGCGCCCGGTCAGCCCAGCGCGACGGGAAGCATCCTGCGCGCCGACCCGCCTGTCCATGGTGCGCTGTCCATGACATCGATGCCATGTTCGCTGACAAAAATGCCGCTCGCACTCCACGCGGGGAGGTGGCAATATCGGCGCGGGTGAAGAGATCGCGGGCGCGTCCTGACGGAAGTCGGCGCGAGACTGCAACCGGTGTGCAGGGCGGTCCAGGCGGGGTCTGGACCGGTACGCGCGGCCCCCCCGGCCGCAACTGGAGTGCCTCGATGGCCATTTCTCATTGGTTCCGCCAGCGTGGCTGGCAGCTGCTCCATCCCGACGCGCGTCCGCCGCTGCGTCAGGAGGTCGCCACCCGCCGCCGGTCGCCCGCCCCTTGGTCACAGGGCGCGACGGCCCTGGCGCTCGGCGCTGGCCTGTCGGTCGCCTCGGGCTGTGGACCCAGCTTCATCGACGATCCGCCCATGCTCGACATCTGCCAGGCCCCGGACGGCGTGGTCGACGGCCTCGCGCCGGTCGTCCTGAAGACCAAGCCCTTCGCCCCGCGCGAGATGGTGCGGAACGTCGCCCACCGCGGCTCGTCGGCCCACGGCCTCGCCGAGTCGAACGGTCGTCTGTTCGCGGTCGACACCGACAACGGCGCTGTCGCGGTGCTCGACGCCAAGACCATGGCGCTCAAGACCACGATCCCCGTCGGTGCCCGCCCGGACAACATCGTCATCGGCGCCGATGGCATCGCGTTCGTCGGCGTCCGCCACTCGGGCACGGTCGCCCGGCTCGACACCAACACCCTGCAGGTCACCGCGCAGTTCCCGGTCGGCGTCGAGCCGATCGGCCTCGCGCTCTCGCCCGATGGCAAGCTGCTCTTTGTCGGCCTCGCCGGCGAGTCGCGCGTCGCCGTGCTCAACACGCTGGACGGCAAGGAGATCGACAGCATCGAGACGTCGGCGTCGCCGCGCTCGATCACCGCCGTCGCGCTCGCTGCCGTCCAGGGCAAGGTGCAGCTCGCGATCAGCCACACCCACGGCCCCGCCACGCTCGTGCAATACGATCCGGCCAAGGGCAGCGCCGCGGTCCCGCACAACGTCCTGCTGCGGTCCTCGAACCCGGCCATGCGCAACGAGGGTTCGCAGCTGAAGCAATGGCGGGCCATCTCGTCGACCGTTTCGCCCGAGACCGGTGACGCGCTCGTCGCGCACGTGCTGGTCTCGCCCGGCGACGAGTCGACCGTGCTCAACAACGCCTTCATGCCACAGGGCATCGACAAGGCGGGCAACACGTCGTCGGGTGGCTACGGTTCGTCGGGCCCCAGCTGCACCGAGACCACGCCGATCCGCCCGGTCGAGGTGGCGGTGACGCCCGTCGGCACGGCGAACACGCCGATGGTGCTCGAGTTCGCGATCGCGGACCCCGAGACCGGCCGCAACTTCCTCGCGCGCTTCGATCAGCCGCACGACATCGTCCACCACGACAAGGCGACCATCGCCTTCGTGGCCGCGATGGGCAGCGACAACATCCTGGTGCTCAACACGGCGCTCGGCGACCCGATGGCGTACCCGATCGCGGAGATCCGCGTCGGCCAGGCCCCGCGCGCGCTGACGCTGTCGGCCGATGGCCAGACGCTGTACGTGCTCAACGCCCATTCGTTCACCGTCGGCGAGGTCGATCTGCAGCCGCTGCTGCAGACGGTGGTCAAGGCGTACCCGGGCGCCGGCAAGCAGCCGCCGCAGCTGATGGACGGTCCGCTGACCCTGCTCACCAAGCGTGAGGCCGTCTTCGGCAAGGACACGCTGCCGGAGGCGGCACGCCTCGGTCGCCGCCTGTTCACGTTCTCGGGCAACGACAAGATCAGCGAGGCGGGGCGCTTCGCTTGTGCCTCGTGCCACCTCGAGGGCGACGAGGACAAGCAGACCTGGTTCGTCGCAGACGGTCCGCGCCAGACGCCCGCGCTCGCGGGTCGCCTGCAAGGCACCGGCCCGTTCAACTGGGCTGGCACCGAGGACCACCTGCAGACGAACATGGACCGCACCATCGAGCGCATGGGTGGCGTTGGCCTGGATGCCAAGGAGCTCGACTCGCTCGAGCAGTTCTTGCTCTTTGGCCTGGTGCCGCCGCCGAACCCGCACCTGGCCGCGACCGGCCTGACCGAGCAGCAGGAGCGCGGTCGCAAGCTCTTCGAAGATCCGACGGTCGGCTGCGCCAGCTGCCACGGCGGCGACACCACCACCGACGGCAAGGTCTGGGACGTCGGCACCGCGACCAAGGTCGAGCTGACGGTGCGCGAATTCCAGGGCGGATTGGTCAACGGCAAGCCAGATGTGCGCTTCAACACGCCGAGCCTGCGTGGCCTGTTCCACACGGCGCCGTACCTGCATGACGGCAGCGCCGCGACGCTCTCGGAGGTGCTGTCGCGCACCAGCGGCAAGATGGGCAACACCTCGCACCTGACCAAGGCGCAGAAGTCCGACCTGATCGCGTACCTGCTGACGCTCTAGGCCACGGCCCCGCGTCCCGTCGGGAGCCTCCGACCTGCAACGGCCGCCGCATCGCGAGATGCGGCGGCCGTTTGCGTTTGCACCCGCGACGCGGCCGGACGGCTCTGCTATCTTCGGCTCGAGGAGGTCAGGAGATGTCGATTCGTTCAGCCCGATTGCCGTCCGTTGGCGCCGTCGCGGCCGCCGCGCTCGCCGCGCTCGCCGCGCTCGTGGGCGGCTGCGCCGAGATGCCCGGCGAACAGGCTCGCAACGGCCTGCCGTCGGCGGGCCCGGGCGGCAACAACGCCGCCGCGATCTACAACCAGGCGCTCGATGGCGCAGCTGGTCTCGACGTCGGCGACGTCGGCAGCTTCGACAGCGCCGCAGCGCTCGACACGTCGGCGCCCGACGCCGCCGATCCGCTGGATGTCGCAGGTGATGTCGCCACGCCCGACGACGGCGCCGTCGCGGAGGATGCGGCCTCTGTCGACGACGGCGGTGACACGCTCGCCGACACCGCCGACACGGGGGCGGACAGCGCTGACGCCGCGGTCGACGCGGGCGACACCACCAGCGCCGACGTCACGCCGAGTTGGCCTGCGGGTACGCTCAAGGTCGAGAGCGCGTTCTCGCCCGACGGTGTCGGCGTGCGTGTGCGCTTCAACAAGCCGCCGACGGCCGCCAGCGCGCTGTGCAGCGGCACTTCGGCCTGCGCCAAGGTCTACACGATCCAGGGCTCGAACGCCTCGACCGTGCCGGTGCTGAGCGCCGCGTTGGCTGACGATCCGCGCTTCGTCGCGCTCAAGCTCGATCCCAACGTCAAGATCAACCCCTCGCTGACCTACACCGCGCTGGTCAAGGGCCTCGTCGCGATCGACGACGAGCCGCTCGACGGCAGCAAGCGCAAGGCGATCATCAAGCGGACCGTCTACCTGCACTTGCTGTTCCACCAGCACCAGCCGACCTATGAGGACCCGATCGCCGGCCAGCTCACCTCGCCGTGGGTGCGCAAGCACGCGACCAAGGACTACTACGACATGGCGTCGCGGCTGCTGCCGTTCCCCGACGTGCACCTGACGATGAACCTGACGGCGGTGCTGCTCGCGCAGCTGCAGGCCTACTACGTCGAGCGCCTCGGGCCTTTCGTCAACACCAAGACCAATACGGTCGACACCGCCGCGTTCCTGGCCAAGTGGAAGGGCAGGACCGATCCCTGGATCGACCTGCTGCTCGAGCCCTCGCCCACGCCGCAGGCCGCGACCGAGAAGCAACTCGGCTTGCTCTACGCCGACCCCTGGTCCTGCGTCTCGACCTCGCCGGTGCTGATGAAGCGCTTCCCCGATTACGCGGCGCTGCGCGACAAGAACCCGGCGACCCTGACCCAGCAGGACTACCTCGGCCTCAAGATCTGGTTCGAGCTGGCCTGGATGGATCCGGACTTCCTGCTCGGGCCGGTCAAGCTGGCGACGGGCGAGACCGTGGATCTCACCGACATCATCGCCGCCAAGCCGGACGGGACCTTCCAGCTGAAGGTGCCGCTCAGCGAGCAGCTGGCCAACCGCATCGTCGCGGAAGAATACAAGATCATGGCCGCGGTGGTGCCGATCCACAAGCAGATGGCGTACCGGACCGAGCTCGGCAGCAAGGGCCAGCCGACGGGCCAGATCGAGTTGACGACGACGCCCTACTACCACCCGATCCTGCCGTTGGTGCAAGACACCAACCTCATGGCCCAGGGCCAGCCCTTCGATCCGAAGCCGGCGCAGACCTACGCCTACCCCAGCGACGCGGCGGCGCAGGTCGGCCGCGCGGTGGCGTACTTCCAGCAGACGTTCGGCTTCAAGCCGCACGGCATGTGGCCCGGCGAGGGCTCGGTGGCCGAGGACGTCGTCCAGCACTTCGTCAAGCACGGCGTGACCTGGGTCGCGACCGACCAGCAGGTGATGGAGAAGTCGGGCCAGACGCCGGGAGGCGCGCCGGTCGGCCCCTTCATGGTCGACGTCGACAAGGCCAGCGGCGACGCCGGCGACGCCAGCGACGAGCTGGGCGTCTTTTTCCGCAACACCAACCAGTCCAACGACATCGGCTTCAAGTACCAGGGCCTCAGCGGCGAGGACGCCGCGAACGACCTGATCAAGAACGTGACGTCCCAGGCCCCGGTCTTCGGCGCGGCGGACCGCGTGATCACGCTGATCCTCGACGGCGAGAACGCCTGGGAGACCTTCGCTGTCGAGCACGACGGCGTCGGCTTCTTCCAGAAGCTCTACAGCAAGTTGAGCGCGCTGCAGGAGTCCGGCGAGCTGATCACCGTCACGGGCTCGGAGTACATCGACGGCAACCCGACGCGCAACGTGCCGCCGCATCCCCTGGCGAAGCTGCCGGAGCTCGAGCCGCTGTTCCCAGGAAGCTGGATCGGCGGCAATTTCGCGGTCTGGATCGGCGAGAGCGAGGAGAACGCCGCATGGGGCTACCTGCTGACGGCGCGCAAGGCGCTGCAGGCGTCCGGACTGCCGCAGCCTGATCCGTACACGCCGCCGCCGAACGCGCCAGGCACGCTGAATCACGAGGTCTGGTTCGCCTGGGACGAGATGTACGCCGCCGAGGGCTCGGATTGGTTCTGGTGGTACGGCGCCGACATGACCAGCCCGTCCAACGACGACTCGCCCTTCGATCAGGCGTTCCGCACCCACCTGGCGGGCATGTACAAGCACATGAACGCGGCGTTGAAGCTGCAGGGCAAGGCCGAGATCCCGCTGCCCGACTTCAAGCCGCTGATCCAGGCGACAGAGCAGGTGCCGCCCGGGCCGTTCACCGCGCCGCCGGTGCTCGACGGCAAGCTGCTGCCCAACGAGAGCGAGTGGGGCGCGCAAGGCGGCTTCTTCTTCGACTCGGACACCAACGACGCCCAGGCCAACCCGGACGATTGGATCGCGACGGTCTTCTACGGCTGGGACGACAAGGGCCTGTACCTCGGCGTGCAGCACAACTTCGACCTGAGCAACGCCAACGGCGAGCTGCTGGTCTACCTTGGGCACAAGCACATCATCGACGCCAAGACCGGGCAGTTCCAGGAGGATCCCGCGGTGGCCACCGGACGCGGCGGCCTGGCGCTGGCGATGAAGGGCAAGGGCGCCGCGCGCGAGCTGCGCGTGGTCATCGGC
This sequence comes from uncultured Enterobacteriaceae bacterium, assembly GCA_964586155.1. Lineage (GTDB taxonomy): Bacteria > Myxococcota_A > UBA9042 > UBA9042 > UBA9042 > SXNM01. The sequence goes on along the minus strand of CAZPHC010000030.1, from coordinate 47,936 downwards.
GGCGGCAAGGCGACGCCCGAGTGGCGCAAATCCGATGGCAGCACCGCGTGGGAGTCGACGCCGACCTCGTCCTTCACCGGGACCGTCGGCGGCCCCGTCGCGGGCGGCAAGCTGATCGAGGTGCTGTTGCCGTGGGCCGACCTCGGCCTGGTCAAGGGCGATCCGATCGAGGTCCGGCTGGCCTACCGCAAGAACGGCAAGAACGTCGACACCGCCCCGACGCTCGAGTCGAAGTACCTGGTCGAAGACGCGACGAACGCGATCTTCTGCACCTTCGAGGTCGACGTCAGCGAGAGCGCCATCAAGCTCGACCTCTTTGGCTGGATCGAGACGTTCCCCCCGCCCAAGGGCAAGGGCATCGTCTACATCACGGGCAACCACCCCAAGCTCGGCATGAAGACCAAGTGGGTGCCGAACAAGGTCGCGCTGCGGGACGACGGCAAGGAGGGCGACAAGGTCGCCGGCGACAAGATCTGGACCGGCGTCTTCGACTTCCCGCGCGGCACGTCCGTCCGCTACAAGTACACGGTGGGCTTGCCCAAGGACGAGGGAAAGTGGGGTGGAACCGAGGAGTTCCCGCTGACGGAGCGGGGCCTCGAGGTCACCAAGGACCCGAGCAAGACCAAGATGCGGATCCAGGACATCTTCGCTGATCGGCCCCAGCCTTCGGGCACCGCCGGACAGTCGACCAAGATCACGGAGAGTTGACGCGGCGGCCGCCGCCGGGAGTCCGCCATGGGCCACCGAACGACGCACCACGGTTGGCACAGGCTGCTCGGCCTCGGGATGGTCGCCATCGTCGCGAGCGCAGGCTGCTCCGAGCCGGCGGCGGCGTGTGATGATCGGCTGCTCGTCGATGGTCTGCATGGTGGTGACGGCGTCCGCTGCGACGAGTACCCCAGCGCGGGTGTCAAGGGCGTGTTCTCCGTCGTCCACGTCGGCCGCGACGGCGATCGGCTTTTTGTCCACAACGACTGGCATTTGCGCGACGACGCGCCGATGCCGGACGACTACTACAACGTCTTTGTCCTCAACGACCTCGAGGGCGAGCTGCGCGTCGAGCTGCGCGTCTGGGCCGACTCGCGCGCAGCGCTCTGGGTCGAAGGCATCCCTGCGCCTGCGACGGCAGTGCAGGGCGCGTCGACCTTCGCGCCGTCACGGAGCAAGGCCAAGCCCCACGCCCAGTTCGAGTTCGCGGTCTCGCTCCCCGGGATCTGCGCCGTCGTGGCCAGGCCGCCGACCTGCCTCGCGGGCAAGACCCTGGCGATGAAGGAGCGCGACCCCGCGCCAGGACCCGCCGCCAGCCCCGAGGACGCGCTGGTCGACGAGCCGACGACGCTGCTCATCAACATCGACGACGGCCAGGTCGAGGGCGATCCCGACCGACCGATGCTGGCGAGCGCGGCCCGCGACGGCGCGACCGATGTGCGCCTGGATGGCGTCGCGCTCGGGCCGATCGGCGGCTTCGTCAAGCGCGCCAACCTGCGGCCAGCGACGATCGTCAGCTGGTCGCAGGCGGGCGTCGTCTGGTCCGGTCCCTTCATCGAAGAGGGCGAGACGATCCGCGTCCAACGCGCCGACGGCCAGTTCAGCAACGCGATCAAGCTGTTGCCGGGGGAGGCGCCACCGATCGACCTGACCAGCTGCGCCTACCGCCTGCAGGGCTCGCTCTGCGACGACGGCCGCGTCTGCACCGTGGCGGACGTGTGCGTCGGCCAGGGCGCGACGGCGACCTGCCAGGGCAGCATCTCGTGTCCGGACGGCTCGCCGTGCACGATCCCGGCCTGCAGCGCCACGGGGGCCTGCACCACCACGCCCAAGCCGCTCAACACGCCGTGCCCCGGCGGCACGCCGCCGTGCGCGATCGGCCTCTGTGACGGCGCGGGCGCGTGCAAGCCGCAGAACGCAGGCAAGGGCGTCGCGTGCGACGACGGCCTCGCTTGCACCAGCGGCGACGCCTGCAACGGCGGCGGCATCTGCGTCGGCAAGGACGCCTGCCCGCAGGGGCAGCCCTGCGAGGTGCAGACCTGCAGCACGGTCGGCTGTGTCGCGACGCCGGTCGTCGGCAGCAACGTGCCCTGCGATCCGGGCACGGCGTGCATCGTCGACGCGACGTGTTCGCTCGGCTTCTGCCAGGGCACGCCGTTGAGCTGCGAGCCGAAGAGCCCATGTCATGCGGCCAGCTGCGACGCGACCGCCGGCTGCGTCCAGGCGCCGTTGCCGGATGGCTCGCCCTGTGATGACGGCAACGCCTGCACGAGTGACGACGCCTGCGACGGCGAAGGCGCGTGCAAGGGCGCCCTCAAGCCGAGCTGCAAGTAGCGGCGTTGGCTGCGATCAGCCGCCGGCTGCGCGGGTGCTGACGCCAGCGCCGTACCAGGACTTGCCCTTGGGCATCTGGATGTTGGTGGCCTTGGTCGCCTTGCCGGTCTTGACGTCGAGCGTGTAGAGGTCGCCGGCCTTCGAGAAGGCGTAGAACTTGCCGCTCCACCAGGCAAAGCCGAACAGGCCCGTGACCCCGGTCTCGCCGATGATCTTGAGCAGCTTGCCGGTCTTGGGGTCGATCTCGGCCAGGCTGTCGGTGTTGCCCTTGCCCTTGATCGTGGCGAACGTGCCGATGCTGAAGACCGAGAAGCCGTCGCCCGACGTCACCCAGGTGCCGCCGAACTCGCCGAGCTTCTTGATCGTGGCCTTGCCGGCGACGAGCTTGATCCAGTTCCACGAGCCGTCGGCGCCCATGCCGATCAGGGCCTCCTCGACCGGATCCACCACGCCGTCGGGCACGAACGTCAGGCCATTGTAGCTGACGGGCAGCTTCGCCAGGTACTTGCAGGCCGCCGTCTCGCGATCGCAGACATACGCGGCCGCCACGCCAACGGCGTAGAGCGTGCCGAAGCGGTCGATGGCGATGTCGTTCACGTCGCCGCCGTTCTTGTCGAAGCTGAACTTGCCGACGAACGTGAGCTTGGACAGGTCGAGATCGAGGCGGTAGAGCTCGGTCGCGGTATGTGCGTAGAGCTCGCCGACCGGTCCGCCGACGGGTTCCTGCACGTCCGCGGTGTCCGGCGCCGAGGCGTCGTCGGTCTCGTCCGGGGGATCGAAGAAGCCGTCGGGGAAGCTCGTGTCCGCGGCGCCGGTGTCGGCCGTGCCGGTGTCTGCGGCGCCGGTGTCCGCGACGCCGGTGTCGGCGATGGCGCTGTCCGCGCCGGCGTCATCCTCGCCCGCGCCATCCTCCACGGTGGCGCCGTCGCCGGTGCCGTCGCTCGCGTCGGACGCGCTGGCGTCGGCGCTGGCGTCGCCGTAGGTGGCGGGCACGTTCGTTCCGCTGCTGCTGTCGTCGGAGCAGCCGACGAGCGTCGCGGCGAGTGCGGCCCAGGTCAGGGCGAGTCGAGAGATCGTGGCGCGCGTGTTCATCAGGGCCTCCCAGCCGAGGGGCGGGGAGGATGCGCGGCCCACGCCGTCACCGCAAGGACGAAATGCACGCGCGCCGGCCATCGGGGCAGATTCGCGCGGCGCGTCGGTGGCTCGGGCCTCAGTCCAGGTCGTCGTCTCCGGCGGGATCGGTGGTCGCGACCTGGGGTTCGTCGAAGAGGTCGAGCTGGCGGCCGCCGCCGCGCGGTGGATCGAGGCGGACGCCGAGGCCGATCAGGCGGATCGGGCCGGGCCTGGCGTTGTGCAGGCGCAGCAGCAGGTTGAGCAGGTCGTCCGTCGTCGGCACCAGACGCCCCCGGGCGTCGGCGCTCGAGGTGTGGAAGTCGCTGAGGCGCAGCTTGGCGCTGTGGCCGCGGATCCGCGGCGCGAGGCCCTTGGTCGCGATCCGTTCACGCAGCTGCGCCGTCATCGCCTCGATCGTCGGCAACGCGGCGTCGAGGTCGACGAAGTCCACGGCGAAGGTGCGCTCGATCGAGACCTGGCGTGGCTCCCATTCGGTGACGACCTCGCGGTCGTCCTCGCCGCGACAGAGCTGGTGCAGCCGCGCGCCCCAGGAGCCGAACTGCGCCTCGAGCTCGGCCAGCGTCAGCGCCTGCATCTGGCCGGCGGTCTTGACCCCGAGCGCCTCGAGCCGGGCGCGCCCCTTGGGGCCAATGCCGTGGATCTTGCCGACCGGCAGGTCCCGGACGAACGCGGCGACGTCCTGCGGCCGGATCACCGTCAGGCCGCCGGGCTTGTTCCAATCGCTCGCGACCTTGGCCAGCATCTTGTTCGGCGCGACGCCCGCCGAGCACGACAGGCCCGTCTCCGCGGCGATCGCGGCCTGGATCGCCGCGGCGATCCGGGTGGCGCTGCCCTCGTGGTGCGGGCTGCCGCTGACGTCGAGGTACGCCTCGTCGAGGCTCAGCGGCTCGATCCGGTCGGTGTAGCGGGCGAAGATCGCGCGGATGGTCCGGCTCGCCGCCTGGTAGGCGGCGAAGCGGGGCGGCAGGATCAGCAGCGACGGGCACAGGCGCATTGCCCGCGCCGACGACATCGCCGAGTGGACACCGAAGGCCCGCGCCTCGTAGCTGCACGTCGCGATCACGCCGCGGGCGCTCGCCTTGCCGCCGACCGCGATCGGTCGGCCGCGCAGGGACGGATCGTCGCGCACCTCGATCGAGGCGTAGAACGCGTCCATGTCGACGTGGATGATCTTGCGCTGCGTCGTCATCGCTCCCTGCGATCCTCGCTTCGCCGTGACGGCCGACGCGGGGCAGCGTAACGTTGCGCGCCCGCGGCGTCTCCACGCTGCATGTGCGACGCGCGCTGCGCCCGCCACGGAGGGTTCGATGGGATGGCTGCAGACTCTTTTTGCCGGCAAACCGAAGGTGATGCCGGTGCATGTGGACGATCGCAACTTCGAGGCCGAGATCCTGCGCTCGACGCAGCCGGTCATGATCGACTTCTGGAGCCCGACGTGCGGCCCGTGCAAGATGCTCGAGCCGATCGTCATCGACCTCGCCACCGAATTCGACGGCAAGATCAAGGTCGTCGAGGTCAACATCGCCGACGCGCCCAAGGTGGCGCAGCGTTTTGGCGTCATGGCGACGCCGACGGTGCTCTACCTCGAGAAGGGGCGTGAGATCGAACGGGTCGTCGGCTTCCGCGGCAGCCTGTACCACCGCGAGATCATCGAGACCGAGATCCTCAAGGCGTAGCACCACTGGCGCGCCAGGCGCCACTGCGCTCGACGCGCCGGTGGTCGGCTCAGGCGCTGGCCTGGCCCGGCAGCTGGATCCGCTCGTCGACGAAGCGCCGCACGCGCGCGACGACCTCGTCCGGATACTCGAGCAGGGTGTAGTGGGTGCCGCGCTCGACGACGTAGGTCTCGGAGTGCGGCGCGTGGGTGTGGAAGACGTCACGGACGCTGGCGGGCGTCATGGCGTCCTTGCCGCCCGCGATCAGCAGCAACGGGGCCTGGATCCGCGCCAGGGCCGGTTCGCCGTCGTGCTCGTGCAGCAGGCCCATGATCCGGTGATAGACGTCGAAGTCCAGGCGATCGAAACCTTGGGCGATGGCCAGGAAGACCTCGCGGTCCAGGCGCGCGTCGACCATGCCCGTCTTCGACAGCGCAGGCAGGAACCACGGCTGTCGCGTCACCAGCGACACCGCTGGCGGCAGCACAGGGGCCAGACGCCGAGCGACGCGGTTGAGCTGCGGCAGCACATGGCGGCTGCCGGGCACGGCGAACGCCGTCTCGAAGACGCGACCGTAGGTGCCGTTGATCAGGACCAGGCCCAGCGAACGCGGGCCCAGGTCGGCCGCCGCCTGCAGCGCGACCTGGACGCCCATCGACCAGCCGGCGAAGACCGCCTGTTCGATGCCGAAGTGATCGAGCACGGCGCGCAGATCCGCGACGTGGTCCTCGACGCGCAGCCGGCGCAGGTCGGTCGGTCGGCCCGAATCGTAGAGGCCGCGGTAGTCCCAGCTGACGAAGCGCATCTCGTCGGCGAAGGCGCGCAGCAGCGGCGTCCAGGCGACGAGGGTGCCGCCCAGGCCGTTGGCGATGATCACGGGCAACGGCCCGTTGCCATACGATTGCACCGCGAGGCGGGTGCCGTCGGCGGCGCGGATGCTGTGGGACTGCAGGTTCGGCAGGCTCATGGGACCTCGTGCGCGGTGGCGAAGACGACGACGGGCGGGCTCAGTGCTCGTGCCGCAGCTGCGCGACGATCGACTCGATCGCCGCCAGGCCGAACGTGATCTTCTTGAAGAAGCTCGCGTTGTGCGGAACATACACAAAGCGCGGGTGGTCGGAGTAGAGCGCGTGCAGCCGCTCGTCGAGCGCGACGGCCCGATCTTGCGACTCGTTGCGGATCGGGTTGCCGCCCTCGATCGACATGCCCCCGCTCGCGGCGGTCTCGAAGAAGATCACGGCGTCGTAGCGCTCGTGCTCCTTGGCGAGCGAGGTGTCGTGGGTCGTGAAGAACGCGTCTGCGCCGCCGCATTCCTCGGGCCAGTAGGCGGCGCCGTCGATGGTGCCACGATCACACAGCAGGATCCGACCCGGGTAGGCCGCGGTCTGCGTCTCTTCCAGCGCCCGTTGCACGGCGAAGATCGCGCTCTGGGTGGCGCAGGCCGACTCGGGATCCGAGCGACGCGGAAAACCGCCGCCAAAGAGCATCGTCGCCGCTTCGGGCACGACGATGACGGACTCGCCGAGCTCGCGGCGAAACAGGTCCGCAGCCGTCGTCTTGCCGCCGCCTGGGCCGCCGGTCAGACAGATTCGGTAGCCACGGCGGCCGGTTGTGGGATCGGGTGCGACGTTCATGGATGCGTGGGCTCCTGGGGAAGACGCGCGGTCGGCCGCAGCCGACGCCGTGAGGAAGTGTGCGGCAAGCGCGGCACGCTGCTAGCATAGGCGTCTGCCCCGTCGGCAGGAAGTCGCCCGGCGCGACGAGGGTGAAGATGCGCGACAGCCACGGTGGCCCCATCGTCGACCCAACCTTGTGGGCGCTCGCGCACCTGCTGCGCCTCGATCGGCTGGTCACGCCAGCGGGTGTGAGCGATCCGGTCGCGCCGTTGGCCTTGGCCCAGCTGCTCTGCGGCGGCCTGCGCTTTGACGTGCGGCCCGGAGATCCGGCTCCCTTGCGCGGCCGGCGGGCGTGCGCCGACGATCTCCACCTGCTGCAGCATGTGCTGCGCGAGGTCGATGCCGAAGCGACGTTCGGCGCGATCACGCCCGACGTGGCCAGCCGGCTCGGCGGCGAGGGCGTGCAGCTTGCCGTCTGGGTCGATCGCGCGAGCCTGCCCTGGCATGGCCTCGAGCGGCGTCGTCGCGGCGAAAGCGCGCGCCTGGTCGCGCTCCATGGGCCGAGCGCGGCGTCGCCCGAGCGCGTCGAGGTGGCCGACGCCGGCACGGTGCACCGCGTCGACGACGCCGAGCTGGCGGGGGCCGGTGCCGCCGTGCCGAATGGGCAGGGCATGGCGATCGCCGTGGTGCCGCCTCCGATCGACGTGCTGGTGGTCGCCGCCGAGCGCGCGTTCGGACGCGCCGTGCGCCGCTGGGCGCTGCCTTCGACGTTCGTCGCCGGAGCCGACCAGGAGCGCGAAGACGGCCCGGACGTCGCGCTGGCGCTGGCGCGGGATCTGCTCTTGAGCGATGGCGTCGGCGGTGGCGCCAGCGGTCCGCTGGCCGGGCGCGATCGGGCGATGCTTCGCGACGGCCTGGCGCAGATGTGGGCGTTCGCCCGTCACGTCGAGGGTGACGGCTGTCTGGGCCGACGGGTCGTCGCCGAGGGCGTCCGCGTGCTCTCGGCCCTGCGCGGCGACGCCGTGCTGCGCGAGCAAGCGAACGCCTTGTTCGACCTCGCGGCGACGTGGCGTGAGGCGATCGACGCGCTGCTGCCGCCGGGCGCCGCCGCGACCCAGGTGCGCCGTCGGGTGCTGGCGTACGCCGACGCGATCCGGCTCGGTGCCGACCCAGACGCCGCGCACCTGCTCCACGACGCCGTCGACGCCGCGCGGCGCGCCCTCGTCGTCGAAGCCGGGGACGCCGAGGCCGAGGCCGACGCGCGCGAGAAGGCCGGCACGCTGTGGTTGGCGGCGTTGCGCGCCGAGCGCGAGATCGTCGCCTCGTTGGCGGACGCGGGGGTCGGGGCCCAGGCATGAACCAGCCCGCGCCATCGAATTCCGACGCGATGCGTGGTGTCGCCCGCCTCGCCATCGCCGTCGCGGCCGGCCTGCTCGCGCTCAAGGCGGTCGCCTTTGCCATGAGCGGCTCGGCGTCGATGCTGGCGTCGTTGACCGACAGCGGCCTCGACCTGCTGGCGTCGAGCCTGAACGCCTTGGCCATCCACCACGCGCTGGCCCCGCCGGACCGGGAGCACCGCTTTGGCCACGGCAAGCTCGAGTCGCTGGCCGGCCTCGGCCAGGCTGCGTTGGTCGCGACCTCGGCGTCGCTGGTCGGCCACGCGGCGTTCTTGCGCATCCTCGAGCCGGTCGAGGTCCGGCAGGGCGGGCTCGCCGTCGCCACGATGATCCTGTCGATCGTCGCGACCGTCTGGCTCGTCCGCAAACAACGCGCCGTGGCGGCCTCGTCGCGCTCGCTGGCGGTGGCCGCCGACGCGCTGCACTACGCCGGCGACGTCGCCATGAACGCCGCCGTCCTGCTCGGCATCGTCGCGGCGACGCAGCTCGGCTGGACCCGGGTCGACGGCATCGTCGGCTTCGCGGTCGCGCTGTGGATCCTGCGCAGCGCGTGGGAGATCGGCCACGAGTCGATCCAGGCGTTGCTCGACGCCGAGGCCGACGAACCCACACGCGCCGCGATCGTCCGCGCGGTCTGCCAGGATCCGCGGGTGCGCGGCGTCCACGACCTGCGCACGCGACGGGTCGGCTCGACGATCCATGCGACGCTGCACCTCGAGGTCGACGGCGGCTCGTCGCTGCGCGCTGCACATCGGGTCGCGGTGGCGGCCGAGACGTTGCTGGCAGAGGCCTTCCCCCAGGGCGTGTTCCACATCCACGTCGATCCCGACGACCATGACGCAGAAGACCCGTTCGGTGACGGCGACGTCGTCGCGTCGGCGGTGGCAGAGCCAACCGATGACAGCGGGGCCAAGGAGGGCAGATGACGCAGCGCAACGGACGGATCCTGATCTACGGCGCGACCGGCTACACCGGGCGCCTCGTCGCTGCGCTGGCCAAGGCACGCGGCGTCGACGTCGAGCTCGCCGGACGCAACGCGGGCAGCGTCGCCGCCATGGCCGCCGAGCTCGGCCTGCCGTGGCGGGCGTTTGATCTGGCCGAGGCCGCTGCCCACCTCCAGGGGATCGGCGTCGTGCTGCATTGCGCCGGGCCGTTCGTCTTCACCAGCAAGCCGATGGTCCGGGCATGCCTGGAGGCAGGCGTGCACTACCTCGACATCACTGGCGAGATCGGGGTGTTCGAGGCCGCGGCGCGGGTCGACGCCAAAGCCGTCGCCGCCGGGATCACCGTCATGCCCGGCGTCGGCTTCGACGTCGTGCCGTCCGACTGTCTCGCCGCGTACGTCGCCGCCGCCCTCCCGGGCGCGACCCGGTTGCACCTGGCCTTCCGCAGCCTGGGCGCCGTCTCGCACGGCACGGCGTCGACCGCCCTGACCAGCCTCGGCGAGGGCAGCGCCATGCGCCGCGACGGCGAGATCGTGCGCGTCCCGCTGGCCCACTCCGTGCGCGAGGTCGACTTCGGCACCGGGCCCTTGCGCGTCGCGTCGATCCCGTGGGGCGACGTGTCGACGGCCTTCCACTCGACCGGCATCGGCACGATCGTCACGCACATCGCGTTGCCGCCGCGCCTGATCCTGATGGCCAGGGCCAGCAACCACCTCGGCCCGATCCTGCGCAGCCGGTGGGTGCGTGGTTGGCTGCAGCGTCGGCTCGACGCGGCGCCGGCAGGGCCCTCCGAGAGCACGCGCGACCGCGGCCGCAGCTTCCTCTGGGCCGAGGCGTGCCATCCCGACGGCCGAGTCGCCACGGCGACGCTGCAATGCCCGGAGGGCTACAACCTCACGGCCGACGCCGCCCTGCGCATCGCCGTGCGCGTCGCAGCGGGCGAGGCCCCCGTCGGCTTCCAGACCCCTTCACGCGCATTCGGTGCCGATCTGATCCTCGACTGCGACGGTGTCAGTCGGTCTGCGGTCTCGATCCGCCCTGGCGACGCGGCTTCGGCGCGCAAGACGCGCTAGCGCCCAGGGGCGCCGCCACGGGCCCGACGGCGCACCGGCGCTGGCCGCGATGGCCGACGTCAGCCGCCTTGCCGCCAGGCCGCGGCATGGGCACGCTGCGGTCATGGCCCGGCGCATCCCACGCACGCTGCTCCTGGACGCCCTGGGCCGTCGCTTCGACCACCTGTCGGCCCGCACCATCCTGGCCGACGCGATCCTCGCGGCGCGCATCGGCGACAAGGATGACTACACCGTCGAGGAGGTCAGCCGCCTGGCCTGGGTCCTGCGCAGCGCAGAGACGCGGGTCGATGCAGCCGCCGAAGCCCTGATGGAGGCCGTGAGCCTCGCAGCATCGTCGGGGCAGGGCGCCGTGATGGTCGAACCCGATCCGGACGCATCGCCCGCCGGGCTCGCGGAGTTCGACGAAGACCCCGAATGGGAACGAATCGATCTGGCCGCCATCCCCGCCTTGCTGCAAGATATCGTTGGTGCTGCGGTGCAGAGCCATCGTGCCGCCACCACGAAGGACTGGCCGGATGCGGCCCGCGCCCGCGCGACGAACGACGAGGAGCCCAACGCATGAACCACCCGACCTTCCGCATCCTGGCCACGCTCACGGTCTGTCTCGGCCTCGTGGGGGCGCCATCGGCGTCGTCTGCAGCCCCGGCCGCGACCGATCCCGCAGCGGCTCCCTCGACCGCCGCCAAGCCCGGCGCGCGTGCCGAACCGCCGGTCAGCCGGCAGCCGCGGCTGATGGGCAGCCAGCCGGCCTCGGGCGCGGAGATGGTCGGCAACAGCGTCGCGATGCTCTTCGCTGACCTCGACCCCGGCAACGGCGTGCCGACCGCCGAGGTGATCGACCAGGGGACCCGCGCGCAGATCGCCAACAAGACGACGCTGACCTGCAAGGGGACCGGATCGGCGCGACGCTGCTTGCTTCTGGTGACGCTGCTCTCGACCGAGGTCGGGCACCGCTACCGCGTGACGGCAGCCGAGGCCGTGGTCGAGGTGCGCGCCGCGGCCGGCCATCCGGGTGACCGCCGCCGCTGAGCTTTTCACTGTTCCGTGTTGCGACAGTGTCGCCAGCATCGGTATGGTGAAGGTCGGTGAGCAGCGGGGCGCGGTCCATGAGCCCGTGCCGGGGGGGGCGCGCATGGCGATGTCGATGGGTCGGATTGTCCTGGATCCGCCAGTCCCCGGTGACGGTGCTCGCTCGATCCAACCATCGTGGCGCGTCGGTACAGGTCGATCGCGGCTGACGCCGGGGTTCGCCGCCGCCATGGCCCTGGTCGGGTTCGCGTTGGGCTGCGGCAGCACGCCCGACGGATCCGGCGGCGTCGCGGATGGCCTGGTCGTAGACACGGCGTCGCCGGGCCTCGACACCGGCGCAGCTGGCGCGGATGGCACGCCCGCCCAGGACGTCGCTCTGGACGAGTCGAGCGGCGACGACGGCGTGGCCATCGACTCCGCGACGGGCGCCGACGGTTGCACCGCGAGCGACACGACCTGCGACGGCGTCGACGACGACTGCGACGGCGCGACCGACGATGACGCTTGCGACGACGACAACGAGTGCACCGCCGACGTCTGCGACGCCAGCAGCGGCACGCCGACATGCACCTCGAAGCCCGAGGCCGATGGCTCGACCTGCGACGACGGCTCGGCCTGCACCAGCAGCGACGCCTGTCAGGCCGGAGCCTGCAAGGGGGCCGCGGCCAACTGCGCCGACACCAACCCGTGCACCCAGGACGCCTGCGACGCCGTCACGGGCGCTTGCAGCCACACCGACCAGCCCGACGGCTCCGCCTGCGACGACGGCTCGGCCTGCAGCACCGGCGACGTCTGCCAGGGCGGCGCCTGCAAGGGCAGCCCGATCTCGTGCGACGATGCGAACCCTTGCACGACCGATACCTGCGACGCGACCAAGGGCTGCGGCCACGACTCGGCCGACGGCGCGGCCTGCGACGACGGCGACGCCTGTACCACCGGCGACGCCTGCATCTCGGAGACCTGCATCCCCGGCGATCCGGTGACCTGCGCCGCTGGCGGTGCCTGCGACCTCGTCGCCTGCGACCCGACGACCGGCAAGTGCAAGACCACGCTCAAGGAGGCCGGCGCGACGTGCGACGACGGGCAGGGTTGCACCGTCGACGATGTCTGCACGCTGGGCACCTGCATCGGCAAGGCCAAGATCTGCGACGACAGCTCCTCCTGCACCGTCGACAGCTGCAACGCGGCCACGGGGGACTGCCTCCACACCCCGGTGCTCGGCAACCTGCCGTGCGAGGACGGCAGCAAGTGCACCGCCGACGACAAATGCGACAGCGGCACCTGCGTCGGCAAGACGATCTCCTGCAACGACGACAACCCCTGCACCGAGGATCTGTGCGAGGCCGCGACGGGCTGCTTCGGCCTGCCCGTGGCGGGCAACTGCGACGACGGCAACAAATGCACCAACGGCGACGCGTGCGCCAACGGCGTCTGCGTCGGCGGCGCGCTGACCGACTGCGACGACCAGGTCGCGTGCACCGTCGACACCTGCGACACCAAGACCGGCGGCTGCGATCACCTCAGCCAGCCGATGGACGGCAAGACCTGCGACGACGGCAGCAAGTGCACCAGCGACGACGTCTGCAGCAAGGGCGCTTGCGTCGGCGGCTCGACCAAGGACTGCGAGGACACGCTGCCGTGCACCCTCGACGGATGCGACGCCCCCACCGGCATCTGCACCCACAAGAGCCAGCCGGCCGGCTCGTCGTGCAGCGACGGCAGCCTGTGCACGCTGTCGGACGTCTGTGACGCCATCGGCGTCTGCAGCGGCAACGCGATCCCCTGCGACGACGGCAAGAGCTGTACCATCGACGGCTGCGAGGCCAAGACCGGCGCCTGCACCTTCACCGCCATGCCGAGCGGCGTGTCCTGCGACGACGGCGACCTCTGCACCATCGCCGACGCCTGCGACGGCAAGGGCAAATGCGCGTCCGGCAAGCAGAAGGACTGCAGCGACGACAACCCCTGCACGACCGAGGCCTGCGACAGCAAGACCGGCAAATGCCTGATCAACGACGCGTCGCTGCCCTGCGACGACGGCGACGCTTGCACCCTCGACGACGCCTGCCGCCAGGGGGCCTGCAAGCCCGAGCCGGTGGGCAGCGTCACGACGTTGGCGGGCAGCACGGCGGCGTTCCTCGACGGCGACGCCAAGGGCGCGCGCTTCAACACGCCACGCGGCATGGTGCCGAGCGCCAACGGCGGGTGGATCATCGCCGACTACGGCAACCACCGCATCCGCCTGCTCGAGGGCAACAAGGTCAGCACGCTGGCCGGCAACGGCAGCGCCACCTACCTCGACGGGCCCGCCGCTGGGGCCCGCTTCTACTACCCGACCGACGTCACGCGTGACGGGTCCACCGTCTACGTCGCCGACCGCAGCAACCACCGCGTGCGCGCCATCGCCAACGGCTCGGTCTCGTCGCCCTTCGGTTCGACGGCGGGCCTGGTCGAGGGCAAGGGCGCCGACGCCCGCCTGAGCAACCCCGAGGGCATCGCCTTTGGTGGCGGCGTGCTCTGGGTCGCGGACACCGGCAACCACGCGATCCGGCGCGTCGACGCCGACGGCGTGCTGCGCATCACCGCCGGCACGGGCGCGGGTTTTGCCGACGGCAAGGGCGGCGCCGCGAAGTTCAGCAGCCCGCGCGGTATCGCCGTCAGCGCCGCAGGCATCGCCTTCGTCGCCGACGGCGGCAACCACCGCATCCGCCGTGTCCTGCCCGACGGCACCGTCACGACGATCGCGGGCGCCGGCGTCGCGGGGCTGCTCGACGGCGGCGCCTTGAGCGCGCGCTTCAACCAACCCTACGGCGTCGCCATCCGCGGGGACGGCGCGTTGCTCATCGCCGACACCGGCGATCACGCCATCCGCCTGCTCGCGAGCGGGTCAGTCTCGACGCTCGCCGGCTCGACCGCCGCCGGCTATGTCGACGGCATCGGCGCGGCGGCCAAGTTCTCCAGCCCGCAGGCGGTCGCGACCTCGGCCGACGGCGCGGTCATCGTCGCCGACTCGAACAACCACCGCATCCGTCGCGTCGCGCCCAACGGCTTGTCGTGCGACGACGGCCTGGCCTGCACCGTCGACGCCTGCGACAGCAAGGCAGGCTGCAGCCACGAGGCGGCCAAGGTCGACAGCAGCTGCGACGACGGCGACGCCTGCACCAGCGCTGACGCTTGCGTCCAGAGCGGCGCCTGCGTCGGCAAGGCCGCAAGCTGCGACGACGGCAACAACTGCACGGTCGATGTCTGCAACCCGCTCGATGGCAAGTGCAGCAACAGCGACTCCGGCTCGGTCTGCGAGGACGGTGACGCCTGTGTCGGCCCCGACTCTTGCCAGGGCGGCGTCTGCAAGGCCTCGCCGCTGTTGCAGACGCTCGTGGGCTCGTCCTCGGGCTTCCTCGACGGCGCGACCACCACGGCCAAGCTCTACTACCCGACCGGCCTCGCCGACGACGGCGCGGGCGGCGTGGTCGTCGCGGACCGCACCAACCATCGCATCCGCATGATCGCCGCGGACGGCATCGTCTCGACGCTCGCGGGCAACGGCACGGCCAGCTACCTCGAGGGCGCCGCCGGCAGCGCCCGCTTCAATTCGCCGATGGACGTGGCCGTGGGTCCCGGCTCGACCGTCTACGTCGCCGACCGCGGCAACCACCGCATCCGCAAGATCGCGGGTGGCCAGGTCACGCTTCTCGCCGGCAGCGGCACCGCGAGCTTCTTGGACGGCGCCGCGACGACCGCGCGCTTCTACTACCCCGAAGGCGTCGCCGTGGACCCGATCAGCGGCGACGTCTTCGTCGCCGACACCTACAACAACCGCGTCCGTCGCATCGACAGCAAGGGCAATGTCTCGACCTTCGCCGGCAATGGCACCGCCAGCTACCTCGAGGGCAAGGGCACGGCGGCGCGCTTCTACCGGCCGGCCGGCATCGACATCGACACCAAGGGGCAGGTCTACATCGCCGACACCTACAACCATCGCGTGCGCCGCATCGCGCCCGACGGCACCACCGCGCTGCTCGCCGGCAACGGCAGCGCCAGCTACCTCGAGGGCAAGGGCGCGACGGCCAAGTTCTACTACCCGAGCGACGTCTCGATCTCGCCTGACGGCACGCTCTACGTCGCCGACCGCAACAACCACCGCATCCGCACGGTCGACGATCTCGGCGTCACCGGCACCATCGCCGGCACGGGCACGGCAGGGTATGCCGACGGCGGTCCGGCGGCCGGCCTGTTCAACACGCCCTATGGCGTGCTCTTCCACTCGGCGCGCGGCCTGCTGATCGCCGACTACGGCAACCACCGCATCCGCAACTTCGGCATCGGCAAGAAGTCGTGCGACGACCTGGATCCGTGCACCGTCGACAGCTGCGACGCGAAGTCCGGGGCTTGTGGCCATCAGGCGATCCCGAATTGCTGCCAGCCGGTCAAGCAGCACTTCAAGTTCGAGAGCGAAGGCGAGGGCGCGGGCTGGACCTTCGCCAAATGCGCTGCCAGCACGAGCTACTACAACCCGACGTCCTGTGTGCCGTACACGCCGTCGTCCACGACGCAGGGTTGGCACGTCCGTCCAAACGCGCCGGTCTCGAACCAATCCGCCGGCGGCCTGTACTACGGTGCCGACGCGACGAACAACTTCGCGTTCGGCGCCAACGCCGGCACCGCGCTGACGCCGGCCTGGACCGTCCCCGCCAACGGCAGCAAGATCGAGTTCTCGTTCTGGTGGGACACCGAGAGCGGCACGACCTACGACAAGTTCTACACCTACCTCTACGTCGACGGCGCCAAGACCAACGTCGGCGCCGCGACGACGCCGACCAACGGCGCCATCGTCTACAAGGGCATGAGCGGTTACACCACCTCGAAGACCTGGGCCAAGGTCAGCGTCGACGTCAGCGCCTACGTCGGCAAGTCCGTGCAGATCCAGTTCTACTTCAACTCCGGCGACTCGGTCGGCAACTCGGGGGCCGGCGTCTACGTCGACGACCTGAAGTTCTCGGCGCCCTGCACCAACTAGGCCTGGCCCCCGGTGCGCGGGCGGCGGGGCGTCTGCCTCGCGGTGGGCGTCGTGGCTAGCGAAGCCGAATCAGCAGCTTGCGCATCGGAGCGCCGCCCGTCACCTCGAGCTTGCCGCCACCGGCGAGCGCGAGCGTGCCGCTGCCCGTGACCGCAAACGCGCCGTCCGTCGCCGTCACCTTGGTCCCGTTCCAGGTGGCCTCGATGGTGTCGGGGGCGACGTCGCCAGGCGTCCAGGCGTAGCCCAGGCCACCCGGCTCGGCGAAGCTGCCATCGGCGGTCGGCGCGGTGTTGGCCGCCGATCCGGCCTGGCCATCGCCGCGGAACAACCAGATCTCACGGTCGTCGCCGATGTCGCCGAGGTCCACGGCCGTCGGGCTCGGCTCGGTCGTCTGGATCGTGGCCGGCAGCAGGACCAGCAGCGTCCCGGCGGGGACGAGCGCGCCGATCTCCGACACGGGCAGCTGCAGCGTGACGGCGGCTTCACCCGGCGAGTCGACGGCGACACCGTCGAGCAGGCCGTAAAACCGGCCTTTCGGCAGCTGGACCTCGCGGCTGGTGGCACCCTGGACGATCACCGGCGCGACGATGACGCGGTCGCCGAGCATCCAGACGTCCGTGGCAGTCCAACCAGGCACGAACGCCGGCCAACGCAGCGCCAGCGGCCGCACCATCGGCGCGCCCTTGGCGACCGCGAGCGCCGCGAGCCCGCTCAGGTAGGGGTAGAGCTGCAAGTGCAGCGTCGTCCAGCGCGCCATGTGGGCCGTCGCCTTGTCGTCCTTCTCCCAGCTCCAATTCGAGAACGCCGACCGGCCGTGGTGCGTCCGCATCACCGGCGTCAACGCGCCGAGCGTGACCCAGCGGAACCAGAGCTCCTCGGTCGTCGGCTCGGTGAAGCTCGACATATAGCCGCCGATGTCGTGGGCATAGAACGGGAATCCCGCGATGCCGAGGCCAATGCCCATCGGGATCACGCTGGGGTAGCCGTCGCCGAGGCTGAAGTCGGTCTGCTGGTCGCCGGCCCAGACGACGCTGACGAGCGGTTGGCTGCCGAGCCAGGCGGAGCGGACGAAGACCGCGGTGTCCGCGCGGCCACCCGATGCCGCGAAGTCGTCCAGCAATTCCCGGTGCATCTGCTGGTACTCGACAGGGTACACGTTGTGCGCAAGCAGGCCATCTCCACCGTCGGCGAGCAGCGCGTCGGCGGGCAACCACTCGGCGAAGTCGGCCATCCAGCCGACGGCGCCGAGCTCGAGGCTGGTGCGGAAGATCGCCTTGGCCCACGCCACGGCCGCCGGGTTGCGCAGGTCGAGCAGGCTGCACTTCTCGAACTTCACGCCGTCGAAGAGGTAGGGCTCCTTGCCGCCGTTCGCGGTGGCGCGCTGGATCGTGTAGCCCTTGGTCGTGGCCTCGTCGTAGATGTCGCTCGACGACGAGACGAAGGTGTTGTTGTACGTCTGCCAGAGGAAGCCCGCGGCCGCGAGGTCGGCGATCAGCTTGGGCGTGTCGGGGTAGAGCGCGGTGTCGAGGTGCCAGTCCTCGTCCAGTGTATAGCCCTCGCCGTGCTTGGTGCCGCCGCGCCAGTCCTCGCTCCAGATCACCGAGGCCGCCACGCCCTTGGCGCGCAGTTTCTCGATGACGCGGCGGACGTTCTCGCTGCCGTACATCGCGTCGATCCAGGGGGCGAAGGTCCACCGCGGCGGCATTCGCGGCCGGCCGACGTGGGCGCTGGTCTGCTCCAGGGTGGCGAGCGGGTCGGCGCCGGCGAAGATCCGCAGCCGCAACGTCGCGACGTGGGTCGCGAGCCGGACGAGGTCCTGCTGCTCGCTGCAGAGCGCGAACGTCGTGTAGGCGGGGGTGTCGAGCAGCAGGGCGTAGCCGGCGCTCGAGAGCGTCAGCGGGATCGGCGTATGCGTCGAGTGGCGGCGACCGATCAGCGACCAATCGCCGGTGAGCGTGTCGTGGTCCTTCTTGCCGAGGCCGTCCTCGGCGACCCAGAGCGGCACCGTCTGGCCGCGGTGATCGACGTCCCAGGACTGGCCGCCCAGGCCGATGAAGTGCTCGTCGGGCCGGCACGGCAGGCCGATGCTGGCGTGGTTGCTCGCGCTCGGGCCTTGCAGATCGATGGCGACGCCGCCCGTCGTCAACGCCGAGATGGTGCCGGTGCCGACGACGGCGCCGTCCTGGTCGAGCAGGTCGAACTGGGCACCGCCCTTGGTCTTGGCCAGCTTGTCGAGCTTGACCACGCGGCGCACATCGGTCGATGGCTGCGCCTCGACCTTGAACGAGCCGTACTTCATCTCGGCGCTGAGCGGTGTCGTGGCGAACCACAGGCCGCGGCCAGGATGGGTCTCGTCTGCGTCCGCCAGGATGGTGCGCGTGAGCAAGGCGCCGCCCCTGCGCACCTCGATTCCGGCCGGATCGGCCAGGACGCGGACCTGCAGGCCGCCGACGTCGAGGTCGAGCTGCGTCGCCGGGCCGTCGTGGCCGTCGCTGCCGTCGCTGCAGCCCGGCGCGGCGAGCAGCAGCAGGGCCAGGGATCGCCAGGCGAGCGCCCGCGCGATCGAGTGGTGGCGATGGGTCGACTTTGGCGTGCGCATGGGATCCCTCCTGGCCTGGCTGTGCTACGGTAGCGTCGCGCCCCCATGGAATCCACCGGCACCGCAGATCGTGGGGGCTCGTCGTGCGTCGTTGCCCGATGCGGCCTGACGCAGCAGCCATCGGAGGTTCCATGACGCCCCTCGCCCCTCGCCCCGGTCCCCTCGGACAGTCGCGTGCCTTGCCCGCGTGGGTGGTGCTCTCGTTGCTGGTCGCCTGCGTCGGCAAGCCCGGCCCGACGCCGCCCGAGGCGCCCGAGCCTCCGCCGCAGCAGGCGACGAGCACCGCTGCCAACGGCGCCGACCCGTCGGGCGCGGCCCCAAGCGCCGCGATGCCTCCGCCGCCGCACCAGGACGGGCCGCTGAGCAACGCCGATGACCTGGGGCGAGCGCCGCGGCAGCAGCTCGCCGCGCGGTCCGCGCCCGTCGCGCTGACGTCGGCGGACGGGCAGGGCATGGAGCTGCGCCGCTACAGCGCGCGCGCCGTGATCGACGGTCCGCTCTCGCATTGCGAACTGCGCCTGACGTTCCACAACCCCGAACGCCGCCGCCGTGAGGGCCGCTTCGAGCTGACGTTGCCCGACAAGGCCACGATCGCGCGCTTCGCGATGAAGACCGGCGATCGTTGGATGGAGGGCGAGGTCGTCGAGAAGCAACGCGCCCGCACGATCTACGAGGACTTCCTGCACCGCAAGCAGGATCCGGCGCTGCTCGAGCAAGAGAGCGGCAACCGCTTCTCGGCGCGCGTGTTCCCGATCGAGGCCGACGCCGACAAGGAGATCATCGTCGCGTGGTCCGCCGAGCGCACCGATCCGACGGCGACCTGGACCCTGCCGCTGGTCGGCCTGCCCGAGCTCGCCGAGCTCGACGTCCGCGTCTTCGTCCAGGGCGATGGCAGCGACGCCGCGCCGGCCGGCACCCTCGGCGCGGTCGTCGGCAACCGCAAGGAGGTCCGCGTCCACCGCGAGCATATCCAGCCGGCGGTCGACCTCGAGATCCGTCCCGGCGTGCTCGACGCCGGCTGGGCCGCGGTCCGCGCCGGCAAGGTCGCTGTCGTCCGCGTCGACGCCGGCCTGCTCGATCCGAGCGGCGACGACGACCGCCGCGACGCGCCGCTTGGCGACGTGATCGCGCTGGTCGACACCTCGGCCTCTGGCGCGCTCGCGTTCGAGACGCGGCTGCGGCAGCTGGAGCACCTCGCCAAGCGGGTCGAGCGCGACCACGGCCGGCTGCGCATCGTCGCCTTCGACCAGGGCGTCGCGTCGATCTGGCAGGGCGAGGCGGGGCGGTTCGGCGCCGAAGCGCTCGACGCCTTTCGCCGGCGCGGCGCCTTGGGCGCGACCGATCTGGCCGCTGCGCTGCGGGCCGCCAAGGCCGAGGCGACGGCCCTCGGCGCGCCGAGCCGCGTCGTGTTGCTCAGCGACGGTGTCGCCACGGCCGGCGAACGCGACGGCTCGAGGCTCGCCGACCTGGTCCACGAGCTCGAGGGCGCCAAGGTCGAGCGCTTGGACGCGATCACGTCGACCGCCGCCCGCGACGAGGCGCTGCTCGCGCGCCTGGTGGGCGGCAACCTGCGCAACGACGGCGTCGTGATCCACGCGGGCATCGAGCCGGACGCCGTCGAGCGCCTGGGACGCCGGACGTTGGCGCCGATCGAGGTCAAGGTCGTCGGCGCCGCGTGGACCTGGCCGGATCGCATCGTCGGCCTCGAAGCCGACGGCTCGGCGCTGGTCTGGGCCGAGATCGAGCAGGGCGACGGGCCGATCGAGGTCCTGGTCAGCGGCGGCGCCAATGGCACGCTGCGGCCACTCGCCCGCCGCGGCGACGAGCGCCTGTTGGAGCGCGCCTGGGCCCGCGCCCGCGTCGAGCTGCTGCAGGCCGAGCACGACCGCGGCGAGCCGGCGATCCGCGAGGCGATCCAGCGCAAGGTCGTCGAGCTCAGCCTGCAGCATCGGGTCGTCTCGCGCTGGACCTCGCTGCTGGTGCTCGAGACCGACGCCGACTACGCCCGCTACGGCATCAGCCGCACCGATCGCGCCGCGATCCTGACCATCGGCGAGGACGGCGCGACCAGCCTCGCGGCCCGCGACGAGGCCGACCAGCCGGCGGTCAAGAGCGGCAACAAGGACCTGCTCGAAGCCTTGGGCCAGCCGACGGACCGGCGGCCAGCCGCTGCCGCGCCCGCGCCGGACCCGGATCGCGTCGAGCAGCGGCGCGAGCAGCCCGAGATCGAGGAGGCCCAGGGGGCGGCTGGTGCTGACGGGGCGATGGCCAATCGGGCAGCAGGGGCTGAGGACCGCGCCGCTCCCGCGCCGACCGGCAACGCGGCCCCGCCACCAGCGCCAGAGCCGTCCGCGGCCGAAGAAGGCGAGGCGTCGCGCGAGGAGGCCAAGCCGAGCGAGGCGAAGAAGGTCGTGGTCAACGAGGCCGCCGCTGACGACGCGGCGCGTCCGGTCGGCGCGGCCCCGTCGGCTGCGCCCAAGGCCATGAAGCGCGCCGAGGCCGTCATGCTCGACCTCGACGAGGCCGAGGCGCCGCGTGCCGACGTTGGCGACTCGATCGGCGGCGTCGGCGCCTTGCGCGGTGGCGGCAGCGGCGGCGGCGGCAGCGCGACGCGCGGCGTCGCACGGCGTCCGGACACGACCTTCGATCGCCGGATGCCGCCCGGCGCGATCGCTCCCCATCCCGGCCAGCAGCTGGTGCGGCACCGCGTGCTCTCGGTGCGAGGTGTCGGCCAGAGCGCGGTGGACCAGGCGCTGTACCGCTTCGCCCCTGCGCTGCGCAGCTGTGCCCAGATGACCTCGGCCTACGGCCTGGTGCAGATCGAGTTCTCCTTCGGCAGCGATGGCCGGGCCCAGCTCGGCCGCATCTTGCAGCAGGCGGGACTCGGCGGCGACGTCGCGCGCTGTGTGGTCCAGCGTGCGCAGCGCTACTTGCGGGTCTCGACCGGCGGCGGGCTCGGTCAAGCGCGCGTCGAATTCACCTTTACCGGCTCACGCGGCCATCAGGTGGAGCCGCGGCCGACGCCGCGCCCGGTGCGAACCGGCCATCGCGACGAGCTGCTCGAGATCCAGCGCGAGGTCAAGCGCAAGCCGGCGCTGCGCGGCATCCTGGCGCAGGTGGACGGGCTGCTCGTGCGCGCCGGCCGCGGTGGCAAGGGGGACGCTGCCAAGGTCCGCACTGGTGCGCTCGCGCCCGCCAAGGGCGACGACGGCGACGCCCCAGAAGCGCCGCTGGACGAGGCGCTGCGGCTGGCGCGCGCCCACGTCGCGAGCAACGCTGCCGACCTGCTCGGCTATGTGGCGCTGGGCAAGGCGCTGACCGCCGCTGGTGATCTCGAGACGTCGGCGCGCGCCTACGGCTCGTTGATCGACCTGCACCCGGGCCGCGCCGACATCCGGCGCTTCGCCGGCAACCTCCTCGAGTCGCTCGAGCTGGAGCCTGCGCGCGCGCTGGCGCTCGACGACTACGCCGCTGCGGTCGAGGATCGCAAGGATCACCCCACCGGCTGGCTGATGCGGGCGCTGGCCGAGGCGCGGGCGGGCCAGTACCTGACGGCGGCCACGACGCTGGACCAGGGCCTGCACGCGCCGCGCCGCAGCGGCAACTTCCCGGCCTGGGAGCGCACCGCGCGCGAGCTGCTCGCCGTGATCGGCGCCGCCGCCTTGGGCCCCGACGCCAAGGACTTCGACGCCGGCAAGGACGTCGACGGCGTCGGCGCCATCCTGCGCCGCAACGGCGTCCAGCCCGACGTCCGCGCCGGCACGCGCCTGCTGCTGACGTGGGAGAACGACGCCAACGACGTCGACCTGCACGTCTTCGACGGCCGCGACGACCACGCCTTCTACCGGCGCAAGCGCGCCGCGGGTGGTGAGATCTTTGCGGACGTCACGACCGGCTGGGGCCCCGAGTGCTTCTCGACCCGCGACCCGCGCGCCAAGCTGCGCGTCTTCGTCCACAGCTACCGCCAGGGGCCGATGGGCTTCGGCATGGGCCGCGTGCTCGTGTTGCACAGCGACGGCAAGGGCCATGTGCGCTTCGGCGACAAGCCCTTCGTCGTCATGGACGACCGCGCCTACGTCGATCTGGGCGTGATCTCGGCCTCGATGTAGCGGCGGGGCCCGGCCGGCTCACCAGCGCTCGGTGCAGGTGCGGACGAGGTAGCGGGCGAACGCGCTCGGCTGCCAGTTGCGCCGGTACGCAGCCAGCACGGCCTGCTGCCGCTCGCGCCGCGTCGCCTCGGACTCGCGCGCCAGGCCGTCGAGCACGGTCGCGATGCGCTCCCAGTCGACCGCGGCGTCGAGCTCGTAGCCCATCTTGCCCAGGTCGATGATCTCGACGCCCTCCAACCAGGGCTCGTACCAACGCACGGCCATCTCGTCGGTCGGCACGCTGGCGCCGACCAGGAAGGCGTCGATGAAGCGGAACGGCGCGCTGCGGCGGAAGCCCGAGACGTTGATGTTGTGCCACGAGCGGCCGACCAGATCGTTGAAGGTCGCGTCCGGCAGCGGCGGGCGCACGCGGCCTGCGATCTTGGACTGCAGCACGCGCGCGTCGCTTTGGCCCGGATGTCGGCTCTGCAGCAGGTCGACGAGCTTGCCGCGCTTGACGTTGGGGTGCTCGACCAGGCCGGCGAACCGCGACATCACCTCTGCCTCGGGGCCGCCGGCGACGCCGGAGTCGGTGCCGAAGTAGGCCAGCAGCGGGTTGTCCTTGCGCGCCTGCGCCCGTTGCTCCCAGCCGGCGAGGACCTTGGCGTTCTCGCGTCGGTGCAGGCGGCGCGACAGCGGTCGGCCCAGCATCGCCGGGCGGATGCGGTCGCGGTAGGTGAGCACGTCCGGGTGGTAGGGGTAGCGCGCGCCCTCGGCGATGGGGAAGCCCGTGGGATCCAACGTCGTCGGCAGCTGCGCCTTGAAGTAGAGGTCGGTGCTGACGAGCAGCGAGGTGTCGAAGGCATAGGGCGAGTCGCCGGCGTCCATGACGAAGCTGGTCGACCGGGTGCCGTCGGTCACCTTGCCGGTGATGATGGTATGCCAGCCGCGCTCGAGCGAGCGCATCAGGTTCGGCGCGAAGCGGCGGCCCGCCGGGGCCAGCTTCGGATGCTGGCGGAACAGGCTCGTCGTCGCCGTGACGCGGACGTCGGCCTCGATCTCGCCGCGATCCTCGAGCGTCCACAGGCCAGTCGCCAGCCAATCGAAGTAGTGCATGCCGGAAAAGTGCAGGTCGTCCAGCACCACGCGGATCTTGGCCATCGCTTGCTCCCTCGCCGCGCGGGCGACCTCAGCCTCGCGCGCCCCGGCTGTCGGGGATCTCGCCCGCCGCGAAGCGCTGCTCGAAGTCGCGGGCCGCGTCCGGCGTGCCCATGTCCGCGACGATGTCGGCGACGGCGACACGCACGCGCATCCCAGCGTCGAGGAAGTACTTGTACAGCGGCGTGACGAAGAATTCGCCGCGGCTGCGGTCGTCGGCCGCGATCATGCGGTCCGCCATCGTCAGCAGCTCGGCGGCGCTCGCGAAGTAGTACAGGCCGGTGCACGCCCACGGCGCGATGCGCCGCTTCTCGGCGACCTCGACGACGTCGCCGTGTTCGTCGAGTCGGGTGAAGCTCCAGCGGTCTCCCGGCAGCTCTGCGACCGAGAGGATGCCGCGCACGTCCGCCGGTCGATGGGCGATCGCCTCGGCCAGGCCGCCACGGACGAAGGTGTCGCAGCCGGCGACCAGCACGTCCTCGTCCGGGTCGAGCAGGTGGCGGGCGCAGAGCACGGTGCAGAGCTGGCCCTCTGTGACGTCGTCGATCAGGACGATCTCGATCGCCTCGCCGAACGCGGCCCGCAACCGCGCGCAGAGCTGGTGCTGCACGTCGTGCTCACGCAGGGCGACGAAGATGAGGCCGCTGACGTCCAGGTCGTCGAGGCCGGCCATCGCCCACTCGATCATCGGCCGCCCGGACACCTCGATCAGCGGCTTGGGCATGGCCTCGTTGACGAAACGCGAGCCGCGGCCCGCCATCGGTACCACCAGTTTCACTCGGACCTCGCCATCGCCAGCAGGCGTTCGGTGTCCAGCGCTTGCCAAGTCTCGAAGCGCACGGACCGGTCGTCGATGTAGAGCTCGGCGTTGGGCTTGCCGAAGTAGATCTCGTCGTATTCGAAGCCGTGGCGCTCGAGCCAGTCGAGCGTGACGGCGCCGACGCGGGCGACGACCTTGCCGACGTCGCCGTGGCAGCTGCGCATGTGGCGCGCGGTCTGGATGATGATCTCGTGGCCCGCGGCCCGCAGCTCGCGGACGCGCTCGGCCGCGCCAGGGATGGGCGCGACGTCGGCGTAGGTCTGGTCCGGCCGCTTGAGCTCGCAGAGGGTGCCGTCCAGGTCGATACAGATGCGCATGTCGTCTCGATGCTGCCGAGGATGGCAACGGAAAGCCCGGATCTTCGCCCTCAGGTCGCCTTGTCGAGCAGGTCCAGGCCGTGCAGCAGCATGATCAGCTGCCGCGAGGGCACGTCGGCGTGCAGCGGCGCCATGGTCAAGAAGAGCAGGGCCTCGATCAGCCGGATCTCGGCCGCCGGCAGGCCGCGCGCCTCGATGTGGTCGTCGAAGAATTCGGCGGCGCGGCGGGCGGTCTCGGGGATCTTCCAGTCGAGCTCGAAGCGGCCGTCACCGAGGTCGTGGGCCTCGACGTAGCCCGCGACGATGAAGTCGTAGCCGCCGCAGACCGAGTGGCGCAGCTTGGCCAGATCGTAGCGCGGATCGCCGTACAGGCCGGGGACGCCGAACGAGCCGCGGGGATCGATGACGCGCACGATCTGCGAGCCGATGTCATAGAGCACGTTCGAGAAGCAGTAGTCGCCGTGGCAGATCGTCGGCTGCATCGTCGCTTCGAGCCGGTCGATCCAGGGCGCGAGCCGCTGCATCACCGTCGCCGGACCGCCGATGGTGCGGCCGTTGAGCGTCAGCGACGTCGCGCCGAGCCAGGTCCAATCCGGCCGCTGGGCCGCGAGCTGCTGCAGCCGCTCTTCGGTCTTGGTGCCGTACATCGTGCGCGCGGTGCCGGCGGGCAACGTGCCGGGATGGCTCGCGATCAGCGCGTGGACATCGAGCACCCGGCGCAGGATCGAGTCCCAGACGTCCGGCAGCATCCGGCCGCAGACGAAGAGCTCGGCCAGCGTCGGATACCCGTAGAACTCCAGGGTGTACCAGCCGGTCTCGGCGTCCTCGCCCGAGGCCGTCAGCCGCGGCGCCAGCAGGGCGAGGCTCGGCGGCAGGCTGGCGAACCAGTTGGCCTCGTTGCGCATCTTGGTGCGGTCGGCGCTGCGCTTGGTGATGGCGTGGACCTGGTGGTCGATGCGCACGCTGTTGAACTCGCGCGGCTGCAGCAGCGACAGGCGCGCCTGGGCCAGGTTGTCGATGTTGCCGAAGTCGTACCAGACGTCGGCGCGCACGACCTGCAGCGGCGCGTCGTGGCCGCCGTAGCGCAGCAACACGGCCGAAAGCTCGCGCTCCTGGGTCTCGATGGCGTCGATCAGGGCCGAACGCAGCGCGGCCGCGTCGCCGAAGCGGTAGTAGCCGACCAGCGCGTCGTGATGGCGGCCGGGCAGGTGGCGCTTGTCGTGGAGCCGGGCGATGCGGCCGTCCGGGCCGGTCTCGGCGACGCACCAGCGATCGGGATGCTGCACGTCGGCGACGTAGACGAAGCTGGGCCGGGCGTCGAGCGGGTCGTCGATGATGGTGTCGCCGAGCAGCACGCGCACCGACGTCGCCTCGGGGTGGGCGTCGAGGCCGGCGAGCAACGAGCGGACGATGCTGCCGTTCTCGGACGGCGCCCGGGCGATGCGCAGCGTCATCCGGCTGCCGTAGACGTAGCGTGCGAACGTCGGCAGGTCGTCGTCGTCGGCGCGGACGACGATGGTCGCGTCGCGGATGCCGCGCTTGAGCAGGCGGTCGAGCGTCCAGGCGATGACGGGCTTGCCGTTGACCGGCAGCATCGCGTTGGTCGAGCCGACGGCGATCGGCACCGCGACGTAGCTCATGCGGCCGGCGCAGAGGATCACGGTCGCTGTCGAGGACTCTGGCGGCATCAACCTGCGGCTCCAGCGCGCGACCATGGGTCGGAACCAGCCGCCCCACGCACGGGCGGGCCTCGCCTTGGCAGCAGCGCCGGCGGACGCTACTGCGGCGGGCGCAGGCGGTCAATGTCGGTGTGGCTGGGCCGTTCGCGCTGTCCGCGCGCGCGCCGAGCTCCGTGGCCCGCGCGGCAGCGCGCGTTGACCCGTTTCGGCCTGCCGGGCTAGCGTCTGCCGCCTGCAGGCGCGTCGACGCGCCCACGGCGGCGCTGCCGCCGACGCCCGGGGCCACCCATGACCGATGTCTTCCGTTTGAGCAGCGACCTGGTCGACGCCCTCGCCGAGGCCTCGCCGATCCGCGCCACGTTCATGGGCGTGCCGGGCCACGACGACCGCTGGGATGACCTCTCGCCCGAAGGCGACGCCGCCCGGGCCGCGCTTTTTGCCCGGTTTTCTGCGGCCGCAGACGCCTTGCCCGCCGCGCAGACCGACGACGAGCGCCTGGCGACGCTGGTGCTGCGCGACTTCCTGGCGCTGGAGCAGGACGCGCTCGCCCACCATGACCCGGCTGTGGATCTGAACATCCTGGCCTCGCCGCCGCAGCTGCTGACGATGGCCCTCGACTCGATGGACCAGTCCACGGCCTCCGGAGCCGCCGCCGCCGAGCGCCGGCGCGCCACGGCCGCCGAGGCGCTGCAGGGCTACCAACGCACGCTGCTCGCGGGCCTCGCGCGCGGTCAGCGCGTCGCCCGGCGTCAGGTCGAGACCGTCGTCGGCCAGGCCGAGGCCGTCGCCGCCGAGGGCGGAGCGCTGGGCGCGGCGTACGCCGACTTCGGCGCGTGGCTGCGCGACCACTACCTGCCGCACGCCAGCGAGCAGGACGGCTTCGGCGAGGCGCGCTACCGCCGCGCGGCGCGGCGCTTCCTGGGCTGCGACCTCGACCTGCACGAGACCTACGCCTGGGGCTGGCGCCGGGTCGCCGAGCTGCGCGAGCTGCAACGCCGCGCGGCCGAGGACGTCGCCCCCGGGGTCGGCGTCGACGGCGTCCTGGACCTGCTGCAGCGCGACGCCCGCTTCTGCGCCCCGGACGCCGACGCCTTCCTGGCCGAGATGCGACGGCTGCAGGACGTCGCCCTCGCCGCGCTCGACGGCAGCGCTGGCGGCGTGGCGGAGTTCGACGTGCCCGAGGCGCTGCGCCGGCTGGACGTGCGGCGGGCTCCGGCAGGTGGCCCGCCTGGCGCCTACTACATGCCGCCGTCCGAGGATCTGGGGCGACCCGGGGCAATCATCTACGGCGGCCCGCTCGAGGGGCCCGTGCCGCTCTTCGATCAGGTGAGCACGGCCTTCCACGAGGGCTTCCCCGGCCATCACCTGCAGTGTGGCCTGCAGGTTGCGATGCGCGAGCGCCTGAGCCGCCTGCATCGGGTCGCCTACGGATACTCCGGCTTCGCCGAGGGCTGGGCCCTGTACGCCGAGCAGCGCATGGACGAGCTGGGGCTCTACGAGACGGCGGCGGCGCGCTTTGGCATGTGGAGCAACCAGATGGCGCGGGCCTGCCGCGTCGTGGTCGACATCGGCATGCACCTCGGCCTCGACATCCCGAACGACGCGCCGTTCGAGCCGGGCGCCGCCTGGAGCTTCGAGCGCGCCGTCGCGCTGATGCGCAGCTACGCCGGCATGTCCGAGGCGCGCGCGACGTCCGAGGTCACGCGCTACCTCGGCTGGCCGGGCCAGGCGATCAGCTACGCGGTCGGCCATCGCGCGATCGTCGAGCTGCGGCAGCGCTGGCGCGACGCCCGCCTGGCCCGCGGCGAGGCCGAGGATCTGCGCACCTTCCACAGCCGCGTGCTCGCGACCGGCAACGTCGCCCTCGACGCGCTGCCCGGCCTGGTCCTCCCGTAGTCGCGGCCTTGCGTCATCGTTTGCCCGCGTCGCTGGCGCCGACGTTTCCGCGGGGCCGCGCTGGTGCTAGGGTGCGCGCCACGTCGGAGGTCACGCCATGAAGACTGCGCCCGTCAGCCCGTTCGCCCCGTCGCGCCGTCTGGCCCTGCGCGCCGCTGCGTGGGCGTGGCTCGTCTCGCTCGGGGCCTGCGCCGCCGAGCTCGAGGGCATCGCCAAGTCCCAGGACGCCGCAACCACCGTCGTGCTCGACTTCGAGGCGCGGCCGCTGCCGAACATCCCGCTGCCCAACGACCTCGCCACCCGCTACGATCCGAGCAGCAGCACGGGCCGCCGCATCAACGCCAGCATGGTCGCGCCGACCAGCTTCGAGCGCCGCGTCCGCACCCTGGTCGACGGCCTCGACGGCTGGGGCGCGTTCTCGCCGATCTCGGTGCCCTTCAGCGGCCTGATCGATCTCGACGGCCTGCGCAAGGCCCACGTCGGCGACGACTACGCCACCGCCGACGACGTGGTCTATGTGCTCGACATCACGCGGGGGTCGCCGACCTACGGTGAGCCGGTCATCGTCGACGCCGGCAGCGGCAACTTCCCCATCGCGCTCGAGAAGCTCGACTCGTTCTGGCCGCACGATCCGCGCGGCGACACCAACTCGCTGCTTTTTGAGGAGCACGACGAAGACAGCAACGGCAACGGCGTGCTCGACGAGGGCGAGGATTCGGACCTCGACGGCGTGCTCGACGTGCCCAACTACCACCCGGCGGTGGACGGCGACCTCAACGGCAAGGACCTCGCGCAGCGCGCCGACGCGCTGATGACGCACTACGAGCGCGAGACGAACACGCTGATTTTGCGGCCCCTGCGGCCGATGCGCCAGCGCACGACCTACGCCGTGGTGGTCACGCGGCGGCTCAAGGACGCGCTCGGCCAGCCCGTCGGCTCGCCCTTCCCGTGGGTCCACCACCTCGGCCAGACCGACGCGCTGCAGCCGCTCGTCTCGCTGCTCGACGGCAGCCGCGCGGCGCTCGGCAACCTGAAGCTCGCCGACGTCGCCTTCGCCTGGACCTTCACCACCGGCACCATGACCGACGAGTTGGTCGCGGTGCGCGACGGCCTGTATGGCCACGGCGTCCAAAGCCACTTCGCCACGGAATTCCCGGCCGAGCTCGAGATCCTGCACAAGGTCTGGACCGACAAGCCCGCGCACGCGTGGGAGACGCCGTACACGCTCTCGAGCGAGTCGTTCCTCGATCTGAACGCCGTGCTCGACCTCGTCAGCACCAAGGGCGAAGAAGGCAAACGCGCCGCGGTCGGCTCGCGCTACGTCGACTACCACGCTTTTGGCAGCTTCCAGAGCCCGCAGCTCTTCGACCGCGTCGACGCGGAGGGCAACCCGCTCGACTACAACGAGATGGTCTGGCCGCAGGACGTCCACACGCGCAGGGTGCAGGCCCGCGGCGAGCGCATCGGCTTCTGGGTCACGGTGCCGCGCAAGGAGGTCAGCGCGCGCAAGGACGGCAAGCCGACGCAGGTCGCCATCGTCGGCCACGGCTACACCAGCAGCAAGTTCGAGGTCCTGGTCTACCACCACATCCTCGCCCGCCACGGCATCGCCGCGATCAGCATCGACTGCGCCGGCCACGGCCTGGTGCTGCCGACCGACTACCAGGTACTCGCGCCGGCGGTGCTCAAGTCGATGGGCATGGAGGGGGTCGCCGACGCCGTGCTGCAGAACCGCGCCTACGACCAGAACGCCGACGGCGAGGCCGACTCTGGCGCGGATTTCTGGACCGCGTACACCTTCCACACCCGCGACAACGTGCGCCAGTCGGCGGTCGACTACGTGCAGCTGATCCGTCTGCTGCGCACCTTCGACGGCAAGCACACCTGGGCCTTCGACGCCAACGGCAACGGCAAGGCCGACGACGTGGCTGGCGACTTCGACGGCGACGGATTCGTCGACGTCGGCGGCCCGGACGTGACGTACGGCATGTTCGGCTCGAGCCTCGGCGGCATCATGAGCGGGATGCTCGCGGGCCTCGAACCCACGCTCTCGGCGGTGGTGCCGATCGCGGGCGGCGCGGGCCTCGGCGACGTCGGCATCCGCAGCATCCAGGGCGGCGTCAAGGAGGCGGTCGAGCTGCGCATGATGGGGCCGCTCTACGTCGGCCACGCCTTCGGCAGCCATCCCGCCGACGCCAAGGACAAGGACGGCGTGCAGGGCGAGGTCGTCGTCCGCACCATCATCCCCGACCTCAACGGCACCGGCGAGCGCGAGGTGGCGCGGGTGCCGGCCGACGTCATCGAGCAGGTCAAGGGCGGCAGCGTCCTGGCCGAGAACCTCGACAACGGCGCGCGCGACTGCGCCCGCATCGGCGCCGACGGCAGCTTCCGCGTCGCGCTCGCCAGCGACACGCCACGCGAGCCGGAGCCGTCGAAGTACGCGCTGAACCCCAAGCTCGCCGTGCCCGACGAGGACGCGGTGGCCGAGGCTGCCAACGCCGCAGCGCTCAGCGCCGCGCGCTTCCGCCGGCAGAAGCACCGCTTGACGTTCTACCCCGGGATGGCGTTCCAAACGGGCGTCATCGAGCCGGCGTCGCGCGCGGCCTGCGAGCTCAAGCCCGGCGTCAAGCCGGTCCACACGCTCGACAAGTTCGGCAAGCGCGTGATCTACCACGCGTTCGGGCGCAAGCAGATCTTCGAGGAGGGCTCGACCCTGGCGCCGCTGGCCGAAGGCCTCGGCTTGCACCGGGCTCGGCCCGAGATCCGGCGCTTCATGGGCTTCGCCCAGCTCGTGCTCGACGCCGGTGACCCGGCGATCTGGGCCGCGCACAGCCAATCGGGCGAGATCGTCTACGGCGACGGCAGCAAGGTCGCGAGCAACCTGCTGGTCTGGCACAACGTCGGCGACATGAACGTGCCGGCGAGCACGGGCGCGGCGATGGCGCGCGCGGCCGGCCTGATCGACTGGACCACGCCCGTCCCGGCCTGGGGCGACCGCACCGTCAACCAGGTGCTGATCGACGGCCATATGCTCGAGGCCGTCGACAAGATCCCGCGCTACAAGGCGCCTGACGGCACGAGCGTGCCGATGGACCCCGAGAACCTGAGCTCGCTGGCCCTGTCGAGCGCGCCGTCGGCGGTGATGACGGAGTTCATCCAGGCCCCCGGCAAGAGCTACGAGACCGGCCCCGACGGCTACGCCTTGCCGCGCCTGTCCCCCCCGCTTCACACCCACGCGGTCAAGGCGCGCGGCGAGGGCGTCTCGGGCTTCTTCATGCCGCTGGTCGACCCGGACGGCGAGCACGATCCGCCGGCGCCGGGGCGCGAGACCGACCGCCAGCGCAAGGCCTGCGTCAACGCCGCGACCGCTGCGGGCCAGGATCCCGGCCCGTGCGAGACCAAGAGCTACTTCGACTCGGGCTCGGTCGTGTTCGAGATGCTCGCGACCTACCTCAAGACCGGCGGCAAGGAATTCCGCCTGCAAGCCTGCCAATCCGATTGGTCCTGCACCGACGTGCCGGCACCGCCGGCGCTGCGCAAAGACTGAAGCCCCAGGACCGACGGTGCACAAGAACGACACCCTGCACATGCCGGCGGGCAGCGGCCACAAGGACCGACCCGCGCTGGTCCCGACCGATCGGAGGCTCGATCGCAGCCCGCTGCCCGGGTTGCCGTTTCGCCATCCGACGATGCTCGCGCCGCTCGAAGGCGTCAGCCATCCGCCGTTTCGCGCCCTGATGGCGGGCAAGGGCGGAATCGGCTGTGTTTGCACCGAGTTCGTCCGCGTCACCACCGAGCAGCTGTCGCCGACCGTGGTCGAGCGCGAGGTCATCTTCGCGCCCGGAACCCCGCTCTCGGTGCAGGTGATGGGCAACCTCGCCGAGCAGATGGCCGACGCCGCCGAGGCCATGGCGGTGCGCGGCGCCGACATCGTCGACATCAACCTCGGCTGCCCCGTGCCCAAGATCGTCAAGAAGGGCGTCGGCGCCGCGATGCTCAAGGATCTCGACCTGCTCTACCGCGTGATCGCGGCGATGCGGGCGCGCGTGCCGGGGCTGCTCTCGGCCAAGATCCGGGCCGGATGGGACGACAAGGCGCATATCCTCGCCATCGGCGACGCCGTGCAGGCCGCCGGCGCCGACCTGATCATCGTCCACCCGCGGCGCCGCGCCGACTACTACGCCGGCGTCGCGGATTGGCGCATGATCGGCGAACTCAAGGCGCACCTGGCCATCCCCGTCGTCGGCAACGGCGACTGCTGGTACGCGGCGGACGCCGGGCGGATGCGCGCCGAGACCGGCTGCGACGGCGTCATGCTCGGCCGTCCGGCGCTGCGGAATCCTTGGATCTTCCAGCAGATCGACCAGCTCGCCCGGGGCGAGGAGCCGATCCACCCGAGCGGCGACGACGTCGTCGCCTGGATGGATCACGTCGTCGCGACCTACCGCGAGGCGTTCGGCAAGGATCGCTTCGTCATCGGCAAGCTCAAGGAATGGTGCGCCTACCTCGTGCGCGCCGTGCCGGACGACGAGGCCGCGCGCGGCACGATCCTGCGGCCCGCGGACGTCGACGGCGTCCTCGCTGGCCTGCGCCAGGTCTTCGCCGGTCGGCCCGCGTCGGCGCTCGACCTCGACGCCTTCGGCAGCTTGCACCTCGAGCGCTCCGGTTCGGCGCTCGTCGCCCAGGACGAGGCCGCACCGGCGCAGTTCGTCGGCCCGCGTGGCGCCAACACCGCCCCGCGCTGAGTTGAGCGCGCTGCGTCTGGGGCGTAGACTCACGCCGTTCCGGGGGCCGGCGTGCGCTAGGGAGGGTGCAGGTGCTGCAACGATTCGTCCGCTTGCGATGGCCTCTGCTGCTGCTGCTGCTGCTCCTGGCGCCGACGTTGCTCTGGCCCGAGTTGATGGGGCGCCTCGGTGACACGCTCGACTCGACGGCCCGCGTCGCCCGCAACGGCCTCAGCGCCGCGATCTGGCTGACCGGGGCGTGGCTGTTGATCCGCCTCATCGACGTCGTGGTCTGGGAGGGCATGGTCGCGCCGCGGCTGGGCGGCAAGGTCCCCGGGCTGCTCAAGGACGTCGTCGCCGTCGCGGTGTTCGCCCTGGCGCTGACCGGCGTGCTGGCGCTGGTCTTCGACCTCGACGTCACCGGCTTCTGGGCCACGTCCGGCGTGGTCGGCCTCGTCGTCGGTTTCGCCATCCAATCGATGATCGCGGACGTGTTCTCGGGCATCGCACTCAACGTCGATCGGCCGTTCCACATCGGCGACTGGATTCGGCTGTCGAACCGGGCGCGCGAGATCATCATCGGCGAGGTCGTCGAGACGAACTGGCGCAGCACGCGGATCCGCTGCGTCGACGGCACGACCGTGATCGTGCCGAACGGCTGGATCGCCCGCGACATCGTGACGAACCTGACCCGACCACGGGTCGAGAGCCGGTTCGAGATGCGCTTCTGCCTCGACTTCGACGTGCCGGTCGAGCGGGCGCTGCGCATCCTCGAGGCGGGCGTGCGCTCGGCGAGTGGCGTGCTCAAGACGCCAGCGCCCAAGGTCCGCGTCGTCGGCCCGACCCGCACCGGCGTCGACTACGAGATCCGCTATTGGCTGCTGTGCTCGGAGGTGTCGCCGTCCAAGGGCCGCCACGCGGTCGCCAGCGCCGTGCTCGACCAGCTGCACCGCGCCGGCCTGACGCTGGCCTACGACAAGCACGACGTCTACACCGCCGAGATGCCGACGCGGCAGCTCGACACGCGCCGCAACCGCCAGCAGATCGTCGCGCGCGTCGATCTCTTCGCCGATCTCGTCGAGTCCGAGCTGGCGACGCTCTCGCAGTCGGTGCGGGAGGTGCGGATGCCGCGCGGCGCCGACGTCGTGCGGGCCGGCGAGCAGGGCGACTCGATGTACATCCTGGTCGAGGGCCTGCTCGACGTGCTGGTCACCAACGACGGCAGCGAGGTCCTGGTCGGCCACATCCGCGCCGGCGAGTTCTTCGGCGAGATGAGCCTGCTGACGGGTGAGCCTCGCTCGGCGACGGTGCGCGCCGCGACCGAGATCGTCGCGTTCGAGGTGCGCAAGACCGACCTCGAGCCGTTGCTGATCGCGCGGACGACCCTGGCGCATACCATCACCGAGAAGGTCGCCGAGCGTCGCCTGCGCAGCCAGCGTCGCCTGGCCGAGGCGGCGTTCCAGACGCCCAGCGCCGAAGAGACCCGCTCGCTCGCCGACCAGATCTTCGGCAAGATGCGCGGATTGTTCGGGATCTGACCTGTGGATCACCCCCTCTCGTTGGCCGAGCCCGGGCCCGCCTCGTTCGGCGACCAGCTGCGCGCGGCGTTCTCGCCCTCGGGCGGCGTGTTCTGGCACCTGGCGGCGTGGCGGCAACACACGCGGCAATGGGCGCCGCTGCGCAAGACGTTGACGGGCTGGCTTGACGGGTGGCGGCCGCCGCAGCGCCACCTGCTGCTGGTCGGGCCGAGCGCCGGCTGGATGCTCGACCGCCGCCTGCTGCAGCGCTTCGACCGTGTCTCGGCGCTGGACCCCGATCCGCTGGCGCCGCGCCTGTTCGCCCGGCGCTTCCGCCACCTGCCCGTGGCCTGGTCGCGCGCCGACTACTTCGGGCCCGCCGAGGCGCCGCTGCAATTGGCCCGGATCGACGCGCTCTGCGCGGCCTACCCGGATGCTGCGATCCTGTTCTGCAACGTGCTCTCGCAGCTGACGGCGCTCTACCCGCGCGCGACCGGCGCGACCGCCGACCCGCCCGACGACAGCGCCCAGTTCGTCGCGTGGAAGCAGCACTTGGGCGCGCGCCTGGCCGAGCGCTCGTGGGCCAGCTTCCACGACCGGCTCTCGAGCTCCCGGGCGCCCGACGTGGAGTTCCTCGGCCTGGACGCCGAGCTGCCGGCGCTCGAGCTCGCGGCTCGTTGCTACACGCTCGGCCCCGACGAGGCGCTCGACGTCTACGACCACCAGCTGGGCGGCATCGCGCCGTCGCTGCCGCGGCACCTGGTGCATTGGCCGCGGCGACGCGACATGCACCACGTCGTCGAGCTGCTGGCCGAGGTGCGGCCGTGACCGAGGCCCCGGGCGATCGCGCGCCCGCGCCGTGGTGGGCTCGCCCGCCGTTGCTGGCGCTGCTGGCCGTGGTGCTGGCGTTGCCGTCGCTCGGCGCCGGCTGGATCGCCGACGACCTGATCCACCGCGCCGTCGTCATCGGCGAGCATCCGGTGATGCATCCGGGCGCGTCGGACCTGTTCCGCTTCTCGAGCGGGCGGGCCGAGGATTGGCTGCCGGTCGTGCGCTCCGGCTACGGCTGGTGGATGGCCAAGGACCTGCGCCTGGCGTTCTTTCGCCCGGTGACGGCGTGGACGCACCTGCTCGACCACCTGGTGATCGGCGCGGTGCCCTGGCTGCACCATGTGCACAGCCTGTTGTGGGCCGCGCTCGCGGCGCTGGTGGTGCGGCTGCTGCTGCGGCGCTGGCTGCCGGCCCCGATCGCCGCGCTGGCGGCGCTGCTCTGGGTCGTCGACGAGTCGCGTTGGCTGGCGTCGACGTGGATCGCGGCGCGAAACGCCAACGTCTCGCTGGTCTTCGCCGGCCTCGGCGCCTGGGCCCAGCTGCGCTGGCAGCAGGACGGCTGGCGGCCGGGCCGGGCTTGGGCCGCGCTGGGCGTCGCGCTCGGCCTCTGCGCGGGCGAGGCAGCGGTCGGCGTCGTCGCGCTGCTGGTCGGCTGGACGCTCGTGGTCGACGACGGCGAGGGCAGGGCGGCGTCGCGGTCCCGGGTGCGCCGCCTGCTCGCGCTCTGGCCGATCGCGCTCGTCGGCGTCGCCTGGCTCGGCGCCTGGGTCTCGGGGGACTACGGCGCGCGCAGCTCCGCGGCCTACCTCGACCCGCTGCGCCAGCCGGGGGCCGTGGCGCTGGCGTCGCTCTGGCGGTTGCCGGTGCTGGTCGCCGCGCAGCTGGGCAACGTGCCGCCCGACATCACCGCGACGATGGCGACCACGCGGCCCGTGGTGGCCGCGATCGGCGTGGGTCTCGCTGCGCTCACCGGCTGGGGCCTGCGGGCGCTGCTGGTCGACCAGCCGCAGCTGCGACGGGCATGCGTCGGCATGGCGATCGCCGGCGTGCTCGCCACGTTGCCTTCGGTGGCGACCTTGCCGTCGCATCGGCTGCTCGGCGTCGGTGGCGTCGCGGCCGCTGGCCTGCTCGCGGTCGCTATCGTCACATTGCGCGCCCGTGCCGCGGCGCTTGCCTCGGCCTGGCGTCGGCGGCTGGCGACGGCGATCTGGGCCGTGCACGTGCCGCTCGCCGCCGCGACCGCGCTGGTCCAATGCGCCGCGATCACGGCCCTGGCGCAGGAGGTGCACGCCTGGGACGACGGGCCCGCGCTGGCCGACGCGGCAGGACGTGTGGTCGTCCCCGTGGTCGCGCCCGATCTCGCCGTGGGCATGTACCCGGCCTACGCACGCAAGGCCTATGATCTGCCGCGCGTCGCCGGCTGGTTGCTGTTGACGGCGCAGCGCCCGGGCTTGCAGATCCGCCGTCTCGATGCGCGCACGTTGCAGGTGCAGAGCTGGCGCGTGCCGCTGTTCGGCACCCTGGTCGAGGGGCTGCTGGCCGCGCCGGACCACCTGCCCAAGCAGGGCGAAGTGCGCGACCTGGGCGACGTCGTCGTGACGATCGACAGCGCGGACGCCACCGGCGTCCGGGAGCTTCGCTTCACCTTCGACCGCCCGCTCGAGGACCGCCACTGGCTCTTCGTCGCGCCGACGCAGCAGGGCTGGCAGCCGTGGGCCATCCCCGCGGTCGGCGAGAGCTGGCGGGCACCGCAGTGGCAGACGATTTTTGGCGTGCCGCCCGAGCCGGACGCGCCGAATTGACGAATTGGCCTGGGTGGTGTGCGGTGGCGCCCGCCGGGGAGGCCGCCGGAGCGTCCCGGGCCGTCGCTCGGACGAGCACGCGCGGGGCCGCGAGGCCAGGGAGTGGCATGCAATTCGACCTGGTCGTCGCCGAGAAACCGTCGGTCGCCCGCGACATCGCGCGCGTGCTGGGCGCCAGGCAGCGCCACGACGGCTACCTCGCCGGCGGCACGCTCGAAGGCCGCCCCGTGCGCGTGACCTGGTGCGTCGGCCACCTGACGCAGCTGGCGCCGCCCGAGACCTACGATCCGGCCTGGAAGGTCTGGCGTCAGGACAGCCTGCCGATGATCCCCGAGCGGTTCGCGCTCGAGCCGCGCAAGGAAGGCGGCGACCAATGGAAGGTCCTGCGCAGCCTGCTGCGCGACCGCGAGCTCGACCTGGTGATCAACGCCTGCGACGCCGGCCGCGAGGGCGAGCTGATCTTCGCCTACGCCTACGAGCTCGCCGGCTGCAAGGCCCCGACGCGGCGGCTCTGGGTCAACTCGATGACCGACGCGGCCCTGCGTGACGGGCTGGAGCGGCTGCGCCCGGCCGAGGACATGCGTCCGCTCGAGGCCGCCGCGCGCGCCCGCAGCGAAGCGGACTGGCTGGTGGGCCTCAACGCCACCCGGGCGATGACGCTGCATGTGCGCGCCCTGGCCCAGGACGGGCCGCTGCTCTCGGTCGGGCGGGTGCAGACGCCGACGCTGGCGATCCTGGTGCACCGCGAGGAGGAGATCGAGCGCTTCGTCAGCGAGTCGTTCTTCCAGGTCAAGGCGCAGCTCGAGGCCGAGCCCGGGCAGTGGGAGGCGATCTGGGTGGCCCCGGCGAGCGAGGATGGCCGCGACGGTCGCGCCGTGGACGCCGCCCGCCAGCGACCGGGCGGGGACGGAGACGTTGGCGCCGACGCCGACGAGCCGCCGGTCGGTGACGACGAGCCCGAGCGCGACGACGTCGTCGTGACCGACAAGGTCGAGGGCAGGCGCGACCGCATCGCCGATCGGGCCCAGGCCGACGCCATCGCGGCGCGACTGCGCGGCAAGACCGGCGAGGTCGTGCACGTCCAGCGCAAGGAGGCGCGCGAGAAGGCACCGCAGCTCTACGATCTCACGGCGCTGCAGCGCGAGGCCAACAAGCGCTTCCGCCTGTCGGCGACCAAGACGCTCGAGGTGGCCCAGCGGCTGTACGAACAGCACAAGCTGCTGACCTACCCGCGAACCGACTCGCGGCACCTGTCGAGCTCGATCGTCGAGACGCTGCCGCAGGCGCTGCGTTCGCTGCACTACGGGCCCTACGAGGCCGCCGCCGAGGCCGCGCTCGCCGCTGGCCCGGGCGTGCTGACCAAGCGTTTTGTCGACGACGCCGAGGTCGGCGACCACCACGCGATCCTGCCGACGGGCCTGGATCCGCGGCGTTGCCAGCTCGACCCGGACGAAGCCCGGATCTTCGACCTCGTCGCGCGCCGGTTGCTCGGCGCCTTCGCCGGCGACGCGGTCTTCGCCACGGCCCACGTCGTCGTCGCGGTCGGCGAGGATCGGCTGCACGCCCGCGGCCGGACCGAGGTCGCTGCAGGCTGGCGCGCGATCGATCCGCCGCCCTCGCGCAGCAAGGAGCGTCTGCTGCCGGCGGTCGAGGTCGGCATGGACGCCAAGGTGCGCAAGGCGACGGTCCACGACGGCGCGACGCGGCCGCCGCCGCGACACACCGAGGCGAGCGTGCTCGCGGCGATGGAGCGCGCCGGCGAGAACCTCGAGGACGAGGCCCTGGCGCGGGCGATGAAGGCGCACGGCCTGGGCACGCCTGCGACCCGCGCGTCGATCATCGAGACGCTGATCCAGCGCGGCTACGCCCGCCGCGACAAGATCCACCTGGTCGCCACCGAGCAGGGGCGCGCGCTGCTCGGCATGTTGCCTGTCGAGGCGCTGTACTCGCCGCGCCTGACCGGTCAGTGGGAGGCGCGGCTGACGGCCATCGCCGAGGGCAAGGAGCAGGGCGAGCGCTTCATCGCCGACGTGCGCGCCTTCGTCGCCGAGATCTGCGCTGCCGTCGCCCAGGCCGAGCCGACGCCCGCCGCACGGGCCGTGGCGGCGGCGCATCTGGCCGACGGCGACCTGCTCGGCGCCTGCCCGCGCTGCGCGGGTGAGGTCCGTGCCCGGCGCTTTGGCTGGTCCTGCGGCGGCTGCGGCCTGCGCATCGGCGACAAGGTGGCCAAGCGCACCGTCAGCGCCAAGATGGCCAAGCAGCTGCTGACGTCGGGCGTGACGCCGGTGGTCAAGGGTTTTCGCTCCAAGGCGGGCAAGGAGTTTTCGGCCGCCCTGCGCCTGGACCCCGAGCGGGGCGTGATCTTCGACTTCTCGGAGGTGCCGCGCGAGCCGGCGCAGGCTCCGGCGGACGTCGCTGCGCCCGTGGCGTCGCAACCCGCCGTCGCGCCCGACGCCCCAGCGTGCCCGCTCTGCGGCCAACGCGAACGTCCCGCCGCCGAGCGCGGCCACGTCCTGCAGGGCCGCGCCGCATGGGGCTGCTCCCGCTGGAAGCAGGGCTGCGGCTTCCGTCTGCCGATGCAGGTGCTCGGCGTCGAGCTCGGCCCCGATCTCTCGCTGCTCTGGCAACGCGGCGCCAGCGCGACGATGGTCGACGGCGACGGGCAGCGCTTTCGCGTCCGCCTGGACCCGCGCGAGCCCGCAGGCTGGCGGATCGAGCGACCCCGCTGAGGCCGGTCGAGCGCGATCGGGCGAGACAGGTGCGGCAGCAGTTGCTAGCCTCCGCGGCCCGCGGCGCCGACGCCGCGACGGAGGTCGGGATGCAGCACTCTTCTTCGTCGGCGGGCGGCGGCTGCCCGCGGCGACGCAGCGGCCGACGCCTCGCGGGCGCGGCCATGGTGACGGTGGCCTGTGCCGGAGCGGCCCTGGCCCCGGCGGGAGCATTCGCCGCCAGCGGGCGCAGCGGCAGCGGCCGCGTCACGCACCGCAGCGTCCAGCCGCCCGCGGTCGGCAGCGGCGCGACGCTCGCGAGCCGCCTCGCCACCGCCCATGCCGCAGCGCAGGCCGCGATCGCGACCCTGCCGGCCGGACCGGGCGGCGTCGTCGTCGAATGGCAGCGCGACGGCGTCCTGCCCGCGGTCGTCGCCGGCATCCGCGTGCCGACGCTCGGATCCGACGCGCTGGCCCGCGCCCGCGGCTTCGTCGATGCGCACCCGACCCTGGTCGGCTGCACCAGCGCCGACCTGGCCCCGCTCGCGGGCAGCACCAGCCGCGAGCGCGACGTCGTGCGCTTCCAGCGCCGGGCCTTTGGCCTGGCCGTGCTCGACGCCGTGGTCTCGGTCACGCTCGACGCCCAGGGCAACGTCGTCGCCCTCGTCAGTGACCTGTCGCCGATCGACCAGGCTCCCGCCGCCGCGACGATCTCCGCTTCGCTGGCCCAGGCGGCGGCCCGGGCGGCGCTCGGCCCGCTCGGCGCCGGCGCGTCCATCGCCGAACCGGAGCTGGCGCTCTGGTCGTTCGCCGGCACCCTGCGGCGCGTCTGGGTCGTGCAGACCGTGGCGCTGCCTGGGGTCCGCCACGAGCGCGTGCTGGTCGACGCCGTCGTCGGCCAGGTCGTCGCCCTGACCAATCAGGTGAAGCAATGAAGCGCGTCGCTCTCGTCCCGACCTGGTCGGCGCTGCGCGGGCGCGTGTCCGCGCTCGGCTGTGTCGCCACCTTCTCGCTGGCCACGGTCGCGTGCGGTGGCGATGGCGCCGGCTCCGCCATGGCCACCCCTGACGCCGCGGCCGAGGACGCCGGCCACGACGCGGCCGCCGACGCCGCGACCGGGGCCGACGCCGCGCCGGCCTCGCCCAGGGCCAAGGTCTACCTGCACGATCCCGTGACGGATCAGGGCCAGACCACCGAGGTCACGCTCGTCGAGCCGACCTCGACCGACGGCACGCTGCTCGGCCCGTTCGCCAGCGTCAAGAACTGCCTCAACGAGGAAGGCGGGCCGCCGATGAAGCGCGGCGCGCTGACGATCGGGGCCTTCTGCCACGAGACCCGGACCGCCAAGCGCGGCGACGATGGCACCTGGCTGCACATCAGCCCCCCGGCCGACACGAGCGATCCGAACGACCCCTTCGCCGAAGTGCAGATGTACCACCACGTCCACGCCATGCATGCGTTCTTCAAGGACACGTTTGGCTTGACGGATGTGGACTTCCCGATCGAATCGCTGGTCAACGTCAGCCTCTACGTCGATCCCAAACTTGCGCAGATGGCCGGCATGCAGGGCGGCTGGCAGGGCTTCCCCAACGCCGCGTTCGTGCCCAAGGAGGGGTTCGCCGCGTTCAACCTGCCGCCGCGTGACCAGGGCGCCATCATCTTTGGCCAATACCTCAAGACCGATCTCGCCTATGACGCCAGCGTCATCTACCACGAGTACACCCACGCGATGATCGGCACCACGCGCCTGAGCGCCGTGCTGCCGGACGTCTACGGCATCGACCACATGCCCGGCGCGATGAACGAGGGCTTCGCCGACTACTTCGCCGCCAGCAAGACCAACCACCCCGTCATCGGCAGCTACGGCATCGCGTTCGCCGGTCCGCACATGGTCCGTGACCTCTCGGTGCCGCGGTCCTGTCCCGGCGACATGATCGGCGAATCGCACGCCGACGGCCGCATCCTCTCGTCGGCGCTGTGGAAGATCCGGGCCGAGGTCGGCGCCGACCGCGTCGACGGCGTCGTGCTGCGCGCGCTGCAGCAATTCACCGTGACCACCAGCCTGGCCGGTGCGGTCAAGCTGATCCTGGCCGAGGCCGCCGCCGAGGACGACGCGATGCGCGCCTCGTTCGAGAAGGTGTTCAAGGCCCAGGGCGTCCTGGGCTGCCTGCGCATCCGTCCCTGGGTGTCGTGGGACGTCGACGCGTCGACCGACAAGGTCCCCTTCTCGATCATGGGCAAGAGCAAGTTCGGCGCGGCCGCGGCGTTCGCCGAGGGGGTCCCGGGCGCGATCCAGTTCGTCGTCGACGTGCCCGTCGGCACCAAGGCGATCACCCTGCGCTGGCAAGCGACGGCGCAGGGCTTCTTCAGCCAGCCGGCGCTCGCGGTGGCCGTGAATCCGGGCTCGCCGCCGACCCTGAACATGTTCTCGGGCGGCAAGATCGTCGCGCGCGCCGTGATGCCGATGTCGCCCGATCCCGGCGATGTCGCCTGGCAGACGCTGACGCTGACGGGCACCTGCCTGACCGGGGCCGACGGCAAGCTCTACGTCATGGTCCTGAACCAGGGCAACAACGACGCCAGCATCACCCGGATGGAGCTGCAGGTGCACAAATCGGTGCCGTCGGGGCCCAACCTGCGGACCTGCGAGTAGCGTTCGCCAGCTTCGTCGTCTCGGGGCTTGATGCCCACGGCCGCTTGCGGCACAAGCGCGTCAGCCGCGGTCGGTCGCGCCGGGCTCCCTGGACACGGGGCGCCCCGACCACCGCCGGAGGCCGCCATGCCGAGGATCCGCAGCGCCCCGAGTCGCCACCTTCCCTTCGGCGATCGTCGCGAGACCCCCTACTACGGCCGCGACATCCTCAGCGTCGGCCAGTTCAAACGAAGCGATCTCACGACGATCTTCGGCGTCGCCCACGAGATGCGCGAGATGGTCACCCGCGTCGGCAGCTTCGATCTGCTCAAGGGCAAGATCCTGGCGAACCTCTTCTACGAGCCGTCGACCCGGACGATGGCGAGCTTCACCGCGGCGATGGAGCGGCTCGGCGGCTCGGTGATCCCGATCTCCGAGGTGCGCTACTCGTCGGTGTCCAAGGGCGAGAGCCTGCCCGACACGGTGCGCACGCTCGAGTGCTACGCCGACGTCATCGTCCTGCGCCATCCGCAGATGGGCGCCGCCGCCGAGGCCGCGCGCTACGCCCGCAAGCCGATCATCAACGCCGGCGACGGCGTCGGCGAGCATCCGACCCAGGCGCTGTTGGATTTGTTCACGATCCACGAAGAGATGGGCACGATCGACGGCCTGACCGTGACGCTGCTCGGCGACCTGCTGCACGGCCGCACGGTGCACTCCCTGGCGCGGCTGCTGGCGATGCACAACGTGCAGATGCGCTTCGTCTCGCCGCCCTCGCTGCGGATGCCCGACAAGCTGCGCAAGGAGCTCGAGGCCGCCGACGCCACCTACAGCGAGCACGAATCGCTCGACGACGTCATCGGCCAGAGCGACGTGCTCTACGTCACGCGGGTGCAGAAGGAGCGCTTCGAGGACGAGGCCGCCTACGAGGCCGTGCGCAACGCCTACGTCATCGACCTCGAGGTGATGAGCCGCGCCCGCAGCGAGTCGATCCTGATGCATCCGCTGCCGCGCGTCGGCGAGATCGCGATGGAGGTCGACGCCGACCCTCGCGCCGCCTACTTCCGCCAGATGGAGTACGGCATGTTCGTGCGCATGGCCCTGCTCGCGCTCGTCCTGGGCAAGGCATGAGGAGCCCGACGCCGACGTCGTCGCCGCAGCCGCGCGCCCTCAGCGCGTTCGCGACGATCGCGGCGCGTGTCGCCGCCATCGACAGCCCGCTGGTGCTCGGCATCGACCCGCCGCTCGACGCGACCCATCCCGCCGAGGACGACGACGCTGCGTTCGCCGCGCTGCAGGCCCGGATCGCCGCGCTGCTCGCCGCCACGGCCCCGTACGTCGCCGCGGTCAAGCCGAACGCCGCGTTCTTCGAGGCACGCGGCCCGCGCGGTTGGGCGCTGCTGCACTGGACCTGCCACGCAGCGCGCGCCCTCGGCCTGCCCGTGATCCTCGACGCCAAGCGCGGCGACATCGCCTCGACCGCCGCCGCCTACGCCGAGGCCTGCGCCCGACTTGGCGCCGACGTCGTCACCGTGCACGGCTGGATGGGCAGCGACAGCGTGCGGCCGATGCTGGAGCGCTGCGCTGTCTTGCTGCTCGCGCGCACCTCCAACCCGTCTGCGGCCGAGCTGTCGACCCTGCCGGTGCGCGGCGGCGACGGTGGCGAGCGTCCGCTCTACCTCGAGCTGGTGCGCCAATGGCGCGACGAGGCCGCGTCCGTCGGCTTCGTCGTCGGCGCGACCGCACCCGAGGCCGTCGCCGCGGTGCGCGCCCAGGCGCCGCAGA
Source organism: uncultured Enterobacteriaceae bacterium (assembly GCA_964586155.1). Taxonomy (GTDB): domain Bacteria; phylum Myxococcota_A; class UBA9042; order UBA9042; family UBA9042; genus SXNM01. Next base: position 3,193 of record CAZPHC010000030.1, on the reverse strand, counting down.
GCTGGCTGCTGGCCCCGGGCATCGGTGCGCAGGGCGGCGACCTCGACGCCGTCGTCCGCGCTGGCCTCGGCGCCGACGGCCGCGGCCTGCTGCTGCCGATCTCGCGCACCCTCTGGGCGGCGTCGGACGCTGGCCAGGCCGCCGCCGATCTGGTCGCTGCGTACCGCGTGGCCCGCGACGCGGCGCTGGCTGCGCGCGCCGACGGCCCCAGCGAGCCTGGCGGCGCGTCGTCCGCGCGATTGGCCCTGATCGACGGCCTGATCCGCTGTGGCGCCGTGCGCTTCGGCAGCTTTCGGCTCAAGTCCGGGCTCGAGTCGCCGATCTACCTCGACCTGCGCACGCTCGCCGGTGAACCGGGCCTGCTCGCGGCGGCCGCGGCGCAGATGGCGCGTTTGCTCGAAGGCGTCGCCTTCGACCGCCTCGCGGCCTTGCCCCTCGCCGGGCTGCCGATCGGCACGGCCATGGCGCTGCACGGCGGCTGGCCGATGGTCTTCCCCCGACCGCAACGCAAGGCGCACGGCACGGGCGCGCAGGTCGAAGGGCCACACCACGCCGGCGAGCGCGCCGTCCTGGTCGACGATCTCGCGACGCGTGGCACCTCGGCGCTCGAGCTGCTGCCGCCGCTGCGCGAAGCCGGGCTCGAGGTCGCCGAGATGGTCGTGCTGATCGACCGCGAATCCGGGGCCGCAGCGCGCCTCGCGGCCGAAGGCATCCGCCTGCGGGCGGTCTTCCGCCTGGGCGAGCTGCTCGACCGCTGGCAGGCCACGGGCGCCATCGACGCCGCGACGCGCGCGCGGGTCGACGCCTTCCTCGCGACGGCGGACGCTGCCCCTGGGACGCCGTCGTGACGGCGCTGGCGCATCGACCGATCGTCTGGGCGGGCCTGCGCGGCGTGATGCACGCGATGGACCCAGAGCGCGCCCACGCCCTCGCGGTCGCAGGGCTGGCCTTCGCCGGGCGCACGGCGCCGCTGCGCGCCTTGCTGCAGGCGTCGATGGGGCCTCGGGTCGAGGATCCGGTCGAGGTCATGGGCCTGCGCTTCGCCAACCGCGTCGGCCTCGCCGCCGGCTGGGACAAGGACGCCCGGGCGTGGCCCGGGCTCGCGGCGTTGGGGTTTGGTCACGTCGAGGTCGGCACGATCACGCCGCGTCCGCAGCCGGGCAATCCAAAACCGCGTGTCTTTCGACTCGTTGAGGACGAGGCGGTGATCAATCGCATGGGGTTCCCGGGCGCCGGCATGGCTGTCGCGGCGCGCAACCTTGCTGCGGCGCGTGACCCCGTGATGAAGCCGGCCGGCTTCGTCTTGGGCGTCAACGTCGGCCGCAACAAGGCGACCGCGAACGAGGACGCGGCTGCCGACGCCTGCGCCGTGCTCGACGCGGTGGCGGCCTACGCCGACTACGTGGCGATCAACGTCAGTTCGCCGAATACGCCGGGATTGCGCGCGCTGCAACGGGCCGAGGAGCTGTACGGGCTGCTCGCGGCGGTCGCATTGCATCGCGATCGAATCACTGTCGATCTCGGTCGCAAGATCCCGTTGGTGGTCAAGATTGCGCCGGACCTCGACGACGATGGGATCCTCGGCGCCGTCGACGCGGCCATCGGCGCGGGCATGGCCGGCCTCATCGCGACCAACACCACGCTCGCGCGCGACGGGCTGCGTTCGCGGCTGGCCACGGAGCAGGGCGGCCTCTCGGGTCGGCCGCTGGCGGCGCGCTCGCTGCAGGTGCTCGACGCCGTCGTGGCGCGTGCGGCTGGGCGCCTCGCGATCCTCTCGGCCGGTGGCGTCGTCGACGCCGAGCAGGCGCGAATGCGGATCGAGCGCGGCGCAGACCTCGTGCAGCTCTACAGTGGCCTTGTGTATGCCGGCCTGGCGTTGGTGCCGGAGGCGGCGCTGGGTGCACGGGCAGGGCGCCGGGCAACGCGATAGCTGGCAGAGGCGACGTCCAACGCTTCGACGCGACGCACGGGCGGGGCTGGTGCGGATTTGTGACGTCGCACCGCAACCGGCGGACGAAAGCGCAATGGCGAGGCTGCCGCCTACTGGCAGGACACGCTGCCTGCCGGCGCACCAAACTGCGTCCAGTTGGATGTCACACCATTGAGCGCGAAACCGACGAGGGTGCCGTCGGCCTTCTGGCCGCTGCTGTCGGTGGCCTTGGTCTCGCTCGGATTCGCTTCGCCGGGCTTGCCCTGTTGGAAGTGGAAGCTGCGCAGCAGCCCCGGCTTGTCGCCGACGATGGCGCAGTTCGCCGTGGCCTGGAGGTCTGTCGCGGTGCGCGCGACGCTCCAGAGGCGTACCTCGTCGATGCGGCCGCGGAAGGCGAAGCGCCACACCGAGTCCATCGCGCCGAGCGCCGCGGGCTTGACCGTGCTGCTGATGCCGGGACTCGTACCGACGAACGCGGCGCCGCCGTTCTTCGAGACGCGCACCTCCGTCGGCGTCCAGACGACCGAGAAGTGCTCCCAGGTCTGCAGCGTCGAGCTGAGGCCGGTGTCGTACTCCTTGCCGGCCCAGGCATAGACCTTGCCGCTCTTGATCACGAGGCCGCGATCGTACCCGCCGTCGTCATCGCCGACGATCGTCTGGTATTGGGTCGAGTCCACCGTTCGATAGACCCAGGCTTCGAACGTCAGGTTCGGGTACTGCGTCGGGTTGACCTGCAGCATCAACACGCGATCGTCGAAGCCGTCGAAGTCCAGCGCGCCGCAGCCCTGCTCATCGAGAGGCGGCGCCGTGCAGCCGATCTTCGTGTCGCAGAACTCGGCGGTGCAGGGGTTGTTGTCGTCGCAGTTCACGGCCGCGCCCGACGCGCAGAGGCCGTTTTTGCAGCTGTCGCTCGCGGTGCAGGCGTCGCCGTCGTCGCAGGGCGCGGCGTTGTTGGCGAAGACGCAGCCCGAGGTGGCGTTGCAGCTGTCGTTGGTGCAGGCGTTGCCGTCGTTGCAGACCTTGGCGCTGCCGGCCTTGCAGCTGCCGCCGCTGCAGGCGTCGTTCTCGGTGCAGACGCTGCCGTCGGCGTCGCAGGCCTCGGTGTTGTTGGCGAAGACGCAGCCCGAGGTGGCGTTGCAGCTGTCGTTGGTGCAGGCGTTGCCGTCGTTGCAGACCTTGGCGCTGCCGGCCTTGCAGCTGCCGTCGCTGCAGGCGTCGTTCTCGGTGCAGACGCTGCCGTCGGCGTCGCAGGCCGCGGTGTTG
>CAZPHC010000029.1:0-86737 GCA_964586155.1 uncultured Enterobacteriaceae bacterium | reverse complement strand
GGGAGGAGCACCCCCCTGTCAAGCGTTCTTCAACCTCTCGATCGATCTTTTTTGCGCCCCCAAGGAACCCGCGGAGTTCCCTACGGATCGCGAGCTGGTCAGGCGTGGGATGGTGCCGAGGGCCGGGCTCGAACCGGCACGGAGTTGCCTCCGGGGGAGTTTAAGTCCCCTGCGTCTACCTGTTCCGCCACCCCGGCGTGGGCCCCTGCCTGACTGGCCGCGCGCAGCGCCTGGTCTGGCAGGGGAGCGGTTGGAGCGCCCTGACGTCGTGCCCTCGAGCGCCTCTGCGGTCAGTTCCGCAGCGGCTGCGCGTCGGGGCCCTCAGCGGGACGCTGTCCATGGTTCTGCACGCTGACGCGCGGTGCGTCAACGCACCCTGCCCCGCCGCTGCTCGGGGTCCCGGTCGCGGAGCTCGCTGGAGGCGAGAGTCGGTGGTGTCCGGCGCCGGGACGCGGCGACCTGCTCGGTGGCTGTCGGTGCAACCGTGACCGGTGAGGGCGGCTCTGTACTGACGCGGTGCTGCGTGGGAGCGGGGGACCTGGTGCGCGGCAGCCGGCGTCGCGCCGCCGGCAGCCAGGGCGTCCCGTCGCCTCGCGTCGGCGACGGGAGCGCACCCTGGTCTACCAATTCTTGCCGTTGACGAACGAGCCGGGCGAGTAGACGCCATTCGAGAGCTCGAGCTGGTAGTCACCGCAGTAGGCCGGGCCCTGGTACTTGAAGACCTTGATGTAGTACCAGTCGCTATCGTCGTGGCACCACGTCTTGTCGAAGCCGTAGGCCGTGCTGTTGGTCGTGTGGTAGACGCCCGTCGCAGCGTTGAGGCGGTTGTAGGGGCCGCCGCCGCCGAGGTTGTAGCCGTAGCGGGTGCTGAAGTTGGTGGTCACCGTGGTGCAGTTGCACTGGCCGAACTCGGACTCACCCGAGACGTTGTAGTCCTTGGTGTAGCCCTTGTAGTTGGTGAACCAGTTGAAGTCCTCCTGACCGCAGCAAACCTGGTTGGCCTGATTCTTCTGGTCGTTGCGGTGCGTCTCCTTCTTCCACAGGCCTGCGCTGCTGTTGTCCGGTGGGCAAGAGCCACGGTAGATGTCGAAGCGCAGGTAGCTTCCGGGGTTGGACAGGAAGCGCACGCGCAGTCGGAAGTTGTCGCAGGCCGCAGTGCCGCCGTCCGCGGTGTCAGCCGCGTAGACGCGGTACCAGTCGAAGTCCGTGTTGTCCACGAGACGACCGCTGATGTTCTCGACGCGACCGCCGGCGGCGTCGTGGAGGTTCGACGAGATCAGTGCGGCCTGGCTGCACGCGTTGTTCGGCTCGTAGTTGTCGTTGCCATTGCACTCGCAACCGTCCGCCGTGATTGCGTTGATGTCGTAGAAGCCCGGGTCACAGCCAGTGACGACGCAGGCGCCCGCGACGCAGGACGCTGCGGTGTTCGGCAGGGTGGTGGTGCAGTTGTCCGACGCGTTCTCGTCGACCTTGCCGTTGCAGTTGTCGTCGGTGTTGTTGCAGGTCTCGATCGTGCCAGGGTTGGTCGAGGAGGCGGCGTCGTTGCAGTCGCCCGCGCCCTTCGGGCACGCAGCGGGCTTGCCGACCGTGACGAGGTTGCCGTCGCAGTAGCCGTCGCCGTCGTCGTCGCAACCCTCGTCCACAGACGCGTCGCAGTCGTTGTTCTTGTCGTCGCAGAGCTCCGCGCCACCCGGCTTGCAGGTCGCGCAGCTGTCGTCGCAGTCACCGGCGACCTTGGTCGTGTACAGACCGCCCGACGCGCAGAGGCACTGCTTGTTCGACGTGACGCCGAAGCCGTCCTGGTCACCGTCGTAGTACCAGTTGACGCAGCCGGTGGCGTTCGCCTCGTCGATCACCTTGTCGCAGTTGTTGTCCTTGCCGTCGCAGATCTCCTTGGTCGCCGGATTCTCGGTGTTGCTCGCGTCGTTGCAGTCGCCGCCGCCCTTGCTGCACGTCGGCGGTGTGCCGATGACGACCAGGTTGCTGTCGCAGTAGTCGTCGTTGTCGTCGTCGCAGCCCTCGTCGGTCTGGCCGTTGCAGTTGTTGTCGACGCCGTCGCAGTACTCGGTGGCGCCGGGGGCGATGTTCTTGCTCTGGTCGTTGCAGTCATCGCCTTGGGTGCAGTTGGTGTCCTTCAGCTTGTAGCACCAGAACTCGCTGCCGCTGTAGTTGGTGCACCAGCGCACGTCGTCGCGGATGAACGAGCCGTAGTTGCCGCCGGTGGCCTGGAACTGCACGTTGGCAAACGCACCGTTGCTCAGGTTGTAGGCGCGGACCCAACCATCACTGCTGCCGCGGTAGATCTTGTCTTCGAGGACGTGCAAACCGCCGTGGACGCTGCCACCGAAGGTGCCGTTGAGGCTGAAGGTCTTGGTGAAGTTACCGGTCGCCTTGTTGGTGACGTAGACGGTCTGGTTGTTGTAGCGCATGGAGTAGACGGCGTTGGCGTCCGCAGCGACACCACCGACGTAGAAGCCCATGCCCTGGCCGTACCAGATCGCGGTGGAGGTGTCCTTGGACTTCTTGACCACGCGGTAGTTGTAGTACTCGCCGGCGTAGTAGGCGTCCTCGACCGGGTCGGCGGCCAGGCCACGCACGTACGCGACGCCCGAGTTGAACGAGCCCTTGTAGTTCAGGTTCTCGTCCCAACGGTAGATCGTGGTGTTCGACGACGCCCAGTTCGCGTGCCAGATCTCCTTGCGGATCTTGTGCTGCGTCGTGCCGTGCGCGCCGTAGTAGTTCATCGTCAACGGCGAGCCGTCGTAGGTCGGCGAGGTCGAGGTCGTGCTGATGCAGGCGACGCCCTTGCCGGTCTTCGGGCAGGCCGGCGAGTTGCTGACCGGCTTGTCTGCGCCGCAGTAGCCGTCGCCGTCGAGGTCGCACGCCTCGTCGACGACGCCGTTGCAGTTGTTGTCGAGGCCGTCGCAGGACTCTGCAGCTGCCGAGGGGAACTTCAGCGGGTTGGTGTCGTCGCAGTCGCCGGCGACTGGCGCCGAGAACTTCGAGCACGCCTTGTTGATGACGCGGATGTTGTCGATCGCGACGCCGAAGCCAGCGTTGTCGACCGAGTTCACCGTGTTGAAGTAGTACTCGAACTGCACCTTCTGGCCGGCGAACGTGCTGAGGTCGCTCTCGATCTGCATCCAGGCGTTGACCGGGGACGCCGCGGTGCCGCCGAGGTAGTAGACCTCGACCTCGGTCGTCTGCCAGCCGGAGTATTGCCCGGCGAAGTACGAGCTGTTGCACGCGCCGCTGCACTGGTAGCTGTGCGGCGTGTTCGTGTAGCCGCTGTTCATACCGCTGTCGAGGTAGATGTCGTGGCCGCCGCCGAAGGTCGGGCCGTACGAGGGATGGTCGTACGTCGCGTATTGCGGGTAGCTACCGACCGGATGCTTGGTGCCGCCGGTCAGGCTGAAGAGCCAGTTCGCCGTGTTGTAGACGTAGTTGTAGGCGTTGTTCCACGTGCTGGCGTTGTAGCCGCCGAAGACGCGGCCGTTGGTCACCTTGATGATCGAGATCGTCGGCCCCTTGCCGTTGCAGAGCGAGTGGAAGGTGTTCGACGACGCGCCATCGCGGGTCTTCTGGTAGCAGAGCTGCCACTGCTGATTCGGATTGCCGTACCAGGAGTTCAGAGTTGCCTTGTCGGTCGAGCTCAGGATCTTCGACTGCGGGAAGAAGTCGCTCGCGCCCGTCTTCTTGTCCCAGACCTTGGTCCGCGTCGCACCGTTGTTGCTCAGGACGTTGATCGTCAGCAGGTCCGTGTTCGGATCCGCCGAGGTGCCGAGGAAGACCGAGTTCTGCAGCGCGATCTCGGTGCTGTCGGGCAGCGTGACCATGGCCGACACGGCGCGACCCGCCGAGGCGCCGTAGTTGAAGGTCTTGGTCGCGGCGTCGCCGTAGTAGAGCGCGCCCTTCGGCGTGCTGTACAGGACGTTGGTCGAGACCTGCCATCCCTTCGCGTCGGCCTGGTTGACGCAGCTGGTTGGCGTCGTCTGGGTCCCGGCCGCGCAGTCCTGGAAGGTCCAGCCGGTGACGGTCCCGTCGAAGGTCTCCTTGTAGGACTCCGTCTGGCAGCCGCTGTTCAGGCACTCGCATTGGTAGCTGCTCGTGCCGTAGCCGTCGGCGTCGTCGTCGTAGTAGAGCGAGACGCAGCCCTTGGCGTTGACGGCGGTCAGCGAACCATCGCAGTTGTCGTCATAGCTGGTCAGGCAGGACTCGGTCTGGCCCGGCGACACGTTCTTGTTGTAGTCCGAGCAGTCGTTGCCGCCCTTGATGCAGACCGCCGGCGTGCCGACGACGGCCATCGCGGCATCGCAGTAGCCGTCGCCGTCATCGTCGCAGCCTTCATCGACCTGGCCGTTGCAGTTGTTGTCCTTGCCGTCACAGATCTCGGTCTGGTTCGGGCCGATCGCCGGGTCGGCGTCGTTGCAGTCGTCACCGTTGCCGTATTGGGCGTTGGTCATCTGACGCTCGCAGACGAAGCAGTTGAGCGACGTGCTGTTGCCCATGTCGGACCAGGTCTTGTCGGTGTTGACGGCGACGTAGTCCTGGCCGTTGCTCACACCGGTGGTGTCCTTGTAGTAGACCTCCATGTCGGTGATCGACCAGCTGCTGTAGTTGCCGGCGAGCCAGTTCTGGCAGTTCGACGAGCCCGCACCACCCACCGGGCAGACGTAGCTGGAACCGAAGTAGGTGTAGCCGCCGCTCATGCTGCTGTTGATGTAGAGGTCGTGGCCACCGCCGAACGTGGGGCCGTAGCTGCTGTTGCGGTAGATCGCGTTGCCGCCGCTGCCCTGGACCGAGGCCTTCTCGTTGCGGTCGAGCGAGAAGAGGAACGCGTTGGCGTCCGTGGCGTAGTTGCTGCTCGTGTTCCACGACACCGAGGTGTAGCCACCGAACGTGCTGCCGGTGTTCACCTTGACGATCGTGAACGTCGGGCCCTTGTTGTCGCAGAGGCTGTGGAAGGTGCTCGACGACGAGCCGTTGGCGCTCTTGGAGTAGCAGCGCTTCCAGTTCTGGTTGGAGTTGCCGTACATCGTGTTGAGCTGCGCCATCTGCGACGTCGTCAACAGCGAGCCGCCGGTGAACTTGCCGCCGGTGCTCACCGAGCTCGGCTCGCCGGTCTTCCAGTTGGTGTAGTTCGTGGCCTGGCCGACGAGCCAACTGAAGTAGCCCTCGGCGTTGACGTCATTGGCACCGACCCAGTAGCCGATTGGACCGCACGTCGCGCCCGCGGCGGCGTGGATCGCGTCGCCCTGGGTCTTGGAGCCGACGGTCGACAGGCTGCCGCCCCAGTTCTCGCACCACGCCTTGGCCTGCGGCCAGGTCGCGCCGGAGTTGACCGGCTTGTAGCAGGTGCCGCCGATGAGGGTGCCGTCGCAGGTCTGCTTGCTCTTGGGGCAGGTCGAGCTCGTGTCGCCCGAGATGGTCTGCGTCGCGTCGCAGTAGCCGTCGGCGTCGTCGTCACAGCCCTCGTCGACGAGCTGGTTGTCGGTGTAGATGCTGTAGCAGTAGACCGGCGCGTTGGTCGTCGACTGGCCGTAGCAGATCTCCTTGCCGTTGAAGGCGGACGAGTACGGCGTGATCGCAAGCTGCCACGAGGTGCCGGTGTAGACACCCGTGGTGACGTTGTAGGCGTCGGTGAAGTTGGCGGTGCTGCCGCGGTACAGGCGGTCGCCGTCCACGGTCAGCGTTCCGTACATGGCACCGCCGCGCCACAGGCCCTGCAGCGTGAACTGGGACACGAGCGAGCCGCTGGACTTGCTCAGGCGGTACACCGTCTGTGAGGTGTACGGCATCGTGTAGACGAACTTGTCGTCGACCGCGACGCCTCCCAGGTAGGTCGTCAGGTACTGCGAGGCCCAAGTCTGGGTCTGCGTCTTGCCCTTGAGCTTGTAGACCTTCGAGTCGGAGCTGCTGCCGCTGTACTTGGCGATGTAGTACGAGTCCTCGGTCTTCTCGCCGACGATCTGCGCGATCGACGGGATGCCGGTCTTGAAGCTGCCGATCGAGGCGTAGTTGGTGGAGTAGCGGGTCACGACGTCGGTGTTCCACTGCGAGTACCAGTACTCGTTGTGGAAGGGATGGAAGCCACCGCCGTTGCTCAAGGTGTCCATGCCCAGCGGGCGCGCCTTGAGGCTGAACGACGCCGGCGGCACCGTGTAGCAGTCGACCTGACCCGCCGCGGCGCTGCCGTGGAAGCACAGGCGGTCACCGTCACTGGTCATGCCGTACGGAGCGTCCGCGACCTGGAAGAACAGGCCGTCCGCGATGCCCGTCGCGATGTCGTAGCGGTACACCCAACGGTCGGTGGTGGCGCGGTAGAGCTTGCTGCCGATCACGGCCAGACCGCCGTACATCGCCGAGCCGCTGAAGAGACCGGTCAGGTTGAACGAGCCCGTCGACGCGCCGTTGTTGCGGTCGAACATGTACACGGTCGAGTTGTTGTAGCGGTTGGCGTACAGGGTCTTGTCGTCGGCGGCCAGGCCGCTGAGCAGCGTGGTGACGTAGTCGCTCGCCCACGCCTGGGTCGTGTCGGTGCCCGTCATCTTGTAGACGCGCGAGGTCGTGCTCGAGCCCGAGTACTGCACGGCGAACCACGCCGGCGTCGCGGTGTCACCGAGCACCTGACGCACGTTCGAAAGGCCGGAGTTGAACGAACCCGTGCGCTTGAACGACGTGTTGTGCCGCTCGATCAGGCCCGAAGGCGACTGCGGGTACCAATGCTCCTTGTAGTAGGAGTGGAAGCCGCCGCCATAGCTGCCCGTGATCGGAGCCGGCCGGCTCGCACCGAGCACATCCGGATCCGAGGCCAGCGTGATGCAGCTCGAGTTGGTCGACGAGCTGTTGTCGTAGCCGAAGCAGTGCTCGGTTCCGTTGGTGCCGTAGGCGTAGGGGTTGCCCGTGATCGCGATCTGCGTGCCGTCCCAAGTGCCGGCGCCAACGTCGTAGCGGTACAGGAAGTTGTCGCTGGCGGGACGGTAGAGCTTGTCGCCGACGATGGTGAAGCCGCCGTATGCGTAGCTGCCCATGTAGGGAGCCAGCGTGAAGTCCTTGGAGGCGTCGCGCTTGCCGTTGTCTTTGCGCAGGCTGTAGATCTGGGACGAATTGTACCGACCGACGTAGACGTGCTGGCCGTGGACGGCGACGCCCGTCAGGTAGCCGGTGATGTCCTCCTTGTTGCCGCGCGTGCTCCACTTGAGGTTGCCTGGGAGCCCGTCGTAGGCGTTGACGAACGACAGGTTGTAGCTCGTCGAGGAGTCGTAGCGGACGGCGTAGAAGTCGTTGCTGCTGGTGTCACCCACCACCTGCCGCACCGAGGAGATCGCGTTGTTCGCGCCAAGTGAGTAGACCTCGACCTCGGCCGCGCTCCAGTTGTACGAACCAGAGAACTGGTTCCGGCACGTGGTGGTGGCGTAGGAGCCGGCTGCGCACAGGTAGTCGTGACCCAGGTTGGAGTAGCCGGACGTCATGTTCGACGCGAGGTACAGGTCGTGGCCGCCACCCCAGGTCGGTCCGTAGCTGTTGTTGTTGTACTGGTAGTAGCCGTAGCGGTACCAGGTGTGCTTCGAGTTGCCGGTCAAGCTGAACAGGAAGTTCGTCGAGTTGCCCGTGTAGCCGGAGCCGGCCCAGTCCGACACCGCGTAGCCGCCAAAGATGTAGCCGTTGGTGGCCTTGATGACGGTCACGGTCGGGCCCTGGCCGTTGCAGAGGCTGTGGAACGTCGAGGAGGAGGCGCCATCCTGGCTGCGCTTGTAGCACTGGGTCCACTTCTGGTTGACGTTGCCGTACCAGGTGTTGACCTTGTCCATCATCGCGTCGTCGAGCAGCGACGAGTTGGGGAACCGCGGCGAGTTGTTGCTGACGTTGTTGGCGTCGAAGCTGCCGATCAGGTTCTTGTTCGCGTCATAGCGGTAGATCGTGCTGCCGGACCACTGCGGGAACCACCACTCGTTGCGGTTGGCGTGGTAGCCACCGCCGTAGCCCATGTACGGCATCTTGTCGGTCTTGGGCGCGATCGCGCTGTAGGCCGCGATGTCGTAGCAGTACGGGGCGTTGGTGCTGGAGTCGGCGGCGCAGAGCTTGCCGGGCGGCGACGAGAGCGAGTAGATGGCGATCGGCGTGCGGATCTTCACGTTGTTGTGGACGCCATTGGTCACGTCGTAGCCCCAGATGTCCTGCGAGCTGTAGTTCGAGCGCCAGAGCACGCCGTCGCGCACCGCGATGCCGTAGGTGCTGTTGGTGTAGGTGTTGAGCGAGAAGCTGTTGACCGTCGCGCCCGACGTGCGGTCGAGGCGGTAGATCACGTTGCCGGTGTAGCGGCTCGCGTAGACGTAGTTGGTGTCCACGGCGACGCCCGCCATGTTGCTCGAGACCGAGTTCGACCAGACCTGGGCGCTGGTGACGCCGGTCATCTTCTTGATCTGGCTGGCGCCGTAGAGCGCCAGGTAGTAGCTGTCGCTGTCGAGTTCACCCGCGACCTGCATGATCTGGGTCTGGGCGCAGTTGAAGTCGCCGATGGCCTTGCCGGTCGCGTCGTAGCGGTAGATCTGGCTGCCCGCCCACTGCGGGTACCAGTACTCCTTGCGGAACTCGTGCCAGCCGCCGCCGTGGCTGCGGGGGTTGATGCCGTACGTCGTCGGCGTGAAGTTCACGGCGCCGGACGGGACTGCGTAGCAGTAGGGGTTGCCGCTGGTGCTCGAGAAGCAGAGCTCCTTGCCGTTGTAGGCGAGGCCGTAGACGTTCGGCGCGACCTTGAACTTGACGCCGTCGTGGACGCCGGTGGCGAGGTCGTAGCGGTAGACGTTGCGGTTCGAGACCGTCGCGCGGAAGAGCTTGCCCCCGACGACCGCCAGACCGCCGTAGAGCGTGTCGCCGTCGTAGTCGCCCGAGAGGCCGAAGTTGCCCAGGTACGCGCCGTTGGCGGCGTTGTACTTGTAGACGGTGCTGCTGTTGTAGCGCATCGCGTAGACGGTGTTGCCCTCGGACGCGACGGACGAGAGGTAGGTCGTGACGTAGGGACTCGACCACGTCATCGTCGAGGTCTTGCCGACGAGCTTGCGGATGTACGAGTTGGTCGTGCTGCTCGAGAAGCGCGCGATGTAGTACGCGTCCTCCTCCTTTGGTCCCCAGAGCTGACGGATCTCGGCCTGCCCCGAGTTGAAGCTGCCGAGCGGTTTGGAGTCGGTGCCGTAGCGCCACACGGTGCCGCCCGCCCACTCGGGGTACCAGTACTCGTTGTGGTAGAGCGAGTAGCCGCCGCCGTGGCTCTTGGGATCGACGCCGATGACCCGTGGCGCGTAGCTGGCACCCGAGGCCGGCGGGGTGTAGCAGTACACTTGGTTGCTGTTGGCCGAGATGCACAGCTCCTTGCCGTTCCACGCGCCGTTGTAGGCGTAGGTGGCGGTGGTGAAGTTCGTGCCGTCATAGGCGCCCAGGTTGGCCGGATCCAGGTCGTAGCGGTAGTAGGCCGGGCCGTTGGTGGTCGGGCGCCAGAGCTTGCCGTCGACGACCGCGAGGCCGCCGTAGAGCGTGCCGCCGTGGTCGACCGAGAGGTTGAACTGCTGGACCAGGGCGCCGTTGGCGCGGTTCAGCTTGTAGACCTGCGGGCCGTTGGCGCGCATGGCGTAAGCGTAGTTGGCGTCGACCGCGACGGCGCCCGAGGTGGTGCCGACGTTGTACGACCAGACCAGACCGTTGCCGCTGTTGCGACGGCGGACGGTGTTCTCGCCCCAGTTCGACGAGTACCAGGCGTCCTCGGTCAGGTCGCCGGTCAGGCCCATGATGTTGGACTGGCCGCCGTTGAAGTTGCCGAGGTACTGGTACTGATCGTTGTAGCGGTAGATCGTCGGCCCGTTCCAGTTCGGGTACCAGTACTCCTTGCGGAAGAAGTGGTAACCGCCGCCGTGGGAGTAGGTCTCCATGATGATGGGGTTCTTCGGGTTCGGGATGGCGCCGGCCTTGAACTCGTAGTCACAGTCGTTGTTGAGGCCGTCGCAGACCTCGGTCGCGTTGGGATGGACCTTGGCGTTGGTCTCGTCGCAATCGCCAGCGCGGGTCGCGCCGAACTCGCCCTGCTGCGAGCAGAGGCAGATGCCGTCACCCATGCCGTAGAGGTCGCCGTCCGCATCCTTGAAGAAGGTGATGCAGTTCGACGCGTTCTCTTCGTTGGTCAGGTTGTTGCAGTTGTCGTCGATCGGCGTCGAGCAGTCCTCGGTCGCGCCCGGGTTGATCGCGTCGTTGGTGTCGTCGCAGTCGTTGCCGCCCTTCGGGCAGCCCGACGACACGGAGACGTTGCCGACGCAGTAGCCGTCGCCGTCGCCGTCGTTGCAGGTCTCGTCGATGCCGCCGGCGCAGTTGTCGTCGATGCCGTTGCAGTCTTCGTTCGCACCCGGGTTGATCTTCTCGTTGGAGTCGTTGCAGTCGCCCGCGCCCTTGGTGCAGATCGTGGGCGTGCCGATCACCGACTTGTTGTTGGTGCAGTAGCCGTCGTTGTCGGCGTCGCAGGCCTCGTCGGTCGCGCCGTCGCAGTTGTTGTCGGCGTTGTCGCAGATCTCGGTCTTGCCCGGGTTGACGAGGCTGTTGGTGTCGTCGCAGTCGCCCTTGCCCTTGGTGCAGATCGCCGGCGTGCCAACCACGGTCTTGCTCTGGTCGCAGTAGCCGTCGTTGTCCGAGTCGCAGTTGTTGTCGGCGGTGCCGTCGCAGTCCTGGTCGAGGTTGTCGCAGAGCTCGACGGTCGCCGGGTTGATCGCGGACTTGGTGTCGTCGCAGTCACCACCGCCCTTCGGGCAGACCGCCGGCGAGCCGATCGTGACGAGCGTGCTGTCGCAGTAGTCGTCGTTGTCGTCGTCGCAGCCGTCGTCGGCGCCGTTGACGCAGTTGTTGTCCTTGCCGTCGCAGAGCTCGGTGGCGCCCGGGTTCACCTCGGCGTCCGACTCGTTGCAGTCACCGCCGAGCGCCGTGATGTACTCGCCCTCGGCGACGCAGAGGCAGGCCGAGAGCGTGCCGCCGTAGCCGTCCTTGTCGGCGTCCTTGTAGAAGGCCTTGCAGTTGATGGCGCCGACGTCGTTCTGCGTGCCGTTGCAGTTGCTGTCCTTGCCGTCACCGCAGGTCTCGGCCGCGGTCGGGTAGATCGCGGCCGAGGTGTCGTCGCAGTCGCCGGTCTTGTTGGCGTCGGTGATCTTGTAGTTGTCCTTGGCCGTGCAGAGGCAGAGCGCCAGGTTGACGGCCCAGCCGTCGTTGTCGCCGTCGTGGTAGAACTTGCTGCAGCCGACGGCGTCGACGCCGTTCAGGTCGCCGTCGCAGTTCTCGTCGGTCGCGTTGCCGCAAACCTCGTTGGCGCCCGGGTTGATGCTCGAGGCCGCGTCGTTGCAGTCACCGCCGCCGTTCGGGCAGACGGTGGGCTTGCCGATGGTCGCCATGCCAGCGTCGCAGTAATCGTCGCCGTCGTCATCGCAACCTTCGTCGGTCTTGCCGTCGCAGTTGTTGTCGACGCCGTCGCAGAGCTCGGTCACGGCCGGGTTGATCAGCTTGTTCTTGTCGTTGCAGTCACCGTTGGTGAGACCGGTGAGCGGCGGCTCGGCGACGCAGAGGCACTTGTTGGTGCCGTTGACGTCGGAGTAGTTGTCGCCGTCGGCGTCGACGCCGAAGTTCTTGCACCCGGTCGCGTTCTCGTCGTTGGTCGAGCCGTTGCAGTTGTCGTCCTTGAGCGTCGAGCAATCCTCGGTCTTGCCGGGGTTGACGCCCGCGTCGTCGTCCTTGCAGTCGCCGCCGCCCTTGCTGCAGGTGGTGGGCGTGCCGACCGTGGTCAGGGCCGCGTCGCAGTAGTCGTCGTTGTCGTCGTCGCAGCCTTCGTCCGCCGTCGTGTTGCAGTTGTTGTCGAGGTTGTCGCAGACCTCGGAGGTGCCCGGGTTGACGTTGTTCTTGGTGTCGTCGCAGTCGCCGCCGCCCTTGACGCAGACGTTCGGGAAGCCAACGGTCGTCATCGACGCGTCGCAGTAGCCGTCGGCGTCGTCGTTGCAGCCTTCATCGACCTTGCTGTCGCAGTTGTTGTCGATGTTGTCGCAGACCTCGGTCTTGCCGGGGCTGACGTCCTTGTTGGTGTCGTTGCAGTCGCCGGCCTTGGCCGCCTTGTAGGTCGTATCGGCGACGCAGAGGCAGAGCTTCGCGCCGCTGATGCCGAAGCCGTCGCCGTCCTGGTCGAGGTAGAAGTCGGTGCAGCCGGTGGCGTTCGGGTCGTTCTCGCTGCCGTCGCAGTTGTTGTCGAGCCCGTCGCCGCAGACCTCGGTCTTGCCCGGGTTGACGTCGACGTTGGTGTCGGCGCAGTCACCGGCCTTGCTGGCCTTGAAGCTGCCTTGGGCGATGCAGAGGCACTTCTTGAGGTTCAAGCCGAAGCCGTCGTTGTCGCCGTCGAAGTAGAACGTCGCGCAGTTGGTGGCGTTCTCGTCGTTCTGGCTGCCGTCGCAGTCGTCGTCGATGCCGTTGCCGCAGACCTCGGGGGCGCCGGGGTTCTGGTCGTTGTTGAAGTCGTTGCAGTCGCTGGCGCCCTTGACGCAGACCTTCGGCAGCGGGTTCGACACGGTCATCGTCGCGTCGCAGTAGCCGTCCTTGTCCTTGTCGCAGTCGCCGTCGACCACGCCGTCGCAGTCGTCGTCGAGATCGTCGCAGACCTCGGCCGTGACGCCCGGGTTGACCGAGGACTTGGTGTCGTCGCAGTCACCGCCGCCCTTGCTGCAAGTGGCCGGGGTGCCGACGATCGTCATGCCGGAGTCGCAGTAGTCGTCGTTGTCGTCGTCGCAGCCGTTGTCGGTGACGCCGTCGCAGTCGTTGTCCTTGCCGTCGCAGAGCTCGACGGTGCCGGGCTTGATGGTCTTGTCGTCGTCGTCGCAGTCGAGCTTGTTGGTCGCCGAGTACGAGCCAGCCGCGGAGCAGAGGCACTTCGAGGCGGAGGAGCCGTAGGTGTCCTGGTCGGCGTCGACGTAGTAGGTCATGCAACCCGACGCGTCCGGGTCGTTCTGGCTGCCGTCGCAGTTGTCGTCCAGGTTGTTGCCGCAGACCTCGGCCTTGCCGGGGTTGACCAGCGCGTTGTCGTCGGCGCAGTCGCCGCCGCCGCTCGAGCAGGTCGAGGAGCCGTTGGCGCCGACCGTCAACGACGCATCGCACCAGCCGTCGTTGTCGTCGTCGCAGCCTTCGTCGGTGTCGCCGTTGCAGTTGTTGTCGGCGTCGTCGCAGACCTCGAGGTTGCCCGGGTTCAGGGTCGGATCGGTGTCGTCGCAGTCGGCCGTCTTGGGTGCGGTGTACTTGCCGACCGGCTCGCACAGGCACTTGAACAGGCTGGTGCCGTACTTGTCGGAGTCGCCGTCGTAGAACAGCGGCGTGCAGTTCGCGGCGTCGAGCGTGTTGGTCTCGCCGTCACAGTTGTCGTCGTCCGGGGTGTTGCAGTCTTCGGCCGCGCCGGGGTTGACGCCGGCCTTGGTGTCGACGCAGTCGCCGCCGCCCTTGGAGCAGGTGCTCGGCGCGCCGATGACGATCATGTCCTTGTCGCAGTAACCGTCCTTGTCGTCGTCGCAGCCCTCGTCGACCTTGCCGTCGCTGTTGTTGTCGACGCCGTCGCAGATCTCCTTGCCGTTGGGGTTGACGTCCGGATCGGTGTCGTTGGTGTCGCCGGGGCCCTTCGGGCAGACGGTCGGCGGGCTGCCCTGCGAAGAGGTGCAGACGAGCTCGACGCGGAGCTCCTTGGTGACGCCGGCGCAGGGATCGCCAAAGACGGTGTTGCTGGCGGTGATGCTGCAATTGGCCTTGCCCAGGCAGAGGTCCTTGACCTTCTGCAGCGAGAGGCCGCTGTTGCACGCGCCGGTGGTGAAGGCGCCGCAGACGCCGGAGGGCTTGCCGTAGCTGGCGAAGGTCACGGCCGTGATGGTCGAGCCGGGCTTGCAGGCCAGGACCAGGGTCTGGTTCTCGGGCGCTGCGCCGCAGACGTTCTCGATGCCGTCGACCTGGACGTAGCCGAGGTCGGCGTCACAGTAGCCGTCCTTGTCGTCGTCACAGCCCTCGTCGATGGTGTAGTCGCAGTCGTCGTCCTTGCCGTTGCAGAGCTCGACCTTGCCGGGGTTCTTGTCCTTGTCGGCGTCGTCGCAGTCGCCGACCTTGGACGCCGTGGTTCCACCCTCGCCGAAGCAGAGGCACTTCTTGGGCGTCGTTCCCCAGCCGTCCTTGTCGGTGTCGGTGTAGAAGTCGGTGCAGCCGATCGCGTTGAGGTCGTTCTGCGTACCTGTGCAGTCGTCGTCGACGCCGTTGTTGCAGATCTCGGGCTGATCGGTCGGGTTGACCTTGGGATCGGCGTCGTTGCAGTCACCGCCCTTGCTGGCCTGGTAGGCGCCGGACGCGGCGCAGAGGCACTTCGGCGTGCCGGTGCCGTAGCCGTCCTTGTCGAGGTCGATGTAGTAGTTGGTGCAACCAGCGGCACCTTCTTCGTCCTGCTGGCCGTCGCAGTTGTCGTCCTTGCCGTTGCTGCAGACCTCGAGCAGACCCGGGTTGACCGCAGCGTTGTCGTCGTTGCAGTCCTTTCCGGTGTTCGGGCAGACGGCGGGCTTGCCCGTGGTCGTCATCGTGCCGTCGCAGTAGTCGTCGCCGTCGTCGTCGCAGCCTTCGTCGGTGAGGCCATCGCAGTCGTTGTCCTGGTCGTCGCAGATCTCGCCGCAGGCCGCGTCACCACAGCAGGAGCCGAGGTCATTGCAGTCGATGAGGCTGTTGCCGTTGTTGTCCTTGCCGTCGTCACAGATCTCGGCGATGCCGCAGGTCGTGGTGATGTTGGCGCTGGGCGCGTTGGTGCCCTTGGCGTCGAGCACGATGTAGTACTTGGCGCCCTTGGCCGCGGCGAAGTTGATCTTCACGTTGCCCGAGGCGATGCACTGGGCCGGATCGCAGCCGCTGTCGGAGGCCTTGAGCACGAAGACCTTGGCCGTGGCGTTGACCACGCTCGAGACATCGAGCGTGATCGGCTTGCTCTCGGTGGTGGTGAACTCCCAGGCGATCTCAGGGGCGTCGTACTTGACGCCCGGGTCGCACGAGTAGGTGTCAACGGTGTCGGTGGCGGCGGCCGAGCCGGCGTCGAAGGCCTTGCCAGCGCCGCAGGCGAGCGGGCCGGCTCCCTGGCAGGTGCACTCGTTGGTGTGCTTGCAGGTCTGCGACTCGCAGGTGTCCTTGGTGCAGGCGTCGCCGTCATCGCAGTGCTCCGGCTTGGAGCAGTCGATGAAGCCGTTGTTGAAGAAGTTGATGATGCGCCCGATCATGGTCTTGGGCGCGTCGGTGACGCCGGCCTTGACGCCGCCGAAGAGCACGGACGAAGCCACGGTCTTGTAGCCGACCGCCGGATCCTGGTGGGCGACCTGAACCCAGAAGAAGTCCTTGTCGCCGTCGTTGCTCAGGACGTTGCGCGTGTCCTTGACGGTGGAGTCCGCGAGCAGCTGGTCGTTGACGTTGTCCCAGGTGTAGTCACCCGTGGCGTACTCGTAGTTGTAGACCTTGGTCGGCGAGGTCGAGATGTCCTTGTAGAGATGGCTACCTGCCAACGGGCCCGTGACGCCCCAGGCCGAACCGTCGCCTTGCGGCTTGACGGCGAAGAAGGGATGCAGCGCAGTCTTGCTGTCGACGGCCCAGGTGTCGCCGGCCTCGAGGTAGATGCTGCCGCCGCCCTGTAGGAAGAGCTTGAGCGAGCCGACTTCGCTGTCCTTGAGGATGTGGTTGTCCGGGAAGACGCCGAGCGTGATGAACACGCCCGAGAAGCCGGACAGGCTCGGGTAGAGGCCGATGTCGGTGACGTGCTGGACGACGCCGCTGTAGTTGGCCTTGATGGCGGCGACGAGCGCGTCGCCGGCCTCGGCGGGGACCTCGGACGGGCGCCAAACGAGGTAGCCGCCGACGTAGGTCACCGTCACCTCGAAGGTGCAGAGGCTGTAGAGGAAGCCGTCCGAGACCTTGATCGTGACCTTGTGCGTGCCGACGTCGTTGTAGGACTTCGGCGCGATGGTCAGCGTGCTGTTCCAGGTGCCATCGAGCCAGTAGTAGTAGGCCGAGCTGAGCGTGACGAACGACGGGCCGCTGACCACCGAATAGGTGAGGATCGCGTCGGCGTCCGGGTCCTTGGCCTTGAGCGGAACAGTCTTGTTGCCGAACAACGCGACGACCTGGTTCGGCGAGCATTGGTTCAGCGCCGGCTTGCCGCCCTTGGCGACGCAGACGTTGTCGACACCGTACTTGGTCAGGTCGAAGGTCGTCTTGCCCGAGACGCAGAAAGCGAGGCGCAGGCCGTTGCTGCCCGTGAGCTCCGGCGGCAGCTTGACGTCGAGGGTCGAAGCCGGGACGTCGGCGGTCGGGTTGACCACGTCGATCAGCGTCGCCTTGGTCCAATCGACGTTGGCGCCGTCGAGCGAGCCGAGCAGGCGGACCGAGGTCGTGCCGACCTTGTTGAGGTCGATGATCTGGTCGTACTGCAGCGTGATCGTCTTGCTGCCGGCGGCCTGCAGGATCGGCGACTGGAGGCAGGTGTCGTAGTCGGTGTAGGTCGGCGTCCAGGTGAGCTCGGCGTACTGGTCCGGGCCGAGGCCGGCGGCGGTGGAGATCTTCCAGTTCGTCGCGGCGGTGCCCTGGACGTTGCCGGGGTTCCAGCCCATCGCCTTGAGCGAGGTGCCGGTGGCGAAGTCCTGGCAGTAGGAGACCTGGACGGTGCAGATCTCAACAGGCTGGCTCACGCACTTGCGCGAGTTGTCCGGCTGCGTCTCGCAGATGCCCTTGGCGCAGGAGGTGTTGAGGTAGGCGCAGTCGGTGCCCTCGGTCTCCTTGCTGCAGCAGAGCGCGGTGTTGCCGCCGTACTCGGCGTGGACGCAGTACTTGAGGTTCTCGACGCAGAAGTCGGTGGTGCAGGGCTGGCCGTCGTCGCAGTCGAACTTGTCGAGGCAGCAGCCGGCGATGGCCTGGTGGGTGCAGCTGTTGGCGACGCAGATGTCTGCGGTGCAGGCGTTGTTGTCGTTGCAGTTCACGGCCTGGTTGGCCGTGGTGCAGCCCTCACAGCCGGGCGGGACGATGTTGGCGCAGGTGCCCTGGCCGTTGACGATGTTCTGGCACTTGTCGACGGTGCACTGCACCGAGTCGGTGCAGTTGGCGTCGCTGGTGCAGCAGCCGTTCTTGGGCAGCGTGTGGCGGCAGGTGTTGTTGACGCAGTACTCGATCGTGCACGGGCTCGAGTCGTCGCAGGCAGTGACGGCGTCCTTGTCGTCGACGCAGCAGTTGGCCTTGGTGTCGTTGACGCACTTGTTGCCGACGCACTTGTCGGTCGTGCAGACCTTGCCGTCGTTGCACTGGGTGTCGACGGTGCAGCATTGGGTGTCCGGCGTGTGGATGCAGACGCCGCACGAGCCGCTCTTGTCGCATTGGTCGACGGTACACGGGTTCTTGTCGTCACAGTCCAGCGTGGTGCTGCACTTGGTCGGATCGGCCTTGAACACGCACTGCTTGCTGATGTCGCAGAAGCCGAGCGTCGCGCAGTTGTTGTCGTCGCAGTCCTCGTTGAAATTGCAGCAGTTCGGATCGCCGTTCGAGACGAACTTGCAGGTGTGGTTGGCGACGTCGCAGGTGTCGAGGGTGCAGGCGTTGGCGTCGTTGCAGTCGCTGTTCGCCTCGCAGCAGCCGGGCTTGAAGGCGTCGGGGCCGAACACGCAGCTGTGGTTGACGCACTGGCCGACGGTGCAGAACTTGCCGTCGTCGCACTGCTCGTTGCTGTCGCAGCACTTGGTGTCGGTGACCTGGAACTGGCAGGTGCCCGTGATCGCGTTGGCCGACTTGTTGCAGGTGTCGGTCGTGCAGAGCTTGCCGTCGTTGCAGCTCAGGTTCACGGTGCAGCAGAGCGGATCGATCTTCGGGTAGGTGCAGTGCTGCGTGGCGACATCGCACTTGCCGGTGGTGCAGGGGTCGCCGTCGTCGCAGTCGGCGTCGATCTTGCAGCAGTCGCCGATCACCTTGTGGACGCAGACGTTCTCGGCGCAGACGTCGTAGGTGCAGGTGTCGCCGTCGTTGCACTCGTTGGTGCTGTTGTAGATGTCACAGCAGTTGGGCTTGTTCGGATCGGCCTTGTGGCTGCAGCTCTTGTACCCGGTCTTCTGCTGGTCGCAGGCGTCGATCGTGCAGAAGTTGTTGTCGTTGCACTTGGGGTTGTAGGTGTCGGAGCAGCAGTCGTCCTTGAAGGCGTCTGGACCGTAGCGGCACTCGAAGTCGACGCAGGAGCCGACGAGGCAGGGATCGGTCGGGGCGCAGTCCTTGTCGCTGCAGCAGACGCCGTCGAGCTTGACGTGCTTGCACTTGCCGGTGGTGTTGTCGCAGCTGTCGACGGTGCACGCGAGGCCGTCGTCGCACTCGTTGGGCGACGTGCCGCAGCAGTCCTCGGGCGCCTTGACGTTCTTGCACAGGCCCTTGGGGCCGGTCAGGTCGCAGCTGTCGACGGTGCACGAGAAGCCGTCGTCGCAGTCGGCCTTGCTGGTGCAAGCCGAGCACTTCGCTTCGCTCGAGTTCGGCGAGGTGCAGGTCTCGCCGACGCCACACTCCAGGGTGTTCATGCAGCAGCCAGCGGAGTGCTGGTACAGGCACTTGTTGGCGATGCAGGACTCGCTCGAGCAGGCGCTGTTGTCGTTGCAGTCCTCGATCAGGTTGCAGGACTTGGTGACGTAGACCCAGACAGAGGCGAAGGCCTTGGGATTGGTGAGCTTGTTGCCAGACGCGTCGACCAGGACGCAGGAGATGACCTTGACGCCGGCGGTGCCGAGGTCGGCGATCGTGTTGGTGGCGGCATCCGTGGTGGCGAAGGTGGTGAGGGCGTCCTTGTTGTCAAAAAAGCAGCGGATCTTGCCCTTGTCGGCGGCAAGATCGTGGAAGGCGACGGTGAAGGAGAGCTCAACGGGAGCCTTGGGCGAGCCGGCCGCGATCTGCGTGCCCGGGGCGGGCGCGGCGATGGTCAACGTCGGCTCGTCCAATGCGAAGGCCTCGACGCCAAAATCGGCATCGATGCCACCGGCATAGTCTGTGAGCAGCCCCGAAGCAGGTTCGCGCTCAGGCTCGGTGCACGCAGTTACCCAAAGGAAACCTGCAAGCAGAGCCCACGCGGCCTTGCCGTTCGCCAGCCGTGTCGACATCGCAATCCTCCCAACCAAGATGCATCGGTCCGAGGTCGAGCCTCGCCCCCCCGCCAGGCCGCTTCGTCGCCGGGGATCGCGACGTTGCTGTCGTTTGGGGGTACCGACACCAAGCGCCTTCCTGCGCAGCGTATGGTTGCTCAATCAGCGGGGGATCGGATCAGCTCTAGGACCGGACTTGCTGTAGAGGACGCGCGAAGCGACTCCACACAGTCTTCCCTGCAAAGTACCAAAGCGGACTGCGCAAGGCAAGGAGATGGTTGCACGGAGATCGAACGCGGCTCGCCGTGCCGACGCCCGACTGAGCCTGCGTGGTGAGCCTCCGGACGAACGGGTCGGGGGGCCCATGGGGCAGCAACCCCGGTCCTGGTCGATTCATGCCGGCAGACGCTGGACTGCGGGCGGTGGCCCCCCTCGCGACGTCGCCCTGGCGGCGGACGCGTCACCCGGAGGGATCGAAGAGGGCGGGGCCGCGGCCGCCGCCGTCGACGCAGGCGATCGCGGTTCGGGGCCAGACGAAGGTCGCCGCAGCCACGATCGCGATCAGGCCAAAAAAGCGAAAGGGACCCCGAAGGGTCCCTTTCTGGAGCGGGAAACGGGATTTGAACCCGCGACATCGACCTTGGCAAGGTCGCGCTCTACCGCTGAGCTATTCCCGCGAAGCGCCGGCTGGTCTGACCCCCGCGCAGGGGGCTGACGGGCAGTGCCCGTTCCGACGGCGCGCGTTGTATCGAAGGTCGGGGGGCCTGTCAACGGTTCGGTGCAACTTTTTTGCACCGCCGTGACGAGGCTCGCGACACTACTCCGTCATCGACACCTTGGGCGGCGACACGGTCTGGCCGGCCTTGACCGTCACCTTGAGGGTCTTGGTGACCTGACCCTTGGTCAGGGTGAAGACGTAGCTACCGGCGGGCAGCTCGATCGAGCGCGGCGTGATGTTGTAGTCCTTGCCCTTCATCGAGATCTTGGCCCAAGGCGAAGCGCTGATCGTCACGGTGCCCTTGCCGACGGGCTTGGCGACCTGGACGACCGCGGCGCGCTCTTTCTCGAGCTTGACGTCGAAGGTCTCGATCTGCGTGTTCTTGACCAGGAAGGCTTGCTCGAAGGCCTTGTAGCCCTCGGCGGTGGCCGTGACCTTGATGGTGTCGCCCAGCTTGGCGTCGGGGACCTTGAAGTTACCGCCGATCAGCGCGACCGGCTTGCCGTTGACCTGGACGGCCGCGTTCTCGGGCTCGACCTGGATGACGACGACCGGCATGACCGCTTGGGCCGCGGCCGCCGGCTTGGCGGCGGGCGGGGGCAGCTCGACCTTGAAGACGCCGCCCTCTTCGGCCGACTCGACGCGCAGCAGCTGCTTGCGGCCATCGTCGGCGATGGCGAGGATCTTGAGCTCGGAGCCTTCGTCGACCGACAACTCGACCTGGTTGTTGGCGCCGTCGTCCTTGCCGTTGAAGGTCGCCTCGATCTGGCCGTTGACCTCGATCTCCTTGGCCCCCGGCGCCTTGATGGTGACCTTGACCTTCTTGACCTCGGGCTCGGCCGGGGTCGGCGCCGCGGTGACGACGACCGGCGCAGGCGTCGGCGGTGGATCGGTCGGCCTGGTCGCGATGAAGGCTCCGACCGCGGCGAGGCCCACCACCAGGATGCCGATGCCGACGTAGAGCCCCGTCTTGGGCTTGGGCGGCGCGATCGCAGCCTGGGACATCAGCGTCGCGCCGCTGCGGCCGGGCAGCGAGGCCGCGACGCTCGGGTCCAACGCGACGGTGGCCTCGGAGTCCTGGACCGGTCCGGCGCTGGTGTCGAGCGCGACGGTGGCGTCCTCGGGCGTCGAGATGGCGACGTTGCTGCTGGAGGTGTTCGGCCGGCGGACGCCGGAGTTGGTGCGCAGCTCCGCGAGTGCCTGGGCCTCGGCGGCGACATCACTCTTGAGCTTGCTGATCTCGTCCGAGAACAGCTGGTGCATGTAGTTGCGCAGCGAGACGGCGCTCGGATCCGGGACGGTCGAGTAGAACCAACGACGCAGGTCGCCGACGAACTCCGCGACGTCCTTCTGCCGGTCCTCGCGCTCCTTGGCGAGCGAGCGCTGGACGATCTTGTCGAGGTCCGGCGGGACCTCCGGGTTCATCTCGGTGAGGGACGGGACCTCGGCCTTCAACACGTTGTTGAGGGTCTCGAAGTCGGACTCGCCGACGAAGAGGCGCTTGCCGGAGAGCATCTCCCAGAGGCAGACGCCGAGGGCGAAGAGGTCGCTGCGGCCATCCAGCGGTCGACCACGCGCCTGCTCGGGGCTCATGTAGGCGCACTTGCCCTTGACGGTGCCGACGCGCGTCTTGGTGGACCGGCTCGCCGCCTTGGCGATGCCGAAGTCCATGATCTTCACTTCACCGTTGTACGACACCATCATGTTGTGAGGCGAGATGTCGCGGTGAATGATGTTGAGCGGTTGGCCATCGACCTCGCGCTTGTGCGCGTAGTCGAGGCCTTGTCCCGCTTCGATCATGATGAGCACGGCCTGGGCGATCGAGAGCGGCGGCCCGTTCTTGGCGCCGAAGTCGAGGACACGCTTGAGGTCCTGGCCCTCGACGTACTCCATCGCGATGTAGTACAGGCCGTCGACCTGGTCGAAGTCGAAAATCTGCACGACGTTGGCGTGGTTGAGGTGCGCGGCGACGCGCGCCTCGTCCTGGAACATCGTGACGAAAGACTCGTCCTCGCAGAAGTGCGGCAGGATCCGCTTGACGACGACAATCTTCTCGAAGCCTTCGGCGCCGACTGACTTGGCGCGGAAGATCTCGGCCATGCCGCCGAGCGCGATCTTCTGCGTCAGAAAGTAGCGGCCAAAAGGCTGCGGATACGTTTCGCGATTGCCGGACGCCATGCTTGCACTCTTGTCGCGTCCGGACGTCAGACGCACAGCGCTGGCGTGTACAACGCCGTGCGCCGGAAATCAACACGGCAGCCTGGAGACGTGGGCTTCCGTTCGCGGGCCGGTCGCGGCCGGCCCCGCTACTTCTCGTCGCCCAGGTCGGCGATGAGGCGGCCCCAGATCTCGGCGTCGAGCAAGCCTTCGGTGTCGGCGTCGGCGGCGAAGTTCTCGCGGTTGATCGAACCCTGCTGGCACTCGTGGCAGATCATGGACCGGACGCGCAGGGCGTTGGCGTTCATGTAGTCGTCCAGACACGTGGCCAGGAACAGACGCCGGCCACGCATCTCGCACTGGAACACATCCGACAGTCGCCGCGGGCGGGCGGACGTCTCTTCACGGACGACGGGGGTCTGCAAGCCGTTCATGGAGTCCTTTATCAGCCAGGTGGGCTGGCGTTGGGTCAGCTAGGTGCC
Organism: uncultured Enterobacteriaceae bacterium; assembly: GCA_964586155.1. Lineage (GTDB taxonomy): Bacteria > Myxococcota_A > UBA9042 > UBA9042 > UBA9042 > SXNM01. The sequence goes on along the minus strand of CAZPHC010000029.1, from coordinate 64,220 downwards.
AAGGCGCCTCGCGAGCGGCCGCGGGGGTGCGGTCGCCGAGCGGCGGGACTCTACGCGCTGGTGGACAGCGGTCAAGAAGAAGTCGCGTTCTGCAACGACTTCGCAATCTTGGATCCACGCCGAGGCGGATTTGGGGCGTCTGGACGTGCCCTGCGGCGCACACTACCCTTCGACCATGATGAACCGGAACCGGCGCTGGTGGACCTGCCTCTTGCTGACGCTCTGGCTCTGGGTCGGGGTGGGCTTCGACGTCGTGCGGGACGAGCGCGGCGCGTCGGTTCGCTGGCCGACACAGGACGTGCCGGTCTTCGTGGTGCTGCCCAAGGGCGGTGAGGTCACCGGGGCGACGCTGGTCAAGGCCACGCGCGCCGCCATCGAGGCCTGGATGGACGCCGGCGGCTCCGAGCTGCGGCTCGTTTATGGCGGCGTGACGCGGGCGCTGCCCGGCTTCGGCATCGCCGTCCGCATCGGGTTCGACGGCTTCGACCAGCGCTCGGCCGAGCCCGTCGGCAAGGTCGAGATGGTCGTCCGCGACGGCGACCTGGCGCGGGTCGATCTGACGGTGGATGCCCAGGCGTGGCGCTTCGGTCCGGCCTCCACCAGCGCGGATCAGCGCACCCGGTCCGACCTGCAGGCGGTCGTCACGCACTTGCTCGGCCACGCGATCGGCCTGACGCACAGTCGGGACCTGAGGACCTCGATGGGCTTCCTGCCGATCGAGGCCGACCGCCGCACGCTGGAGGAGGACGACCGGGCCGGCGTTCGCCACCTCTACGGCGGCGCGCAGCGGCCGGGCGCCATCTGCGACGCATGCGACGGCGACGGTGACTGCGCCAGCGACGCGCGCTGCCTGCGCTGGCAGGACAGCCGCAGCTACTGCGCGCCAGACTGCCGCGGGCACGACGACTGCCCGGTCGGCTGGAGCTGCGGGGCCTGGAAGCAGGGGTTCGCATGCCTGCCCAACACCGGCCATTGCTCGCCAGACCGCGAGAAGGTCGCCCCGAGCCATGCCTGCGCCAGCGACGTCAGCTGCGGCGATACCCTCTTCTGCCTCGTGCTTGGCGACGAGGGGCTGTGCACGGCGGGTTGCACGTCGTTCTGTGGCGCCGACGGCGAGTTCGGAACCTGCGTCGCCGTGCAGCTGTCCGGGACGCAGGTGGGGCTGTGCCTGGACCTCGCCGGACGGGCCTTTGGCGAGCGCTGCGAGGTGGCGAGTGACTGCGCGTCGCTGCTTTGCGCGCCGAACGTGGCCGGCGGTGGCACCTGCACCGTTCGCTGCAGCCAGGGCTGCCCCGCGGGGAGCAGCTGTGGTGACGACGGCTCATGCGTGGCCCCAGGAGAGGGTGGCCTCGGATTCCCCTGCGCGAGCGGCTTCGACTGCGCGTCCGGCACCTGCGTCACGACCAACGGCAAAGGCGTCTGCGCGACCGCGTGCGAGCTGGCCAGCGATTGCCCGAAGGGCACGGGCTGCACGCCGGTCGCTGGCGTGAGCTACTGCCTGCCCTTCGGCCCGCCGCCTGTCGGCTTCCCCTGCGCGACGTCGGGCGCGTGTGGCGCCGCCGCCACCTGCGCCAAGGAGGGAGCGGTCGGCGGCATCTGCCGGACCCGGTGCGCTGCGTTCGGCGACAGCACCGACTGCGACGTTGGCGATCGATGCGTCTGGACCGACGGCGAGGGCATCTGCCGTCCCGCCGGGGGCGGCGGGGTGCCCGGCGCGGCGTGCGATCCCAACACGCCGTGCAGGGTGGATCTGGTCTGCGCCGGATCGAACGCGAGCAGCGGTGTCTGTCGCAGCGATTGCGCGCCGGACACCGGCGAAGGCTGCCCCGCTGGGACCAGCTGCGTCGACCTCGTCGAGACGCTCGCCCCGACAGCGACGCCGCGCGGTGTGTGCGCAGACGCCCCGGGTGCCCAACTGCGCGTCGAGGCGGCGATCGCGGCCGGCACCAAGAACTTCGCGGCGCGCTCGATCGACGGCAGCGACATCGGCCCGTGGCAGCCGCCGGACCAAGCCCGTCCGCCCGCCGAATCCGGCTGCAGCGCGACGCCGGCCCGTGGGCCCGGCGCGCCGTGGGCCTCGCTGGGGGCTGCCCTGCTGGCGGCTGTCGCTGTGGGGTGGCGCCGGCAGGCTGGCCGCCGCGTCACGGCGCTCGCGGCGGCGGCCGGAGCGCTACGGAGCGAAGCCTCCGGGCCGCGGACCCCGACGCGATGAACGCCACGAACGACGCGGACGCGCGGGTCCTGGCCGCGCTGGGGCGATCGGACGTGACGCGGTGGGCGCACGTCGGTTCGGTGGCAGAGGCGGAGGCGTTGTTGGCGGCGGCGTCTGGCGCCGGCGCGCGCATCGACTGGATCCACGGCGGTGCCGACCTGGGGCTCGGCGCTGCGGCCGGCCGTCGCGACCTGGAGGACCGTTGGCTGGCGGTGGTCCGTCCGATCCGCCATTGCACGGTCCTGCGTCCCGACGGGAGCCTGGTCGATGTCGGCGGTGGCCGGCTCTGGAATGAGCTCGACGCCTCGCTGCGGCGCCGCGGTGCGCAGCTCGGGCGCTGGCAGGAGCACGTCGGTGCCCTGCCCGTCGGCGCCGTGCTCGGCCGCGCGGCCTCGGCGCTGGACCGCAGCGCGCGGGAGGGCTGGCGGGTCCAACGCGCGGTCTGTGTCGCGGACGGAACGGTCGTCGCGTGGGAGAACCCGAGCGAGGCGCAGCTGAGCCTGGCCGACGCGATCCTCGAGGCCCGCCTGGCGGTGCGGCCGCTGCGTCGTTCGGCCGGTCGACAGTGGTGGCGCTTCCAGGACGTTGGCGACGCCCTCGCGGCGCTGCGAGCGCTGGGACCCGAGCTCGGCGATGGCCTCACGGCCGACCTGGCACCCGCGGTCGGTCTGCGCCGCGGTGCCGTGTGGACCAAGGCCGCCGACGACGGCTCGACCTGGCGTACGGCGTTGGCCGCGAGCCTGCCAGGGGCTGCGGCGTTCCTGGATCGGCGCCTGCGCCTCGCCGAGCGACGTGGTTGGTGGCTGCGGCTGGCCTGCGACGGCGAGCCCGGCGTCGTCGAAGTTCGTCTCGCCGGCTGCGCGGCCGTCGTGCGGGACGCGGGCGGCCACCTGGACCCTCACGCCGACAGCGACGGCATCGCGGATTGGTGGCCGGACGCGCAGCCCCAGGTGCCGCAGGTCGCCCGGGCGCGCGGCGCGACCGCGACATGGTCGGAGCAGCAGCTCGACTGGGCGTGCCTGACCGGGACGCTGCAGGCGAACGGGGCCGCACGTTCCTGGCTGCAGGTCGGCGACAGCGACGTCGTGGGCGCCCGGGTGCAGCAGTGGTGCATCGAGGAAGGACCGCTCCCGGTGGTGCAGGCCGAGTCGGGCGGCCAGCGCATCGGACGGGCGATCGGGCCGAAGCTACGGTCCACGTTGCAGCTGCGGCGGCGCAGCGGTGCGGTCGAGCCGCTCGAGCCGCTCGGGCCGGGCGCTGCAGCCGAGCCATCGAGCCCGGCGACCTGGACGGCGTGGCCGCCCACGCACCTCGGCTCGACGGTGCGCGCCCTGCCTGCCTACATCGCGCTCGACGACGAGACGGGCTGCCTCTGGGCGACGGCCAGCACCACCTGGCAGCAATGCGCCGAGCGCGCGCGGGCGGCTGGGCGGCGCCTGCCTGCGGCGGACGACGTCCCGGCGAGCGTCACCATCGCGGCGTTGGTGCGCGAGGAGCCCGAAGCGCTCGACTGGCTGCATGCGCGCGCGACCCCTTGGGCGCGACGTTGGACGGGGCGGGTGGTGCGTGCATGTGGCGTCGTCGCGACCGACGGATCGCTGGTCCTGCCGCGGCGGGCGGCCCCGGCATGGGTCGGAGCCATGCTCACCATGACGGCTGCGGCCGAGACGGGCCCGGCGGCGTGGCCCTCGGCTGGCCATGGCGCACCGAGCCGGCGGCCCCAGCGTGGTGTCGAGGTCTGGGCCGTCGGCTTGCGCACGGATCAGGATCTGCCGATGCGACGGTTGTGGTGGCACGGCTCGCTGCAGGACGTGTGGCGCGCGTTCCCCGATCTCTGCGGGCTCGCGTCGGGCACCGAACGCCTCGGCGTGCTGGTCGAGGGCGACACGGCGCGTGTATGCGTCGAGGTCGTGGGCTCAGGGCCGCGCGCGCGACGGGTGGTGGACCTGCTGTCCGGCCCGCTGCGGGGGCTGCGCGACGAGCCGACCCCCTGGCCGACCGAGCGGCTGCTCGGCCTGCCCGCGAGCCGAGTCGCGTTCGATGGGCCCGCGCCAGCGAGCTGCTGCGCGCTCTTGGTCGACGACGAACGGTGGGCCCTGGCGCTGCACGAACCCCGGTTCGCCCGCAGCCTGGCCGGTGACGCTGCCCCTGACATCGGCCCCGACGCGGAGGCGCGTGCATGGACCTGATGCATGCGGCCGACATCTGTCGCTCGTGCCCATCGATGTGCGAGTCGGTCTGCCCCGCCGTGCTGGGATCGGGGCGGCTCGACCGGACGCCGCGCGGCATGGTGCTCGCCGCGGCCGTCGGCCTCGACGAACCGCTGGACCACTGCACGGCCTGTGGCGGCTGCACGCGTCGCTGCGAGGCGGAGGTCCCTGTCGGCGACCTGCTGGCGTCCCAGCGCGCACGACGGCCCGACCGCGGCGACGTCGGCGCCAGCGCCGAGGCCTGGCGCAAGGTGGCGGGCCTGCGGGCCCGTACGGCCGTCATCGCCCGCTGCGGCTGCGGCGCCCCCGGCCCCGACGCCGACGTCCTGCGAGCGGCGTTCGACCAGGCCCGGGTCGAGGGCGTGGTGGTGCTGGACGGCCTCGACTGCGGCCGCCGGCAGCTGCAACGTGGGGCCATGAACTCGTTTGCCGCCCTGACACCTGCGATCGGCGCAGCGCTGCAGGGCGTGCGCTCGCTGGTCGTGCCGGGCGGGGCCTGCAACCGCGCCCTCGACCGTCACATCGCCGAGGCCGGCCTCGTCGCGATCTACACCAGCCTGCTCGACGACTGGCTGGCCCGCTTCGGCGTCGAGCTCGGCAGAGGCGCTGCGCGTCTGCCCTGCTGCCAGCTGGGAGAGGGACGCGCCGAGCCGCAGACAACCTCGAGCGCGGCGTCGCCGCCCGGCACCTCGTGCTGCGGTGGCCACGGGCCCCTGGCCGACGTGGCGCCGGCCACGGCGGCAGAAGCGGCGCGAGGGCTGCTGGCGCGCGTCATCGGCAGCGGCAAGACCGAGCTGCACGTGGTCGACGCAACCTGCGCCGCGCATTTGCGGGCCGTCGCGGCGAGCGAGCACTTGCCCATCGAGATCGTCGCGCGAACCGAGCGCTGGCTGGCGGCGATCGCGGCTGCGAGGGACGCCGCCGCGGCCACGGCGACCGACGCGCCCTCGTCGGCGTCGTCCGAGCGCGCCTAGAGCTTGCCGGCGAGGATCGCCGTGAAGGTCTCGGAGAAGCCGTCCATCGTCATCTTGCCGCTGTAGAGGCGGCCGTTGATGTAGACCGCCGGGGTGCCCTCGACCTTTGCGCGCGAGGCCTCGGCGAGGTCGCGACGCAGCTTGGGCTCCCACTTGCGCTGGGCGACGTAGTCCTTGGCGGCGGCGACGTCCATGCCCAACTGCTTGGCGTACGTCTCCAGCTGCGCAGCCTGGGCGGCGAGGCGCGTCGAGAGGTCGCCGTCGCGTGGCATCATCGTGCGGTAGTTGTTGAAGACGATGTCCTCGAAGCCCTCGAACTTGCCCTGCTCCAGCGCCGCGAACGACCAATAGGCCGACTGGCACGCGCCCGGATGCATGTCGCGGCCCATGCCGGGGTTGCATTGGCTCGAGAGCGGGAAGTGCTTGAACGCGATGGCGACCTTGCCCTCGAACTGCGACGCGGCGGCCTTGAGCGGCGCGGCGACCCGACCGCAGAACGGGCACTCGAAGTCCTTGAACACCGCAACCTTGATCTGGGCGTTCGGATCGCCGTGCACGGGCGAGCCGTTGAAGTCGAAGCTGTAGACCTGCTCGCCGAGGATCGGCGGCGGCAGCTCTTGCTTTCCGGCGGCGATCGCCTTGCCGTAGACCTCAGCCGCCGGCGTGCCTGCGGCGACCAGCGCCTTGGCCTTCTCGAGCTCCTCGTCGATGACGCGGCGGAAGGCGTCGAGCGGCTGGGCACCCGAGATCTTGCGGCCGTTGATGAAGAACGCCGGCGTGCCCTGGGCGGTGACCTTCTCGGCCATCGCGGCGTCCTCCAGGACGTGGGCGCGGTAGGTGTGGGCGTCAAGGCAGGACTCGAAGGCCGCGACGTCGAGGCCGACCTCCTTGGCATGGCCCGGCAGATCCTCGCGCGCCAGCGTCTGCTGGTTGGTGAAGAGGCGCTCCTCCATCTCCCAGAACTTGCCCTGGGCGTGGGCGCAGAGCGCGGCCTCGGCGGCGATCTGGGCGTTCTTGTGGAACGAGAGCGGCTGGTTCTTGAACACCAGGCGCATCTTGCCCTCGTAGAGCTTCTCGACCTCCTTGAGCGTCGGCCGCACCTTCGAGCAGAAGGGGCATTGGAAGTCGGTGTACTCGACGACGGTGACGAGGGCGTCGGCCGGGCCGTGGACCGGCTCCTTGCCGTGCAGCTCGAGCTTCCACACCGTCTTGTCTTCGGCCGGCTCGGCGGCCTTGGCCGGGGCCTCGGCGGCGGCGGTCGGGGCGGGGGCCGGCGGCGGCATCTTGCCCTCGATCAGCCAGCGCACGGCCTTGTCGGCCAGCGACGGAGAGTTCTTGCGCCACATGCGGCCCTGCAGCGCCTTGGCGTCCGCGCCGCCCTTGAGCTCGGCGTCGGCCTTCTTGAGCTCCTCGTCGATCACGCTCTGGAACTTCTCGAAAGGCTGGGCGCCCGAGATCTTGACGCCGTTGATGAAGAAGCCGGGCGTGCCGCTGACGCCGAGGCCATTGGCAATGGCCGTGTCTTCGTCGACCTGGCGGGCCAGCACGGGATCGGCGATGTCGGCGGCAAACTTGGCGCCATCGAGCCCCAACTCGGCAGCCCATTTGACGAAATTGTCCTTGGTCAGCTCCTTGGCGTTGGCGAAGAGCTTGTCGTGCATCTCCCAGAACTTGCCCTGCCGCCCCGCCGCGAGGGCCGCGATGGCCGCGGGCCGGGCGTCCTTGTGGAAGCTCAGCGGCAGGTTGACGAACACCAGGCGCACGTCCTTGGCGTAGGTCTCGACCACCTTCTTGACGGTTTCGGCCGCGCGTGAGCAGAAGGGACACTGGAAGTCGCTGATCTCGACGATCGTCACGCGCGCGTCGGCGGCGCCTTTCACGGGGAAGCGGGGGCCTTCAGGGGCCTTGGCGACCTCTGCGGCGGCAGGGGCCGCCTTGGTCGGGCCCGCGGCGCCAGCGCCGGTGGCCGCCCCGTCCTGACGTCCGCAGCCGGCCTGGATCAGGGCGATCGCGGCCAACACATTGGTGGCAATGATGAAATTCCTCGGCAGCATGACGAACCCCGACGCGAAGGCGCCCTCGGGCGCTTGGAGACGGCGGGATGATGCCGACAAGGGGGACACCTCGCAACCGGGCGCGCTGCAACGGTCCGCAGTCATGCGCGGTCTCGGCGTGGCCGCGGTCCGAGGCCTCGCGGTCACGGCCCTCGCGGCTGGCACCGTCGCCTGTCGCGAGCAGGCGCCGTCGATGGCAGAAGCATCACACGCGCCGGCAACGGTGCACTTCCGAGCGGTGCAGCTGCCGGACGTCGCGTCACCGACATCTGCCGATCCGACGGCCTACGACGCCTCGGTCGAGGCCGCGCTGCGCGAGCTGCGCATCCACACCCGCTGCAACGACGTCTCGGGCTGCCCGGCGGCCGACACGCTGCGCGCCGCGGGCGTTCAGGTCAGCGACGCGCTCGTCAGCCTGGCACGCGCAGCCAAGCCGCGCGCCCAATGGCTGCCGCGCGTGACCCTGCTGCTCGGCGAGCTGGGCGACGCTCAAGGCGTGGCGGCGCTGGAGCAGCTTCTGCAGCGTGAGGAGGACAGCGTGCGCGCGGCGGCGATCTTGGCCCTGGTGTCGCGCGATCGCCTCGACGCCGAGCGCCTGGAGCTGGAGGCCGCGACCTTGAGCGCGGCTGCCGTGTCGCGCACCCGTGTGACCGCGCTGTGGGCCCTGGCCCGCGACGGCGATCCTGCCGCGATGGAGCGCTTCCAGCGCGAGATCGTCGAGCTCGGCGGGCAGTTGGTGGCCGCCGACACCTTGCGTTGGGCCGTCTGGCTCTGCGGCCAGCGCCAGCTGCCGCGCTGCGAGTCGCTCTACCCGGTCCTGGCGCGGCACCCGGCCCTGCTGGTGCGCCGCGAGGTGCTGCGGCGGATCCGCGAGGCGCCGAGCCGCGGCGACGTGGACGCGCTGTTGCTGTTGGTCGGCGACCCGAGCCCGAACCTGGCGCGTGATGCGGCCGAGACGCTGCACGAGCTGACGGGTGTGCGTGGCACGGACGCGGCGTCGTGGCGCGCGCTGCTCGGCCCCAAGGCCGCAGTGCCGGTCGCGCCCTAGTCGCGTCCGCGGCGGTGCTTGCCCTCGCTGCCGAAGACCTGCGCGCGGCGGCGAATCGACGTGTGCATCAAGGCGCGACGTCGACCTCGATCGCGACCTGCTGGCTCCAGGAGAACTCGCCGGGGTTGTTGTCGTTGACCGCCTGCACCGCGCCGACGATGCGGTACTTGCCCGCGACGTCCGGCTTGAGCGCCAGCCACGGCGTGTCGGTCGCCTGGAACTCCGTCGAGAGCCAGAGCGTCGAGCCAGCGGGGCGGCTCGAGATGAACCAGACGTAGGCGCCGTAGAGGCCGACGGGCCAATCGCCGTCGGTCGCGGCGGCCTCGATCTTGAACGGCTGGCCGACCTTGGGCGAGCTGCCTGCGGCGAGCGCCAACGACAGCTCCGGCAGCTTGCGGTCGCTGCCGATGTAGCCGATCAGGTTGACCGTCGCGGTCGTCGGCGCCTCGGAGCAGGCCGACCCATCCCAGGTGCCACCGCAGTACACCACCTGCAAGTAGTTCTGTACGTTGGTGAACTTGTTGTTGGCCGGCTCGAAGCGCACCTTGATCGGCAGCAGGCCCCAGGCGTCCACCGGGGTCAGGCCGACCTCGGGATCGACGAAGAAGTGCTGCGAAAGGGTCTTGGCGTCGCACGGCGAGGCGCCGCCGGCGACCTGGCTGACGCAGGCCTGGATGATCTGCAGCGGCGCGCAGGATTGGTTGGCCACGACGACTTCGCGCGAGGTCTTGGTCCCGACGGTCGCGTCCATCCAGATCGGCGAGGCACCCGGGCCAAGCACGAGATCCGGCGTGTCGCAGGTGCCGGCGACCACGGGGATCTGCAGCGCGTCCGGCTGGTTGGCCTGGGTGAAGCGGATGACGGTCTCACCGTTGGTCGTCGCGCCGTCGCTCGGGTAGGTGTACTCGACGCAGAACTTGAGGCTCTTGTTCGGCGAGATGCTGCGCGGCAGCTTGACCGACTCGGGGTCCCCGTTGGCGTTGGTGGCGTAGATGTTCACGGCGTAGAGCTTCTCGGCGAGGTCCTGCTTGGCGCTGGTGAGGGCGTTGACCTCAACCTGGTTGACCAGGAAGCCTGAGGGCCCCTCGTTGAAGATGTTGCAGCAGCGCTCGGCGACGCCGGCATTGATGCCCGTGAAATCGTACTTGATCTTGCCGTCGGCCGAGGCACAGGTGACGGTGTACTTGTTGTCCTCCTCCCACTTGACGTTGAGCACGACGTTGGCCTGGGTATTGGACGTGTCGTTGCTCTCGATGACGAGCTTGCTCGCGTAGTCGGCGTCCTTGGCCTCGGGCGTCAAGCGCACGCAGACCTTGAGCTTCATCGGGTTCGCCTTGGGGTTGGCCCCCTCGCCGAGCGCGGGGATCGAGTCACCCTCGTTGGGCGTCTCGATGACCGAGTAGTACGGCGACGCGGTGCCGAGGTAGGCCTTCTTGAACACCAGGGGCGCGTTGCCGGCGTTGCCGAAGGTCACGCATTGGGTGGGCGGCGCGGCCTTGGACGGGTTGACGAACACCATCTGCGTCTGGTCGAGCGCGATCTTCGGCCCCTGGAGCTTGATCTTGAAGCTCAGGACGATGTCGTTCGGCACCTTCTTGTCGTTGTGCTTGATCGTCATGATCGCGCCGCCGTTGTCCTCGTCGTTGGGATCGGGCTTGAACTGCACCTTGATGGTGAGGATCTCGCCTTCCTTGAGCGACTTGGGGAACGTCGGCTTGCCAGCGGGCCACGCGTCCTTGATGTACTTGTTCTGGCTGACGAAGGCGACCTCCGACAGCACGAGGTCACCACGACCCGAGTTGCGGATGCGGACCACGGCCTCCGAGGTCAGCTGACCGCCCGTGGTGTCGGCCGCGAACTCGTGCAGCGTCTTGCTCGGCTGGGCGTCGATGGTCACGTCGATCTGGGGGAACAGCTCCAGCGTCTGTTCCGAGCCGCAGCCTTGCACCTGGACCAGCGCCGACGCGGCCAGCAGGAGCGCTGCGAGCGTGCGGGGCCAACGAGTCGTCACCATGGGGTCTCCTTCCGGGTCATTGCCGAAGCGCGGCGCCTGTGTCGGCGGAGTCGGCGTTGCTCAGTTGCTTGCGCGGGCGGCGACCGCTCCGTGGCGGCGACTCCCGCCGGGGTCATCCCCCGACGCACACGGAACTTGCGGCCGAAGCCGCGCATCCGTCACGGGAAGCAGAGCGTCTTGTAGTAGATCTTCACCTTGTCGCCCTTCTTGGGCACGCAGGTGCCGCCAGACGTCTCGGCGACGAAGATCACGCTGTTGCTGTTGCCGTCGTACTGCCACGACTTGGCGCTTCCAGCGCAGACGGTGCCGTTGATCTTCACCTCGATCGTCGACGGCTCGGCCGTCATCGTCAGGAAGAACTGGTGGCTCAGGCCGAATGCGACCTCGCCGATGTTCTGCAAGGTCGAGGCGAAGCTCTTGTCGCAGATGCTCGCCGTCTTGCCGCCGCTGTCGTTGGCGATGGTGATGTAACGGTTGCCCTTCTGCGCGTCGCAGCCGCCGCTCGAGCCGCTGTTGCTGAGGCCGACGATGGCGTGGGCGTGGAACAGGCCCTTGTTTGCGGCACCCTTCAGGCTCCAGAAGAAGTTGGCGTAGTACTTCAGGGCCGCCGGAGAGCTGTCCTCCTCGTCCGAGACGAAGACGATCTCGAGGCCGGCCTGCTTGCGCAGGAAGCCGCGGTTGTGGCCACCGCATGCCTTGGCGCCGTTGTCGGGCGACGCGACGCAGAAGCCGTCGCCCTTGCAGTCAGCGTCGGTGCTGCACGCCTTGCCGGAGTCGTAGATGTTCGGCAGCGTCAGCGCCGCCTCGGCGGCCGCGAGCCCTTGCTCGTCCGAGGCGCCGTTGGTGCCGACCTTGGCCATGGACTTGAACAGGTTCGTGCCGTTCGGCGTCGTGTTCGTGATGACGCGCGTGCCGCCGGCCTCGCGCAGCTTGCCCGTGTCCTTGCCTGCGTCCATGTCGGTCGTCACGACGCCGAGGTGGTAGTCGTTCTGCCAGAGCGTGGCGATCTGCACGAAGGTGTTGAAGTTGTCCGAGAGGTTGGTCTGCTCCTCGCCCATCGAGCCGGAGTTGTCGATGACAAAGAGCACGTCCACCTTCTTGCCGGCGCCCTGCTCGAACTCGTCGGTGAACTCGTCGAGCAGCGTGCCCTCGCCCTTGAGCGGCACCGTGAAGACCTGACCGAGGCAGGTCTCGCCGGCCTTGCAGTCCGCGGTGGTCTGGCAGTCGGCGGTGGTGTTGCCGACGCTGTCGGTGCACTGGCCCTGCACGCCGGTGGTGATGACCATCTGGCAGGAGTCCTTGCCCTCGTTCTGCGGCGCGTACTGCAGGCCGAACTTCACCGGCACGGTCTGGGTGACCTCGAGGCCGGACTTGGGGATCGCCGGCCAGTTGACCTTGTCGACCTCGACGCCACAGCCCTGCAGCTCGACCTTGGTGACGAAGGCGGGCGTGATGCCCGCGTTGAACACGCTCGCCTCGTGCACCTTGGACTTGCAGCCGATCGTGACGAGGCCGAAGTCGATCTGGTCGGGCAACACCGCGACCGCGGACTTGCCGACGCCGGCCTCGAGGTTGGGCGCGTAGCTGCCCACCTTGGCCGCGTCGGTCGGATCTTGCGGATACCACTTGCTCAGGCCGGTCGCCTGGTCCTTGTAGCGCACGGCGAGGAAGCCATAGCGCTTGAGGATCTGGCTCGGGTCCGAGAACAGGCCGCCGTCGGTCGGCGCGTCGAAGTTGAGGTTGATCTTGCCCGTCTGTCCCGGCCCGAGGTTGAACAGCGAGGTCGAGGGCGCAAACGTCGAGAACGACGGCACACCAAGGGTCGCGCACTTGGGTGCCCCGATCGACGGCAGACCCGGCAGGGTCATCGGCGACGGGCAGTCCAGGATGCGGATCGGACCGGGGCTGGTCGCGTCGAGGTTGCAGTAGCCGCTGCCGATGTTCTTGACCGTGACCGAGAGGATCTTCGACTGGCCGTAGCCGAGCACGCCGAAGTTCGTCTTGTTCGGGATCAGCTGGATGTTGCACTGGCTGCCCTCGGCGCGGTCGGCGACGAGCACCAGCGGCCAATCCGGCTTGCTCGGGTCGTCGCTCAGGAAGCGCAGCTTGCCCTTTGCCTGGGCGCCGACCGGGCCCGTGGCCTTGAAGCTGACCTTCATCGCGCGATACTCGGCCGGCTTGAGGATGTGCGACGCCTTGTTGTTGGCGATCGGGCCGAAGGTGTTGTCCTGGACGATGCTGTACTCGCCGTTGGAGTCGTCAACCAGCTCGATCGACTTCAACTCGATGTCGGCCGTACCGGCGTTGAAGATCTCGACCGTGCGCTCGACCTGGACACCCTTGCCGACGATGGCGAAGTCGAGCAGGTCCGACGGCGTGATCTTGAGCACGCCGGTCTCGGTCTTGGCGAAGACGGGGATCGACACCGTCGGCTTGCTCAGGTCGCTGCTGCTGACGACGACCTGGGCGACGGCGGCACCGTCGTTGGCGAGCGCGGCGTCCGCCGTCAGCTCGACGTCGATCTGGCGCGACTCGTTCGGCTTGAGCGTGAACGGACCGGACTCGCTGAAGGTGATGGACTTGACCTTCGACAGGGGCGACAGCTCGATCTTGCTGACCTCGAGATCAGACAGGCCCTGCGAGAAGATCTTGAACGAGCGCGTGGCCTTGGTCTTGAGCGCCAGTGAGCCGTAGTTCAGCGTCGGCGGCACGATGACGATGCGCGGCGTGATCTCGGCGCCAAAGACTTGGACCGTGACCTTCTTGCCGTCGGCACCCTCGACCGTGAGCTCGGTCGTGTCGTTGTCCTCACCTGGCTTGGGGCAGAACGAGAGCACGAGTTCATCGGCCTCGTTCGGCTGGATGGCCGTGCCGGCCGGCTGGGTCTTGACCGAGAAATCCGGGCTGCCCGAGGGCGAGAGCGAGACCTGCGCGATCGAGGTCTCCTTGGAGCCGGCGTTGTAGACCTTGACCTTCTTGTCGGCACATTGGCCCGAAGCGACAGGCCCGAAATCGATCGGGTTCGGCTGGACCGTCAAGGTGCCGACGTTCTCCTTGACCTGCAGCGGCACCTTGAACTCGCGGTTCGCGGTGACGTCGGAGTTGTTCGTCAGCACCAGGAGCACGGTGCGAGGACCGGCAGCCTTGGGCGTGTAGACGATCGTGAGGTCCTTGTTCACCGAGCTGTTGAGGGTGAAGGGCGCGAAATCGGGGATCGAGAACTCGCCGTTGTCCGGCTCGAAGCGCATGGCGGTGACGCTGAGCACGCCCGAGTTGCCGACGTGCGTGACCGTCAGCACCTGGTTGCTGGTGCCCGGCGGCTCGATGTCCGGGAAGAGCACCGGCAGCGGCGTAGCGCCGATGCGGACGTCCGTCTCGAGGCAGAAGGCGCCCGTGCAGCCGGATCCGCCGCCTCCGTTGGCTCCGCCGTTGGCGCTGCCGGCGTTGCCTCCCTCGTCGGTGTCCGAGCAGGCCACAGCAGCGACGAGCGCGGCCAGCACGACGAACGCGGAGCGCATGCGGCGGGGGAAGGACGTCTGGATCATTGCTGCCTCTCTTGACCGGATTGCGCTTGGTTAGAGCTCGGGAGCCGGGTACTTCGGGGTCACGAAGTAGTTGCCGCCGCCCGGAGGAAGCTTGCCGGCGATGTTGGCGCTCGGCCACTGAATGTCCGCGACATACCAGAGATCACCCTGGTTGAGCGCCTTCGACGTGACCTGGTACTGCAGCTGGCCGTAGATGTAGATCCGGACCTCTGCGGTCGACGGGCCCCAGCCGTTGGCGTTGAAGTAGTGCACGCCGACGGCGTATTCGTGGCCATCCTCGGGCAGCGTCAGGTTCAGGTTCTCGGGGCCGGCGCCGTCGGTGTCGTCGCGGTCGAGGCTCGGATTGTCGTCGATGTTCGGATCGTAGCTGCCCCACTCCGGCGTCTTGTTGAACCAGAAGCAGTCGTACTTGGCGTCGAACCACGGATCGGGCGCGCCGTCGTTGTCGAAGTCGAGCACCGAGCCGAAGTCATGGGCGAAGTGCAGGTCGAGGTCGGCGCCGGCCGCCGGACCGCTGTCGCTTTGGTCGGGATCGCCCGGCGTGTTCCAGAGCAGCTCGACGTGGATGGCCTGGTCGGGCAGGACCTTGACCGTGCGCACTCCGGGGAAGCAGCTCTCCTTGCCGGTCTGGTCCCAGACGCGGAGGCGGAACACGTAGTCGCCTGCGACGTTCGGCTGGAACGTGACCTGCGGCGCCGCGTCGGCCGGCAGGAACAGGCCGACGCTGCCGGTGGGCTGCGTCACCTCCCACTTGTACTTGGCGATGGCCCCAGTCGGCGCCAAGGACTGCAGGCCGTCGAGGTGCAGCAGGGTCTGCGGCACGACGGTGTCGCCCTCTTGGATGGTGATGATGGCCGTCGGGCAATCCGCCGAGGTCGCCACGCCTTCGAGCGCGAGCGTCGACTTCTTGGCCGCGATGTTGCTCGCGATCTCGATGAGCGCCGTGTCGGGGATCGGCAGGCCGTCCTTGAGCGGGTTGGCCCCCTCGGGCTGGTAGGTCACCGTCAGCAAGGCGCTGCCGTTCTTCGGGATCGTCAGCGGCGCGTCGACGGTCGGCAGCTTGCCGCCGGTCTCGCTGAGTTTGGCGGCGTCGATGCCGAACTCGCCGGGCGAGCCGACGAACGCCATGCCGGTGATGACGACGGGCTCGTCGCCGCAGCTTTCGAGGTTGACCTGGCGCACGCCCAGCGAGGCGATCGCCGTGGCGCCGAAGACGACGGTGGTCGGCTTGACCAGCAGGCACGGGCCGGTGGAGTTGGCCTTGACCGGGATCGACTTGAAGCCGGGGCCGCCCTCGTTCGTCAGCGTGGGATCGTTGGTCTGCAGCAGGATGGCGCCGTTGTGGGGCAGCTCATCCTTGCCGGCGTAGAGGCCCTTGAGCGCGATCGATTCGTTCTTGGCGACGCGCAGCGGCGGCTCGAACGAGACGCTGGCGCCGGCGGGGTATTCCTTGCCGTCGACGATGACGTTGAACAGGCCCTGCTCGAGCTTGGTCAGGTCCATGGCCGAGATGACGAGCTCGCTGCTGCCGGTGTTGAAGACCTTGACCTCGACGAACTTCTCTTCGTTGATGCCGACGTAGCCAAAATCCACGACCTCGGGCGTCACGAGCACGCGGGGCGCGCCGGACGCGGTCGAGAAGCGCAGCAGCGTCACGGCCTTGCCCTGGGCATTGCTGGTCAGGCGCAGCACGGCCTGCCGCTCGATGCCGTCCGCGTAGGGCGTGAAGGCGACGTCGAAGGTGAGCTCGCCGCCGTTCTTGTCTTGCGAGATGAGCTTGGGCCAGGCACCGGCGCAGGCGCCACCGTTCGGTCCGACGCAGCTGAACGCCGGCGCCGACGCCTCTGCCGGCGACTTGGCGCTGTAGAGGAACTCGACCTTGCTGATCGCCAGATCGCCGTTGCCGCTGTTGCGGATCGAGAAGCTCCAGACCTTGGTGCCTTGCACCAGGCTCGGGTCGACGTTGTACGTGTCCGACGCCGCGACGCTGGAGCCCTTCTCGAACAGGTCGAGGTGGGCGATGCACTCGACGCCGAAGCCGCCTGTGGTCTCGCAACCCGTGGTCGCGGTGCCGCCGCCGCCGCCGCCGCCGGGAAGGTTGGTGCCGCCGGTTGCGTCGCCGGTCGAGGAGCAGGCCGTGGCCAACGCAAGCAGCAAGATCAATCCGAACGCGTGACGCATCGACAGACTCCGGCCCTCACACGACTGTGGCCGTGTGTCCGCCTTCGATAGAGACAACCCACCGTCCTACTTGAGGATCGGCTCCTTGCTCGAATCGATCATCGCCTGCTTGAACGACTTCTTGAGCCGGAGCAGCTTCTCGAACTTGGCGCGGGTGCGCGACTCCATGACCATGGTCGGCGGCTTCTTCACTTCGCCGTCGATCATCTGGTCGCTGAAGTCGTAGAACTTCGACTTCTGGTCCTTGTCGGCGGCCGACGCGAGAGCGGGGACGACGAAGCTGGCCGCGACGAGCAGGGCGCTGATTTGCTTGTGGATCTTCATGGGACCTCCGAGCGGGGAGACGCGCCCCCGGTCCAGGGGCACATCAAAGCGCCAAAGGGTAGCCGATCGCGCGCGCAGGCTGCAAGCAGAAGCGGCTGCCGCCAGCCGGATCGGGGTGCGCACACCGCATCGAGGCCAGGCCCGGAATTGCCGACGGCGCCGGCCCTGGGATGGGGACGGCGCCGTCGGGGATGCCTCAGGTGCGGGTGGTGCCCGCGCGCGGCCGGGACCCTAGCTCGAGGGCTGGCCGTCCTTCTCGCGCGCTTCCTTCTCGAGCTTCATGCCTTCTTCGATGGCCTGGATGCGCGAATCGATGGCGAGCACGTTCTTCCACAGCAGCGTCGCGGCCTCGGACTTCTTGCGCAGCGCCTCACGCTCGGCGTTGAAGGCGGCGGCATCCTTGCGCGGCGCCTTCTTCTTGAGGTGCGCCTCGTACGCGGCCTTGGACACGTCCTTCTCGGTCTGGGCGGCGCCCTGCTCGGGCAGGTTGGCCTGCGAGCGGAACTTCTTCCAGTACTCGATGGCCTTGTTGCCGTCGTTGAACGGCGCCTTCTCGTAGATGACGGCGAGGCGGACGAGGATCGGCTTGCGCGTCGGGTCCTTGGCGAGCACGCGCTCGTAGTACTTCGCCGCCTCCTGCGGCTGGCGCACACCCTCGAGCGCCAGCGCGTAGCCGGTCAGCGCCTCGAGGTTGTCCTTCTCGATCGCAAGCGCGGCTTTGTACTGGTCATGCGCGGCCTTGTAGTTCAGGTAGTCCATGTAGATGGCGCCGAGGTTCAGGCGCGCCGGCACCGAGTTCGGCTTGAGCTTGACCGCGCGCTCGAAGGCCACGACCGCCTTGGGCATGTCGCCGATGCGGACGAAGGCGAGGCCGAGGTTGGCGAACGCCTCGGCGTTCGACGGGTCGAGCAGCAGGACCTTCTCTTCGAGGATCCAGCGCACGATCTCGTTCTGGCCGCCGTGCAGGTTGATCAGGGCGCGGATGTTCAGCGCGATCGTGTCTTCGCGGTTCACGCGCAGGACCTGCTGGACGAAGCTCTCGGCGAGCTCGAGGTTGCCCGAGTCGAGCCAGTACTGGGCCAGCACGTTGTTGGCCATCGTGTTGTCCGGATCCTGGCCGCGGATCGACTCGCAGATCGAGCGAGCAGCCTCGCGGGCCTGCTTGGCCTTCTCGGTCTCGCCGGCTTCGGCCAGGCTCATGGCGTCGGCCAGCTTCGAGCGGGCGATGTAGGCCTGGGCCGAGAGCTGCAACAGACGATCCTGATCGCCCTTGGGCTGCACTTCGCGGGCCTTCTGGTAGATCTTCACCGCCTCGTCGTGCTTGCCGAGGCGCTCGAGGGCCATGCCTTCGTTGAAGTAGGCCTCGTAGAAGTTCGGGTCGAGCTCGCGGGCCTTGCCGAAGGCCGCGGCGGCGCCGAAGTAGTCCGGGCCGCAGGCGGCGCAGCGACCGTCAGCGGTGGTGCACTGCTTGGGGCAAGCCGGCTTGGTGCACTTGCCGTCGGCTTCGTTGACGTACTCGCCGATCTGGCACGGGCCGGCGCCCTCGGACTTGCCGCTGGTCAGCTCCTTGCCGGTGCACTCGCGCGTGGTGAGCTCGCAGCCCTCGCTGCCCGGCTTGCAGCGCAAGAAGCGCTCCTCGGTCTTGCCGTCCTCGGTCGGCGCCTCGACGCGCTTGATCCAATCGCCGCACCAACGGGTCGGGCCGGACGCCAGCTCTTCCTTGGTGCATTGGTAGGTGTCGAGCTCGCAGCTGAGGTCGCGCATGCCGTTCTTCCACGGCTCGCAGACCTCCTCGCGGGTGGTCGTCTCGAACTCGCCGGGGATGGCGTTGCCCTGCTCGTCCTTGCGCGGGATCGGGTTGCCGGCGTCGTCCTTCTTCTGATCGGTGATCTCGCGCACGTACTTGGCGCAGAGCGTCAGGCTGCAGGCTTGCGGGTTCTCGATCGCGACCTGGGCACAGGTCGGCGGAGCGACGCGGACGCAGCGGTCGTTGAGCGAGGCGAAGCCGGGCGCGCAGCAGCTGCCGTCAGCGAGCATGCGCATCGGATTGCACTTCGGCAGCGGACGCAGGGCCGAGGCCAGGCCGGTGCGGAAGGCGTCCTGCGCCTTGTCGTTGATGTTCGGCAGGTACTCACCCTCGGCGGCGAAGGCGGGCGCGGCGAACAGGGCGCCGAGCAGCAGGCCGGCGGCGATGGCGGTGTAGGAGCGTTGGACCATCATGGCATTCCTCTCAGACGAACGAACGGGTGGGTGGGGCCGGACCGTCGATGCGCGTTACTTGCGCTCGGCGGCGGCCTTCTCCTTGGTCTGGCTCGCGATCTCTTCGGGCTTGTAGCTCACGGTGAACTTGCCGCGACGGACGCGGGTGACGAACGCGGCCGAACTCGACGTGTCGGTCGTCTTGGTCGCGTTGAGCGCGGTGGTCGCGCGCGGCAGGTTCGGGTCCTTCTCGACCGTCGGGTACTCGTTCGGGTTGACCTTGGCGGCGACCTCACCCGCCTGGCGGGTGCAGTCGTTGTAGGCACCGAGGTTGTGGGCGGTCTGGATCGCGCCGCGCAACGCGACGAGGCTCTGCTCTTCGATGGGCGCCGCGACCTGCTCGATGGCCTGACGGTAGCGCTCCTCGACCTCGGGGTAGCCCGCCTCGACCGCGCGCTCGACCTGCTTGGGCAGCGGCGCGTTGAACAGGTCTTCCTTGAAGCGGTAGTAGAGCATGCCGACCTTGTAGGCCGCGCACGCCGCGAAGTACTTGCCCTGGCCGCCGGCGGTGTTGTCGATCACGTCGAAGTAGGACTTCTCGGCCTCCTTGAGCGTGGTCGCCTGCTTCTCGAGCATGGGCTTGAGCATCTTCATGTTCTTGACATCCTTGAGCGAGAGCTTCGCGAAGATGTCGAACAGGAATTCTGCCGAGTGGAAGAGCGACTGGGCGAAGTAGTACTGCGCGTTGCCGCCGCGGGCCTCCGGGTTCTCCCAGATCTTCAGGACCTGCTTGATGTAGTCCTGGATCTTCTTGGCGTTCTTCGGCTTGGCGGCGTCGCGGTCCTCGTCGATCAGCAGCTTCATCGAGCGACCGATCGCCTCGACCTGCAGCTCGGGACGGTTGCCGAACTTCGAGGCGACCAGGCCGTAGCTCTTGGTGGCGTCCTTGAGCATGCCGGCGCGCTCGTAGACGCGACCGATCTCGATGTAGGCGTCGGGCACCAGGGCGACGAGGCGCTTGGTCTCGTCGTCGGTCTCCTTGAGGCCAGTGACGGTCTTGATGAAGTCGCCGTAGGCCGCAGCGGCCTCCTTGTGCTGACCGAGCGCGTTGAGGATCTGGCCGGCGTTGATCAGCGCCTGCGCCGCGTCGGCGTTCTTGCGGATCTTGGCCATCTTCAAGAACGAGTCCGCCGCGTCGCGGAACTGCGTCTGCGCTTCGTAGATCATGCCGATGTTGAACATGGCCTCCGGGGCGACCTTGGAGTTCTTGAACTCCTTGACCACGCGCTCGTAGGTCTGGATCGCCTTCTTCTCCTCCTTCTGGATCTCGTAGATGGCGGCCTTGTTGAACAGCGAGATGGCGGCGAGCTCGGGCTCGTCCTTGCGGAACTCGGTGAGGATGGTGTCGTACTTGGCGTGGGCGCCGTCGAAGTCCTTGCGCTCGGCCAGCTCACGCGCCTGCTCGCCGACCGAGACGGCGACGTACTTGCGCAGGTCCTTGACCTTGAACAGCTGCATCTTCTTGCGCGCGAGCATCACGCGGGCCCACTCCTCGATCTTCTGCCAGTTCTTCTGGCGGGCGTAGATGTCGATGAGCGTCTTGACCGCGATCTCGCCCTCGACGCGGGCCTCGTCGTACTTGTAGACGCGCTCGAGGCGCTCGATGGCCTCGGGGTACTGGCCGCGCTCGTAGTAGGTCGCCGAGGCGACGTACATGATGCCCGGCACGTCGCGGCCGCGGTTCTTCTTCTTCATCCACTCGGCGCCCTTGGCCTTCTGCAGGTTCTCCATGAGCGTGACGTACTTGTCGGCGGCATCGACGAAGTCGCGCTCGAGCGGGTGCAGCTCCTGGCGCTTCTTCGGAACCTGGGCTTCCTTGATCTGGTCCTCGGTGACGGTCTCCTCTTCGGACTTCTTGGTGACCTCGACCTTGGCGTTGCTGGCGTCGGTCGTCTTGACCGTGACCAGCGGCGGCGCCGTCGGATCGTCGATCCAGGCCTTCTTGTCGTAGTCGTAGCGGGCGCGCGTGCTCTTGAGCAGCTCCTCGACCGAGTAGATGACGCCGAGGGCCGCGTCCTCGAGGTACTCGCCTTCCTTGTCGAGCTCGATGACGCGCTTGTACTGGGCGCGGGCCTTCTCGTAGTCCTTGAGCTGCAGGTAGAGGATTTCGGCGTAGTAGAAGTTGACGATGTAGGCCTTCTTGCTGTCCGGGTAGCGACGGACGAACTCGGCGTAGTCGGCGGCAGCCTTGGCGTAGTCCGGACGCGCCGCCTCGAGGCTCTTCTGCTCCTCTTCGATCTTCTGCGCGCGCTGGTGGAAGTGGTTCGACAGGTAGATGAGGTAGGTCTCACCCAGCTTGGCGGCCTTCTCGGTGACCTCGGCGTTCTTCTTGTTCGCCGCCACCCACGGGCTGGTGCGCTCGTCGGTGAAGGCGAGGAACTTGCGCAGCGCGACTTCGATGTCCTCGAACTTCTCGAGGGTCATGTAGATGTCGACGATGGTCTCCCACCAGTCGACGCAGCGCGGATCGGTGGGCTTGGTCTCGATGAAGTGGCCGTGCAGCTCGATCGCCAGCTCCTGCTTGTCGTTGGCGACGTACAGGGCGGCGAGCCGCTCGAGGCGGATCCACATCTGCTTTTCGCCCTCGACCTTGGTGAAGTACTCCTTCGCCGCAGGCCAGCCGCGCTCGAGCTCGGCGTAGGCGGGGACGAGGTCGTTGAGGGCCTGGTCGCGGAACTCGATCTGCTTGGTCTTGCTCTTGTCGATCTCGCGGACGACCGACTGGAAGGTCTCGACCGCGCGCTCGAACTCGCGGAGGTTGAAGTAGACCCAGCCGAGCTTGTAGAGCGCGTAGTTGAACAGGTTGCTGCTGCGGAAGTTCTGCACGATCCGCTCGTAGTTCATCTTCGCGAGCGTCAGGTTGTTGCTGTCGAAGAAGTGCTCGGCGAGCGCGAGGTGGGACTGCGGGATGTACTGCGACTGCTGGTACTTCTGGATCAGCTGGTTGAGGTACTGCACGCCCTTGTTGGTCAGGACCTTGTCGCCGAGCGCCTTGCCCTGGCCGAGCGCGGCCTTGCCCAGGCGGTAGATGACCTCGTCGATGCGCTTGTAGCTCGGGAACTGCTGCAGGACCTTCTCGTAGTAGAGGATCGACTTCTCGTAGTTCTCGACCGGCTCGGTCGGCTTGGTCTTGCGCACGCCGTCTTCGAAGGCCTTGACCTCGGCGTTGTAGCGGGCGCGGGCGAGCAGGTACTGGTAGTGGGTCTCTTCCCACCAGGTCTCGGCGAGGCGGAAGTAGATCGACGCCATGCGCTCGGGTTCGTCGACGCCCGAGCCGCCCTTGCGCTCGACGAACGACTCCATCTCCTTGATCATCTTGATGCGGATCACCGACTTCTGGGCCTGCAGCGTGCGCGCCTTGGCGTCGAACGACAGGCTCTCGAGCTTCTCGGCGTCGAAGTCGCCCTTCTGCACCGCGTCGGGGTCGACCTTCTTCTTCTCCTTCTGCTTCTTGAGCTGCTGCTCGTCGAAGAGGGAGCCCTTCTTCTCGGCCTTCTTGGTGTCGGCGCCGACCGTCGGGACGTCGGCGGCCTGGGCCGAGGCGAGGCCCGGCGCGAGGACCGCGCAGGCCAACGCGGCGGCGACGATGCGGGCCACGAGGGTGCCGGCTGCCTGGGAAGCTTCGAAGGGGGTGCGCTTCATGCGTGCTACTCCAAGATCCGCGATCCGATTCGCTTCGATGTCACGCCGGGCGAGGGTCCGGGCAGCGGCTGCCACGCGACTTCATCTCCTGGACGTGTCGGTCGATTCCTCATGGGCCGGTCGCCGCTGCGACGTCGCGGAGGCTCCGCGCGCACACGCTGGCGTGGCCGGCCCGTCTACTCGCCGGCGTCCTCGGTGCACTGCGAACGCAGGTACGACCGATAGGCGCCGATCTCGTCCTTCCAGAACTCGCCCTCGAACGGCCAGACCATGGCGTCCGAGCCGGCGATGGCGATGCTGCCCTGCGTCTCGACACCCGGCTTGGCCTTGTCGGCGTCACCCTTGTTCTCGATGTTCTCGATCTCGGTGTTCTTGCGCTGGAGCTCGATCTCCTGCATGTCCAGGCGGAGCTCGGTGAGCTTGTCCTGGTACAGGCCGATGTCCTTCTCGACCGCGCGCAGCGTGCGCTGCACGACGACGCCGGCCTCGGCGATGCGCTCGACGCGCAGCTGGCCGAGCTTGCTCAGGAGCTCCTGGCCGACCGAGCCGAGGCGCTGCAGCTCCGCCTTCACTTTGACCTCTTCGGTCTCGATCTGCTTGATCGTCTTGTGGATGTTGTAGAACTCGACGTTCTGCAGCACCGGGCTGATCAGGTTGCGCGGCAGCGCTGCGACCTTCGGCGTGTTCACGGCGGCGACGATGGCCTCGTAGAACTCCTCGGGGCGGGTGTGACGCGCGAGGAAGTCGCGCAGCGGCGGGCCGAGGACCAGGACGTCGGTCTCGAAGCGCTCGATGGCCGCCTCGGCGTGCTTGATGTGGCAGTTCTGCACGTAGATCGTGGCCTCGAGGATCCAGAGCTCCGGGTAGAACTGGTGGCGGAAGTACGGGCTGTGCATGGCGTGGAACACGCCGAGCGCACGGCTGACGTCGCCCTTGAGGAAGTAGCTCCAGCCAGACTCGTAGAAGGCGCGAGCGATCTTCGGCGAGTTCTTGCTGATCTTGCGGTAGTAGAAGATCGCTGCGTCGAACTGGGTGAACTCGTAGGCGAGGCGCGCGAGCGAGAGGTAGGCCAGGTCGACGACGCCCTGGTTCTTCATCTCCTCGCCGGCGACGACGGCGTTCTGGAAGCCCTCGCTGGCGCGCTTGACGCGCTCGGCGTTGTTCAGCGTCTCGTCCTGGAAGGCGATGAGGCCGAGCAGGTACTGCGCGCGCGGGTAGTCCGGCGCCTTGCCGCTGACCTTCTCGAGGTAGGGCACCGCGTCGGCCGAGAGGCCGAAGTCGTGCAGGAACTCGCCGACGAAGTAGTGGAACGAGTCCTGGAACGCCTTGTCCTTGGCCACGACCGAGAACTGGGTCAGATCTTCGAGCTCCGGCGGGCGGTAGTTGATGGTGCGGCGCAGCTCGCGCAGCTGCTCGAACGCGCGCTCGAAGAAGATCTTCTCCGGACCGGCGCGCACGACCTCGAGCAGCTTGTTGGCGGCCGACTGCAGCAGACCGGCGCGGGCGAGGGCGTTGGCGATGCCGTAGGTGGCGATGTACGCCTCGTCGGAGTCCGGCGCGAACGGCACGCCGCCGACGCCGTCGTTGACGAACTTGGTGAACACGGCGACCGACTCGACCCAGCGGCCCGAGTTGGCCAGATCCTGGCCGGTCTTGAGCACCTTGCCGGCGAAGGCCTTGCGCTGGCCCTCCTCGCGGCGGCGCTGCTCGTCGGCGAGGCGCATCGACTCTTCCTTGAGCCGTGCCTCTTCGGCGGCCTTCTCGGCGGCGGTCAGCTCGCGCTCGGGCTTTTCGGTCTTCTTCTCGGCCGGCGCCTGGGTCGCGGCCTCGCCACGCGTCGCGGTCTTCATCATGTGACGAATGACCTTGTCGCTGACGCCGGCCTTCTTGAGCTTGAGGATGTCCGAGGGCGCCAGCTTGAAGACCGTGCCGTCCTTGTCGATCTTCTTGATGATCTGGTCGTCGCCAATGTCCAGCTTGACCAGGGTCATCACCTCTTCGAGGGTCAGCGCGCTGGCCAGCGCGGGCGCGAGCGCCACGGCGAGGACGACGAGCGCCGCCGCGATCGAGCGGGTCTGACTGGCGGGGCGGATGGTGCGTGGATGCATGAGGCGTCTCCGAAAAAGCTGACTTCGCAAGCCAATCACGTCGCGACTACTCGATGGGCGCGGTGAAGTACGAGAGACCGAGCGTGGTCGAGATCGGGAACGACACGCCACCGCCGTCGGCGGGGTAGAAGAACTGGCGGTAGTCGACGCGCAGGGCGAAGCGCGAGCCCAGGTAGAACTGGAGCACCGCGCCGACGTTGCCCTGCGGGCTGAACTTCTTGGTGTTCTGCTCGGTCGCCTTGCCCTGGATCTCGGTCAGCACGGCGCCGATGCCAAAGACGAGGCCGAGGTCGAACTCGGTCAGGCGGGTCGAGAAGAAGCCGAGCTTGCCGTGCAGGAGGTTCCAGGCAGCGGACGCCGAGATGTGGGCGTTCAGGGTCTGCGGCAGGCGGACCTCGAGGCCGGGGCCGTCCGGGCGCGGCTGGGTCAGCGTCTGCTCCAGCGCCGTCTTCTGCGGGATGGTGTAGGCACCGCGCAGCTCGAGCGCGATGTCCTCGGAGAAGTAGTAGTCATAGGCGGCGCCGGCGTCGATGTAGGCGAAGAAGTCGTCGTTCGGCACGACGCCGCCGAGGATCGAGAACTGGTGACGACCTTCCTTGAGCATGTCGCGCTTCTGGATGACGCGGATCTGGCGACGCTCGGCCCACTCCATGCGGCCACCCGGCGGCACCGCCGAGTCGCGCACGCCGTAGTCGGACGCCGAGGTGCCGCCGACGGCCGGGACAGCCGACTCGCTCTTGCCGGCCTTCTCGGCCGGTGCGGGCTTCTCGGCCGGCGCCGCTTCCTTGGGCGCCTCCTCGGCGGGGGCTGCCTCCTCGGCGGGAGGGGCCTCCTCGGCGGGCGCGCCTTCGGCCGGAGCGCCGGCTTCGCCGTCCGGCGGCGGATCGTCCTGACGAGCGGCGGCGGCGGCGTCAGCTTGACCGCGCGCGAACGTCACGCCGGGCGCGCTCAGGAGCAGGACCATCGAGAACAGACTCAGCTTACGCATCGGGCTACCTCCGCGGGCGCATGGCGCCGGGCGGCGAGGGCATCAGGTTCAGATCGACAGGAAGGCGAGGCCCACCGTCATCTCGACCGGGAACAGGAGCGCGTCTTCGGGCTTGTAGACGAACTGGCGCACGTCGGCGCGCACGGTCAACCAGGGGTTGAGGAAGAAGCGCAGCGCCACACCCCAGCGACCGGCTGGCAGGATCTCCGAGGGGATCGTGTCCTCGACCTCGGTCGTGTCGACTTCGGCGTTGATCATGCCGACGCCGACCACGAGGCCGACGTCGAAGCTCGAGAGCTTCTTGTCGAAGACGCCGACCTTGCCGTGGAAGGGGCTGTAGACCAGGTCCACGCCGCCCATCATCGTCATGCGCGGCGGCTTGATGACGCCGTCGAGCAGGCTGCGCTGACCGTTGCCGGGGCTCTCGAGGAAGTCGAGCAGGTCGCTCTTGGGCGTCAGCAGGTAGCTGAAGGCCAACTCGATCGCGACCGTCTCGGCGACGTGGTAGCCGAGCCGGACGTTGAGCGGCATCGGCAGGTAGTACGAGTCGTTCGGCACGACGCCGAAGCCGAGCGAGGCCTCGAAGCTACCCGAGCGCTTGTACAGGGCGTTGTCGAGCGTCGGCACGGCCAACTCGACGTTCCAGTACTTCTCGAGCTCTTGGTCGATGGGCTGCTTGCCCTCGCCCGCGAACGCGGTGCCCGACACCAGCAGGGCGAGCAGCGAGACGAGGGCGGCGACGGGGCGGAAAAGGCGCATGGCAGGGCTCCGGGCGTCAGGTCGAATGGGTCCGTCGTCGGACGGGAGGGTGAACCAGCGGCGATCCATCACTTGCACGCGCTGGGGCAGTCGGCACTGCAGGTACCGTCGCAGCAGACGCCGCCCGAACAGGGCAGCTTGTTCGGCGCGTTGGTCTTGCGGCACATGCCGCCGACGTCACAGTGGTTGGCGCCGCAGCTGTCGGTGCCGTTGCACTGCGCCGAGCCAGTGCAGGCGCGGCGGAAGATGACGCGGCGATCCTCGTTGCCGGTGTCGAAGTTGAAGCGCCAGCTGGTCGAGTACTCGTAGGGCGTCTTCAGGCTCGGGAAGAGCTGGTTCTGGAACTGCAGGTAGCCGCTGGCGGCGTACATCTCGCCGGTCGCGATCTGGCCGATCGGCGGGGCCTTGATGGCCTCGAGCTTCAGGCCGACGCGCCAGCTGCCGCTCATCGCGTAGCGAATGCGGAAGATGGCGCGCTGCATGGCCTTGTTCAGGTCGTCGAGGTTGGCCTGGTTCATCTCCTGGAAGTTCAGGAACTGGTAGGTACCGCCCGTGCGGCAGGCGATCTCCATCATGCCGGCGTCGGGCTGCTTGTAGCCGGCCGACTGCCACTGGATGAAGTGCACCGTCACGGGGTACTGCGACTC
Organism: uncultured Enterobacteriaceae bacterium; assembly: GCA_964586155.1. Classification (GTDB taxonomy): domain Bacteria; phylum Myxococcota_A; class UBA9042; order UBA9042; family UBA9042; genus SXNM01. Next base: position 37,255 of record CAZPHC010000029.1, on the reverse strand, counting down.
CGACATCTTCTGCCGCAGCGCCTGGAAGTCGACGTCGGCGGTCTGGCAGGGCGTGCGGCAGTTGTTGTCGGAGCTGACGTAGGTCAGGTCCTCGCCGTGGGTGCAGGTGTCCGGGCCGTCCGTGAGCACGACGATGTGGCGGTTCTGCAGCGCCGTCTGGTTCTTGAGGAAGTCGAAGGCGACCGAGAGCGCCTTCCATAGCGGCGCGCGGCCCTCGCCGCCGTCCTTGACCTTGGGATCGTCGAGCGCGGCGAAGAGGTACTTGCGGTGCTCGGGCTTGTTGCCGAACGCCTTCTTCTCGGCGTCGACGCGCGCGAGCAGCTCGAGTTCGTTGCCGTTCGGGTTGCCGCCGGGGATGCAGGCACCGCCCGGGCAGTCGTCGTCCTCGAGGCAGGGCTTGAGATCCTTGCTGCCGCCGATGCAGCCGAGGTTGTTCGACGCGGCGACTTCGACGCCGTCGGTCAACTTCTCGCCGAAGTGGTAGGCGATCGCGCGATCCTTCTCGTTCAGCGACTGCACGAACAGGCGCGCGGCCGAGATGCGCGCGTCGCTCGGGTCGGAGGGCTGGAGCTTGGTCGGGGTCTCGACGAGCTTGCTGTCCTCGCGGTTGGTCGTCGGATCGACCAGGCCCGAGGTCGAGCCGGAGTTGTCGAGCAGCAGCGCGACGTTGACCCAGGTCTCGGCCTTGTTGGGGTTGCAGCGGCCGGCGTTGCTCTCGTACTTGACCGCGCTCGGCGACAGGCCATCGCCTTCGATGCCGGTGGGGCAGGTGCCCGAGACCGACGAGGTGCGCGGCTCGACGCAGGCGAGCTGGATCTTGAAGTTGCCCGGGGCGACGGTCGCGTTGGCGCCGGAGGTGCGCAGCGGCGAGAGCTCGATGAGCTCACCTTCCTTGATCGAGAGGTCGGCGTCGCCGGTGCAGGCCGGGTTCTTCAGCGACGTCGAGACGAAGTTCATCGTGAACTCGACGGCGTTGGGCTCGAGCGCGATCTCGTTGTCGAGCGCCGGGCCGCAGACGCGGGTGATGCCGCCGCTGTCGTCGACGAAGGCGGGGAACGCCGAGACCACCTGCAGATCCGAGAACTTGCGGTCCGGGATGCTGAACTTCGCGGTGGAGTCGCACGCGCCGGCGACCAGCACGACGCCGAGCGCACCGGCCAGCCAGGGCCGGATGGGCGTGACGCGCGCCGCCAGGGCGGACAGTCGGCTGGTCAGGTTCGTCGTGCGAACTCGATGGGCAGTGATGTTGCTCACTCTGGTGCTCCCTCGTGTCGCTGGCTGCCGCCGGCTCCACATTCCTATCGCCCGCGTCATGCGAGGCGTCCGACGACTGATTGCGGGTCCATGCTCACTTCCGTCAGGTCGGCTGATCGCGGCGACCGCGATGATGACGTCCGAACGGCTCGGTCAGCTGGCAATCTCCGTCGGCCTCCCCTGCACGCCCGGGCCTCGCCCGAACCTCGGTCTCGTTGCGCGCCAACCCGCCGATCGTCGCGACCGGAAGGCCCCACGGGTCGCGCTGTCGCACGAACGCCCCGCAGAAAGGCCCTGTAGTGTCGTGCGTCGATCGGTCACAAGTCAACCCTCGGCCGAGTGGTGTCGCCCGTGGACCCCACCCCCGCGCGCGCCGCGCCAGACGGGGCCTGACGACGTTCGGAGCGGGCGGCGCGCATCTTGGGCCAAAGCGCCCGGAACACGATTTTTTTGGCGAGGTCGTGACGGAAGCGGGCGGGCCGGCGCAAAGACCGATCGGGTGGTGTCGCGAGGCCGCAGCCAAGCAAGGACTTGGTTGACGCTCCTGGTGGCATCCTCTAGCTTTCCGCGATGCGTTGTCTGCCCCCCCAGGGCACAGCGACGACAGACAGCCAGCGCACGACCGAAAGGTCACCCAGTCGACGGGGCAGACCGACGAGGCCGAACATGATGAAGACGTTGAACTCCTACACCCGCACCGGTCTGATGCTCGGCGCCTTGATGTTGAGCGCGGCCTGCGGTTCCACCTCGGACGGCTCCGGCGGATCCACCGGCGGTGGCGGCGGCGGCGGCGGCAGCGGGAGCAAGGACACCGGCTGCATCCAGCCCGGCGGCCTCGACTGCAAGGCCGTGATCGAGGTCCGCGACGGCGCTGGCTTGTCCAAGCCGTATTCGTCCGTGGTGACCGTGCCGGTCGGCAACGTCAAGACCGGCGACTCGCTCGACATCAAGCTCGGCATCACGAACACCGCGAGCATTGCGGCGGCCGGCCTGCTCAGGATCGAGAAGATTCGTGTAGAGTACGCGCCCAAGTCGCCGCAAGAGTCCGACGTGCTGGCGTTCGAGTGCTTCGGCCCCGACGGCGCCACCAAATGCGACCAGATGGCCGGCAAGTGGCGCCCCGTCGCGCCGAACGGCATCTCGAACAACGGCTGGGTCAACCAGGAAGACCTGATCATCCGCTTCAAGCGCTACGACGACCAGGCGCGCACCGCCAACGTCTGGATCACGCTCGCCGGCGATCCGCTCTACTACAGCAAGGACTTCCTGCTCCGCCTCGACACCAAGTCGGGCTCGCCGAAGATCAAGCTGCCGGAGAACGTCGAGTTCGGTCAGGTCGAGCCCGATACCTCGGTGTGCAAGGACTTCAAGATCGTCAACACGGGCGACGCGGTGCTCGAGGTCAAGAAGATCGACTTCCTCGCCGACAGCGTGTTCCTGCTGCGCACCAAGCTCAACGACGGTACCGCCAAGGAGTTCAAGCCGGGCGAGCCGATCCTGTTCGACCCGCCGCTGACGGTCGACCAGTCGTCGTCGCACGACATGAGCGTCTGCTTCGCGCCGAAGGATCCGAACAAGAAGCAGGGCGCCCTGACCTTCGTCACCAACGACCCGAACCCGGACAACGGCGGTCAGGTGCCGATCCTCGCCAACGCGAAGGTCCCCTGCATGCAGCTCGATCCCGCGGGCAAGCTCAGCTTCGGCGGCGTCAAGCTCGGCGAGCCGGCCGTGCGCGAGGTGCGGATCAAGGCCTGCGGCGGTGCCGACCTCATCGTGACACGCGTCGAGTTCGGTGACGCCGGCAACAGCAGCGAGTTCTCGCTGAAGTTCGACAAGACCGCGTCGAAGTACGCCGGCGTCGACGCCAAGACCGGCCCGAGCAAGGAAGCGCCGCTGGTCATCCCGGTCAACGACGAGGCCGTGTTCGAGGTCGTCTACACCCCCGAGGACGAGAGCCAGAACGACCCCGACACCGGCGGCAAGAAGCTCGACACCGCCGAGGTCAAGGTGACGTCGAACGCCTTCCAGGCCAAGAACACGCTGCTCTGCGACGGCCTGGGCGTGACCTCGACCTGCCCGAGCGCCAAGGTCAGCATCAAGGAGGGCGAGGAGGTCATCCCGCAGACCGCGCTGCACCTCAAGGGTGACAACAGCTCGGCGTCGGGCGGCGGTTCGATCAAGAAGTACAAGTGGACGGCCAAGCAGCCGGGCGGCAGCAACCAGGTCTTCGTGCCGGGCAGCGCCTTCCCCAACCCGACGTTCACGGCCAACGCCGCCGGCGAGTACGAGTTCTGCCTCGAGGTCTGGGACCAGAACGACGAGAAGAGCTGCGCGCCGGCCTGCGTCACCGTGCTCGTCATCCCGGAGGAGGCGATCCACGTCGAGCTGCTGTGGAACACGCCGGCCGACCCGGACCAGACCGACACCGGCCCGGCCGCTGGCGCCGACATGGACCTGCACTTCGCCCACTACCTGGCGTCGGGCCCGGACATCGACTGCGACGGCAAGGGCGATCCGTGGTTCGCCAACCCCTTCGACACGTTCTGGTTCAACGCCAACCCGAACTGGGGCAACGCCAACCCGACCGTGCCCGATGACCCGAGCCTCGACCTCGACGACACCGACGGCGCCGGCCCCGAGAACCTCAACCTCTCGGATCCCGAGGGCACGATCGCCAAGCCCGCGTTCTACCATGTCGGCGTCCACTACTGGAACGACCACGGCTTCGGCGCGTCGGAGGCGACGGTCAACGTCTACATCTTCGGCGTGCTCGCGGTGCAGATCGACAAGATCCCGATGGACGTGCTGGACATGTGGTACGTCGGCAAGATCCACTGGCCGAACCTCATCACCGACAAGGCTGCGGTCAACGTCGAGCCGGTCGAGATCTGCTACCAGACCGCCGACCCGTGCAAGGGCGGCAAGCGTTGGCAGCCCAAGGGCGATTGGTGCATCACCAAGTGCTACACCAACCCGGCCTTCACGGCGACGCAGACCGGTGCCAACCCGCAGAACTGCAAGAAGTAGGCGGGGGACGCTCTGACGACGCGAGCCCTCGCGCGCCCCAAGGCACGCGGGGGCTCGCTGTTTCAGGGGCTGCGCGCCCCGAAACCTCCCGGGATCGAACGAGCAACTTCGCCGTGGCCGTGCACTGGTCGCGGGGATTTGCGAACCTGGAACGCGGAGGCGCCGGTCTCGGCGATGACGCGGCGAGTGAGGAGACGATGATGCGACGCATCGACAATCGATCCCGACGGGCGGCGCTGACGCTCGCGGTCGTGGCCGCGCTCTCGGCCTCGCTGGCCGCCTGCGGCAGCGACGACACCAGCAACGGCAACGGCGCGGACGCGACGGGCGGCGGCGGTGGCGGCGGCGCCGACAAGTGCACCACCAGCGCGGGCGGCAACCTCGGCATCGATCTCAAGCCTGTGATGGACGTCGCGGCCCAGGAGAAGAGCCAGTCGACCGGGGCAACCCTGCAGCTGTCGACCGGCGCGCTGGCCGCTGACGCGACGCTCGACACGGTGTTCACCATCCGCAACACCGCGCAGATCGGCTCAGCCCTCGAGCTCCGCGTCGAGAAGATCGAGCTGCTCTACAGCAAGCCCGCCAACGCGACCGACACCAGCGATCCGTTCACCTGCACGGTCGAAGTCGACGGGGCCGAGAAGCCCTGCGCCGACGCGGGCGTCGTCTCGGTCGTACCCGATGGCGCCGACGCCAAGTTCTGCACCAGCGGCACGCGCAGCGGCAACCTCGTCGTCCACGTCCGCTTCCGCAAGCAGGCCGACAACGTCGTGCGCAAGGCCGTGCTGCGCATCTCGGCGCCCGGCGACGAGCGGTACAAGAACGCGCCGTTCTCGTCGATCCTGACGACCAAGGAGGGCACGCCCAAGCTCAAGCTGAGCCCCGAGGTCGCGGACTTCGGCATCATCAAGATCGGCGCCTGCGGCGAGAAGAAGGTCTCGATGCTCAACTCGGGTGACGCGCCGGTGCTGGTCAACCGCATCGAGCTCGCCAAGACGCTGCCGAAGCCGGTGAGCGCCGAGATCGAAGGCAAGACCTACAAGGGCGGCGAGACCATCACCTTCGACCCGCCGCTCGAGGTGCCGCCGCAGGAGTCGATCCCGATCATCGTGACGATCTGCCCGACCGATCCCTCCGGCTTCCTCGACGTGGTCAAGGTCTTCAGCAATGACGGGGCCACCGCTTGCGGCGCCGACGACAGCTGCAAGGAGGGCCAATGCGTCTCGGCCGCCGGCGGCAGCAAGTACTGCTCGGCGCCCCAGACGGCCAAGCTCATCGCCAACCAATCGGTGCCCTGCCTGAAGGTGATCCCGCAGAAGGCGGTGAACTTCGGCTTCGTGCCGCTGGGAACGGTCGGCACGCGCAAGGTGCGGCTCGAGAGCTGCGGCTCCGCGACGGTCGAGGTCTCGGGCCTCGCGCTGAGCGACGACAAGCAGGCGGTGTACAAGCTCGACACCTCGAAGATCGCCGCGCTGGGCGGCAAGCCCGTCTCGGCCGACAACGTCCTGAACATCAAGCAGGGCGAGGCCGTCGAAGTGAACGTCGAGTGCCTGCCCGAGGCCGAGTACGTCGATCCGACGAGCGGCAAGCCAGCGCCCTACCCCGCCAAGCTCGGCATCGCGGACAACACGATCGAGACCGACAAGACCCTCGAGCTCTCGTGCTGGGGCACAGCGACCAACTGCCCGACGGCCATCGCGTCGTGCTTGGAGGGCGAGCTCATCGTGCCGCAGACCGAGGTCCACCTCGTCGGTTCGCAGAGCTTCGCCGGCCCGAACCAGAAGATCGTCAAGTACGAGTGGAAGGTGACCAAGCAGCCCAAGGGCAGTGAGGCCGACCACCTGTTCTGGCCCAACGCCAACGTGGCCGACCCGCAGTTTGGCGCCAAGACCAAGAAGAAGGACTTCTCGGGTACCGAGGTCGACGTCATCTCGATCAACATCGCGGGTGAGTACGTGTTCGAGCTCGAGGTCACCGACGATGCAGGCAACAAGTCGTGCCAGAAGGCCGTGTTGTCGCTGCCGGTCATCCCGGACGAGGACATCCACGTCGAGCTGCTGTGGGACACGCCCGACGACCTCGACAAGAAGGACACGGGCATGGGGGCCGGAGCCGACCTCGACCTGCACTTTGCGCACTCGAAGAGCTCCGACACCAAGATCTGCAAGGATCCGCCCGAGATGTGCGGCGCCCAGCCGTGCTATTGCCTCGGCGACCTCGACAAGGACGGCAAGGTCGATCCCTTCTTCCACTCGCTCTACGACTGCTTCTGGTTCAACGCCGATCCGAACTGGGGCTCCACCGACCCGAGCATCGACGACAACCCGGGCCTGGATCTCGACGACACCGACGGCTGGGGACCCGAGAACCTCAACCTGAAGAACGCCGAGAACGGCGCCATCTACACCGTCGGCGTCCACTACTGGGACGCGCACGGCTACGGCGACTCGGTCGCGACGGTGCGCATCTACGTCCTCGGTCAGCTCGTGGGTGAGTACATCAGCACCACGCTTTCGCAATGCGACATGTGGTGGGTCAAGCAGATCGAGTGGCCGTCGGGAAGTCTGCTCGATATCGGCGGCGCCAACGGCAAGATCACCAAGAAGTACTTCCCGAAGTTCGCGAAATCCCTCGGCGCCAAGTGCAGCGACTGATCGCGGTCGCGGCCGCGGGCCGACCCTGGAGCCATCCATGATGCGCATCACGTGGCGCTCCACCCTGCTCTGCCTGACGCTCGCCGGAACGGCGCTCGGCTGCGGCAACGACAGCGCTGGTAGCTCGGATTGCAAGTCCGGGACCGGCAGCGTCGACGCCAAGGCCCAGGCCGACCTCGCGGACGCCTCCGGCCCGGCGCAGGAGCTCTATGCCTTCGACGCGAGCCTGCTCGGCAGCACCAAGCGCAGCTTCGTGTTCACGTTGCGCAACTCGGCGTCGAAGCTGAGCGCGCTGCCGCTGAAGATCCAGGCCGTGCGCCTGTCGGAGACCGATGGGACCGGAGCCGCCGTCGACACGGCGTCGTTTCGCTGCACGACGGCCTCCGGCGCGGACTGCGCCGACGCGACGTGGCCGGAGTTGGTGCCGGTCGGCTTCGATACCGCATGCGCGGCCGCTGACGCCGCCCAGAGCACGACCTTCACGGTGCAATATGATCCGGCCCAGGCCGGATCCAAGGCGCGAAAGGCCAAGCTCGAGCTTGAGGTCGAAGGCGATCCCGCCTGGTTTGGCAAGGTGCGCACCATCCGCTTCGAGGCCAACCTCGGCCTGCCGACGCTGAAGTGCGCAGGGGTCGGCGTCGTCGACTTCGGCAATATCGGCGCAGGCAAGGCCGCCAAGGAGTCGTTCAAGTGCTCCAGCGTCGGCAGCGCTGCGGTGCAACTGGAGAAGGTCGAGCTGCTCAGCGCCAGTGGCGCACCGCTGAAGGTGAGCTTCGCCGGGCAGTCGGTCGAGGTCGGCAAGAGCTGGGACGGCTCGCCCGCGATCGCGGTCGGGCCCGGCGAGTCGCTCGAGTTCGTCGCCGACCTGGCGCCCCTGCCGAGCGCCGACAAGGCCGGCGCGACGTTGCGGATCAAGAGCAACAGCACGACCGGGCCCATCGACATCCAATTCCTGGCCAACTCGACCGGTCCGTGCCTGAAGATGACGCCCTCGTCGATCGATTTCGAGTCGGTCGCGATCGGCCAGCCAGCCGAGAAGGAGCTGCTGCTCCAAGGCTGCGGCACCGAGAACGTCGAGATCGTCCGTATCGCCTACAAGGACGGCGCCAGCGCGGACTTCCAGCTCAACTTCAACACGTCGAGCTTCGCCGACGGCCTCGCGCCGACCAAGGAGGTGCCGCTGGTGGTCCAGCCGAACTCGACCAAGTCGGTGATCGTGCGCTACGCGCCGAGCTCACTCGACGCCGCGACGACGGCCCAGCTCGAGATCGAGGACAAGCTCGGCGAGATCCGGACCTTGGAGGTCGCGGGCAAGCCGAGCCAGTTGACCTGCCCGACCGCGTGCATCGACCCCTTCCCAGGCGGCGACACGGTCATCCCGCAGACGATGGTCAGCCTGACCAGCGCTTGCAGCCAGGCTGCCCCAGGCCATGTGCTGACCAAATACGAATGGACGGTCGAGCAGCCGACGGGCAGCGCCAGCACCTTCGTGCCGAATGCCAAGCAGAAGACCGTGAGCTTCCTGCCGAACGTGGCGGGCGACTACAAGTTCCGCCTGCAGATCTACGACGAACTCGGCACGGCCAGCTGCGCCCAGGCGACGCGCGTGCTGCACGTGGTCCCGGACAACAAGCTCCACATCGAGCTGACCTGGGACACGCCCAACGATACCGACCCCACCGACGACAAGGGCGCCGATCTCGATCTGCACCTTGCGCATCCCGACGCGCCGACCCTCAAGGGCCAGCCCGATCTCGACGGCAATGGCGAGCCCGATCCGTGGTGGGCGCAATGTTACGACTGCTTCTGGATCAACAAGGCGCCGACCTGGCCCGACCTGTCGGACACCGACGACGATCCGAACGTGGACCTGGACGACACCAACGGCCAGGGCCCCGAGAACATCTCGGTCGCGTGGCCGCTCGAGAACGAGAAGTACTGGATCGGCGTGTACTACTGGTCGGATGCGGGCTACGGAACCTCGACGCCACGGCTGCGGATCTACCTGGACAAGGTCCTGGTCGTCGACAAGCTCGGCCCGAAGTTGAACAAGGGCGACATGTGGTGCGCCGGCCAGGTCAAGTGGAACCCGAAGTCGACCAACCCCTCTGCCGACATCACGCCCTGCAAAGGCGCAGACAAGTCCGGCAACCTCGTCACACCCAACTACCCACCGGCCTCGCCGAGCCAACAATGGACCTGCCCGCCGCCCGGTTGAAGTCGGCGGCGAGGCGTCGGATTCCGCAAAGTTGTTGCCAACCGATCCCTTGACCGCGACGGCTGGCCGGTGTATCTCGCCCCTTCCGCCCGACAGGCCGATGCCGGCGCGGCGGACGGAACGAACCCCAGGACACCGTTGGCGTGTCCAAGACCAGGAGCCGCTGAGATGACGAAGTCCGATCTGATCGAGAAGGTCGCTGAGAGCGCCAACCTGACCAAGGACAAGGCCGCGATGGTCGTGAACGCCATCTTCGACAAGATGGTCGACGCGATGAAGGAAGGCGAGCGCATCGAAATCCGCAATTTCGGGAACTTCACCGTGCGCCACTACGAGAGCTACACCGGTCGCAACCCCAAGACGGGCGAGCCCGTCCAGGTCGGCCAGAAGCGCATGCCGTTCTTCAAGGTCGGTCTCGAGCTCAAGAACCGCGTCAACGGCGGCGAGTAGCCGAGATCTCCGCCCTGCACCACGCGGGCGGAGGCGACTTGGCGACGCGATCCCTTGGCTTCAGCGGCGAGCGCCGACACCGACCAGGATCTAGACGGCATGGCTCAATCTCCAAAGCGAAAGCGTAGCGAAGCAGCCGGTTCGACCAAGGGTCGGCGGGGCATTCGCATCGCCGCTTACGGAGCGACCGATGTCGGCCTGGTTCGCGAGGGCAACGAAGACGCGCTGCTGATCCAGCCTGCGCATGGCCTCTTCGTGGTCGCGGACGGCATGGGCGGCCACAACTGTGGCGAGGTTGCGTCCCAGTTCGCTGTTGAGGCGATCGCGGCGTTCTTCGACTCGGCCGAGCTGACGATCCGGGTCAAGAAGGCGTACGCCCAGATGAAGGCGGCGTCCCCGCAGGGGATGCGCGACGTGAGCCATCACAGCCTGCGCCTGCGCAAGGCTGTCGAGTCGGCCAACGTGTCGGTGTTCCGTCTCTCGCAGCAGCACGAGGCGCTGCGCGACATGGGCACGACCGTGGTCGCCTGCTCCGTCGTCGGCAGCCGGCTCTATGTGGCCAACGTCGGCGACAGCCGCCTGTACCGGTTCCGCCGCGGCAAGCTCGAGCAGCTGACCGAGGATCACTCGTTGGTCAACGAGTACCTCAAGATGAAGATGCTGCGCCCCGAGGACGTCGAGTCGTTCCCGTACAAGAACGTCATCGTGCGCGCCGTTGGCCTGCACGAGCGCGTCGGCGTCGACATCTACAGCGCGACGCTGCGCGCGGGCGACCAGATCCTGCTGTGCTCGGACGGCCTGTCGGACCTGGTCCGCGACGCCGAGATCCAGGCGTGCCTGCGCGAGGCGACCTCGTTGCCCTCGGCGTGTTCGGCGCTGATCGAGCTGGCGAAGATCCGCGGTGGCCACGACAACATCACCACCGTGATGTTGCAGGCCGTCGGGCCGGACGAGGCGTTCGACGAACCCGCGTACCTGCGCCTGCCGCCCATCGCTGCAGATGCGCTTGCCGCCGCGACGGCCCCGCCTCCGCCGCCGCCCCCGCCGCCACCAAACGTGCTGCCGCCGCCGCCCCCGCCGCCCGGTCCCGCGCCGGTCGCGCCGCCGCCACCTGGGCCGGCGCCGGTCGCCGTGCCGGGCAAGAAACGCTGAACCGGCGCGGCCGGTCCTCCGACATCGATCGCGCCCGTCCGGGCGCGCACAGGGAGTCATGATGCAGCGACGCCGTTATCGGGTCGCGGTCCTCGGTGCCACGGGCGCCGTCGGTCGCGAGATGCTCAAGGTGCTCGACGAGCGCCGCTTCCCGGTCAGCGAGATCGTGGCCCTGGCCTCGTCGCGATCGGTGGGCGAACACGTGACGTTCGGCAACCGCGAGATCGTGGTCCAGCTGGCCGAGCCGGCCGCCTTCGCGGGCGTCGACATCGTGTTGGCCTCGGCCGGATCGGGCGTCAGCAAGGTGCTGCTGCCGGCAGCCGTCCAGCACGGCGCCGTCTGCATCGACAACTCGAGCGCGTACCGCATGGACGCGGACGTTCCGCTCGTGGTGCCAGAGGTCAACGGCCTCGCCGCCCTGGGCCACAAGGGCATCATCGCCAACCCGAACTGCTCGACGATCCAGATGCTCGTCGCGCTCAAGCCGATCCACGACGCGGCCACCATCCGTCGCATCGTCGTGACGACCTACCAAAGCGTGTCGGGCGCTGGACAGAAAGGCATCGAGGAGCTGGCGAACCAGACTGTCTCGCTGCTGAACCAGAAGCCGTTCGATGTGAAGGTCCACGCCGCACGCATCGCGTTCAACGTGGTGCCGCAGATCGGCGACTTCGACGCCGACGGCTACACCTCCGAGGAGATGAAGCTCGTCTACGAGACGCGCAAGATCTTCGGCGACGACTCGATCCAGGTCTGCCCGACCGCGGTGCGCGTGCCGGTGTTCGCGGGCCATTCCGAGTCGGTCGTCGTGGAGTTGGAGCGTCCGCTCTCGCCGGAGGCTGCGCGCGAGCTCCTGGCCAAGGCCCCGGGCATCAAGCTGATCGACGATCCGAAACGGGGCAAGTACCCGATGCCGATCGACGTCGCCGAGCAGGACGAGGTCTTCGTCGGCCGTGTGCGCCGCGATCCGTCGGTGCCGAACGGTCTCGCTCTGTGGGTCGTGGCGGACAACCTGCGCAAGGGCGCCGCGACCAACGCGGTGCAGATCGCCGAGGTCCTCGACGCCCACTGGACCACGGCCCAGGCCTGACGACTGCCAGATTGGCACGCGTGGCCTGCCAGTGTGCCGCCATGCGTGCAGTCTCGACAGCGGCCCGCGTCGGGAATGGAGACGGGGCCCCGTGGTTTCTGGCACTTGCGGAGCAATGTGGCTGGCACGGCTCGTGCATGAACGACTTGGGGCGGTACGCGCGGCGGCGCACCCCGAGCACGACGCAGAGGAGCGAAACGTGGCAGGTCAGCACGAAGCAACGTGGTTTCAGCGACGAACCGGCGCGAGGGCAGCTGCGCTGTTGTCGGCGGGTGTGCTGGGCCTGTGGACGCCGCGCGCGGCGGACGCCCTCACCATCAAGATCGACAGCATCGCGGCGAAGCCAGGCAGCGACTACGAGCCGTCGACGCGACTCGGCCTGGCGTCGACGACCACGACCACGATCGGCGCCAGCCATGTGATCAACAAGGCCGACTGCGAGGCGATCAAGTCGGCGACGGATCCGACGGTGCGCGTGACCTGGAGCTTCATCGCCGACGCGACGATGACCAGCGCCTCGGCCTACGGCATCAAGGTCGCGGCCGCCGACGGGTCCTCCTGCTCGACCACCGACATGACCGAGCCGTCGACCTCGACCTGCAAGGTGGTGGCCACGGACAAGACCTTCGGCAACCCGCTGACCTTCGCCGGCGAGCTGGTCGACGTCGATCTGGGCCAGATGATCACCGCGCTCAAGTGCGACGGCGGCGGCGAGCACAACGCCGGCGTCACGTTCATCATCAAGGGCACCAACACGGCCGGCACCACGTTCACGGACGGCAGCCAGCTGAAGATCACGGTGGATCTCGCTGCGCCGACGCCGCCGACGCTCAAGGACGCCGCGGTCGGCGACAAGAACATCAACGTCAGCTGGACGCTGGCCGACGCGGCGACGACGCCGTATGCGCGGGTCTACTGGTCGACGGTGCCCTTCTCGGCCAGCGCGCCGACGACAGCGACCAACCGCAGCGACAAGCTCACGGCCACCTCGTACAAGATCACGGGCCTGACCAACGGCGAGACCTACTACGTGGCGGTGACGGCGATCGACGCCAACGACAACGAGTCCGCCGCCGAGAAGGTGACCGAGGCGTCGCCGACCGAGGTCCAGGACTTCTGGGAGTACTACAAGGCGTCGGGCGGCACCGAAGAGGGCGGCTACTACGGCTGCAGCGCCCAGGGGCGCTCGGGCGCCGGCGGCAGCGGCTCGATGGCCTGGCTGGTCGGGCTCGCCGCAGCGTTGCTGGTGCTGCGCCGTCGGGCGACGCGGAGCCTGGGGATGTCTGCGACTCGCGGGCTGCTGACCGCGCTCGCCGCGACCGTGGTCGCCGCGGGCCTGCTGGCGCCGGGGACGGCCCGCGCCGACTCGCCGCGCACCTCCAGCATCGACCTGCGGGTGGGCTACTACCTGCCGTCGATCGACAGCGAGTTCGCCTCGACCAACGGCCAGACGCCCTTCGACTCGCTGATCGGCGGCTCAGAGCTCGCCAAGGGCCTGTCCTTCGACTACTTCCTCTTCGACGGCTTCGGCGACCTCGGGCTGGGCGGCAGCATCGGCTGGTGGTCGGCCTCGGGCAAGGGCCGGACGCTGGACGGCTCGACCTCCAAGGATTCGACCGAGCTGATGATCGTGCCGATCACGATCGACCTGACCTACCGCTTCAACTGGCTGGCGTTCGAGACGGGCTTCCCGCTGATCCCCTACGCCAAAGGAGGCATCGCCTACTCGCTGTGGTGGGCGTTCGACGGCAACGGCGATGTCTCGACCTACACCGGCACCGACAACAAGGTGCGCACCGCCCAGGGCGGGATCGCGGGCCTGCACGGCGCCGTCGGCTTGCGCCTGCTGCTCGACGTCTTCGAGCCGCGAGCGGCGAAGGGCTTCGATCTCGAGATGGGCGTCAACCACAGCTACCTGTTCGCGGAGTACCAGGTCCTGTCGCTCAACAACTTCGGTGACAAGAAGTCGATGGACCTCTCCGACAGCGTGCTGATGTTCGGTCTGGCCTTCGACCTCTGAGCCGCCCGATGCTGGAGGCGCACGCCCACGACAGCGACGGGCTCGGCGCGACCGGGCCGGATGCGGAACTCGGCGACGAGGGCCGTGGCTCGATGGTCCACGCGGCCGACGTGCATCGCTGGCTGGTCCGCGTGCAGTTCGACGGCGCCGGATTTGCCGGCTACCAGCGCCAGGGCGACCTGCGCACCGTAGCCAGCGCGTTGGCCGACGGCTGGCGCGCCTGGCAGGGCGAAGACGTCGAGCTGCGGGCCTCGAGCCGAACGGACGCCGGCGTCCACGCCCGCGCCCTGCCCGTCCTGGTCCACACGCGGCGCGAGCTGCCGGCCAAGGCGGTGGTGCTGGGCTGGAACGCCCACATGGACGAGGACATCGCCATCGTCAGCGCCGATCGCGTCGACGCCGACTTCCACATCCGCCACGACGCGGTGGGCAAGCGCTACATCTACCGGATCTGGAACGCGAGGGCCCGCTCGCCGTTGCTGCGCACGACGCATTGGCACGTTCCATCGCGGCTGGACCTCGAGGCGATGCGCCAGGCTGCGGCGCTCTTGCAGGGCGATCACGACTTCGCCGCGTTCCGCTCGGCCCATTGTCAGTCGCCGACGACGATGCGAACGATGCGCGAGGTCCGCATCGTCCGCGGCGCCGAGGCGCGGGCCGACGGCGCGGGCGAACTCTCGCTGATCGTCGAAGGCAACGCCTTCTTGCACAACATGGTGCGGATCCTGGCCGGGACGCTGGTCAGCGTCGGCCGGGGCCAGCGCAGCCTCGACGACATCCGGCGCGCGCTGCAAAGCGGTGATCGCAGGGATCCGGGCCAGACGGCCCCGGCCCATGGCCTGGTGCTCGACGAGGTCTTCTACGGGCCGTCGGGCGCGCGCCAGGGCCTCGACCACAAGGCGCTGCTGGCGCGGATGAGCGCGGCCATGCGCGCCCAGGCCGAAGAGGCCGAGGCTGCGGGCTACTTGCAGCCGTAGGCCGAGCCGGTCCAGGTGCAGGTCTTGTTGGCGTCGCCGCAGTTGACCGCGGCGATCTTGCCCGCCGAGCACAGCAGCCAGGTGTTGCCGTCGCAGGCTCCGGTCTTGCTGTTGAAGGTGCCGCCGCAGACCGCGCCGGGCTTGACCTTGCAGCTGTCGACCTCGCACGCCCAGCCTTCGAGACAGCTCTTGCAGATGCCGCCACAGCCGTCGTCGCCACACTCCTTGGGGCTGCCGTCGGTCTTGGTGCAGACGGGTGTGCACGGCGGCTTGTCGATGCAGCCATGCTTGCTGGCCAGCGGATCCCATGCGCAGATCTTGCTGCCGACCGGCAGCTGCACGCTGCAATCCATCGTCGTCTTGCTCGCCGTCGCGCCGGTGCCCTTGCAGCCGAGCAGGATGTCGCCGTCGCACTTGCCGTCGGCGGGAATACCTTTGCATGGCGAAGGTTTGCATGAACCGCTGGAGTCGCAGAGATCGCCCGTCGCGCAGCTGCCACAACTTCCGCCACAGCCGTTGTCGCCGCAGACCTTGCCCTCGCAGCTGCCCTTGCAGTCGTCGGCATAGCAGAGGAAGTCGATGCCACAATGCTTGCCCGCGCCGCAGGTGCCGCAGTCGCCGCCGCAGCCGTTGTCGCCGCAGACCTTGCCCTCGCATTGTGGCTTGCAGAACTCCTCGCACTTGCTGCCGTCCTTGGCGCAGAACTCGCCTGTCGGGCAGAAGCCGCAGACCGAGCCGCAGCCGTCCGGGCCGCAGAGCTTGCCCTTGCAGTCCGGCGTGCACGCGCCGTCGCCGGGCCACGAGATGTCGGTGCTGCCGTCGCCGGCCGACTGGCCATCGGTGCCAGCGCCGCTGTCCACGGCCCCGGTGTCGGCCACGGTGTCGGCCAGCGCGGTGTCGGCGGATCCGCCGCCGTCGAAGGTCGTGACGTCGGGCTCGTCGCCGGCGTCCTTGCCGTCCTTGGACTCGTCGGTGCCGCACGCGAAGGTGCCCAAGGCGAGGAGCCACACGGACAGGACCGCGACGGCTCGGGTCCGGGCACGGACGGACGCCAGGTCGGCTGGACAGGAACGACGGTGCAGCATCTGGGCTCCTGGGCGGCAAGCGGCCATCGGGTGGATGGTAGCGTCCTCTGCGGCCGACGGCACCCCCCCGGGCCGATCGGCGGACCGAATGCCAATTTGTCACGCTGGACGCTGGTGGTCTGGCGCGCAGTGTGCCATGGAGGCGCGGCAACGGCGCGGAGATGCGCGCGGAATCTCGCGATCTCGGACGTTTGCGTGACGGCCTCGATGGCACGGACTTTGCTTCAACCCCATTGGGGTCCTCTCATCGCGTGTGCGGTGAAACGGAGGATGCCCCCGGACGACCCGCGCAGAGGACGGACACACGCATGGAGACGCTGATCAAGCGACACTTCTGGGCCGTCAACCTGCTGGGCCTCGCGCTCATCGCGTGGCAGCTCGGTGGTGTCGTCAACGGCCTGATCGCGATGAAGCTGGGCACGATGGCCGGCTCGGAGTCGGCGGCGGGCGAGGATGTGCCAGGCGGCGGCGAGAGCAAGCTCGCGCAGCGCCTGGCCAAGGCCCGCGCCGGCGAGGGCGCTGGCGGCGCGATGGCGGCGCGCAGCCCCTTCCTGCTCGACGAGCCCGCGCCCGAGCCCGAGCCGCAAGAAGAGGCCACCGACGAGGCCGCCGAGGAGCAGCCCGCCGAAGGCCCGGTCGAGGCCAGTTACGAGCTGACGAAGCTGCCGGTGAAGCTGCTCGGTACGATGGTCGTGCAGCCGATGGAGTTCTCGAGCGCGACCATGGAGGTCAACCGCCAGGACCACAAGCTCGTGACGATCGGCTACGAGCTGCTCGAGGGCCAGGCGCGCGTCGAGGAGATCCACCGGACGTACGTCGTGCTCAAGGAGGCCGGCAAGCTGACGATCGCGCCGCTCTGGCCCCATGCAGAGGGCGAAGGCGGCCAGGGGACGGCCCAGGCCGCGCCGATGGTCGCGCCGGGCGCCATCCCTGGCAACCGGGCCCAGCGTCCGGGCCCCGGCGCGCCGCCGCCGACACAGGCCGCGTCCGCCGACCCGCAGGGCGTCAAGAAGATCAGCGACACGAGCTACCAGCTCGACCGCTCGATGATCAACGAAAAGCTCAAGAACCTGGGATCGCTGGGCCAGCAGGCGCGCGTGGTGCCGAACTACCGCGGCGGCAAGTACGACGGCTTCCGCATGATCGGCATGGCCAACTCGAGCATGTTCCGCGACATCGGCTTCGAGAACGGCGACATCATCAAGGTGATCAACGGCAATCGGATCGACAGCCCGAACAAGGCGTTGGCGCTCTACGAAGCGCTGAAGAACAAGGCCCGCCTCACCGTGCAGATCGAGCGCGGCGGGATGCTCAAGACGATGCGGTACACGGTCAAGTGAGTGCGCCAGCGGGCCCTTGGCGGGGCTCGGCGCGGCGCGGCTGCGCGTAGGAGATGACGTGAACGGACAGACCCCATGGTCTCGGCAGAGCAAGGCGGCCACCGCAACGGCCCAGCGCGCCCTCGGCCAGCTGCTGGCCCTCGGCGTGACCGTCGCGCTCGCCGCGCCGCTCGTGGCCCAGGAGCGCGCGATCCCCGTGCGGCCGGGCAAGGCGGGCACGCTGAACACCAGCGGCAAGCGCAAGGTCACGGCCGGCGGCGGTGCGGGCGTGTTCAAGCGCGGCGCCGGCAAGCTGGACCCCGCCTACGACCCCGCGTCGGCGACCGAGGCCCTGGATGGCGGCGCCGAGGCGCCGGTGCCCGCGCCGCGGACCAACGAGTCGGCCCGGATCGTCGGCAACGGCGGCGCCGGCTCGCCCGGCAGCGGCGGTGGTGACAGCGCGGACGAAGGCAAGAAGATCGAGGACTCCATCACCTGGAAGACGAACTTCGAAAAGGAGATCAAGTGCCGTCCCCTGCCGCGTGGCGCCCGCGTGACGCTGGACTTCGAGGACGCCCCGATCGAGTCGATCATCAAGCTGGTCTCGTGCTGGACGACCCGCAACTTCATGCTCGCGACCAGCCGCCGCGGTGCCAAGGTCACGATCCTCTCGCCGCAGCCGGTGACGGTCGGTGAGGCGTGGCGTGCGTTCCTGTCGGCCCTCGAGGTCAACGGCATGACGGTGACCCAGCGCGGGCCGTTCTGGCACATCGTCGACAGCAACCAGGCCCGCGCCCGCGGCGCGCGCATCCTCGGCAACAAGGCCGGCGTGCCCAACGACGACCAGATCGTCACGCGCCTGGTGCGGCTCGAGCACGTCGACATCCAAGAGGTCGAGCAGCTGCTGACCAAGTTCAAGAGCCAGGGCGGCGACATCTTCAGCTACAAGCCGACCAACACGCTGATCATCACCGACACCGGCTCGGCGATCCGGCGCATGATGGAGCTGGTCAAGGAGGTCGACATCCCGCTCGGCAACGAGAAGATCTGGATGCGGCCGGTGCAGCACATGGCGGCCAGCGAGCTGGTCGAGCGGATCAACGCGGTCTTCGGCGAGGGCAAGGGCGGCGGCAGCGCGCCGGCCCGCGGCGCCGCCCGCGGTGCCAGGGGTGCGCCGGCGGCTGGCCCGACCGGCGGCGGCAGCGACATCACCAAGGTCTCGATCAGCAAGGTCATCGCCGACGAGCGCACCAACCAGATCATCCTGATCACGACGCGCAGCAACTACCTCAAGGTCGACCGCCTGATCCGCAAGCTCGACGTGCCGATCCCGGGCGAGGGCGCGATCCACATCCACCCGCTCGAGAACGCCGACGCCGAGGACCTGGCGCAGACGCTGCAGAGCCTCGCCGGCGGCGGCGGCGGCGGCGCGGCCAAGGGTGCCCGTGGCGGCGCGGCGCGCGGTGGCGCCAAGGGCGGCGGTGGCGGCTCGGCGGCGCTCTTCGAGGGCGACGTGAAGATCACAGCCCACAAGGCCACGAACTCGCTCGTGATCGAGGCGAGCCTCAAGGACTACCTCAGCTTGCAGAAGGTCATCGCCCAGCTCGACAGCCGGCGCAAGCAGGTCTACGTCGAGGCCGTGATCATGGAGATCTCGACGACCAAGAACGCGAACATGCAGATCGCGGGCTCGGCGGGAACGGTCTTCGACATTGGCGGCGACCAGGTGCCGCTGCTGCTCGGCCTCGGCGGCCTGGGCATGGGCGGCGTCGACATCAGCCAGCTCAACAGCGGCGGCCTCGCGGCGGGCATGCAGGGCCCGTTGGTCCAGGTCAACACCGGCAACACCGGCAGCAGCGTCACCAGCGGCGTGACGCTGTCGATCCCCGCGTTCGGCTTCTTGATCCAGGCGATCCAGAACAACTCGGACGTCAACGTGCTCTCGACGCCGCATATCCTGACGCTCAACAACGAAGAGGCCGAGATCCAGGTCGGCCGCAAGGTGCCCTACCGTCAGGCCAACCTCGGCGGCGGCCTCGGCGGCCTGGCCGGCCTCGGCGGCCTTGGCGGCGCGGCTGGCGCGCTGGGCTCGCTCGGTGGCCTCGGCGGCGCGCTCGGCGGCCTGGGCGGCGGCCTCGGCTCGATGATCCAGTTCATCGACGTCGACCTGACGCTGAAGATCACGCCGCAGATCAACGAGTCCGACTTCATCAAGCTCAAGATCGACCAGCAGATCGACGAGATCGAGGCGATGGATCCGAACCTCGGCCCGACCACGTCCAAGCGCAAGGTCACCAACACCGTCGTCGTACGCGACCAGCAGCCGCTGGTCATCGGCGGCCTGATCACCGACCGCGAGACGACGGGCGTGGCGAAGATCCCGATCCTCGGCGACCTGCCGCTGATCGGCATGCTCTTCCGCAAGACGACCAAGCAGAAGGAGAAGAAGAACCTCCTGCTGGTGGTCGTCCCGCACATCATCAAGGATCCCAGCGATATCCGCCGAATCCACGACGAGAAGATGGACCAGATGCGCAACTTCGCCGACGAGCTGGCGACGCGGCGCAAGGAGTACGAGGGCGACATCGACTTCCGCAAGAAGCGCGGCCTGTTGCAGCACATTCACGAGGCGGTCGAGTCCGCCCGCGAGGAGCGCAAGCTGCAAGAGCGCGCCTACTACGACAGCACGGACGTCGACATGGTTGGCCCGCCCGACGGCCACGACCTCGAGCACGATCCCTTCGGCAAGCAGCTCGAAGAGGACGAGGAGAGCGCCGAGAAGACCGAGGAGATCGACCTGCCGCCGTCCAACGGCAAGGGCAGCAAGAGCGCGGCCAAGCCGGCGCCGGAGCCCGCGGCCAAGCCCGCGCCTGCGACCAAGGTCGATGGCAAGCCCGACGCGCCGAGCGAGCAGAGCACCGCCCCGGAGGCCGAGAAATGAGCCTGCCGAAGACCGACTCCGAGATCGCGATCGATCCTCGCCCCTTGGGTGAGATCCTCGTGAGCTTGGGGCATTGCAGCGCCGACGCTGTACGGTCGGCGCTCGAAGTCCAGACCGAGCGCGGCGGCCTGATCGGCGAGCTGCTGGTCGGCTCCGGCCAGGTGACGTCGCTGCAGGTGGTCAAGGCGCTCGGCGCGCAGTTCGGCATGGACGTCGAGCCGCGCGTCGAGCACGACGACATCGACCCGAGCCTGGTCGGGCCGCTCTCGCTCTCCTACGCCCGCGACTCTGGCGTGCTGCCGGTTCGCATCGAGGACGGCGTGCTCGAGGTGGCGCTGTCGAACCCGCTCGCGGTCGACGCCCTCGACGATCTGCGCGTGATCTTCGAGCCCAAGCGCATCGACACCTTCCTGGTGACGCACGAGGCGCTGCAGGAGGCGATCAACTACGCCTTCGACCGCCGCGCCCGCGCCGACCAGGTCGTCGACGACATGGCCCGCGAGGAGGGCGTCGGCGAGATCGCCGCGGAGCTCGAGGACGGCAAGGACATCCTCGACGAGGACGACGAGGCGCCGATCATCCGCCTGGTCAACTCGGTGCTGAACCAGGCGGCCAAGGAGCGCGCGAGCGACATCCACATCGAGCCGATGGAGAAGTACGTCCTGATCCGCTTCCGCAAGGACGGCGTGCTGCGCGAGATCGTCCGGGCGCCCAAGCGCTTCCAGCCGTCGATCACCAGCCGCATCAAGATCATGGGCAACCTGAACATCGCCGAGAAGCGCCTGCCGCAGGACGGCCGCATCCGCATCAAGGTCGCCGGCCGCGACATCGACCTGCGCCTCTCGACCATCCCGACGGCGCACGGCGAGCGCATCGTCATGCGTCTGCTCGACAAGTCCAG
Source organism: uncultured Enterobacteriaceae bacterium (assembly GCA_964586155.1). Classification (GTDB taxonomy): domain Bacteria; phylum Myxococcota_A; class UBA9042; order UBA9042; family UBA9042; genus SXNM01. The sequence continues at coordinate 16,167 of CAZPHC010000029.1, read as the reverse complement.
CACGACCTTGGACCTGCGCACGCTCGGCATGCGCGACGAGGTCGTCGAGCAGCTGGAGGCGCTGATCCGTCGGCCCAACGGCATCATCCTGGTCACGGGCCCGACCGGCTCGGGCAAGACGACGACGCTCTACTCGGCGCTGGTGACGATCAACCACCCGGACGTCAACATCCTGACGATCGAAGATCCGGTCGAATACCAGCTCGAGGGCGTCGGCCAGATGCAGGTGCAGCCGAAGATCGGCTTCACCTTCGCCAGCGGCCTGCGCGCGACGCTGCGCCAGGACCCGGACGTCGTGCTCGTCGGCGAAATCCGCGACCTCGAGACGGCCGAGATCGCGGTCCAGGCGTCGCTGACGGGTCACCTGGTGTTCTCGACCGTCCACACCAACGACGCGGCCTCGACCTTCACCCGTCTGGTGGACATGGGCGTCGAGCCGTTCTTGCTCTCGTCGTCGATCATCGGCGTGCTGGCGCAGCGCCTGATCCGGCAGCTATGCCGCGACTGCAAGGTGCCGCACATCCCGACCAAGCTCGAGCTGGAGCAGCTCGGCCTCAAGCCGGACAACCCCCTGCTGGCGACGGCGACCTTCTTCCGCGCCAAGGGCTGCGCCCAATGCGGCATGAACGGCTACGCCGGCCGTTCGGGCCTGCACGAGCTGCTGGTGCCTGACGAAGAGGTCAAGCGCCTGGTCGTCGCAAAGTCCGACGCCGGCCTGATCAAGAAGGCGGCGAGCCGCGCCGGCATGAAGACCCTGCTGATGGACGGCGCGATCAAGGCGATGCAGGGCGTGACGACGATCGAAGAGGTGATGCGCATCGCCACAGCGGCGGTCGACTAGCGAACGCGACGGATTCGGAGGAGCAACCAGGTGCCAGTCTACGAGTACATCGGCAGGACGCAGGGCGGCAAGACCGTCAAGGGCGTGCTCGACGTCGACAGCGTGCGCGCGCTGAAGATGGCGTTGCGGCGCGACCGCGTCTTCTTGACCGAGTACAAGCAGACCAACGCCAAGGGCGACGGCGCGGCGGTCAAGGCCGGCGTCAAGCAGAAAGCCGGCAGCCGCGACGTCGACATCAACGAGATGCTGACGCGCATCTCGCCGATGGACGTCGCCGAGATGACGCGCCAGCTCGCGACCCTGGTGCGCGCCGGCGTGCCGCTCGTCGACTCGATGTCGGCCATCGTCGACCAGACCGAGAACCCCAAGCTCAAGCGCGTCCTGGCCCAGGTCCGGACCGACCTGAACGAGGGCGCGAGCTTCCACAAGGCGCTCGAGAAGCATGCTCGCGTCTTCGGCCCGACCTACGTGAACATGGTCCGCGCCGGCGAGTCGTCGGGCACGCTGGAGATCGTGCTCTCGCGCCTGGCCGACTTCACCGAGAGCCAGGTCCGGCTGCGCAACCGCATCATCGGCGCGATCACCTACCCGGTGATCATGCTCATCATCTCGCTGCTGATCGTCGCGGCGATGATGATCCTGGTCGTGCCGAAGATCACGATCATGTTCGAGGATCTCGGCGCCGAGCTGCCGATGATCACGCGGGTGCTCATCTTCATGAGCGACGTGATGACGAATTGGTGGCCGCTGATGGTCCTGGCCGCCGTCGGCGCTTGGGTCGGCTTTGAGCGCTGGCGCCGCACCGACGCCGGCGAGGAGCGCTGGGACCGCATGCTGCTCAAGGTGCCGGTGCTCGGCGACCTGGTGCGCAAGATCGCCATCGCCCGCTTCTCGCGCACGCTCTCGACGCTGTTGAGCTCGGGCGTACCGCTGCTGACGGCGATGGAGATCGTCGAGAACGTCGTGGCCAACCGCGTGCTCGCGGCCGTGCTCAGCGAGGCGCGCGTCGCGATCCGCGAGGGCGACACCATCTCGGGGCCGCTCAAGCGCTCGTCGGAGTTCCCGCCGATGGTCGTGCACATGGTCTCGATCGGCGAGCGCTCGGGCGAGCTCGAGAACATGCTCAAGAACGTCTCGGACAGCTACGAAAACCAAGTCGATTCGCGGGTGCAGGCGCTGACCTCCATCCTCGAGCCGATCATGATCGTCGGCATGGGCATCCTGGTGGCCTTCCTGGTCGCCGCGATCCTGCTGCCGATGATGAAGCTGACGTCGGCCGTCCGCGGCTGATCGCGCGCGCCACGGGGCGCGCTTGTGGTGCGAATGGCCCGAGATTCCGGGCCGAGTGAGGAGGAAGCATGAACACGACACCCAGTCTGACCAGCCTGACGAGCCTGATCGACGAGCAGGCGACCGATGCAGCGCAGACCACCCGCGAGGGCGTGCACGGCGTCGACGTCGCGCGCGCGGTCGTGGCCCGGGCCGGCGAGCGTGGCATGACGCTCATCGAGATCATGGTCGTGATCGTCATCATCGGCGTGATGGGCTCGGCGCTCGCGGTCGGCGTGTTCGGCATGCTCGGCGACGCCAAGACCGACACGGCGCGGGCGCAGATCAACACGATGGGCTCGGTCATCGAGGCGCACGAGGCCCGCCACGGCGAGTACCCCGAGAGCCTGGAGTCGCTGACCGAGGGCAAGAAGGCCAAGCTCAAGAAGGCCAACCTCAAGGATCCGTGGAAGCAGGACATCATCTACCGCGCCGAGGGCGACGGCTTCTCGCTGTGCAGCGCCGGCGACGACAAGAAGTCCGGCACGGATGACGACATCTGCTACGGCGACGGCGAGAAGTAGGCCGCCGCCGGAGGAGTTGGACGATGCGCCGTCGCGGCCAAGCCGGGTTCACGCTGATCGAGCTGGTCGTGGTCATGGTCGTCATGGCCGTGGTGACGACGGCCGTCGTCGTCGGCATCGGCAACATCCGCGGCGCCAACGTCGACGCCGAGGCCGGCCAGCTCTCGGTCGCGGTGCGCTACCTGTACAACATGTCGATCCTGAACGGGCGCAACTACCGCCTGGTGCTCGACATCGACAACGGCGCATGGTGGGGCGAGGCGCAGGAGTCGCGCGATCCGTGCAAGGCGTTCTTGCTGCCGGGCGAGGACGGCGAGGAGCCCAAGGAGGTCGACGAGGATGACGTCGACGCGCCCAAGGTCGGCAGCTTCGGCGATGCCAAGAGCAAGCTGTTGCAGAAGCGCACGCTGCCCAAGGGGATCGAGATCGTCAGCGTCATGACCAGCCACCAGAGTGATCCCTCGCGCACGGGGCAGGCGTCGATCAACTTCTTCCCCAACGGCACGGTCGAGGCCGGCTTCGTCGTGCTCGGCGTCACGGACGACGAGGACGATACGATGACGGTCGAGGTGCTGAGCCTGCAGGGCAGCGCCCGGGTGCTGGACGGCACGCTCGACATCGATGATTGGCTCGAGGACGCGCGCTAGGAGGCGGACACGACGATGCGAAGGACGGACGACCAGCGACGGCGAGGTGAGGGCGGCTTCACGCTGCTCGAGATCCTCATCGCGATGTCGATCCTGGCCTTCGCGTTGGCCGTGATCTCGGCCTCGGCGTCGTCGTCGGCGATCTACGGCAAGCGCGTCTACAGCAGCACGACGGCGGCGCTGCTGCTGCGCGGCATCGTGCTCGACATCGAGGAGGAGTACCGCAAGGACGGCTTCCCGACCAACGACATCGAGGGCCGCGAATGCGAGCTGCCCAAGGCCTACGCCCGCCACTTCGAGTGCGAATTCGACCTGGTCGGCCTGAACCTCGACGACGCCAGCATCAGCGACCTGACGACCGCGGCCCAGGACGTGCTCGGCAGCGCCCAGGAGCAGCTGCAGAGCTCCGGCGCGATGGACAAGCTCGAGTCGTCGCGTGGCGGCGAAGCCGAAGGCCGCGCGGCGCTCGACGACCTCGGCAACGCGGCCAAGAACGCCCAGGCCGCCGACCTCGACCTGACGTCGATGGCCAAGTCCGGCGACATGATGCAGCTGATCCAGACGATCCTGATGTCGGGCGAGCAAGGCCTCAACCTGCTGGGCCTCTGCGACATCAACCTCTCGGTGCTGCAGATGTCGATGGGCCTGATGATCGCCGAGCTGCTGCCGCGCATCCTCAAGCGCGCGACCGATCGGACGCGCAAGGTCCGCGTGCGCCTGCGCTGGCGCGACGCCGAGGGCGAGGACTCGATGATGCAGATCGAGACCTTCACCACCGCCGTCAGCGAGGAGGAGGCCCGCGCGATCCAGCAGATGAAGGATCAGCAGGAGCTGCAGGACGCGCTGACCAACGGCAACCCGGCGTCCGCACTGGGCAACGGTGGCGCGGGTGGCGCAGCGGCGCCGGCCCTCGGTGGCGTGCCGATGCCGACCCCAGGGGGTGGCCGATGAGCCACGCCCTGCCCCGCAGCGCGCGCGGGTTCACGCTCATGGAGCTGATGATCGCCGTGTCGCTGCTGGCGATGATGGGCCTGATCCTGGGCACGTCGATCACGACGATCATGGGATCGATCCGCGACAACCGCGAGATGCAGGACCGCTACCACGCCGCCCGCGTGGCCCTGGGCCGCATGCAGCACGAGCTGGCGATGGCCTACGTCTCGCGCCATCAGGGCGAGAACGGCGCGACCAAGACGATCTTCATCGGCAAGCCGAACAAGCTGCAGTTCACCTACATGGGCCACCGCCGGATCGCGCGCGGCGGCGTCGAGTCCGACCAGGGCGTCGTCGAGTATTCGCTCGAGAAGCGGGCCGGCGGCCTCGCGCGCCTGGTGCGGCGCGAGAAGGTCATCATCGACGACACGCCCGAGAAAGGTGGCCGCAAGGAGGTGCTCGCCGACGGCGTGCGCAAGCTCGAGTTCGCCTATTGGTCGATGGACAAGGAGGAGTGGGAGACCGACTGGAAGGTCGAGATCGACCGCGCCGCCGAGGAGCAGCGGCAGAAGCAGGCCGCCGCCGCCGCCGCGACGGGCATGACGGGCAACGCCGCGCTGGCCAACGCCATCGTCAAGCAGGCGGCGCGCAAGGACAAAGAGCGCCACGGCCCGGACGAGCAATGGCTGCCGGTGCGCGTGCGCATCCGGATGACGCTCGCCACCGTCGACGAGGACCTGGAGCTCGACTTCGAGACCCAGGCGCGCCTGCGCATCTCGCGGCCGCTCGACTTCCAGCAGGCCTACTCGCCGGGTGCCTACGACAACTCGCTGAACCCCTACGGCGTCGGCGCGGGCATCACCCCGCCGGGCTTCAACCCGCAGCAGATCTTGAACACGGGCTCGGCCGGCGTCGGAGGCCAGCCATGAGCGCGCTGACCCTGCGCCAGCGCCTCGGCGCCGCCGTCGCCGCCGCCCAGCGCGCGACGGGACGGACCGCGCCCGGCCCCGACGACCGCCAACGCGGCGTGGCGCTGCTGCTCGCGATGACGGCGATCGCGATCCTGACGGTCTTCTCGCTCGAGTTCACCTACCAATCGCGCGTCGCCGTGCGCACCAGCACCTACGTCGAGCAGGAGATCGAGGCCTACCTGCACGCGCGCGCCGCGGTCGAGCTGGCGGCGCTGGTCATCGGCTCGGTCGACATCGTCGAGAGCATCCTGAGCAAGTACGCCTCGATGCTCGGTGGCCAGCGGCCGAACATCTCGACCGCGGCCTACGCATGCGAGTTCGTCAACGCCTTCTGCGAAGGACGGATGAGCATGATGGGCCTCGACCTCATCGACCTGCGCGGCAAGGAGGCCGCGGGCCTCGAGCGCGGCACCTGCGGCTGCAACTCCGACGACGAGGACGGCCGCGTCAACATCAACCGCGTCGCCAACCTGGCCGAGAAGCAGGCCACCTTCGACACGCTCTACAAGCTGCTGGAGCGCCACGAGGGCATGAGCGCGGTCGGCGAGCTCGACAAGGAGATGGCGCAGCTCTCGCTGAACGTCATCGACTGGGCCGACAGCGACAACGTCAAGACCGACATGGACCCGGGCACGCGCAAGCTGCAGCAGGGCAGCGGCGCTGAGGGCGTCAGCTACGCACGCGGCGGCTACAAATCCAAGGACGCGCCCTACGACACCACCGAGGAGGTCCGCCTTGTCGAGGGCATGAGCGACGGCCTGTGGTGCAAGCTGCGCAACCAGCTCACGGTCTACAACACGGCCAAGCTCAACGTGAACACCGCGCCCATCGCCGTGATCAAGGCCCTGATCTGCAAGAACCTCGCAGATCCGAACCACGAGGCGATCGCCTGCGCCCGCGGCGGCGGTGCCAACGCGGCGTTCGTGCCGGTCAACGTCGCCGGCCAGTACATCGAGGTCTGCCGGACGCTGAAGAAGCTGATCTTCTCGCCGCCGTTCTCGTCGCCGGGCCGCTTCGTTCGCTTCTTCGACAAGCTCGGCACGGTGTTGCCGGCCGACTACGCCAACGTGCTGCGGGTCAACGCGGGCAAGATGCTCGCCGACGTCGGCACGAGCGGCCAGATCGTGCGCATCACGGCGTTCGGCACATCGGGCGCGGTGACCAAGACCATCACGGCGCTGCTCGACACCACGAGCAAGCAATACGTCTACTGGCGAGAGGATTGACGATGGCGCACAGGATTTTGGGCCTGGACATCGGAAAGCGGCGGATCAAGGTCGCCGTCGTCGACAAGACCGTGCGCGTCACGCGCCTGATCGGTTTTGACAGCGAGCCCGTGGCCGCGCCGTACGGCGACGCCGAGCTCGAGTCGGCGATCGAGGCGCTGCTGCGCCGGGTGCGCCAGCCCGACGACGTGATCATGGCCGGCCTGCCGGCGACCGACGTGCTGCACCGGGTGCTCTCGTTCCCGTTCACAGACATGAAGGCGCTGACCGAGTCGGCCGCGTTCGAGCTCGAGTCGCAGGTGCCGGTCGACCTGCAGGAGTCGATCGTCGACGAGATCATCGTCGACAAGCGCGAGGACGGCTGCGACGCGCTGGTCGTGGCGGCGCCGCGCGCCCGGGTCGAGGCGCGCATCGAGCTGCTGCGGCGCGTGGGCGCCGAGCCGCGTCAGCTGGGCCTGGTGGCGCTGTCGCAGGCGCACCTGCTCAAGCAGCTGCCGTCGGTGGCCGAGGGCACGTCGCTGCTGCTCGACGTCGGCGCCGCCGCCACCGACGCGGTGGTCGTGGTCAACGGCCAGCCGCGCTACATCCGCTCGCTCAGCGTCGGCAGCGACGCCGTGCGCGCGGCCTTCGCCGACCAGTTCGACGCCGCGACGGTCGAGGGCAATCCCGACCTGCTGGTCAGCCACGGCCTGCTGCTGCCGCCCGGGATGCCGGCCTCGACGCCGGACGAAGCGACGCTGCACCAGGCGACGCTGCGCGCCATCGGCGCCTGGCTGCGCGAGGTGCGGCAGACCCTCGCTGCCTGGCGCAGGGGCGGCAAGCCGGCGCCGGATCGCATCGTGCTCACGGGCGGCATGGCGGGCCTGCGCGGCCTGATCGACAGCCTCGAGGCGATGCTGGCGATGCCTGTCGTCGCGCTGCCGCTGCGCGAGCTCGAGGGCTACGCGCTGCACGGGGCCGGCACCGAGCACATCGGCGACTTCGGCGGCGCGGCCGTGGCGCTCGCGCTCGAAGGGGCGAGCGCGGTCGGCGGCCAGACGATGGACTTCCGTCAGGGCGACCTCGCCTGGGAAGGCGACTACAAGTTCCTGCGCGAGCGGATGCCGGCGTTGATCGCGTTCGCGGTCGTCGCGCTCTGCCTGCTGGCCGTGCGCACGACGATCACCTACCGCGGCCTGATGATCGAGCAGCAGCAGCAGATGGCCGAGCTGGGCGCGATCGGCAAGGAGATCACGGGCAAGAAGGCGGTGAGCTTCTCGAAGCTGCGCACCGAGCTGGGTCGCACGCTCAAGGTCGATCTCGCGGCGTATTACCCGGATCTCTCGGCGATCAAGGTGCTCGACGTCGTCACCAAGACGCTGCACGAGGTCACCGAGCCGCCAGAGTTCAAGCCAGGCGGCCCGAGCGAGGCCGCGCTGCCCGGCGCCGCGCGCCCCGGCGACGACATGGTGGCCCAGATCGTGGCGCCACCGCCGCAGCTGCGCGGCATCCCGCCGCTCGGCATGACGGCACCGCCAGGGGGCATGCAGGTGCGTGGACGCTTCTCGCCCCCGGGTGGCCGTCCCAGCGCACCGGCGCTCGGCGGGGTCGGCGGGGGCGGCGAGGACGGTGGCGGTGAAGGCGACGAAGGCGGCGGCGCGGGCGGTGAAGGCGGCGCGGCGAGCAACGAGCCGTTCTCGGGCCACAAGGTCGAGCTGCTCTCGGTCGACATCGACCGCTCCAAGGCCAGCCTGCGCGGCGACTGCGACACGCAAGAGGCGCTGCTCGCGTTCCAGACCGCGCTCGAGAAGCATCCGTGCTTCCACAAGATCAAGTCGACCTCGGACCGGATCACCTTCGAGCGCCACCGCGACTGGTTCCGCTTCAACATCGGCTTCGAGATCCAATGCCCGAGCGAAGAGGAGCCCAAGGCCGAGGCCGACGAGGGCGAGACCAAGTCGAGCAAGAGCACCGAGGGCGGCGACAGCGCCGAGAGCGGCGACGACAGCGGCGAATGAGCCGAGGTGGATGGGCCGAGGTGGATGGGCCGAGGTGGACGGGCCGAGGTGGATGGGCCGAGGTGGATGAGCGAAGGTCGATGACCCACGGCGAATGAGGCAGCAGCACCATGCGTGAAGGAAAACTCCAAGCCTGGCTCGCCCGCATGAGCGATCGCGAGCGCACGATCGTCATCGGCGGCGGCCTGGTCGTGCTCGCGGCCCTGATCGGCGGCATCGCGCTGCTGATCCAGCAGCGGGTCGCGACGATGGAAGAGGCCGTGGCCGAGAACGCCGCCGCGCTCGGGGAGATCCGCCAGCTGGCGCCGGCGTACGTGCGCAACCGCCGCGACGACAAGGCCATCGAAGAGGCGCTCGAGCGCGCCCGCACCGAGTCGCTGCAGTCGCTGCTGCTGGCCGTGGCCAAGGACATCCAGTTCGAGCGCAAGTTCGCCGAGGGCGAAGAAGGCGGCGGCGGCGGCAGCGCGCGCCTGGCCGACTACGTCAAGTTCAGCAACGCCAACGAGATCCTCGCCGAGCTGACGACGCGCAAGAGCAAGGGCGGCCGCGCCAGCGCCAGCGCCAAGAAGAAGAAGGCCGGCGGCAAGGCCGACAAGCAGGTCTTCCTCGCCAGCATCGAGGTCGTCTTCGACCGCGTCCCGGACACCGCGCTGTTCCAGTTCCTCGAGAAGATCGACACGCATCCCGACGGGTTGTTCGCCACCAGCCTCGACATCTCGCGCGAGTCGCCGAACCACGAACACTTCCGTGCCAAAATGACAATCGCACAATTCCGCTATGGTGGCGCCGAGGAGGGCTCGTGAACCCGTCGCTCCGCGATCGACTTCGCTCCTTCGGCATCTTCGCCGGCTACGGCGCCTTCTTCGTCACGGCGCTCGTCGCCGCGCTGGTGCTCACGTTCCCGGCGCGCCAACTCAAGGCCTACGTCGAGTCCGAGGCGCGCCGCGCCGGCGTGCCCGTGCGCATCGGCGAGATGAACCTGCGTGGCCTCGGCGGCATCACCCTCGAGGACGTCGACGTCAAGCTGCCGGCCAAGCCCGCGCAAGAGGGCGCGTCGGCGCGCCCGGCGGTGGACCTGCACCTCGACGAGCTTCGCCTCGACGTCGCCATCTGGCGCGCGCTGTGGAAGCGCGAGATCGAGGTCCGGATGAACCTGCTGACGGGCGGCGGCGCGCTCGAGGACGGCACGCTGGTGCTGATCCCGATCGGCGGCGCCGACGCCAGCCGGGTCAAGGACGGCGACGGCAAGGACGGCAAGGACGGCAAGGACGGCAAGGACGGCAAGGACGGCAAGGACGCCCCGGCTGCGGTGCGTCGCGGCTACGCCTTCGAGCTCGACCTGCCGGTCATCGACAAGCTGCCGCTCGGCAAGATGGGCCTCGGCACCGCGGCGCTCGCCTTCCAGGACAAGGTCACGGGCTCGATGGACGGCCTGCTCTCGGGCTCGGTGCGCATCCATTGGGGCGGCACGTTCGAGGACGCGACCGGCGACATCCAGCTGACCATCACCGACGCGGTGATCAAGCGCCCGAGCATCGAGATCCCCAAGATGGGCAAGCTCGACCTCGCCGACCTGCGCATGGGCACCTTCGGCGCCAAGATCACGATGGCGCGCAAATCCGAGATCGCCGTGCTCGCGGGCGCCCGCGGCAGCGAGAAGTCGACGGCCATCGCGATGGAGAAGGTCGAGACCTTCGGCCGCGACATCGAGCTCGTCGTCGAGGAGCGCTCGCACGTGCTGGTGCCGCCGGGCCCGGCCGGCTTGAAGATGGCGACGATGCAGGTGCACTTCGTCTTCTCGCTGCCCAAGAGCGACGGCAAGGAGCTCGCCGAGGCCGACGCCGGCGGCAAGGGCGGCAAGCGCGGCAAGGGCGAGGACGCCGACGACGAAGCCGAGGGCGACGGCAAGGCCCCCAAGGAAGGCAAAGAGGCCAAGGAAGCGAACGGCGACGCCGCGCGCGCCAAATGGTCCAGCATCCTCGAGTTGGCTGGCGACAAGCTCAAGCCCTTCACCCGCAACGGCTACGTCGGCATGACCTGCACCGGCCTGCTCGGACGGCCCAGCTGCACGCCGGACACGCCGCGCGTCACGGTCGGCACGCGCCGCGCCGCCGCCGAGGCCGCCGCCGCCGGCGCCCCGGCAGAGGCCGCAGATCCGGCCAAACCAGCGGGCGAGGCCGACGCGGGCGCCCCGGCACCCGAGCCGACCGCCGGCGCCGAGGAGCCCGTGCCGGCGCGTCCGATGCCGCCGAGCGCGCCGACACCGGAGCGGATCGAGCTGCGTCCGGCGATGCCCGACAACCCGCAGGTGCCGCGCCCGGCCCCGGCCCTTGGCGGTGCGCCGCAGGTCGAGCAGCCGAACGAGCCGCCCGAGCCCCAGGAGCAGCCGCAGGGTCGTGGCCGCGGTCGCCCCGATCCCTCGCCCGCCGAGGGAGCCGAGGAAGAGCAGCCCAACCCCGAGGAGCAGCGCGGCGCCCGCGAGCCAGCCGAAGAGGGCGAAGGCGGCGAGGAGCGCGCGCGTCCGGCCCCCGAGGGCGAGGGAGAGGGCGAGCCCCCAGCCGAAGAGCCCGAAGAACCGCAGCAATAGGCGACGCTGAGCCAGCTTCGGGATCCGCGGCGCTTGCCCTTGCGCAACGTCGCGCACGGCGGTAGACCCCGCGCCCGGCCTGGAGCCGATGGCCGACCTGGAACCGATGGCCGGCCCGGAGCCGATGGCCGTCCTGGACCCGATAGGAGGAGTCATGCGAGGCATCTACCGCAACGTTCTGGACGCGATCGGCGACACGCCGCTGGTGCAGCTCAACCGGGTCGTCGGTCGTCACGACGCCCGCGTGCTCGCCAAGCTCGAGTTCATGAACCCCGGCGGCTCGGTCAAGGACCGCATGGCCCTGCACATCATCGAGGAGGCCGAGCGCAGCGGCGAGCTCAAGCCCGGCTCGGTGATCGTCGAGAACACCTCGGGCAACACCGGCGTGGCGGTGGCGATGGCCGCGGCGGTCAAGGGCTACCGCTGCATCTTCACGATGCCGGACAAGATGAGCATGGAGAAGGTGCGTCGCCTGCGCGCGTTCGGCGCCGAGGTCGTCGTCACGCCGACCGCCGTGCCGGCCGAGCACCCCGACTCGTACTACGAGACGGCCAAGCGCATCGCCCGCGAGACGCCGAACTCGTTCATGCTCAACCAGTACCACAACAAGCGGAACATCGAAGCGCACTTCCGCTCGACAGGCCCGGAGATCTGGGAGCAGACCGGCGGCCAGTTCGACGTGCTCGTCGCCGGCCTCGGCACCGGCGGCACGATGTCGGGCACGGCCAAGTACATCAAGAGCCAGAACGCCAACATCCGCACCGTCGGCGTCGATCCGATGGGCTCGATCTACTACAGCCAGTTCCACACCGGCGTGCCGTCGACCCCGCACACCTACAAGGTCGAGGGCATCGGCGAGGACATGGTCTGCGGCGCGCTCGAGCTCGAGTGGCTCGACGACGTGATGCAGATCAACGACCGCGAGTGCTTCACCATGGCCCGCCGCCTGGCCCGCGAAGAGGGCATCTTCGCCGGCGGCAGCTCGGGTGGCGCGGTCCACGTCGCCGCCAACCTCGCCCGCGAGCTCGGGCGCAACCACACGATCGTCGTGATCCTGCCGGACTCCGGCGCGATCTACCTGAGCAAGTTCTACGACGACCAGTGGATGAAGGAGACCGGCTTCTTCGACCCCGAGCAGGTCCAGCACAGCGTGGCAGACCTGCTGCGGCGCAAGAGCCACTTCGTCTTCACCGCCACGCCGGACGAGCAGGTCGGCGCCTGCATCGTGCGCATGAAGCAAGAGGGCATCAGCCAGATGCCGGTGCTCAGCGCCAGCGGCGAGCCGGTCGGCATGGTCCACGAGGTCGACTTGCTCGACTCGATCTTCGAAGGCCGCGCCAGCCGCACCGACAGCGTCGAGTCGCTGATGACGCCGATCCAGGGCATCATCTCGCCCGAGGCCGACATCGAGGCGCTGCGTGACATCCTCGCGGCCGACAACGTCGCCGTCGTCGTCCAGCATGGCCGCGTCCACGGCATCATCACCAAGATCGACCTGATCGACTACATGTCGCGCCAGGGCTGAGCCCGGCGCAGATCGCTCCTTGCCGCGCCGCATGTCTGCCCGGCGCTCGAAGCGGAGGCCACCATGGCGAGCCACGATTGGACCAAGAGCCAGTTCGAGACCCGGGCGATCCACGCCGGCCAGGAGCCCGAAGAGAAGACGGGCGCCGTCGTCGTGCCGATCTACCAGACCTCGACCTTCGCCCAGCCGAGCCCGGGCGAGCACCTCGGCCACGAGTACACCCGGACCTCGAACCCGACCCGTGACGCGCTGCAGGAGGCCCTGGCCTCGCTCGAGGGCGGCTGCGCGGCCATGGCGTTCTCGTCGGGCCTGGCGGCCACCCACGCCGTGCTGGCGACCCTCTGCGACGCCGGCGACGACGTCGTGGCGATGGACGACATGTACGGCGGCACGTTCCGCCAGTTCGACAAGGTCTGGCGGCGCCACGGCCTGCAGTTCCGCTACGTCGACATGCGCGAGCCCGCCGCGGTCGACGGCGCCTTCGGCCCCAAGACCAAGCTGCTGTGGATCGAGACGCCGACCAACCCGATGCTCAAGCTGGCCGATATCTCGGCGCTATGCGCGCGCGCCCACGCCGCGGGCGTGCTCGTCGCGGTCGACAACACCTTCGCCACGCCCTGGGGCCAGCAGCCGCTGGCGCTCGGCGCCGACATCGTCGTCCACAGCACGACGAAGTACCTCGGCGGCCACAGCGACGTCGTCGGCGGCGCCGTCATCGTCAAGGATCCAGCGCTCGCCGCGCGCATCGCCTTCCACCAGAACGCGATCGGCGGCACCCCCGGCCCCTTCGACTCGTGGCTGACGCTGCGCGGCGTCAAGACGTTGGCCCTGCGCATGGAGCGGCATTGCAGCAATGCCCTCGCGGTCGCGCGCTTCTTGGAGGCCGATCCGCGCGTGCGCAAGGTCATCTACCCGGGCCTGCCGAGCCATCCGCAGCACGCCCTGGCGCAGCGGCAGATGCGCGCTGGCGGCGGCATGGTCACGGTGGTGCTGCAAGGCGGCCTCGCCGAGGCGCGCCGCTTCCTCGAGACCGTGCACGTCTTCACCCTGGCCGAGAGCCTGGGCGGCGTCGAGAGCCTCATCGAGCACCCCGGCATCATGACCCACGCGAGCATCCCGGCCGATCGCCGCGCCGAGCTCGGCATCGACGACTCGTTGGTCCGCCTCTCGGTTGGCATCGAGCACATCGACGATCTGCTCGCCGACCTGCGCCGGGGCCTCGACGCCGCCTTCGGCGCGCCGGCGGCCTGAACCCACACACTCCCACACAGAAAATTCCGCCGCGGGTAGATCCGCCGTTGATGTGGTGCGTCGGAGTCCTTGGCGCAGACGGTGGGGCCCTGCCCACGCCGCGAGGGAACCGCGCGTTCCGCTCCGTTCTGCGTCGCCTGTGCGTGGTGTCGGCTTGACGGGATTCCGGCCACACGCTTAGCATCCTGCGTCCCGGGGTCTGGCCGACAGCTGTCGGTCGCCTTGTGCAGGTCGCCTGGCCCGGTCGCGCTCGACGCAGCGCGGGCCGAATGCGACGGCGACAAGGTCCCGGATCGCCTTTCGGCACGGACGAACGCGTCCCTGCCAACGCCAGAGGAGAGCCATGAGCGGCGGAAGCATCCTTGCACTCATCGGCGCGACACTCGCCCTGCTCGGTCCGATCCTGATGCCCTTCATCACGGTCGACGAAGAGGAAGTCGCGTTTCGCTCGTTCGAGGTGCTCACGGGCCAGGGCTCGTTGCTGATCGCGCTGCTGACGGCGGCGGGCGCGGCGATCGTGCTGCAGAAGCGCAAGCAGAACATCGGCTGGCTGGTCTCGATCGGCTCGCTGCTGCAGATCGGCCTGATGGCGTGGACCTACCAGAACGTCTGGGCCCTGACGCCCTGCCAGAGCGCCGGCCTCTCGCTCTGCGATCCCGAGACCGGCGGCCTGATCGACCAGACGCTCGTGACCCTCGACTGGGGCGTCGCCCTGGTCTCGATCGGCTCGGTGCTCAGCCTCTTCGGTGGCCTCATCGTCGCCGCCGCGCACCCCGAGTACGCCAAGGATCAGCGCTTCCTCAAGGTGATGCTCACCTGGGAAGGCACGATCATCTACGAGCGCGTGCTGTTCGAGCCCGTCCCCGTCACCGTCGGTGAAGAAGACGGCAACATGTTCCAGGTCGCCGCCCGCGGCCTGAGCAAGCACGTCCTGCTCAAGCCCGGCGCCGAGGGCTACTCGCTCGACATCCCCAAGGGCATCAGCGGCCAGGTCAACGTCGGCGGCGAGGTCAAGGACGCGGCCACGCTCAACAGCGTCGATCTGAAGCGCGGCGACTCGGGCGTGCTCTCGTTCGAGAACGACGTCGATCTCGTCTTCGCCTTCACCGGCGCCGAGACGGCGATCATCGGCGGCTCGTCCGATCGCGGTGGCGCGGCCTTCGCCGTGTCGTTCACCGTGGTCGCGGCCGTCATCATGATGATGCTCATCAGCGCCCTGCTCTCGGTCAAGGCCCGCGACCGCAAGGAAGTCGAGGAGAACCTCGAGAAGAAGGCCAAGGAGCTCATCGAGGTCACGCTCGAGGAGACCCAGCAGGAAGAGACCGAGGAGCTCGAGGGCGAAGAAGAGGACACGACCGGCAAGAAGGCTTCGGGCGAGGAAGGCAAGTTCGGTGACGCGCAGGTCGATCCGAACAAGCAGTCCAAGGTGCCGAAGATGGACGGCAAGATGGTCGACAAGATCGACGTCAAGAACCTCGGTATCGCCAAGGTCCTCGGCGGCCAGCAGGCCCTGACCGGCGCGCTCGGCACCATCATGGCCGGCGACACCGGCGCCCTGAACAGCAAGATGGCGGTCGCGATGAGCGGTGAGGGCGGCGAGCTCGTCATCGGCCACGGCTCGGGCGGCATGGGCTTCCGCGGCACGGGTGGCGGCGGCGGCGGCACGGCCGGCTATGGCCGCATCCACGGCCTCGGCGCCATCGACACCGGCGGTGGCACGGGCCGCAACGCCAACGTCGGCATCGGCCGCAAGTCGGCCAAGAAGGTCGCCTCGGTCAAGATCGCGACCGGCCAGTCGACCGGCGGTTGCGACAAGGGTGACATCGCCAAGAACGTGAAGGTCCGCGCCGCAGCGCTGCGCTCCTGCTACGAGATGCAGCTGATGTCCAAGCCGACGCTGCAGGGCAAGATCACGGCGCAGTGGACGATCGACACCGAAGGCTCGGTCAAGAACCCGAAGATCGTCAGCGACACGATGAGCAACGCCGCGGTCTCGGACTGCGTAACGCGTACCATCGGCCGCATCCGCTTCAAGAAGCCCGAGGCCGGCATCTGCGTCATCCAGTGGCCGTTCGTGTTCTCGCCGGGCTGATCACCGCACGCGACGACGGTCGCTTCGCTTCGACGACGGGTCGGATCAGCGTTGGCTGGTCCGGCCCGTCGCGGTTTTTGGCGCCGCGTGGCCGCGCGACGGCGTCCTGCTCGATCCGTGCGTGGTTCCGGGGATGGACCGCGATAATCGTGAAGCTTTGTGAAGATCGCCCTTCTGAAGGCGGTTTCTGCTTGCGAGCGAGCGAGCGAGCGAGCGAGCGAGCGAGCGAGCGAGCGAGCGAGCG
>CAZPHC010000028.1:0-87165 GCA_964586155.1 uncultured Enterobacteriaceae bacterium | reverse complement strand
GTGGTCGCCGCCGCCGGCCGCAGCGCCCACGCCGGCCGCCCCCGCGCGCCCCGCGCCGGCCGCCCCTGCGCGCCCGACGGCGGCCACGGACGCGCTGCCGACCAACCTGGACCTGCCCGATGACCTGCCGGGTGCCATGCGCGGCGACGCGGCGGCCCAAGACGAGGTGGACTGGAGCAAGCCGGCCGGCGCCGATGATCCGGCGGAGTTCTCCGGCCGGACGATGATGGGCCACGGCCTCGCCGCCCAGGTGCGCGCCGAGGCGGCTCGGATCGAGGCGGAACGCGCGGCCAAGGCCCCGGCCCTCGCGATGCCGCAGGCACCGCCAGCAGCCGCTGCGCCCGCGGCGGTCGCCCCGCCCGCGGCGGTCGCTGCGTCCGTGCCGGCCGGACCGGCCCGACCCGCGCCTGCGCCGCCTCCGGCCGGGCGCGCCCAGCTGCCGTCGCTGGTCGCAGGCGAGAGCCGCGTCAGCGCCCCGACCGCGGCGCCTGCACCCGCCGCTGTGCCCGCCCGTGGCCCGAGCAGCGGACGGCCGAGCGGCGCGCCGGCAGCCGGGTCGCCGCCGAGTAGCGCACGGCCGAGTAGCGCACCGCCGAGTAGCGCACCGCCGAGTAGCGCACCGCCTAGTAGCGCACCGCCCAATAGCGGACCGCCGGGTGGCGCACCGCCGACCGCCGCAGCGTCACGTGCCGCAGCGGCCGAGACGATCGCCGTCAGCGCCGAGGACCAGGCCGCGCTGGCCGACGCGCTGGGCGCGCGCAAGACGCAGGCTCCAGCGGCCCGATCCGGCCCCCCGGTGGCGGCGATCGCCATCGGCGCCGTCGTCGTCGTGGCGGTGATCCTGGGCGCGTTGTTCCTGATCCTGCGCTGAGGCGCTCGCGACGTCGCCAACGAGGCGAGACCGCCAGCCCACGGGCGAGCCTCGGGCCTAGCTCGTGGCCGACGACGCCCCAGCCGATCGGCTCGTGCCGGCCAGCAGCAACAGGTCGTGGCGCGCCAGCCAGGTGCGCAGCCAGTCGCGCCCCTCGGTCGCGCCGAGCGTCGCGTCCAGCGCCTGCTGCACGTCGTCGCGCAGCCGCACCCGCCGCCGACCGCCGCGCACCGACCCGATCGGCCCGCCCGTGTCCGCATCGATCAGCGCCTCGCCCAGGGGGATCTGCCAACGGGAGCGCTGGAAGATGGCGAACCCCCGCGCCAGCACCAGGGTCGGCACCGTCCCCCGGATCGCGGCGACGCGATGGTCCGCCGCCAGCAGCGCGCCCCAAACCGTCGCCGCGATCATGCTGACGCTGGTCCAAGTGGGATCGTTGCCGTGGCCTTGCAGGATCTCGTAGACGCGGACCCACGGCGCGACGAAGAACGCCATGCCCGCGATCCAGCGCAGCCCCGAGAGCGCGCCCTTGGGCGTCGCGTAGCGACCGCCGCCGGCCAGCAACCGGACGAAGCCGCGCAGCGTCGTCCACAGCACGCGGGTCGTCAGCGCCATCAGCGTCGTGGTCACCGCGTGGGCCACGGCCTGGCGGGCCCCCTCGGTCGACGCCACGCCCGCGCTGTCGACGACCGTCAGCCAGCCGACGGGCAACCACTGCTGCAGCGCCTCCACTCCGTCCATCGCGGCCTCCTCGGCGCGAGAGTGGCAAGGCCTGCGGGTCCAGGCAAGCCGCCGACGCCGGCACCGACACCTGGCGGCCACGATCGCGCTTCGTTGCCATTTTTGCGGGCTGCTCGTAGCCTCCCGCGCCTGCGGAGCAGCCGCCGGCCGGAGGAACGATGAGCCAGCAAGCAGGTGCAGGGACGACCCACGTCAACGGTGCAGCGGGGCAGGGCGGCGGTGCCGCGGCTGCGGCGGAACTGCCCAAGAGCTACGATCACCGCGAGGTCGAGCCCCGCTGGCAGCAGCAGTGGTCGGATTGGGGCATCTACGCCTACGACGCCCAGAGCGAGGCGGCCAAGGCCGGTCGCGTGTTCTCGGTCGACACGCCGCCGCCCTACGTCTCGGCGGCGCACCTGCACGTCGGCCACGCGATGAGCTACTCGCAGGCCGAATTCGTCATCCGCTTCCAGCGCATGCGTGGCTACGAGATCTTCTACCCGATGGGCTTCGACGACAACGGCCTGCCCACCGAGCGCTACGTCGAGAAGGTCCACGGCAAGCACAAGGGCAACAGCACGCGCAAGGAGTTCGTCGACCTCTGCCTCGAAGAGACGCGCAAGGGCGCCAAGGTCTACGAGGAGCTCTGGCGGGCGCTCGGCCTCTCGGTCGACTGGCGCATGACCTACTCGACCATCGCGCCCCGCGCCACCGAGCACGCCCAGCGCAGCTTCGTCGAGCTCGTGCGCAAGGGCCTGATCGAGCGCCGCGCCGAGCCGATCCTCTGGGATCCGCGCATGCAGACCGCGCTCGCCCAGACCGACGTCGAGCCGGGGCCGGAGGAGGCGCGTCCGCTGCACCGGCTGCGCTTCGACCGCGAAGGCGGCGGCGAGGCCGGCATCATCGATACGACGCGGCCCGAGCTCGTGCCCGCCTGCGTCGCCCTGGCGTGCCACCCCGAGGACGCGCGCTTCGTCGGCGAGCTGCGCTACCTCGTGCCGCTCTCGGACCAGCGCGCCGACGGCAGCCGCGGCGCGTTCCGCAGCGTGCCGCTGATCCGCGACGCGGGCGTCGACCCGGCCTTCGGCACCGGCCTGATGATGGTCTGCACCTTCGGCGACCAGGAAGACATCCTCAAGTGGCGCACCCACAGCCTCGACACGCGCCTGATCATCACGCCCGATGGCGCGATGGACACGCCGGATCTGCCCGAGCTGCACGGCAAGCGCGTCCACGTGCTGGCCAAGGGCAGCAAGCTTCCCGAGGCGCGGCAGGCCGCCCGTGATCTGCTCGAGCGCGAAGGCCACCTGCTCGGCACGAGCGACAACGTCAGCCGCGCCGCCGTCTCTGAGCGCAGCGGCACGCCGATCGAGATCCAGGTCGTGCCGCAGTGGTTCGTCCGCCTGCTCGACCACAAGGAGGCCTTCCTCGCCCGTGGTCGCGAGCTGCGCTGGCATCCCGAGTTCATGCGCGAGCGCTACGAGTCGTGGGTCGAGGGCCTGAAGTGGGATTGGAACATCAGCCGCCAGCGCTTCTACGGCGTGCCGTTCCCGGTCTGGTACCGCAAGGACACCGGCGAGGCCATCCTGCCCGACGAGGCCGAGTTGCCGCTCGATCCGCTGGTCGACGCGCCGCCGCCTTCGGTCCTGGCCCAGGTCCCCGACGGCGTCGAGCTCGAGCCCGAGCACGACGTCATGGACACCTGGATGACCTCGTCGCTGAGCCCGCTGATCAACGCGAACTGGGCCTATTGGGGCAAGCAGCCGCCGAGCGACGCCGCCGACGTGCAGCCACGTCCCGAGCTCGCGCCGATGTCGGTGCGCGTGCAGGCGTTCGAGATCATCCGCACCTGGCTGTTCTACACCGTCGCCAAGAGCCACTTCCACACCGACGCGCTGCCCTGGCGCGACGTCATGATCTCGGGCTGGGGCCTCGACAAGCAGGGCAAGAAGATGTCGAAGCGGCTCGGCAACTTCGTCGACCCGGCGGGCGTCATCGACACCTACTCGGCCGACGCGCTGCGCTACTGGGCTGCCGGTGCCACCCTCGGCCACGACCTCCGCTACCTCGAGGATGACGTCAAGGGCGGCAAGCGCCTGCTGACCAAGCTCTGGAACTCGACGAAGTTCGCCCTGAGCGGCCTGTCGAGCTGGACCCTCGATCCGAGCGCGGACGAGGCCCCGACGGCGGCCGACGCCTGGATCCGCAGCCGCCTGGTCGAGACCGTGGACGCCGCGACCGAGGCGTTTTCGGCCTACGAGTACTCCAAGGCGATGCGCGCGATCGAGGCGTTCTTCTGGCGTGATTGGTGCGACAACTACCTGGAGATCGTCAAGGATCGCTTCCGCGAGAGCGACGCCTGGTCGCCGGCGCAGGTCGAGGCCGGCCATCGCACCGTCCTGGTCGGCACCTGGGTCCTGCTGCGCCTGTTCGCGCCTGTGCTGCCGTTCATCACCGAGGAGCTCTACCAGCGCGGCGTCAAGCCGATCCTCGGCTCGGGTGCGCCGCTCAGCGTGCACGTCGCGCGCTGGCCCAAGGATCCGGCCTCCGGCGCGGTCGACGTCTTCGACGGCAGGGTCGACGCTGACGCCATCCGCGACGGCGAGCTCCTGATCGAGCTCGTCGCGCTCGTCCGCCAGCAGAAGACCACCGCGCGCGTCGGCCTCGGCACGCCCGTGGACGAGCTGCTCGTGCGCGCCGACGCCGAGACGGTGGCTGGCATCCAGCGCGTCCAGGCCGACTGGTTCGCCGCCGCTCGCGCCAGCGCGCTGCGTGTCGTCGACGTCGCAGAGGTCGCGGCGGACGATGGGGCGTGGGCCACCCTCGGCGAGCGCGACGCCCAGATCTGCGTGCGTCTCGGCAGCCGCACCTAGCGTCGACCGAGGTTCGGCTCGACCTCCGGCGCCCCTGACGTGTGCAGCGTCCGCGTCGCTAGGCGGCGGTGATCAGCCCACGCAACGCGTAGCCCAACCCGGCGGCGACGAGCGCCCCGGCGGCCAGGCGTTGGGTGCGGACGGCCGCGACGGCGGGCAGCGCCCCGATCCCGGCCGCGCCTGCTCTGGCCGCCACGCCCCCGGCGTCGCCGCCGCGCCGGACCGGCGTCCACAGGGCGAACACCGCCGCCGCGACCAGGGTTTGGGCCAGATCGAGGCCAACGCCGAACGAGAGCACCGGCCAGAGCAGGCCGTCCGAGCTGCCCAGCACCGACCGGAGCTCCGCGCCAAACGCAGCGCCGTGGATCAACCCGCTCGCCGCAGCGCCGATCGCCAACCGTGCCGAGGATCGCGACAAGGCGGGGCGTCCTGCCTGCCACGCCGACCAGCAGATCGTCACGCCGATCGCGACCTCGACCGCGACCAGGCGCGGCCACGCCGCCGCGATGGCCCAGGTCATCGTCAGCATGTGGCCGAGCGAGAAGGCAGCCACGAGCAGCCCGAGGACGCCGAGCCCGCGCGCCGCCAACGCCAGCGCAGCGAGGAACAGCAGGTGATCGAGGCCGCCGGCCAGGTGGTCGACGCCCTCGCGCGCCCAACCGACCAGGATCGACGCTGGCGGCATCCGTTGCCAGACGCCGGCCGTCTCGCCGGGGGCTGGCAACTTGCTCGTGTCGATCTCGTCCGCGGGCGTGCGCGCCGCGACCAGGGGCTCGTCGTCGTCCTCGTCGGCGTGGACCGCCTTGGCCTCACCGCGCGGCGCCCCGGACGACAGCAGCGGCACGTCGAGCGCGGCCAGGCGCGGCGGCAGCAAGAAGCGGCGGACCGGTGCGCCGGCGACCCGCAGGCTGACGTAGAGCGTCGCCCGTGTGCGCTCGCGGCTGACGTCGACCCGCTGCAGCCGGATCGAGGTTCGTGGCTCGCGGCAGCGGATCTGCAGCGAAAACCCGCGGTAGCCGGCGCGCCCCGGCACCGGGATCTCGGCGGGTTCCGCAGGCCGCACGTCGCATCGCTCGATCGTGAAGCCTTCTGCCAACTGGCGCGCGAATCCGGCCGCACTGCGCTCGGGGGCCAGCCCGGCTTGGGCCGCCGCGTCGAAGTACGCCTCGACGCGCGCCGCCTCGAGGTACCAGGTGGCGCGGATCTGCGTCCGATCCGTGGTCTCGATGTCGCAGAGCAGCGATTCGGCGATCTCGTCGATCAGGTGGGCTTGCGCGTCGGTGGCGCATAGGCAGGCAAGCAGCGCCACGCGAGGCAACCATCGCGCGCCTCGGCGCGGAGGGCGCCCGCGGTCGAACACGGCGCGCGGGCAGGACGGACGCATCGACGCTCCCTGGGGGCCTGCGCTGGACGAAGCCGCAGCGCATCGTACACTAGCCAGCCGGAGGCAGGATGCGCAATTCGACCCCAGGTTCGATGTCCCACCGCGAGTCGACGGCCCGAGCGCGGCCGTGGCCCCGCCGTCCCGCGCCATGCAGGGGGGCGTCGCCCGTCGCCACCGTGGCCTGCGCCTGGCTGCTGGCGTTCGCGGCCGCCGGCTGCGGCGAGGACGTCAGCGAAGACCCCGACACGCTGGCGTTGCCGTCGACCGACACCGGCGCCGGCTGGCGCTTCGGCGACGACACCGGCACCAGCAACGACAGCGCAAACCCGGACGACGGCCACGGCACCGACGACGGCGCCGTGGCGTCCGACGTCGAGGACACCGGCGGCGGCACGGGCGCTGACGACGTCGCCGACGACACGACGACGCCCGACGTCGCGACCGGGCCGATCACCACGTGCTCCGGCGTCTGCGGCCTCTTCCTCGAGGACAACCCCTGCCACTGCGACCACGGCTGCCTCGGCGGTAGCCCGGGCTGCTGCGGCGGCGACGGCGCGTACCTGGCGACCTGCGCGTGCAACACCGACAGCGACTGCAACGACAACAACCCCTGCACGACCGACAGCTGCCAGACCAAGGGCGCCAACAAGCTGTGCATGAACCTTCCGGTGGCCAAATGCTGCAAATCCAACGCAGATTGCAGCGGTGGCGACGGCGTCTGCACCCTCGCGACCTGCCTCGACGGCGCCTGTTCGGTGCTGGCCAAGGACTGCGGCGACGGCGTCGAGTGCACCATCGACACCTGCGATCCCGGCAGCGGCGACTGCCAACACGTGCTGCCGGCGAGCGCCTGCCAGATCGACGGCGCTTGCTGGAAGGCCGGCGACGCCAAGCCCGGGACCGGCGGCTGCCAGCGCTGCAAGCCCGACGTCGACGCCAAGGCCTGGACCGCCGAAGCCAACAAATGCTTCATCGACGGCGAGTGCGTCGCGGCGGGGGCCAAGGCCAGCGCCGGCCTCGACGAGTGCCGCGTCTGCATCCCGTCGACGGACAGCGCCAACTGGAGCGTCGTCAGCGGCACCTGCTGGATCGGCGGCACCTGCTACAACAGCGGCGCGGCGAGCGCGGGGGCCACCTGCCAGGTCTGCTCGCCGAGCTCGTCGCAGACGCAATGGAGCGGGAAGCCCGGCACCTGCGCGGTGGACGGCGCTTGCTACGATGCCGGCGCCGCCAGCCCGGGCGGCAGCTGCGCGACCTGCAACCCGAGCGTGACGACGGCGGCCTTCACGGTCACCGCGGGCAGCTGCCTCATCGACGGCGCGTGTGTGGCCAAGGGCGCCGCCAAGCCGGGCTCGGGCGGCTGCGCGATCTGCGATCCGGACAAGTCCAAGTCCGAGTGGACGCAGCAGCTCGCCAAGCCTTGCGACGACGGCGACCCGTGCACCAGCAACGACGTCTGCACCAGCACCGCAGGCTGCCAGGGCAAGCCCAAGGGCGCCGCGTGCTGCAAGTCCGACACGGATTGCCTGACGCAGGTCCAGCCGGCGACCTGCGAGAAGGCGCAGTGCAAGGGCGACGGCACCTGCGCGGTGGTCAAGGACCCGCTGTGTTGCCAGGACGGCAAATGCTGCGATCTCACGCTGAAGCAGGTCATGGCCAAGGGCACCCTCTGCGAGAAGGACGACAAGAAGAAAGAGTACAAATGCGAGGGCAACGCCGGGTACTACCGCCTCTACGGCAGCGGCTGCCCCGGCGACTCGCCGTTCTGCTCGTCGGCCACCGAGGGGTTCGGCCCCTGGATCGCGATGTCCAACGTCGTCTGCGGCGGCGGCACCATCTGCAGCTCGAGCTCGATCTACACCTCGCCCGTGTGCAAATAGCGGCGGTTGCGCGGAGGATCTGCCCCCTGGTTGCACCTGAACGCGTCATCTCTGCCCTTGACCAACACGCGGTGCACTCTGCATCCTGAGGGGTGGAAGGGTTCGATGTGCAGGTGAGGAGGCCCGTCATGGGTCCGCACACGCCTCGGGGAGTCGACATGCGTTCGTTGTGGATCCGCGCAGCAATCATGGTCTGTGTCGCCTTGTACGCAACCGCCTGCGGTGACGACGGCGGAGCAGTGGCGGGGGACGCGATCACCGCCGACACCAGCGTTGGCGAAGACACGTCGATCTCGCCGGACACCGCGGGTGGCGACGCGGCCGACACCACGGTCGGCGACGACACCTCGACCAGCGACACGGCGGACGTCATCGCCAGCTGCCCAGGCAGCCCGGGCTGTGCGTGCACCAAGGACGAGAACTGCTACTCCTCGCACTGCATCGATGCGGGCGGCCTCAAGGTCTGCGCCGAGTTCTGCACCGAGACGGCGGACTGCGATCCGGGCCACGTCTGCGTCGAGACCAAGGGCCAGGGCAGCCAGGTCGACAAGATCTGCGTCCCCGAGTTCGCGACCCTCTGCGCCCCCTGCCAGACCAACGCGGCCTGCGCGGCCCTGGGCGCCCCCGGCGCCGCCTGCCTCAAGCGCGGTGATGACGGCGCGTTCTGCGGCAACACCTGCGGCAGCACCGTCGATTGCCCGACCGGCTACCTCTGCGAGACGGCCACCGACGTGACGGGCAAGAGCGCCAAGTACTGCGTGCTGCCGGCCAAGGAGGTCTGCGCCTGCTCGAAGGGCGCGATCGCGATCGGCGCGACCACCACCTGCTATGTGCCCAACGCCAACGGTGGTAGCTGCACCGGCTCGCGCAGCTGCCTGCCCGCTGGTGCCCCGGGCGCGCCGGCCGACGGCGGCCTGAGCGCCTGCTCGGCCCCGGAGCCCGCCACCGAGACCTGCGACGGCGTCGACAACGATTGCAACGGCGCGGTCGACGACAAGACCTGCGACGACAACAACCCCTGCACCACCGACAGCTGCAACGGGTCGTCGGGCTGCAAGCACACCCCGGCGAGCAACACGCCATGCGACGCCGACGGCTCGGTCTGCACCGAGAACGACACCTGCGTCGAGGGCGCCTGCACCGCGGGCGCGGCCAAGGTCTGCGACGACGGCAACCCGTGTACGGCCGAGACCTGCGACGCGGCCAAGGGTTGCGCCAGCGCACCGAGCAGCGGCGAGTCCTGCAACGCCGACGACAACCCCTGCACGGTCGGCGACATCTGCAAGGCGGGCGTCTGCGAGGCCGGGCAGGCCAAGACCTGTGACTCGGGCGACGTCTGCACGCTGGGCAAGTGCGAGATCGCGACCGGCAAGTGCAAGTACAGCGACAAGAACGGCGAGCCGTGCAACGACGGCAACCCCTGCACGACCAAGGAGCTCTGCAACGGCGACGCCTGCAAGGGCTCGCCGGTCGACTGTGACGACGGCTCGCCGTGCACCGCCGACAGCTGCGACGCGACCACCGGCTGCACGCACAAGCCCAACGACGGTCCCTGCAACGACGGCAACGGCTGCACCGAGAAGGACGCCTGCGCTGCGGGCACCTGCGTGGGTCAGGCCGTCGACGTGACCGCGACCTGCGACGACGGGGACGACTGCACGGCCGATACCTGCGATCCCAAGGCCGGCTGCGTCCACGCGCCCCAGACCGATGTCTCGTGCAATGACGGCAACGTCTGTACCCTCAACGACACCTGCCAGGCCGGCAAGTGCGTCTCGGGCGAGAACGTCTGCGGCTGCACCGTCAACGCCGACTGCGAGGGCAAGGAAGACGGAAACCTCTGCAACGGCACGCTGTTCTGTGACACCAGCGCCAAGCCCTTCCAGTGCAAGGTCAAGCCTTCGTCGATCGTCAACTGCGACGACAGCCTCAACAACGCCTGCCAGACCAACTCCTGCAACCCGAAGGTCGGCAAGTGCGAGATCGTCCAGGGCATCGACGGCAAGCCCTGCGACGCCGACGGCTCGGTCTGCACCAAGGACGACCAGTGCAAGTCCGGCGCCTGCCTCGTGGGCGCCCAGGTCAAGTGCGACGACAGCAACCCGTGCACTGACGACTCGTGCGATCCGACCAAGGGCTGCGTCTTCACGCCGAACACCAACCCCTGCAACGCCGATGACGACGCCTGCACGGTGTCCGACACCTGCGTCAGCGGCGGCTGCGCAGCCGGCAAGGCCAAGAACTGCGACGACGCTGAGTTCTGCACCGACGATTCCTGCGCCAAGGACACCGGCAAGTGCCTGAGCAAGCCGCGCGTCGACAAATGCGACGACGGCAACGTCTGCACCACCGACGACGCCTGTGGCACCGAGCCGACGACCAAGCTCTACACCTGCGTCGGCGGCAAGACCCTCGACTGCAACGACAAGAACCCCTGCACGACCGACCAGTGCGACGCGATCAAGGGCTGCGTCTTCAGCCCGGTGGCCGACGGCGCTGGCTGCGAGGACGGCAACGCCTGCACCGTGGGCGATGTCTGCGCCAAGGGCGCCTGCGTCGGCAAGCCGCTCGACATCAAGGTCAAGTGCGACGACGGCAACCCCTGCACCACCGACGCCTGTGCCGTCGAGTCGGGCTGCACGCACAAGGCGGACGACGCCGCGGTCTGCGACGACGGCAACGCCTGCACCAAGAACGACTACTGCAAGGGCGGCAGTTGCGTCGCGGGCGTCAACACCTGCGGCTGCAGCAGCGACTCCGACTGCACCGGCTCCGAGGACGGCAACTTCTGCAACGGCACGCTCTACTGCGACAAGTCGCAGCAGCCGTTCCAGTGCAAGGTCAACCCGGGCACGATCGTCAAGTGCGACGACTCGCTGAACTCGGTCTGTCAGCAGAACGCCTGCGAGCCCTCGAGCGGCAAGTGCGTCATCAACAAGGAGAAGGACGGCACGCCGTGCAAGGCCGACGACAACGTCTGCACCTCGCCGGACGCCTGCTCGGACGGCGCTTGCAAGCCCGGCCCGACCTTGGACTGCGACGACAAGAAGGCCTGCACCTCGGACTCGTGCGATCCGAAGGCCGGCTGTGTCGCGACGCCGCTCGCGGGTCCGTGCAACGACGGCGACGCCTGCACCGAGCTCGACGCGTGCCAGGCCGGCACCTGCAAGGGCTCGCCGGTCAACGAGAAGGTCAAGTGCGACGACGACAACCAGTGCACCCTGGACACCTGCGACCAGAAGGACGGCTGCAAGAACACCGCGCTCGACGCCAAGTCCTGCGACGACGGCAACGCCTGCACCCAGAACGACGCGTGCGTCCAGGGGCAGTGCAAGGGCGGCGTCAACACCTGCGGCTGCAACACCGACGCGGACTGCAAGGCCAAGGAAGACGACAACCTCTGCAACGGCACGCTGTACTGCGACTCGACCAAGCAGTGCAAGATCAACCCCGTCACCGTGGTCAACTGCGACACGACGAGCGACAACTTCTGCAAGAAGACGGCGTGCGTGCCGTCCAGCGGCAAGTGCGTCGCCGACGTCAAGGACGACGCGACCCCGTGTGACGCGGACGGCTCGCTCTGCACGACCCAGGACGCCTGCCTCGGCGGCGCCTGCAAGGCCGGCTCCAAGCTGAACTGCGACGACAAGAACCCGTGCACCGCGGATGCCTGCGATCCGAAGCAGGGCTGCCAGCACACCGCCCAGGGCGGCGACTGCGACGCGGACGGCAACGCCTGCACCGTCGGCGACTCGTGCCAGGCCGGCAAGTGCACCGCCGGCAAGGACATCGTCTGCGACGACAAGAACCCGTGCACCAGCGACTCGTGCGATACGACGACCGGCAAGTGCGTGGCCAAGGAACTCGTCCAGTCGTGCTCGGACGACAACGCCTGCACCAGCGGCGACGTCTGCGGCAAGGACGCCGGCGGCAGCTGGACCTGCCTGTCGGGCAAGGCGCTGACCTGCAACGACGGCAACGTCTGCACCGAAGACGCCTGCGACAAGGTCAAGGGCTGCAGCAACACGGTGAACACCAACCTCTCCGAGGCCTGCTACACCTACGACGCCAAGACCCGCGGCAAGGGCGAGTGCAAGGACGGCGTCCAGCTCTGCCAGGCCGACGGCAGCCTCGGCACCTGCAAGGGCGACAAGGGCCCCGGCACCGAGGTCTGCGACGGCAAGGACAACAACTGCAACGGCGTGACCGACGAAGGGTGCGCGCCGACGGCGTTCACCGCCCGTGACGGCAACGCCAGCATCGCGGCGAGCGGGACGAACTACGGCCTGAAGGCCTTCGTCGGCCACAGCCAGGTCGCCGGCAAGTCGACCGCCGCGAGCGGCGGCAAGTACGACGTGCACACCGGCTTCTACGGCTGGTTGCTCTCGCTGCTGGCCAAGTAGGGGCCGGCCGCCCAGCTGCAGATCGGGCAGGCCTCGGGCGCGTGACCGCGCGCGGGGCAGTGCTCGCGACCAAAGAAGATGATCTGCAAGTGCAGGTCGTTCCACGACGCCGCGGGGTAGAGCGCCTTGAGGTCCGCCTCGGTGCGCTCGACGCTGCTGCCGTCGCTCAAGCCCCAGCGCGCGGCCAGCCTGTGGATGTGGGTGTCCACCGGGAAGGCGGGGACCCCGAACGCCTGCGCCATCACCACCGACGCCGTCTTGTGGCCGACGCCCGGCAAGGCCTCGAGGGCCTCGAAGCTCTGCGGAACCCGGCCGCCGTGGCGCTCGACGAGCAGCTCCGCCGCACGTGCGAGGTTGCGCGCTTTGGTCGGGGCCAGCCCGACCTGGCGGATGAAGGGCAGGATGCCGTCCGCCCCCAGGGCCGCCATCGCCTCCGGGGTCGGCGCCCGGGCAAAGAGCGCCGGCGTGACCTCGTTGACCTTCTTGTCGGTCGTCTGGGCCGACAGGGCGACCGCGACCAGCAAGGTGTACGGATCGCGATGATCGAGCGGCACCGGCGGGTTCGGATACAGCGCCGCCAGCTGCGCGCCGATCCGTCGCGCGCGATCCTGCACCATGGCGCGAGCGTCCGCGGTTGCCTGGGCGGCGTTGGGGCGTGGCTTGGACATCGGGGACCTCCGTGTGCACGTCGAGGGCGCAGCGTGCCATCGATCGGGGACCTGCGCACGCGGCGCGGGCGGTCGCGTCCGGTCGCCAGCGTCGCCGTCGTCAAGCCGTCGGGTGCTGGCCGCCGGCCGTTTCCCCTGCTAGGCTGGCCGCCGTGCAGGAGGATGGAGCCATGCGAGGCAAGCACCTTTCGATGACCGTGCGTGCAGCGGCGTGGGCGACGGCGCTCATTGGCCTTTGCGCCACGCCCACCGCGGCGTTCGGCGCCGGTGGCGACGCGACGTCGCTGCAACCGCCCGAGGAGGCGACGGCGTCGACGCAGGGGGGCAGCGGCACCGCCGGCTACGCCCCCGGTATGCTCACGCTGCGCCATGGGCAGCTCACGCTGCAACCGTCGGTCCGGATCGAGATGCGCGCCGGCCTGCTGACCGGCGAGAACAACCAGCGCGTCCGTGGCGACCTGGCCGAGCGGCCCGGCTTCGGCATCCCGCGGGCTCGGCTCGGCGCCTCCGGCCACCTCACCAACGAGGTCACCTACGCCATCGTCACCGACCTGGCGGCAGCCCAAAGCGGCGTGCTCGCCGGCACCGGCGGCGCGTTGACGGACGCGTGGATCGGCTACGAGCGCTACCGGTTCGCCAAGATGTGGTTCGGCGTGCGCACCGTCCCCTTCGCCTACTCGGCGATCCTGAGCTCGTCGGACTCTGGCCTGTCGGAGCGCTCGCGTTCGGCGGACGCCATGGCGCCGTTCCGCCAGGTCGGCTTGACGCTCGGTGGCGACTACGAGTTGGCCAACCTGTCGTGGCGCCTCGGCATCTACAACGGCTTCGATCGCCAGGGCTCGTTCTACCAGGGCATCGAGAGCCCGGCCGGCACCCGCGGCAACCGCTTCCATGGCGTCTCGGGCGTGGGCCGGCTGCAGGTGCAGCCGTTGGGCAAGGTCGGGCCCGCCGTGGCGGACCTCGACGGCGGCAAGCTGCGGCTCTCGCTTGGCGGCGGCGCCTATGTCAACGACTCGGGATCAGCCTGGATGACGGGGCAGTCTGCGGACCTGCACCTCAAGGTCGCTGGCGCCCACCTGCTGCTCGAGTGGATCCGCGATACGGCCGAGCCGTCGCAGACGCCGACGACGGCGGCAACGCTGAGCGAGACGATTCGTCGCCAGTCGATGAGCGCAGAGGTCGGCATGACCCGCGGCAAGCTCGGCGTCGCCTTGCGCGCCGATCTCGTCGATCCGAACGTCGACGTCGAGACCAACGACGACGAACTCTGGCTGTCGGCCGCCGTGACCTGGCACTTCATCGCCAACATGTCGCGCTTCCAG
This sequence comes from uncultured Enterobacteriaceae bacterium, assembly GCA_964586155.1. Classification (GTDB taxonomy): domain Bacteria; phylum Myxococcota_A; class UBA9042; order UBA9042; family UBA9042; genus SXNM01. The sequence goes on along the minus strand of CAZPHC010000028.1, from coordinate 73,044 downwards.
CTGCAATACGACCATCGCCGGGAGCTGCATGGCTCGCCGTACGACAACGACACGCTGCTGGCGAAGATCGCCATGCGCTACTAGGCCCGAGGTTCGCCGATGGCTCTGCTCTCGCAACATCGCGCCGACACCTCGACCGGGATCGCGTCGCCAATGATCTGGGGCCGCGCCGCGGCGCGTGGACGCGGGCCATCTCGCCGCGCATGGGGGCTGGCGGCACTGCTGCTGACGCTGCTCGCCGCAGCCGGCTGCCAACAAGACGAGCCGAACCTGCTGTCGGCGCGCCGCGCGGTGACCCGCTCCGAGCTGGTGGGCGGCCCGGTCGCTTATGGCGACGTCGGGGACTTCCTGATCGAAAACGACAAGGTCCGCGCCGTCATCCTCGACAGCGGTCGGTCGTGGGGGCCGGGCGTGTTCGGCGGCAGCCTCGTCGACCTCGACATCCGCCGCAAGGATGGCCGCTTCCCGTTGGGCGCCGGCCGCGATCGCTTCGCGGAGGTCTTCCCCTTCGCCAACCTCCTGGTCCCGGCCCCGATGACCAGCGAGGTCAAGGTCCTCAACGACGGCTCGGACGGCAAGGAGGCCTCGATCCGGGTCGAGGGCAAGGGCTATGCGATGTTGCACAGCCTCTACGTCATGCGCGACCGCAAGGACACGCTCGAGAGCCTGGGCTTCAAGGACATCAAGGCGGAGGTCAGCTTCCAGACGGACTACATCCTGCGGCCGGGTGAGCAGTTCGTGCGCATGGTGACGCGGATCCTCCTGGACGACCCGCCAGGCGACTTGGGCTCGTGCTCGGACAAGAAGGCTTGCGCCCAGGGTCTGGTCTGCACCAAGGACAAGCCCGGGGACGCCGTCGGCGCCTGCCTCTGCCCCAAGACCGAGTGCAGCGAGGCCTGCCTGGCATTCAAGACCGACGGCAACGGCTGCCCCACGTGCACCTGCTCGGACACGTTGCCGATGAACGTGATCCGGGGCGACGAGGGCGTCATCGACATCATCCTGGGCGACTCGCCGGCGGTGACGAAGAAGACCGACCGCTCCGGCGGCATGGGCGGCGGCGACTTCCTGTTCTTTGGCAAGCACAACAAGCAGTTCGTCCCGCTCTACGGCTTCGATCAAGAGGAGGCGACCTGGACGGCCTGGTTCGACGGTCGCGACACCTTCGCCCAGCCCTTCATCTTCGACTATGTCGCGGCGGTCGGCGGTGACGTCAGCTACGCCTACTACACCGTCAAGCGCGACCCGAACGACCCGCCGCCCAAGGTGGCGGTCCCCGTCTTCACCTCGACGGCGACGCCCTTCGTCGCGGCCTCGCTCAGCTGCAAGCAGGCGGCGGACGACGACGAGACCTGCGATCGGCAGCGCATCTACGAGTACGAGCGCTTCCTGACCGTCGGCGGAGGCGACGCAGCCAGCGTGCTCGAGGTCATGGACAAGCACCGCGGCACCCCCACGGGGCGCGTCGAAGGCGTCGTGCGCTGGGGCGCCACCGGCAGCGCCGCCGCGAACGCCACGGTGCTGGTGTTCCGCGATCCAGAGCCGGGTCGCGCGTGGTCGTCCGTCGACGAGCTGGTCGAAGCCAACCGCGATCTCGATCGCTCGCCGGGCGTGGTCAACGCGATCGACGCGGATCTCGGGGTCGACGAGGTCGAGGACGGCGATTTCTCGGCCGCGTTGCAGGTCGGCGACTGGGTGCTCGTGGCGCGTGACCATGACGGCGTCGTCTTCGGCAAGCCGCTGTCGGTGCGCGTCGACGCAGGCAGCAAGCGCGTGGTCCTGCTGTCGCTGCCGACGCCGGCGCGGGTGCGGGCGCGCGTCACGGACGAGACCGGTGCGGCGTTGCCGGCCAAGGTCACGGTCCAGGCGCTGACGCCGACGGGTGACCTCGTGAACGGCGACAGCAACCGCCGCGTCTTCGCCGGCCAGGGCCGACTGGGAACCGGCGTCGAGGCCATCGCGTACGCCGAACACGGCGAGGCGGACCTCGCGCTCGCGCCGGGCGACTACCGCATCGTCGTCTCGCACGGCCCCGAGTACAGCATCCACCAAGTCGATCGCGTGACCCTCGGCGAGGGCCAGCACCTGCCGTTGGTGGCGCGCCTTGTCCACGAGGTCGACACGACCGGCTGGGTCAGCGGCGACTTCCACTTGCACCAGCGACCGAGCTTCGACTCCGGCATGGCGCTGACCCAGCGTGTCCGCACGATCGTGGCCGAAGGCGTGGACTACGTCGCGGCGACCGACCACGACGTCGTCACCGACCTTCGGCCCGTGATCCGCGACCTTGGCCTCGACCTCTGGCTGCAGTCCGTCGTCGGCGTCGAGATCTCGACCCTGGACATCGGCCATTACATCGGCTTCCCGTTTGCGTACAAGGACCTCGATGTGCCCAGCCACGGCTCGCTCGATTGGTACTGCATGTCGAGCGATCGCCTGATCGATGCCATGGTGTTCGAGCGCAGCGGCTTCGCGAGCGCGACGGACCGGCCGACGACCATCATCGCCCACCCGCGCGACGGGTTCCTCGGCTGGGCCGACCAGATGGGGCTCAACCCCTACACCATGACCCGCCTGCGCAGCGGCGCCGAGACCGAGGCCGGCCGTGCGCTCGACACCGCCCTGTTCCGGACCACGACCTGCGACTTCGACACCCTCGAGGTGCTCAACGGCAAGCGCTTCGATCTGATCCACACGCCGACGGTGCGCGAGATCCAGGTCTACGAGCGCTGCATGGCCCGGATCGACGAGGCCGGCAAGACCAACGGCGTCACCGATCCCGCCGCGGCGCGACTCGCGCTGGGCACGGCCTGCCCGGAGCTCTCGGTGCTGCCCGAGCTCAGCGAGACGCCGGGCCTGATGGCGGTCGACGCCGCCGGTCGCCTGACCACCTGCCCCGAGACCGAGCGCATCGACGCCTGCAAGATGCGGCATCGTCGGGCGCTCGCGGTGGCGGTCAACACGGCGATCAACGTGCGCCGGCCGGAGGAGCAGGCCGCGTGGATGACCGAGCTACAGCGGACCCCCGAAGAGAAGGCCAAATGGTCGACGCCGGACGGCCCTGACGCTGTCGCGGCGGCGGCGATGCTGGAGAACCTCACGGCGCTCTGCCGCTTCGACCCGAAGAAGCTCAAGCTCCCCTTCGAGCAGGCCGTCAAGGCCGAGGATCTCGACCGCCCGTGCGGCGAGCGCAACGGCGCCATCGGCGATTGGATGCGGCTGCTCGAGTACGGCATGGTCCGCGCGGCGACCGGCGGCTCCGACAGCCACGCCGCGTCGATCGAGCCCGGCACGCCGCGCAACTACATCCGCAGCTCGACTGACGCCCCCGCGGCGATCGATCCGGCGGAGCTCGCCCGCTCGATGCGCGCAGGCAAGGTCGTCACCTCGTTCGGGCCGATGATCGACGCCAGCGTCCAGGGCAAGGGGCCGGGCGAGCTGCTGCAGGTCAAGGGCGGTGGCAAGGTCACGCTCAAGGTCAAGGTGCAGACGGCGTCGTGGTATGGCGTGGACCTCATCGAGGTCTACGTCAACGGCTACGTCGCGGCGCGCAAGAATCTCGAGGTCGAGACCAGCGCGATCGTCGACTTCGACGGCACGTTCGACCTCGACCTGCCGACGAACCGGGACAGCTGGATCGTCGTCATCGCCATGGGTCGGGCCGAGAAGCATTGGATGCGCCCGGTCAGCCTGGACGTTCCCTTCGGCGAGCTGCAGCTGCCGCGCGTGGCGTCGATGGCGTTTTCGAACGTCCCGGTGGTCAAGTCGGCGTTTGCGCCGCCCGTCCGCTTCCCGGACTTCTTCCCGATGCGTCCGTTCGCCATCGCCAACGCGATCCTGGTCGATCATGACGACAGTGGCGCCTATGAGGGCGTCGCGGGGCCCGTGCCGTTCTGCTCGCCGCGTTGCGATCCCAAGACCGGCGCGCTGACCGACGGCTCCGGCCGGATGTGCAGCAACATGCAGCGCGACTTCGTCTGCCTTGAGAGCGAAGAGCGCTGCGGCGTGCCGATCCCGGGCGTCTGCGACATCTACCAGGCCATCAACCAGGGAGCCCTGCGCGACGCGCTCGGGAGCCACGGCAAATGACGCATCCGACGCGAGGGACCCCGCCGAGCGACGCCGCGGACGCGGTCACGGACGACGTGGCCCGGGGCGGGGCCGATCGTCGCACGGGAGCGGGGACCGACGCGACCGACCCGGGCGGTGACGACCACGCGCTAGGCGACGCCGCGCTGCGCGCCAGGCTCAGCCGCGTCGAACGCAAGCCCCCGCTCTACCGCGCGTTTCGGGTCAGCCTCTATGCCCTGTACGGTCTCGTCGCGACCTGGCTCGTGCTCTCGATCACCGTCGCAGTCTGGCAGAGTGTCTTCGGCGAGGCCGGACAGGCCTTGCGCGCCCGTCAGCGCGCGCCGATGGCGGCCCAGGCGCAGCCGGCGCCCTGACCACGTGCCGCCCTCCGGCGGCCGGGAGTGACCATGCAGACCGTGAAGTTGCCCCAGAGCGCGCTGCTCGACGCGCTGCAGAACCGGCCCAAGCACATCTTCATCGCCGGCGCGTCCCGCGGCATCGGCGAAGCGATCGCGCGCTTGCTGGGCGAAGGCAACAACCGGTTGACGCTGGGCGCCCGGTCGTACAACCGCACGCTCGGTGTCGCGATCGACATCGGCCAGGACAAATGCCAGGCCGTGCGGCTGGATCTCGAGGACGAAGCGTCGATCGACAACGCCGTCGTCGCGGCCGAGTCGCGTTTTGGCCCGATCGACGTGCTCATCTGCAACTCGGGCATCCATGCCGATACGCCGATCGACGACGTCTCGGCAGAGTCGCGCGCCACCTGGCGCAAGGTGCTCAACGTCAACCTCGTCGGCACCTACTTCCTGGCGCAGCTGGCGTCGCTGCACATGCCCGCCGGCGGCAAGATCCTCTTCATCGGCTCGGTCTTGGGGCGCTACGGTGCGCCGCGTTCGTCGGCCTACGTCGCCAGCAAGCACGCGCTGATGGGCGTGGTGCGGACGATGGCGCACGAGCTGGGGCCGCGCAACATCCGCGTCAACGCGCTGAACCCTGGCTGGGTCGATACGCAGATGGCCCACGACTCGCTGACGCGGCTGGCCCAGCTCACCGGCAAGACGTTGCAGCAGGTCACGGCCTCGCAGTTGGCGCAGCAGCCGCTGCGGCGCATGGCCAAACCCGAGGAGGTCGCCGCCTACGTCCAGTTCCTCGTCGGGCCCGGCGGCGACGCCGTCACGGGGCAGGGCATCGACCTCTCCTGCGGCAACGTGATGGTCTGACGGTGGGCGGCGCTCCGGAGCTCGAGGTCGCCAAAGGCCTCATCGCCAGCGCGCGTCAGCGCCTCGACGCCAACCAGTTGGACGCGGCGATGCGGCTCGCCGAGCGGGCGCGAGACCTGTACTTCGGCGCCGATGACGTCCAGGGCGCCTGCACCGGTGCTCGCCTGGCGGCGGTCGCGCGCAGCCGGCGCGGAGACCTCGGTGGTGCGCGTGAGCTCTACGAGTGGATCGCCGACGAGGCCGGCCACACGGACCTGCAGGGCTGGGTCGCGACGGCGCGGACCGAGCTCGGCAACCTCGCCGAGCTCACCGGGGACCTGCTGATCGCCCGTCGCGAGCACCTGGCCGCCGAGGTCGCAGCGGGAGCCTCGGGGCGCGACGACTTGATCGCGATGACCCGCGGCAACCTGGGACGGGTGCGGCAGCGCCTCGGCGAGCTCGAGCTGGCGCTCGCCGACTTCGACGCCGCGCTCGCGCGGTTCCAGGCGGCGGGCAGCGCGATGGGCGCGATCAACGCGCGGATCTGCATCGGCGACGTCTGCAGACAGCTGGGGCGGATCGACGAGGCGTCGGCCGCGTTCGATCAGGCGTGGTCCGAGGCGCGCGCGGTCGGGCACGAGCGGCTCGAAGCGCTGGCGGCCCTCAACGTCGGCCACGCCGCGCGTGACCTCGGTCGGCGCGACCAGGCCGCCCGCGCGTTCGCCCGCACGCTCGAGCTCGGCGAGGCGACCGGCGACGAACACCTGCTCGGCGGCGGACGGCTCGGCCTGGGCCTGTTGCTGGCCGAGACCGGGCCCGCCGAAGAGGCGCTGGCGCAGTTCGAGGCCGCAGAGCAGGCGTTCCTGGCCGCGGGGCAGCTGTCGAACGTCGTCGCCTGCGCCGTCAACGCCGCCGCGATCACGTGTCGCCTTGGCGCGCTGGCAGACGGACGCGGGCGCATGGAGCGGGCATTGTCGGTGCTCGAGAACGTCGCCGATGCGCGTGGGGCTGCCGAGGTCCGCCTCGCGCTGGCCGAGGTCGCGCTGGCGATGTCCGAGGCCAGCAGCGCCGAGAGCTTCATCGCCGACGCCAACGCCGATGAGCACGGGCCCAGGGTGCAGCGGCGCGCCGGCATGCTCGGCCTTCGCCTGGCCCTGCGTTCCATGGAGATCGAGACCGCTTTGGCCTTGCGCGCCACGGTCACCGGCCTGGGCGAGGATCTGAGCGTCAGCGAGCGCTTCGCCCTGGACCTGATCGAGGTCGAGATCGACCTGCTGACCGGGACGCGCGGCGTGCTCGACCGGGCCGTCGGTGTGGCCGATGGCCTCGACGCGCGCACCACGCCCCGCGAGGCGGCGGCGGCGGCCGCCACTGTCGGCGCGGTCGCCCTTTGGCTCGGCGCCTTCGACCTCGCCGCCGAGAAGCTCGCCCACGCTGCACGGTCGTGGGACCAGCTGCGCGAACCGCTGGGGCAGGCCGCCGCGCTCGACGCCCTGACACGGCTCGCCCTGCTCACGGGCGCCGCCGTCGATGTGCCCGCGCTGGCCGAGCGCGCAGCGCGGCTCGACGACCTCGGCGCGCTGGACGCAGCCCAATCGCTGCGGGTGCTCACGGCCATCGCCCAGGTTCGCGACCAGCGCCTCGCGAGCCCCGAGGACGACGGAACCGAGGCGGTCGACGCCGCGCTTCTTGCACGCGTGCGAAGCGGGCATCGACTTGGCCTCTGGTCGGATCTCTGGTTGGCAGCCACGGTGCTGCGCGACGCGGACTTCGCGATGGAAGCCGAGAGCATGCAAAGGGAACTCGAGATCTGGGCGCCGGCGTGGGCGGCGTCATCGCGCGACCTGGAGCCACAAGGCTGAAGGAACCGGTCCGGGCTCCCTTGATTGCGTCAGGGGTGCGTGCTTCTGTAGGGTGGCGGGGAGGGCTGCGCGCCCAGGACCGCACGGAACATCGCCGGCGACGGCGGGGAGGTCTCCATGGACGAAACCAAGACCCAGTCACTGCCGTCGATGCCGATCCTGGCGCTTCGCAACGCCGTGCTCTTCCCTGGTGCCGTGATGCCCGTCGTCATCGGCAGGGGCAAGTCGATCCGCCTGCTCGAGAGCATCGGCGATCGCAAGGCGGCCGTGGTCGCCGTGGTGGCGCAGCGCGACAAGTCCGTCGACAACCCCAAGCCCGACGACCTCTACTGGGCCGGCTGCACCGGTCAGCTGATCAAGGTGCTGCGCAACGGCCCGGACACCTACCACGTCGTGATCCGTGGTGTGGATCGCTTCCGCATCAAGCGCTTCGAGAGCGAAGAGCCCTACATGATCGGCGAGCTCGAGCTGCTGCCCGAGGTTTCGCGCAGCGAGGCCAAGGTCGAGGCCCTGGTCCACAGCGTGCGCGAGGCGGCCCAGGAGCTGCTCGGCATGGTGCCGGAGCTGCCGATCAACGCGTCGGACCTCAACGAGGAGTTCGAGCACCCGTCGCGCCTGGTCTACCTGCTGCTGACCCACCTCGGCGTCTCGGTCGAGGAGAAGGTCGACGTGCTCGAGGCGGGCGACGTCGCCGAGATGCTGAACAAGACGCTGCAGCTCGTGATGCAGCAGGTCGAGATCCTGCGGATCAGCCAGCGCATCAACTCCGAGGTCAAGGGCGAGCTCAACAAGAGCCAGCGCGAGTACGTCCTGCGCAAGCAGCTCAAGGCGATCCAGAAGGAGCTCGGCGACCTCGAGGGCGGCGAGGGCGACGAGCTGGCGGAGCTCGAGGAGCGCCTGCACAAGATCGGCCTGCCCGAAGACGCCCAGAAGATCGCGAACAAGGAGCTGCGGCGCCTGCGCACGATCCAGCAGGGCAGCCCCGAGTACACCGTCGCTCGCACCTACCTCGAGTGGATCGGCGACCTGCCTTGGTCCAAGACCACCGTCGACAACCTGGACCTGGCCAACGCCCAGGCCGTGCTCGACGCCAAGCATTGGGGCCTCGAGCGGATCAAGCGCCGCATCATCGAGTACCTCGCGGTCACCAAGCTCAAGAACGACATGCGCGGCCCGATCCTCTGCCTCGTCGGCCCGCCCGGCGTCGGCAAGACCTCGCTCGGCCACTCGGTCGCCGAGGCCCTGGGGCGCAAGTTCCAGCGCATCAGCTTGGGCGGCGTGCGCGACGAAGCCGAGATCCGCGGCCACCGCCGCACCTACATCGGCGCCATGCCCGGCAAGATCATCATGGCGTTGAAGAAGGCCGGCTCGGCCAACCCGGTGCTGATGCTCGACGAGGTCGACAAGCTCACGCACGACTGGCGTGGCGACCCGACCGCGGCGATGCTCGAGGTCCTCGACCCCGAGCAGAACAACACCTTCACCGACCACTACCTCGACACGCCGTACGACCTGTCGAAGGTGCTCTTCATCGCGACGGCCAACACGACCGACACGATCCCGGCGCCGCTGCTGGACCGCATGGAGCTCATCGAGCTCTCGGGCTACACGCACGAAGAGAAGATGAACATCGCGCGCCAGCACCTGCTGCCGAAGCAGCTCAAGTCGCACGGCCTGACCGAGGAGCAATGCGTCGTGACGGACGCCATCCTCGAGACGGTGATCCAGTCGTACACGCGCGAGGCGGGCGTCCGCAGCCTGGAGCGGCGGGTCGCCGACGTCTGTCGCCGCGTCGCGGTCGGTGTCGTCAAGCAGGAGTACGAGACCAAGACCGTCGACGAGAACGACCTCGACGAGGTGCTGGGGCCGCCGCGCTTCCTGCCCGAAGTCGCTGAGCGCACCGAGCGCCCCGGCGTCGCCACGGGCATGGCCTGGACCCGCGCGGGCGGTGACCTGCTCTTCATCGAGGCGTCGGCGATGCCGGGCAAGGGCAAGATGCGCCTGACCGGTCAGCTCGGCGACGTGATGAAGGAGTCGGCGCAGATCGCGCTGTCGTTGGTCGAGGCCAACGCGGCGCAGCTGGGCATCGCGCGGACCGCATTCGAGGAGCAGGACATCCACGTCCACTTCCCGGCCGGCGGCATCCCCAAGGACGGCCCGTCCGCGGGCGTCACGATGTACACGGCGCTGGTCTCTCTGCTCTCGGGCGTGCGCGTCCGCGGCGATGTCTCGATGACGGGCGAGGCGACCTTGCGCGGCCTGGTCCTGCCGGTCGGCGGCATCAAGGACAAGGTGCTCGCGGCCCAGCGTGGCGGCATCCACAAGGTGATCCTGCCCGAGCGCAACCGCCGCGACCTGCGGGACATCCCGCAGAGCGCCCGCGACGCCCTGGAGATCGTGTTCGTGTCGAGGATCGAAGAGGTGCTCGAGCACGCCCTGGAAGAGCCGCCGTCAGGCTGGGGCGAGCGCAAGAGCCCCGCTCCGCCCGCCGTCGCGTAGATCGAACGATCGCTGATCCGGACGCTCGCTCCGCGCAAGCGCGCCGCTGTGAGAACTCGCCATGCACCTGCTTGCCACCGCCGCGCGGGGCACCGCGGATCTCGTCGCGGATGACTGCCAGCGCCTTGGATTGAACGTCGTCGACGTGCGACGCGACGGCGTCATCTTGCGCTGTGAGCCAGAAGACGCCGCGCGCGCCCTGGTGCACATGCGCGTGGCGACGCGGCTGCTGCTGCTGCTCGCGGACATCGACTGCCCGGACGCCGACACGCTCTACGCGTCGCTGTCGAAGCTCTGCTGGGCCGACTGGCTCGACGATCGCCACACCATCGCGGTCTACTGCAGCGGCGTGTTGCCCGGCGCGGCCGAGGGGCCCGGGCGCAAGCGAGGGCAGGGCGGCAACGGCCTCGGCAACCCGATCGCGGCGTCGATGCGGGCCAAGGACGCCATCTGCGACCGGCTGCGTCGGCGCTACGGTGGGCGTCCGAGCGTCGATCTCGACGACCCGGACGTGCACATCCACATCCGCTTCGCCGGCGACCGCGCGACGGTCGCGCTCGATCTCTGCGGCTTGCCGCTGCATCGGCGCGGCTACCGTGTGGCAGAGGCCGAAGACGCCGTGCGCGAGAACGTGGCGGCCGCGATGGCGATGGCCAGCGGTTGGGACGGCACGCGCCCGCTGCTCGACCCGCTCTGCGGCTCGGCGACGCTGCTGATCGAGGCGGTGTCGAACGCGCTGCGCCTGGCGCCGGGTGCCCGACGTGACTTCGCCGTCGAGCGTTGGCCCTGGCATGGCGACGTGATGGGCAAGCTGCTCGATCAAGAGCGTGCCGCGGCGCTGGCGCACGAGGAGGCCGCGCTCGCCTCGGCGACCAAGCTCGACGTGTTGGGCCTCGACTTCGATCGCGGCGCCGTGCGCACAGCGACGATCCAGATCCGCCGCGCCGGCATGAGCGAGGTCATCCGCGTCGAACGCGGCGACGCCCGCGCGGTCGAGGCGCCTGCGGGGACGGTGATCGTCACGAGTCCGCCGGTCGCGACCGCGCCGGGCGGCCGCGACGTCGAGCAGCTCTACCGCGAGCTGGGCGCGCATTGGGGCGGCTTCGTCGGCGTCGACGCGTTCGTCTTCGACGGCCACCCCGGGTTCGCGGCGGCGTTCGACCTGCCCTCGACCGGCGCCCTCACGCTGGCGAACGGCAAGCAGCCGCTGCAGCTGCGGCGCTACCGTTTGCAGGGCCAACGGCCGCGGCCAGCCATGACCGCCCCGGCCGCGCACGCCGCGGATGTGCCGGCCACGGACGCGCCGGGCATCGCCTCGTCCACCGGCGATTGACGTGCGCCGGGCGTGCCGTGATCCTGGGCGTCGGAGGTAGCCATGGCCCACGACGCAGAGCCGACGCTGGTGATCGAGGCGACGGGCGGCGTCGATGCGCCGACGTCCATCGTGGCTGCGGCCGCGGCCCGGTCGGTCCAAGGCAAGGCGCACCTGATCCTGGTCGGTGACGGCCGGCGGCTCGGCGCCGAGCTCGCCAGACGCAGCTACGATCCCATGCGCCTGCGGATCGTCGACGCCAACGTGCGCCAGCCCCACGCCACCGGCGATCTGCTGGCCCACGCCGAGGTCGCGCGCACCACGCTGCCGATCTGCTTCGAGTTGTTGCGCTCCGGCGAGGCCGACGCGCTCGTGACCGCCGCGCCCGGGCAGATCGTGCGCCAGCTCGCCGTCGCGAGCCTGCGTCCGATCCGCCCCGGCGCGCCCGTCGCGCTCGCGAGCGTCGTGCCGACCCTGCCGCGCTCGGGCCACGCGGATCCGCTGGCGCTGCTGCTCGACGTCTCTGGCGAGACCCTGGCCGACGCCGACGCGCTGCACGCCTTCGCCACGATGGGCGCCACCTACGCCCGGCTGGTCAGCGGCATCCGCCAGCCGACCGTGGCGCTGCTCTCGACCGGCACCGATCCCACCGACGGCCCGGCCGCCGTGGTCGAGGCGCACCGCTCGCTGCGCCGCGCGACCGCACGCTCGAACTTCCACTTCGCCGGCAACGTCCGCGCCGTCGACATCCCGCGCGGCCTGGCCGATGTGGTCGTGGTCGACGGGTTCGCCGGTTTCGCCGTCCGCAGCCTGCTCGAAGGCCTGACCGATCTGACGGTCGAGGCCGCCCGCTACGCCTGGAAGGCGCGCACGACCTGGCGGGTCGGCCTGCGCTTGCTCTCGGACGGCGTCGGCCAGCTGCAGCGGGTCTCGGAGTTCCGCCAATATGGCGGCGCGCCGATCCTCGGACTCGAGCAGCTGGTGCTGGTCGCGGCGCCCGACGCCGGCGAGCACGCGCTCGACAACGCGATCAAGCTCTCGCTCAAATGCGTCCGCGCCAGGCTGATGCACGAGGTCGCCAGCGATCTCGCCGCGGCGTTCGACGCGGCCGACGCCGTCGGAGGTCGCGATGGCCGCTGAGGACGCCGACAAGGCCGGTGCGCCGGCGCCGGGCGCGGACGCCGCGGTCGAGGTCGTCTACCGCTGGGACCTCGACAAGACCTACCTGCAGACCGACTTCTCCAGCGCACGTGGCCTGTTGCGCGCGGCGCTCGAGCCACCGCGGGCCAAGCTGCCCGTGCCGGGGATGCGCGCGCTGATGACGGCGCTGTCTGGCCGTCGCGCGGCGCGCATCGTCGTGGTCAGCGGCAGTCCGACCCAGCTGCGGCCCCGGATCGAGGCGATGTTCCGCCTGCACGGCGTCCGCTGCGATCGCCTCGTGCTCAAGGACTTCGGCGCCCGGCTGCGTCGGGGCAGGCTGCGCAGCATCCGCGGCCAGGTGCCGTACAAGCTGCTCGCGCACCTCGAGACGCGGGCCTGGCTGCGCTCCGAGGGCGTGTCGGCCCAAGAGATCTGCTTTGGCGACGACGCCGAGGTCGACGCGCTCATCTATTGCCTCTACGCCGACATCGTCTCGCGCCGCGTCGACGCCAGCCGCCTGCGCGCGTTGCTCGACGCCAGCGGCGCCTACGAAGACGAGCGCGACGCCATCCTCGGGGTGTTGGCTTCGCTGCCGCGGGACGAGCCGGTGCGGCGAACGTTCATCCACCTCGACAGTCGATCGCCGCCGTCGCGCTACGATCGCTATGCCGGCCGCGTCGTGCCGACCTTCAACGCCTTCCAGATCGTGGCGAGCCTGTTCAGCGACGGGCTCGCCAGCGCCGCCGAGGTCCGGGCCGTCGCCGAGGATCTGGTCAACGCGTGGCGTGTCGACGGGGCCGGGATCGCTGGCTCGCTGGAGGACGCCGTCCGCCGGGGCATCTGCGCGCCCCGCCACGCGCGGGAGCTGGCCGAGGACGTCCTGCCGATCGGCCTGGTCGCCCGCGCAGGCTTCGATCGCACCCTCGGCAGCCGCCTGCTGCGACGCCTGGGCGATGATGGCGGCCTCGGACCGGACGTCGTCGCGGTGGCGGCGCTGCCGTACGAGGAGCTGCTGGTCGAAGAGCACGCCTTCGCGGCCGCGCGCAAGGTGGCCAAGGCCACGGCCGCGCGCGTGCCAGGGCTGCGCGAATTCCTCGAATCCAAGCCGACGAGGTAGCGGGCGATGCGGCGCGGCCCGTTCACATCGCTAGGGCCGGGCCGACGCTTGCGTCTTGGCGTGGTGCTGGTCGTGGCGCTCGGCATCACGGGATGTCCGCGCCGCCCCGGCCCCGCTGCGACCGCGGACGTGGCCACGCAAGCTCCCGGCGAGCCGCGCCCCGCAGCCCCGGTGGCCGCGCCCGGCGCCGTCCACGCGACTCCCGACGTCGCGGGCCCGCAGCCGTCCTCGACCCACGGCGCCGCCGCCGTCGACCTGGCCGGCGCCGCGACGTCCGCGTCCCGCGTCGGCGCGTGGAGCGGCGCGATCGACCACGGCAGGCCCATGGTGCCCTTGCACGGCGACGACGCGCTCCGGGCGGTCGGCCCCCTTGGTGAGCGGCTGCTCGCCCTGCGCCACGATCCGCCCACAGAAGGCCTGCGCCACGCCTTGGAGCTCAGGCCGAGCGCCGGTGCCGGCGCGATCGCCGTGGCGCTGCGTCACGAATCTCCGCAGGTCCGCATCGGGGCGTGCCGGCTGCTCGGCGCAGTGCCGCTCGGCGACGCCCGGCTGCGCGCGGCGCTCGTCGCGCTGATGCGCCAGGATCCCGATCGCGACGTGCGGGTCGCGGCGGTCACGGCGCTGATCGGCCGGCACGAGGCCGCCTATGCCGAGACCTTGGCGTCGTTGCTGCTCGGTGACGACGCTGCCAGGGTGCGCGCCGCCGCTGCCTGGGCCCTTGGGACCAACGGCGACGCCTCCAGCGCAGCGCCCCTGGTCGGCGCGTTGCAGGATCGCGACGCCATGACGCGGCTCGGCGCGGTCGCGTCGCTCGATCGGCTGCGTGCGCGCGATCGCCTTGTGCAGATCCTGGCGCTGCGCGACGATCCCGACCCTCGGGTCCGCCGTGCCGTGGTCCGGGCGGCGCAGCACCTGGGGGCCGACCACGCGAGCCCGGCCAAGGGGGACAACGATGCGATGGATCTTGATCGGTAGCCTGCTCGGCGGCTTGGGCGTGGTGCTCGGCGCGTTTGGCGCCCACGGCCTGCAGGGGCGGCTCGAGCCGCGGGATCTCCAGATCTTCGAGACCGCCGCGCGCTACCAACTCCTGCACGCCCTGGTGCTGGTCTGCGTCGGCGTCTGGGCCGGCTCGGGCAAGGTGCCGAGCGCCGCGATGCCGACGGTGCAAGCCGCGGGCTGGGCCTTCACCCTCGGCGTCGCCGTGTTCTCGGGCAGCCTCTACGCGCTCGTGGCCACGGGCGTGCGCAAGCTCGGCATGGTGACACCACTCGGTGGCCTCGGCATGATCCTCGGGTGGGCGCTGCTGGCGTGGGCGGCGGTCCAGGCGATGGGCCAGGAAGGAGCCTGAGCGATGCCGTGCGTACCGGCCCCTGCCGAGCGGACGAGCGTGCTCCACGGGCCGCGCCGTGTCCTGGCCGCGCAGCCGCGCGCGCCTCGTCCGTGGTCGCGCCGGCTCGGGGGGATCGCGTTGGCCGTCGCCTGGCCGTGGTTGGCCGCGGGTTGCAGCAGTGACGGCGCGGGGGCGGGCGACACGGCGCAGCCCTCCGTCGTGCGCTGCGAGCTTGGCACCACCGACCCGACCGGCGTCAGCTTCGCCGCCTTGGCCGAAGGCGGCGACGTCGAGCTCACGCGTGGCTTCCAGGGGTACCTGCTCATCTTGCTGCGCTTGCGCTGCGAAGGCGCCGCGCCGCGGCGGACCGGTCTGACGATCTCGGCATCACGCGACGAGGGGCCCGCGCGCGACTCGGCCCATCCCGGCCTGCGCTGGGACCCGGCAGCCGATGGCTCTTCGCTGTCGGAGTCCTTCGAGGTCTGGTTGACCCCCGCCCTGGTCCCGGAGTTCGTCGGTCGCACCGGCTGGGTCGAGATCGCCGCATTCGACACCAAGGACGCCGAGATCTGCCGCGTCCGCCGCGCGGTTCGCTTCGTCGACGAGGACATCTGCATGCATTTCGAGGATGGTCACCTCGACTGCAGCGCAGACAAGGACACCCCGGCACCGTGACGGCGTCGAGGCTCGGGGCGGTGGGCGAAAAACCGCTCGACATCAACGACACACTTCCTTACCCTCCGCGCCCCGCGCCCGGAATTTGGCCCGATGGCCAGCGCGACTGCCACGAAATGGCAAGGAGTTCGGAACGATGCAACGCATGACGCACGCCACCCGCTGGATCATCGCCGTCGCGCTCACCGCGGCGGTCGGTTGCGGCGACGACACCTCGTCCAACGCCGGCAACGCCGGCAACGCCGACACCACCGGCGGCGGCATGACCGATGTCGCGTTCGGCGACACGTCCAAGGCCGACACGACGGGCGCCGCCGACACCACGACGGGCACCGACTCCGTGACCAACGCCGACACCGGGGCCGGCGATACGGCCCAGGCCGATACGGGCAGCGCGGTCGACACGGCCGTCGAGCAGGACACCGCCGTCGCGCAGGATACCGCGGTCGAGCAGGACACCGCGGTCGAGCAGGACACGGCGGTCCAGTCGGACTCCGAGACCGGCGACGCCGGCACGGCGGACACCGGCGACACGACCTCGACGGACTCGACGACGACCGAAGGCTCGTGCAAGGACCGCTGCGGCAAGTACGATTCCGCGGCGTCGTGCCAGTGCGACAGCGGTTGCAGCAACTTCGGTGACTGCTGCGCCGACATCGACGCCGTCTGCGGCTGCGTCGGTGACGATTGCTGCAAGGCCGACGCGGATTGCGACGACGGCCTCGCCTGCACCACCGAAGTCTGCGGCAAGGACGGCAAGTGCGCCGTGACCGTCAAGGCCGGCGCGTGCGCGGTCAACGGCAAGTGCTACGTCAAGGGCGAGAGCCCGTCGACCAACGCCTGCCTGGTCTGCGATCCGACCCAGGACGACGAGGCCTTCGCGGCCAAGACCGGCACCGCTTGCGACGACGGCAACGCCTGCACCAGCGCCGACGCCTGCGACAAGGACGGCCAGTGCACCGGCAAGGCCTCGGGCAGCTGCTGCAAGGTCGACGCCGACTGCACCAACAACGATCCCTGCAAGGTCGGCGTCTGCAACGTCGCCGCGGGCACCTGCAGCTTCAACCCCAAGCCCAACTGCTGCGCCGAGGGTGTCTGCTGTGACCTCGCCTCCAAGGAGATCAAGCCGGCCAACACCTCGTGCGGCGCGACGGCCATCGCAGTCGAGTACCAATGCGACGGCGCTGCGGCGCAGAAGCGTCAGGCCTACGACGGCTGCGACGGCACCAACGCCGCCGCGTGCAGCAAGGACGCGAAGTTCCAGGCCTGGACGCCGTGGTCGACCGTGAACACCTGCGCCGCGGGCCAGGTCTGCACGCTCGAGGCCAAGGACAAGCCGCCGGTGTGCAAGGCCCAGGGTGGCGGCAAGACCTGCACCGTGGTCAAGGATTGCGATGACGGCAACCCCTGCACCACCGACAGCTGCGTCTCCGGCTCGTGCAACAACGCCGCCAAGGCGTCGTGCTGCGTCTTCGACTCCGAGTGCGACGACGGCAACGCCTGCACCATCGACTCGTGCACGGGCGACAACACCTGCACGAACTCGGCCAAGGTCTGCAAGGCGCCGTCGGACTGCGAGACGGCCGTCTGCGACGCCAAGACCGGCCAGTGCGCGGCCGTCCCGGTGCCGGGCTACTGCAAGATCGGCGGCACCTGCTACCCAGACGGGGCCAAGGACGCCAACGACGGCTGCCTGGTCTGCACCTCGACCGAGAGCACGACCGACTGGAGCCTGACGTCGACCTGCAAGTGCACCGAAGGTGTCTGCTGTGACGCCAAGGCCGGCAAGATCCTGCCGCAGGCCTCGAAGTGCGACGACGGCCTCCAAGCCACCGAGTACCAGTGCACCGCAGACGGCAAGCAGCTGCAGCAGCGCCAGGCGTTCCGCGGCTGCACCGGCAAGAGCAACACCTGCTCGACCAGCAAGTCGAACTACGCGTGGTCCGACTGGACCAAGCTCGAGGATTGCGCCACGGGCAGCGTCTGCGAGGTCAAGGATCCGACCATCAAGGGCGCCTGCGTCAAGGTCGGCGGCGGCACCGTCTGCAACCCGAACACCACCTGCTGCACGGCCACCGGCACCTACGCCGCCAAGGGCACCAGCTGCAGCACGACGGTCAGCAAGACCGAGACCAAGTGCTCGTCGCCGGACAAGGGCGGCAAGGTCCAGACGCGCACCGCGACCGCCGGCTGCACCGGCGCCAGCACCACCTGCAGCACCGCGTCGACCAACCTCGTCTGGTCGGACTGGAAGGACACCAAGACCTGCGCCAGTGACGAGGTCTGCTCGACCTCGACCGGGACCGCGACCTGCGTCAAGGCGGCCGCCTGCGATCCGAAGCTGACCTGCTGCACCAGCTCGGGCACCTACGCGGCGCTGGGCACCAAGTGCGGCACGACCCTGCTCGGCAACGAGTGGAAGTGCTCCAGCGACGCCAAGGGCGCCAAGGTGCAGAAGCGCGACGCGTTCGGTGGCTGCAGCGGCAGCGCGACCGGCTGCTCGTTCGAGTACGACAACCTGCACTTCACCGCCTGGACCGACGTCAAGACCTGCGCCGCCGACGAGTACTGCTCGGTCGACCTCAACGGCAACCCCGGCTGCGTCAAGCCGCCGGTCGTGGCCTGCAACGGCACCGACACCTGGGAGGGCGAGGAGACGACGGCGGCGAGCAAGAAGATCGGCGCGTTCAAGGACTCCGATCCGGCCCTGATCCTGCAGCCCAAGCCGCTGCTCGGCAGCGCGACCGACAAGGACTACCTGACGTACGACATCGCCGACGCCACCAACACGACCAACCCGCGCGTCCACATCGAGTGGGCGGCGCCGGGCTCGGTCATGGTCTGCGCCTACTACGCCTGCAACAAGGGCAAGAATGGCAACGAGTGCGAGCCGGTCACCTGCCCGGGCGACTCGGTCTCGTTCAGCAACACCGCCGTCAGCGCGGTGCCCGGCAACGGTTGCTGCCTGATCGCGCAGAAGGGCGTGCTCGACTTCCCCGTCAGCGCGGCCGGTACCCTCGACGAGAGCGGCAAGGTCTTCTTCAACATCAAGAACCAGAGCTCGTTCTGCCAGAACGTCGACGTGAAGCTCGCCTTCGGCAGCAACACGAACACCGTCTGCGATCCGACCAAGACCTGCTGCACGCCGGCGGGCCAGTGGGCGCCCAAGGGCACCTCGTGTGGCACGACCGCGCTCAAGACCGAGTACAAGTGCGCGGGCACCAACGCCGGCGACGACGTGCAGAAGCGCGAGGCCTTCGCTGGCTGCACCGGTAGCAGCGGCACCTGCTCGACGGCCACGACCAATCAGGTCTGGTCGGATTGGAAGCAGGCCACCAACTGCACCTCGTCGCAGATCTGCAGCGTCCCCGACCCGACCAAGCCCGGCACGTGCGTCTCGGGCAATGACCTGGTCTGCAAGGCCACCGACAAGTACGAGGGACCGGCCTCGACGGCCGAGTCGTTCGACCTCGGCAGCTTCAAGGACGGCCAGGCGTCGGTCATGATGAAGCCGGGCGTCCACCTGGGCGGCGTCGACGACAAGGACTGGTTCAAGTACCGCATCGTCGACGATCCCAACCTCTCGGATCCGGTCGTCGACATCGAGTGGGTCGCGATGGACAACATCACCGTCTGCGCCTACTACCAGTGCACGACGGCCTCGGACGGCAAGAGCTGCTACCCCGTGACCTGCCCGACCGGCACGACCGCGTTCGTCAACTCGGCCGTCAGCGACGCCTCGCCCAACGGCTGCTGCCTGACGGGCCAGACCGGTCTGCTGCAGTTCTCGCCGGACGCGCCCGGCCTGTTCAACTCGGACGAGACGGGTTGGGTCTTCTTCAACGTCAAGAACGCGGCGCCGATCTGCCAGAACGCGGTGGTCAAGCTCTCGTTCGACGGCTCGACCAAGGCTTGTGGCGACGGCATCTGCGAGTCGGGCGAGAGCACCAGCTGCCCGAACGACTGCGGCTCTTGCGCCGGCAAGTGCGGCTCGTTCGACAGCAAGGCGGCCTGCCAGTGCGACTCCGCCTGTGCCGCCAGCGGCGACTGCTGCTGGGACAAGCCGCTGACCTGCGGCGGCTGAAGCGCGTCGCGTCTCTTTGCGTTGGCTTTCTTGCGATCGTGGCCCGGCCGTGCAGGCTCGGGACCACGACGCAAGGAGCCGACGATGACCGCACAATCCGAGCAAGACATGCGTGATCTCCGCCAGCAGATGACGGTCTTCCTGATGGCGGGTGGCCTGTCGTTGGGCCTGCTCGAGGGGTCGCGCCGGATGGTGGCGCATCCCGAGATGTCGGCCTGGCTGCGCCAGGGGGCGATCTCGGTGCTGACGCTCGGTTGCGGCGTGGCGGGTGTCGGCATGCTCGTCAGCGGCGTGCTCGACCTGCGGCGTGCCGCCCACCAGGCCGCGGACGGAACCCCCGCCCATCGACGGGTCCATCGCGGCAAGGCCGTCGTCAGCGTGGCCATCGGCGCGCTGCTCGGCCTGCTCGTCCCGGGCGCGCTCATCGTCCAGGCGCTGCGTGCCTGATTCGCCGCGCGTCTCGATGTCTGGCGCCTTACCGCCTCCCGTGGTCCTCGTCGACAGCAGCGTGCTCCGCGACGAAGCCATCGTGCCCCGGGCGTGGCTGAGCGGCCTCGACTGTCGACCCTACGAGAGCGGCGCGCTGGTCGCCTCTGCCGATCCTGCCGATCTGCGGGCCGCGCAAGGCGCGATCGTGCGCTCGATGACCCGCGTTGACGGCGCCGCGCTCGCGGCGATGCCGCGCCTGCGGGCCGTGGCAACGCTCTCGTCGGGGCAGGATCACCTCGACCTCGACGCGTTGCGGCAGCGCGACGTTGCCGTCTCGACCGGACACGGAGGCAACGCCCTCGCCGTCGCCGATTGGGTGCTGTGGGCCTTGTGCCGCCTCTGGCGCGTGGCGCCGAGCGATCAGGCCCTGCGAGGGCGACGGGTGGTCGTCGTCGGCGTCGGCGCCGTCGGCAGCGCGACGATCGATCTGCTCACCGCGCATGGGGCGATCTGCGTCGGCGTGGATCCACCACGGGCGGAGCGCGAGGCCGGCTGGGGCGGGGCCACCTTGGTCGATGCGCTGGCGCAGCCCGTCGACGCGCTGACCCTCCATGTGCCCCTCGAGCGCGCCGGTCGCCACGCGACGGTGGGACTCCTGGGCGAGCGGGCCCTCGCCTCGCTCAAGGGGGCGGTCGTGTTGCAGGCCTCGCGCGGTGGCGTGCTCGACGAGGCCGCTGCGCGCGCGGCCCGCGCCTCTGGCCACATCGCCGGGCTCGCGCTCGACGTCTTCGCCGACGAACCGCACCCCGATCCGGCCCTGGTCGCGGTCGCCGATCTCGCGACGCCCCACATCGCCGGGCACAGCGCCGAGGGCAAGGTGCGCGTCGCCGGCCTGGCGGTCGCGCCCTGGCGGCGTGTGCTGCTGCCGGGCGCGCCTGCGCTCGACGTGGACGGGGCGTGCCTGGCGGCCCGGACGGCAGCCGCAGCGGTCGCGGGCGTCGGAGCCGATGCGGTCTTCGCCGCGCTCGACGCCGCGGTCGTGGAGCTGCGGCAGGCGGTCGCGGCCGGTGCGTCGTTCCGACCGCAGCGCGCCCGCCATCGACGCTGCGAACTCGAACGCTGATCCACCCGCACCTGGGGCCCGGGCGGCGCCTCCGCCCGGACCGATTCACTCTGGCCTCAGCCCCCGAGTCCAGGTATGCTACCGCGGCCTGGGCTGCAACCCGGGCCCGACTCCCTCGCGTCGGCGACCGGCCTGGACTGAAGAGGTAGCGATGCTGCGACGAGTTCTCTGGATCTGCCTGCTCGCGACCGCGGTCGCCTGCTCGTCGCCGACCGAGCCGGGGGGCCAGCCGTTCAGCTTCGACACGGGCGGCACGGGCGTCCTGTCCGACACGACCACGATCCCCACCGGCGACACCGGCACGACGACGGACCCCGACGCTGGCGGCGACACGTCGTCGACCGACGATGGCGCCACCACGGGCGATGGCGACGAGACCGACACCACGACCGAAGAAGACACGGGCCCGGCCGGCGTCTCCTGCACCAAGAGCAGCGCGTGCAAGGACGTCGAGGGCAAGAAGTACTGCGACGTGCCGACGCAGCTCTGCGTCGAATGCCTCATCGACTTCCACTGCAAAGATACCACGGGCCATTGCGAGAACAACAAGTGCAAGGAGATCAGCTGCATCCCCGGGTCTGCCACCTGCAAGACCGAGACGGCGCTCGAGATCTGCGCCGCCGATGGCAAGACCACCGAGATCAAGGCCTGCCCGACGTCGGCGCCGACCTGCTACGGCGGCAAGTGCAAGTTCTGCGTCCCGGATCAGACCTACTGCCAGGCGCCCGAGCCGGGCGTGCTGCAATCGTCGGTCGCGATGAAATGCAACGCCCAAGGCACGGACTCCGACATCCTGCAGATCTGCCAGTCGGGCCAGGTCTGTGTCGACGGCGCGTGCATCGCCTGTGTCCCGCAGGACAAGAAGTGCCTCGGCAACAAGGCGGTGGTCTGCAAGGACGACGGCTCCGGCTACGCGATCGACAACGACTGCGACGCCAAGGGCCAGAGCTGCCTCGCCGGCTTCTGCGTCGATCCGTGCTCGTCGGACTTCAAGGCCAACACCAACGTCGGCTGTGACTACTTCGCGGTCGACCTCGACAACGCCCTGGTGCCCGCGGCCGGCGGCAAGGTCTACGACGCCCAGAATTCGCAGTTCTCGGTCATCGTCAGCAACACCAAGGCCTCGCCAGCGCTCGTGACGGTCAGCACGGGTGACGGCAAGGCTGCGAAGTACGCGGTGCAGCCCAACGCGCTGAAGATCATCAACCTGCCCGATCCGATCTGGAAGACGGCGCCGCTCAACCAAGACGGCACCAGCATCAACGCCAAGGCGTACCGCATCCAGTCGACCGTGCCGATCGTCGCGTACCAGTTCAATCCGCTGCAGAACTTCGACGTCTTCAGCAACGACGCGAGCTTGCTCCTGCCCTCCAACGCCGTGGGCAAGGAGTACTGGGTCATGACCCGGCAGCAGACGCACGCGACGCTGCGCGGCTACCTCACCGTCGTCGCGGTGACCAGCGGCACCACCAAGGTCGACGTGCTCGTCACGTCCAAGACGCTGGCCAACCTCGGCGGCGCCCAGCCGATCCCGGCGGGCCCGTGGACCGGGTTCAAGAGCTTCCTGCTTGAGCGCGGCCAGGTGCTGAACATCGAAACGGACGAGAACGGCGCGGATCTCACGGGCTCGTACATCAAGTCGGACAAGCCGGTCGCCGTCTTTGGCGGCTCCGAGGCGAGCAACGCGCCCGACACCAACAAATGCGTCAAGCCGCCGGGGGCCGCCAAGGGCACCTGTCAGTACCAGGGCTGGGATTGCGTCACCAACGAGGACTGCCCCGTCACCTGCTGCTCGGACCACCTCGAGGAGCAGCTGTTCCCGGTGTCGGCGTGGGGCAAGAACTACATCGCGGCCAAGCTCAAGCCGCGCGGCAAGGAGAAGGACGTCTGGCGCATCCTCGCCGCCCAGAACGGCACGGTGGTCCAGACCAACCCGCCGCAGGCGCCGATCCCGACCCTGAACCAGGGCCAGTGGTTCGAGTTCGAGAGCGACAAGGACTTCGTGATCCTCAGCAACCATCCGGTGCAGGTCGGCCAGTTCATGGCGTCGGCCTACGCGCCGGACCCGAACTCGGACATGTGCACCACGGCCTACGGCCAGCAAAAGCTCTGCACGACCATGAACGCGCAGTACAAGTCGAAGATCGTCTGCACCAAGAACGCGCAGTGCCCGAACATCGCCGAGCCTGACGACGCCAAGATCGGCGATCCGGCCTTCATCATCACCGTCTCGGCCGATCAGTACCTCGAGGACTACGTCTTCTTGGTGCCGAACAAGTACAAGGAGAACTTCGTCAACGTCATCGCGCCGCAAGATGCCGCCAATGTCAGCATCGACGGCACGATGATCCCGCCGGTGGCGTTCCAGCCCATCCCGGGCGTGCCGTGGCGCGTCGCCCGCCTGGCGATCTCGCAGGGCGCCCACCGATTGCAGTCCCCCGGCAAGCCGGTCGGCCTCTACGTCTACGGCTGGGATGACTATGTGAGCTACGGCTATCCAGGCGGTGCCAAAGTCCAGTCGGCTGAGGACTAGCGTGCGGCGCGCATCGACGCGTCGGGCGACCTGGCATGGGAGCCTGTGCGCGCTGGCGCTGCTGATCGTCGCGACACCTGCGCTCGCGACACCGGGCTGGCGTCACCTCTACACCAAGGACGGCGTCCGGGTCGAAGCCCGCGACGCTCCCGGTCGCGACCTGCCCCAGCTGCGCGGCGTCGGCACGATCCCCGCGAACCTCTACGAGATCCTGGCCGTCCTCGACGACGTCGCCGCACATCGCGCCTGGGTTCCCCGCCTGTCGCGGTCGGTGGCGCTGCGTCGGCCCTCGCCCTGGTTGCTCTGGATGTACGTGCGCTTCGATTTCCCCTGGCCGGCGAGCGACCGCGACTCGGTCATGCGTGTCACGGTCGAGCGGACGCTGCGCCCCGACCTGCACGAGGTCGTGCTGCGCACCGAGCGGACGACGGATCCGAGCCGCCCGCCCGTCGACGGCGTCGTACGCGTGCCGCACAGCTTGGGCGAGGCCCGACTGCGCTACCTCGGGCCGCATCTGACGGCGATCTCGTACCTCGTCGATGTCGATCCGGGCGGGTCGTTGCCGCGATGGCTGGTCCGCCTGTTGCAAGAAGACCTGCCGCTGGAGATCCTGCGTGGGCTGAAGAAGCGGATCACCGCCACCCGCGGCCGCTACGACTCGTTCTTGGCCACCTGGGATCCCGCGCGCGCGGCGAGCCCAGACGCAGGGGGGCCGTGATGGCGCGTTCGCTGCAGGTTCGCACGCTGACGCCCGCCCTCGTGGCCGGGCTGCTGATCTCGCTGGTGTGTGCTCGCGAGGGTTGGGCCTTCGACGCGAGCACCTTCGAGGCCGGCGGTGCCCACGCCAGCCCCGGCTGGCGCGGGTTCCAGGATTGGAGCCTGCTCGGCGATCTCGCGCTGTCGCTGGTGCTGGCGGCTGGCCTGGCGTCGGTCATCGGCTACCACCCGATGCGCCAGGTCCGCGCCCGCCGGATCGATGAGGTCGAGGCGCCGCGCGTCAACGTCGTCTACGCCACCGTCGGTGCCATCATCGGCACGCTGGTCGCCCACTACGGCACGCTCGTCGGCTTCGTCGTCTTTGGCATCGGCGGGCTGATGCGCTTCCGCTCGAACATCGGCACGGCGGGTGACACCGGCCGCGTCATGCTCTCGACCCTGGTCGGCCTCTGCTGCGGCCTGCAGCTGCCGCATGTCGCGGTCGTGGCCACGGTGTTCTCGTTCGTCCTGCTGTCGATCCTCGATCGCCGCGCCGTGGTCCGGCTCGTGGTCAAGGGCCTCGGCGCCGAGAACCTCGCCAACGCCGCCGCCGTCTACCGCACGCAGCTCGAAGGCGCGCGCTGCGAACTCGTCAGCGAGGAGAAGAGCTTCCTCAAGGGTCAGGTCGCGTTCGTGTTCTTCCTTGGTCGCGGGATCGATCCCGACCAGCTCTCGAGCCGCCTGGAGCAGCAGGTGCCCGCCGAGCTCCGCGGCGCGGTGGATTGGGAGATCGGCTGAGCCGCGTCAGCGCGCCTCGACCGCTGCGCCGCTCGCCAACAAGGCCGCGATCTCGGCCTCGTCGTAGCCTGCCTCGGTCAGGATCGCCCGCGTATCGCGCCCGGGCGCTCGGCCGACGTGGTCGTAGCGGGCTGGCGCAGCGGACATCCGCACCGGGCAGCCGACCTGCAGCGCGATCCCGCCGTCGTCGGTCGCGACCTCGACGATCATGCCCCGCTCGCGAAACAGCGGATCCGCCACCGCCTCGGTCGGGCGGGACACCGGCTCGACGCAACAGTCGAGCGCGGCGAAGACGCCGGTCCACGCGTCGAGATCGCGCGCCGCCACCGCCTCGGCGATGCCGGCCTTGAGCGTCGCGCCGTCCGCGCCGTCGGCGAGGTAGAGCGGCTCGAGGTCGCTGCGGCCGATGGCCCCCAGGAACGCGGCGAAGAACTTGGGCTCGAGGGCGCCGACCGCGAGGTGGCGGCCGTCGCGGGTGCGGTAGTAGTCGTAGAAGCTGCCGCCGTCGAGCCAGCCACCCTCGGCCTCGGCGTCCTCGCCGGCCTGCAGCGCGCGCATCGCGGCGAGGCTGTTCATCCACAGCGCACCGTCAGCCATCGCGATGTCGACGTGCTGGCCCCGGCCGGTGCGGCCGCGCTGGAGCAGGGCGGCGAGGATGCCGGTCACCGCCGGCCAGCTGCCGCCGCCGACGTCGCCGACCAATACGCCGAGCGGCAGCGGCCCCTGGCCCTGGCGCCCGAGGTGCCAGCTCAAGCCGGCGCGGGCGAGGAAGCCGATGTCGTGACCGGCCCGCTGCGCCATCGGACCAGTCTGGCCGAACGCCGAGATCGAGCAGAGCACCAGCGCCGGGTTGGCTCGCTGCAGCCGATCCCAGCCGAGGCCCAGGCGCTCCATCACGCCGGGGCGGAATTGCTCGACCAGCACGTCGGCGCCTTCGACCAGGCGGAGCAGGGCGCGGCGGCCAGCCTCGTGCTTGAGGTCGAGCGCGATGCTCTGCTTGTTGCGCCCGACCATGCGCCAGACCGCGCCCTGGCCGCTCGCGTCGTGCGGCGGCATCCAACGCAGCAGATCGTCGCGGTCGGGCGCGTCGACGCGGATGACGGTGGCGCCCAGGTCGGCCAGCATCATCGTCGTCAGCGGCCCGGGGATCAGCGTCGTCAGATCGAGCACGCGGATGCCGGCCAGCGCGCCCGTCTGCGCCGCGGTCGGGGTTGCCGCATCCGTGGGGACCATGGCGTCTCCGATCCCGCTCAGTTGCGGTGGTGGCGTGCGATGTCGCGGACGGCCTCGCGCTCCTTGATGGCGTGGCGCTTGTCGTGGTCGCGACGGCCGCGGCCGAGCGCAAACTCGGCCTTGATGTACGAGCCCTTGAAGTAGATGCGCAGCAGTGGCGCCGCGAGGCCCTTCTCGCGCAGGCGGTGCTCGATCTTGTCGATCTCGCGGCGGTGCAGCAGCAGCACGCGCTGCCGCTCGACGTCGTGGTTGAACTGGTGCGAGAACGGGTACTCTGCGATGTGCACGCCGAGCAGGAACGCCTGGCCGCCGACGACGCGCACGTTGGCGCCGTTCACCTGCACCTTGCCGGCGCGCAGGCTCTTGACCTCGCTGCCCACCAGCACGATCCCGGCCTCGAAGGTCTCGAGGATCTCGTAGTCGTGGCGCGCGCGGCGGTTGTCGGCGAGCACTCGGGTCGCGTTGTCTCGGGCCTTGGTCACGTGTCCTCACCTGTCTGCGGCCGTTCGGGCCGGGGAACGCCGATGGGACGCCCCACGGCCGCCGCTGCGTGCGCCAAGATAGCGCCTCCTGGGGCCTTGTCACGCCGCGCCGGTGCGGTCGCCGTCATGGCGGCGGCAAGCGGTTCCGCGGCGCCCACAGGGCGATGAGGCCGCTCGCGCACGCGATCGACAGCGCGGTCGTGGCCAAGAAGCCGTCCATGTGCAGGATGTTTCGACCGATGAACCCACCCAGGGTCGAGCCGACCACACCGGCGACCATGGTCGCGAACCAGCCGAGCGATTGCCCACCCGGCAAGATCGCGCGCGCCGCGAGGCCGATCAGCAGCCCCACGACCATCGTGACGACGAGCTGCAGCGCCAGGCCGAAGGCCCAAATCGCGATCCAGACCGCCGCCACCAGGAGCACCAACGCGATCAACGTCTCCATGCCCGCCTCCCCCTCGACAGCGCCGCGCGGCCCTGACCCGCAAGGCCTTGATCCCGACAGCCTGCGCGTCCAGCGCGTCCAGGGCAACGTCGATGGCGCGAGATTCTCCTTGACGGCGGCTCGCTATTGAATCATGGTCAATAAGAACGCGGGCCACTTGGCCCGGACGGAGGTCCAATGCGCCTGTTGAGCTACGCGATCTCGGTCGCCGTCATGCCGGCGAGCCTCGTGCTCGCCATCCTCTACGGCGGGCCCTGGCTGTTCCTGCCGCCGGCGCTGCTCTTCGTGATCGTGCCGAGTCTCGATCACCTGGTGCCGATCGACCGGGTCAACCCGTCGGACGAGTCGCCGCCGTGGGCGTTGCCGTGGCGGATGCTGGTCCGCGTCTGGGTGCCCGTGCTGCTCGCCATCCTGGGCTGGGGCCTGTCCGAGGTCGTGCACGCGCAGGACGAGCTCTGGCGCCGCGCGATGCTGGTCGCAGACCTCGGCATCCTCAGCAGCGCCGTCGGCATCACCTTCGCCCACGAGCTGATGCACCGCAGCGACCGCCTGGATCGCGCGCTCGGCGAGATCCTGATGGCCGTGGTCGGCTACACCTGGTTCTGCGTCGAACACGTGTCGGGTCACCACCGCAGGGTCGCGACGCCCGACGATCCGGCGACGTCGCGCCTCGGCGAGACGCTCTACCAATTCCTGCCGCGTTCGATCGTCGGCGGCTTCCGCAGCGCCTGGTCCCTGGAGCGGCAGCGCTGCGCGCGGCGCAAGATCGGCGCGTTCGACCTGCGCAACCGGATCACCCGTTACGCGCTCGGCCTCGTCGCGCTGCAGGTCGCTGTCGTCGCGGCGTGGGGGCCGACGGGCTGGCTGGTCTGGGCAGGCCACGCCGTGGTCGCGGTCCTGTTGCTCGAGACGATCAACTACCTCGAGCACTACGGCCTGCAGCGCGAGATCGTCGGCGAGCGCGATGGCGCCGCGGTCTACGAGCGCGTCCAGCCGCAGCACTCGTGGAACTCTGGCCACGCCGTGAGCAACCGCTTCCTGGCCAACCTCGCGCGCCACTCGGATCACCACGCCAACGCGAGCCGGCCGTGGGAGATGCTGCGCCATTTCGAGGATGTGCCGCAGCTGCCCACGGGCTACGGCGGCATGGTGCTGCTGACGGTGATCCCCCCGCTGTGGTTCCGCGTCATGAACCCGCGGGTCGAGCGCGTGCTGGCCGAACGGGCGGGCGCGCGGCAGGGGCGGGGCCGGGGCGAGGCCAGGTCCGCCACGGGCAGCGATCGGGACGCGGACGCCGCAGACGGCCTGGTCGGGGTCGGCGCCTAGCGATCGTCCCGGACGAGGCCGACCTTCGTCGGCGCCGCGAGCAGGCCCCGGACGCTAGTAGAAGGTCGTGCGCAGCACGGGCTGGAACATCGTCGTGTCGTGGGCGCAGACGGGGTCCAGCGGGCAGGCGCCGCACTCAGGCGCTTCGACCTCGGGGCAGCGGCGGCGCGCGCCGAAGAAGAACGCGTCGATCGCGCCGACGTCGCGACCAGAGACCTGCTCGAGCTGCGCCAGCGCGTCGTGGCACGACAGGCGCACGGCCGCTTCGTCGCGCGGGTCGAGCAGGCGGCGACCGACGAGCGCCTCGCGCAGCGCTTCGTCGCCTACCTCGACGATGCCGGTGCGCAGGGCCGAGCGCATGATGTGGTAGTCGACGACCGGGCCCAGGCATTGCGCCCGGCTGAGGTCGACGAACTTCTCGGGCCGCTGGCCGAGCGCCAGCACCAGCAGCATCGACTTCTTGCGCAGCGGATCTTCGCGGTAGCCCGTGACCTGATCCAGCGCCGTCAGCAGCGTCCGGGCCGGATCATCGCTCGCGGCCGCCAGCTCGACGAGCTTGCGCGGCTCCCAACCGAGCTCCCACATGTCGCGCCCGTAGCCGCGCGCGAGCGCATGGTGGGTCGCCAGCACCGGCAACGGGATGTTGCCGTCGTCGGCCGCGAACAGCGCCTCGGTGTCACTCCAGCGCATCGTCGCCATGCCCATCGGCGTGAGCTTGGTCGGATCGCGACGCAGCTGGCGCAAGAACGCGGCGAAGCAGTAGTCCGAGCCCTTGAGACGCTCGCCGTCGATCGTGGCGAAGGTCGGGCGGCTCCAGACGCCGTTGGCCGGGCTCCAGAAGCCAAACTGGTGCAGCACCGACGAGAAGAAGAAGTCGATCGCCGACGGATCGCCGACCGACGGGAAGTTCGGCCCGCAGAAGTCGAACGGCCGCACCTCGTCGAGCTCGCCGATCCGCCGTCCGATGCGTTCGACCGCGACGCGGTTGACCTGGACGCGGCCGTCGCGGCGCGCTGCCTTGCGGCGGGCGTCGATCTCGGCGGTGTTGGTCGCGAGCAGGCCGCCCATGCCGGGTTGCTCGATCGTCTTGCTGGCCACTGCGGCGCCGAGCAGCACGGCTTCGGACGGGTGCAGGCCACGCATCAAGCCGGCGAGCGTGCCGCCGCAGACCGAGTCGCCGGCGCCGGTCAGGTCGACCGGCGTGGAGTGGCAGATCGGCACGCGGATGCAGTGATCGCCCTGCCAGACATCGCTGCCCTGGGCGCCGCGGGTGATGACGAGGATCTGGCCGGGGCGCACCGTCGGGTCCTCGCCGCCGAAGATCAGCTTCTCTTCGAATTCGTTCATGAAGAACAGGTCGACGCTCTCCATCAGCTGGCGCACGGTGTCAGGCGCGCGGCGCGCCATGTAGCCGTAGGTGCCTGCGGAGATCAGGGCGTCGGTGCGGCTGCGCAGCGCGCGCACGAAGCGCATCTGCAGCTCGGGCGCGTGGATCGCGGCGACGTGGACGATGGCGACGTCCTTCAGGGTCGCGTCGTCGATCATCGACGGGTCCAGCGTCTCTTCCAGGCCCCAGGTGGCCGAGGCCAGCCGGGCGTTGCCGTCCTCGTCGTAGACGATCTCGAAGTGCGGCAGGTCCTCTTCGCGGCATTCCGGGCCGACCCAGGGCACGCTGGCCGCGGCCTCGCGGAAGAGCTCCGGCATCGGCGCGGCGCGGAAGCCGAAGAAGCGCGTCGCGGCACCGGCGCGCACCGCCGCGAGCGCGGTATAGAGCGCGGCACCACCAGGCGTGACGCAGGGTTCGCCGCCCGCACGGATCTTGTCGATCGACGCACCGCCGACCACCAGGATATGCCCTCGTCCCAAGTTGTGGTGCTTCGATGCCATCTCGGCGCGGACTCTCGCAGGGGTCGCAGCCAGGATCAAGGCGTGGCGATCGCCGCAACGTCGCGAAGCGTCGTGGAACATCCGGAAAATCGGCAACAAAAAGAACGCGAGGATCGCGGCGCACGGGTTCCCTGCGCGTGCCACGTCGCCCGTTGTCCCTGGCGGCGTCGCGCCGTAGGATCGGGCTGCGGATCCACCGCCAACAGGAGGGCCATATGCGGCACGAACGCGCGCCTTTGCACGCCTCGGCAGCGCCGTCGGCGCATCTCTTTGGTCCGGGCCGGGCGACCCCGACGCTGCTACGGCTCCGCTGGCTCGCGATCACCGTCGTCGTCGCTTGCCTGCTGCCCGCGACCGCTTGGGCCGCCGACGCCGCCGCGGCGGCAGAGGACGTCGGAATCCTGCCGCGCCTGCAGGCGCTGCTCGGCCTGGTCGTCATGGTCGTGGTGGCCTGGACCAGCCGCGAACGGCGCGAAGGTCAGGTCTTTCCGATGCGGGTGGTGGTCGGCGGCCTGGCGCTGCAGCTGATCTTCGGCCTGCTGATCCTCAAGACGGACTTCGGCGCGCCGATCTTCGGCGGTGTCAACGACGCCTTCGTCGCGCTGATGTCCTACAGCGACGCGGGCGCCAGCTTCCTTTTTGGCGACTTGACGGCCAAGCCGGGCGGCGACGCGACCTGGTGGAAGCACAGCGGCGCGTTCGTCGGCTTCTCGGTGCTGCCGACCATCATCTTCTTCTCGGCCCTGATGAGCGTGCTCTACCACCTGGGCTTCATGGTCCGCGTCGTGCGCATCTTCTCGCGCGTCATCGCCCGTGCCCTCGGCACCTCGGGCGCCGAGACACTCAGCGCCACCGGCAACATCTTCGTCGGCCAGACCGAGGCGCCGCTGCTGGTGCGGCCCTTCTTGGACCAGATGACGCGCTCGGAGCTGCACACCGTCATGGTCGGCGGCTTCGCCACGGTCGCAGGCGGCGTGATGGCGGCCTACGTCGGGATGCTCAGCGCGCGCTTCCCGTCCATCGCCGGCCACCTGCTCGCCGCGAGCATCATGAGCGCGCCTGCGGCCTTGGTGATCGGCAAGCTCATGGTCCCCGAGACCGAGACGCCCGTGACCGGCCCGGACACGCGCATCGAGGTCGAGAAGATGTACAGCAACGTCGTCGAGGCCGCGGCGGGTGGTGCCGCCGATGGGCTCAAGCTCTGCCTCAACGTCGGCGCCATGCTGCTCGCGTTCATCGCCCTGATCGCGTTGGCGAACGGCCTGCTCGGCGTGGTCGGCGGCTGGATCGGCATGCCCGGCCTGACCGCAGAGGGCCTGCTCGGCGTCGCGATGGCGCCCGTCGCCTGGTTGCTGGGCGTGCCGTGGGCCGAGGCGTCGGAGGTCGGCACGCTGCTGGGCGTCAAGACCGTCGTCAACGAGTTCGTCGCGTACCTTGGCCTCGCCAACAAGCTGGCGTCCGCGGCGCCGCTGTCCGAGCGCTCGACGATCATCGCGACCTACGCCCTCTGCGGCTTCGCCAACTTCTCGAGCATCGGCATCCAGATCGGCGGCATCGGCAGCATCGCGCCCGGTCGCCAGCGCGAGCTCGCCGAGCTCGGCATCCGCGCCATGATCGGCGGCACCCTGGGCGCGTTCATGACCGCGGCGCTCGCGGGCCTGCTGGTCTGAACTGCCCGGTCGGCGTGTCGTTTCGGACGCATGGCCGCGCGAGCGCGGGCGATGTCGCGTCATTCCAAAATGAGCCTTGACGCGCTGCGTCGTGAGTCCCATCTTTTGGCGGCTCGCGCGACCGCGCGGGCTGCGGCTCGCCTCGCTCGGAGGGTGGTGCCGCCCATGCACAGGGTCGCGCCGCGACCCGCGAAGGAGCGGCCATGAGTGACAACTTCTACACCGATAACGACGACTTGCGCTTCTACATCGAGCGTCGCGTCGACTGGAAGGAGCTCTTCGAGGTCACCGAGCGCAACGCGCCGGCCGACGAGCGCCCCGCCTCGGTCGAGGACGCGCGCGAGACCTACGAGGACGTGCTCAAGGAAGTCGGCAAGTTCTGCGCCCGCTCGGTCGCTCCGGTCGCCCGCGCCATCGACGGCGAGAGCACCTCGCTCGAGAACGGTCAGGTCGTCGAGTCGCCGAGCTTCGCCAAGGTCTTCAAGTCGCTCAAGAAGCTGCAGATCTACGGCTTGCCCGTGCCGCGTGAGCTCGGCGGCCTGAACGTGCCTGCCTGTGTCTACATGGCGGCGTCCGAGGTCATGGCCCGCGCCGACGTCTCGGTCATGACGCATTTCGGCTTCCACACCGGCGTCGCCATGTCGCTCATCACCTACGCCTTGCGCGATCCGCGGACCAAGATCGAGAACGGCCGCCTGGTGCAGACGCCCTACGACGCCGCGATCACCGAGATGATCGAGGGCAAGGAATGGGGCTGCATGGTGCTGACGGAGCCCGGCGCTGGCTCGGATCTTGGCGCCATCCGCACCACCGCGGTCGAAGACACCGGCGGCAACTGGCGCTTGACCGGCGAGAAGATCTACATCACCTCGGGTCACGGCAAGTACCAGCTCGTGCTCGCGCGCACCGAGGATCCGGTCAAGGTGCCGGGCCTCAAGGGGCTGTCGCTCTTCCTGGTCGAGCGCTTCTTCGAGAAGGACGGCAAGCGCGTCGAGAACGTGCGCATCGCCAAGGTCGAGCACAAGATCGGCCACCACGGCTCGCCGACCTGCAGCCTGGTCTACGACGGCAGCACCGGCGTGTTGATCGGCAAGCGCGGCGAGGGCTTCGAGCTGATGCTCGTGATGATGAACTTCGCCCGCCTGGCCGTCGGCTTCGAGGGTCTGGGCATCATGGAGGCGGCGACGCGCCTGTCGAAGTCCTACGCCGCC
The DNA here is from genome assembly GCA_964586155.1 of uncultured Enterobacteriaceae bacterium. GTDB lineage: Bacteria > Myxococcota_A > UBA9042 > UBA9042 > UBA9042 > SXNM01. Next base: position 39,916 of record CAZPHC010000028.1, on the reverse strand, counting down.
GAGCGCGTGACCATGGGCAAGACCATCGACCGCCACGAGATGGTCGCCGACTTCCTCGAAGACATGGACCTCTGGGTCCGTGGCGTGCGTTCGCTGATGTTCCGCGCCGCGCAGCTGACCGAGCTCTCGCAGCGCTGGGAGCAGGTGCTCAAGTTCGACGCGCCGACCGACGAGGCCGAGCGCACCAAGCTCGAGCGGAAGGTCAAGCGCCTCAAGCGCGAGGCTCGCAACCTCACGCCGTTGTGCAAGTACGCCGGCTCCGAGAAGGCCGTCGATCTCTCGCGCTTGTCGATGCAGATCCTCGGTGGCGCCGGCTACACCACCGAGTGGGAGGCCGAGAAGCTGCTGCGCGACGCGCTCGTGCTGCCGATCTACGAGGGCACCAGCCAGATCCAGGCGTTGATGGCGCTCAAGGATCAGCTGATGGCCGCGCTCGGCAACCCGCAGAAGTTCTTGAGCAAGGTGGCCAAGGCGAACGTCAACAAGCTCACGGCCAAGGAGCCGCTCGAGCGGGCCCTGTCGCGGCTCTACGCCTACAAGTACTCGGCGCTGCAGACGATCCTGGTGCGCATCGCGCGCAAGAAGTTCAACAAGGCGCGGATCATGCCCGTGGGCGACTGGCCCGACGCGCTGTTCTCGCAGTGGGATCCGAAGCTCGACTTCGCCCCGGGCCTGCTGCACGCCGAGCGCCTGTGCAAGATCCTCGTCGACGTCGAGGTCGCGCACAGCCTGGTGGCCGACGCCGAGGTCGCGCCGGAGCGTCGCTGGATCGCCGAGCGCTTCATGGCCCGCGCCGACCGCCGCTGCCGCGCGCTGCTGAGCGAGATCGAGGAGCACGGAGACGAGCTGCTGGCCGATCTCTCGGCCCGCAACGCCGCCGACGCCTCGAGCGCCGCGGCCTAGCGCGACAGTCGATGCCGCCGGCCTGAGGTCTGCGACGGCCGAGCCTTCAACGCCGATGCGCCCTCAAGGGCAGGGCAGGGTCAAGGGCCCTGCCTTGCCCGGGCTCGGCCAGCCGTCGACCTTGCAGTCGCCGTCGAGGTCCACCTCGCGCTCGACCGAGTCGGCCAGGCAGCCGCTGATCGGCGCGCCGAGCCAGGTGACCTTGCCGCAGCCGTCGAACGCGCCGTTCGCCTTGTCCTTGTTGCTCGTCTCGTCGGCGAAGGTGTCCATGCGCACGATGACGCGGTCGCCGTTGCGGTCGTCGAGCTCGAGGATCCGCTGGTTGCCGGGGAACTCCTCGGAGCCCGTCCAGCCCTGACCTTCGGAGCCCCAGGTGAACTTGTAGGCCAGGCGCACACCAGCGGCGTCCGGCGCCGTCGCCGGATCCCACCACGGCGCGGCGAACGTCAGGGTCCAGATGTTGTCGCCCGCCTTGCCGTCGCCGTGGCTTCCGTCGTCGAACATCTGGATCTTGTTGGGTACCCAGTTGCCGAGCGCGGCGTTGATGGCGTCGATCTGCGCCTCCGTGAGACAGGCGGACGTCCGCGTCGGGCTGCACCGCGGGGTGTCCGGGTGGACGCCGCCGGTGAGGAACATGGACGACTTGCCGGTGTCGTCGGCCCAGAGGAAGGGGTTGATCGACTCGCAGTTGGCGTTCAGCGCCGACTTGGTCATGCGTGCCTGCAGCACGACCGTGATCCGGTCCGGTTCGTAGCAGGCCTTGAAGGTCACGCCCTGGATCGCCGCGTGCAGCAGGGCCTCGAACGCCCCACCGTCGCCGTCGGCCGCGCCGTTGCCGTCGCTGTCGACGCCGCTCTGGGTCGCGAACTCCGCCGAGAGCAAGGTCGCCGCCGCCGGCGCGAGGTCCCACGGGCCGACGTTGGCCGCCACGCCCGCCTGGCCGATCCGCTGCACGGCGGCGGCGACGGCCACCAGGGCGGGCTCGCCACCGCGCAAGCGGCTGTCGACGTCGATCAGCGTCTCGACCATCGAGCCCGGCGCGATCGACGCGAGATTCCGGCCTTCTTGCCGCGCTCGCGCCAGGACGAGCAGGGCCAGGGTCGTGCTGGCGTCGCCGAGCTCCAGCGCCCCGGGAGAGATCAGCGACAGCTCGATGAAGCGCTCGGGATCGAGCACCGAGACCTGGCCCGGCAGCTCTGGGACGACGGCGAGCGCCGCGCGGCCGCCGACCCTGGCCTGGACGATGACGCCGGTCAGGGCGGCGGTGCCGTCTGTGCTGACGACGAAGTGGCCGGCCGCGTCGACCTTGCCGTCGGCGATGGCGTCCTCGCCGAAGTAGAGCGAGACGCTGGCGCCAGCGTAGGCGGGCGCAGCGCCCTGCAACGTCACCGGCGCGGGCGCCGGCAGCCGCTCGTGGCCCTTGCGGCCGAGCTCGGTGAGCAGCAGGCCGTCGAGGGTGCAGCCGACCAACGGGACGAGCACCAGCAGCAGGGCCGGGCAGAGGGCGAGCGAGCGCAATTCCGTTGCCAGTCGACGCATGAGCATGAGGCCTCCGAGCCGCAGAGCGTAGCAAAGCGCCGGATGCGAGGCCACCCTTGACGGGGGGCGTCCAATCGTTGACAGCGAGCCTCGATCGCGGACACTCCGGCGTCATGGTCGCTGCCGTCTCGCCGTCCCTCTGCTCTGTCCCAGCGTCGCCGCCAGGCGGCGTGGCGCGGCGGACGGCCCGGATCTTCGCGATCCTGGCGCTGGGCCTGGTCGCGCCGGCCCTGGTCGCGGTCGCGGCGCAGGCCCAGGCTCCGGCGCGAAGGCGGGCACCAGCGCGCGCGGCCGCAGCGCCACGCCCGCCGGCGACACTCGTCCATCTCCGCAAGATCGCGATCGATCCTGGCCACGGTGGCGACAACCTCGGCGCAGTCGGGCACCTCGGGACGCGCGAGAAGGTGTTGACGCTGGAGCTGGCCGAGCAGTTCGCCCAGCTGCTGCGCACGACGACGACGGCCGAGGTGGTGTTGCTGCGCACCGCCGACGAGTCGATCGCGCTGCGTGACAGGCCCAGGCTCGCCAACGCGGCCGGCGCCGATCTGCTGATCAGCGTCCACTGCAACTCGAACCCCGACGTGACGGTGCGCGGCATGGAGGTCTGGTTCCTCTCGGCGGACTCGTCGCTGCAAGCCGGCGTCGAGGCGGTGCTGCGCGACGAGGGCGTGCCCGAGCAGGGGCCCGAGCCCGCCAAGCACGTCGGCGCAGACGCCGTGGTCCGGGCGCTGCGCGTGGCGGCCGCCCACGAACGGTCCGAGATCTTCGCCTTCGCCTTGGCGGGCGCGCTGCGGCGCGCGGGCACGGGCATGCGGATGCGCGGCGTGCGCCAGGACGCGTTTGGCGTGCTCAAGGAGGCCACGATGCCGGCGGTGGTGTTCGAGGTCGGCTACATCAGCAACGCCGCCGAGAACCAGCATCTGCTGCAGGCCTCGACCCAGGCGGCGCTCGGCCGCGGCCTGCGCGCCGCCGTGCTCGAGCTCGAGGCCGCGATCGCCGCCGAAGAGCGCGCCCGGCCGGCCTCGGCGCAGCCGCCCGGGGCGCCCGGCGTCGTGGCTGGTGCGCCTGGCCCCGCCGCGCCCGCCGCGCCCGCCGTGGCGGCAGCGACGCGCCCCGCCCGGGCTCAGCGCGCGGGCATGCTCGTCAAGACGGCCGCGACCAAGGCCTCGGCGAGTCGCGGCAGCGCGCCGGCATCGTCGCCGCCGTCCAACGCGAGCAGCGGCGCACCGGCCGCGTCACGCAGCGTCCCGCAGCGACGCCCGGCGCGGTAGTCCCTCATGTCGTTCGAGAAGACCCAGTCCACGTCGGCACGGGCGCCGAGCCTGGCCGAGGCCTCGCGGTGCGCGGCCTCGTCGGCGTCCGACAGCAGCTTGAAGCCGAGCAGGGCACAACGCGGCGCCGCTGGCCGCACGCGGTCGATCACCTTGGCCGTCGCGTAGAGCGGCAGCAGCCACGCCGGCGCGTCGCTGTCCTCGCTCGGCAGCTGCGAGCCGATCTTGCCGACGTGCGTGCGTGGGCTGTAGTCGGCGACCGCCATCGCGCAGGCGACCAGCGTCGGCTGTTCGGACGCGCACAGCCGCTCGACCACCGTCGCCGCCTCGGCCGCGCTGCGGATCGGATGGCAACGCAGGCTGCCCGCGGCCAGGGCCGTCGCGCGCTCCATCGCAGCCGGCAGCAGGGCCGCCAGCCGCGCCTCGGTCTCTGCGGCGCCGCCCAGCAGCGGGACGTCCAGCCGCAGGGCTCCCGGCACGATGGCCTCGGGCCCGTGGACGTACTCGACCGTCCAGCCACGGCGCAGCAGCGCCTCTGCCATCGCGGCGGGCAGGGCACCGCTGGCGACATTGCCCAGCCAACGCACGTCGTCGACGGCCTCGCGGGTGCCGCCGGCGGTGATCAGCGCGATCCTCTGCGTCATCCGGCCGCCCCGCGCCCGACCAGCGTCCACCAGACGACGGCGCCGAGGATCACCCGGTACACGCCAAAGGGCGCGAGGCCGCGCGCGACGATGATGCGCAAGAACACCGCGATGCTGGCCCAGCCGACGAGGAACGACGCCAGCAGGCCCACCGCGATGGCGAGCAGCCCGAGGCCGTCGATCAAGACCCGCCACTCCTTGAGCAGCTCGTAGGCCGTCGCCGCGCCCAGCACGGGGATCGCGAGCAGGAAGCTGAAGTCCGCGGCGACCCGCGGGCTCAGGCCGGCGCGCATGCCGCCGAGCATCGTGGCCATCGAGCGCGACGTGCCCGGCACCAGGGCGAGGCATTGCCACAGGCCGATCTCCAGCGCCTTGCGCACGGTGATGCCGTTGAGGTCATCGATCGCCGCGCGCTCTGCACCGGCGCGGCGCAACCAGAGCTTGTCGGCGGCGACCATGGCGACGCCGCCGACCACCAGCGCGACCGCGACCGGCGCCGGGCCAAAGAGCGTCGCCTTGATCGCCTTGCGCGCCAGCAGGCCGACGACGACGACGGGGGCGAAGGCGACCGCGAGGTTCAGGGCCAGGCGCAGGCCGAGCGCCTGCTCGAGCACGTCGTCCGAGAGCAGCGCGCCAAAACGCCGGCGCAGCAGCTTGCCGTAGTAGAGCACGGCGGCGAACCACGCCCCTGCCTGGATCACGATGTCGAAGGCGTCGAGCGCCGCCGCCATCTGCGCGTCCTGGGCGATGCCCAGGGCCTCGCCAGCCAGGATGAGGTGGCCGGTCGAGCTGACAGGCACGAACTCGGTCAAGCCTTCGACGATCCCCAGGATGAGCGCGTGCAGCAGGTTCATGGTCGCCCCCTGTAGCCGAAGCGCCGTGCTGCGACAAGCCGTCGTCGGCCGCGCGCGGCAATTTGTCGACGCGCGGGACAAGAGCGGTAGCGTGGCGGCCATGACTGGAGCCGCCCCGAGTCTACGCCGTGTCGCCGCCCTGCTCGCCGCCTCGGCGGGGCTGTCGCGCGTGCTGGGCTATGGCCGCGATCTGCTGCTGAACGCGGCGTTCGGCGCCTCGAGCGAGACCGACGTGTTCCGCGCCAGCTTCGCCGTGCCGGACATGCTCAACTACCTGCTCGCCGGTGGCGCGCTGACCGTCAGCTTCCTGCCGCAGATGGCGGCGCTCTACGCCCGGCTCGACGCCGAGGCCGGCGAGCGCGTCCAACGGCACGACGAGATCGACGCGCTCTTCAGCAAGATCGCCAGCCTGCTGCTGACGATCGCGGTGTTGCTCGTCATCGGCGTCGAGGTGTTCGCCGAGCCGCTGGTCGCGCTCTGGGTCGACGGCTTCACCCCCGCGCAGACCGAGGCCACGGCGCGCCTGACCCGGATCGTCGCGCCGGCGCAGATCTTCTTCCTTTTTGGCGGCTTGCTGCAGGCGACCCTGATGGCGCGCGGTCGCTTCGGCGCGCTGGCGCTGACACCGCTGCTCTACAACGGCGGCATGCTCGTCGGTGGCTTGCTCGGCGCCTGGGCGGGCCGGATCGACGGCTTCTCGTGGGGAGCGCTGGTCGGGGCCGGCCTGGGGGCGTTCGCCGTGCCGATGGTCGCGGCGCGTGGATCGCTGCGCTTTCGGCCGCGCCTGCCGACGATCGACGCGGATGTCCGGGCGTTCTTGTGGATCGGCCTGCCGCTGATGTTCGGTGTCTCGCTGACGTCGGTCGACGAATGGCTCGGCCTCCGCTATGGCAGCCGCCTCGGCGTCGGCGAGATCTCGTGGCTGACCAGCGCGCGGCGCCTGGTGCTCGTGCCGATCGGCCTCGTCGGGACGGCCGCGGGCCAGGCCACCGGCGCGTTCGTCGCCCGCCTGTACGCCGAGTCCCAGCGCGATCCGAGCAAGCGCCACGAGCTGTCGCGCGTGCTCGGCCAGGCCGTGGCCGGGGTGCTGGGCCTGTCGCTGATCCTGACGGCCTTTGCGTGCGCGGCGGCCGAGCCCATCGTCGGAGCCCTCTTCGAGCACGGCCGCTTCGGCCGCGACGACACGGTGCACACCGCCGGCGCGCTGGTGCCGATGGCGCTGGGCATCGCGGCGTGGGCGATGCAGTCGGTGGTCGCGCGCGCGCTCTATGGCATCGGCGACACCTGGCGGCCGATGCTGCTGACGAGCGTCATCACCGCGCTCTCGTTGCCGCTCTACTCCGGCCTGACGGACGCCTTCGGCCTGCCGGGCCTCGCGTTCGCCGGCGTCATCGGCATGTCGGCCCAGGTGGCGACCTTCTTGCTGCTTGCGCGCAAGGCGCTGGGGCTGGAGCTGGCCCCGCTCGGCGACGCTGCGCTCCGGGCCCTGCCGGTGGCGGGTCTCGCCGCGGCGGCCACCGCAGGCGCCGACCTGATGGCGCTCTCGCTGCTGCCCGCGGGGCTGCCGGCGGTCCTCGGTTATGCGCTCCGGCTCGGTATCTGCGCCGTGGGCTGGGCCGCGGTCGTGCTGCCGCTCGGCCAGCGCGTCGGCCTGCCCGGCCTCGACGGCCTGGTCCGTCGGCTGCGGGCCCGCTTGCCAGGAGCCAAGCGGCCCTGAGCCGTCTGGGGCCGCCGCCTTGCGCTCGGCGCCGGTGGCAAGGGCCGTCGCGTCTGGTATCGTGCCCGGGTGGGCGCTGTTGTTCGGGATCGCGCCGCACGTCGGTCGCCGATCGACGCGGAGGCGAGATGGCCGACATCGCAGGCAACCACGACGCCAGCCAGACGGCCTGCGCCTCCCCCTGGCGCCCGTCGCGCGCAACAGCGCGCGCGATCACGCTGATGTTGGCCGTGATCGCGACGTTGGCGGGCTGTGGTCCTGCCGCGCGCGCCCGCCGCGAGGATCCGCCGCCGCCGATCCACGGCCCGCAGAGCGCCGAGACCGAGCCGTCTGACGAGCAGCCCGGGCCGAGCGAGGGCTCGGTCCACGGTGCGCAAGGCGTGGGACGACTGCCGGCGCACCCCGACAGCGTCGAGCCGCTGGGGCCGAATTCGCGCGCCGCGCTCCAGGACTGGGCCGACAGCCTGCGCAACGCCGCGACCCGCGACCGCGAGACCGAGATCGTCATCCGTGGCTACCTGTCGATGGCCCGCGACGTCTTCGCCCGTTTCCGCGGCAGCCAGAGCGGCCCCGGCAAGCAAGGGGCCTACGATCCCGACCCTGCCTGGGCCTTCCACCTCAGCGCGGCGGCGTCGTTGGTCGATCTCTCGGCGCGCGCCGCGCTGCTCGAGGAGCTCTACCGGGCGACCGCGGCCGCGCAGGCCATCGACCTCGAGCGGCCCGGTCCGATGGGCAGCCGCGCCGAGCGGATCCAGCTCTACGCGACGCTGGCGGGCTGCATCCGCGAAGACACCTGGATCCGCGCGATGCACGGTGCCGGGCTGATGCGCGCGTTCGGCTCCAAGCCCGTGCCACTCGAGCGTGCCGAGAGCGCAGAGATGATGCGTCGCGAGATCGGCATGATCCGGGCGACGATGAAGTGCACGTCGCTCGCGTCGCGGCGGCGGCCGCCCGATCCGGGTGGTGGCTGATGCCGGAGCTGCCCGAGGTCGAGACCGTTCGCCGCTGGCTCGACGGCGCGTTGCCCGGCGCGTCGATCGAGGCCGTCGAGCTGCGGCGCCCCGATCTGCGCTACCCCATCCCGGTCGCAGCGGTGCATGGTCTGGTCGGCCGCGAGGTGCTGGCCGTCCGCCGCCGGGCCAAGTACCTGCTGCTCGCCTGCGCGCCGGCCGAGACCGGCCCGACGCTGCTGGTCCACCTCGGCATGAGCGGACGGCTCTTCGTCGACGTCGCCGCCGCGCCCCCAGCCTGGCGGCTGCACGAGCACGCCCGGTTCCGCCTGCGCCGTGGCGGCGAGCAGATCTGGCTGCGTTACCAGGATGCGCGGCGCTTCGGCGCGATCGACGTGATCGACGCGGGCCAGGGCCACAAGTTGCTCGACGTCCTCGGGCTCGAGCCGTTCGACCCGGCGTTCCACGCCGAGGGGCTGTTCGCTGCCTCGCGCGGCCTGCGATCGAGCGTCAAGGCGCTCTTGATGGACAGCCATCGTCTGGTCGGCGTCGGCAACATCTACGCCAGCGAGGCGTGCTGGCGCGCCCGCGTCCACCCCGCTCGCGCCGCGGGAACGCTGACCGAGCAGGACTGTGCCGCGCTCGTCCCGGCGATCCGGGGCGTCCTGCAAGAGGCCATCGACGCGGGCGGCACCACGCTGCGCGACTTCGTCGGCGGCGACGCGAACCCGGGCTACTTCCAGCAGCGCCTCGACGTCTACGCCCGCGATGGCCAGCCCTGTGGCCGCTGTGTGGCGTCGACGCCCACCGGCATGGAGCCGCCGCGCATCGTCCGCTCGGTGCTCGCCAACCGGGCGACGTTCCACTGCCCGCGCTGCCAGGGGCGCGCCGAGGAGCGCGACCAGGGCCGGGCCCCACGGCAGGCGGCTCGCTAGTCTTGGTGCTTTTTCTTCTTGCGTTCCAGACGCTTGGAATACGCCTCGTTGGTTTCGCCCGCGTTGCCGGCGCTCGTCGCGTGGGCTTGCGTGCCGATGGCCTTGGCGCGGGCTCCGGCGGCGTCGAACTTGTCGGTGAAGACGCCCGTGAACGCGTCCACCGCGCTCTGGCGCAGCACGCCCGTGTGGTACGCGGCGCTGAACGACGCGACGATCAGGAACATGGGCGGGAACCACCTTCGACCCGCGTGGCGGACCAGGTAGATGGTCAGCAGGATCACCAGGCCGAAGAGCATCAGCGCACGGCTCCCGAGCATCGACAGGTCCAGGTATTCGAGCATCTGTCGTCGCCTCCCGTCCGCCGCCTTCTACGCCCGGCTGCCCTGAGGGTAGGTGGCGGCGCGACACCAGGCAAGTCGAGGTTCGGCCCAGGTCGTCGTGCCGTCGGCCATCATCATCGCGATCAGGCCGTCGTGGCGGGCTGTCGGGCCGCCGCGGCGGGGTCCAGCGCCAGCAGCAGGTCGGGCGCCGCGCGACGGGCCAGCCACGCGTCGGCCTCGCCCTGGCCGGCCTCGTCGACGATCCATACGCGCAGCGTCGAGGCCGCGTCGTCGCCCGGCGGGCCGATGCCGAAGCCGACGCTGACCACCGCGGCGGTTTGTTCCTGCAGGTGGGTCTGCAACGCGAGGGCCCGGTCGCGCTGTGCCTCGGTCGGGGCGAGGGCGCAGCGGATGCTGACACAGCGCTCGGCCCCGAGCGCGGCGACCCTGGGCCGAAGCCAGGCGTCGGCCTCGACCAGGCGGCCAAGGTGCGCGTCGGCGACTCGCGCTGCTGCGCTGGCTCCGTCCCGCGCGACCGACGCCGGCCGCGACCGGGTGTCCGCGCCGCTGAGCGTGTCGATGCCGCGCAGGGCACCCAGAAGCGCGACCGCCGCCTGCCAGCGCAGCGCCTCGGCCCAGAGGTCCATCGGCTCCGGCAGGACCATGCGCCAGGTCGGCACGCCGGCGTCCTCGGCCGCGTCGACCGCGGCGTCGTCGGGCGCGGCGAAGGTCGAGATCGCCACCACGGCGGTGCAGGGCAGGCTGGCCGCGGGCCCGCGCGTCGGCAGTGGGCCTGATACGACCGTCAGCGGCGCGCCGTCCGGGCCGACGAGGCCCGCGTCCTGCAGCAGCGCGGCGATCCAAGGACCAAACGCGCGGATATCGCGGCCGACCGCGACATGCAGGTGACGATGGCCGCTGCCCAGCACCGCCGCGAGCCAGGCCGCCAGCGGGGCCGCAGGGTGGCCGGCGACGTCGGACTCGCGCAGCTCAGCGGCGAGGTCCTCGATGCGCTCGAGCGACGCCCGGACGTTGACCCCCGACAGGGCGGCGGTCAGGAGGCCAACCGCGCTGCCGGTGGCGAAGCGGGGAGCGACGCCGGCAGGCAGGGCGCTACACAGCCGCAACCCCGACGGCCGCAGCCCGAGCGCCGCGGCGACGCGGTCGGCGTGGCCGTGGTCGGCGTCGTCGGCGCAACCCAGGGCGAGCAAGGCGACGCGGCCGTCGTCTGCGAGCGCGGCGCGCAAGGTCGGCCAGGTCGAGGCGGCGGGATCGTGCGCCGCGATCCCGCCATCCGTGACCAGCACGAGCAGGGCGTCCTTGCCGCGCAGCTGGGCGCACGCCGCCGCCACGGCCTCGGGGTGGGAGCTGCCCAGCGTCGACACGACCGCGCCCCGGCGCTGGCGCAGGTGTCGACCGACGACCTCGATCCAGGCGCAGACGGCCGGGTCGCCGACCACCAGAACGCGCGTCAACATGTGTCGTTCGGCGACCTTCGCCACCGTCACGAGCTCGTCGATCGCCGCATGTCCCGGCGAGGTGCGGAACAGCCAGCCCAGGTGTGCCGAGACCGTGCGCGTCGCGTCGGCCGACAGGCCGAAGATCCCGGCGTCGCGTTGCCACAGGCGGCCGATCAGGGTGCGATCGGCGAGCTCCGCCAGCGCGGCAGCCTCCATCCCGGAGAATGCAGCGCGATCGGCGTGGTCGGTCTTCATGGTCACCTTGTGTGTGCGGGCGGCTGGGCGCCTCGGAGCTGTGCCAGCAAGGCAGTCGCGACGTCACCGACGACGTAGTCGCGCTGGTCGATCGGATCGCTGACGACGCCCCGATCGGCCCGCATGCCCTCGAGCTGGCGCATCGCCTCGCGATCGCCGATCTGGGCCAGCGCCCGCACCAGGCCGAGCCGGACGACAGGGGCCTTGTCGCCACGCGCCGCCCGAATCGTTTCGGATGGGAGCAACATCGCCATCTGCGTCACCGCTACCATCGCCTCGGCGCGCACCGCCGGATCCTTGTCCCGCAGCGCCGCCGTCGCCAGGTCGAGCGCGCCGGCGGCCTGCAAGGTCAGCAGCCCGCGCAGGATGCGCACGCGGATGGCGCCGACCTTCTCGCGGTCGAAGAGCGCCTTGAGCGCGGTGACGAAGCCCAGGTCGGCGTTGCGGCTCATGTGGGCGAGCTGCTCGTCGATGCCGACGATCCGCGCCTGCGCGCTGGCGTGTTCGAGGACGGGCAGGCCGAACATCGCCGGCGAGTCGCAGTCGGTGCGAAACAAGAACGTCGCGATCGTCGCCGCGTGCGTGCCGTCTGGATCGCGCGCGCCGTTGTGGAACAGGCCGGCCAGGCGCGGGTGCTTCGCTGCGAGCGGCCATGCGGCGCGGATCAGCGCTGTCCGCCAGCGGGTCGACGCGACGCGGATCCCCTCGCGCACCAACGCCGGACCCTCCGGGCCGCCGATGAGCCGATCCAGGTCCGCCTGCGCGGTCGCGTCGGGCGCGTCGACGTCGATGCGCTTGAGCAAGGCAGCCATCGCCTGGCGGGCCTCGTCGGTCGGTCGGCGGAACATCGGATCCTGCTCGACGGGCAGCGGCTGGGTGCTCGCCGTGTGGTCGCCCAGGTTGCATGTTTCGCGCCGTCGGTGTGCGTCGCCGATGACCAGGCGTCGACCGGGCAGTTCGTCGATCGGCCGTGGCCAGCGCCAGGCCTCGGCGTGGACCGTCGCGGCCTCCGCCCGGCCGACCGGCGCGTGGATCGAGGCCGCGGCGAGCACACCGAGCGCCACGAGCCGGGCGAGCCGGAGCCCCAGCGTCGGCCAGCGCCGTCGCCGCGGGCCGCTGACACCATCGGCGATCGGCCCTGCCGGCGTCGCAGCGCGCCGGCGCCGGCGCGAGGAGGGGAGGGCGGGCACAAGGACGGGTCGGCGGTCGCTCATGCGCGCCAAGCTACCGAGCGCCGCGGCTGCTGCCAACCTTGGTCCGGCCGGCGAGGGCCGCAGGGCCGTCGATTCCGCGAATTCGCCCGCATGGAGCACATTCTTGCGGCGGTCCCCGTCTGCTGCTCTACTCGACAAGCCCTGGAGGTGACGCTGATCGTGCCCAATCCACCTGAGCGCTGGCAGTCGATTTTCTACCGAGTCCTGCTCGTCGGCGGCGCGTTCGCCGTATTGCTGTGGTTGGTCGCACGCCTGCGCATCGTCACGGTGCCCATGATCGTCGGCTTCTTCATCGCTTGGGCGTTGCATCCGGTCGTCGTCTGGCTGCGCCTGCGCCGCGTGCCGGCCTTCGTCGCGCTGATGGGGCCGCTGATCGTCTTTGGCACGCTCTCGTTCTTCGCCCTGGCGATCGTGATCCCGACCCTGGGCAGCCAGCTCCTGTTGGCGAGCAAGGCGTTGCCGGCGCGGCTCGAGCCGACGCTGGCGGGGCTCAACCCCTGGAGCGAGCGGATGATCGGCCGCCGCATCACCGATATCGTCTCGCCGGATACGCTGCAGGAGGCGCTGCAGGCCGCGCTGCGCGACCTCGCGGGGCCGGCGACCTCGATGGTCGGCTGGCTGCTGTCGAGCGCCCGTGACCTGCTGATGGCTGGCGGCACCGTCGCGCTGATCTTCATCGTCGCGGCGTTCTTGATCGACGACTACGACCGCATCGTCGCGTCGATCGGCGAGCTGGTGCCGCCGGCGCGCCGTGGCACCGTGTTTCGCATCCTGCGGCGCATCGACCAGACGCTCATGGGGTTCGTCGGCGGTGAACTCGTGCTCTTTGCGCTCGCGACCGTCGCGTTCACCTCGGGGCTGCTGCTGATGAGCGTGCCTTTCGCCGCGCTCGTCGGGCCGCTCGCCGCGGTGCTCTACCTCGTGCCCTACCTGGGCGTGCTCACCGGCGCGACCCTGGCGCTGGCGCTGGCGCTGCTCGAGGATCCGAGCTGGGGCACCTTCGCGGGGGTTCTCACGGTCTTTGGAACCTTCTACACCATCGATCTGCTCTTCATTACGCCGCGCATCATCGGCGGCCGTGTGGGCCTGCGACCGATGGTGGTGCTTTTGGGCATCATCGCGGGTGGCGAATTGCTCGGGATCGTCGGTATCCTGTTGGCGGTGCCGGTCCTCGCGGTCGCGCGCATCTTGCTGCTCGAGTCGATCGCGGTCTATCGCGCCTCCGAGCTCTTCTTGGGCCCACCTCCGACCCCGACGGACGACGCGGAGATCGTCGCCGTCGATGGACAGCAGCCATGACCAAGCCACCCTCTCCGCCTCCTGACATGCCGCCGCCGCTGCCGCCGATGCCGCCGCGCCCGCCGTCCGTCGCCGCGATGGACACGACAGGAGAGATGAAGCGCAACTCCTCGTTGCCGTCGTTCTCGACCATGACCCGGCCGCCGTCCGGCCCGCCGCTGCCGAGTTGGGCGCGGCTCGAGGTCTTCCGCGGCGTCCCGCGCGCCGGGCTCGACGCCCTCGAGGCCGCGTCGGAGCGGCTGGAGGTGCCGGCCGACACGGCGCTGATCCGCGAGGGCGACAAGGCCGACCACATGTTCCTGCTGGTCGACGGCGTCGTCCGTGTCAGCGTCCACGGCGACATGACCGAGACGTACTTCGAACGCGTGATGTCGGCGCCGGCGATGCTCGGCGAGATGGCGCTGTTCACCAGCGAGCCGCGCACCGCATCGGTGCGGACCCAGACCGACGCCGTCGTGCTGCGGGTCGGCCGCGAAGCCTTCGCCAGCCTGATCGAGCGCTCGCCGCAGGTCGGCACGATCCTGACCAAGATCGTCGGCGACCGCCTGCTCGAGGCGGGCTCGATCCGCCGCGTCGGCAAGTACGAGGTGCAGGGCCGCATCGGCGCCGGCGCCGTCGCCACGGTCTTCTCGGCGCTGCACCCGCAGCTGGGCAAGGAAGTCGCGCTGAAGATGCTCAGCCACGCGCTGGTCTTCCACCCCGGCTTCGCCGAGCAGTTCCGCGCCGAGGCCCGCGTCGTCGCCAGCCTCAACCACGAGCACATCGTGCGCGTGCTCGACACCGAGGCGGCCTACGGCACCCACTTCATCGTCATGGAGAAGCTCACCGGCGTCATGCTCGAGGAGCTGATCGAGCGCGAGCAGCCGCTGGCCTGGGGCGCGGTCCGCCGCATCCTCAAGGAGGTGGCGCTGGCGTTGGCCTACAGCCACGAGCGCGGCTTGCTGCACCGTGACGTCAAGCCGTCCAACGTCTTCTTGACCGAGGACCGGCGGGCCAAGCTGCTCGACTTCGGCATCGCCGTGAACGTCGAGTCGTCGGCCACCCGCGGCGGCCACCTGCTGGGCACGCCGTACTACATGGCACCCGAGCAGATCCGCGGCGAGAAGCTCGACGGCCGCACCGACCTGTATGCGCTCGGCATCATGGCCTACGAGCTCTGCACCCGCGCCGTGCCGTTCGACGCCGACGCGCTTGAAGGCCTGCTCGACCAGCACCTGCACGCCGAGACGCCGGATCCACGCATCCTGGTGCCCGACATCCCCGAAGACCTCGTGCAGTTCATTCGCGTCGCCACGGCCAAGCGCCGCGACGATCGCTTCCCATCGTGCGACGCGGCGGCGCGCTTTCTGCAGACGGCCGCAGAGTTGCCGCTGGTCAACAAGCTCGAGCTCTCGACCTTGGCCATCAGCTACCACCCGAGCCGCCGTCGCCAGGTCGCAGAAGCCCTGCGCGAGCTGCACAACCGGCTCAACGGCGTCGCTGGCGTGTCGCTGCTCTACGGTCACCAGGCATCCACGACGGCGGGGGATGAATGACCTCCGAGAAGTTGGTGCACTGGATCGTCGTGTTCGTCGTCTTCGGGATCACGGGTGGCTTGTCGGTGCGGCTCTCGGCGTGGCTGCTTCACGGCGTCTTGGGCCTCGAAGGCGGCTTCGTCGACGGCCCGTGGAGCTATCGAATCGTCTACTTGTTGCTGATCCCGCCGTGCTACTCGGCGATGCTGGCGACGATCGGCACACTGCTCGGCAAGGGGCCCTACTTCCGCGCCCGCGTCGTCAAGATGTGGCGCCGGCTCCTGCCGCGGTTCGTCGCGGATCGCGTCTTCGGACCGCCCGCACCTTCGACCTGAACATCCCGATACGGCAAGCGGATTTTCGTTGAAGCGCGTGGATCGGTTTCAGATTCTCTGTCAACTCACGATGTCGGCGAAGATCCTTGACACATGTCAAGCGCAATGGATCGATCCGGGCCAACACTGGCCGAGAATCGGTCGATTGGAGCCTGCATGTCCGACCTGGATCTCGACCTGCTCGACAGCTATCGACTGATGTCGGGGTCGACGGTGGATCTTCGACAACTCGACGATCGCGCACGTTCCTTCGTCGCGGACCTGGCGCTGCGACTGGCGCAAGGGCAGGGCTACGAGGAGCTCGTGGGCCGCGTCTTGCAGGCCGACGCCGCCATCTACGAGCGCATGAGCCCGTTGGCACCGGCGGCGCAAGAGCTGCCCGGGGTGCGCGTCGCCCGCGACCTGGTCTACCGCGCAGGCGTCGCCGAGGGGGTGATCCAGCCACGCGGCGCCGAGGTCGAGGTCGAGCCCCTGCCGCGTGGCCTGCGCAGCGCTCGCGACAAGGACGGCCAGCTGCGTCAGGTCAGCGCTGCCGGACGCGGCCTGACCACCGAGCAGATCGTCACCGTCGGCGAGGCCATGAACCTGCTCGGGATCACACGGCAAGCAGTCATCAACGCGGTGCGCGGCGGCAAGGTCCGCGGCGAGCAGCACGGCAAGGTCTGGGTGCTGTCACGCGAGGACATCCTGAGCTACCGGGCCGATCGCGTCGCCCGTCACGCGGGGCGCTCATGAAGATTCACAGCTGCCTCGGCAGAGGGTGGGCAAGCGCCCGAGCCCCTGCTAGCCTGCCGGTCGAGGGAGGGCTCGTGGGCAATCCGCCGCAGTTCGCAGTTCGAGGGACGGCCGGCCGCGGCATCGCGCGCCGTCGTTGGGCTCCAGCCGTCGCGTTCGGGCTCGGCCTGCTCGGGGCCGCACCGCTCGCCACGCCCCGCGCTGCCCTGGCCGCGCCGGGCACCGACGCACCCGCCGAGCGCAAGGCCGCGCCGCCACGCCCCGCCGGCAGCGAGGCCGAGGTTCGCGCCGCCCGCGCCCGCGCCGCCGAGTTCCTGCGCAAGATCGAGTCCGAGAAGCCCGGCCCCGCCCGCTACAAGCTCGTCGACCTGCTGATCGAGCTCGGCGACGCCGCGTGGCCGGTGGTCGACGCCGCCATGCCCAAGCTCATCGGCCTGACCGAGGGCGAGGCGGTGGTGGTCGATCTGCTGCTCGGCTTCATGCCCACCAGCTACGACCGCGTCGTCGCGACCGCGCCGACCCTCGGCGACGAGGGGGCCTGGCGCGTCGTGAAGTTCGCCCTGCGCCTCAGCGAGGACGAACGCCAGACGGCGCTGTTGGCGGCGATGTTGCCGCGCACCGACGAGCGGATCCTGCTGGCCGTGGTGCCGCCGCTGGTCGCGCGCTCGCACGACGCCGTGTTCCCGCGCCTGATCGCCCTGGTCGACGAGTCGCGTCCGCAGCTCGCCGCGTTCGCCGTCGACGTCATCGCCGCGAACCGGCACGCCCCGGCCTTGCCAGCGCTCGTGCGCCTGTTCGGCATCGAGGAGCGTCGGGCGACCACGGCCAACCTGCAGATGCGGACCAAGCTGATCCACGCGATCGCGCGCATCGGCGGCGAAGCCGCGGTCTCGCCGCTGATGGAGGGCCTGGGCCTGGCTGACCAGCGGCAGGCGATCAAGGAAGGCCTGCGCGAGGTCGGCGCGCCCGCGGTCAAGGCGGCGCTGTTCCTGCTGCGCACGGCCAGCGGCTCGCGCCTCGTCGTCGCCCTGGAGCTGCTCGCCAGCCTGCGCCTCGACGCCGCGCCCGAGCTGGTCGCCATGCTCGCCTCTGGCGACAGCGCCACCCGCGAGCTCGCGGTCGACGTGCTCAGCTACCTCGGCGTCGCGGATGTGCGCGGCGAGGTGGTGCGCTTCGTCCGCGATCGCAAGCCGGGCGACCTCGGCCCGCTGCTTCGGCTCTGCAGCTCGCTCTACGACGACGAGGTCCGCCGGCTGTTCTTCGAGCTGCTCGAGAACCCCAACCCCGCGGTGCGCAGCCAGGTGATCGACGCGCTCTGGCGCCTGCGCGACCCCAAGACCTTCGCCGTGCTGCGCTTGCTCGCGGCCCAGGACCGCGACAACGGCGTGCGGATCCACGCGATCCGCGCGGTGGCCGGCGTCGGCGATCCCAAGGGCATGGACTTCCTGCGCAAGATGACACGCGCGCCGCATCACGCCGTGAAGATCGCGCTGATCGAGGAGATCGGCCAGTCGGACCAGTGGCAGACCGCGCTGCCGGCCCTGATGCCGATGCTCGGCGATCCCGACGACGCCGTCTTCCGCGCCGCGCTCGCCGCGATCGAGCGCCTGACGATGCATACCGGGCCGCGGCGCGCTGCACCGTGGGGGGCCTGGCTGGCAGCCGAGACGGCGCGGCAGCCGGAGCCCTTCGAGGCGACCGCGACGCGCGAGGTCCGCTTCGTGGTCGACGACCGCGAGATGTCCGTGGTCTCCGCTGGCAGCGGCTCGCCGATCGTCGTCGTCAGCGGACCGCCGTTCCGCGACGCCACGCACCTGATGCCGTGGGTCTGGCAGCTCGCCGACGACCACGAGGTCCACGTGATGCGACGCGCGCCGTGGCCGTATCGTGCGTCGCGCAGCGCCGGCGCCGCCCAATGGGATCGCGAACTCAGCGCGATGTTGGCGCGGACTGGCCACAAGCGCGTGGTGCTGATGGCCGACGCCGCCGGGGCCGCGGCCGCGATGCGCTACGCCGCGGCACACAAGGACGCCATCGCCAGCGTCATCCTGATGGGCGGCCCGTGGCCGACCGCGGACGCGATCGAGGCCGCGCCGGCACAGGTCCTCGCCAACGTGCCGCCCGCAGCGATGGTCGACGTCGATTGGGGCCTCGGCGCCGGCTGGCGCTACCCCGGGGCGGTCGCGCGTCGCGTCGTGATGCGTGGCCTGCTGCACAGCCTGGTCGCTTCGCCCGCGGCGGGGCGGCGCATGGCGATGGACAACCTCGCCGACGACGCGTTCGAGCCGATCCTGCTGCAGCGGCTGCGCGAAGAGACCGTGGACTTCGACCCGGGCCTGACGCCGCAGCGCGTGCTCGTGGTGCTCGGCGACAAGGCGCCGTGGGTCAAGACCAGCGCCGAGGCGCTGGCGTTCGCGACCAAGCGCTCGAAGGGCCGCGTCCGCGTCGCCCGCATCCCCGGCGCTTCGGCGCTGCCGCTCGCGGATGCGCCCAAGCCGACGCTCGAGGCGATCGGCGCCTTCCTCGGCGACTGAGCCGGCCGTCCCCGTCACGTCCCTTCCCCCGTCGGGCCGCGCCCGCGCCGCGTCGGTCACAGCCCGACGCAACCGCCTGTGCGTGGATCTTGTCGCGACCGCGTGCGGGCCGTAGCCTGGGGCGGCGTCGGAGGTGGCGATGAGCGATTCGACAAGCCGCAGATCGCTCGCCCTCGCCTTCGGGCGTGGGGCTCTCGCGCTTGTCGCCCTGGCCGCGATCGGGTGCCAGGGCTCGAACGTCGGCACCAGCGCCGTCGTTGCCCGCCAGGACGCGCTCGTGGTCGACGCTGGGGACGTTGCGCCTCCCGCGGCCAGCGTGTGCGAGGTCGACGGCGATTGCGCCGCGCTCTCGGCCGATCCCTGCGTCGCGGCGCGCTGCGACGTGGCGAGTGGCCGCTGCATGCTCGGGTCCCGGCCGGCGTTCGCCACCTGCGACGACGGCGAGCCGTGCACGGCCGAGTCGTTTTGCCTCGGTGGCGCCTGCGTCGGCGGCCGCGCCACGGTCTGCGATGACGGCAACCCTTGTACCCGCGACGACTGCGCGCTCGGCGAGGGCTGCGTCGCCGCGCCGGTGACGCTCGCGCCGTGCAGCGACGACAACCCGTGTACCGTCGACGACCATTGCGACGCCGGCAGCTGCGTGGCGAGCGAGAACCTCTGCGGCTGCGCCGGCGACGACGACTGCGGCGATCTGCAGGACCTCTGCAGCAGCAGCTACGCCTGCGTCAGCGGTGGCTGCGTGCCGCAGCTGCCCAAGGCGCCGAGTTGCGACGACGGCAACCCCTGCACGATGGACCTCTGCGATCCCAAGCAGGGCTGCGTCCACCCCGTGCGGCCGAACGGCACCCTCTGCGCCGACGGCGACGTCTGCACCGCGGCCGAGCGCTGCGTCGGCGGCGTCTGCACCGCGGCGGGCAAGCTGCCGTGCTCGGCGTCGGGCCTGTGCGCCGCCAGCGCCTGCGACGCGGTCGCCGGATGCACCGCGACGCTGGCCGAGCAAGGGGCAGGCTGTGACGACGGCGATGCCTGCACCGTCGGCGAGACCTGCAAGGACGGCGTCTGCGCCGGCCCGTCGACCTGCGCCTGCGCGCGCGACGCCGACTGCGCCTCGGCCGACGTCGGTCCGGCTTGTGCCGGCGCCCCGGTCTGCCGCCTCGGCCGCTGCGAGTTCGATCCCGGCGCTGCGACGCCTTGCGAGGCGGCTGACCAGCCTTGCCTGGTCGTGCTCTGCGTCGACACCGGCTGCGTCGCCAAGCCCCTGCCGCAATACGCCGCCTGCGACGACGACAACGCCTGCACCGGCGGCGACTATTGCGACAACCTCGGCGTCTGCAAGGGCGCGACGACCATCACGTGCAACGACGGCGTCGACTGCACCGCCGACCTCTGCGTGCCGTCCACGGGCTGCCTGTACGGCCCGTCGTCGCTGACCTTGCCGTGCGACGACGGCAACGCCTGCACCGGCGACGACGTCTGCGTCGGCCTGCAATGCCGCGGCGTCGCGGGCGGCTGTGACGATGGTGACCCCTGCACCACCGACTTCTGCCAGCCTGTCGTCGCCGCTTGCGCCCACGCCCCGCTGGCCGACGGCGCGGCCTGCATCGACGGCAACCCGTGCACCCTGGGCGACCGTTGCCTCGAGGGCCTCTGCGTGGCGACCAAGGTGCTCAGCTGCGACGACGGCAACCCCTGCACCGACGATCTCTGCAGCCTCGACGGCGCGTGCGACCATCCGGCCGCGGCGGCCAAGTCCCCCTGCGACGACGGCGACGCCTGCTCGGCCGGCGACCTCTGCGTCGACGGCGCGTGCGTGCCGGGCACCAACGTCTGTGCCTGCAAGAGCGCCGCCGATTGCGCCGTGGCCGAAGATGGCGACCTCTGCAACGGCACGCTGCATTGCGTGGCCAACGCCTGCGTCGTCGATCCGTCCACCGTCGTCGTCTGCCCGCTCGGCCAGCAGGAGTGCATCGAGATCGCCTGCGCGGCCAAGACCGGGCAATGCGTCGAGGTCGCAGCCAAGGTCGGCACCCTGTGCGACGACGGCGACGCCTGCACCAGCGGCGAGCGCTGCCTCGCCGGCGCGAGCTGCGCGGGCGGCGATGCCGTGGTCTGCGACGACCAGGACAGCTGCACCCAAGACAGCTGCGATCCGGCCAAGGGTTGCGTTTTCGCCGCCGGCGCAAGCGGCACGGGCGCGCCGTGTGACGACGGCAACCCGTGCACCTTCGGCGATACCTGCGGCCCCAAGGGCTGCGTCCCGGGCGTGTCGTCCTGCCAATGCACCAAGGACGCAGACTGCGCCGCCTACGATGACCTCGACCTCTGCACGCCGGCGCTGGCGTGCAACAAGGGCGCGTGCGTGCCCTCGGCGCCGCCGGTTGTCTGCGCTGCGGGCCTCGGCTCGCCGTGCGTCGACCACATCTGCCTGCCCAACACCGGCCTGTGCACGCTCGTGCCGCGCGTCGACGGGGCAGGGTGCAAGGTCGGCAACGGCGTCGGCTGCCAGGGCGCGGGCGTCTGCGCAACGGCCCAATGCATCACCGGCGTCGCGGTGGCCTGTGACGACGGCGACATCTGCACGGCCGACAGCTGCGGCAGCGACGGTCTCTGCGGCCACGCCATCGCCCCCGGCGCGCCCTGTGACGACGGCGACGCCTGCACCGTCGGCGATGTCTGCAGCGCCGCTGGCAGCTGCACCGCGGGCGGCAGCGTCTGCGAATGCAAGGTTGACAGCGATTGCGTCGACGACGGCGACCTCTGCAATGGCGTGCCGTATTGCCTCGCCAACGCCTGCAAGACCAAGCCCGGCACCGAGGTCGTCTGCTCGACCGCTGGCGACACCGACTGCAGCAAGACGACCTGCGTCGCCAAGACCGGCGCCTGCACCAAGATCCTCGCCTTCGACGCGAGTCCATGCGACGACGGTGACGCCTGCACCTTCGACACCGCGTGTTCTGGCGGCCTCTGCGCCGGCGGTGGCGCGATCTCGTGCGATGACGGCAAGCTCTGCACCAGCGACGGCTGCAACCCGGCGAAGGGCTGCTTCTCGCTGCCGAACTCGCTGCCCTGCGACGACGGCGATCCGTGCACGCTCGGCGACGTCTGCGTCGGCGGCAGCTGCCAGGCCGGTGGCACGCCTTGCGAGTGCCAGGTGCCCTCGGACTGCAAGGACGACGGCAACCTCTGCAACGGCAAGCCGACCTGCGACAACGGCCTCTGCGTCGTGCTGCCGTCGTCGGTGGTGACCTGCGATCCGAGCCAGGACACCAACTGCGCCGCCAACCTCTGCGATCCGGTCAAGGGCAGCTGCGCGCTCGAGCCCTTCCCGACCGGCACGAGCTGCAGCGACGGCAACGGCTGCACCGTGCAGGACCAATGCAAGGACGGCCTCTGCGGCGGCACGCCGTTCGCGTGTGACGACGACAACGTCTGCACCACAGACAGCTGCGATCCGGTCACCGGCTGCGCCAACGTCGTGAACAACGCCGCCTGCGACGACGGCGACGCCTGCACCGAGGCCGACGCCTGCGCCAACGGTGCCTGCCAGCCGGGCAAGGTCGTCTGCACCAAGTGCAAGGCCGACGGCGACTGCCCGGACGACGGCAACGCCTGCACCGCACCGATCTGCGCGCCTTCGACCCAGATCTGCGCGTTCGTCGATCTCGACGCCGGCACGCCCTGCAACGACAACGATGTCTGCACCAGCGCGAGCGCCTGCGCCAACGGCGCCTGCGGCGGCACCGCCCAGGTCGACTGCGACGACCTCGACCCCTGCACCGGCGACAGCTGCAACGCCACCACGGGCTGCAACCACGCGCCGCTCTCGACCGGCAGCTGTGACGACGGCAATGCGTGCACGCAAGGCGACGCCTGCGCCAACGGCAGCTGCGTCGGCGGCACCAACACCTGCACCTGCCTCGACGACGCCGCCTGCGCTGCGGTCGACCCGGATCTCTGCGACGGCAAGCTCGCCTGCGTCGGCGGCGTCTGCGTCGGCGTGCCCGGCAGCGCGGTGATCTGCGACGCCAGCGGCGATACGGCCTGCGCCAAGGCCCAATGCCTGCCGGCCACGGGCCAGTGCGTCACCGTGAACGCGGCGGACGGCGTGCCTTGCGGCAACGGCGACCCCTGCCTGACGCCGGCGCTCTGTGCCGCGGGCCTCTGCGTCGGCGGCGAACCCGTCGACTGCAGCGACGGCGTGACCTGCACCGACGACGCCTGCGCCGCCGACGGTGCCTGCATCCAGGTGCCCAAGGACGCGGCCTGCGAGGACGGCAACGCCTGCACCAAGGACGTCTGCGTCGTCGGCCTGGGCTGCGCCGCCACCGCGACCGCCGGCGTCGGATGCGACGACAGCGATTTCTGCACCTCGGGCGAGACCTGCCAGGACAGCCCCGACGGTGCGTTCTGCGGCGGCGGCGTCGTGGACGCCTGCGACGACAAGGCCAGCTGCACCGTCGACAGCTGCGACCCAGCGCTCGGCTGCGCCCACACCCCGGTGGGCGCAGGCACGCCTTGCGACGACGGCAACCCTTGCACCGACGGCGATCTCTGCGCCGAGACCGGGGCATGCGCTGGCGCCCAGGTCAACTGCAACGACGGCAACATCTGCACCGTCGACGCCTGCGACGCAGACGGCGGCTGCACCTTTACCCTGGCCGCCATCCCCTGCCACGACGGCCAGCCGTGCACCGGCCCGGACGTCTGCAACACTGGGGGCTTCTGCACCGGTCCGCTCGTCTCGTGCGACGACGGCGACCCCTGCACCGCCGACGGCTGCGACAACGCCGCAGGCGGCTGCATCCACACGGCGCTCAGCGGCTACAGCAACGACTTCACCGTCGGCAGCAAGGGCATCACGTTCCAGTCGAGCAACGCCCAGATCCGCTGGACGATCGACACCAAGCGCGTCGCATCCCCGACGCAGTCGCTCTACATCGGCAACATCAACGACGCCACCGGCGCCTACAGCTACAACTTCGGCCTGACGCTCGCGACCGCGACCCTGCCGAGCGTGGCCATTCCGGCGGGCGTGGCCAAGGCGTATGTCCGGGCCAAGGTCTACTTCGACTCCGGCGAGACCGGGGCATGCACGCCGATCTCCGACCGCGTCGCCTGGGTCCTCAACAACCAGGAACTGGTGCAGCTCTGCGGCGACAGCAACGGCTTCCAGCAACTCGAGGCAGACCTGACGGCGCAGGCCGGTACGGTCGTCTCGCCCGCCATCCGCTTCCTCGCCAACCCGTTCCAGAACGTCGGCGAGGGCGCCTGGATCGACGACGTCGAGGTTGGCTGGACGTGCGGGCCGTAGGCTCTTTGTCCGAGCGGCCGGCCTTGACATGCATGCATGCAATCGGCCACCGTCTCCGCCCCTTCGCTCAAGAGTTGGAGTGGAGGAGCGGGAACACGTATCGTGGTTGAGGGCGCCGAGGTGGCGCGCCAACGCTGAAGGCTCGCGAGTCGAACCCGCGGGCGCTTGGAGTCTGACCGATGAAGACATTGCGCTTTGCCTTTGGCATGTTGCTCTGCAGCTCCCTGATCGCGGCCCCCGCGTTCGCCGAGCAGGACGCCGGCGCGCTCCCGAGCGACGCCACCTCGACCGCTGACACCAGCGGCGGCGACACCAGCGGCGGCGACGCGGCCGTGAACCCGCCCGACGACACCACCGGCACCACCGGCGGCTACACCGTCAACGAGTGCTGGGACCAGAAGTGCGGCAAGGAGATCGACGCCTGCAAGGCGTCCAAGGGCTGCGATGCCCTCGCGAAGTGCGTCAAGGCCGGCGCGTCGGTGAACACCTGCGCGACCGACCTCAAGACCGCCAAGGCCGACGGCGACCTGTTCTCGGCGATCCAGACCTGCGGCTGGAAGTCCTGCAACGATCCGAACGCGGGCAGCTGCAAGGATCCGGGCAAGAACGGCGCTGCCAACCGCTGCGGCCAGTTCGACAACAACTGGAAGTGCAACTGCGACGACGCCTGCGCCCAGTACGGCGACTGCTGCGCCGACAAGGAGGCCGTCTGCGGCGGCGGCACCTCGACGCCGGCGGACAGCTGCAAGGACAAGTGCGACAAGGACCTCGGCCAGAACGCGCCTTGCTACTGCGACTCGCAGTGCAGCGAGTTTGGTGACTGCTGCGACGATTACGAGGCGATCTGCAAGGGCGGCAGCACGTGCACGCCGGCCTGCGACGGCAAGTCCTGCGGCCCCGACGGCTGTGGCGGCAAGTGCGGCACCTGCCCGGACGGCTCGAGCTGCACCGCGTCGACCGGCAAGTGCGAGACGGCGGCCCCGGCCGAGGACACCACCTCGGGTTCCGACGCCAGCACCGGTGGCACCACCGACGGCACGGGCGGCACGGCCGACACGACCGGCACCGTCCCGACGACCAACAACGTCTCGTCGACCTCGAGCGGCTGCACCGCCGCCCCGGTCAGCCAGAACGCGACGGGTCTGTTCTTCGTGCTGACGATGCTCATCGGCCTGGTGGTCCTGCGCCGCCGCGCCGTCTAGGTCCAAGGGCGCGCGTCCGGGCGACCGGTCGCCGCCCTCACGTTCCGCACGAGGCCGGGGCATGTGCTCCGGCCTCGTGTCGTTTTGGCGAGGGGCACGCCGCGAGGGCTGCCGCGCCGGAGGATGAGGATGAGCGACGGACAGACGAGCCAGACCGCGTTCGATCGCATCGGTGGCGCGGCCGTGCTGCGGCCCGTGATCGACGACTTTGTCGCGCGCATGGTGGTCGATCCGATGATCGGCTTCCACTTCGCCGGCGTCGACACGGCCCTGCTGGCGCAGCGCGAGTACGAACTCAGCGCCAGCCTGCTCGGCGCTCCGGTCACTTATAGCGGCCGGCCGATCCGCGACGTCCACGCGCGCCACCCCATCTTCGGCGGCCAATTCATGCGCCGACGGCAGCTGCTGATCGAGGCGCTGCAACGGGGCGGCGTCGACCAGGGGGCGATCGACCAACTGATCGCCCACGTCGATCGGTTGCGACCGCTCGTGACCCAGGAGCAGGGCTCGTCCTGTCTCGGCAGCGCCGACGTCGGACCCTTGCTCATCTCGGTCCCGGGGCGTGCCGATCCGGCGGCCACGCCGGACGATCCCGGCCGTTGAACGCTTGACAGCAGGACCGTCTTGGTTCAACGTGCGCCTCCCGCCCGGGGGTGTGACTCTCGGGCTCGACCGCAGCGGTCCAAGCGAAGATGGCGGAATTGGTAGACGCACTAGCTTGAGGTGCTAGCGCCTGTAACGGGCATAGGGGTTCAAGTCCCCTTCTTCGCACTCTGGTTTGATCATGCAACGCGACCCCGACGACCACGCCCGGCAACTGCCGCACCTGGACGTCGGGGTCGTTCGCGTTTTGGCCTCCTTGCGCCGGACGGCGGTCGCGCTCGTCGCTTGCAGCCTGGTCCTGGCCGGCTGCGCGGGGCCCCCCGAGGCCGTGGTCGCGGACCTGGAGCTCGCCCTGCGCAGCGGCGATCGCGCCGCCGTCGAGGGGCTCCTGACCGAAGAGTCGCGCGGTCTGTTGACGACGATGCTCGACGCGCCGAGGCCCGAGAGCCGTTGGCCGCTCGGCCTGCACGCGCCGACGACGCCGAGCCATGTCGTCGCCGTGACACCTGGCCCCGCGGGGGTCGTCACGATCGAGGTCGAGGACGCGACCGGCAAATCAGAGTGGGTCGTGCGCCTGGAGGCTGGCCGCTGGCGCGTGGACCTGATCGCCAGTTCGTCGCGGCGCGCCATGTGGGGCATGTAGCCGACGCCTGCCGGCCTCTGCCGCCGTTGTCGGCGCAGTGGCTACTTCGGCGGCATCCGCAGCGCGCCGTCCAAGCGGATCGTCTCGCCGTTGAGCATCGGGTTCTCGACGATCTGCTGGGCCATCAGGCCGTATTCGTCGGGGTCGCCCAGGCGCGACGGGAAGGGCACCAGTTGCTCCAACGCAAGCCGCGCCTTCTCGGGCAGGCCCGCGAGCATCGGCGTGGCGAAGATGCCGGGCGCGATGGTGCAGACGCGGATGCCCTGCGGCGCGAGATCGCGGGCCAATGGCAGGGTCATGCCGACGATCGCGCCCTTGGAGGCCGAGTACGCGGCCTGGCCGATCTGGCCGTCGAAGGCCGCGACGCTGGCGGTGTTGACGATGACGCCGCGCTCGCCGCCCTCGTTGGGATGCGAACCGGCCATGCGGACGGCCGCGAGCCGGATCACGTTGAACGAGCCGGCGACGTTGACCATCAGGATCTTCTGGAAGGCGTCGAGCGGGTGTGGGCCCTTGGACGAGAGCACCTTCTGCGCGATGGCGATGCCGGCGCAGTTGACGACGACGTTGACCGTGCCGAAGCGCGCCTCGGCGAGGTCGAGTGCGGCGTTGACGTCCGCCTCGCTCGTCACGTCACAGCGCGCGAACGCGGCGTTGGCGCCCAACGCCTCTGCCGCCTCCTCGCCGCGCAGATCGGCGAGCACGACCTTGGCACCCTGGCTGACGAAGCGAGAGGCCGTCGCGTGCCCCAGGCCCGAACCGCCGCCCGTGATCAGGGCGACAACTTGCTGCATCTTCATGGAGACCTCCCCCGCGCGCGCTGACGCGGCGGCGCACGTTCCCGCAGGCGCCGTCTGCGGTCAACCCGCGCCGGCAGGGGTGGTCGCCGTCGCGCCCTTCCAGCCCAAGTGTTCGTGCCGCAGCAGCCAGCGCTTGCGCTCGAGGCCGCCCGAGAAGCCTCCGAGGCTGCCGTCGCCCTGCAGCACGCGGTGGCAAGCGATCAGGATCGGCAGCGGGTTGCTGCCGACGGCGCCGCCGATCGCGCGGGCGCTGCCAGCGGGGGCGTCGATGGCGCGGGCGAGGCCGCCGTAGGTCGTCTGCACGGCCGGCGGCAGCTGCGCGAGCTGGCGCAGCACGCGCGTCTGGAACGCCGTCATGCCCTCGAGGTTCGTCTCGACGGCGGGCAGCTCCGCGCCGGCGAAGTAGGCGTCGAGCCAGGCGCGCAGGGGCGCGACGCCGGCCGCATCGGCCACGACCTCGCCGAAGCCACGGCGGGCGAGGCGCTGACGCACGAGCGCCTCGTCGTCCCAATCGATGGCCACGGCGCGACCACGCCGATCGCACGCAAGCCAGAGCAGGCCGAGCGGGCTCGGCACGGCGGCCAGCGCGACGGTTCCCTGGGGCCCAGAGCCGGCCGACGAAGGGGAAGCGGTCGACGAAGGCGAGGCTGCGGGCGCGGACATGCGGGGCTCCTGGGCTGCCGGTCGCAGCGTCGAGGGTTCGCTGCGCATGGCAGCATGCCGATAGGTCAGGCTGTGACAAGGCCGCCCACGCCGTCGCCGCCAGCCACGACTGCCGCTGAGCACCGCGTCGAGACAGAAGGAAGCGGCCCCGGGCTTCTACGGCCGGCTCGCTTCTGGCATCCTCCGGGCCCCGCGCCGAGGCACCGCCTTGCCCGCCGCCTTGGAGTCCCATGCAGCGCATCGAGAGTCGCATCGACACCCACACCGAGGCGTTCGCCCGCAACCAGGCGCACCACGCCGCGCTCGAGGCCGAGCTTCGCGCCCACCTCGCCACCGTGCGCCAGGGCGGCAGCGAGCGCGCCCGCGCCCGACACAAAGAGCGCGGCGCCCTGCTGGCGCGTGAGCGCATCGACCTGCTGCTCGATCCGGGCAGCCCCTTCCTCGAGCTCTCGCCGATGGCGGCGCACGGCATGTACGGCGACGACGCGCCGTCGGCGGGCGTGGTCACCGGCGTCGGCCGGGTCGAGGGACGCGACTGCCTGATCGTCGCCAACGACGCCACGGTCAAGGGCGGCACCTACTTTCCGATGACGGTCAAGAAGCACCTGCGGGCGCAGGAGATCGCGCTCGAGAACCGCCTGCCGTGCATCTACCTGGTCGACTCGGGTGGCGCGTTCCTGCCGCTGCAGGCCGACGTCTTCCCCGATCGCGACCACTTCGGCCGGATCTTCTACAACCAGGCGCGCATGTCGGCCGCCGGCCTGCCGCAGGTGGCGGTCGTACTCGGCATGTGCACCGCCGGCGGGGCGTATGTGCCCGCCATGAGCGACGAAGCCATCATCGTCCGCGGCCGCGGCACGATCTACCTGGGCGGCCCGCCGCTGGTCAAAGCGGCCACGGGCGAGGAGATCAGCGCCGAGGAGCTCGGCGGCGGCGACGTGCACACGCGGATCTCCGGCGTCGCCGACCACCTGGCCGAGGACGACGCCCACGCGCTCGAGATCGCGCGCTCGGTGGTCTCGACCTTCAACCGCGACAAGCAGGCCGAGGGCGTGTTCCACGAGCCGGAGGCGCCGGCCTACGACCCCGCCGAGCTGCTCGGCATCCTGCCGCCCGACCTGCGCACGCCCTACGACGTGCGCGAGGTCATCGCCCGCATCGTCGACGGTTCGCGGATGCACGAGTTCAAGCCGCGCTACGGCACGACGCTGGTCACCGGCTTTGCCCGGATCCACGGCATGCCCGTGGCGATCATCGCCAACAACGGCGTGCTCTTCAGCGAGTCGGCGCAGAAGGCCGCCCACTTCATCGAGCTGGCCTGCACCCGCCGCACGCCGCTGCTGTTCTTGCAGAACATCTCGGGCTTCATGGTCGGGCGCCAGGCCGAGCACGGTGGCATCGCCAAGGACGGCGCCAAGATGGTGCACGCCGTCAGCGTCGCCGATGTGCCCAAGATCACGGTCCTGATCGGCGGCAGCTTCGGCGCCGGCAACTACGGCATGGCGGGCCGCGCCTACCAGCCGCGCTTCTTGTTCAGCTGGCCCAACAGCCGGATCTCGGTGATGGGCGGCGACCAGGCCGCCAGCGTGCTCAGCCAGGTCAAGCGTGAGCAGGTCGAGCGCGAGCAGGGCAGGGCGCTGACGGCCGAGGAATTGGACGCGATCGAGGCGCCGATCCGCGAGAAGTACGAGCGCGAGGGCAACCCCTACCACGCCACCGCGCGCCTGTGGGACGACGGCGTGATCTGCCCGACCGAGACGCGCGACGTGCTCGGGCTGGCGCTCTCGGCCTGCTACAACGCCCCGATCCCGCCGTGGAAGCCGGGCGTCATCCGCATGTAGCGACCGCCTGCGGTGCCCGGTTCGGCCGGACGGCCAGGCCCCGGCCACGCCGACCGCCAGAAGAGGAGCGACGATGTCGATTGTCACCAAGGTTCGCGACGGCGTCTGCACCGTGCTGCTCGACCGCCCGGAGACGCGCAACGCCTTCAACGGCGTGATGTTGCAGGCGTTGGCCGAGGCGGTGCAGGCGGCCGAGGCCGACGACGCCGTCCGCGTCGTCGTGCTCGCCGGCAGCGGCAAGGCCTTCTGCGCTGGCGCCGACCTCGGCTGGATGGCAGCCGCCGCGTTCGAGGGCCCCGAGGCCAACGATCGCAACGCGCGCACGATGGGCGGCGTGTTCCACATGCTCTCGGCCTGCCGCAAGCCGACGATCGCGCGGGTCCACGGCGCCGCGATGGGTGGTGGCGTCGGCCTCGCGTCGGCCTGTGACTTCGTCGTCGCCGGCCCGCAAGCCTTCTTCGCCCTGTCCGAGGTCCGCCTCGGCCTGGTGCCCGGCGTGATCTCGCCGTTCGTCGTCCGTCGCCTCGGCGCCGCCCGCGCCCGCGCCGCCTTCTTGCTCGGAGGCCGGATCTCCGCGGCCGACGCCTACCGCCAGGGCCTCGCCGACGTGCTCGTCACGGTCGGGCCGGACGCCGACGAGGCGCAGGCCATCGACGCCGCCGTCGCCGGGCTGGTCGCCGAGCTCGTCTGCGGTGGCCCCGAAGCGCTGGCCGCGTGCAAGCGGCTGGTCGACGGCGTCGCTGGTCGCGACCCGGCCGATGTGCTGGACTTCACCTCGCAGATGATCGCCGAGCGGCGGGCCTCGGCCGAGGCCCAAGAAGGCATGGCGGCGTTCCTGGGCAAACGCCCGGCGGCCTGGATCCCGGCCACGTCGGAGGAAGCGTGAAGCGCGTCTTGATCGCCAACCGCGGCGAGATCTCGGTCCGCGTCTCGCGTGGCTGCCAGCTGCTCGGCCTGGAGTCGGTCGCCGTCTTCAGCGAGGCCGACGCCGGCGCGCGCCACGTGCGCGAGGCCGATCTGGCCGTCTGCATCGGACCGGCCCCGGCGGCGCAGAGCTACCTGTCGATCCCGGCGCTGCTCGAAGCGGCCCGGATCTCGGGCGCCGACGCCGTCCACCCCGGCTACGGCTTCTTGTCCGAGAACGCGGCCTTCGCGCGCGCGGTCCAGGACGCTGGCATGATCTGGATCGGCCCGCCGGCGGACGCCATCGACGCGCTCGAGGGCAAGTCGACGAGCAAGGAGATCGCCCAGCGCGCCGGCGTGCCGGTCGCCGACGCCCGCCGCCTGACGGACGACAGCGACGCCGCGCTCGACGCCATCGTCGCCGCGCTCGGCCTGCCGCTGCTGGTCAAGCCCGAGCACGGCGGCGGCGGCAAGGGCATGGCGCGGGTCTACAGCCGCGCCGAGCTGCGGCCGGCCATCGACGCCGCCCGCCGCATCGCCGGCAAGGCCTTCGCCTCGGACGCGCTTTTTGTCGAGCAGCTGATCGAGAGCGCGCGCCACGTCGAGGTGCAGATCCTCGCCGACCAGCACGGCGACGTGCGCGACGTCTTCGAGCGTGAGTGTTCGCTGCAGCGGCGCCACCAGAAGGTGGTCGAAGAGGCCCCGTGCGCCATCCTCAGCGAGGAGGAGCGCGCCGCGATCTGCGCGTCGGCGCGGGCGTTCGCCGCCAGCGTCGGCTACGTCGGCGCCGGCACCGTCGAGTTCCTCTTCGATCCCGTGCGGCGGGCGCATATGTTCCTCGAGATGAACACGCGGCTGCAGGTCGAGCACCCCGTCACCGAGTGCATCACCGGCGTCGATCTGGTCGCGGCGCAGCTGCGCATCGCCCGGGGCGAGCGACTGGCCGACATCCCGGCCTTCCGCGCCGGTCTGCAGCGCCGTGGCTCGGCGTTCGAGGCCCGGATCTACGCCGAGGACCCTGCGGCCGGCTTCTTGCCGCAGACGGGGCGGCTGACGCGCGTCGTCTGGCCGGACGGGCCCTTCGTCCGCGTCGACGCTGGCTATGACCAGGGCGACAGCGTCGGCCACCACTACGATCCGCTGCTGGCCAAGCTCATCGTCTGGGGCGCCGACCGCGACGAGGCGCTCGACCGCATGGCCGCCGCGCTCGACGCCACGACCATCCAGGGCGTCCGCACCAACCTTGGCCTGCTGCGCGATCTCGTCGATCGCCCCGAGGTGCGCGCCGCGACGATGGACACCGGGACGATGGGCGCCGTCTACGGCGACAGCGGGCCCGGCATCGACACGCCGCTAGCCGACCTCGACGCCAGCATCGATCGCGACGCCGCCGGCCTGGCCGCGCTGGCGGCTGCCGGTGTCGGTGGGCCGATCGCGCAGGTCG
This sequence comes from uncultured Enterobacteriaceae bacterium, assembly GCA_964586155.1. Lineage (GTDB taxonomy): Bacteria > Myxococcota_A > UBA9042 > UBA9042 > UBA9042 > SXNM01. The sequence continues at coordinate 8,027 of CAZPHC010000028.1, read as the reverse complement.
CCGGCTCCGCAGGTGCAGGCGCCGCCGGCAACGCGGCCGGGCGCAGCGATCCCTTCGCGACGCTGCTCGGCTTCCGCGCCGGCGCGGGCGGCACGGCGGCCCCGGTCGCGGCCAAGGCCGATGGAGGCGTGGCATGAAGCGCAGGTTCGTCCAAGGGCAAAGCACCCTCACCGTCGCCAGCAGCGCCGCCGCGGGGCCACATCACGCTGCGCTGCAGATCGAGGGCCAGGACGCCGTCGAGGCCGCGATCGCGGGCTCCGTCCAACGCCTCGACAGCGGCGACGTGCTCGTCGAGCAGGGCGGCCTGTGGCGCCGCGTGCGCATCAGCAACGTCGGCGACACCGTCTGGCTCGACCAACGTGGCCGCCGGCTGCAGCTGCAGCGCCAGGACGCCAGCCGCGGCGCGCAAGGCGGTGGTGCCAGCGACAGCGTCAGCGCGCCGATGACCGGGCGCGTCGTCGTCGTCCACGTCGCGGTCGGCGACGCCGTGACCAAGGGCCAGCCGCTCGTCGTCGTCGAGGCGATGAAGATGGAGCAGCCGCTGGTGGCGCCGCGCGACGGCGTCGTGGCCAAGGTCGCCTGCGCTGTCGGCCAGCTCGTCGACGGCGGCCTGGAGCTCGTGACGCTGCAGAAGGCCAGCGCCGCGGCTGGCGCCTCGGAGGTCGCATGAACGCGGCAGGCGGCCAGGGCCAGGCGCAGGATCGCAGCGTGCGCATCGTCGAGGTCGGGCCGCGCGACGGCCTGCAGAACGAGCGCGTCTTCATCGACACCGACGCCAAGGTCCGCTTCGTCGAGACCCTGGTCGACGCCGGCATCCGCGACATCGAGGTCTCGTCGTTCGTGCATCCGGCCGCGGTGCCGCAGCTGGCCGACGCCGACGAGGTCTTCGCCCGGCTGCGTCGCGTGCCCGGCGTGCGCTACTCGGCGCTGGTGCCGAACCTGCGTGGGCTCGAGCGCGCGCTGCTGTGCAAACCCGACGAGGTGGCCGTCTTTACGGGCTCGACCGACAGCTTCGTCGGCAAGAACATCCGCATGACCATCGCCGAGAGCCTGCAGCGCTTCGCGCCGGTGGTGCCGGCGGCGGTGGCGGCGGGCATCAGCGTCCGCGGCTACGTCTCGACCGCGTTCGGCTGCCCCTACGAGGGGGCCGTCGCGCCCGAGCAGGGCATCCGCGTCGCCGAGCGGCTCTTCGAGCTCGGCTGCCGCGAGGTCTCGATCGGCGACACGATCGGCGTCGGCACGCCGGGCGCGGTGCATCGCTGGCTCGAGGCGGCGCAGGGCCGGCTGCCCTTCGATCGGCTGGCGATGCACTTCCACGACACGCGTGGCCAGGCCCTGTCGAACGTGCTCGCGGCGCTGGACCACGGCATCCGCGTCTTCGACGCCAGCGCTGGCGGGCTCGGCGGCTGCCCCTACGCCCCAGGCGCCAGCGGCAACCTCGCGACCGAAGACCTGATCTACTGCCTGCAAGGCTCCGGCTGGGAGACGGGCATCCACCTCGACCGCCTGGTCGCGGCCAGCCGCAGCATCGCCGGGCAGCTCGACCACATCCTGCCGGGGCGCTACTTCCAGGCCGAGCGCGTGCGCGGCGTGCCCGAGCTCGAGCCGCTGCGCGTCGGCACCCGCACGGGCGGCGCGCGGAGCTGAGGTCGGCCCAGGTCGGCTGCGGCAGGTTTGCCAGAAGGAGGCGAGATGACGACGAAGTTGCAGGTCTTGGTGCCCGTGCCCGCAGGGGCCGAGGCGATCCTGACGCCGGACGCGCTCGCCTTCGTCGCCGCGCTGCACGACCGCTTCGGCGCCCGCCGCCTGGCGCTGCTGGCGCGGCGCGACGAGGTGCAGGCCGGCTACGACGCCGGCGGGCTGCCCGGATTCCTGCCCGAGACCGCGCACATCCGCGCCGCCGCGTGGAAGGTGGCCGCGATCCCGGCCGATCTGCGCGATCGCCGCGTCGAGATCACCGGCCCGGTCGACCGCAAGATGGTCATCAACGCGCTGAACTCCGGCGCCAGCACCTTCATGGCCGACTTCGAGGACAGCACCGCGCCGACCTGGTCGAACCTGCTGCTCGGCCAGCAGAACCTCGTCGACGCCGTGCGCCGGACCATCACCTTCCGCAACGAGGCCGGCAAGGACTACGCGCTGGCCGAGCGCACCGCGACGCTGTTGGTGCGCCCGCGCGGCTGGCACCTGCCCGAAGCGCACGTGCGCGCCGACGGGGCGCCGATCTCGGGCAGCCTCTTCGACTTCGGCCTGTTCTTCTTCCACAACGCCAGGGAGCTGCTCGCGCGCGGCAGCGGCCCCTACCTCTACCTGCCCAAGCTGCAGAGCCACCTCGAAGCGCGGCTGTGGAACGACGTCTTCGTCTTCGCCCAGGAGGCCCTCGGCCTGCCGCAGGGCAGCGTCCGCGCCACGGTGCTGATCGAGACGTTGCCCGCGGCGTTCGAGATGGACGAGATCCTCTGGGAGCTGCGCGACCACTCGGCCGGCCTGAACTGCGGCCGCTGGGACTACATCTTCAGCACGATCAAGACGCTGCGCGGCCACGCCGACCGCATCCTGCCGGACCGCCGCGACGTCACGATGTTGCAGCACGCCATGCGCAGCTACACCCGGCTGCTGGTGCAGACCTGCCACCGCCGCGGCATCTTCGCCATGGGCGGCATGGCGGCGCAGATCCCGATCAAGGGCGACGCCGCCGCCAACGAGGCCGCGCTGGCCCGCGTCGTCGCCGACAAGCGCCGCGAGGCCAACGACGGCCACGACGGCACCTGGGTCGCGCATCCGGCGCTGGTCGGCCTCGCCCGCGCCGAGTTCGACGCCGTGCTGCAGGGGCCCAACCAGATCGACCGGCCGATCGGCGACGCCGTCTACACCGCCGCCGACCTGCTGGCGCTGCCGACCGGGCGCCGCACCGAGGACGGCGTGCGCGAGTGCCTGCGCGTCGGCGTGCAGTACCTCGAGGCCTGGCTCGGCGGCAACGGCTGCGTGCCGCTCTACAATCTGATGGAAGACGCCGCGACCGCCGAGATCTCGCGCGCCCAGCTCTGGCAGTGGCTGCACCACGGCGCGCGCCTCGACGACGGCCGCGTGGTCGACGCCGCGCTGCTGGACGCGCTGATGGCCGACGAGATGACGGCGCTGCGCGGCCAGCTCGGCGAGGCGCGCTGGAGCGCCGGTCGCTTCGAGGCCGCGATCGCGATGTTCCGCGCCTGGTCGGTCGCCGACCGCCTCGAAGACTTCCTGACGCTGGCGGCCTACGAGCAGATCGTCGAGCCCGCCGCGCGGGGCTGAGTCCGCGGCCATGGCGAGACGCACGTCCCGTGGCAGCGGGCCGCCACGGGGGGCTGCGTCCGGTCGCGCCGCGCCGACGGGCCGCAGCGGCGGGCGCAGGTGGATCGTGGCCGTGCTGGTCGCTGTGGCGGCGTGGACGGCTTGGGCTGTGCTCCGATCCGGCCCGCCTGCGCCGACGCCTGCCGCGACGCCTGCCGCTTCGTCCGCTGACCCCGCCCTCCCGGCCGCCGCGACGCCAGCTGGACGCGCCGTGCGCCTCGAAGCGAAGGTCGTCGAGACCCGGCCCTTCGAGCGCCGCAACTTCACCCAGGGCCTGGAGATCCACGACGGGCAGCTCTACGTCAGCGCAGGCTTCTACGGCGAGTCGGCGTTGCGGGTCTACGACTTCGCCACGGGCAAGCTGCTGCGCGAGCGCACGCTGCCGCCGCAGATCTTCGCCGAGGGGCTGACCCGGCTCGGCGACCGCCTGTTCCTGCTGACGTGGCAGGAGCACGTGCTGCTGCGCTACGACGCGGCGACGCTGGCGCCGCAGCCGAGCCTCGAGCTGGCGACAGAGGGCTGGGGCCTGACCCACGACGCCGAGCGCCTCTGGTACAGCGACGGCAGCGCGCAGTTGCGGCGGCTGCACCCGGGCACCGGCGCCGTCGAGCGCACCGTGACGGTGCGCCTGGCCGGGGCGCCGGTCGACCAGCTCAACGAGCTCGAGTGCGACAAGGGCCGGATCTGGGCCAACCTCTGGCAGCGCGACCGCATCGTCCGCATCGACGCTGCGTCCGGGGCGGTGGACGCCACGCTGGACCTGCCCGGGCTGCTGCCGGTGGCTGACCGCCGCGCCGACACCGACGTGCTCAACGGCATCGCCATCGACCCGGCTGACGGCGCCTTCTGGGTCACGGGCAAGCGCTGGCCGACGCTGTTTCGGCTCGAGCTGCGCGCAGCCGCCGGCCCGTGACCGATCGCCGCGCGCCAGCGCGTGGTCTCGCACTCTTCAGGCGCGCAGCCCGCGGCGCATTCGGGTAGCATCTCCGTCCGAGACGCGCGGTTCGCGGTCGGCGGCCTGATCCGCCCGATCGCGACGGGCCACTCGTCGAGACCGCGCCTGGCCGGGCGCGCCGAGAGTTTCGATGTCACGTCCGATGGCTCGCCCTGCCGACTTCGCCCGTTGCGGTGCCCTGGTCCTCGCGCTCGCCCTCGCGGCCTGCGGCACGGACGCCGCCCCTGGCGGCGACGCCTCCGTCGACGCCGATGCCACCGTCGACGCCGAAGCCAATGACGCCGTCAACGCTGACGCCAACGCCGACACCGAGGCCGACGCTGAGGCCGACGCCGTCGCCGCTCCCCTCACCGACCTCGCCGCCCTCTGCGCGGGCATCGCCGCCGCGACCTGCGCCCCCCTGGACGGCTGCTGCCAGACCGCCCCGAGCCGCTACGCCGACGCCGCCTCCTGCCGGGCCGCGCGCGTGGCGGGCTGCCTCGACCTGGCGAAGCAGGAGCTCGCGCTGATCGCGGAAGGCAAGGCGAGCTTCGACAGCGCGCGCGCCGGCGCTTGCTTGCAGCATTACGCGGCGGCGGCGGCGGCGTGCGCCGTGACCGATGGGCCGGTCGTCGCCGACGTCTGTGCCGGGGTGGTCCGGGCCGACGCTGGGGTCGGAAGCGCCTGCGCTGCCGACGCTGACGGCCTGCGCTGCGGTGACGACGCTGCGCCGGGCCTCTGCTTCCCGACGCCGACGGGCGTGGCCTGCAAGGCTCGCGCGGCACAAGGGCAGGCGTGCGCCGAGACGCCGTGTTTCGGCACCAGCGCGGGCCAGCCGATGCTCTGCATGCCGGGCACCGGCGGCGCCTTGGTCTGCGACCTTCCGCGGGGCCTCGGCGGCGCCTGCACCGCGGCCGTGCACTGCGAGGCTGCGCATCGCTGCGTCGCCGGCAGCTGCCAGCCGCGCCTGCAGACCGGCGCGAGCTGCGCCAAGCCGTGGGATTGCGCGCCGGGCCTGCATTGCGACGCGCTCGCGAACGTCTGTGCCGCGGCAGTGCAGGTCGGCGGCGCTTGCTACACCGACGGCACGTGCGCCGCCGGTCTGCGCTGCGGTGGCGTGAGCGTGGGCCAGGTCTGCATGTTCGGCGACGCCGACGAAGGCACCGACGCGGCCGGCGCGCCCGGGCTTGGCCAGCCTTGCGCCGGTCCGTGCCAGAAGGGCCTACGCTGCACCAGCGGCCCGCTCGCGGGGGCATGCCAGCCGGCTGCGTGCCTGGCGTTGGCGCCATGAAGCCGGTGCGGCCGATGGTCCTGCGCCGCGCGGGAGGTGTCGGACGATTCGCGATCGGGTGCCCCTGCCGACAGCGGGAACCCTGCAGTCCGGTGTGTGGGAGGTCGCAGCGGCAGGACCGAGGTGAGGAGGCCAGGAGTCGACGAGACCGGAATGTTTTGGCCGTGAAGCCCGGCAACCGCTAGTTGGCGAGACCGACAGAGAGGGGATAGACGATCTTGTCTGGCAACCCGACCGTCTTGGCTGAGACTTCCACGGCGGGCACCGCAGCGTTGTGGGTCTTCGAGCTCGTCTCCACCACACATTTGTGCGCGCCCGCTGCGGCGTCGTAGACCAAGCTAGATGCAAAGGGTAATTTCTTGGCTGGAACCAACGCACCGGTTGGCGAGGCCGGGACAAAGTACCTCGTCAGGCCGGCCGCGTCTACTGTCAAGCTGAGGTACGCAGGAGTAAGGCCCTTGGTGAAATTGGTTGTGATGAACGGGTTGGCCTTGCAGCCTGCATCGGAAAAAAAGGCGTATGTCGCTGGTTCAACAAGGAAACTGGGAAGGACATAGCCAGTCGTGGTCACGATGCGTACGTGACCGCCATCCAATTCCAATACGACTCCAAGCACAGAGCCCTTCGCATCCTTCACGATCAGCGTGGTCCCGGCCCCGCCACCACCGGTAGCCCCCTTCAACGCCGCAACATCCTTGTCCAACCCATCAACCTTCCCAGAAAGCCCGGAAATCTCGCTCGCCAGCGCCCCACCAGCCTTCTCCGCCACGCCAGCCACCGCCGCCTCCAGCGCATACGGCACCGCCGCCACCTTCACCCGCGGCAGCTTGGTCTTGCTCGGCCCGACCACCGTCTCGCTCCACAGATCCGGGCTGTCGTGCACCGCCTTCGCGCACGCATCGGGCAACACCACCGAAAAACGCCCGGTCTTGGCCTCGGCGTTGACCACCTTGCTCTCGCACACCGGCGTCGTCGCGGCTAGGCCGTCGTAGAACGCGACCGAGACCTCGACTGCCTTGTCGTAGGGCTTGCCGGCGTCGTCGGTCACCGTGCCGCCCCAGACCAGCGGCGAGCTCGTCGGCACCCCGGTCGCGACCGCCACGCCCACCGCGCCGCCGAGCAGCAGCACGCCGCCCAGCACGCCCAGCGCCATCCGCCGCGTCTTGTGCTCGTTCATCGGAACCCTCCCGTCTGGCAATAGCCGCCGCCGCAGCTCATCCCGCTGCGGAAGCCCTGGTCGATGACGCGGTAGCCGCCAGCCGCCGCCGAATCGGGCAGCGCGACGAACCCGCCGTGGCTGGCGAAGCCGCTCTGCTGCGCGACGCACGCGCCGGCGATGCAGGCCTTGCCGCTGGTGTCGCAGTCCTCACCGGGCACCTGCGCCGTGCCGCTGGCGTTGCAGATGGCCACCTGCGCGCCGATGCAGCTCTTGCTGCCGGGAATGCAGACCTGCTTGGTGCACGTGCCCTGCACGCAGCCTTCCCCGCTGCCGCAGGCCTGCTCCTTCCACGACCCGCCGGCGCAGACGACCACGGTCGCCGCGTCCTTGCAGCTCTTGTCGCCCGCCGAGCAGCTCGCGCTCTGGCAGCTGCCACCGAGGCAGGTCGAGCCCGCAGTGGCACCGCAATCCTCGAGCGTCGCGGCCGAGAGGCCGTCAGCGGCGCATTGCGTCACCTTGTCGCCGTCGCAGCCCTTGGTGCCCGGCACGCAGACCTGCGTCTGGCACGCGCCGCCGCTGCAGACCTGCCCGCTCGGGCAGGCCGTCGCCGAAAACCCCGTGCCGTCGGCCTTGCAGACGCCGAGCTGCCCGTCGGCCTCGCAGCGCGTCTCGCCCGCGGTGCAGACCTTGCCAGCGAGCTTGGGGTCGACGCAGACCGTCTCCAGGCACGCGTCGCCGCCGAGGCAATCGTCGTCGGTCTCGCACTCGACGCAGAGCCCCTGGGCCTTGTGGCAGACCTGCTCGGGCGAGCACTCCTTGCTCGATTGGCACGGCGCCGCCGGCGGCACGCACGAGAAGCCTTTGCAGGTGTTGGGCGCGGCACAGTCGGTGTCGGTCAGGCAATCGACGCAGAATCCTGCGGTCGGATTGCAGACCTGCTCCGCAGCGATGCACTGCTTGTCGGACTGGCAGGTGGTCGGGCCGTCGATCGTCGCGTCGGCCGCGGTGTCACCGTCGCTGTCGCTGCTGCCGTCGCTGCTGCCGTCGCTGTCGCCGCTCCCGCCGTCGCTGTCGCTGTCGCCGATCGCCGCGTCGGCCTCGCCGTCGTCCCGCTTGTCGTCGTTGCCGCAAGCTGGCAGCGCACAACACGCAACGAACATGCTCACCAAGGCCAGCGCTCGAACTCCGGGAAACGTACGCGTGATCATGGCGCGCAGGCTACCTGTCGCCGCTACGGCCAGCAAGGGGGAATGAGCCCGATTGGACGAAGCCGCTGCGCGGACCCACCTCCAAGGCCTGCTCGACCCACCGCC
>CAZPHC010000027.1:0-87905 GCA_964586155.1 uncultured Enterobacteriaceae bacterium | reverse complement strand
CCACGATTGCAGCTTCGGAGGCCGGCGTCAGGATGGGGTTGGCTGGGCCTTTACGCCACACTTGGCGGCTGCCACCTGAACGGTGGCACGACTTCGGCAACTCAATCCAAGCGCAGTTCCAGTTCGACTACTGGGCTGTGGGGCCCGGTGCCGCGAACCTCAATATCGGCATCGAGCAATCGCCGGTGCGCACCCTTGACGACGACGCCTGGACCTATCTTGTCTCCCCGGGGCAGATCCCGCTCGCTCGCCTCGACGACGCCGCCAGCCGCATCGTCGGCGAGAACGGAAGCGTCTTTGATGCCTACCCCATGTGTGGTACACTCGGAGGCTTGCTCGGGGGGCGGGTTTGGAATCCCAAGGCACCTCCTGAGCTTCAGAGCAACGGCATGTTTGGTCGCCCAGACTACCAGACATGGCAAGGGACCTCCAAAATCGGCTCCGCCGTGAAGTCGCAGGATGGGGGGCTGCTTGTGCAGCATTGGGCCGACAGCGTTCCAGGAATGTCGGGAGCTCCCTTTGTCAAAGTCATCGATAACGAGATGTTTGCGATCGGATGCCACATGGGTGGGACGAAGTCGAGCAACTTCTTTGTGAGTGGACCCGCCCTGATTTTTGGAGCCCTCTTTGCTCACTTTTGGGCCTACTCGGAGACACAGAAGTGACAAGCCCTCGGTGCTGGCTCGTTGGCTTGACTTGCTTGGTCGCTTCGACTTGCGGCTGCTCGCCGATGGATACCAGTGATGATGTCGCGGAGGAGATCTGCGCTGAAGCTGGCCCCACGCACTTGGCGCAAATCGCGCTCGCACATGCATTCGACGGCAACTACCAGATATCGATCCATCGAGGAGCAGAGACGGCTTCCTGCACCTTCGCCACAATCGACGGTTGCGCGAAGTTGCCTGAATGTTCAGCGGCAGTCTCGTCGTCAGAATCGGACTTGGCGGTATTCGGGGTTCGAAATACGACTTGTGGTGATTCGGTGCCGACGGACATCGAGTGGCGCGATGTCAAGCATCCTTGGAAAGTCGTCTTGGGCAGGTCGGACTCAGCACCTGTGCGGTTGACGGTCCAAAGAAACAAGCAGATCGTCTTCGACGCAGAAGTGAAGTTGACGTTTCCTGGTGACGGAGAATGTGCCTTCTCGCCTTTCGCAACGACCACGGCGTTTTGACTGAAGCTTGACGGACGTCATCACTAACCACACGATGCGGAGCCGTGGCCCAAAGCCGCCGTAGAGCAGCCGGACACTTGATGCCGACAACAATCACGCGCTGAGACAAGGATACCCTGGCGCCCGGTTGCCAGCAGGCGGGTTCCTCGGCACCTTGGCGACAACGACGCGCGCACCGGCCCGCAGCGACGCGCCGCGCACCTCGTCGACCAAGACACCGACAGCGAGGAACTGGCATGGTCCCCGACCGCGACACGAGCGCCACCCCACCCGACGACGCGACCGCCGCGCTCGAAGCCGCCCGCGCCTGGGCCGAGCAGCGCGCGTTCCTGCTCTACGAGGGCAAGGCGGTCGCGCATCGCTCCTGCGGCGTCGCCATCGCCGAGACCTTCGGCCGCGACGGCCGCCCCTACGTCGGCCTGCGCCGCGGCGGCTTGACGGGCGAGGCCACCTGCGGCGCGATCGGCGCTGGCGTGCTGGTGCTCGGTGAGGTCTTCGGCGCGCCCGATGTCGCCTCGCCGTCGACGCCCGAGCTGGTCGCGGCGGTGCAGCGCTACCACGCGCTCTGGCGCGAGCGGGCCCAGCTCGGCCAGGCGCGGACCATCATCTGCAACGATCTCACCGGCCAGTTCGCCGAATTTGCCAGCCCCGCGCGCCACGGCTTCTGCACCGCGCTGGCGACCGCCGTCGCCGGCTGCGTCGCCCAGGTGCTGGTCGAGATGGGCGTCGACGTCGCGCGCCTGCCCGCTCCCGACCGCTGAGCGTCCAGGATTTGGACAAGCCGCGCGGCAACGGCACCCTTGGGCCATGAGCCCGAACCCCGCCATCGCAGCCTACCTCGACCACCTCCGCTACGAACGCAGCAGCAGCGGCCTGACGCTGGTCGCCTACGAGCGCGACCTCGAGGACTGCGCTGCCTGGCTCGACGAAGAGCGCGGCCGCACCTTCCAGACCGCCCGGCGCGAAGACCTGCGCGCCTACGCCATGAGCCTGCACGATCGCCTGGCCCCGGCGTCGATCGCGCGGCGGCTGGCGGCGGTGCGCAGCCTGTACAAATTCCTGCGCCAGCGCGGCGACATCGACGCCAACCCGGCTGACAGCCTGCACAACCCCAAGCAGGCGCAGAAGCTGCCGCGCTTTCTCGGCGTCGACGAGGCCCTGGCCCTGGCCAAGCACGAGCAGCCCGCGACCGAGCCGGCGGTCGAGGCGCGCGATCAGCTCCTGGTCGAGCTGCTCTACGGCGCCGGCCTGCGCGTGGCCGAGCTCTGCGGCCTCGACCTGGCCTCGGTCGACCAGGAGCAACGCCTGCTGCGCGTGCTCGGTAAGGGCCGCCGCGAGCGCATCGTGCCCTTCGGCCAGCCCTGCCTGGACGCGCTGCGTCGCTGGTTGGCGCTGCGGCCGACGTTGCTCGCCGCCGCCGAGGTCGAGCCCGCGAGCCAGCGCGCGCTGCTCATCGGTGTGCGCGGCGGTCGGCTCGATCCGCGCATCGTCCGGCGCGTACTCGAGGCGCGGATGCTCGCCATCGGCAGCCACCGCGGCGTGCACCCGCACGGCCTGCGCCACAGCTATGCCACCCACCTCCTCGACGGCGGCGCCGACATCCGCGAGGTGCAGGAGCTGCTCGGCCACGCCCAGCTCAGCACCACGCAGCGCTACACCCATACCTCGCTGGCCTCGCTGATGAAGGCCTACGACAGCGCGCATCCGCGGGCCGTGTTGCGCAAGCCCGGGGAGTGAGCCCCAGGGGCGGCGTGGTGAACGTCCCAAGCCTTGTGTTTCCTGTCCGTCGGCGGGCGCTGCTGGTCCGGGTGGTTGTGGGGTGGTTGGGGTCAGATCTTCCCTTTTACCCGTTTCGAGACAAGAGGGGAAAAAGGGAAGATCTGACCTCCGGGCCCCCGGAGCCCCGAGTTGCGGCCGGCCGCCGGGATTTGCTACATGCACGCTGCAGCACCGAGAACCGAGGCCGTGCCAGGTGCCCGTCGAGGATGCGATGCGAGACGAGACCGCCATGGCTGTGCGCGTGCTGCTCTCGGCGTTGCTCGTGTTCTCGGCTGCACCCACCGCCTGCACCAGCGAGGAGTGCAACCTCGACGCAGAGTGCCCCGGCGATGGGTGCCATCCCGGACGCTGTGCCGCGGGTCGCTGCACGACCCGGGTCGCGAGCGACGGAAGTCCATGCAAGGCGGCGTGTCTCGCCGACGGAAGCACGTGCAGCGCCGGCATCTGCGTCGGCTCGCCACGCTGCGTCGACGCCGATGTCTGCCACCTCGCGAGTTGTGCGGCCGACGTCTGCGCCCAGACCGTCCGCACCGACGTCGAATGCGACGACGGCGACCCCTGCACGATCTTCGAGGTCTGCGCGTCGGATGGCAGCTGCGTCGGCTTCGAGAACAGCTGCAACGATCTGCAGCCGTGCACGCTCGACACGTGCACCGCGACCGGCTGCGTCTCGACCCCGTTCCAATGCGACGACGGCGACCCTTGCACGGTCGACCAGTGCATGGACGACGGCAGCTGCGACGCGAGACCAGTGGACTGCGACGACGGCGACGTCTGCAGCGAAGATTCCTGCAACCTCGCCGGAGAATGCACCTCGACCGCGCTGGCGGACGGCTCCGCATGTGGCGACGGCTGCAGCTGCGTCTACGGATTGGCGACCACCGCCGGCGCGTTCGCGTCCTCATGTGCCAACGACAAGGAATGTGACTCGGGCTATTGCAGAGACATGGCCGGCACGTTGCGGTGCAGCAAGCCGTGCATCGAGAGCTGTCCGCCACCTTGGACGTGCAAGGCCCAACAGAACCGCGATGGCGACGACCCGTGGAGCCTGTGTCTGCTGCCATGACGGGTGAAGCGTGACCCCCGGCGGCACTGGTGCGTCGTTGACGAGGGGCGTGCGGGTCGGTAGCGTCGATCGAAGGAGCATCATGATCGGACGACAACGGCGAACCAACCAGGGGGTCAGATCTTCTCTTTTATCCTTTTCGGCGAGCCTCCCGCAGCGTGCCCTCGGCTCCTGCGCCATCGCTGAGTCGAGTTCCCGGGTGCCCGCCGCCACGTCATGAATCGGCGCGACGGGCCTACTGCGCGAGGAGAGCCTCGCCACATATCGCGGGCGGACGGGACATCCGGCCAATTGGCTCGCCGTCCGGTGGCTGGTGCGGGCACGAGGCATTGCGCCGATCCGCGTCGCGCGGGTGATGGCGACGGCTGCTCCGAGCATCTCGATGCGAATCAAGCGCGTCGACGAGCGACGTGACGTAGATCTGCAGGTTCGGCAGTGGGTCGAGCGACTTCGTGCGGGCTCGCGCGGGGCCGGGCGTGAACGAAAAAAGGGAAAAAAGGCATGACCTGACCCGCGGCCGATCTGGAAGCGCTCGGCCAGCTCGGCGTAGCTGCCCTCGCCGTTGTCGTAGGCAAGGGCGACCCGCTGTCGCAGGTCCTTGGAAAGCGCTCCGGGTATTGCTCACCTCTTGGTAGGGAGGCCAGCAGATCGCGTTGTGATCTCGGCATCAAGCGCGGATCTGGCGGCTTGGTCGCGAGGGATCGAGGTGCGGTGCCGGCGCAGTGACCCGCTTCAAGGCCGCGGCCGATCGAGCCCCGCCGCGCTCACTGCGGCGCGTCCAGCGTCGCGGGCGCAGCCCGCAGCCCGGAGGCGAGGAAGGCGCCGACCTGCTGCTGCAGCGCCACGTCCTGGTAGACGATGCCGTGCGGATCGCTCCAGCCGTCGCCGGCGTGCTGCAGTGCAGCGCTGGTGACCGCGATCGCGGCCGGGCCGCCAGCGAGGTCGGTCGCGCGGACCGGGTAGCCGAGCAGGCCAGCGCGACCATCGAGCGCCAGGGCCTGCTGCATCGACGGCCAGACCTCCGCGCCGGCCTGGCGGTGGCCGATCGCCAGGGCCAGGGCGTCGAAGAGCTGCGGAGGGTAGAACGAGTCGCCCAAGCCAACGGGCTGCAGCACGTCGCGGCCCTCAGCGCCGATCGGCCAGCGCCACAGCCGCGGCGCCGCGATGAGCGACTCGGTCGGCTCCCACGCCGTCTGCAGCACGCTCATCGCCGGGTGCAGCCAGCGCAGCGGCACGTCGGTGCCGAGCAGCGCGGCGATCGCTGGCGCGGCGGGCAGCTTGCTGGTGATGAGGATGTAGTGGCTCCATAGCGCGCCGGCCCCGGTCGGCACCACGACGCGCACGCGCGGCTCGACCGCGGCGACGAGGTAGGCGTACATGCCGCCTTGGCTCTGGCCGAGCAGACCGACCGCGGCGGTCGCCAGGCGGTGGCTGGTGGCCGGGACTGGCAGGCTCGGTCCCGCACAGCCGGCGAGCGTCTCGGCGGGGATCTGCAGCGCGGCGAGCGCGTCCAACAGCAGCGGCTGCTCGACCACTCCCTGGCGGACGGTGTCGCGGAAGGCCGCGAGGTTGCCGAGGTTGAGGTAGGCGCCCTTGGGCGCGCCCGGCGCCCGCTCGGGGTTGACGGGCAGCGCCACGCCGACGGCCACCAGGCCCTGCTGCGCGAGCCAATGCGCCGGCCCTTTGCCCCTGGCCGGCGGCTCGCCGGGGCCCGCGGCCGGACCGCGGTCGACCACCTGGGTCGCGAGCCCGTCGGTACCGTGCAGGTAGAGCACCATCGGCCAGCCGCTGGCGGGCATCTGGGCGCGCGGCACGGTGATCACGACGGGCACCTCGGCCTCGCCCTGGATGATCGGCGCGCCGTCGGCGTCGAAGGCGATGAGGCCCTCGGTCGCGAACGGCGGGACGCCGCGCTGCAACTGCGGCAGCCGGACGGTGCCGTGCAGCTCGCAGAACCGCTCGTGCTGGGCACCGTCGTCGGGGTCGAGATGCAGGCCGCTGACGACGGGCGCCACCCGCGCGCGCAGCCCCTGCGCCAAGGCCGCGAGCTCCGCCGGCGCATCGGCGGTGTGCACGACCGTGGCCGCCGCGACCTCGTCGACCGCGATGCCGTGCTGGGCGAGCGCCGCGCGCAGGGCGGCGAAGGGCGCGCGCAAGGCCTCGGCGCGGGTGCCCGCGACGCCACGTTGGGCGACGCTCAGCAGGTTGCGCAGCGTCGCCGGCACACCGAGCGGCGCACCGGCGGCGTCGCCGAGGCCGCGCAGCACCACGAAGGCGTAGCGGGCCTTGGGACGGAGCACAAAACCCGGCCGCGGTGTCAACGCCAGCGTATGCGCGGGCGCGTAGGCGTCGGGCTCGAGTGTCTGGGCGACCACCGGCAGCGCCTCGGCGTTGGGCCGGTCGAGCGCGATCAACCACAGCCTGGCGTCCGGGCCCGGCGCCACGACGGCGGCCGCGTCGAGCTTCGGCAGCGGCGCGTCGAAGCGGAAGTAGGCCACGGGCAGCTGGCTGTCGCCTGGGCGGTCGGCGAGGGCCGCGTAGACGCCATCGACCAGGGTCGGCGTCGTCGGCGCGCTGGCCGGCCGTGGCGGCTGCGGGATCTGCGTCGGGTCGAGGTGGCCGTCGGCCGTGCGGCGGGCGAGCGAGGGCCAGGGGTGGTCGAGCCAGGCTGCGCCGCGCCAGTCGCCGTCCGCGGCGAAGGCGACGCTGGTCCCGCCGATGGCGGTCAGCGGCGGCCCGTCGTCACCGCGGCCCGCAGCGTCGCAGCCGAGGGTCTGGCCGCAGAGCCACACCGCGAGCAGCCAGGGCGTTGCGCGGTGCGCTCCGAGGCGCCGCGGGACGGCGGGTGTCATATGCGCGCTCCCGTGGCGGTGGCGTGCCGCGGCGTCGGGCCAGTCGCGGCCAAGGCTGCCAGAGGCGCAGCCGGCTCGCCAGGGCAGCCTGGGGCATTGCGTGACGGACTGGATGCGCATCTGCGAAGCGTCTGACGCTTTGCAAGTCGCTTTGCAAGTCACTGCAAACGCGGCATTCTGCGAAGCGTCTGACGCTCTCCAGGGAGCCCCCGATGATGCACCCTCGTACCGCCTCCTCGTGTCTGCTGCCGCTGCTGTCGCTCATCGCCTGGGTGGCCTGGCTGTCTGGCTGCAGCGACGCCACCACCCCCCAGGGCGGCATCGACGAGGTGCGCGTGGTCGCCAACGGCAGCGGCGAGGCCAACGCCGAGCCGCTCTGGCCGCTGCGGCCCGGCTGGATGCACACCGCGCGGCCAGGGCACACGCCGACCTCATGGGCGCTCGAGGCGCGGCGCGTCGGCGCGGGCACCATCGTCCCGGTCGGCAACGCGGTGCGCGTCGGGCCGAACCTGATCACCGCGCCGTCGGAGCCGGCGTGCCTGCGCTACCTGTCGCAGGACGCCGAGGGCCTCTGGTTCCACGGCGGCCCGGCGGAGGGGTTGCTGCCCGGCGGCGCGCTGCTGGTGCCGGCGACGGTGCGCGTCGGCATGCGCTGGCAGAGCCGGGTCGACGGCAAGCTGCGCTTCTCGGGCCAGGTCCTGTCGCGCAGCGAGGAGGCGACGGCCTTCGGCCCGCGCCCGGTGTGGCGGCTGCGGCTGGTCGACGAACGCGCGCTGACCTATGGCGCCGCTGGCTCAGGTAACACGGCGCGCAAAGCCGGGGTTCCCTGGGAGCTGCGCCTGGTCGAGGGCCGCGGCCCTGACGGCGCCGACCACCTCACGTCGTGCCGCGATTGGCTCGACCCCGCGCTCGCCGGTCGCGGCATCCGCGCCCCCGACCACGGCGTGACGGTCGTGCCGCTCGACGACGACAGCGTCGACGCGCCGGCCGATGTGCCGACCGTCAAGCTGACGCAGATGGCCAAGACTCCGATCGCAGAAGGCTTTCTGCCCTTTGAGGCGGGCAGCTACCCCGACCCCGACACGCCCGGCGCCCGCATCGTCGCCATGCGCGGCCGCAAGATGGTGTTTGGCCAGTACATGATCGGCAACGCCCGCGCCGGCTTCTCCGCTGGCGGCGGCTGGAGCGACGCGGTCGAGATGCGCTGCGCCCGCTGGAGCGGCACCACCATCGCGCCGCTCGGAACGGAGGTCCCGTGCACCACCCCGGACGCCGTGGTCGCGACATCGTCGGGGGATGTGCAAGCGCTGCCCGTGCTCTGGGACGGCAACCCGGTGCGCTACAACGTCTGCATGGGCGACTGCGGCATGCAGGTCTACCACGAGTTCATCGGCATCTGGGCCGGGCTCGACGGCCTGCCGCGGGCGCTGGCGTGGGGCGGCGGCAACGTCCTGCACACGGGCCGCTACCAGCAGGGCACCGTGATCTTGAACACCTACGGCTTCGTCGACAACGTGTTCTCGGTCTTCCACGGCTACGGCCAGCTCTTCGGGCCGTCGCGGACCTCGCAGCTGGTCTGGGCGCGGCCGGAGCAGGGCGGCGACGTGTCGGTCGCGGAGTACTCCAACGACCACCGCTTGCCGCAGGGGCGGACGGCGTTCACGCGCTTGCGCGCAGACGGATCGGTGGCGCGCCGTCACCTCGCCGCGCCGGCGATCGAGATGGCCTCGACCGTGGTCGAAGCGAGCGGCCGCAGCCACTACGTCCTTGGCTTCGACGGCTTGCTGCGCCGGGTCCACGTCGAGCGCGACGGCGTCACGTTCGAGCCGATCGCCCGCCTCGCCGCGCCGGCGGGTGAGTTCCTGGTGGCCGCGTTCGTCGACGGCGGCGAGATCGTGGCGCTGAGCCAGCGCGGCTTCCTCGGCGTCTCGCCGTGGTTCCAGCCCGACGGCTACGAGCCGACGCGCCATCCGGTCCTCGGCGACGTGGTCGCCTGGCGTGGCAAGCTGCCGGCCGCCGCCGCCGGCAAGGCGGTGTCCCCCGTCTTCGGCCTGGAGGTCCAGGTCGTCGACCAGGATGTGCGCCTCTGCTGGCCGCCCACCGAGGCGCCCCTGGACGCGGCCAGCTTCACCTTCGCTGGCGCGCCACCGGCGGCTGTCCTGCCGTTCCGCAACTGCGCGCTGCTCGTGCGCCCCGCGGCTTCGGTCGCCGCGCTGCTCGCGGACGGCGCCTGGGCCATCGAGGGCAAGATCCCCGGCGCCGGGCGGGTCGCCATCGCTGCGGGCTGGACGCTCTGGCAGGAGGGCCAGCACTTCGATCTGTTCGAGTCCAAACCAGGTGGCGGCGCGCCGCTCGCGGGTGGCGGTTTCGTCGCGCCGACGACCCGCTGGGGGCCCGGCCTGACCGCCCCGGCGTGGCGCGATGGCGTCGACGACGTGGGCCGCGTCGCCGCCGACCTCTCGGGCAAGGGGCTCTGGCTGTACCGGCCGCGCTGGATGGAGCACAGCGTGTCGCTCTTCTCCGACGCCGGCGAGCAGCGTGTCGACCTGCAGCCCTTCATCGGGCCGCGGGGCGCGGTGAGCGGCAGCCTCTGCGTCGGCAACACCTGCGGCTACGACATCGCGCCGGTCGCGGCGCTGGGTGGCGGGCTGCTGATCGGCAACATCCGGGTCGGCGTGGACGGCAAGGTCAGCTTGCTCGACGAGCCGTGGAGCGACGGCGACGGCCACTTCTTCTATCCGACCGCCGCCTGGGCCGACGGCGGGTACTGTGCGCTCCGCCCCTCTGGCGAGGAGGTCTGCGTCTCGGCGACGGGGGAGGTCGCCAAGGTGTCGGCCCCTGACGCCCTGGTGCTGCCGACATCGCCGCTGAAGGTGCGGATGATGACGGCCAACGCGACGTGGCGCTTCGCCAGCGACGACAAGGGGGCCGTCGTGCTGCGCCGGCGCGGCCGCAAGGACATGGTCGCCAAGGACTTCCCGGTCCCGGTCAACGTCGACGAGCTGGTCAAGGACAGCAAGGGCTACCAGGCGACGACGGTGACCTACGACGCCGCGGGCAAGCTCTACGTGCTGTTCAACAACGGCGCCGGGCATTGGCTGTGGCGCATCGACGACGACGGTCCGGTGCCGCTCGAGGTGCCGGAGCTCGGGCTCTACCTCCCGGGCCAGACGCTCGGCCTGCTGGTCGACGCCGAGCTCTTCGTCTTCGTCTCGGCGCACTCCTACGCCGAGTACGAGCTGCAGGACATGAACTTGCAGGAGCAGCAGCGGGTGCTCCGCGTGGTGCGGGCGGGGCGGTAGGCGGATCTGCGAACCGATCTGCGAACCGTCTGACGCTCCACAATCCACTCCACAATCCAGCGAAAACGGCGGCGAATTGCCTTGCCAAGCTCGGCCGCCACGCGGTACGTTGTGTGCATCCGGCGGGAGGTGGGCGATGCAGCAGCGAACCCGCGAGAGGCGAGTGTGGCGCGGACGGGATGTGCGCGTCGTGCTTGGCGCTGCGCTGGCGATCTGTGTCGGCTGCGCGAGCGCGTCGCCGGACAGCCAGGACCTCCGGCCCGTTCCCCCGGAGATCGCCGCCACGCATGCCGCGCGCATCGACGCCGAGGCCGCGCACCTGCCGGGCAGCGCGGTGGTCTACCAGCGCGACGGCTGGTTCGAGTTCGCCTTCGAGCAGACCGACTGCCCGGATTGGTACAACGCCGGCTTCGTCGAGCCGACCAAGCGCATCGCCAAGCTCACCATCTGGGACGACGGCGTGGTCCAGCTGCGGACCCACATTTCGGGGGACTTCTGGGGCCATGTCGAGGGCGAGCGCCTGGTGCTGCACGGCTACCAGGTCTTTGCCAGCGCCAACGACGGCGAGCTGGTCCAGTGCGCCATGACCGCGGACCTCGCCTGGCAGTCCACGGAGGCGGACGCTGTCGCCAGCGGCGTGCACGGCTAGGTGATGGCCCCGACCCCCGGCAGCGCCACCGACCTCGCCTGCCGCGTCCGGTCGACCGCGTCGTTCTCGCCCGACAAGGTGCCATTTCCGCTGAAGGATCCGTGATCGGGGCGTGCGCGCCTCGTGACCTCTCTGCATCTGCGACCCGTCTGCGACGCATCTGCGAAGCGTCTGACGCTCTGCAATCCTGCAATCCATCTGCGAAGCATCTGCGAAGCGTCTGACGCTCTGCGTTCCGACGCTCCGCAATCCAACTCCTCTACAAACCAGGCTCACGGACCGTCGCCACTCCTTGACCCCAAATCGCGGCACCTCTATCATGCCTTAGAGTGGTTAGAGGGGCCATGTCGGAGGAGACGATGACGACGCAAACGGCAGCGACAACGGACGAGAAGCAGAGCCCCCAGTCGCTCCTGCTGCGATTGCGCGGGGTCGGCCGTACGCTGTGGCGACAGGCGGGCGGCGCGGATGCCTACGTTCAGCACATGCGCGACGAGTTCCCAGACGTCGCGGAGGGAGCCGCACCGATGGATCTCCAGCTTCGATGCGAGCGGGCGTGGCAGCGGGTGATCGAGCATCAGGGCGCGGAGTTCCGGACCGCGAGCGGCCTCGCCGTCACGCATGTCGTCGATGGCACGGGCGTCTGGTTCTTCCGCGACGGCCAACGTGTCAACCGCCGACTGTCGCGCGCCCAGTTCGACGAAGCGGTTCGGCGTTGTCCGCTGCGGAAGACCACCGACATCAATGACCTGATCGACTACCCGTATCTCTTCGCGCTGCTGACCGACGCCCGGGTCCGCGGCAACGACTGGTAGCGATGGCACGCATCTTCTGGGACACGAACATCTTCATCTACCTGTTCGAGGACCATCCGCACCACGCCCCCGCCGTTGCTGAGCTCTACGAACGGATGCTTGCGCGCGACGACGCTCTGCTGACGAGCTGGCTGACGGTCGGCGAAGTGCTGACCAAGCCAAGACGCGCCGGCGACGCCGCTCTCGAGCGCAGCTACCAAACCTTCTTCGACAGCGATGAGGTCACACTCGTCGGCTTCGCGGCAGCGGCGGCCCAGCGCTTCGTGCAGATCCGAGCGATGGCGACCGTGTCCCCGGCGGACGCGATGCAGCTCGCGTGTGCTGCCGCGGCTCGTGTCGACGTCTTTGTGACCAACGACAAGCGTCTGCAACGCCTCGCCGTGCCTGGGATCACGTTCATCGCTGGTCTGGATCGGACGGCCTAGGCCTCGGTCGCCTCATGAGCGGCTGACGGCCGCCAGGGCGTGCGCCCTACCACCCCAACCCAACCCCCAACGCCGTGGTCAGCAGCCAGCCTTCGGAGCGATAGCCGGGGTAGCCGGGGTTGTTGGTCTGCAGGCCGTCGGCGTCAGCCAGCGCCTTGCCCGTCTTGGGGTCGATGAGGCCCGGCACCTCGTCGCGCACCGGGTCGTCGCTGCCGAGGTCCTTGCGGTGGTCGCGCGGCAGCAGCCAGTCCAGGCGGGCGCCGAGCGAGACGGTCCACAGGCCGATGTCGCTGCGGCGTTGCCAGCGCAGGCCGAGGCTGCCGGCCACGCGGTCGTTGTCGACGAGGTTGGCGCGGCCGACCTGCGCCGGCAGCTCCGAGGCCGCGATCCCGGCCCCGCAGACCAGCGCCAGCGAAGGCGAGGGCAGCGCGAACTGGCCACCCAGGCGCAGCTCGGCGCCGCGCAGGCTCTCGGCGCTGCGGGTGACGACGCCGAGGCCGACGCGATGGGCGCCGAGCTGCCAGCGCAGCTGACCGTCGAGCCGCGGCGCCACCTCGCCGGCGACAAAGCGGCTCTGCTGGGCCAGGGCCTGGCCACCACCGGCGAAGCCGCGCAAGAAGACCGCGCTCTCGCTGGCGATCTCGGCGCCGCGGGCGCCGCTGGCGGCGAGCAGCACCTGCCAGGGCCGCTGGCCACCGCCGAGGCGCAACGCCAGCCGCGGCGACAGGCGCGTGACCACGGTCGTGCGCTGCAGCATCGGCGCCGCGGAGCTGGTGCTGCTGCCGCCGAGCTCCGAGACGAAGGTCTCGACCTCGGCCTGGGCCACCTGATCGACCGCCACGCCGACGCCGACGGCCAGCCAGGGCAGGGGCCGCGACGCCAGCGCCAGCAGCACCGTCGGCACCTGGTCGGCGCCGCCCTGGCGGGCCCAGCGCACGCGGTTGTCGAAGAGCGCGGCCCGCTCGTCGGTCGGCGCGCCGGTGGCCGTCAGCAGGCCGTTGCGCGGCAGCGCGACGACGAGCCCGAAGCCGAGCAGGCGGTGCAGCCGCGCGGTCGCCGCCAGCGCCAGGCGGCTGTCCGGGCTCGGCGCGCCGTCGGCGCTGCGATCAGCGCGCAACGACGCCGTCGGCGCGGGCTTGTTGCCTGGATCGGGCCAGCCGCCGGCCGGGCTGGCGGTCAGGACGCTGGCCGGCACATCGACGCCCGTCGGCCGCTGCCAGAGCGTGATGCCGCCGCCGCTCGTGCCGCCGACCCAGGCCGCCGCGAAGGTCATGGCCACGCCGTCGGCGTCGCGGCCG
Source organism: uncultured Enterobacteriaceae bacterium (assembly GCA_964586155.1). Classification (GTDB taxonomy): domain Bacteria; phylum Myxococcota_A; class UBA9042; order UBA9042; family UBA9042; genus SXNM01. Next base: position 74,545 of record CAZPHC010000027.1, on the reverse strand, counting down.
CCGCCGTGGCCGGTGCGGGTCGTGTCCGCCGGCAGCGCGACGTCGAGGCCGACGCCAAACGGGTCGCTGTCGTCGAGGCCGAGGCCGCCGCCGCCGAGCTGCAGCGGGCCGAGGCCGTGGCGGTCGAGGCCGTCGGCCCAGGCCGGTGTTGGCGCGCCGCTGACGGCCAGCAGCGCCGCGATCGCCGCCAGCGCCGCGATCGCGCCGGAGACCGTCCCGGGGATCGTCCCGGGGATCGCCACGGAGATCGTCACGGAGAACGTCGCCGCGATCGACGCGGCCAAGCGCGGCAGGGCAGGACGCAAGCTGGGGGCGCGGCGCGGCATCGCCGGGATCGATGCAGACGGGGCCGTCGAGGTGCGGGATCGGCTCATCGCCACGGCACCTGCCCGCGCGGCACGAGCATCGCCAGGCGCTGCAAGATCCAATACCAACGCACCATGCCCGGCGCGAGCATCGGCTTGCCCGTGTTGAGGAAGGCCACCGCCAGCTGGCGCACCGGATCGGCGTAGACCACGACGCCGGTGAAGCCGAGGTGGCCAAACGCGCCGCGGGTGTTGAGGCCAAAGAGCGAAAAGCGCATCCCGCCCATCATCATCCCGAGGCCGTAGCGCATGGGGAAGCCGAACGTGCCGTCGAGGCGCACCGGCGTCACGTCGGTGATGGCGCGCTCGATGGTGCGGGCCTGCAGCACGCGGCTGCCGTCGACGGCGCGGCCACCGTCCAGCAGCAGCTGCAAGAAGGCGCAGACCTCGCGGCCCGTGCCGCAGACGTTGGCCGAGGGCAGCACCGCCGTCAGGAAGGTCGGCGAGTTCGTCAGCTGCACCGCGCGCTCGAGGCCGACGCCGATGGTGCGCTCGAAGATCTCGCTCATCAGCTTGGGCGCCGCGATGCCCGTCGAGGCGTGCTGCGCGACGCGCGACACCTGGTCGGCGGGCACGCCGTAGCCCATGCCGCGCAGGCCGGCGGGCTGCAGCAGCCGCGTCTGCAACAGCTCGGCGAGGCCACGACCGCTGACGCGCTCGGCGATCTGCTGCAGCAGCACCCAGCTGGTGATCGGGTGGTAGGCGTGGGCGCTGCCGGGCTCCCACTTGGGCCGCAGCGCGAACAGCGCGTCCAGCGGCACCTCGCCCGAGCGCAGCGCGGCCTCGACGTCGACCTCGGTCGGCATGTCCGGGATGCCCGCGGTGTGGTTGAGCAGGTGGCGGACGCGGATGTGCTGCTTGCCGTGGGCGCCGAAGCCCGGCAGGTAGTGGTCGACGCGGCGGTCGAGATCGATCAGGTGGTCCTCGACCAGCGCGTGGATCAGCGTCGCCGTGACGATCTTCGACGCGCTGAACAGGTTGAACGGCGTGTCGAGCTCGACCACCGGCCCGGGCGGCTCGCCGGGGTGGTGCGCGACGTGGCCGACCGTGCGGTCGAGCACGCAGCGGCCGCGGTGGAAGACCGTCAGGCCCACCGCCGGATGCAGGCCGCCCTGGTACAGCCGCAGCACCTCGGCCCAGAGGCCGCCGACGTCAAACTCGCAAGGCTCCTCAGGACCGCGACGCTCCAGCGCCGCGACGGCCTCGGCGTCGCCGACCGGCAGCCGCACCTCGTTGCGCTCGAGCCAACGCTCCGGCGCGCCGACGGCGTCGCGCAGCGCGTCCTGCAGCGCGTCCTGCAGCTGTTGCCTGGTGCTCATCGTCGCTCGCTCCCGGCGCTGGACCGACCTCGAACCGCGTCGCCTGACCACATCAGCATGGCCGCGCAGGCTCGCGACGGCAACCGCGCGCCGGACAGCCAGGGCAGGCCTGCGGGCGGGTCTGCGGCTTGCCTCGGCGCGGCATCGGGAGTACCAACGACCCCGACGCGCAGCGCGCGAGGAGGCCCCGTGGCACGCACCGTTCGCCAGGATGACCGCCCGCGCCACCGCAGCCCCGACCGCCTGCGCCTGCTGCCCGCGTTCGACGACGCCGGCGGCCTGATCCCCGGCGCCACCGCCGAGGTCGCCGCCGCGACGGGTGTGCCCGAGGCCCACGCCTACGGCACGGCCAGCTTCTTCCACCTGCTGGCCAGGCCCGACGTCGAGGTCCGCGTCTGCGACGGCACGCCCTGCCGGATGCGCGGCGCCGACGCCCTGCTGCAAGGTCTGCGCGATCGCGGCGTCAAGGCCGAGCCCTGCGCCTGCCTGGCCCAATGCGACCAGGCGCCGGCGCTGCTGCTCTCGGAAGGCGGCCACCACCATCCGGCGAGCGCCCCCGGCCTCGCCGACGGCAGCCTCGCGCCGATCCCACCCCGCCTGGGCCTGCGCCCGTTCGCGCGCTGGACGCTGGCCGGCACCGGCGGTGCTACGCTCCCTGACGATCCCGAGTTGCCGATCAACCTCGGCGGCCGCGAGGACGTCGCCACGGCGTTCGCTGCCCACGACGCCGTCGTCGCGCTCGGCGAGCAGGGGCCGGCGGCGGTGATCGAGGCGCTGCGGCTCTCGGGCCTGCGCGGCCGCGGCGGCGCCGGCTTCCCCGCCCACCTCAAGTGGCAGGCGGTCGCCAGGCATCGCGGCAACAACCCCGTGGTGGTCTGCAACGCCGACGAGGGCGAGCCCGGCACGTTCAAGGATCGCGCGATCGCGATGTTGCGGCCGATGCTCTGGATCGAGGGCCTCGCCATCGCCGCCCACGTCGTCGGGGCCAGCGAGATCATCGTCTACCTGCGCGGCGAGCAGGGCGGCGCGCTGGCCTCGTTGCAGCAGGCGCTGGCGACGCTGCGCGCGGCCGGGCGGCTCGACGGCCTCAGCTTCGAGATCGCGCTCGGCCACGGCGCCTACATCTGCGGCGAAGAGACGGCGCTGCTCGAGGCGCTCGAAGGTCGCCGGGGCATGCCGCGGCACAAGCCGCCGTTCCCGACCGACGCCGGCTACCTCGGCCGGCCGACGCTGCTGTCGAACGTCGAGACGTTCGCCTCGGTGCCGGCGATCGTCCGCCGCGGTGGGGCCTGGTACGCCGGCCTCGGCAAGGGCGGCGGCGTCGGCATGCGCCTGTTCAGCGTCAGCGGCGACGTCGAGCGCCCGGGTGTCTACGAGCTGCCGATCGGCACGACGCTGCGCGAGCTGGTCGACGCGGCGGGTGGCGTCGCCCGCGGTCGTCAGCTGCAGGCCTTCGTGCCCGGCGGCGCCGCCAGCGGCGTGCTGCACGCCCGGCACCAGGACCTCGCGCTCGACGGCGCGGCGCTCGGCGCCGTCGGCAGCATGGCGGGCTCCGCCGGCGTCATCGTGCTCGACGACAGCCGCGACGTGGCCGAGCTGGTCGCCGACTCGCTGCGCTTCTTCCGCGACGAGAGCTGCGGGCAATGCGCGCCCTGCCGCGTCGGCACCCAGGTGCTGGCCCACGCCTTCGCCAGCTACCGCAGCGCGGCGCGGGCCGGCGGCGACGCGGCGCAGCAGGCGCGCCAGCAGCTCGCCCACGTCGCCGAGGAGGTCGGCTGGGAGATGGGCGAAGGCTCGATCTGCGGCCTCGGCCAGGCGGCGCACCTGCCGCTGGCCCACTATTTGCGCGAATTCGCGGGCGAGTCGCGCTGACCCGACGCCGCGACCGATGGCGACGCCGGTCCTTGGCGGCTCAGGAGAGCCAACCCGGCAACGCCGCCGCCTGCTGGATCCACGCCTGGAGCTGCGCTTCGTCGATGGCCTCACCCTCGTGGATGTGCAGGTAGCGCGCCTCGCCGGACTTCGACGTCACCGGCGGCAACGGAGCGAGCTGGCCGCCGCGAAAGAACGCGACCTTCACGTACTTCGTCACGCAGTGGAAGCCGAGGAACCAGCCGTTGCCGGGCACGCCGTACATCGGCGTGTTCCACTTCACGGCCTTGTTGACCCCCGGCAGCGTCGCGGTGATCAGCGCGTCGAGGCGCTCGCCGACGTCGCGCTTCCAGCCCGGCATCGCCGCGATGAAGGCCTGCACCGGCGCGTCGCCGTCGCCCTTGGCGATCTGCGGGTTGCCGCCCGAAAGGAGCCTGACGGTCTGGTTTGGGGCCTTGCTGTCGGTTTGCTGCATGTGTTTGTCCTGATCGCTGCGCTGCGCGGCGGGAATCGGTGCTCAATCGGCGCGGCTGCCGTCGTCCGGCACGACGGCGTCGCTGGCGCTGACGTCGGTCGGCAGGGCCGCGTCCGCGTCGCTCGCCGTGTCGATGGTCGTGTCGGTGTCCGGCATCGTCATCACGTCCGCGGCCGGCGGCGGGTCGACGAAGAAGGCGCAGCCCGGCAGCGCGCCGACGAGCAGCGCCAGGGTGCCGCGTTGTGCCACGGCGCCGAGCCTCGACGCCATCGCGCGCTTCGCTGCGGCCCGGACCTTCGCCATCGTCGCGACCTCCTCGCTCAAAACGCCGTCACCATGCCGACGTGCATCGCCAGCTCGTCGTCGAAGTCCGAGAAGCGGTACCACTCGACCGACGCCTTCCAGCGCAGGCGCTCGTGGCTGCGGATCGCCACCGCGGCGGTCGAGCGCAGCACATAGGCGCGGCCGCCGAGCGGGCTGCCGACCAGGACGTTGCCGACGCGGGTCATGCCGTCGAAGCGCAACAGCACCTCGGTCATGCCAAACGGGCGCTCGGCCTCGATGTAGAAGCCGTCCTTGAGGAAATACGGGCTGTACACGCCCCTGTCGTTCGGCCCGTAGACGAACTGGGTCGAAGGTTCGGGGCCGAAGCCCATGCGCTGGCGCCGCAACAGGTACTCCGCCCGCAGCGTCCATTGCTGGATCTCGACCACGGCGTCGAGGCCGAGCAGCAGGTAGTCGAGCTTGGCCGCGGGGTCCGCCGTGCCGGCCATGACGCTGGCGCCGAGCCGCAGCGAGCGGTCCTGGCCGAGCGCGCTGAAGCTCAAGCGGCCGCCGATCGCCGGCTGCGAGTTGTTGTCGACGTAGTAGCGCTCGCCCGAACGCGACTGCAAGAAGTCGAGGTCGGCGGCGCCGTCCGACGCGCGCAGGCCGCCGACGACGAACGCCGACCAGTCGAGGTCCTTGCCGGCGCCGAGGTCGTGGTGGCCGGCGAGCTCGACGCCGTTGTCGACGTAGGGCGCTGGCAGCACGCTGAGGTTCCACGCCCGCAGCTGCAGCATGCGGCCCATGTCGTAGGGCAGCGGCTTGTCGCTGGTGCGGTGATTGGCCGGATCGTGGCGCGCCGGGAAGTCGCCAAAGCGCGGCGTGAAGCGGCCGGCCCGCAGGCTGAGCTTGTCGCTGATGGCGAGGTCCACCGCGGCGACGCCCACCTCCAGGCCGTGGCAGGACGAGCAGACCTTGACCGAGGCCGAGACGTGCTCGTTGACGTCGACCGCGAGCTTGAGGCTCAGCTCGGTGGTGAAGCCGTCGAAGGTCAGGTCGCGCGCCGCCATCGTCGTCGGCACGACGAGGTAGTCGAGCTGGGCCGAGCCGGCCAGCCGCGTCTCGACGGCGTCGGCGAGGTCCGGGCCGGCCAGCGCCGTCAGCAACGCCAGGGCGAGCCCGCCCAGCAGCGTCGCCGCGCGGAGCCCCAAGATCCGGCCCGTTCGCCTGGTCGGCCGCTCAGTTGTCACGCGCGCCCTCCACGATCCAATCCGAGACGAGCTGGACCAGCGACGGATCCAACCCCGGTGCGCCGAGCGGCATCCGGCTGCCGGCGATGCCCGCGCCGACGAGCTTGCGCCAGAGCAGGCTGCCGCAGACGTCGCCGGCCGCGACCATCACGTCGCCGTCGACGCCGCCCTGCTTGAGCGACGCGTAGGTCCGCAGATCCAGCCCCGTCGTGGCGTAGCCGACGTTGCCGGCGGCGTCCGGGTCGTGGCAGCCGACGCAATGCGGCTGCAGCACCCGGGGCAGGATGTCGGCCTGGAACGAGACGTCCACCGCCGGGTTCGAGTCCACCGGGCTGCAGTTGGCGTTGGCGTGGGGCGGCCCGAGGTCCGGCACGAACGTCGAGCAGCCGCACGCGGCCCCGAGCAGCAACAGCCGCAGCGCCGTCGACCTGCCGCTCATGGCCGGAACTCCAGCGTCGTCTCGACGCGCACGGTGCCCGTGTCCGGCACGGTGCGGCTGCGCAGCAAGGCGATCTTGGCCGCGACGCAGCTGCCCAGGCCCTTGGGGCCGCCCGAGGCGCGTACATCGCGGAAGCGGCCGCCCTCGTCGATCTCGCAGCTGATCACCACGTCGGCGGCGCGGGTCCAGTTCGCGGCCAGCGCGGCGTCGCGCCAGCACGCGCGCGCGTCTCCCGGCAGGGTCGCGAAGGCCCGCTGCACCGCCGTCTTGGACATGCCGCCGCGCAGGGTCCACTCGCCGAAGCCGACGCGCGGCTCCAGGTTGACGACGGCTGGCTTGGGCTCGGGCGTGGGCTTGGCCGCAGGCTCCGGCGCGGGCTCCGGCGTGGGCTCCGGCCTGGCCGGCGGCTCTGGCTTCGGCTCGGGCGCTGGCACGGGCTCCGCTTTGGCTGGCGGCGCTGGCGTCGGCGCGGGCGTCGGCGCGGGCGTCGGCAGTGGCTTGGCCGCGACGGCCGCCACAGGCGCCGGGGCGTCCTGGCCGCCGCGAGGTGGCCGTGGACGCGCGCTCGTCGGCGTCGGCGTCGGCGCGGGCTCTGGCGCGGGCTCTGGCGTCGGCGCGGGCTCTGGCTCTGGCGCGGGCTCTGGCGTCGGCGCTGGCGTCGGCGCTGGCGTCGGCGCGGGCTCTAGCTCTGGCGCGGGCGCTGGCGTCGGCGCGGCCACCACCGCGGGCGGCCCCTCGGGCGGCGCAGGCGCGTCAGCGGCGGGCCAGAGCCCCCACGTCGTCGCGCCCACCACCAGCGTCACGGCCACGGCCACGGCGACGCCTCGCCATGCGGCGAAGGTGTCCGCGGCTGCCGGCACCGCGCTCGTGACGCCCTCGGCGGAGCGATGATCGGTGTCCGGCACGGCCGCCGGGCCCTCGGCCGGCGCTTCGGCCGGGAAGGCCAGCGGCGTCGGATGCGCCGGGGCCAGGCCGACCAGGGTCAGCAGGGCGCGGCGCATCTCGCGGGCGTCGGCGAAGCGATCGTCGCGCTTCTTGGCCAGCGCCCGGGCGACGAAGGCGTCGACCCGCGGCCCGAGCTGCGGCCGATGCTGGCTCGGCGGCAGGTGCGCCTCGGTCACCTGGCGGTAGACCACGGTGTAGGCGTTGTCGCCCTGGAACGGCACGACGCCCGTGAGCATGCGGTAGAAGATCACGCCACAGGCATACAGGTCGCTGCGCGCGTCGATCTCGTGGCCCTGGCATTGCTCGGGCGACATGTAGTGCGGCGTGCCCGAGACCGTGCCCTCTTGCGTCAGCGTCTCGTTGCTGTCGCCGCCGCGCATCTTGGCGATGCCGAAGTCGCAGACCTTGGCGCGTTCTTCGGCCTGGCCGTGGTCGTCGACCGCCGGCACCACGACGACGTTGTCAGGCTTGAGGTCGCGGTGGACGACGCCGGCGTCGTGGGCGACGGCGAGCGCGCCGAGCACCTGCGCCAGCAGCTCGACGGCGCGGCCGAGCTCCATCGGCCCGTCCTCCTCAAGCATCGCGCCGAGCGAGCGGCCTTCGAGCAGCTCCATCACGATGTAGCAGGTGCCGTCGGGCTCCTCGCCGAAGTCGAAGATCCGCGTGCTGTTGCGGTGCTCGATCCGGCTCGCCGCCAGCGCCTCGCGGCGGAAGCGTTCGCGGCCCTGCGGCCTCTGCGTCACCGAGCCGTGCAGCAGCTTGATCGCGACCCGCCGCTCCAGCGCGGCCTGGCGCGCTTCGTAGACGACGCCCATCGCGCCGCGCCCGAGCGTGCGCACGATCTGGTACTTGCCGCCGGCGAGCGACGTCGGCCGCGCAGGGGTCTCCTGGGTGGCGTCCGGATCGGGCTGTGGCGGGTCTTGGGGTGCTGCCATGGCTCCATCTTCGACGACTGGCGTGGTGCCCGCAACGGAGTCGCGCGCCCCGAGGGGCGACGCGCCTTGGGGCGGAGCGCTCACGGCTGGCTGCAGACCATGTCCTGGCCGGCGCAGGGCGTGTGGCAGCCGACGCACGACGACGGATCGCCGGGGTTGCCGCCGTCGCAGCACTTGCCGACGCCCTTGCCCTCGCGGACGGTCTGCCACTGCCAGTCGGCGCGCTCCGGCGCCGTCCCGGCGGCGGCCTTGCGCATCGACGTATAGCTCGACAATTCGCTACAGGCGCTGTCGTTGTATTGCGTCTTGACCAAGACGGCGCCCTCGGGGAAGGGCCGCGCCCCGCTGGTGAAGGCCTCGGCCGCCAGCCCGTTCGCCCAGACCACGACGTAGTCGCCGCTCGGATGCGAGCTCTTCTTGCAGCTCGAGAGCAGCGTGTAGTGGTCCTGGTAGTCTGCGGGGAAGAAGGCCGCGTCGTCCCAGCTCGCGCAGCCGCCGGCGGGCACCAGCGCCACGAGCGCCGCCGCCGCGCCGACCGTGCGTGATCCGCGCGTCGCGAGGACGCCGGCCCGGGCCCGAGCGGGTCGCGTTCGCCGCTGCACCATCGCCTCCCCCTGGCGTCGGATGCTGTACCGTCGCCTGGCACGCGTGGAGTCTGCCACGGGCCGCGGCGTGATGCGACGGCCCGCCGCCCAAGGCCTCAGCCTTCGTCGTCCTTGTGCCGCCAGCCGATGCGCCACTCGTAGGGGATCGCGTCCCTGAGCTCGCGGCCGAGCTCGCCCAGCCAGTCCAGGCTCGCCGCGTGCTCGGTGCCATGCAGCGCCGTGGTCGAGGTGGTCATCGCGTCGCGCACGGCCCAGCGCAGCCGGCGGCGCAGCTGCCATTGCCAGCTCGGCGCCGGGGTGGTCCTGGCGCGCGCAAACGCGGGCTCGGGGCAGCTGCGCTCCGTGAAGAGGCCGGCGACGTAGGCGCCGTGGCGCACGTACGCCGCGTAGGGCCGCTCGGGCCAGTCGGGCACGCGGTCGCGTACGGGCTGGTACGCCGCGCAGAGCAGCGCGCCGAAGGCCTGCGTGTGCGTCGGCACGGACGCCGCCGCCTGCCAGAGCAGCTCGGCGGCGCGGGCGCGGTAGTGGTAGCGGTAGCCTCCTGAGCGGCCCGGAGGTTCGCTCGCCGCGAGGCGTCGGGCCTCGTCGGCGCTGACGACGCAGACCGAGGCGTCGGCGGTCGGGCCGGACCACCGCTCGGCACAGCGCGGATCGCCCGGCGTGTGCACCGGCCGGAACAGCGTCTCCGGCAGCTCGCGTCCGAAGCTGCTCGTCGGGGAGGCGTAGCTGCCGCCGACCATCGTCCAGTCCGGGCCGAGCTCGGTGCCGATCAGGTCCATGCCGTCCGGCAGCAGCGCCATCGCCGCGCGGTAGAGCGCTTCGGCGCGATCGACGCCGCGGCTGCGCTCGGCCAGCGCCAGCGAGCGCTGGTAGGTCCGCGCCCGCTCGGCCTCGGCCGCCGGCAGCAGCGACGCGGCGGCCTCGCCGTGGCCTTGGCGCACCAGCCGCCGCGCCAGCACGGCCGTCAGCTGCGGCAGCGTCGGCCGTTGCCACGTGCCGTCGCCGTACAGCGAGGTGATGCCGAGGGCCAGCTGGGCATCGGTCGACCCTGGCTGCTTGCCCGCAGCGCGGCCATCGCCTGCGGCCGGCCGACCCGGTCGCGATGCCTCGACGATGACGCGGTCGCGCTGCATGTCCTCGTCGGGCGTCCATTGCTGCAGCGTCCGGCGCACGTCCTTGCGCGCCAGGAAGGCCTGCGCCTCGTCCAGCGCCAGCACGCGCTCGACGATGTAGGTCGCCAGCGCCATGTCGCCGAGCGCCACCGCGATGGCGCCAGCGTCCTGGTAGCGGCCCTCGCTCAGCGCCAGGATCGCCCGGTCCTGCTCGATCTGGCCGCGCAGGCGCGCGTCGCCTTCGTCGGACGCGGCCCGGGCGGCGGCGTCCAGCCGCTCGCGCAGCTTGCCGGCCTCGCCGTGGCGAATCGCCGCCTTGGCCCGCACCAGCAGCGCCAGCGCGCGCTCGGATTGCGCCGCGAAGTGCTCGGCCAGCTCGTACTCGCCGGCCCGCCACGCCGCGCCCGCCAGGCGGTCCTGGCCGCGCTGCAGCGGCAGCGACGCCATCGTCCACAGCAGCCGCAGGTTGTGCGACGTCGCCTCGTCCTCGCTGACCCAGCCGTGGCCGCCGTCCTCCCAGGCCTCGCCGCTGGCGTGGGCCATCGCCGCCATCAGGCCCTGCACCAGCGGCTCGCGCAGCGCGGCCATCAGCGCCTGCGGATCGTCGGCGAGGCGGTGGCCGACCATGCGCAGCGAGACCACAGCGCCAGCGTCGCCGGTCGCGGCCTGCTCGGCGTAGGCGCGCACGGCGGTGGCCCCGTCGCCGCGCTGCATGGCCTGCCGCCCTTGCTCGCCCAGGCTGTCGCGGGCCAGGCAGAGCGGATCGGCGGCGCCTTCGCGGGCGAGGTCGCGGGCCTGCTCGAAGAAGGTGTCGCCAAGTGGCGTCGCCAGCCGGCCGAGCATGTAGGCCGCCGCGACGCCGAAGCCGCGCCGCTCGGTCGGCGGCAGCTGCAAGATCGCGACGAACGCGGCCCGCGCGTCGTCCTGGCGGCCGGCGTCCAGCGCGGCGGCGGCCTGGGCGTAGAGCCGGCCGTCCACCGTATCGGGCGAGGCCGGCATGCGCTGCCCGCCCTGGCCGTTGCGGCCGCCGCTGCCCGACAGCGCGCAGGCCGGCAGGGTCGTGGTCGCCAGCCGGGGCAGCTCGAGCGCCAACCAGCCGCGGCCGAGGCCGAGCAGCGCCTCGCCGCGACCCTCCAGCAGCGTCGGCGAGAAGAACGGCCCGCAGGCCAACGCCGGCCGCGCCGGCCAGCCGAGCGTCAGCCACGCCGTCGCGAGCAGCCACCGGGCGCCCGCCCGCCCACGACCGCTGCGCCGCCCGCCCCGACCGCCCTGATCCACGCCGCTAGCCGCCATGACGCACCTCCTGGCCCCGGACGTAGCCGAGCACCCGCTCCTGGCCGACGTTCACGCGCAGATCGTCCGGGCAGCGCAGGCCCTGCGGCCCGCCGCGGCAGCCGTTGGCGCCGTGCAGGTCCGTGACGACGCCTTGCAGGCGCAGCAGCGACGGCACGCGCGCCGGGGCGTTGCCGCGGCCGGCGACGACGATGTCCCAGAGCTGCGGCCCCGCCGGACGCAGCGAGATCACGGCCTCGGCGTGCACGGGCTCGTGGCGCATCAACGCCGCCAACGTCGTCGCCGGCCAGGCGTCGCCGTCGCCGTCGAAGGCGAGGCGGAACCAGACGGCGCCGCGCAGGCCCTCGATCGGCGCGCGCTGCAGCGCGGTCAGCGTCCGGGCCACATCCGCGGGCTCGACACCGACCATCGCCCCGGCCGCCGCGCCGCCGCGCAGGCGCGCCCGGTAGGTGGGCAGCGCGATCCAGAACGGCCGGTCGCTGGCGTCGGCCCAGGCGCGGGCGGCCCGCAGGGCGGCGTCGGCGTCGAAGATCGTCGGCGCGGCGATGGTGTGGACCTGCAGCGTCACGCGATCGACCGCAGCGGCCAGCGCGCGCACCTGCTCCGGGGCGTCGAGCCAGGTCGGCAGCGCGGTGATGGCCAGGGGCAGGTCCGCGGCCGCCGCCGTCGCGAGGCGCGCCCGCTCGCGCCGCAGCCATGCCGCATACGCCGGCAGGGCGGCCGTGGCGCAGTCGTGGTCGACCTCGAGGTCGCGCACCTCGACGCCCGCCGCGCGCCACCGCGCCGCCATCGCCCGCAGCGGCGCCAGCGTCGCCGTCGGCGGCAGCCGGGCGCCGTCGATGCGCTGCACCAACGTCACGGGGCCGGCGCCGACCAGGGCGCGCAGGTCGACCTCGGTCGCGCCAGGCTGCGTCGCGCCGGCGTCGAGGTGCAGGCCGAGCACCCGCAGCGCCGCGAGCTCGCGCGGCCGGGCGGCCACGGCCGAGGCCATCGCCGGGCCCCAGCGGTGCTGCCAGACGTAGGCCTCGTGCTGCAAGGGGGCCGAGAACGCGGGCCGATCGCGGCCCAGGCCGACGCAGAGCATCGGCAGCAGGGCCCACGCCGCGAGGCGCCCGGCACGCCGACGCGGCGCGCTGCTGGGTCGGTCGTCGACGCGCATGGCACTCCGTCGAGACGCGCGTTTGGGGTGGGGTTCGCCGCGTTTCGCGGCGAGGGTAGGCCACGATCGTGGCGCGTCGAGTTTTTTGCCCGCTTCGAAGCCAGCGGCTGCGGCGGCCCTGGAACGCTGGCGATGCCTGCCGCAGACTCGACGTGCGCGCGATCGGCCCGCGCTCGCCGACCGCACGCAGGAGGGTCCTTGTCCGACGCGCCGCAGAGCCCAGGCCCGGAGCCGCGGTCGCAGCCGTCGGCCGCGTCGTCGCCTGCTGCGTCGTCGCCTGCTGCGGCCCCAGCGACGCTGGTCGCCATGCTTGCCCTCGCCGCCGTGGCGTTGGGCCTCTGGCTGCTGCGCGACCGCGTCTGGCTGCCGGGCCGTGGCTTCGTCGAGCGTCCGGTGGCCGTCGTCAGCGGCGACGAGCCGCACTACCTGCTGCTGGTGCACTCGCTGCTGCAAGATCGCGACCTCGAGCTCGCGGCCGACTACGACGCCGTCGCCGCAGGCGCGCCGCGCGCCGGCGCCGCGTTCGCCGGCGTGCCGCTCGACCACCACACCTGGGTCGTCGACCCCGCCAGCGGCGCGCGCGCGCTCTGGAGCGAGCTCTACGATTGGCGCCGTCCGTCCCGCTGCGACGGCCACGACCCCGGCTGCCGGGTCTATCGCAAGCTCGACGAGCGCCTGCCCGAGGCGAGCCCGACCCGCCGCGAGCGACCGGCGCATCCGCCGGCCTACGCCCTCGCCGTCGCCGCCTGCCTCGCGCCGCTGGGCCTGGACGCCGCCGCCGACGCTGGTGCCGTCGAACGGGCCGCGATCGCGACCTCGTGGCTGTTCGTGCTCGCCACGCTGGTCGCGACCTGGCTGCTCGCCGGCGCCGCCGGGTTGCCGCCCGCGTCGCGCCTCGCGGCGGCGGCGCTGGTCCTGCTCTCGCCGCTGACGGCCTACGCCCGCGGCCTGTTCGCCGAGCCGCTGACGGCGCTGCTGCTGACGCTCGGGCTCTGGGCCTGGCTGCGCGCCCGGCCAGCGACCGCGGCCACGCTGCTGGCCGGCGCGGCGTGGCTCAAGCCGCCCTGGGCGTTGCTCGGGCTCGCGCTCTGGGCCATGGCGCCGCGGCGCGGCGACGCGACGTCGGCCCGCCGCTTCGGCCTGCCCTTCGCCGCAGCCGGCGCGGCGCTGCTGCTCGGCAACCTGGCGCTGACCGGCGGCCCGATCGTCTCTGGCCAGCTCGGCTGGACCTGGGCCGAGGGCCCGATGGGCTGGGCGCGCACCTGGATCGACGGCCGCCACGGCCTGTTGCCCTTTGTGCCCTGGGTGGTGCTGGCGCTGCCGGCGCTGCGCCCGCGCCCGGCCCGTGCGCCGAGCCTGGCGGACGTCGCGCCCGGCCTCGTGGCCCTCGGGCTGCTGCTCTCGGCCTTCGGCAGCCTGGGCGAGATCTGCGTCGGGCCGCGGCTGTGGTTGCCGCTGCTGCCGCTGCTGGCCGTCGCCGCGCTGGTCGTCGCCGCCGAGGCCGAAGGTCCGCGCCGATCGATATGGCGGCGCTGGCTCTGGCTCTGCGGCGGCTGGGCGGCGCTGGCGGCCGCGCCGGGCGTGCTGTCGTGGCCGGCGGCCTGGGAGCAGCCGGCCTACGCCCTGCTGCGGCTGGCGATGCGCAGCTGGGCCGGCTGACGACGCGCCTCAGGCCCAGGTGTCGGCCGCTGCCGCGGCCGGCGTCGTGCCGAGCAGGTAGCGCAGGACGATGGCGCAGACCTCGTCGACGATCTGGGCGTCGCAGAGCCCGGCCGGCCGATGCACCACGCCCATGTGCGTCAGCGAGCGCACCGTCGTCACCAGCACCCAGGCCGCGGCGTCCAGGTCCTTCGGCACGATCTCGTGCCGGTGCAGCTCCAGGTAGCCGCGCACCGCCGCGAGCACCAGGCCGTCGAGCTCGGCCATGCTGTCGAGGCCGCGCGCCATCACGTGCTGGATCAGCGCCCGGTGCAGCTCGGGCTCGAGCGCATGCGCCCGCATCATCGCCGTGACGTAGCTGCGCACCGCGACCGGCAGCGGCGCCGACGCCAGCTCGATCATCGAGTCCGTCAGCAGCGCCAGCATCTGCTGGCCGTGGCGTTCGGCCACCGCCGCGATCAGCTCGTCGCGACGGCCGAAGTATTGGTAGAGCGAGCCGACCGAGACGCCCGCGACCTCGGCGACCCGGTTGGTCGTCACCGCGTCGACGCCATCGCGCGAGAGAATACGAGCGGTCGCGTCGATCATCGCCTCGACCATCGCTTGGCTTCGGCGCTGTTTCGGCTTCTTTCGCATGGTTATGAGCATCGTGCCTCCGCGGATCGAACGCGAGTTGAATACGAGCATACACTCGCATTATCGTCAGGGCAAGGCGGTTCGCATCGAGCGCGCCGCGAGGAGCCCGCCATGACCACCTCCGCCCTCCCGTCCTCCGAGACGTTGCAGCCGACCCGGACGGCCCAGCCGAGCGCAGCTGGCGCGCCGAATCCGCCGGTCTGGCCGAGTCGCCATCCGCTCGGGCACCTGCCGGCGATCCACCGCGACATGCTGCGCGTGTTCGAGACCGCCCACCGCCTGCACGGCCCGGTGGTGCAGCTGCGCGCCGCCACGGTGCAGCTGGTGACGCTCGCCGACCCGGACGATTGGCAGAAGGTGCTCGTCAGCGAGAAGGACGACTTCAGCAAGCAGACACGCGGCTACGAGAAGCTGCGCCTGGTGCTCGGCGACGGCCTGGTCACCAGCGAGGGCTCGTTCTGGCGGCGGCAGCGGCGCATCGCCCAGCCGGCCTTCCACCGCCGCACGATCGAGGGCATGGCCGAGACCTTCGCCAGCGCCTCGCTCGACCTGGCGCGCAGCTGGCAGGCCGCCGCCGAGCGCGGCGCCGAACTCGACGTCGCCGCCGAGATGATGCGCCTGACGCTGCGCATCGTCGGCCTGACGATGTTCTCGCGCGACATCCGCGACGAAGCCGGCCAGATCGGCGACGATCTCGGCGTGCTGCTGCACGAGTTCAGCCGCGTGACGCAGACGCCCTTGCCCTTCCCCGAGTACCTGCCGCTGCCGAGCAACGTGCGCTTCTGGCGCTCGCGGGGGCGGCTGCGGGCCTACGTCGACGGCATCATCGCCGAGCGCCGCGCGTCTGGCGCCTCGGGCACGGACCTGCTCGGCATGTTGATGGAGACGACCGACGCCGACACCGGCGAGCGCATGACCGACGCGCAGCTGCGCGACGAGGTGATGACGGTGCTGCTGGCCGGCCACGAGACGACGGCCAACGCCCTGGCCTGGACGCTCTGGCTGCTGTCGACGCATCCGCAGGCGCTCGCCCCCGTCGTGGCCGAGATCGACGCCGTTGTCGGCGACGCGGCGCCGTCGATGGCGATGCTCGCGAAGCTGCCGCAGACCGCCGCCGCGCTGGACGAGGCGATGCGCCTGTACCCGCCGGTCTGGCTGCTCGGCCGCATGACCGAGCGCGACACCACGCTCGGCGGCTACCGCATCCCGCGCGGGCGGCTCGTCTTCATGTCGCCGTGGGCGCTGCATCGCTCGCCGACGCTCTGGCCCGACCCCGAGCGCTTCGATCCGACGCGCTTTGTCGCCGACCCGGTCACGGGCAAGACGCAGCAGCTGCACAAGCTGGCCTACGCGCCGTTCTCGGCCGGGCAGCGCAAATGCATCGGCGACCACTTCGCCCGGATGGAGGCGCTGACGGCGCTGGCGGTGCTGCTGCGCCGCTTCGAGCTGACGCTGCGGCCCGGTTGGCAGGTCGAGGCCGAGCCGACGCTGACGCTGCGGCCCAAGGGCGGCCTGCCGATGACGCTGCGCCCTCGCGATCGGGCCGACGTCGCGGCCTGAGCGGCGATCGCGGCGGCGTCCTCAGGCGGCGCAGGCGGCGATGGCGAGCGCGGTGTAGAGCCGCGCTGCCGCGAACGTCTCGGCCAGCGAGACCGACTCGTCGGCGGTGTGTGCCGCGGCGAGCGCGCCGGGGCCACAGACGACCGTCACCGCGCCAGCGCCGTGGAAGATGCCGGCGTCCGAGTGCGACGAGAACGTGCTCGGCTTCCACGTCAGGCCGGCGTCGCCGAAGGCCTTGCGCAGCGGCGAGATGCGCGGATCGCGCAGGTTGTTGGCGAACGCGGCCGACTCGAAGAGCGAGTCCACCGTGAAGCGGCAGGCCGGATGTGTCGCCTGGGCCGTCGCCTGGGCCTGGGCGATGCGCTCGACCATGGCCGCGGCGTCGAGGCCGGGGCGCCAGTGCAGGTCGAGCAGGGCCTCGCAATGCTCCGCGACGATGAAGAGGTTGTCGCCGCCGCGGATCATGCGCGGGTTGGCCGAGACGTCGTCGCCCGGGTAGGTGCGCTGCAGGTCGTCCAAGATCTGCAGCATCCAGCTCAACATGGCGTGGATCGCGCTGCTGCCGCTGGCGAGCGCGGCGTGGGTGCGCAGGCCGTGGGTCTGCAGCCGCGACTCGAGGTAGCCGACGTGTTCGGTGCATGGCCGCAGCGAGGTCGGCTCGCCGATGACGCAGAGCGGCGCGTGGATCCCGGCCGGCAGCGCCAACGAGCCGTCGCCGTACTCCTCCTCGCCGACGACCAGCGCGATGGCGAGGCCGCGGTGCAGCGGCACCTTCGCCGCCGCGATCGCCAGCGCCGCCTCGACCATCGCCGCGCAGCCCGACTTCATGTCGGCCGAGCCGAGGCCGCGCAGGATGTCGCCGTCGACGCGGGCGCCGGTGAAGCGGGTCGAGAGCTCGCCGGCGTGGATCGTGTCGACGTGGCCGACCAGCAGCAGCCCCGGCGTCTCGGGCCCGAGCTGCAGCAGCAGGTTCGCCCGGGGCGCGCCCGAGGGGCCCGACGCGACCGGCTGCCGCGTCACGCGCAGGCCGCCGTGGGCGGCGACATGGCCGGCGAAGACCGCCGTCGCGGGCTCCTCCTCGAAGGTCGGGCTGTAGGCGTTGACCGCCGTCGCCAGCAGCTCGCGCAAGCGAGGGTCGCGTAGCTCGGCCAGGGCCGCCCGCAGCAGGTCGTCACTCATGGCTGGCCTTGCGCGCGAGGACCCTGGCCGCGCGTCGCCGGCGCTGCGCGACGCGGCCGGTGCGGTGGAACTCGATGTACGCGGGATCGTACGTCAGGTTCTTGGACAAGTAGACGTGCTCGCTGTCGACGCCGAAGCCCTGGTTCCTGAAGAAGCCGATCGCCGGCGCGTTGTCGGCGTCGGTGTCGGCCAGGATCATGCGCGCGCCGAGCTCGATGAAGATCTCCTGCAGCTGCTTGACCAGCAACGCGCCCACGCCCTTGCGGCCGGTAGACGGCGCCACGCCGAGCCAGATGATGTAGCCGTACGACCACGCGCTGCCCGGCTTCTCGAGCACCGAGCCGACGACGAAGCCGATGACCTGGCCGGCGTCCTCGGCCACCAGGCAGGTCTCGCTGTCCGAGGCGAAGTGGACCGCGAGCTCGTATTGGTCCCAGGTGCGGTACAGCGACGGCCAGCGCTCGGCGGTGAAGAGGTCCTCGCCGAGCTCGTAGACCTTCGCCAGGTCGCCGATCTCCATCTCGCGGATCTCGACGTTCTTGGGGGTCGTTCGTTTGGGTTTCGGGGCGTCGGAGCTGGCCATCGTTCGGGGTCCCTCGGGGGCGGCGATCGTGCCGCAGTGCCACGATGGCATGGCCCCTGAGGCCGGGCAAGCGGGCGTCGTCCGACGGGCCGCCGCCGCTGTGTCGCCGCCGCTGTGTCGTCGCCGCTGTGTCGTCGCCGCAGCAGCGATCGCTAGTCGTTGTCGTACAGACGCACGAGCTTGGAAGCCGAGCCCCAGGACTGCGTGCCGTGGCGACGCACCCGCACGTGCAATCGCGCCCAGGTGTTGCAGAACTTGACGCTCTGGTACCCGGGTAGGCCGAAGTACAGCAGCACGCCGCCCTCGCCGGCCTCGGCGTTGCCGTAGACACCCGGCTGCCCGGCCACGGGCTTGGCGAAGACGACCGGCTGCTTGCCCAGCGCGATGATGCCGCACGAGGCGCTCAACCACGCCTCGACCTGCAGCTTGACCAGCGGCGCCGTCGTGTCCTTGAGCGCGACCCGGAACGCGGCGAAACTGTGGAAGCTGCCCTGCATGCCGTGGAACATGCCGAGGAAGTCCTGGTCGACCAGCGCGGTCCAGGGCGTCGTCTTGCTCGCCGCCACGCCAAGCGAGACGTCCAGCGTCGGCGCCGGCGGTGGGCCCATGAAGAAGATCGGGTCCTTCCACACGCAGGTATCGGCGCCGGGCAAGGCGGGCGGCTCGACCTCGGGGGCTCCGGGCTTGGCGGCGCAGGCGGTGGCCGTCGCGTCGTCGTCGGTGCCGTCGTCGTCGGTGCCGGCGTCGTCGGTGCTGGCGTCTGGCTTGCCGTCGTCGGTGTCGTCGTCGTCGGTGTCGTCGGTGTCGTCGGTGTCGTCGTCGTCGGTGTCGTCGTCAGCCCCGCTCGAGGTGTCAGCCTTGCCGCCACCGCCCAGCACCGGCACGTCGAGGGCGCTGGCCGTGTCTGCGGCGTTCGGGCCGACGACATCCATCGACCAGGGGGAGGGCAGCCAGGCGTCACCCGCGGTGGTGCCATCCGCAGCCGTCGTGTCCATCGTCCGGCTCGAGGTCGCGTCTTCGGCGTCGTGGCCGGCGATGCTGCCGGCGTCGTCGGACATCGTCGGATCGAGCAGGGCGTCGCCACCGGTCTCGGCAGCACAGGCCCCCAGCAGGACCAGCGCGAGCGCGGCGACCAAGCGTGCCAATGGATGGCCGCAGCGACCGAAGGTCGCCCGAAACCCATGAAGCTTCATGAAAGACTTCACGAACATCGTGGTTCCGCAAGCCGCGAGTGGCTCAAGATCACAAGACTTTGGCTCGGCGTCCGCGCGGGAGCAACCGACGGATTGTAGCAACCGATCTTCGCGCCAGCAAGCAGAAGGCGCCCCGCGACCCCTCGACGTGCCTGCTTGGCCGGCGCAATCAGTAGGATCTGCGCAGGGTGCCGCCATGCCGCAGGGCCGGCACGCTGCCGCGGCGGCCGGGGGGGAACCCCGCGGCGCGAGGAGGTTGCGTGGTCGATCGACGTCGAGGTTGGTGGTCGCTGGTGCTCGCCTGTGCCCTGGTGGTGACGACACAGACCGGCTGCTTGCAGATCTTGCAGGCCCGGTCCCGGGCCGAACGCGAGCAGAAAGAGAAGGCCGAGAAGGCCGTGTTCGAGGCCTATTTCGCCGAGTTCAAGACGGCATTCGACGCGCGGCGGTGGGCGACGGCGGCCGCGGTCTTCACGCTCGAGCGCGAGAAGCAGCTGATCCGCTACGGCGCCTGGCACGGCAACATGCGCAAGCTGTGGTACGCGCTGCGATCCGAGGCCCAGTCAGCGGCGGGCAGGCGCGCCTACGACGAGGCGGTCAAGCTGACCGAGGTCATGGACGCGGTGCCGGCCGCGCTGCCCAAGGGGCTGCGCGAGGAGATCGACCGCGACAAATCGAACTGGGTGGAGCAGCGCGCTCGCGTCGAGGCGTCATGGAACCAGGCCCTGGAGCCCGCCCGCGCCGACGAGCAGGCCGGACGCAAGGCCCTCGCCGCGGCTCGCTACGCCGCGATGGCCGGACCGCCGACCGCCGCGGCCCAACAGGCCGTCGACGCCAAGATCTGCGAGCTCGCGCTGGCGGTGGCGGCGCCGTACCGCAGCCGCGTCTACGTCGAGAAGGGCAAGGTCGCGGGCGGCCCGGGCCAGGCCGAGCTGGCCGACGCCCTCGAGCGCGGCGCGCGCACGGCGATCTACGGGCCGGCGGTCGAGATCGTCACCGACGCCGCGGCGGCCGACATCGCGATCCGCTTCGACCTCGGCGCCGAGACGTTCGAGCACACCACGGCGCGCGAGACGCGCACCGGCCGCTACGTCAGCGGCACCAAGGTCGTGCCGAACCCGAAGATCCCCGAGCTGCAGAAGGACATCGCCCATTGGCAGAAAGAGACGAAGTGGAAGGAGAACGCCGCCGCCAGCATCCGCTGCTCCGGCTCGGGCCCGTGCAAGTCGCGCATCGCCCACCTCAACGACGCCAAGAAGTACCGCGAGCGCGTCGCAGGCCTGCAGCAGAAGCTCGCCCGCGAGCCGGCGACCACCAAGCAGCCCGTCTACACCGAGGTCAGCTACGACGTGACGATCCACACCTGGAAGCTGGCGCAGCCGATCGCGCTGACGATCCGGACCAAGGACGGCAAGACCACGCGCTCGACGATGGTGCCCGATCGGTCGACCAGCCTGCTCGAACAGGACGCCCACGCCCAGCTCGGCCTGCCCGCGGTCAAGCCGACGCCACAGACGGCCGATCCGCTGCGCGCGCCGATGCACAAGGCGATGGCGTCGAGCGCCGAGTACCTCGTGCACAACAACCTCGGACCGCGCAACGACGCGATCGTGGCCAAGGTCAAGGCGACCGAGGGGCTCGAGCGCGCCGACTGGATCGCGACCTACCTGGTGGTGAACCCCAAGGCGAACGCCGACAACCGCAGCTTCGCCGACAAGGAGATCTACGGCATCACCAAGGTGTTGATGGCGGGGTCGAAGCTGGCGGACAAGGGCGCCGCGTGCTGGAAGAAGCCCTGACCTGCGGGCCGCGGCGCCGCGATGAACGCGGGCGATCGCGCGCGCAGGCCGACCGCGGCCGGGTCACGGTGTCGGCGGCGGGGGCGGTTCGCTGCGCTGCTGCACCCGGCTTGCCGCGCGCAGCGACTCCACGGCGTCGAGCGCCAACAGGGCGTCGAGCGTCGCCACCGCGGCGAGGCCGGTGACGATGTCGCCCGCCCGCGTCGCCATGCGGAAGCCCGTCGGCTGCAGCAGGGCCGCCAGCGCGTCGTCTTCGAGCGCGGCACCCTTGGCGCTGAGCTTGAGCAGGGCCTGGAAGCCTTCGGTCGGCGCGGCCACCACGGCGCGCGGGTTGCGCACCTTGGCGTAGGACGCCGGGCTGCCGAAGCGCACGACGAGCCGCCACGGCGGTCGCATCTCGCGCAGGGCCTGGTCGCTGCCGCGGACGACGACGACGCTGTCGTCGGTGAGCCCGTTGGCGACGAGCCCGGGCGGCAGGTCCGTGACGTCGCCGCCGCGGATGCTGGCGACGACGGCGGGCGGGCCCTGCTTGGTCGCAGCGTTCGCGCCGTCGGTCCTCGACTGGACGCCGCCGCACGCCGAAAGGGCCATGGCGAGCGCCAGGGTCAAGGCCCGCGCCGGAGCGGCGGCGAACATGGTGGTCGAGCGCGGTGCCATCATCGCTGACCTGCGCGCACGCGCCGCAGCAGCACCGCGCCCAGCGCGAGCGCCGCGATGAGCGCCCAGCGCCCGTCGCCGCCCGGATGGCGCTGCGACGTGGCGCAGCCTTCGTCGTCGGCGAGGTCGCTCTCGCCGCTGCCGCCGGGGTCGTTGCCGGTGCCGCCGGTGCCGCCGCTGGGTTCGCCCGTGCCGGTGCCGGCGCCTGCGCCCGACGAGGCGGCGTCGAGCTGCTGCAGGGCCGCGAACGCGTTGGCGCGCCCGTTGCCCCAGCCGATGTCGGGCAGGGTGGTGGCGATGCCGTCGGTGTTGGCGCTCGCGACGAGCAGCTTGCGTACGGCGCTGGTGTCGAGCTTCGGGTCGGCCTGGAGCATCAGCGCGACGATGCCGGCGACCGCCGGCGCGGCCATCGACGTACCCTGCTCGGCGACGAAGCCGCTCGGGCCGTCCTTGACGATGTTGGCGTCATCGGCGTCGGCAGCCTGGTGCAGCGCGGCGACCACGGTCTGGCCGGGGCCGGCGATGTCGGGCTTGGGGCCCGTGTGCACCGGATCCAGCGAGGGCCCGCGGCTCGAGAAGATGGCGAGGCCGCCGACGGCCGGCTCCTTGCCGTCGCTCTCGGGTCCCAACGACTGCTCGCTGCCCGCTGCGGTGATCCAGCTGACCTTGGAGGTGAAGGCCGCAACCGCCAGGACCTTGGGCGCGATGGCCGGGAAGCCGATCGAGCTGAGGTTGTCGACCGTGGCGTCGTTGTCGTCCGTGGCGACGAAGCCATCGCCGGCCGTCGTGTCGATGAAGGCGTCGAACGCGCCGGCGCCGCGGACCTCGACGAACCAGGCCGCCGTCCGCTCGCCACCGTCGCCGTTGTCGTCGTCGATGCGCACGACGAAACCGGGCTGGCCGGCGTCGCCGCTCTCGGCGTAGATGCGGATCGGCCCGAGGCTCTTGCCGTCGAGCTTGAGCGTCGCGGTGACCGCGCCGTCCGGTGCGTCGACCAGCTGGGTCATCACCTCGCCCTTGCTGCCGACCGCGCCGATCGCGACGCTGAGCGTGGTGTTGGGCTTGCCCCAGATGGCCTGCAGCGTGGTGCCGCCCTCCAACCCGCCGGCGGCGAACGCGACCCGCGCGCCGTCGACGCTGGCCTGGCCCTTGGCGTGCAGGTAGACGCGGGTTCCAGACGCCGTCGCGCCGCCGTCGCCCTCGTTGCCGGCCGCCGCGACCAGGATCTTGCCGGGACCCGTGAGGTTGTCGAGGCATTGGCTGGCCAGCGAGCTGCCGTCGTGCGGCCCCTCGTGGGAGCCCAGGCTCATGTTGACGACGGTCGGCTTGTCGCCCGCGAGCTTGAAGATCCAGGCCGCCGCGTCGCAGACCGCGGTCGAGAAGCCCGCGTCCGCGCGGTCTTGCGCGTTGGCCAGCGCCTCGGCGTTGTTGACGAAGGCGATCGCGGCGTCCGGCGCCATGCCCGTGTACGGCGAGCCGGCGATGACGCCGCCGGCGGCGATGCCCGTGACGTGCGTGCCGTGTGCGTCGGTGGACGGCAACTTGCAGCCGTCCGCCGCCAGCGTCGCCGCGTCGCAGGTGCTGCCGTAGGTCACGCCCGCCGACACGGCGCCCGTGGCCGTCTGGTCCCAGACGCCGATGACGCGCGAGGTGCCGGCGCCGTTGCGGAAGGCCGCGTGGGCGAGGTCGAGGCCGCCGTCGATCACGCCGACGATGACGCCCTTGCCGGTGTAGGTGCCGCTGAGCGGTGCGGCCCCGGTGTGGACCTGATCGACGAAGGTCTGGGCCCGCGCCGCGTCGAGGCGCTTGCGCACGCGGATCGCGCCCTCGAGCCGCGTCACGCCCGGGATCGCCGCGATGGCCGTGACCTGATCGCCGGGGGCGCGGACGGTGAG
Organism: uncultured Enterobacteriaceae bacterium; assembly: GCA_964586155.1. Lineage (GTDB taxonomy): Bacteria > Myxococcota_A > UBA9042 > UBA9042 > UBA9042 > SXNM01. The sequence continues at coordinate 51,351 of CAZPHC010000027.1, read as the reverse complement.
GATATCGCCGGCGCGGGTACCGACGGACCCGCCCAAGCGGCCGATGGCCTCGGCAGCTGCGACGGGATCGTCGGCCTTGACGAAGAACGGCAGCCTGGCCGCGGGGTCGCCGCGCTCGCGCAGCAGGTCGACCTCCATGCGCAGGCGGCCGTCGATGCGGGCGGTGCGAGGCGCCGCGAACGCGACACAGCTCCAGAGCAAGGTCGCGATCCCGACCAACGTCCGAGTACGTCGCATTGTCGAATCCTCCACGGCGGCTGGCGTCCGTCTGGTAGGGTGGCAGCGGTCGTCACGACGGTCAACGCGGCGGCCGCCTGCGCCTCAAGGCCGCGCTCGCCGCTTGCGCCCTGCGCGCAGCCGACCGCGTGGACGCGATCGGGCGGCCCCACGCGGCGCATGACCGTTGCGCAGCCGGCCCGGCAAGGCGCAAGATGGCACAGAGGAGGCGCGACGATGCCCGATGACGCCCACAAGCCAGCGCTCGGATCGACCGGGGCCGCGGCGTTGGCCACGCAGCAGCAGCAGCGCGACGCCCGCGCCGCGTGCACCGTCGAGCTCGACGGCCGCCCTGTGGCGGCCCGGGTCGGCGAGACGCTGCTCGACGTCGCCAAGCGCAACGGCGTCGTCGTGCCGACGCTCTGCCACGACGCGCGCCTGGCCCCGACCGGCGCCTGCCGCATGTGCCTGGTCGAGTGCAGCGACAGCCGCCGCCTGGTGCCGGCTTGCCGCCATCCCGTGGTCGAGGGCCTGGCCATCCGCACCGACTCCGAGCGCGTGAGCCGCCACCGCAAGGCGCTGCTGGCGCTGTACCAGGCCGACCAGCCCGAGCTGGTGGTGCCCGGCAGCGAGCTCGACGTCTGGATGCGCCGCTACGGCGTGGCCGCGGGCGTGCCGCAGATCCCGTCCCAGCGCCAGGGGCGGCCGCTCGACGACAACGGCTTCATCACGTTCCAGCCCGATCGCTGCATCCTCTGCGCTCGCTGCACGCGCTATTGCGACGAGGTCGAGGCGGTCGCGGCGATCGCGGTCGGCCACCGCGGCCCGCAGACCAGCATCGTCACGGCCGAGAACCGCGGCTTGCTCGACACCTCGTGCGAGCTCTGTGGCGGCTGCGTCGACACCTGCCCGACCGGCGCCCTGGTCGAGAAGAAGGCCATCGACCGGCAGATGGAGCTGGCGTCGCTGCCCAAGGTGCGCACGACCTGCGGCTACTGCGGCGTCGGCTGCCAGATGGACCTGACGGTCGACCCGGCCAAGGGCACCATCGTCCGCGTCGCCAGCCCGCCGCCGGGCACCACGACCAACGACGGCAACCTCTGCGTCAAGGGCCGCTTCGCCACGGGCTACGTCGGCCACCCCGACCGCCTGACGACGCCCTTGGTGCGCGACCACGCCACCGGCGAGCTCGTGCCGACCGATTGGGACACCGCCCTCGATCGCGCGTTTGCGGGCTTGTCGGCGGTCAAGGCGCGCCACGGCGCCGACGCGCTGGGCTTCATCAGCAGCTCGCGCGCGACCAACGAAGAGAACTACCTGGTGCAGAAGCTGGCGCGCGCCGCGTTCGGCACGAACAACTGCCACCAATGTGCCGCCACGTGACACGCACCCACGGTCGCCGGTCTGGTGACGACATTCGGTGCGGGCGCGATGACCAACTCGATCGGCGAGATCCGTGATGCGGACCTGCTGTTCGTGATCGGCAGCAACACGACCGAGGCGCATCCCATCATCGCGATGGAGATGAAGCGCGCCGCGCTGCGCGGGGCCAAGCTGATCGTCGCCGATCCGCGCAAAACCTGGCTCGGCGGTTTTGCCGACCTGCACCTGCGGCTGTGGCCGGGCACGGACGTCGCGCTGCTCTCGTCGATGGCGCACGTGATCCTGGCCGAGGGCCTCGAAGACGCCGCCTTCGTCGCCGGCCAGACCGAGGGCCTGCAGGCGGTGCGCGACGCCGTGGCAGAGTGGACGCCCGAGCGCGCCGAGGTCGTCTGCGGCGTGCCGGCCGACGACATCCGCCGCGCCGCGCGCCTGTACGCGACCACGCCGCGCGCCGGCATCTACTACACGCTCGGCATCACCGAGCACACGCACGGCACCGACAACGTGTTCTGCCTGTCGAACCTGGTGCTGATGACCGGCCACCTCGGCGTCAAGTCGGCCGGGCTCAACCCGCTGCGCGGCCAGAACAACGTCCAAGGCGCCAATGACTCGGGCGCGTCGCCGATCTTCCTGCCCGGCTACCAGCGCGTCGACGATCCGGCGGTGCGCGCCAAGTTTGGCGCGGCCTGGGGCGCCGAGGTGCCCGCGACCAAGGGCCAGAACCTCAACGAGATGATGCACTCCATCCGCCACGGCACCATCAAGGGCCTGTTCGTGATGGGCGAGGACATCCTGGTCAGCGAGCCCGACGTCGCCGGCCTCGACGCGGCGCTGCCGCAGCTCGAGACGCTCGTGGTCGTCGACCTGTTCTTGACCGAGACGGCCAAGCGCGCCGACGTCGTGCTGCCGGCCGCGGCCTTCGCCGAGAAGGACGGCACCTTCACCAACTCCGAGCGCCGGGTGCAGCGGGTACGCGCGGCGGTGCCGCCGCCGGGCCAGGCGCGCCCCGATTGGCAGATCGCCTCGGCGTTGCTCGAGCGCGGCGGCGTGCAGCCGGTGGCCGGCGTGCCGACCGCGACGCTGCAGCCGGCGCAGATCTACGACGAGCTGGCGCAGCTCTGCGACAAGTTCGCCGGCATCGACCACGCGCGCATCGAGGCGGCGGGCGGGCTGCAGTGGCCGTGCCCGCTGCCGGGGCACCCAGGCACGCCGACGCTGCACCAGGACGGGCCGATGCGTGGCAAGGGCCTGTTCGTGCCCGTCGGCTACCGCGCCAGCATCGAGACGCCGGACGAGCAGTGGCCGCTGCTGCTGTCGACCGGGCGCACGCTCTACCACTACAACGTCGCCACCCAGACGCGCCGTGAGGGCGGCATCCGCCAGCGCCAGGGCGGCTGCTTCGTCGAGGTCTGCGCGCAAGATGCCGAGAAACTCGGCCTGCGCGACGGTGGGCGCGCCCATGTGGCGACCCGCCGCGGCCAGATCGAGGTCGCTGTGCGCATCACCGAGCGGGTGCAGCCGGGCATGATCTGGCTGCCGATGCATTTCGCCGAGGCGCGCGCCAACCTGCTGACGATCGACGCCGGCGACGTGGTGACCGGGACTGCCGAGTACAAGGTCTGCGCGGCGCGGATCGAGGCGATCGCCGACTAGCGACGCCCTCGGTCGGCGGCGCGCGCTCGAACCGTGCGGCTACGGCGTCGCCGGCGGCGGCTGCCAGAGCTCGACCTTGTTGCCCTCGGGGTCGACCACCCAGCCGAAGCGGCCGAACTCGCTCTCTTCGATGCGATCGTGCACGTCGCAGCCCTTTTCGCGCAGCTGGGCGAGCATGGCGTCGAGGTCGCGGACGCGGAAGTTGAGCATGAAGCTGGCCTGGCTCGGCGCAAAGTAGTCGGTGTCGGCGGCGAAGGGGCTCCAGATCGTCATGGCGTCGCGATCCGGGTCGAGTTCGGCCCAGGCGAACATGGCGCCGCCCCAGCCGTCCTGCACCGGCACGCCGAGGCAGTCGCGGTACCACGCGGCGAGCGCGGCCTTGTCGCGGGCCTTGAAGAAGAACCCGCCGATGCCTTGGACTCGTTCCATCTGCCCCTCCTGTGCGCTTTGCGCTGTGCGCTGTGCGCTGTGCGCGGGTGCATGGCCGGACCCGCTCGGCTTCGTGTCGCCGGTGGCGAACCCCAGCGACCAGGTTCATCCCGTCTGGAGGCGCGATCAAGAAGCCGCCGTTGGCGGTGTTTTGACGCGGCTCCAAGGTTGGCCCCCCAGAAGTCCTTCCAGAAGCGCGGCCAATCGTGCCCTGATGGGCAATCATTGGTCGCGTCGCTAGCCGGGCCGGCGCACGCCACGATCGCCGTCTGGCGCGTCGGCGTCGAGCAGCGCGACGGCGTGGTCGACCATGCGCGGGCCGTCGAAGACGTAGTGGCCCGAGAAGCGGCGCCCCGCGAGCAGGTGTGGGATCCAGATGCGATCGTCGGCCCACATCCGCTCGTAGGGGATGGCGTCCTGCTCGACCCAATGCGGGATCGCCTCGTCGGTCTCGATCGGCTCGCCGTCGGCGCCGTCGCTCCAATAGACGTGGACGTACATGCTGTAGCCGTCGCAGAAGGCGAAGCGGTGCTCGCCGGCCCAGATGGCTCCGCGCGGCCGCACGCCGAGCTCTTCTTCGACCTCGCGCAGCGCCGCCTCGCGCGGCGTCTCGCCGGGCTCCAGGCGACCACCCGGGGCGTTGATCAGGCCGGCGCCGAGGCCGCGTTTCTTGATCATCAGCAGCACGCGGCTGCCGTCGCGGACAAAGAGCAGGGTGGCGAGATCGACGGGCGCCCAGCGGCTCCAGTCGATGTCGGCGACGCGGGTTGTGGTGGGGAGCGGCTGCATCGGCACCTCGGCGGTGGGCGGAGCCACGCAGGATGCCTGCGGTCGGCGCCGACGGGAACCCCGGACGTCACGCCGCCGGCAGGTGCAGCGCGAACGTCGCGCCCCGCCGGGCGTCCGACGCTGCGGCCGACGCTGCGGCCTCCTCGTCGGTCACGAGCGTCACGTCGCCACCGTGGGCGCGGGCCAGGGTGCGCACGATGGCGAGCCCCAGGCCCGTGCCGCCGCGGCCGCCCGCGGTGGTGACGAAGGGCTCGAACGCCGTGGCCGCGACCGCGCCGTGCAGGCCGGGGCCGTCGTCGCGGACGGTGATCTCGACATGGGGGCCGTCGCGTCGTGCCGTCAGCCAGACCCGGGCCTCGGCGCCGCCCGCGTGGTGGACGGCGTTGTCGACCAGGTTGTCGAGCAGCGAATCGAGCGTCTCGGCGGTGATGGCGACCGCGCAGCCGGGCTCGACCGCGACCTCCAGCCCCGCCAGCCGCGACCGATGCCGCGCCGCGATCGCCTCGACCACGGTGGCGACGTCGGCGCGCTCGTCGCGGCGGGCGAGCACGTCGGCGCGGGCCAGCACCAGCAGGCGCTGCGCCAGACGCTGCAGTCGGCTCGACTCGGCCGCCAGCGTCGCCAGGAAGCGCCGCCGCTCCTCGGCCGACATCGATTCGTCGTGGTCGGCGAGCAGCTCGACCGTCGCGCCGATGGCCGTCAGCGGCGTCTTGATCGCGTGGCTGACGTTGTGGGCGAAGGCCTCGAGGTAGGCGGCGCGGCGGTCGAGCGCCGCCGCCATCGCGGCCAGGGCGTCGGCGAGCTCGGCGACCTCGACCGTGCCGCGCGGCCCCGGGCGTTGCAGCGCGTCGCGATCGCCCGAGGCGACGGCGACCGCGTCACGGCGCAGCGCCCGCAGCGGCGTCACCAGCAGGCGCACCGCCAAGGCGAAGATGGCGATGACGATGACGCCGACGAAACCGAGCGCGATGGCCAGGGCGGCGCGGTGCTGGTAGAGCGCACGCGGCACGTCCATGGGGGTGCGCGAGCCGATGACGACGCCCCAGACGCGGCCCTGGCGCACCACCGGCGTGCTGACGAAGACCCGCACGCCCTCGCCGCGGCTGATGCTGGCGAAGCCGCCGTCGGTCCTGGCCGGGGGGCGCGGTCGCAGCAGGCTGCGCTCGAAGCCGCGCAATCCGTCGCGGACCTCGGGCCAATGCGCGATCGACTGGCCGACGGCGGCCCGGCTGCTGGCGACGACGCGGCCGTCGATGTCGGCCACGCGCAGCGCCGCCAGCGTCCGGCGGCTGACGAGCTGCGGCAGGGCCTGGAGCGCCGCGCCCGCTGCTGCTGCGGCGTCGTCGCGCGGCCGGTCGTCGTCCTGGGCCGGCGCGACCTCCGGGGCGACCGGGCTGCGGCGGCGGTCGAGCGACGGCAGCCGCGGCGCGATCGCGGCGCGGGCGAAGCGCGCCTGGTCCGAGTTCGCGGCCAGGGGCTGGCCATAGCCGCTGCCGTCGATGCCGCGTCGACGCAGCTCGGCGTCGAGCAGCACGGCGTACGTCTGGGCCAGGACCTCGGTCTGGGCGAAGAGCTCGCTCTCGGTCGCGCGCACCAGCTCACTCTCGATCACCTGCAGGGCAAAGACGCTCAACAGCGGCAGCGCCAGCACCAGGGCGACCAGGGCGACGATGACGGCCCAGAGCCGCGGCCGCAGCCGGGCGCGCCAGCCGGAGCCGCGTTCGCCCTCGGCAGGCGCGTCGACGACCTGGCCGCGGCCGCGCGGCGCGGGCTCAGCCAAGGCAGGCGCCGATGCGGTAGCCGACGCCGTGCACCGTCTCGATCACCTCGTCGCCCGGCGCCCGCAGCCGCGCGCGCAGCTTGCGCACGTGGCTGTCGACCGTGCGGTCGAGCACGACCGTCGGCGTGCGGTACATCTGGTCGATCAGGGCGTCGCGGTCCAGGACGAAGCCCGGCCGCCGCAGCAGCGCCGCGAGCAGGCCGAATTCCACGGCCGTCAGCACGATCGTCTGGTCGCGGTAGCTGGCTTCGTGGCGGCCGATGTCCAGCACCAGCGCGCCATGGCGCAGCAGCTGCCCGGCGGGCTCGGGCCGCTCGGCCGGGGCGCTCGCGGCCTGCTGCGTCGCTGCGGTCGCCGCGGCGGTCGCGCTGGTCCCCGCCAGCGGCTCGCTCGCGGCGCGGGCGCGGCGCAGCACGACGCCGACGCGGCTGACGACCTCGCGCGGCGAGAACGGCTTGGTCACGTAGTCGTCGGCGCCGAGCTCCAGGCCGACGATGCGCTCGACCTCGTCGTCGAGGCTGCTCAGGAAGATCAGCGGCAGCTGGTCGCCGCCTTGGCGCAGGCGGCGGCAGAGCTCGATGCCCGACAAGCGCGGCATCGTGATGTCGACCACCGCGATGGCGGGCCGCGTCTGCGCGATCGAGGCCAGGGCCTCGACGCCGTCGGCGGCCTCCTGCGTCTGGTAGCCGGCCTTGCGCAGGGCGAAGCGCAGCACGTCCCGGACCGGCGCTTCGTCGTCGACGATCAGGACGATCGGTTCCATCGCTGCCGCTCCCCGCCCGCTGGCGCCACCGCCGTGCCTCGACGGTGCCGGAGCGGTTCTTGGGCGTCAACGCGGCCTCGCCGTCGATCCGCCGCGCCGGGCGGCGCTGGTCTGGCGGTTTGCCGATCGCCTCTCTACGCTCGCCCCTGGTCGTGCCGACGCTTGCCAGCCGGGCCGGTGCCGTCGCGACCGACGAACCGCAGGAGCGCCCGTGTCGCTGTCGCCACCCACCACCCGCTCGCGCCCGCCGCGCTGGCCCCGCCTCGTCGCGGGCCTGGTCCTGGCGCTCGCGCTCTGGGCCGGCGGGCTCGGCCAGGCCTGGGCCGACGCCCTGATCGCGCCGGGCTCCGAGGCCGCCGTGCTCGCGCTCGTCGCGCCGTTCCGCGACGAAGGCGAGGTCCGGCCCGGCGTGACGCTGGCCTCGATCCGCATCGACGCCCAGCGCATCGTGATGACCCTGCAGGGCAACGACGGCGCCGCCGATCTGGTGCTCGTGCCGCAGCCCGAACGCGCCGCGGGCCGTCCGTCGTTCGCCATCGAGATCGTCCCGACCGACAACGCTGCGCTGCGCGAGGCGCAGACCAGCCTGCGTGACGCGATCGTCAGCAACGATCACGGTTCGTTCCCGTTCATCGACTCGGGCACGCTCGACGCGGGCAAGCAGCCGCGCTCGGGCGTCGCCACCGACCCCTTGGCGCGGGCCCTGCGCCTGACCGAGCGTGTCGCGGCCGTGCTCGCCTGGTGGATGGTGGCGCTGATGGCGCTGCTCTGGGCCGCACGCGCGGCGTTGCGCCAACGTCGACGCCCTGGAACAACGGACCGCGCCACCGTCCTCGACGCGCTGGGCTGGATCGCGCTCTTCGGCGTCGCGGTCTGGGCGCGGGCGCGGCTCGGCTTCGACCCGATGCACGCCAACGACCACGCTTGGGAGGACGCCGCGGTCGCCCTCGGCGTCGACGGCGAGCACGGTGCGCTCGAGCGCTTGGACGTCATCTACGGCCCGGCGTTCCGCCTCGCCCAGCGCGCGCTCGTCGCGCCGCTCGGCGGCCACTTCGAGGCGCTGGCCTGGCTCGGCGCCCTGGTCGGCGCCGCCGCGACGGTGCTGCTCGGCCTCGCCGCTCGCGCTGTCGCTGGTGCCGGCGTCGGCTGGATCGCCGGGCTCGCCTGCGCCTTGAGCCCGCTCGCCGTCCGCGTCGCCGCCAGCGAGAGCGACATCGTCTTCGGCCAGCTGGCCCTGGCCTGGGTCCTGGCCATCGCGGCGCGGCCGCGCGGCGTGCCGACCGGCCCGGCGGCGGCCGCGGGCGTCGCGTTGCTGGCGCTCGGCCACGTCGTCGGCCCGGTCTGGGCCGCGGGCGCGGCGGGGCTGGCGGTCGCGCTGCGCCACGGTGCGCGCAGTGGCCGCTCTGTCGACGACGCGGACGCGCAAGGCGCCGACGCCGAGCGGGCCGAGTCCACGCTGCCCTGGGAGCGGCACCTGCTGATCGGCCCGCGTTCTTGGGACGACGCGACCCGCGAGGCGCTCGGGCTCGCGCTCTGGCTCGGCCTCGCCGGGGCCATCTTCGGCGGCCTGCGCCTGCTCGACGCGGCGCCGATGTTGCAGGGGCGCGAATCGCCGGGCGGGCTCGCGGTCTCGGCCAACCCTTCGATGCTGCTGCTGACCGACGCCGACTACGCCTCGCCGCTGTGGTGGCTGCTCGCGGTGGTCGGCCTCGCGGGCGACGTGGCGCTGCGCTGGTCGGCCGTGCGCGGCCGCGTCGGCCTCGGCCCGGCGTTGGCGGGCACGGCGTCGCTGGCCGTCGGCAGCCTCGCCATGACGCTGGGTAGCCTGCTGATCATCGCCTGCGTCAGCGACGGGCTGCGCTACCAATCGGTGCTGCTGCTGGCTGTGCTGATCGTGGCGGCCCGTGGCGCGCTCGTGCTCGCGTGGCTGGCCCGTTGGCAAGGGCAAAGACGGCTCGTCGCGGTCGCGGTCGTCGGTCTGGTCGCGCTGGTCGAGGCGGCCCGGCCGCGCGCGGGCATGGACTTCGTCGACGCGCAGATCGCGGCCTGGCGCGCGCTGCGGGACGCGCCGACGTTGCCGGCGGGGCACCTGGTGCTGATCTCGCCGCACCACACCCAGCGCGGCGACGCGGCCCCGGACGTGCCGCGTGGCCGCTGGTCGGCCGACGGTCGCAGCTCCGAGACGCTCTGGGCCGACGTCGCGACCGCGCGCTGCGCCGCCGGCGCGCCGATGCCACCGGGGACCTACCTGCTGCGGCCGCCGTCGTGTGCTTCGATCAGCGCGTCCTCGCCGCCGTGCGCCGTGCTCGACGCCTTCGACGCCGGTGGACGGAGCCTGGTCGGCGGCACCGTGGAGATCGCGCAGCAATGGGATCGCGAGCGGCCGAGCGGCGAGTTCCTGCGCTACGCCAGCGGTTCGGCACCCTGGTCGTTGCGCCTGGCCCGATGTCCGCCACGCCGTGGGGCGCCACCGGCAGGGCGCGACAGCGTCGCTCGGCCGCCGCCGCCGCCGCCCGGCCCGTGAGGCCGCGCTGACTTGTCGCGATGCGACGGCCACGGCATCCTGCGTCCCCGCTCGGCTGGCCCGGGCGCTCACCGCCGACGTGGCGCAAGGCTCGCGATGACCACACACAACGCCCGTGGCGAAGCGCGACGACGCGCCCTGGTCACGGGCGGCGCCGGCTACCTCGGCAGCACGCTGGTGCGCTGGCTCATCGAGCGCGGCTGGGACGTCGCGGTGCTCGACGACCTCAGCAGCGGCCACGCCGACGCGTTGCCCGAGGGCGTGCCGCTGCTGCGCGGTGATGTGCGTGACGCCGCAGCGGTCGCCGCGTCGCTGCACCTGCTGTCGGCGCGACCCGACGTGGTCTTCCACCTTGCCGGCTTGATCCAGGTCGGCGAGTCGGTGCGGCAGCCCGAGCGCTACCTCAGCGTCAACGTCGATGGCACGCTGCAGGTCCTCGCGGCCGCGAGACGGGCCGGGGTTCCGGCCTTCGTCCAGGCGTCGAGCGCCGCCGCGCTGGCGACGTTGCCGACGGCTTCGGCCACGGCGGTGGTGCGCGATCGCCTCGACGAATCCGCGCCGATCGGGCCCGAGAGCCCCTACGGCCTGAGCAAGGTCCGCGCCGAGCAGGCCCTGGCCGCGGCGGTGGCCGAGGGTGGCATCAGCGGCGCGAGCCTGCGCCTGTTCAACCTCGCCGGCAGCCTCTACGGCTGCGCCGAGCGCCACGAGCCCGAGACGCACCTGATCCCGCTGGCGCTCGGGGCCGCGCTGGGCCAGCGGCCGCCGCTGCTCTGCTTCGGCGACGACTTCCCGACGCCGGACGGCACGCCGCTGCGTGATTACGTGCACATCGCCGACGTGGTCGCCGCGTTCGAGGCCGCCGCGCTGCAGGCCCTGGCGGCGTCGGCGGCGGGCCGGGATCGCAACGAGATCGTGCACGTCGGCAGCGGCGTCGGCCGCTCGGTGCGCGACGTGCTCGCGGCGGTCGAGCGCGTGGTCGGGCGCCCGGTGCCCCATGTGCTGGCGCCGCGCCGCGCCGGCGATTGCGCCGCGTTGGTCGCAGATCCGGCCAGGTTGGTCCGCTCGCTCGGCGTCGTGCCCGATGCAGATCTCGAGCGCATGGTCCGGGACGCCGCGCTCGCGCTCGGCTGGTCCGGGGCCGCTGTGGCGCCGGGCCCGACGGCGTGAGGCTGCGGGCGCGCCGTCGTCGCCGCGGCGCCCGCGCTCAGCACACCGTCCGATAGACCTCGACGAACCGCTCGGCCATCCGATCGACGCCGAACGACGCCTCGATCATCCGCCGCCCGGCCGCGCCCGCGCTCGCCCGCGCCGCGGCGTCGTCGAGCCAGGGCGTCAGCGCCGCGACGCAGGCCTGATCGTCGTCGACGGGGTGGACCTTGAGCCAATCGCCCTGCCTGCGCAGCGTGTCGTAGCACGCGAGGTCCGACGCCACGGCCGGGATCCCGGCGGCCAGCGCCTCGAGCACGGCGTTGGGCAGGCCCTCGGAGCGCGACGGATGCAGCAGCACGTCGAAGTCGACCAGCGTCGCGCTCGCGTCCATCGAGAAGCCCGGAAACACGCGCTTGGGGTCGAGGCCGATGGCGGCGGCCTGCGCCTCGAGCTCCGGGCGCGACGGGCCCTCGCCGAAGATCGTCACGTCGACGCGGCGGCCCTGATCGCGCAGCAGCTTGGCCACCCGCAGCAGCTGCGCCCAGTTCTTGAGCGGCTTGAGCGAGCCCACGCCGGCCAGGCGGACGCTGCCGTCCTCGCGCGCGGCGTGGCTGGCGGCGCGCGCCGGCACGACGATGCCGTTCTCGATCACCGACGCGTTGCGCGGAACCACGCCCATCTCGGCGAGATCGCCGAGAAGGTGCTGCGAGTTGGCCACGGTCGCGCCGACGAAGGGCAGCAGGCGCGCGATGGGCATCGGCCGGCGCTCGGCGGTGTCGGTGCTGCGGCTGAGGGCGTCGAAGACGTTGACCACGATCGGCCGCCGGTGCAGCGGCCAGGTCAGCGCCGGGTAGACGATCGGCGGCGTATGCCAGCAGTGGATGACGTCGGGGCGGTCCTGGCGCACGACCTTGGCGAAGGTCGCGAGCTTGTGGGCGTGGCTGCCGCCGCCGTCGTAGACGCGGGCGAGGTGGCTGCGGACGATCGGGTCCCAGACGTCGCCCGGGTTGACGATGAAGGCGCCGAGATCGACCAGGTGCTTGGCCCGCTCGCAGAACAGGGCGACCTGACGTTCGGCGCCGCCGCCCCCCAACAAACCGATGACCAAGAGCACGCGCATCGGGCCTCCCCCGCCTCGCTCGACCTCCGTGCCGGCGCTGCGGTCGCGCGGGGATGGTGCGGTTCGAGGGCGGGGGCGTCAACGTTGGGCTAATTCGTCGCCTTGGCGGTGTCGTCGCCAGCGGCCGGCCGCGCGCCACGCAGCGCCGCGACCCGGCGGGCGACGTCGAGGAAGCCGGCGCGATGGCCGCCGACGTCCTTGCCGAGCGCGGCCTCGGCGCGGGCGAGCAGCGCCGGCAGCGAGGCCGTCCCCGCCAGCTTGCTGCCGCTGAGCAGCAGGCCCAGCTCGGCGACGGCGGTGGCGAAGCGGAAGTCGATGGACGTGTCCTTGAGCGCCACGGCCTTGTCGTGCACGACGGTCTCGATCAGCTGGCTCTTGCTCTCGCGCGGCTCCTTGTAGCGCAGGCGCACGGTGGCGAGCTCACCCGTCGCGGCCGCGGCGGTCGGCCGGACCTCGGTGTACTTGGTGCCGGCCTGGCCGCCCAGCGGCTCGTCGCTGCCGGCCGGGATGATCTCGTAGAGCGCGGTGACGGTGTGGCCGGCGCCGAGCTCGCCGGCGTCCTTGGTGTCGTCGGCGAAGTCGCGCGTCGCCAGCCGGCGGGTGTCGTAGCCGATCAGGCGGTAGCCCTTGACCAGGCGCGGGTTCGGCTCGACCTGGATCTTCACGTCCTTGGCGATGGTCAGCAGCGTGCCGCCCATCTGCTCGATCAGCACCCGGCGCGCCTCGATCAGCGTGTCGATGTAGGCGTGGTTGCCGTTGCCGTGCTGCGCCAGCTTCTGCATCTTGGCGTCCTGGTAGTTGCCGGTGCCAAAGCCGAGCACGGTCAAGAAGATCCCGCTGTCGCGCTCCTTCTCGATCAGCTGGACCATCTCGCCGTCCGAGCTCGGCCCGACGTTGAAGTCGCCGTCCGTGGCCAGGATCACGCGGTTGTTGCCGCCTTTGACGAAGGTGTTGCGCGCCACCTGGTAGGCCAGCTGCAGGCCCGCGCCGCCGGCGGTCGAGCCACCCGCCGTCAGGTTGGCCAGCGCGTCGAGGATCGTGGTCTGGTCGGCGCCCGAGGTCGGCGGCAGCACCAGGCCCGCGGCGCCGGCGTAGACGACGATGCTGACGTGGTCCTCGGCGCGCAGCTCGCGCACCAGCATCGACAGCGACGATTGCAGCAGGGGCAGCTTGTCCGGGCTGGCCATCGAGCCCGAGACGTCGAGCAGGAACACGAGGTTGGCCGGCGGCAAGTGCTTGACCTCCATCCGGCGGCCCTGCACGGCGATCGCCATCAGGCGGTGCGCAGGGTTCCACGGCGCGACGCTGACCTCGGTGTGCACCGCGAAAGGCGCGTCGTCGGTCGGGCCGGCCCAGGCGTAGGGGAAGGCGTTGACCATCTCTTCGATGCGGATCGCGGCCGCCGGCGGCAGCGTGCCCTGGCGTTGGACGAAGCGGCGCAGGTTCGACCAGCTCGCGGTGTCGACGTCGATGCTGAAGGTCGAGAGCGGCTTGTCCTGCGTGCTGCTGAAACGCTCCTCCTCGGCCTTGTCGTAGCCCTCGCGGCTGTCGGGTTCGGGCTGGCGCATGCCGCCCGCGGCGGCCATCGGCGCTGAACGCACCACCACGCGGCCGACGGCGCCCATGCGCGCGACGCCGCCGAAGCCGTAGCCGTGCATCGGCGCCGCGGCCGCGCCGAGGCCGTAGCTGCGCGACGACTCCATCTTCTTGCGCGTCTCGTGCGGCGCCTTCGCGTCGCCCGCCGCGGCGGTCTTGACCAGCGGCAACAGGCGGACCTCGAGGCCGCGGGACTGCCCGGGCTTGCTGGCCGCGGCCGCGCCCTGCCACGGGGCGAACGCGCGGGCGATGACGTGGACCTTCACCGGGCCGCAGCTCGTCGCAGCCGCGACGGCCCGGCCGGCGGCGTTGGTCAGCAGGGGCGCGACGCCGTCGATCCGCACCGTCGCCTGGGGCACGGGGCGCCCGCCTTGGTCGCGGACGACGACCTCGAGGCCGCAAGACGCCGTGCGCTGCGCAGCCGGCACGGTCGGCGTCGCCGCGAACGCGACGCTCGCGATCAGGGCGAAGACGAGCCAACCGAGCGTCGCCAGCGGCAGGGCCGCCTTGCGTCGGTGGGCGGTGGGCCGCGTCTGCGGCGTGGTGGTTTGGGTCGTCTGGCGCATGGTTCCTCCGCGTAGGTTGGCTCGGGGCATGGTCGCGCCGGGCACGGGGTCTGCTGCTGGCCCGCGAAGACGCGGCGTCGTTCCGTGTCGACGCACAAGCCGGCCGCGCGATCTACGGCGCGTGCAACTTCGACCGGTTTGACGCCGCCCGCCGCGACGGGCAAAAGGGCGCTCCCTTTGGCTGGAGACCTCCATGACCGCCTCGTCCCCGACGCCCGTCGCCCCCGAGCAGCGCGCCTCGCGCAACCCGATCCGCCGGCTCTTTGATTGGGTCCTCAGCTGGGCCGACACGCCCTACGGCCTGCTGGCGATGGCGCTGGTCAGCTTCGCCGACTCGTCGTTCTTCCCCGTGCCGCCGGACCCGCTGCTGATGGCGCTGGTGCTCGGCGCGCGGCAGAAGGCCTGGAGGTTCGCGACCGTCTGCCTGGTGGCGTCGGTCTCGGGCGCGCTGCTCGGTTGGTGGATCGGCCACTCGTTCTGGGCCGTGGCCGAGCATTGGTTCATCCCGACGCTGTTCAAGTGCTCGCACTTCTTGGAGGTCGGCAATCGATTTGCCGACAACGCCTTCCTCGCCATCTTCACCGCCGCGTTCACGCCGATCCCGTTCAAGGTGTTCACCATCTCGGCCGGCGTCTACAGCGATATGGTCGACCTCGGCACGCTGATCGGCGCGTCGATCGTGGGCCGCGGCGCGCGCTTCTTCCTGGTCGCGGGGCTGCTCTACTTCTTCGGCCCGCCGATCAAGCGCTTCATCGACAAGCACCTCGAGTGGCTGACGCTGGCGTTCACGGTGCTGCTCGTCGGCGGCATCGTCGCGGTGAAGTCGGCCGGCCCGCACCAGTCCAAGGGCTCGCTCTGCCCCGAGGGCAAGGTCATGGCCACCGACCGCTGCGCCTGCATCGACGCCAGCGAGCAGCCCGAGCGGGTGCCGCCGTCGATGGGGGCGCCACGCGAGGCCGGCGGCGCGAAGTAGGGCGCCCACCGCGCGCTTGCGCCGTTCGCTGCTTGGCCGCATCGTGCGCGGAGGATTTCCGCCCGGAGCCCGATGTCCACCCAAGGCCACCGTCGCCCTTCGCATTCGCACCACGCCCGCGTCGGCGAGCTGGTCGACGGCCGCTATCGCATCGAGGGCGTGCTCGGTCGCGGCTCGTGGTCGGTCGTCTACGACGCGACGCAGGAGCGCACGGGGCAGCGCCTGGCGCTGAAGATGCTGCTGCGCAACCTGCCGCTCGGCGACGACGAGGCCGAGGCGCGTTTCTTCCGCGAGGCGCAGGTCACCGCGGCGCTGCAACACCCCAACACGCTGCGCGTCTTCGACGTCGGCCGCACCCAGGGTGGCGCGCTCTACATCGCCAGCCAGCGGCTGCAGGGGCCGACGCTCGAGGAGGTCTTCGCCGGCCTCGAGGCTGGGGGCAACGCCATGACGCCCGCCGAGCTCGCGCCGATCTTGGACGCGATCCTCGGCAGCCTGGCCGAAGCGCACGGCCGCGGCCTGGTCCACCGCGACGTCAAGCCGGGCAACGTGATGCTGCACGAGGTCGGCGACGAGCAATTCGTCAAGGTGCTCGACTTCGGCATCTCGATGCTGGTCGCCGAGGCGGCGCAGGAGCGCGGCCGCTCGATGGGCACGCCCGACGCGATGAGCCCCGAACAATGCGCCGATCAGGAGATCGACGCGCGCAGTGACCTCTACGCCGTCGCCGCGCTCGCCTTTCGCGGCCTCGCGGGGCGGCCGGTCTTCGTCGGCGACGACGTCGACGACGTGCTGCGCCAGCATCGCGAAGCCAGGGCGCCCGATCTGCGCGACGTGGCGAGCCAGCCCATCTCGGACGCGCTGGCAGCCTGGGTGGCGCGTGGTCTGGCCAAACACCCCAAGGATCGCTTCGACGACGCCCGCGGTATGCGCGACGCCCTGCGCGCGGCCATGGCCGGCGAGGCCGGTGCGCTGCCAGCCCGGCATCGCGCGTCGTCGTGGCAGATCCCCGCCGTCGCGCCCGAGATCGTCGCCGTGCGCCAGACCGGCACCTGGCGCGTCGAGCGCCGCGAGCCCGTCGGCGCCGCGACCCAGATGCTGCCGCCGGACGCCGCGCTGCCGCGCAGCACCGCCAAATACGCCCGCGTCGACCCGGCGCTCGTCGCCGCGCATCGGGCCCAGCTGCCCGAGCTCGAGATCCAGCCCGCCGTCGTCGAAGCCGCGCAGCCGAGCGCCCCGGTCACCGCGCCCGCGGCGGCGCAGGCCGAAGGCCTCTGGGCCCGGCTGCGTCGCGCGCTGGGTCGCTAGCCCGAGCCCTGGCGCCCCGTCGGCCCGCGCCGACAGCGCCGCAGCCATAGGAGGAGCCATGACCACCACCCACCCCGTGCCCGCGCGCGTCCGCGTCGGCAGCTCGTCGCCGATCCAGAGCCTCGACGACTGGCGCCGCGTCGCGATGGACGCCACCACCGATCCCGACGCCTTCTGGCTGGCCCAGACCAAGGCCCGCTTGCGCTGGCGCCGCCCGCCGACCCGCGGGTTGGCCGGCAATTTCCACGACATCGCCGACAGCCAGGTCGCCTGGTTCGCCGACGGCGAGCTGAACGTCACCGAGTCGTGCCTCGACCAGCACCTCGACGCGCGCGGCGACAAGACGGCGATCCTCTGGGAGGGCGACGAGCCCGGCATGACGCGCACGCTGAGCTACCGCGAGCTGCACGCCGAGGTCTGCCGCGCCGCCGGGGCCCTGCGCCAGCTGGGCGTGCGCAAGGGCGACCGCGTCATCATCTACATGGGCATGGTGCCCGAGGCCGCGGTCGCGATGCTCGCCTGTGCCCGCCTGGGCGCGGTGCACTCGGTGGTGTTCGGCGGCTTCTCGGCCGAGGCGCTGCGCGACCGTGTGCGCGACTGCGGCGCCGAGGTCGTCATCACGCAGGACGAGGGCATGCGCGGCGGCCGCGTCGTGCCGCTCAAGGCCACCTGCGACGAGGCCCTGGTCGGCGAACACGGCGTGCGCGCGGTGCTGGTGCTGCGGCGCACGGGCGCGGACGTCGGCTGGACGGCCGGCCGCGACCATTGGTGGCATGACGTGGTGCCCGGCCAGGCGCCGAGCCTCGACGCCATCGCCTGCGCGGCCGAAGATCCGCTCTTTGTGCTCTACACCTCGGGCTCGACCGGGCGGCCCAAGGGCCTGGTCCACACCTGCGGCGGCTACCTGACGTGGACCTCGTACACCCACCAGGTCGTGTTCGACCTGCGCGAGGACGACGTCTACGGCTGCGTCGCCGACGTCGGCTGGATCACCGGCCACAGCTACATCGTCTACGGGCCGCTCTGCAACGGCGCCACGACGATGATGTTCGAGTCGACGCCGACCTACCCCGACGCCGGCCGCTACTGGGACGTCGTGCAGCGGCACAAGGTCACGATCTTCTACACCGCGCCGACGGCGATCCGCGCGCTCGCGGCCCAGGGCGACCACTTCGTCACGGCCTACGACCGCAGCAGCATCCGCGTCCTCGGCACCGTCGGCGAGCCGATCAACCCCGAGGCCTGGCAGTGGTACTTCGACGTCGTCGGCGAGGGGCGCTGCACCATCGTCGACACCTGGTGGCAGACCGAGACGGGCGGCATCTCGATCTCGCCGCTGGCCCCGGCGACGCCGACCAAGGCCGGCAGCGCGACGCTGCCGCTGCCCGGCATCGTGCCGCAGCTGCTCGACGAGCGGGCGCGGCCGATCGTCGGCCCCGGCGAGGGGCGGCTCTGCCTGGCGCAGCCCTGGCCGGGCATGGCGCGCACGGTCTGGGGCGACCACGCGCGCTATGTGGCGACGTACTTCTCGACCTTCCCGGGGCTGTACTTCACCGGCGATGGCTGCCGCCGCGACGCCGACGGCTACCATTGGATCACCGGCCGCGTCGACGATGTGCTCAATGTCGCCGGCCACCGCATGGGCACCGCCGAGTTCGAGGCCGTGCTGGTCAGCGTCGACGCCATCGCCGAGGCCGGCGTCGTCGGCTTCCCGCACGCGATCAAGGGCCAGGGCGTGTACGCCTATGTCGTGCTGCAGCCCGGTGTCGATGCCGACCAGGACTGGCTCGGCCTAGTCAACGCCGCCTGCCGCACCCAGATCGGCGCGCACGCCCGCGTCGACGTCGTGCAGCTGGTGCCGGGGCTGCCCAAGACGCGCTCCGGCAAGGTCATGCGCCGCATCCTGCGCAAGGTGGCCGAGGGCGAGGCCGACAAGCTCGGCGACGTCTCGACCTTGGCCGACCCTGGCGTCGTCGACGCCATCGTCGCCGGCCACAAGGCCGCCATGTCTTGACATTGTCCCTTCGATTCCGGCAATTTTCGGCCAACCCTGGGACAGGAAGTTTGGCGGCTTGTCGGTTTGGAGGGGTAGCATGGCGGCGCGGAGCGCGTGGTCGGGTCGGGTGTGGGCGTGTGCCCTGGTGCTGGGCCTTGCGCTCGGCGGCTGCGGCAGCGAGGGCCAGGGCAGCGAGGACAGCAGCGGCGCCGCCGGCGGCGACACCAGCCAGCTGGGCGACAGCGCCGATCTCGACACCGCCAGCGGCGGCGACACCAGCAGCGGCAGCGACAGCGTCGGCGGCAACGACAGCACCAGCGGCGGCGATACGCTCCCCGGTGAGGATGTCGGCGAGGACGGCGGCCAGGACACCGCCGGCGGCGACGCGACCGTCGGCGACACGGCCGGCAGCGACGCCGGCGACACCGCGACCGGCGGCGACGGCACCACCGGCGTCGACGTCGCGCCCGCGTGCACCTCGGCCAAGGACTGCCCATCGCCGACCTCGCCGTGCGGCATCGCGGTCTGCGACGGTCTGCTCGGCTGCGTCGAGCTCGCCCGGCCCGACGGCGCGGTCTGCGACGACGGCGATGCGTGCAGCGTCGCCAGCCTGTGCAAGTCCGGCGCCTGCGTCGCCACCGCCGCGCTCGACTGCGACGACAGCGAGCCCTGCACCCAGGACGACTGCGACGCCAAGGTCGGCTGCAGCAACCTGCCGCTGAGCGCGACCGCCTGCGACGACGGCGACGCATGCAGCAACGGTGACAGCTGCAAGGACGGCAGCTGCGTCGCCGGCATCAACACCTGCGCCTGCAAGACGACGGCCGACTGCGCGCCCTTCGACGACGGCGATGCCTGCAACGGCAAGCTCTTTTGCGACGTCACGTCCGCCACGTGCAAGGTCAACGCCGCCACGGTCATCGTCTGCAACGGGGCCGAGAACACGGCCTGCACGGTCAATAGCTGCGACCCCAAGACGGGCACCTGCAGCAAGCAGGCCAAGCCCTTCGCCACGCCCTGCGACGACGGCCTCGCTTGCACCACTGGCGACCACTGCAAGGACGGCGCCTGCACCGCCGGCACCCAGACCTGCTGCAGCAAGGACGCTGACTGCCCCGACGACGGCAACCTCTGCAACGGCTCGAACTTCTGCAACCTCGCGACCGGCAGCTGCCAGCTCAACCCGCTGTCGATCGTCAGCTGCAGCAAGGTCAACGACACCGAATGCGCCCAGACAGCCTGCGAGCCCAAGACCGGCGCGTGCAAGCAGACGCCGGCCCCCAACGGCACCACCTGTGACGACGGCGACCCCTGCACCGTGCCCGACACCTGCCAGTCCGGCAGCTGCAGCAGCGGCAAGGACCTCTGCCAATGCCAGTCCGACGCCGACTGCGGCGCGCTCGAGGACGGCGATCTCTGCAACGGCACGCTCTTCTGCAACAAGCAGAGCGGCAAGTGCCAGCTCAACCCCAAGACCATCGTGAGCTGCCAGACCGTCGAGGACACGGCCTGCACCGCCGCGACCTGCCAGCCCAAGACCGGCAAATGCGAGGTCGTGGCCAAGGTCGACGGCACGCCCTGCGACGCCGACGGCGCCGCCTGCACGCCCAAGGACAGCTGCCAATCGGGCGTCTGCAAGGCCGACACCAACATCTGCCCCTGCCAATCCGACGCCGACTGCGCCACCAAGGAGGACGACAACCTCTGCAACGGCACGCTCTACTGCGACAAGGAGACCAACGCCTGCAAGGTCAACCCCAAGACGGTGGTGTTCTGCGCCGAACCGACCGGCAGCAACGCGCCCTGCCTGGCCAACCTGTGCAACCCGAAGTCGGGCCTGTGCATCACGTTGCCGGCGCACGAGGGCAGCGCTTGTGACGCCGACGGCAACCCGTGCACCGCGATCGACACCTGCCAGAAGGGCCAGTGCAAGGCCGACGCGAACACCTGCGAATGCCAGGCCGACGCCGACTGCGCGGCCAAGGACGACGGCAACGTCTGCAACGGCACGCTCTTCTGCGAGAAGTCGACCAAGACCTGCGTCGTCAACCCGGGCACCGTCGTGACCTGCAGCAGCGTCTTCGACACCGAATGCCAGCAGAACCGCTGCCAGCCCAAGACCGGCGCCTGCAAGGTCGAGTCGGTGCGCGAGCTGCTGCATTGCGACGCCGACGGCAACGCCTGCACGCTCTACGACGTCTGCCAGAAGGGCCAATGCACGCCCGGCGCCAACGTCTGCGGCTGCGGCGTCGACGCCGACTGCGGCAAGTTCGACGACGACGACATTTGCAACGGCAAGCTGCTCTGCGGCCAGGTCGGCTCGCTCAAGGAATGCCAGGTCAACAAGGCGACGGTGGTCACCTGCAAGCCCGGAGATCCGGCCTCATGTACGACCCAGACCTGCGACCCGACCACCGGCAGCTGCGGCGTGGCGCCCTGGCCAGACGGCAAGCCTTGCACCGACGACGACCCCTGCACCGAGGCGACGACCTGCGCCAAGGGCAGCTGCAAGGGCGGCACGGCCAAGGCCTGTGACGACGGCAACCTCTGCACCGACGACAGCTGCAAGGCGGGCAATGGCTGCGTCGGGCTGCCCAACGCCGCGACCTGCGTCGACGGCAACGCCTGCACCGCCCAGGACGCCTGCAGCAAAGGCAGCTGCACCGGCACGCCCGTCACCTGCGACGATGGCAACCCCTGCACCCAGGACAGCTGCGACGGCAAGGATGGCTGCGTCTTCATCACCCAGGCCGGCGCCTGCGACGACGGCGACGCCTGCACCACCGGCGACACCTGCAAGACCGGCGTCTGCAAAGGCACCGCGGCCTCTTGCAACGACAACAACGCCTGCACCACGGACACCTGCGACAGCAGCAAGGGCTGCGCCTCGGTGCCGGTCGTGTCGACCAAGCCCGTGAGCTGCGACGACGGCAACGCCTGCACCGCGCAGGACGCCTGCCAGGACGGCAAGTGCGTCGGCAGCGCCGTGGTCTGCGACGACGGCAAGGCCTGCACCCAAGACAGCTGCGACGCCAAGGCCGGCTGCGTCCACGCCGCCTACGCCACGCCCTGCGACGACGGCGACGCCTGCACCGTCGGCGACAGCTGCAAGAGCGGCGAGTGCAAAGGGACCCCGTTGATCGGGGTCGGCGGCAACGCCTGCGACGACAACAACCCCTGCACCGTCGACACCTGCGACGGCGCCAAGGGCTGCGTCTCGGTCGCGACGACCAACCCCGTAGGCTGCGACGACGGCGACGCCTGCACCAAGGGCGACACCTGCAACAAGGGCAGCTGCAGCGGCACGCCCGCGACCTGCAACGACAACAACGCGTGCACCCAAGACAACTGCGACGGCAAGGTCGGCTGCGTCTTCGTCGCCCAGGCCGGCGCCTGCGACGACGGCGACGCCTGCACCACGGTCGATACCTGCAAGTCCGGTGCGTGCAAAGGGACCCCGTTGGTCGGGGTCGGCGGCAACGCCTGCGACGACAACAACCCTTGCACCAAGGACACGTGCGACAGCGCCAAGGGCTGCGTCTCGACGCCGGTCTCGGCCAGCGACGCCGTGCCGTGCGACGACGGCGACGCCTGCACCGGCAAGGACACCTGCGACGGCGCCACCTGCAAGGGCGCGGCTACGACCTGCAACGACAACGACGTCTGCACCACCGACGGCTGCGACGCCAGCAGCGGCGAATGCACCCACCAGGCCAAGTCCTGCGACGACAACAACCCCTGCACCAACGACGGCTGCCACAAGACGCTCGGCTGCCTGGCGGTCTACTCGACCGCGACCTGCGACGACGGCGACGCCTGCACCACGGGCGACGTCTGCCAGTCGGGCAAGTGCGTCAGCAAGGGCGTGACGTTCTGCAACGACGGCGATCCTTGCACCGCCGACAGCTGCGACAAGGCCAAGGGCTGCACCTTCACCGCGACCAGCGGCGCCGCCTGCGACGACGGCATCGCCTGCACCAGCAAGGACACCTGCGACGCCGGCGTGTGCAAGGGCACGATTTTGTGCAACGACGGCAACTCCTGCACCGACGACGCCTGCGATCCCAAGACCGGCAAGTGCACGACCATCCCCAAGCCGGGCTCGTGCGACGACAGCAACGCCTGCACCGAGAACGAGAGCTGCCAGGACGGCGCCTGCAAGCCCGAGAAGGTCAAGGTCTGCGACGACGGCAACGTCTGCAGCGACGACAGCTGCGACTCGGTCAAGGGCTGCCTGGCCCTCGCCAACACCAAGCCCTGCTCGCTCGGGGCCTGCACCACGGGCGACACCTGCGCCGACAAGAGCTGCAAGCCCGGCAGTGGTCAGCGCATCTTCAACAAGGCCGTGGTCGCCAGCGGCACCGGCGAGATGCCCTACGACATGCTGCTGCTCGACAACGGCGACATCATGGTCGCGGGCGGCCGCGCCAGCCCAGGCCCGTACGGAGCGTACTCCTACAACCACGTCGGTCGCATCCTCGCCGATGGCAGCGGCGCCGCCTGGTGGACCGGGCTGTCGTCGTACTCGGGTTCCTGGGCGCGCCGGCTGCTCCGCCGCGCCAGTGGCACCATCGCCGTGCTGATGAAGCCGGGCCAATGCCTCGCGCTGACGACCATCACCGAGGGCGGTAGCCCTGGTGCCATCGCATTTGTCGCGGTGGCGAACTGCAACAGCGCCGGCCAGGCCAACGGCGGCCAGCAGGGCGCGGCGCTGCGTGAGCGCATCCTCGACGGCAAGGCCGAGCGGATCGTCTTCGGCACCCGCGAGGAGTATGGCAACGGCGAGTTCGTCGCGGTCATCAACGACCTCGGCCAGACCACCGCCAGCTTCATGCGCTACGTGGAATGGCAAAATCACTATGTCAACGACGGTATCGTCGAATCCAATGGCGGGTTGGCCTACATCGGCGCCTCGGGCGAAGCGGCCGGCAGCCTGGGCGGCAACGACATCGTCTTCACCCGCCTCGACAAGAACCTCAAGCAGGTCGGGCGCTGGCACTACGGCGGTGGCGGCCACGACCTCGGCACGTCGCTGGTCGAGGTCGGCGACGGTGGCTTCTACCTCGCCGGTGGCGTTGTCGGCGTGGGCATCCCCAACCCGTGGTTCGCCCGTGTCGATGGCGCCGGCAAGCCGCTTTGGGCCAAGAGCGAAAACTTCGGCGCCTGGGGGGCGGCGACCCAGATCCTGCTCGCCCCGGACGGCCAGCTGCTCGCCTTGGCCAAGCTCGAGTCGCAGCCCGGTACCTATGCGGAATCGCGCATGTTGGCGTTGTCTGCGTCGGGGCTGCTCTTGTGGAGCCGCACCTATGGCGTCCCCAGCCGCGTCAACCCACTGACGGCGATGCGGCTCGCCCCGAACGGCGACATCCTCGCGGTTGGCTGGGATCAGGCCTCCAACAACGACATGGCCGGCGGCGACGTCCGGCTCGTGCACGCTGACCGCTGGGGCTTCTCGACCTGCACCGCGGCAGGCGCCTGCGCCGCAGTCTCGCAGAAGGGCTGCAGCGACGGCGACGTCTGTACCGCCGATTGGTGCGACGCCACCGCAGCCTGCAAGTCGGCCAAGCACGCCGGCCTTTGCAGCGACGACGACGCCTGCACCCTCATCGACCTCTGCATCGACGACGGCAGCTGCAAGCCCGGCGCGACGCAGCTCTGCGACGACGGCAACCCCTGCACGACCGAGACCTGCGACAAGGCCAAGGGCTGCGTCTACACCACGGTCCAGGACGGCGTGACCTGCGGCAGCGGCAAGACCTGCAGCGCCGGCGTCTGCCAGTGACGGCGTCTGCGCTCGTCGAGGTCGCGGCGCTCCAGGCGGCGGTGCTCTAGGCCGCGGGCACGCCGTCGCCGTCGCCGTCGCTGGCGCCCGGCCGCGGCCGCACCGTCCACGCCACCACGCCGTTGATCAGGAAGATCGCGATCGCGGCGAAGATCAGGGCCCGCACGGGCCAGGCAGCGGAGGCGATGGTGCCCGCGGCGCAGATGCCCGCGGCGATCCAGAGCGTGCTGTCGACGACGGCCGCCGACACGGCCAGGAAGCAGAACAGCACCATCCAGTCGGTGTGCAGGCCCTCGGCGAAGCTCTGGCCGCTGACGAGGCCGGCGACGCGGCTGAGCAGGCCAGCGCTGAGGTACGCGCCGATCGCCATCGAGAAGCCGCGGCGGATCCGGTTCGCGAGCATCAGGTGACGCAGGCTCCAGAACACCGCGAGCGTCATCGCGGCCAGGCCGAACGCCATGATCGCGTTGTTCCTGGCGTCGAGCACCAGCAGCTCGCCGCGCTGCACCGTGTACATGCCGAGCAGCAGGAACGCCCAGACGCCGCCGTTGGCGAGCAGGCCGACGCTGCTGGCCCAATTGTCGCTGCGAAAGCGCGCCTCGCGCTTGATCGCCTCGAGCTCACGGAAGACGTCGCCGCGCTCGGCCGCCCGGCGCTGGGCGGTGCGCACGGCGTCGACGACCTCGGCCGGCGCGTCCCGGACGGCGTCGAGCAGCGCCCCGGCCGCTGCGGCGTTCTCGCGCCAGAGCTCGAAGGCGATGCTCGCCAGCAGCGTGCGCCGCAGGCCGTCTTGGGCGCTGGCGAAGGTCGGGTGCGCTTGCAGCGCCGCCTCGAAGCCGAAGCGTGTGCGCGACGCCAGGGTCTCGATCTCGCGCGCGCCGCCGCTGGCCTCGGGCACAAGCGCGCGCACCGCCGCTTCGAGCCGCTGCAGGTCCTGGCGCGCGCGGCGGGCCAGGGTCTCGGCGCCGCGGTGGCGCAGGTAGCTGGTCAGGGCGTCGCGCAGGCTGGCCATGTCGGCGTAACGCGCCGCCGGGTCTGCAGCGCACGCCCGAAGCAAGATCGCCGCCAGCGACTCCGGGATCTCGGGGCCGTAGCGCACGGGCTCGGACCTCTGCACGCGCTGGATCACCTGCAGCACCGACCCGTCGCCGCGCAGCGCCCCGCCGGTGATCGCGTGGTGCAGGCTCGCCCCGACCAGGAACCCGTCCGTGCGCGCGTCGACCGCAGCGCGGCCGCGCAACTGCTCGGGCGCCATGTACGACGGCGTGCCCAGCAGGCGCTCGTCGCGACTGCGGCCCGGCGCGTCCAGGCGCACCGCGATGCCCCAATCGAGCAGCCAGACCTCGCCGAACTGGCCGACCATGACGTTGTCAGGCTTGACGTCGAGGTGCACGACGCCGCGGCTGTGGGCGTAGTCCAGGGCGTTGCAGAGCGCGATCGCGACCTCGACGTGGCGCGTCATCGCGTCGTCCGACAGCGGCGCTCCCGCCGCCGCCTCGTGCTCGCGCTCCAAGCGGTCGCGCCAGCTCTCGCCCTCGAGCCGCTTCATCACCATCGCCGGCACGCCGTCGCTGTCGAGCACGAGCTCGTGCACCGGCACGATCGCCGGATGCTCCAGGCCGCCGGTGATGCGCGCCTCGGTCAGCAGCGCGTCGCCTGCACCCGGCTGGTCGATCGGCCGCTTGACCGCGACCTCGCGCCCCAGCGAGCGCTGCTCGGCCAGCTCGACCACCGCCATGCCGCCGGCGCCGAGGCGGCCGAGGATGCGGAATTCCTCGGCCCTGGCGTCCATCGGCACCCGGCGTAGCGGTGGCGGTGGCACCGTCGCGGCGGGGTGCGAGCCCGGCGAGGGCGGCGTCGCGCCTTGCTCGGCGGTGGAGGGGGCGGCCAGTGTTGCGTCGCCGAGCCAGGCCAGCGGGCTGCGCTCGGTGTCCAAGCGCGGATCCGACAGCATCGTGTCGGCCTGCTGCCAGTCGCCGCCGCGCTCGGGACGCGCCTGCGGCCGCAGCGTCTGGTCGGGACGCGCGCCGTCGAGAACGTCGGATTCGTCGTGCTGCTGCATCCGGTGCCGGCCTCGTCGCGCGGTGGCCGCCGCAGCTCGGCCGGACCTCAGGTGCGGTCGGGCAGGGTCCACCGCGTGCGCCGGAGAATCAAGCCCCGGTCCAGGCGCCCTCGCACGCGAGCCGGGCGGCCCAGGGCGGTGCAACGCGCCGCGGCTCTGCTATCGTGGGCGGCAGCCGCGGGAGGATCGACAGCCACCGGGCCGCGTCACGTGGCCTCGGCCGCGTGCAGGAGGCAACGTGAAGCCCTGGCAACGCCTCGCCATCGTCGTCGTCGCCGTCCCGGCCGTCGTTGCGGCCGCCTCGGCCTGCAAGGAGCTGCCCGACGAGGCCCAGGCCAAGGGCGCGGAGTTGCTCGGCTGCGCTGCGGCCGACGTCGTCGTCTCGCCCTCGAAGCTGCCGCCCTCGGTCGCCTTCCTCGGCGCCGAATCCGAGCCCGATCCGAGCCTCAAGCAGGCGCCCGGCGCCCTGCAGGCGTGGCAGGCGGCCAACCGCCAGGCCCGCGACCTGCTCGACCGCAGCTGGAAGGCCTTCGACGCCCACGGTTGCGGCGGGTCCGCCATCGTGCTCTGCCGCCACGGCGAAGGGCGGCGCGGCGGCAAGGACCTCGCCAACGTCCGCTGCCTCGGCGAGGCCGAGGCGCGCAAGCTCGGCGGCGGCTGAACGCCAAACCGTGGCCGTTACGGCGTGTCCGCCCAGGGCAGGTGGCGCCGCGCCCACGCCTCGGCAGCCGCCGTGTCGACGCCCGCCTCGGCCAAGCCCGGCAGCACCACGTCGCGCAGCGTCGCCGCGATCAGCGTCAGCCGCTCGGGTGCCGTCAGCAGGCCGTAGCTGGCGCCCGCGTCATCGGGTTCGCCGCCGGCCTGGCCGCCGGCCTCGCGCAGCTCCTCGCTGACGGCCTGCTCCAGCGCCGGCACCAACGTCGGGGCCAGGACCGCGCAGTCGCCACGGCCGCGTTCGAACGCGAGCACGGCCCAGCCCAGGCGGGCGTGTTGCACCTCGTCCGCGAGCAGCGCACGCAGCAGCGCCCGCGTCGGTTCGTGTCGGGCGCGCTGCAAGGCGACGGCCATCAGCGTCGCGTTCATCGACTCCGACACGGCGCAGAAGGCCACCGCCTCGCGCAAGGTGTCTTCGCGGGCACACAGCGCCCGCCACGCCGTCGGCGGCGTCCGCGCGTCGACCTCGGCGCCGAGGCCCACGGCCATCGCTGCGCAGAGCTCGGCGTGCCGACTCTCGTCGGCCGCTGCGGCATCGGCGCGCCGGACCAACACCTCCGGTACCCCGGCCGACGCCAGTCCGCGGGCCAGGCGCAGGTACCGTGCGCTCGAGACCCGCTCCGCCACCGCCCGGTGGGCCCAGACCTGACCGGCCAGGGCACGCGCCGCGTCGGCGCTCGCTGCGTCGCCCGCCGCGTCGCTCGCAGCTAGCACTTGCACGGGTCCATGCCGGCCCACGGACAGGCTGCGGGCTCGGCGTCGACCTCGTCGGTGCTCGCGGCGCTGTCGGCGGCGCCATCGGCGGCGGCCACAGCGGTGTCGGCGCTGGCGGTGTCGGCGCTGGTCGTGGTCGTGTCGATGCCCGCGGCCGTGCCGTCCTGCGCCACGGCGTCCTGCGCAGCCGAGGTGTCGTCGCCGCCCGTCGCGTCGTCCGGCAGCACGCCCGCGCTCGCCGAGCTCGCCGCGCAGCCCGACGCCATCAGGCCGCCGCTGACCACCAACACACCAAAGAATCGTTGCAGGTCCATGGGTCCTCCTCCCGCCGCGCTCGTCGTCGCGGCCATGGAGGCACCCTACGGGCCCAGACTTCGGGTGTGAAGTCGTATGATTGGAACGCGACTGTTCGGTCATGCCGAACAATCAGCCGATGCCGCGTTGGCGCCTTGCGACGCGGGTGTCAACGCACCTGCAGCCAGCCGAACGTCGCCTTCATCGACTTGTCGCCAGCGTCGCCGCCGCAGCCGGCCGCCGCGCCCACGGGCATGTTCGGGTCGATGCCGCAGACGTTGCTGCCACCACCGAGGCCGACGCGCGAGTCCGGCGTGCCGCAGTCGTTCTGCTCGTTGCCGAGGATGCCGATGCGGATCGCCGCGTGCGAGTTGTTGACCTTGTTGTTGAAGCCTTCGCGGTTGCAGTTGGCCTGCATCGACGATCCGGGGATCAGCGACTTCCACGCTGTGCGCCCGGCCGCCTTGGTGAACGCCTTGTACAGCCCGTCGGCCAGCGCGGCGTAGAGCGAGTCTGCCGTCGTGCTGACTACGATCCAGCGCTGCACGCCGCCGTACTCGAAGCCGATGCGCATCTGGGTGAAGCCGACACGCCAGAACGACGGCAGCTTGGCCTCGGTCTTGTCGAAGTCCGGCTTGTTCGCCGCAAGCGGCGTCTTGTCGGTCCAGAGCGTCGCGCCGTAGACGAAGGTCGTCTTGCCGCCGTCGAGCTTCATCGCCAGCGTCCAGCCTCCGCCGTCGCCGACCATGTCGCAGTGGGCCTGGAACGGCGCCTCGCCGCCAGCGCCGCCCGGATCGAGCCAGTACACGCCGCTCTGCGCGGTCTGGCCGAGCTTCTTGAAGCCGTCGCGGATCGCCAGGCACGAGGGCGCCGGCGTCACCGAGCTGCCGAGTGAGCAGGTGCCGCTGAGGCATTGGCCGACGTCGCCGCACGCAGCGCCGTCCTTGACCGCCGCAGCCGTGCAGCCCTTCTGCTTGTCGCAGCTATCGCTGGTGCAAGGGTTGCCGTCGTCGCAGGCGATGGCCTTGCCGGCGCAGGTGCCGCCGCTGCAGATGTCGCCGCTGGTGCAGGCCGAATCGTCGTCGCATGGCACCGCCACCGCGATCGCCTTGCAGCCGGCCAGCGCGTCGCAGTAGTCGACGGTGCAGGGGTTGCCGTCGTCGCAGACCTTGGCCTTGCCCGCGCCGCAGCTGCCGCCCGTGCAGGCGTCGCCCTCGGTGCAGGTGTTGCCGTCGCTGCAGCCGGCGCTGTTGTTGCTGGCGATGCAGCCCTGCTTGGCGTCGCAGCTGTCGTCAGTGCACGGGTTGTTGTCGTTGCAGGTCACGGCGGCGCCGGCCTTGCAGACGCCGCCGCTGCACGCGTCGCCCGTGGTGCAGGCTGAGCCGTCGTCACAGGCCAACGGCGCCTCGATGGCGGTGCAGCCCTTCTGCGGGTCGCAGGCGTCGATGGTGCAGGCGTTGCCGTCGTCGCAGGTCACGTTCGGGCCGGATTTGCAGGCTCCGCCGCTGCAGGCGTCGTCCTTGGTGCAGGCGTTGCCGTCGCTGCAGGGCGTGCCTTCGGACGGCAGCTGGACGCAGCCCGTCTGCTTGTCGCAGCTGTCGGCGGTGCAGGGGTTGTTGTCGTCGCAGCCCTTGGCCTTGCCGGGTTGGCAGCTGCCCTTGCTGCACGCATCGCCGGCGGTGCAGGCGTCGCCGTCGTCGCAGGGCGCGTCGTTGGCGACGTTGGTGCAGCCCTTGCCCGGGTCGCAGACCTCGGTGGTGCAGGGGTTGTTGTCGTCGCAGACGGCGGGCTTGCCGGGCTGGCAGCTGCCGTTGGTGCACGCGTCGCCTTGGGTGCAGGCCGAGCCGTCGTCGCAAGCCTTGCCGTCGAGGGCGGTCGTGCTGCAGCCAGCCGCCTTGTCGCAGCTGTCAGCGGTGCAGTGGTTGGCGTCGTCGCAGACCTTGGCCGCGCCGGGCTTGCAGGTGCCGGCCGCGCAGGCATCCGCGACGGTGCAGACATCGCCGTCATCGCAGGGCTTGCCGTCGGCCGACTGGTACACGCAGCCCTTCTGCGGGTCGCAGACGTCGAAGGTGCAGGCGTTGTCGTCGTCGCAGGAGATCGCCGCGCCGCTGAGGCACGCACCCCCCTTGCAGGTGTCGCCCTTGGTGCAGGCGTTGCCGTCGTCGCAAGCGGCGGTCGTGTCGGTCTGGGTGCAGCCGCTGGCGATGTCGCAGGCGTCGGCGGTGCAGGGGTTGCCGTCGTCGCAGGTCTTGGTCGTGCCGCCGCCGCAGCTGCCGTCCTTGCAGACCTCGCCGAGGGTGCAGGCGTTGCCGTCGTCGCAGGGCAGGCCGTTGTTGGTCGCGACGCAGCCCTTGCTCGGGTCGCAGGTGTCGGTGGTGCAGGGGTTGCCGTCGTCGCAGGCCTTGGCGCTGCCGCTGTCGCAGGTGCCGGCCTTGCAGACGTCGCCCTCGGTGCAGGCGCTGGCGTCGGTGCACGGCGCGCCGTCGGCGTTGTCGTGGATGCAGCCGTTGACTTTGTCGCAGGTGTCGGTGGTGCAGGGGTTGCCGTCGTCGCAGGCCTTGGCGCTGCCGAGGATGCACTGACCGCCGTCGCAGCCGTCGTTCTCGGTGCAGACGCTGCCGTCGTCGCAGGCGGTGCCGGTCGGGGCGGCGCTGGCGACGCAGATGCCGGCGGTGCAGACGCCGACGTGACAGATGCCGTAGTTGCCTTGGCAATCCGACGAGGTCAGGCATTCGGGGGGCGTCGTCGTATCGCCCGGCTCGGCCGTATCGCCCGGCTCGGCGGTGTCGTCCGGCTGCGCGGTGTCGCCGGGCTGCGCGGTGTCGTCCGGTTGCGCGGTGTCGTCCGGTTGCGCGGTGTCGTCCGGTTGCGCGGTGTCGCCGGGCTGGGCGGTGTCGTTGGGCTGGGCGGTGTCGCCGGGCTGGGCGGTGTCGTCCGGCTGCGCGGTGTCGCCGGGCTCGGCGGTGTCGTTGGGCTTGGCGGTGTCGCCGCCGGCGTCGAGGCCGACATCCTGGGTCAGGCCGTCGAGCGTCGACCCGTCGAGCACGGCGTCGCCGCCGGTGCCAT
This sequence comes from uncultured Enterobacteriaceae bacterium, assembly GCA_964586155.1. GTDB lineage: Bacteria > Myxococcota_A > UBA9042 > UBA9042 > UBA9042 > SXNM01. The sequence continues at coordinate 20,474 of CAZPHC010000027.1, read as the reverse complement.
CGGCCTCGGCCGGGCCGACGATGGCCTGGTCCTCGCCGGCGCAGCCAGTGGCGCCGAGCGCGACCAGGGCACAGAGCACCACGAGGGATGAAGGGGTCGAGAGCAGCGTGCGGAACGTCGTCGGCATGGGGGGCCTCCTGCGGCCACCATTGTAGAGGTTTTGGCGCGACGACTCCAAGCGATCTCGCCGGACCTTGCGCAGAACGCCCGGATGCCGGGCGCTTGAAGTCGCGCAAGAAGGCGTAGACCTTGCACTTCGAAGGTGCTGCGCGGGCACAGGACGCAGGAGGGCACGATGCGGCGGTGGTCAGGCGTGTGGTGGATCGTGGGGCTCGTCTGGACGTGTGCGGCCACCGTGGGCTGCAGCGATGAGGTGCAGAGCGAGCCCGGGCCCGCCGACGCCTGCAAGGCGGATGCGCCACCCGCGGCGGGCTACGCGTACGGCATGCCGCTCGATCCGCACGCGCCGTGGCCGAAGTTCCGCCGCACGCCGCAGCAGGACGGGCGTCTGGGCTTGCGCTGTGGTGGCGGCCTGGCGGCGCCGTGGGCGTTCAAGACCGGCAAGGGCATCTTCAGCACGCCGGTCATCGACGGCGACGGCACGGTCTACGTCGGCTCGGCCGATCGCTTCTTCTACGCCATCGACGCTGCGGGCAAGGAGATCTGGCGCGCGGTGATGGACGAGATCGTCGACAGCAGCGCGCTGCTCGACGACGAGGGCCGCGTCATCGTCGGCGCCGGCGACGGCGTGCTGCGCGCGATGGATCGCAAGACCGGCCTGGATCTCTGGACCTTCGAGGCCGACCCGCCGTCGTTCACCGGCGGCCTGATCCGCTGGTTCGAGGGCAACGTCGCGATGCTCCCCGACGGCAACCTCCTGGTCCCCAACGACAACTTCCGCCTCTACGCCGTCGATCGCAAGACCGGCAAGGAGCTCTGGCACCTCAGCCTCTTCGACCAGACCTGGAGCTGTCCGGCGGTCGACGTCGCGACCGGCAACGCCTTTGTCGGCAACAACAACCTGCTGCCATCGGGCGACAACGTCTTCGCCTTCACCAAGAGCGGCGGCCACATCTGGAGCAAGAAGGTGCCCGGCTCGGTCGCCGCCAGCCCGCTGCTCACCGCCGAGGGCCTCGTCGTCGCCGGCGGCTTCGACGGATTCGTCCACGCCTGGAGTGCCGCCGACGGCGCTGAGGCCTGGAGCGTCGCCACCCGCGACCACGTCTACGCCAGCGCCGCCGCGCTCTCGGACGGCACCGTCGTGGTGCCCTCGGGTGACGGCTCGATCTACGCGCTCGACCCCAAGACCGGGGCCCGGCGCTGGACCTTCGACGCGCTCGAGCCCATCCGCAGCTCTCCGGCCGTTGACGGCGCCGACCGGATCTACGTCGGCTCGGGCGAGGGAAAGCTCTTCGTCCTCAACAAGGACGGCACCCTACGCTGGTCGATGCAGCTCATCGAAGGCGACCGCAACGACATCAACGCCAGCCCGGCGCTCGGCCACCAGGCCATCGTCCTGGCCGGCGAGACGGGCGAGGTCTTCGCCATCCCCTACGACTGGTGTCTGCGCAAGGCCGCCGCTGGCGATGCGCGCTGCCGCAGGGGCGAAGCGGCCAAGGGCGGCGGCGAGGACCTGCCCGCCGACGGTGCTCTGCTGCTGCCGACCACGCGCTTCGGCTCGCCGCTGACGACGCCGCCCACCACCATCGGCGTCGACGATTCGCTCGTGGTCTCGCTCTTTGTCCGCGAGGCGGGTGACACCGTCGCCGCCGTGCTCGACACCACGACCGTCAAGGTGAAGGTGGTGCCGGAGACGCCGGTCACGGTGAACGTCTCGGCCGATCGGCGCTTTGTCGTGGTCGTGCCTGATCAGCCCTGGGCCGTCGGCGCCGACGGCAAGGTCGCTATCGACGTCAGCGCCGATTGGCTGCGCGATCCGCCGCGCAAGGGCCTCGCGACGCTCACCGGCGGCAGCAAGGGCGGAGACGCGAGCGCATCGCTGCAGCTGGCGCTGGCCCCGGCCGGTCCGACGAACCTGCCGCTGCCGGCCGCCGCCACGCTGAGCGCCGACAGCGCCGTCTGGGAGCTGTCGCGCCTGGCCGCGCCGTTGCCGACGATCCTGCCGTCGTACAACCAGATCGGCTTCGACTCGTTGCACTTCCTGGTCGGCATCGTCGAAGGCGCCGACGCGCTCGCGACGACGGGCGCGATCGGCTGGATGATCGGCGCGCGGATCGAGGCGAGCGGCGCCGTGGTGCCCGACCCCGAGACGCGGGCGTTGGTGCCGCTGCGGGTCCTCTACCGCAACGGCAGCTTGGTGCTCGAGTCCAAGGACGGCATGGCGCTCGAGGTGATGAGCGCGAACCTGGCGTTCTCGCGCTTTCGCGTCGCGGCGCCGCTCGATCTGGGCGGCGACGCCAGCGAGCCGGCGACGGTCGACGCCATCGCGACCTGCAGCGCGATCGAGCTCTACGGGCCGTTCTTGCAGCAGCTCGGCTTCTGCAACCCGGACACCGACGCGCTGGTGGCGCACGGCGCGGTGCTGCTGCAGCGATGGTCGGGGGGCAGCAGCAGCAAGGGCGTGATGACGGCGTTCGACGATGTCGGGATCGCGACCTTCAGCCGAAAGGGGGCCGTGCTTGGGGCGCGCTTGGATGGATCTGGCCTCAACGTCAATCAACATCGCCTTGCGCTCCTGGCGCTCGACGCGGTGACGGGCGCACCGTTGGCGCTGGACTATGGGGGTGGGACGGTGGTGAAGAGCGGTGGGGGGATCATCACCGTGGAGTTGAAGGTGCCGGGGGTGACGCTGCCGGCGAAGGTGCGGTTGATTTTGATGGTGGATACGGTTGGGGTTGTTGCTGGGATTGTGGGGTAGGTGGTTTTTTGTGTCGGGGACACGGGGACCATGCGAGGAGGGGGTTCCCCTCCTCGCGCTCCACCCCTGTGGCGAGGGGGTCTGGCCCCCTCGCGCTCCCCCGCGTGCTGGCGTTTGGCGGTCGGCTCGGGGGCTGCGGGCCGGCGCGGGGCGGCAAGCCCCTTGGGGCTTGTGCCCCGCTTGGGGCGGCGTGGGTTGGCGCGGGCTGGGTTGCGGGCGGGTGCGGCGATCAGTGCTGCTCGCCGCACGTCCAGGTGTTGGCGTCGCGGACCTGGACCAGGATGGCGATGCAGGCGGCGAGCTCGTCGCTCGTGAGCGATTGGCTGAGCTGCTCGGTTGGGCCTGCGCTGGCGTTGCTGTCGCCCTTGCCGGCCATGCAGCTGGCCTTGCCGTCCACCGGGCCGGCGACGAACCAGCCGTTGTAGGCCTCGGAGCCGGCCGAATCGAGCGCGGTGACGACGACCCAGCTGACCTTGTCGAGCGCGCCGAAGTCTGCGGGGGTGCCGCCCTTCTGGTGGAAGCAGAAGGCGTATTCGGTCGGGTCGCCGCCGCTGGCCTTGGAGACGCCGGGCTTGCCGCCGGCGGTGCCCTTCGCGTCCGCGATGGCCTTGGTGATGGTGGTGGCGTCGAAGCAGGGGCAGGCGACGGCTGGGGTCGTGTCGGTCGTGGCAGAGTCGGTGGTGGCCGAGTCGGTGGTGGCCGAGTCGGTCGTGGCTGTGTCGGTGGAGGCCGCGTCGGTCGTGGCGGCGTCGGTCGTGGCGGCGTCGGTCGTGGCGGCGTCGTTGCTGGTGGCGTCGGCGGTGCCGCCGGTGCTGCCGGCCAGGCACGCCTCGACGTCGTCCGACTCGGCTGCGCAGGTGCTCGCCACCGGCAGGCCGTTGCCGTTGCAGTCGAATTGGGCGGCGTCGGTGGCCTTGACGTAGCAGTCGAAGAGCTTGCTCTCGAGCGCCAGGCAGGCCTTGGAGACGGCCACGTTGCCCTTCTGGCAGGCCGAGACGCAGGTGCCGGTGTTCACCTTCGCCACGCTGGCGCAGGCCGCCTCTGCCGCGTCGCAGACCTTCTGGCAGTGGCTGGCGACGAGGTAGAGCGAGAACTTGCTGACCTGCACCGTGGCCACGCCGTTGGCGAAGGTCGCGCCCTCGACGATCTCCCACGTCGTGTCGTTCTCGTCGTCGAGGCGGAGCACCACGTCGCCGGCGCCGGTGTAGGGCAGCTTTAGCGTCACCGGGGCCGAGAACGTCGTGCCGTGCGGGGTGAAGGCGTAGACGTCGCCCGTCTGGCCGACCCAGGCCGGCACTGCGGCGGTGGTGGCGGTCGACTTCGCCACGGCGATCGTCACGCCCGCCGGAGCGATCCCCGCCGGCACCGAGACCTCGGCGCCGTCCTTGGCGATGACGGTCGCGCCGCTGCCGCCACCCGGCTCGGTCTCGCCGCCGCAGCCGGTGGCCAACGCGGCGCACAACGACGCCGCAATCACGAACACGATCGAGCGCATCGCTCCCCCTATCTGCATCGCGGCGACCCGTCACCGCACATCGAATGTCCAAGTTCGGCCAGCCCGAGACGATCGGGCCGCCACAGTCTAGCGGCCCCTCGTCGCTGCGGCGAAATTTCGCGGCTGGCCCGGCGCGCAGTGGCCGGGGCGGGGCTGGAGCTCGTCTGCGGACGCAAACCCGGCTTGCCGGGCGTTGCCGGGCGGCTCGCGGGTCTTGCCTGGCACCCGAGCCGGAGCTACGGCCTGGCGGCCGGGGGCTTGGCCATGTCCGGGCAGCTCCAGTCCTGCAGGCAAGCGTCGTGGCGCAGCTCCTTGCCGCCGGAGGCGAGGTAGTAGCCCATCATGCCGATGATGAGCATGCCCTGGTCGAACCAGGGTTTGGCCTCGCAGGTGGCGGGATCTTCGCCCTTGGCCGGGGCCTCGGCCTTGCATTGCTTGACCAGGAAGTCGACGTGGGCGCCCGGGTCCCAGAAGCCGTGCTTGCCGGCGGGCTCGACGTAGGGGAAGAACGTACCGGAGATGCCACCGGTGCTGTCGGGGCCGATGGCGTGCTTCCAGAGCGGCGGGTTCAGGCGCGGCACGTGGAAGCCGTCCTTGCCGCGGTGCACCTTCTGGTCGTAGCCATAGCTGAGGTGGGTGCCGCGCGGCGGCAAGGACGCCGTGGGCGTCGCGGATTCTGAAAGGTCTTCGACGTCGAAGAGCACGCCGTTGCCGGACGGGTCGATGAAATGGGGGATCTTGTCGACGGCCTCGTAGACCTTGGTGTCGATCAGGACCTCGTGCACGGTGCGGCCGCCCCAGGCTTCGATCGGCGTCGTGAAGTCGATGAGGCCGGCGGCGCGGCCGATCGCGGCACCCGTGTTGACCGGGACGTTCATGTCGCCGTTGGTGTTGAGCACCAGGGCGTGGGTGTCGACCACGCTGCCGTCGCCGAACTTCAGCTCGCCCGAGCGCATGTGCACGGCCCAGACGGCGGGATCGGCGGGATCGAGCACCGTCTGGGCAAAACCCATGAAGCGGCGCATCTCGGGCGCGGCCCGGTGCAGGCCCATGCCTTCTGCGATCGGTGCGAGGGCGCCGCCTTTCGCGAAGTCCAACGGTTCGGACTCGAAGTGGAACTTCACGTCGAAGCCGAACTTGTCGACCACGTGGACCGGAGCCGCCGCGTCGGGAGCGAGCACGCAGGCGCGGTCCTGCTCTGGCAACCGCTTGCCGGGCACGAAGGGGTTGCCTTTGAAGAACGCGAGGGTGTGGCGCTCGGCGCCCTCGCCGCGGACGATGGTCGAGGCGAGGTGGACTCGGAAGGTGAGGCAGCTCTGCTTGCATGCCGTGAGGTTGGCAGGGTCGCCGGCGGCGCAGCCCTGGGCGCAGGTCGCGTCCTCGGTCAGCAGCGCGCAGTCGACGCGGCCGTTGCTGAGGTTGGTCGCGAGCACCGCGTCGCCGACCGCGAGCTTGGCCGCGGCGCTGGTCGGGACCTCGGCGACCGGCACCGTCGCGGTCGAGTTCAGGCGCGGGACGATCGTGTCGACGCGGATCGCGCCGTCGTCGCCGGGGCTACCGACGTAGATCGGGCCCATCACGCGCAGCGTCACCGCCTCCTTGACGCCGCCCTGGATGCTGCGGATGCCGACGTCGATCAGGCCACCGCCGCCGGCGATCGGCACCACCGCGTCGAGCTCGGGCTCGAGGCCGCCGACCACCGCCGACATGATGCCGCCCAGCGAGCCGCCGGTCATCGAGATCGACGCGCTCGGGCCGCCGATGTCGACCTTGCCGTCGCCGTCGAAGTCGCCCGCGAGGTCGTCCTTGATGCCGTTGTTGTTGATGTCGTAGTCCCACAGCCGCTTGCCGTCCCAGCCGCGGATGATGCGCACCAGCTGCACGTAGTCGATCGCCGTCTGGCGCACCACGTCGCGGGTGTGGAAGGTGTAGGCCGTCCAGAAGTCGGCGCCCGAGTCCTCCTCGCCGTCGACGTCCTGGTCCCAGCTGCGGTTGCGCATCAGCGCGTCGGCGAGCTTGCCCAGGCCCTTGCTGGCGAAGATCGACTTGAGCAGCGCGCGGTCGTTGTTGCCCAGGGTGAAGCCGTGGCTCGTGCTGTCGATGGCGACCACGGCGGTGCACATCTGCGAGAAGTAGCTGTGGAAGCCGAACATCTCGGTCTTGCTGCCGGTGTAGCCGTGGCCGAGGATGATGATGGCGCGCGGCTTGCCTTCGGGGCAGGCCTCCTTGCGCGGCAGCGACATCCAGAACGTCACGTCCTCGGCGTAGGCCGGGGCCTTCTTGGTGTCGAGGTCCTGCGGCCAGGCCTGCTCGTTGTAGTCGAGCACGTGGCCGTCGGCGTCCTTGCGCGGGAACATGCGCGGCGTCTTGTAGGTGCCGAACACGTGGCGATCGACGTAGGCCAGGCTGGTCTCGAAGCGCTTCTTCTGCTCCTTGCCACCGAGGCTGACGATGCCGGCCTGGGCCACCAGCTTGGCGATGCCCGAGAACGTCTCGCCCGAGATCGTCCACATCGACTCGTAGCTCTTGGCCGGCTTGCTGTCGAAGAGCGGGTTGAGCTCGGCCACCTCGGGCGGGAACTCGGCGGCCAGGTGCTTCTGCGCGCCGTGGCCGTACAGGCCGTCGCGCACCGCGACCATGTCGTGGGTGATCGAGCCGGTGGTGAAGGTCCAGGCGAACGCGATGTCGTCGAGCTTCAGGCCGCCGAAGTCGGCGTTGCCGGCCAGGGCCTTGGCCAGCGGGCCGAGCGCGTCGGTCTGGCCGAGGTGGTGGCCCGCTTCGTAGGGCGAACCGACGGGCTTGCCGGCGGCATCCTTGAGCCGGCGGGTGACGACGACGGCGTAGGTCGTGCGCTCGCGCAGCGGCACCAGCGGCCGGACGATGAGCGTGTTGCTCTCGCGCTCGTAGAAGTCCATCAGCGCCAAGGCCCGCTCGCGCAGGTTCAGTTCGCTCGGCTTGCGCGTCTCTTCGGGCTTGTAGTTCGGCTTGTCGAGGACGCCGTCGAGATCGGTGTCCTCGCCGGGGTCGAGCTTGCCGTTGCCGTTGCCGTCCTCGTCGTGCTCCTCGAAGAGCATCGACAGCGTGTCGCCGCGGGCGTCGCTCTTCCAATAGTTGTCGATCTTCTCGAGCACGGTCGGGAACGCGCCCTCGCCGATGTCGAGCTTCGCCGGCTTGCCGTAGGTGGGCGAGCCCGGCGTCACGTCGACGACGTAGACGAGGTCGTCCTTGGGGTTGAGCTGGTCGCCGTGGTGGTGGTCGATGATGCCCTGGACGTCGATCGCCCCGGTGAAGGGGATGGTGATCGGCGCGTAGACGCCCCAGCCGTCGAGGTCGTCGATGCGGCGGCGGACGATGCGCTCGAACGAGGTCGGCGCCACCAGGCTGGCGTTGATCCTGCGTTTGGTCGGCGAATTGGCGTCGAAGCGCGTCGCCACGTCGTTGGGCAGCGGGATCTCGGGCAGCGGCCGATGGAAGAAGTCCATCTTGACCGTGACGTCGGCCGGCGGCGGCGAGAACAACGCTTCGGGTGCCGAGGAGCAACCAGCGGCCAGGGCGAGGGTACCGAGCAGCGCGGCGACGCGCGGAGCGAATCGGGTCATCATGGCTACTTGCCTCCCTGGTTCGGGGCGCCGGTCAGCGTCAGCAGGACGCGGCCGCCGTGGACCGTGGCCGAGCCGCCCGAGGCGGCCTCCATGCCCGCGAGCGCGCCGCCGGGCAGGGCGACGCCGTACTCGACGCCGGCGAGCAGCAGCAGCCCGCCGCCGAGGCCGAAGCGGGCGCGCAGGCCGCCGTCGAGCTCGGTGCCGAGCAGCACGCCGTCCGGGGCCTGGGCGTAGGCGTTGCGGGCCGCGCCGCCGCCGAGCGTGCGGGTGTGGAAGGGGTCCTGGATCGGCTGCGGCGACAGGGCCAGCAACAGGCCGCCGTAGATCTCGACCGGACCGAGGGTGCCACCGACGCGGGGGAACAGCGTCAAGGCGGACGTCGCCGCGCCGCCGCTGGCGAGGCGGTCGAGGTCCTGGTTCGGGTAGCCGACGACGTCGGGATCGCTCGCCGTGAGGCGCATGCGCGCGGTCTGCCAGCCGACGATGCGCCGGAACAACAGGATGCCTTGCTGGAAGTTCGGATCGGCCTTGAAGTTGTTGACGCTGCCGTCATCGGCCGACGCGTCGCCCGTGAAGTAGCCGAGGTCGACCAGGGCCGCGAGCCTGCCCATCGTCAGGTGGGCGCGCACGACGGCCGCGAACTGAGCGATGTCGTGCTCGGCGAACTCCGGCGTCGGTGCCAGCGTCGTCGTGCCGAACAGGCCAACCGCCTCGCCTGAGACGCGCAGCTTCGTCGCGCCGTCGTCGATCACGCCGACGTCGAACGCGCCGTCGATGGCATGAACCGCGATGCTGCCGCCGCCGTCGAGCTTCTGGTCGCGGTAGACGTAGTACAGGCCGAGCGAGTCGGTCTTGCTGAGCATCATCCGCGCCGCCACGATGCCCTGCCAGGCCACGTCGCGGTCGTGGATGGCGAGAAAGCCCGGGTTGGTGAGCGGCGCGAGCACGTCGTCGGTGGCCACGCGGTCGATCGCGGCGGTGACGATCAGGCCCCGCAGCGCGGTGTTCGTGCCTGCCCAGGGCCGCGCCCAGAACTGGCCGCGCAGCACGCGGTCGCCGATCCACGGCATGGCGAACCAACTGGTCGCGTCGGACTGCAGGTACGCTCCGCCATCGTTCGCCAGCAGGCCAAGGCCCCAATGCGAGCGCTGAAGGCCGAGGCGGACCCCTGCCTTGTGGTTGTTGAGGTCGTCACCGCCGAGCGAAAGACCGACCCAGGCTTGGGTCATCATGGCCGTGCCGGTCACGTCGCCCGGGCGGCGGTCGCCGGCGAGGCTCGGGGCGCCGGCCCAGACGCCCTGCGAGTCGATCGCGACGACGGCTTCTGCCCGCAGGCCGCGCATCGCGTCGCGGCTGTCGACGCGCAGCGAGAGCGTCAGACGACTTCCGAGTTCGGGATCTGCGGGTGTCGCCGTGCCGGCGCTGTCAGCCGCAAAGCTGCTGGCGTACTCGGCGCTCGCGCGCACGCCGGCACCGACCTCGACCGCCATCTTGCCGGTGGCCGTGGCGGCAGCCGGGGCGTCGACGGCGGCGCTCTCGACGGCAGACGCGGGGGCGGGCGTGGCGCAAAGCCAGAGCGCGGCAGCGCCGGCCAGCGCCCGCCAGGACAGGTCGCGCTTCACGGGGCCTCCTCACCGGCCGGCTGGCCGGGTGTGCGATGGCCGCAAGTATGGCGCAACCGGGGCTGGGCAGGAAGCCCTGGCAGGAACTGGTCACCCTTGTCCAGAATTCCACCATTGCGTGCCAGGAGTTGCGGGCGCAGGATGCCGGGACGCACAACGCGTGGAGGCGAGAGATGGCCGGACCTGTGGCGTTCGACGAGCGGCGGCTCGTCGGCGGCGAGCTCTTGTGGACCCAGGGAGAACCTGCTGAATTCCTGGCGATCGTGGTGCGCGGCGAGCTTGAGGTGCTGGTCGACGAACGCGTCGCCGGGCGTGCGGCCGAGGGCGCCATGCTGGGCGAGGTGTCGGTCTTCATCGAAGGTGACCTGCGCCGCGGCACCGTGCGGGCGGTACGGCCGACGACGGTCAAGACGTTGGGTCGTGCGCGGCTGCGGGCGTTGCGCGAGACCGAGCCGCGTCGCTACGACGATCTGCTCGCTGCGGCGCTGCTGGCGTTGGCGGGCCACGTCGACCAGGCCAACCGCCAGATCTTGGGGCGGCGCGCAGATCCGCCCCCTGCGGCGTCGCCGGCGTCTTCGGCGGCGAGCGTCCACGACGAGATCGACGGCGCCGTGCCCTCGGCCGACGCCGCGGTGCGCGCGTTGCTCGGCGGCGGCGCCCATGCCGCCGAGGTCGCAGCGGTCGCCGCGGTGCTGCAGGCCGAGCCGCTACAGGCCGGCCAGCTGCTGATCGTCGAGGGCGCCGACGACCGGGCGCTCTACCTGCTGGCGCGCGGTCAGGTCGTGGTGATGCGCGACGACGGCGCCGGCCTGCGCGAGCTGGCGCGGCTGGGGGCGGGCGCGCTCATCGGCACCGGCGCGCTGGTGCGGGCGGCGCCGCGCAACGCCACGGTCGCCGCGACCTGCGACGGCTTCGCCTGGCGCCTGGACGCCGCCGCCCGCGACAGCCTCGGCCCGAGCGCCCGCCGCACGCTGGACGAAGCGTTGCTGCGCGCATTGCGTGGTCAGCTGCTGGGCGCCAACGCCCTGTTGGCACGCACCTCTGGCCCGCGCGGTAGCCTGTCGCTGCAGGAGGCCTGGCGCGCTGGCGGCCTCGAGGCCTGGCAGGCCGGAGATCCGCGCTTCTCGGTGCAGCTCTCGTCGCTGCCGGCGCTGGCGCCACCGCCGCCGGTCGACGCGGCGCAGGCGGCCCTGTTCGCGGCGGTGCGCGAGGCCATGATCGGCGCCGACGTGGCGCTGCGCACGCCGTTTGGCGACAAGCGCATGATCTACGCCGACGCCACCGCTTCGGGTCGGGCGCTGGCGTTCATCGAGGACTTCCTGCGCGACGAGGTACTGCCGCTCTACGGCAGCGCCCGCGACACCGGCACGGCCACCGGGGCCCAGACGGCGGCCTTCCGCGAAGAGGCGCGCGCAGCGGTGGCCCACGCCGTCGGCGCTGGCGAGGACGACGTGGTGCTCTTTGTCGGCACCGGCGCGACGGGCGCCATCGACCGCCTGGTGGACCTGCTCGGCCTGCGCGTCTCCGAGGAGTTCGAGGCCCGCTTCGGCCTGACGATCGCGATCCCGGCGCACGAGCGGCCGGTCGTCTTCCTGGGCCCGTACGAGCACCACAGCAACATCCTGCCGTGGCGCCACTGCCAGGTGGATGTGGTGACGGTGCCGCTCGACGCCGAGGGCCGCTTCGATCTGGAGGCGCTGGAGCTGCTGCTCGAGGAGTACGCCGACCGTCCGCTGCGCATCGGCAGCTTCTCGGCCGGCTCCAACGTCACCGGCGTCGCCACCGACGTCATCGCCGTCTCGACCCTGCTGCACCGCTACCGCGCGCTCTCGTTCTGGGACTACGGCAGCGCCGGGCCGCACGGGCCGATCGACATGAACCCGCGTGGGCCGGGCATCGACGCTGCGCTCGCCTTCATCGACGCCCTCGCGTTGTCGCCGCACAAGTTCGCCGGCGGCCCCGACACCCCCGGCGTGCTCGTGGTCAAGCGGCGCCTGGTCGAAGGGGTGCTGCCCAGCCACCCTGGTGCCGGGACGGCCGACTACGTCACCAGCGACGCGGCCCTGTACAGCGAGCAGATCGAGCGCCGCGAAGAGGCCGGCACGCCGGCGATCATCGGCGCCATCCGCTGCGGCCTGGTCTTCCGTCTGCAAGACCGCGTCGGCGCCGCGAACGTCGCCGCCGTCGAGGCCGCGATGGTGCGCCGGGCCATCGAGTCGTGGCGCGCCAACCCGGCCATCGTCGTGCTCGGCAACCCCGACGCCGAGCGCATGTCGATCGTCTCGCTGATGATCCGCCACGGCGGTCGCTTCCTGCACCACGACTTCGTGGTCGCGCTGCTCAACGACGTCTTCGGCATCCAGGCGCGCGGCGGCAGTTCCAGCGCCGGGCCCTACGGCGCGCAGTTGCTCGGCCTCGACGCGTCGAGCGAGGCGGCGCTGATCGACGGCATCGCCCAGGGCTGGCGGGCGCTGGCGCCGGGGTGGACGCGCCTGACCTTCCACTACGCCATGAGCGAGCAGGAGTTCACCAGCATCCTCACGGCGGTGCAGCTCATCGCCATCCACGGCTGGGCGCTGTTGCCGAGCTACGCGCTCGACCCGACCTCCGGCCGGTGGAGCCACCGCCGCCAGCCGCAGCCGCAGCTCGCCTCGTTGGCCGACCTGCGCTTCGACGGCCGCGCGATGCGCTGGGAGCCGACGACGCGGCGGCTGCCCGACGACGTGCTCGACGGCCAGCTCGAGGCTGGCCGGGCGCTGCTCGAGACCGCGGCGACCGGTGTGCCGGACGCGCTCGAGGCCCCCGACCACCCGGCCGACTTCGACGCATTGCGCTGGTTTCCGCTGCCGCATGAGGTTGCGGCCTGGCAGCGCCATCGCGCCGGCGCGGGCCGTCGGGCGCCGAGCGCAGCGCTAGAGCTGCGGCTGCAGACGTATGGCGCGCTGTTGCACCACGATGCTGCGCTGGTCGCTGCGACGCGGCGGGCGCTGGGCATCAGCCCCGAGGAGCATTTCGCCGCAACGGCGCAGCCGCGGGGCTAGCGCCTGGCGCCTGCATGTCGTGCCTGCATGTCGTGCTGCATGTCGTGCTGCATGTCGTGCCAGACGAGTTGCGCCTGCGCTTCTGCCTGCATGTCGTGCCAGACGAGTTGCGCCTGCCTGCATGTCGTGCCAGACGAGTTGCGCCTGCGCTTCGAACCGCCGGCGATGGCGTCAGACGAGTTGCGCTTACGCCTCGGGCTGCGGCCGAAACGGAAAAAGAGGGCCGCCGGCGCCGCCGTAGCGTGCCTGCGGTCCCTCTCGTTGTCGCCCAGATCTCTGTCCCCAAGCCCGCCGGCGTCGTCGCCGCAACTGCTGCCCGTGCCCCTGCAGCGGCGAGGCCGCCTACGACACCGCCGCCATCATCGCCCCAAGCGCGGCGATGACCCGCGTGTTGTACGCAAGCATCCGCCGGCGCGCTTCGGCGCGGCGCCAACCCGCGGGCGGCACCCACGAAGGCGGTCGCATGGTTCCGCCGGGGAAGGCCACGGTCAGCTCCCCCGCCCGGTAGCGCTCCGACGCCTCGGTGTACACCTCGCGCACGGCGCGCTGCTCTGCTTTGATCGCGCGCGCGCCTCGTCGATCGAGCGTGAGGACCGATGGAGCTCGCCTCTTGGCCGGCGCCTCGACCCGGGTGTAGGGGTCGACGGTCAGCACAGCGTCGACGCCCATCGGCGAGCGCCCGCTGGCGACACGCTCTGCGTCATACTTGGCCTGCAGCTCGAGCACGTCGTCGTGAATCAGCTTGCGCCAGAACGCCGCGTCGAGGTCTCGCCAGCAGGGCAACGGGCTCATCTCGACTTCGTAGAGGGTGTCGAACTGGCCCGCAACCTCAACGAAACTCTTGCGGCGCCTCGCTTTGGACCGCGCGGTGAAGTCCGTCCAGACGCCGACCAGGCGCTGTGCGTGCAGCAGCCACGGCAACGCGGTGACGCCCGGCCACTCGCCAATGCGGCCGACGAGCAGCTCCTTGACGCCATGGGCCATGTGGTATCGCAGGCGCCAGCGCACCGTTGCCTCGTCTTCGGTCATGGCGATGGAGCGGAAGCGCCGCTGCCAGAAGCTGCCACTGCGACCGAGGTGGTCATTGAGCTTCCGGGCGATGTTGCTGTTGAGGTACTGCATGAACTCGCTGAGTTGCTCGGCGTCCTCGGTGGTGACCAGGATATGGTAGTGGTTCGAGAGGAAGACGAAGGAATGCAGGACGATGCCCGTCCTGATCTGTGCTCTGGCGAGGACGCCGAGGATGATGGCGTTGACGGTCTTGCAGGGGCGGAGCAGGAGCTCGTTTCCGGTGATCCTGGTGGTGATTTCGTACAAACCGGCAGGTCTTGGGCAACGCAACGGCCGCATGGGGTCCTCCTGCGGCCGCCGTGGTTCGCGGGCGGTGCGGCCGTACAGAACAAATCGGCTCGCGCGGAATTCTGGTTCGGCGGTCCCTCGATGATCGACGCGCGATCGGCTGTTCCGGAACTCGTCTGGCACGACGCACGTCTGGCACGACGCATGTCGGAAATTCGTCTGTCGGAAATTCGTCTGGCACCACGCACGGCAGAGAACTCGTCTGGCACCACGCACGGCAGAGAACTCGTCTGGCACCACGCACGGGAAACTCGTCTGGCACCACGCACGGCAGGGAACTCGTCTGGCACCACGTGCAGCGGCACCACGCACAGCGGCGGCACCACGCACCGCGGCACCACGCACCGCGGTCTGGCACCACGCACGGCGGGGAATTCGTCTGGCACCACGCACGGCAGTCTGGCACCACGCACGGCAGCGGGGAATTCGTCTGGCACCACGCACGGCAGCACAACGCACGGCAGCACCACGCACGGCAGCACCACGCACGGCAGGCACCACGCACGGCAGCACCGCGCACGGCAGCCTCTCGCGCCCCGACGGCGCAGACATGGACACGGGGTTGGCGTAGGCTGATGTGTCCTGCCAGTGCTGGCAGCGGTTCGCGACGGGAGGCCCATGTCCCAGCCTGCGTCGAATCCCGAGGCGGTACGCCTGATCGACCTGTTGCTGCCGCTCTCGCTCGCGGCCGACCTCGCCGCGGGCTTCCCGCTCGAGACGAGCCAGCGGACCGGGCTCATCGCCGCCCGCCTGGCGCGGCAGATCGGCGCCGACGACGCGATGGTGCGCGACGCCTTGCTGGTCGGCCTGCTCCGCTATCTCGGCTGCAGCGCCGCGGCCCCCGAGGCGGCAGCGCTGCACGATGGCGACGACCGCGCGTTCCTGCAGCTCTTTGCGGATGCGGACGTCGGCCGCCCCGCCGAACTGCTGGCCCGCGCGCGTCACCTGGCTGCGGGCGCGCCGCTGCGGACCAGGGCCCGGGCGTTTGCCCTGCTCGCCCACCCCGCGACGGCCGAGACCATCAACCGCTCGCATTGCGAGGTCGCTGCCGGGCTCGCCGCCGGGCTCGGTGTCGGCCCTGCGGTGGAGCGTGCCCTCGGCCAGGTCTACGAGCGTCACGACGGCCGCGGCAGCCCGCACCGCCTGCGAGGAGACGCCGTCGCCTTGCCCGCGAAGATCATGCACCTGGCCCAGGTGGCCGAAGTCGCGCTGCGGCTGCGCGGGCCGCTCGGCGCGGTCGAGGCGGTGCGGGCGCGTCGCGGTGGGCAACTCGACCCGACCTTGGTCGACGTGTTCGCCGACGCCTCGACCGCCATGCTCGCCGGCCTCGACGGCGCTTCGTGCACCGCCACGCTGGTGGCGGCCGAACCGACGCCGCCGCTCGTGGTCGGTCTCGGGCAACGTGCAGCGGTGGCCGAGGCCTTCGCCCGTCTCGCCGATCTCAAGTCGACCTGCACCCTGGACCATTCCGCGCGGGTGGCGGCACTGGTCGCGCGCTGCGCCCCGGCGATGGGCGTCGCCGCCGCCGACCGCGAGTCGCTGCGGTTGGCCGCGCTCTTGCACGACGTTGGCCGCGTCGCGCTGCCGAACCGCCTCTGGGACAAGCCCGGGCCGCTCGATCGCTACGAGCGCGACCAGGTCGAGAGCCACGCCGCTTGGACCGACCGCATCCTCACCAGCTCGCCCCTGTTCGCTCCCTTGGCTGACCTCGCCGCGGCCCACGAGCGGCTCGACGGCAGCGGCTACCACCGGCGCCTGCGTGCTGGAAGCCTGGAGCCCGCGGCGCGCCTGCTGACCGTGTGCGACGTCTATGTCGCGTTGACCTCGGACCGGCCCCACCGCGCCGCCTTGGCGGCAGACGCCGCGGCTGCCGTGCTGGGCGACGAGGTCCGCGCCGGCCGGCTCGACCGCGACGCGGTGCGCGTGGTGCTCGACGAGGTCGGGGTACGGCGGCCACGGCTGCGCGGGGAGCTGGCGGCCGGCTTGAGCGAGCGGGAGGTCGAGGTGCTGGCCCTCGCCGCCCGGGGCCGGACCAACAAGGAGATCGCCAGCCGGCTCCACCTCGCCGAGGCCACGGTCAAGAATCACCTGGCCCGGATCTACGGCAAGATCGGCGTCAGCACGCGCGCCGGCCTCGCCCTGTTCGCCGTCCAGCACGATCTGCTCGAGGCCGGTGGCCACCACGATTAGGCCGTTCGGCCCAACGACCGCCCGAGACGCGCAGGGCACGGTAGCCCACGACCGCCGCGCACTGCCGGGCCACATGCCGTGGCGCGCCGCCGGCGAGCAGGAGGGTTCCATGGCAGCCGTCGCCATCGTCACCGGCGCATCCCGTGGCCTGGGTCGCGCCACCGCGCAGCATCTCGCCGCGCACGGCTACATCGTCTACGGCACCAGCCGGGCGCCGACGCAGGACCACGACGGCGCGGTGCGGATCCTGGCGCTCGACGTCGCCTCCCCCGCCAGCGTCGAGGCCTGTGTCGCCGAGGTCCTGCGCCAGCAGGGGCGCGTCGACCTGCTGGTGAACAACGCAGGCTTTCCCATGACCGGCGCGGTCGAAGAGGTCACAGTCGACGAGATGCGCGGCCAGTTCGAGACCAACTTCTTCGGCGCGATGCGGATGATCCATGCCGTGCTGCCGACCATGCGCGCCCAGGGCAGCGGCCACATCGTCAACGTCGGCAGCGCCGCGAGCGACATTCCGGTGCCGTTCTACGGGGTCTATGGCGCCAGCAAGGCGGCCCTCGCCCGCGCCTCGCTCTCGCTGCGTGCCGAGGTGCGGCCCTTCGGTATCGCGGTCGTCTGCGTCACGCCCAGCAGTCACCGCACCGAGGTGCAGCATGTCCTGCCGGCGCGCGGCCTCGACGTCTACCGCGCGCCGCGCACCCGGATGCTCGCGGCGATGCACCAGACGGTGGTCGAGGGCGACGACCCCTCGCAGGTCGCCGCGGCCGTGCTACGCGCGGCGTCGACGGCGCGTCCGGCGTTCCAGGCTCGGGTCGGTGGTGACAGCCGCGTTTTTGGCGTGCTGCTGCGCCTTCTGCCGGTCTCGATGCTGGAGCTGCTGGTGCGCAAGAAGTTCGCCCTGGCCTGAGCGCCACCGCCTCTCGTCCCGCCCTCGACTGTGTCCCGAGAAACGAGCTGACGACAATCGGCAAAGGCGAGTCACAAGGGGTCGAATTGACGATCGACATCCGCCACGGCGTCGCGTAAGAAGCGCGCAGGGTGCCGCCCCCCCAGGCGTCTGGTACCCCGAACGACGAGGCTGGCCATGCTGCCCGCCGCGGGAGGAGTCGATGGTGGTGGTTCGGAAGGTGCGGTTCGCCGACAACACGCTGCTGCGCCTGGGGGCGCTCGTGGCCCTGCTGTGGACGAGCGCCTGTGGCAGCGAAGAAGGCTCGACGGGCACCGGCGCCGGCGCGGCCGACAGCAACGGAGCCCAGGACGCGCTCGACGCCCTGGACGGCACCGTCGCCGAGCCGACGAGCTGCGAAAAGAACAAGAAGTTCTGCCACAACGGCGCGGTCTGGGCCTGCGACGTCACCGGCAAGCCGGTCGGCGTGCTGACGACCTGCGGCGCGGACGAGGTCTGTGCCGTGCAAGCCGGCGTCGCCGTCTGCGCCAAGGCCGACACCGTCGACACGAACCAGGCCGACACGGGCGAGGCCGACAGCAGCGAAGCCGACACCGGCGAGGCCGACAGCAGCGAGGCCGACAGCAGCGAAGCCGACAGCAGCGAAGCCGACACGGGCGAAGCCGACAGCAGCCAAGCCGACACCGGCGAGGCCGACACCGGCGAAGCCGACACCGGCGAAGCCGACACCGCCGTCGCCGACGCCAGCAACAATGACGTCGCCGACGTCGATCAGACCTGCACCAAGAACAAGCAGTTCTGCGCCGGCGACACGATTCGCTACTGCACCGCCGCCGGCACATGGGGCGAGATCAAGCAGACCTGTGGCACCGGCACCACCTGCCAGCTCGAGGGCGGCGTGCCGGTCTGCAAGGCGCCACCGGTCGAGACCGACGTCAGCGGGACGGACACGACCACGACCGACACGGCCACGACCGACACGTTCGCCGAGGACACGACCGCGCCCGACGACACGGCCAGCAGCGACACTGCGGTCGAAGACACCAGCGTCAGCGACGCTGTCGGCGACACCTCCGCCAACGACACGGTCGAGGACGCCGACGTGGCCAAGACCTGCACGCCGAACAAGCAGTTCTGCGACGGCGACGTGGTGCGCTACTGCACCGCAGGTGGCCTCTGGGGCGGCATCAAGACGACCTGCATCCTCGGCAAGACCTGCGTCGTCATCGGTGGCGTCGCGCAATGCGGCGTGCCGGGCTCGGACACCGACGCTGGTAGCACCGACACGGCCGACGCCGCCGACACGGCAGTCAGCGACACGACTACGACCGACACGGCCGTCAACGACACGACCACGACCGACACGGCAGTCAACGACACGACCACGACCGACACGGCCGTCAACGACACGACCACGACCGACACCGTAACCAGCGACACCGCCACCAGCGACACCTCGGCCAACGACACAGCCGACACCGCAGACACCACCCCGACCAAGACCTGCACCCCGAACAAGAACTTCTGCGACGGCGACAAGGTCGTCAGCTGCAAGAACGACGGCACCCCCGGCGTGGTCAAGTACACCTGCGAGGCCGGCAACGTCTGCGGCATCGACGGCAACGCGGCGGTCTGCATCAAGGGCACCTACAGCTGCACCGGCGACAGCTGCACCTGCACGCCGCAGGTGCCGGACAAGTGCGTCAAGGTCGTCAAGTCGGGCACCACGCTCGGCTACGTCTACGGCGTCGAGAAGCGCACCGCCTGCTACCAGAACACGACCGTCATCGAATGCGCCGAGTTCAACTCCTGCTACGAGGGCCAGTGCACCAGCTCGGTCAAGGACCCGAACAGCCCGTATTGGTACAAGAGCTGCGACCTGACGCAGTACCTCAACGCCAAGACCAGCCTGCCGGCCGACTGCCGCTGCCTGGTCAACCAGGCGCTGTCGTCGGGCCTGGTGCCGTGCAAGCGCCCGTACGAGGTGTTCAAGGCCGGCGGCTCGATCGGCGAGGGGCCGCGCGCTGCGGGACTGTCCAACGTCTCGATGCAGGGCGGCTACATCGAGTCGACCGGCGCCGAGCTCTTCGTCGCGGTGTCGTGGGGTTCCAGCACCGACCGCAAGGGCATGATCCTCGGTGTGACCCTCGCCACCGGCAAGCGGCGCGTGATCTCGGGCGTCTGGCAAGAGTCGGGCGCGCCGCAGAGCAAGGGCACCGGCCCCGACATCAAGTACCCGACCGACCTGCGCCTCGGCCCCGGCGGCAAGATGCTGCTGCTCGCGGACGCGGCGTCGGCAAAGCCCGAGGTCCTCAGCATCGACCCGACCACGGGCGACCGCACGCTGCATTGGCGCGCCGGCGATAGCGCGTTCGGCCAGTGCAAGGCCGGCGACGGCGTCGGATCGGTGCAGTACACCGCCTACGGCTTCGCCGTCGACAGCGACGGCTCGTTCTTCCTCGGCTACGCCAACCCGCTCACCGACGGCCGCGGCGTCGTGCGCATCTCGGCCGATGGCAAGACCTGCACCTCCGTCACCGGCAGCGGCAGCAAGAACGGCAGCATCGACAAGGGCACGGGCAACGCGCTCGGCGGCTTCGTCCAAGGCTTCGAGTTGCTCGACGGCAAGCTCTACGTCCTGACGACGCAGCCCAAATCGCTGTGGTCGATCGATCTGGCCACCGGCAATCGCGTCCAGGTCGTCACCGTCGGCACTGCGACCGGCCTCGGCGAGCGCCGCGTGGTCTGGGACGCCGCCCGCAAGTGGTTCTGGGTCTCGGGCGTGCAGAGCAGCACCACGATCACCGCCTACGAGCCGGCCACCGACACGCTGTTCAACGTCGACAAGAGCTGCGGCACCGGCATGCCCTTCGCCACCTGCTGGGGCGGCCCGATCAACATCAACACGCTCAACTACGGCGGCCTCTTCCTGCACCCCAGCAACGGCCACGTCTACTTCGGCCACGACGCCATGTCGGTCGTCGAGGTCGAGCCCGAGACCGGCAACTCGATCACGATTTCGCTGTAGCGGCGTCGGTCGGGACAAGGCTCACCGCGACGCACGGGCCGAACCTGCGGCGCAGCTCCCGCGCGGCTGGGCGTGGCGGCTCGCCGTGTCGGGGGCGCCGTCGACAGCGCCTGACGGCATCCAAAACGCGACGAGCCCGCGAGAGGGTTGCTCTCGCGGGCTCGTGCTGCCCTTGCGGGCGCAGTCTATCGGCCTGGGACTACCAGTTGCCGCCGCCGCCGCCGCCGCCGTAGCCGCCGCCGCCGCCGCTGCGACCGCCACCGCCGCTGCGACCACCGCCGCCGCCGCCGTAGCCGCCACCGCCGCCGCCGCCGCCGCCGTCGCCGCCGCCGCCGCCGCCGCCGCCCGCGCGACG
>CAZPHC010000026.1:0-89522 GCA_964586155.1 uncultured Enterobacteriaceae bacterium | reverse complement strand
GCCCGTGGCCGATCCGCCCCCACCACCGCGCGCCGCCTCTGCGAGCCACGCCGCCGCGCCGCCGCCGCCGTCGCCGCCGGCGTCGGGGCGAAGCGACGCCGCCGTCGTCGAGGAGCTGCGCGCTGCGCTCGAGGCGCGCGGCCGCGACCTCGCCGATCGCGAGAAGCGGCTCCAGAGCATGGAGATCGAGCTGGAGTCGCTGGGCCGGCGCCTCGCCGACAGCCACGACGAAGCCCGGATGCAGGCGATGGCGGAGGATCTCGCGCGGCTGCAGGAGGCCGAGGCCGAGTTCCAGACCACGGCCGCCAAGCTCGCCGAGGCCGAGGCTGCGCTCGCGCGTCGGACCGAGGAGCTCGAGCTCGCCAACCAGGAGAGCGAGGCGAACCGCCAGGAGATCGACGAGCTTCGGGCCGAGGTCGACGAGCTGCGGCGTGAGGCCGACGCGAACGCGGACGAGGTCGCGCAGCTGCGGGCTGCGCTGGCCGCCGCCCAGGACGCTGCGGCGCGCGCGGGCGAGTCCGAGGCCGCCCAGGCCACGATCGACGCCTACGAAGACGAGATCAGCACGCTCAAGGACGACATCCGCCACATCGAGGAGAAGTACGAGGAGGCCCGTGCCGGCCGGCGCAACGCCGAGCAGCTCGCCGACCTGCTGCGGATGCAGTCCGATACGTTCCGTGCGTCATCCGAGAGCCTGCGCCACGAGGTCGAGCAGCTGCGGGCGTCGGCAGGCGCGGGTGGCGGCAACGGCGCGGCGCTCGCAGCCTCCGAGGCAGCCCGTGTCGCCGCAGAGGCACGTGTCGCGGAGCTGACGCAGCAGCTGGCCGCTCGGCCGGCCGCCGCGCCTGTCGCCGCCGTCGACCCGGCCATCATCGCCGAGCGCGATCAGGCTCTCGAGGACCTCGACCACGCCGAGCGGCGCATCGCTGAGCTCGAGAGCCAGCTCGAGGACCACGCGTCGACCGTGCTGACGCCCGCCCCGTCGCCTGATGCCGCCCTGGTCGAGAGTCTGCGCGCCGCGCTCGCCGACGCCCAGGCTCGGCTCGCGACGGCCGAAGCCGCGGCGCAGGCACCCGCGCCAGCGCCGGCGCCAGCGGCCGATGTTTCGGCGCTGCAGCGCGAAATCGAGACGTTGCGGACCGATCGCGACGACCTCGAGGCGGCCGCCAGCGCCAACATGAAGCGGATCAAGAAGCTGCTCGAGGATCTCGAGGCGGCGCGATCGTCGGGCGCCCAGGCCAAGTCCGCGGGCGACGACCCGCGCGTCGCCCAACTCCAGGGCGAGGTCAGCGCGCTCCACGCCGAGCTGCAGCAGGCGCGCGCCGCCGTGGAGGCCGCCAGCCAGGCGCCGGCGAGCGCAGGCGGCGGCCAGGACCTGAGCGAGGTTCGTCGCGTCGTGGCCGAGCTCAATGGTGTCGTGTCCAGCTTCCGCTCGGACTTCATGTCCTTGGCCGACAGCTACGACGCCGCGCGCAGCGACGACGCCGAAGAGGCCGCCGAGGCGATGGAGGCCCTGGGCGACGCGATCGACGCGTGCACTGCGCGCACCGCCTCGCTCAAGGAGCTCGTCCTGACGTTGCGTGAGCGCGTCGGTGGCTGAGCGCTGCGGAGGCAAGAGGCCCCATGGCTGAGGCGATCCGACCACGCGTCAACGAGCCCGTGACCTTGTTGCTGCAGGTCGGCACGGTCCCGGTCAGCGACGTCACGCGCGCAGGCTCCGTGGATCTGCACGGGATGATGGTGCCGCGGACCCCCGCGGCGCGCGGCCTGGACGTCGTCGCCGGCACGCCCGCGACGGTGCTCTTCATCCGCGATGGACGGCTCTATCGTTGGCCGATGCTGGTCGAAGAGGTGCTGCCGTCGACCTGGCTGCTCTCGTCGACGCGCGAGCCCGGGGAAGGCGAGCGTCGCGAGTTCGTGCGCGCCGACGTGGCGATGCAGGTGCGGCTGCGTGCGCACCCCGCCGGCGTCTGGCGTCAGGTGTCCGCGCGGGTCGACCTTTCGGCCTCCGGCTTCCGCGTCGACGCGCTGTTGCCGCCGCTGGAGTCCGAGCTCCTCGACGTCGAGCTTCGTTCGCCCGAGGGCGGCGGCACGGTCGCTGCGACCGCCCGGGTCGTCCGGTCGGTGCCGTCGGAGGGCGGTGGCGTCAACCTCGCGTGCGCCTTCGTCGAGCTGGACTCTGCCGCCGAGAGTCGGGTCGCCGACCTCGTCTTTGCGGTTCGGGAAGCGGCGCTGCGCGCGAGATTGGGCGGCAGCTGAGCCTCGACGTCGTTTCGGGGGTGGGCGGGGCCGATCGCCTCGGCTCGGCGAACTCGGCCCTCGCGACCTGACGGGAGCTACGGCGCCGAGGTCACCGCGCTGCGGCGGCGGATCACCTTGCCCTCGGGACGACCGGCACGCAGCGTGAAGGCGCCGAGTTGGTCGCGGATGAACAAGTGCGCGTGCTTCTGCATCGAGGCGTTGATCGCCGGCTGCGGGTTCGGCGAGTTGCTCCAGCGGTGCTGGTTCGCTGCGGCGATGATCTCGTCCATCGTCACGCCACGGCCGACCTGGGCCATCCAGATGACCAGCGGGCGAAGCAGGCGCGCCCGCGGATCCAGACCACGGACGATCTCCTGCAGCGGTCCAGGCAAGCCCGCCACCTCCTGCGAAGCGGCCTCCGCCGCGGCCTTGCTGGCTGCCGCGCTGCGCTCGCGCGCCGGGGCGTCGCTCGCCTTGGCCAGCGCGCGGGCTGCCTCCTTGGGCTCGCTGGCGGCGGACGTGCTGGCCGCTGCGGGCAGCGCAGCGCCGCTGAAGCGGGCCGCGGCCGCCTTCGGTCCGCGCTTGACCGGCTGACCGTCGATGCGAAGCGTGGTTCCTTGGCGCGACCGGCCGGTGTCGGCACCGGCGTCGGCCTCAGCAGCCTTGGTCCTTGGCGCCTTGCCGGCCTCCTGATGCGCAGGCGCGGCCGACGCCGGTGCCGAGGTGTCCTCGCCGGCGGGGGCAGCCTTGGCGGCGGCAGCCTTGGCGGGGGCAGCCTTGGCGGCGGCAGCCTTGGCGGCGGCAGCCTTGGCCGGGGCAGTCGTCCCTGCCTGGGCCGTGTCTGCGCTCGTCTGGGCGCTCGCCTTCGCTGCACCGGCCGACTTGACCGCCGACGCCGAGACGAGCGCCGGCCGCGACTCGAGCAAGGTCGAACAGGCGACGAGCATGTCGGCGAACGACGCGACCTGGTCGGCCCCGAGGATGCCGCCGCCGCTCGGGCTCTCGATCAGGAGGTCGCCGTTATCGCCTCCTCGGATGGTCCAACCGTTCCAAGACCAGTGCATCGACATGTCGTTCTCCGTGGGTGGGGGGCAGTTCTTGGGGGGCTGCTACATGCGTGGCAGGTTCGCGACCCGGACATCTTGGCGCCGGCTGTTCCGGCATGGAGCTCGCGGTGAGGCCCGGGGACGTCGGGCAAGCGGCGCAGGCACGGCGGGCCGACGTAGGCCGCTAGGGGCACAGGCAAACCTCTAAGGGGGCGAAACAAGTGGGCGGCCGACGCCCAGCGACGATTTGCGGCCGATTCCGCGAAACGTTCGCGCAAGAGTGCAAACTCTCGCCGCTTTTTTGTGTCGCTTGAAGATACATTGCATCCAGGTTCCGTCGCGATCCTGCGCGACCTCCCCGAAGATGCGTCCACTGCCGGGGAAATTCAAGTGCGAACTATTTCGCCTTCATGTCTGCGAACGATTTGCGGAACATGTCGACCATCATTGCGGAAATCGTCACGATTTTGGCCTTCTGCCCGCCGTCCGCGAGCGTGGCGTATGGATTGTTGTCACGGCGGGTGTCCGAGAGGGTCAAGGTCCACGTGCCACCTGCGTGCGTGATCGTGGTCGTCCACGGCGCCGGAGCCAAGCCGACGCTAGCTGCATCTACGTCATATTCTTGATGATAGCTGGAGCTCGCCAGGTGGTCGACGAAGCCTTGCACTGCCTCCTGGTTCAACTTCGCCTCTGGTTCGCCCTCGACCGACCATGTCTCGCCAGTGCGGATCAGGCGCTTGGAGCCCTTGTCGTCCGGAATCGTCACCGCCGAGATGGTGGCCTTGTCGAACTTGATCAGGTGCTTGTCGACGAAATCCCTGCCAGTTCGAAGCAATCGATCGGCGTTCCAACTCTGGAGTTCGAACGGATCGCCGCCGTTGACGCGACCGAACGCCTTGTCGCCCTGGCGTGCGCTCGCCTCGATCACGACCTTGCCGGTTGGTGTCGTCAGCGTGATCGTCGACGCCGGGGATTCCAGGCCCAAGTCCTTGAGAGCGCGGCCCGTTCGGAACTCGATACGCGTGCTGTCGAGGTCGCGCAGCCAATCTGCGACGGACTGCGGGTCGATCTGTAGCGCCCGCGTCGTCCAGGTTTCGCCTTCGCGCGTCGCGACGAATGTCCCGTCGGCTTGCACGATCTCGATCTGGCTCGCGTCGGCGGCCTTGATGTCACCGAGCAGGCGAACATCGCGGAGACCGTCGACATCCTTGATGATCTGGTCGGATGACCACCCCGCGACGCTGTAGACGATGGTCTCGCCGTCGACGGCGACGTAGGTGTCCTGCTGGTCGCCCTTGGGCGCGCGTCCGCCATAGCGGATGGTCGTCCACCGGTCGCCCTCGCGCAGCTTGATCACGACGGTCCGCTCGGTGGACTCGAGCTCCGCGTCGGCTGGGACCTTGCCATCCTGCAGGTCGTAGGTTTCGGTCATGGTCATGCGCTCGATGGACTCGAGCCAGGGCCCGATGTCGCCGGCGGGCATTCCCTTGGGCTCGACGATCGACCAGCCGACGTCGGACTTGCGGACCTCCTCCCATTTCTTGCCGTCCTTGAGTTCCTTGCGCTGCTCGTCGGTCAGCGGCGCGCGCTGCATGACGACCTTGCCGCGACCGGCCGGGGCTCGCGGGTTGTCGAGCTCGATGGCGTCGATGTCGGCGAGGTTGACCTTGAGGATCTTGCGCTCGCGGATGTCCTTCCAGCCCACGGCGATCTCGGTGCGCAGGTCGTGGCCGGCGACCTGATAGACGACGTCCTTGTGGTCGGGATCCTGGACCCAGGTCGAGCCGGCGCCGTCGCCCTCGCCCCGCTCCAAAGCGCCGATGCGGAGCCGAACCTTGCGATCGGGGGCCTCGGCGGTGAGTTCGACCGCGGTCGCGTCGTCGAGCCCGTACTCCGCGAGCTCGTCGGGTTTGGCCACGAACGAGTACGTCGAGCGGAACGGCCGCGCGAGCACCTGGTTGATCATCTTCACACGGTACGATTCGCCCGCGGCGGTGAAGGTCTTGTCGCCCTTGGTGCGCGTCGCGGTCCATTTGCGCTCGGACGGCTTCTTGGCCTCTTCGCCCGGGTCCATGACCAGGGTGAAGCGCTCGTCACCGTGACGGATCTCGAAGCTGCGGTACGGAGATTCTTCATCCTTGTTGAGGACCTTGATGTCCTGGAGCGAGATTTCGCCCTGGAGGAAGCCCGGCACGACGAGGGCTTGGATCTCGGTCGACTCGGGCTTTTGCTCCATCGCGAGGTAGGCGATGAGCAAACCGACGAACATCGCGAGGATGACGATCGTAGAGCGGCTCATGGTGGGGTCCTCCGGCGGGAGCAGGCGGCGCGTCGATCCGGGTCGCGGCCGCCGCGGGGAGATCAGGCCGAGCGCACGATGCTGGCCGCGCGCTCGACGCGGCGACGGCGGAAGCGGGCGCGACCGAATCCAAACAGGATCAACAGGATCGGGCTGCCGAGCATCGCGGCGAGCCGCAGGTTGCGCGCCTCGTCGGGCTTGACCTCGCGCATCGGACGGCGCGTGTCGCCCTTGCTTCGGATGTCGGCAAGGGCCTCGTGGGCGGTCGCCCAGTCGAGCACGTTCGACAGGAAGCGCAGGTTCTCTTGCAGCAGGTGGCTGACCTGCTGGATGCGGATCTGCCAGTTCTGGAACCGGGCCTGCCACTCCTGGTATTGCTGCAGCGCATCCACCGAGAACTTGGTCAGCGACGCGGCGCTGAAGTCGCGCAGCACCGCAGCGCGGCTCAGACCTTCGATGCCGAGGTTGCTGCCGAGCACCAACAGGCGTCCCTGGCCGTCCGGCTTGAAGTTGCGCTTGACCAGCTCGTACTCCTCGGTGGTCTCGTCCTTCTCGGGCGGGCCCATCGGGTTCATCTTCTTGGCCACCGGCGGGCGATGCGGCGGCTCCTTGCCGGCGAACGCGGACTTGAACGGGCCGCGAATGACGACCGCGACGGTATGCGGCCCGGTGCCGGCCTGGTTGACGACCGCCTGCTGCAGCGTCAGCGGGTTGGCCGAGAGGCCGGAGTCGCGCGCCAGCGCCTCGGGGGCGCTGCGGACGAGTTCGTGGACCTCGAAGCGGCTGTCGGCCTTGATCTCGGGCTTGACCTGCACGGTCGTCACGTACGGGATCGACATCGACTGGATCGAGCGCGACAGCGCGTGATCGCGCGAGAAGTCCGTGAACACGGGCACCAGTGGGTACGCGAAGTCGCGTTCGGCCTGGAACTTCATGCCGCCGCGGTTGAGCAGCTCCATCACGCGGACGGTGTCGCTATGGCGCGGATCGACGACCAGATCGTTGCCGAGCACGACGCCGTAGGGGGCGAGCACCGAAGGCAGGTCGGAGTTCGTGCGGTCGAGCGAGGTGTGGTCCAGGCGCACGTCCTGGCCGATCTCCTTGGGCGCGACCATGTTGTTGATCGACACCTCCCATTGCTGGGCGAAGACGGCGACCGGGCGGCCCGAGAGCAGGAACTGGTCGATCTGGAACCGGTCGTAGTCCGGGATCGCCGCACGTGGCGCGTAGATGACCAGGGCGGCTACGTCGGCCGGGATCGGCTTGCCGCTCTCGATCTTGGTCAGGGCGTAGCCCTGCTTGCCGAAGAGGCCGTCGCCGACACGGGCGTTGGTCTGGTCGATGGCGCTGGAGATCTGCTGCGCCGTCTCGGCGATCTGCTTCATCATCTGGTTGTTCTGGATCATCGCCGCCATCTGCGGGTCCATCAGGGACTCGCGCTCGGCGAACGGGCAGAACTCCATGTGACCACAGAGGAAGCCGATTTTGCGCTGGCCGGGGCTGTCGACCAGCGTCGTGTGGCGCTGCTCGACCTCGTGGCCGACCTGGTCGAGCATGTTGACCAGCTGCGGCAAGGCTTGCTCCGGCTCGACCTCCTTGGGGCCCTCGCCACGCTGGTAGCGACCGATCTCGCTATAGATGTTGAAGAACTGCTGGGACGACTTGAGCAGGTTGTCGACGAACTCATTGCGGCCCTTGAGCGTCTGCTGCGTCGTTCCGAGCACATCGGCCAGTGGCGAGCAGGCCGCCGTCATCTTCTCCTTGCCGACGTCGAGCTTCTGCGGGATGCCGCGCGGCTCGTTCGAGAGCTTGGTCAGGTCGAGGCCGCCGCCGCCCTGGTCGCTCGACTCCTTGGTGATCTCGCGCACGGCCTCGGCGCACTTCTTGACCGCTTCGCTGAGGCGCTTGCCGTCGCTGAGCACGTCCTTGAGCAGCAGGCTCTGCTCGTGCTTGTCCTTGAGCCGCAGCAGGCGCTTGGTCATCTCGAACTCGAAGAAGCCGGGCTCGAGCGCCTTGGGCAGCACTTCGCTGACGGATTTGTAGTGGAACGTCGCGCCGAGCGCGAAGCGGGCGAACTTGAGCTGGTTGCCCTCGACTTGGGCCTCGGTCGACGAGAAGAGCTCGAGCTTGGCGGCCTCGGCCTGCTCTTCGACGGTTCCGGCGTTGGGCACGTCGGTGTCGGCGTAGACCACGCGGATCTTGCCGTCGCTGGCGCTGACGTACTCCTCGATCTTGTCGCGGAACGCGCGATCGACGCCCTTGAGCATCACCTTGCTGCCTTGGGTCGGGATCGACTCGGGCAGGCGCTTGCTGATGTAGACGGTGATGCTGACGCCTTCGAGCGCCCTGGCCGCCGTCACGCTCTCGGGCGAGAGCGTGTGGACCTTGGTCTCGGTCAGGTCCAAGCGGGCCGGCACGCGCAGCAACATCGCGTTGCCGAGGATGGCGATGCCGACGGTGGCGAGCAGCAGGACGGTGGCGTCGGTGCGCAGCCGGTTGCGGCTCTGACCGGCGGACGCGGACGGCTTTGTGTTCGATTTGGCCATGATGTCTACCTCTCGGGTCGGACGGGCGTCCGCGAGCGCGTCGCGGGCGGCGGGCCTACTTCCAGTTGCGCGACTTCAACGTGTAGGTCGACGCCCCGACCGCGACCGCGATCACGGAGAGGAAGTAGACCACGTTGCGCAAGTCCACGACGCCCTTGGAGAACGACGCGAACTGCTGCTTGAAGGTGAGCAGCTGCAGGGCCATCGGCGGCTGCTCGAACGCGACCTTGATCAGCGCGTCGGTCGCGGTCCAGAAGAAGATGCAGAGCAAGAGCCCGAGGATGAAGGCGACGATCTGGTTGTGGGTCCAGGTCGAGGTCATCACGCCGAGCGCGAGGAAGGTCGTGCCGATCAGGAACAGGCCCAGGTAGCCACCGACGATGGCGCCGAAATCCGGCGTGCCGAGGCTCAAGATCAGCGCCGGGAAGACCAGCGTCAGACCGAGCGCGACGACGAGGAAGCCGACGGCGCCGAGCAGCTTGCCAACGATGATCTGCAGGTCGCTGACGGGAAGGGTGACCAGCAACTCGATGGTGCCGCTCTTCTTCTCTTCGGCGACGAGACGCATCGTGACCGCAGGCAGGATCACCGCGAGCACCCAGGGCGCGCTGTCGAAGAGCGGCCGCACCGTCGCCTGGCGCGCCTCGAACAGGTCCTCGCTGCCGTCGATGCCGAAGAAGAACATCAAGCCGGTGGCGACCAGGAACACCGTCGCTGCGATGTAGGCGATCGGCGAGTCGAATGTCGCCGCCAGCTCGCGCCGGGCGATGACCAAGATCTGCCGCATACGACTCCCCCGTTGCGTCGCCCGCGGGCTGACGCGCAAACAATCCGTCCCGGACTAGCGGTCGGCTGTGAGGTGCTGGAAGATCCCCTCAAGATCCATGCTCTTGCGGCGAAGTTCCACGATGGTGTGCTGCTGGGCCGTCGCGTACGCCGCGATCTCCGGGCGCACGTCGCGACTGGCCGAGACGACGAAATTCGTGTGCTCGACCGGGGACGAAGCGTGGTAGCCGATCTGGCATTTGCGCACGCCGGCGATCTGGCCGAGCGCGGTCTGCACCGCCTCTTTCGTCGTGCCCGGCGCGAACTGCAGCCCCAGCACCAGCTCGTGCTCGTCGGCCATCTTGCCCTCAATCTGCTCGATCGTGCCGTCGGCGACGATGGTGCCGCGGTGGACGATGACGATGCGATCGCAGGTCTGGCGCACCTCCGGCAGGATATGCGTCGAGAGGATGACCGTGTGATCCTTGCCGAGCTCCTTGATCAGCTCGCGGATCTCGACGATCTGGTTCGGATCGAGGCCCGACGTCGGCTCGTCGAGGATGACGATCTGCGGGTTGTGCAGCAGCGCCTGGGCCAGGCCGACGCGCTGCTTGTAGCCTTTGGACAGCGTGCCGATGCTGGCGCTCAGCTTCTCGACGATCCCGACCCGCTTGGCCAGCACGCCGATGCGCTCGTCGCACTGCTTGCGCGAGAAGCCCCGCATCTCGCCGCAGTAGACGAGGTAGTCGTAGACCACCATGTCGGTGTAGAGCGCCGTCGACTCCGGCAGGTAGCCGATGCGGCGTCGCGTCTCCAGCGGCTCGCGGAAGAGATCGAGCCCATCGACCGTCACCTCGCCGCTGGTCGCCGAGATGTAGCCGGTCAGGATCTTCATCGTGGTCGACTTGCCGGCGCCGTTGGGACCGAGCAGGCCGAGGATCTCGCCCTTGCGCACGTCGAAGCTGATCCCCTTGAGGGCGCGGAAGTCGCCGTAGTCTTTCGTGAGTTCGCGAATCTGAATGACCGGCTGGCCTGCCATGCGTTCGCTCCCGCCGAGCCTTGCTCGGCATGATTCGTTCTCTTCGGGGACGCGTCCTCGATGCACGCGCGGGTCCTCGGCGTCTGCCGACCTGGCGCCTCGACTCCGAGCTCGGGCCGGGGCTGTCCCGAAGACTTGGCGGAGGGTAGGATGCGTCCGTGTGCTGTCAAGGCACGCCCGGAGGATTCGTGACCCCCCGTTCCGCGCTCGCCAACGCCAGCAGCCCCGCGGCTATTCCCGCCGTGCCGACGTGCGGCGTCGTCGCCCTGTGGATGGTGGCCGTGCTCGCCAGCCCCAGCGCGTGGGCGGGACAGCCCGAGCCCTCTGCGACCGCGGCGGTCGCCTCTGAGCCTGACGAGCCGCTGCCGCCACCCGCCGCCGCGACCCCGACGACGTCGCGGGCGGTCGCCAGGTTTGCCGGACCACCGGTGCAACCGCCGCCCCTGGCGCTGGCGATCCGCTGGAGCCCGCTCGCGGTCCGCGACGCCGCGCCGAACGTGCGCAAGGAGCTGCAGCCGATCGTCGTGCTCGCGTCCAAGGGCCGGGTGGCCGAAGCGTGTGCCCAGGCGACGGCGATGCTCGACGCGCGGATGGCCGAGGCGTCCAAGCTCTTCTATGCGCCAGTGCGCAAGGACGCGAACGTCGAGGCGATCGACCGCTTCCTCGAGCGTTGGGTGCGCGGCAACGATCCGGTGTTGGTCATCACCGCCGAGGCGTTGGCACCGGCCCCCAGCTGGCGCGACGCTGCCGCCAGCGCATGCCTGCGCGCTGGACGCTTCGGCGATGCGGAGCGGCTGCTCCGCCCGGCGGCGTTCTTGCCCGAGGCCGGCCGGCTGCGGGCGTTGGTCGCGCTGCTGCGGTGGATGCGGACCCGTGACCTGCGCCCTCACGCCTGGTTGCTCGACGAGGCAGGAGCGGGCGTCGAGGCCCGGTTGATGCGTCTGGTGCTCGAGGCCCCCGAGGCGCGTGAGGCCTCGATGGCGGCCTTGCGCCAGGGGGCGGACGGCAAGCAGCGCGAGCTGATCGACGCGGTCGACACCTGGCTCCGGAGTGCACGATGACGACCCGGCGAACGCGTCCCCGCTTCCAGCCCACCGTCAGCGGCCCCGAAGGGCGCGCGGCAGCCAACGCGACCTTCGCCGCGCAGGCCGAGTCCTGGGGCTTGCGCTGGCGCTGCGACCACTGCGCCTACCTGCGACCGAGTGACCGCCAATGCAGCGTCGGCTGGCCCAACGACGGCCTCGTCGACGCGGTCGATGCCATCGACGACAGCGACGTGCCGGTGTTCTGCAAGGCGTTCGAGGACGTACTGGCGTAGCAGGTCGTCGGCCCGCGCGAGGCGGACGCGCGCCGATCAGCCGGCGTGCGGCGACGAGAGCTGGGCCCAGAACGAGTCGATCGAGGCCCGGCACTGCGGTCCACCGACCGCCGACAGCGGCTCGAGCTGGCGCAGCATCGCGCGCACCCGGTTGCGGCCCTTGGTCGTCGACATCGCCTGCAGCGGCGTTGCGCCGTCGAGCGTCGTCAGCGGTCGTTCGGCCAGGCCGCGCAGCGTCTCTTCGAGCCAATCGCGGGTCATGCGCGCCAGATCTGCGCCGGTTTCGGGCTCGAGCCAGAGATCGTCGAGCATCGCGGCGAGATCGCGCACGAGTGTGAGGCGCGGGCGCAGGCCGGGGAGCACCGCTGGCAGCGTCCGGCGCAGGCGTTCGGCCCTGGCGACCGATCGTGTGGCGACTTGCAGCCGGCCGGGGCGCAGGTGGAGGCGTGCCCCCGGGGCGCCCAGGCTGGCGTCGACCACGATATAGCCACCGTCGTCGGCGCACTCGATGCGGCGGGCGGCCAGCAGCGCCTCGAGCCCGTCGCGCAGGCCGGTCTCGTCCGCGACGTCGAATCCCAGGCTCGCGCGCAGGATCGGCGCACCGTCCGGCGAGCGCATCGTGGCTCCCTTGCGGTTGGCCGCCTGCAGGCTGCGCAGCGACGCCGCGATCAGCGACGCCAGGCGCCGCTCGCGGGGCAGCAAGGCCGCCGTGCGGGCAGCGCGGATCATCGTGCGGCGGCTGCGCGCCGGCAGCACGACATGCACGGCGTCGAGCAGCCAGATCGGCGACCCGCCCTCTTCGGCCAGGCAGATCGCGCGCGCGACCAGCAGATCGTCGACCGCCGACACCGCGTCGAGCACGGGCTCGTGGACCGCGATGACGCTGCCGTCGGCGATGCGCTCCAGCAGGGCCTGCCTGCCGTCGATCGCGCGGATCTGGAACACGTCCGGAGCGGCCGCCTGCAACGCGTCGACGATCGCGGCCTCGTCGCGGTCGCGCGCGGCGGACCGACGCAGCAGGCGACGCCCGAGGCAGCCGGCGCGCAGCTGCGCGTCCCAGAGCAGCCAGGGGTAGAACTGGCCGTAGGCGTCGCGCTCGCGCAGCAGCTCAGCGAGGGCGTCGCCGTCGGCGATCGTCTGCTCGAAGAAGCGCTCGGCCGCGAGGCGGACCTCCTTGCGCGAGAGCGTGTCCTGCACGGCGTCCATGGCCTGCACGAGCAGGCCGAGGTGGCGCTGCCGGAGCAGATGCGGGCGGAATTGCAGGGGGGTGCCGGTCATCGTCCCACAGGGGCCGCGTGGTGCAGTTCGGGGCGGCGGCGCGGTTATAGGGGCCGGCGTTCGGCACTGTCAACGCGGCTCCCAGGTGCGGCGCAGTCGTCGGGGCGGAGGGCTTCGCTCGACCGGCGGATCTGCGGGCAGGGAGGCTGCCGGCACCGGTCGCGCTGGAACGGGGCGCGCGGCGTCTGCGCCGTCGGGCGGGGCGATCGTGGCGGATTCGTCGGGCGCGTCGTCGTCGGGCGCGTGGTCGTCGTCGTCGGGCGCGTCGTCGTCGGGCGCGTCGTCGTCGTCTGCGTCGTCGTCGTCCGCGTCGTCGTCGTCCGCGTGGTCGTCGTCTGCGTCGTCGTCGTCGTCGTCGCCGTCTTCATCGTCGAGCTCGGCCAGCTCCTGGTGCTGCGGCGCCGCATCCTCGCCGGCGATGGCGAAGCGCGCGTCAGGGTCGGCGCTGCCACGCCGTGGCACATAGAACCCGCCCCGCAGAGGCGGCTCTGCGTCGAGCGGCGGCACCATCCGGCCGGTCCGCATCGCGTAGGCGCCGGCGGCGGCGATCGCCTCGAGGTCCATCGGCTCGCCGGGCTCGAAGCGCGGACGGCGACGCCAGCCGACGATCAAGCTGAGGATGAAGAGCAACGAGACGATCGACCAGACCGTGGTGTCGCCGAGCAGGACCGCCCAGCGCGAGCCTGCGCTCTCGAGGAAGCCGGCATAGAGGGCGAAGAGCTCCTTGGGACCGAGGCCGAAGGTGGCGATCCAGGCCGGCTCGAAGTCGAGGCCGAGGTGCATGCGCTCGTGCAGGTCGGCCAGCGCCATCGTGTTGCCGCTGCGGCGTACGGCGAAGCGCAAGAAGCCCGAGGCCGTGGCGTAGGCGTGGCTGGCCTGGAGCCGGTTGCCGGTGAAGGCGTCCTGCAGGTCGTCGAGGGTCTCGATCGTGCCGCCCGTGCCGGCGCCGAACATGTCGCGCAGGCGTTCGGCGGTGGCCTCGCCGGCGACGAACATCGCCACGGACTCGTGGTACCAGCGCGGCAACCAGCGTCCGTGCGACAGCGCGTGGATCGCGACGTGGGCGAGCTCGTGGCGCACGGTCTCGCTGGTCTGCAGCAGGCCGGGGC
This sequence comes from uncultured Enterobacteriaceae bacterium, assembly GCA_964586155.1. GTDB lineage: Bacteria > Myxococcota_A > UBA9042 > UBA9042 > UBA9042 > SXNM01. The sequence continues at coordinate 75,881 of CAZPHC010000026.1, read as the reverse complement.
CGTCGAGGCGCACGATGATGCGCTCGGCGTCGAGCAGCGCGAGGCCCGCGATCCAGGGCTCGGACCATTGCGAGCCTGCGCCCGCGTTCTGCACTGCGGCGCGGAACGCCTCGTCGCTGCCGGCGAAGTCGACCCGCAGCGTGCCGTCCAGGCGTGTGCGCAACGCGGCCTGCACGTCGGCTTCGGCCGCGGCCACGAGCCTCATCAGCGGCTCGCGGCGGTCCTCGTCGAGGTCGTGCAGGCCGACCTCGTAGCGCAGGGCTGCCGATGCCGGGCGGGGGGCCCATGGCGCGAGCGCGAGCAGGGCAAGACCCGTGGCAGCGAGCCAGGCACGGAGTCGTGCCGATAGCGAGCGTCGGCGGCGGGCAAATCGATTCGACGCCGTCTCGACGCGCTCGCGTCGACGGCCAAGGGCTGGCATGGGCTGGCTCCGGCTACCGATCCATCCGGTAGAAGCGGAAGCGAGACGAGGAGATCTCGAACATGAACCCGAACTGGAACTCGACCTCGCCTTGCTCGTTGAGCAGCCCAGCCGGTGGATTCGGGTAGGGCCCACCCGCAGAGAAAGCACGCGTCGCCTCGTCGTCAAGGAAGGACAGGCCAGAAGGTTTCTGGACGCGCAGCTCCTTGACCGCGCCCTGGGGGTCGAGACGCACGCGCACGACCGTCAGCCGGTCGCGGACGCCGTAGCGTTTGCCTGATGGATCATGGGATTGCCAGACCTGGGCCGGGTTCCACTCGTCGCGCACCCGCTCGCGGACCCTCTGGAAGAAGTCCCAGTAGCGGAACTTGCGCGTGTTGAGCAGGTTGGTCGCGCCCTCGTCGTCGACGTCCGGCAGGTAGTCGTCGGAGCCTGGGCTGCCGGCGAGCGCCTGCATGTTGTGTGCGATGTTGCCGGCCGAAGTCGACGGCAGGATCATCGACGCCGTGCCGCCGCGGACGACCGACGGACGCAGCATGTCGGACGACGGCGGCAAGTCGGGCGCAGCGCCAGGGCCGTTGGTCGGTGCCGCCGTTGGTTGGGTCGGGCGCTCGGTGGGCTGGGCCGGGGGCGACGGCGACGTCTTGGCGACCTGGGCTTCGGCCCGCTTGCTTGGCTGGGTGTCGCGCTGCTTGGCCTCGGCCGCCTGCATCGGCCGCAGCGGCTTGGGCGTGCCCGCGATCGACGTCGGAGCCTTGCTCGTGCTGTCGGGGCTCTGCAGCTCGCTCGGCTTGTCGATCTCCATCTTGCCGAGATCTTGGGTCTTGCGCTTCTGGCCTTGGCTCTTCTGCTCGCGCTCGACCTTCATGTCGTAGCGACCAAGGTAGCGCGCAACCTCAGGGCGCTCCTCGGTCTCGGGGCGCGCCGTCTCGACGATCTGGCCGTCCGGTGTCTCGACCGGCTTGGGTTTCTCGGGCTCTTTGGGCTTGTCGGGTTCGCTCGGCGTGGGCTTCGCCGACGCGGACTGTGTCGGAGCCTTCGCCAGGCGCGCCTTGACCGAGCGTGGCCGCTTGGTGCCGTCTTGGCGGGCCTTGGCTTGCGCCTTGGCCTCTGCGTGGGGCGGGGAGGAGTGTGCGTCGAGCAGCAGGGCGAGACCGGCAAAGAGCAGCCATGCCAGCGCGACGCCAACGATCAAGGCTGCTGCGGTGCGTGGTCCTGCGCCCATCGAGCCTCTCCACCCCCCCGCGATCCAACGTAGGGGCCCGCCTGACGAGGGTCAAGCAGCGAGACCAAGACGCACGAGGTGAAGCGGAGTTCTCTCGGTGCCCCCCGCAAGACGGTGCGCCGCGCGCGTGGTCTCGACGGAACGCGCCATCGCCGGGAGCTGCGGCTAGAACAGGTCGCTGACCGAGTCGCCGTCGTGAATGCGGCGGATGGCCTTGGCCAGCAGCGGCGCGACGCTGAGGACGCGGATCTTGCTGCACGCGCTGGCCTTGGCCTGCACGGGGACCGTGTCGGTGACGACGACCTCGCGGAACGGGCCGTTGGCGATGCGCTCGAGCGCCGGGCCCGAGAGCACGCCGTGGGTCACGGCCACCGAGACGCTGCGGGCGCCGCGCTCCAGCAGGAAGCGCGCGGCCTCGACCACCGTGCCGCCGGTGGCCATCTCGTCGTCGACGATGATCGCGTCCATGCCGTCGACGTGGCCGATCAGGTTGGTCGCGACCGCCTTGTCGTCATCGCCCAGGCGGCGCTTGTCGACGACCGCCATCGGCAGGTGCAGGCGGTTGGCGAAACGTCCGAGCTCCTTGGCCTCACCTGCGTCACCAGCCACGAGGACGGCGTTCGAGAGGTCCCAGGTGCGCAGGTAATCGCAGAGGATCGGCGCGGCGACCAGGTGGTCGGTCGGCATGCGGAAGAAGCCTTGGATCTGCGGCGAGTGCAGGTCCATCATCAGCACGCGATCGGCGCCGGCGGTCGCGAGCAGGTCGGCCACCAGGCGCGCCGTGATGCTGATGCGCGGCCGGTCCTTCTTGTCGGAGCGGACGTACGGGAAGTACGGCAGGACCGCCGTCACGCGCGCCGCCGAGGCGTTCTTGAGCGCGTCGATCGCGATCAGCGTCTCGACCAGGTGCTCATCCACGGGCGGGCAGCTGGTCTGGACGTAGAAGACGTCGCATTCGCGCACGTTCTCGCCAATCTTGACCATCAGGTTGTCGTTGCTGAACTTGACGACGTCGCTCGCACCCAACGGCAGGTCGAGTTGGGCGCAGATCGCCTCGGCGAGCGTGCGGTGGCTCCGCCCGGCGAACACCTTGATCCGTTTCTGCATGATCCATCCCCCCGGCACCCGCAGCGGCCAGAACGGCCGGGGGCGCGTCCTGGTCGGTCCTGCGCTACTCGATGTAGTCCTTGAGCGCGCTGACTTCCTCGATCACCTCGTCGGTCGGGTTCGCGAGCGCGGCGCGATCGCGGTACGTGTTCAGCTTCAGGCGCAGCGCGTGCAGCTTGATGAAGCCGTCGGCGTCGGCCTGGTTGTAGACCTTGTCGGCCTCGAAGGTGCTGTACTCGGGGTTGTAGAGCGAGTTGCGCGCCTTGCGACCGGTGATCCAGCAGTTGCCCTTGTAGAGCTTCAGCCGCGCGACGCCGGTGACGCCCTTCTGCGTGTTGCGGATCAGCGAGAGCAGGTGCTGGAACTCCGGCGAGAACCAGTAGCCGTTGTAGATCATGCGCGTGAACTGGGGCACCAAGCCGTCGCGCAGCGCCATCACCTCGCGGTCGAGCACGATCTGCTCGATGGCGCGGTGCGCGTGGTAGAGCAGGGTGCCGCCGGGGGTCTCGTAGACGCCGCGCGACTTGATGCCGACGTAGCGGTTCTCGACGAGGTCGACGCGGCCGACGCCGTGCTTGCCGCCGAGCTTGTTGCACGCCTCGAGCAGCGCGGCCGGACCCATGCGCTTGCCGTTGACCGCGACCGGGATGCCGTCCTTGAACTCGACCTCGACCGACTCCGGCTCGTCCGGCGCGAGGCGCGGATCGGTCGTGAGGCGGAACATGTCCTCTTCGGGCTCGAACCACGGATCTTCGAGCACACCGCCCTCGTAGGAGATGTGCAGCAGGTTGCGGTCCATCGAGTAGGGCTTCTCGGCGGTGGCGTCGACCTTGATGTTGTGCTGCTTGCAGTAGTTGATCAGGTCCATGCGGCCCTTGTAGGGCCAGGTGCGCCAGGGGGCGACGACCTCGATCTCGGGGCGCAGGGCGTAGGCGGTCAGCTCGAAGCGCACCTGATCGTTGCCCTTGCCGGTGGCGCCGTGGCCGATGGCGACCGCGCCGGCCTCGTTGGCGACGTCGATCAGCGCCTTGGCGATCACGGGGCGGGCGAGGGCGGTGCCGAGCAGGTAGTAGCCCTCGTAGACGGCGTTGGCCTGGATCGCGGGGAAGACGTAGTCGCGGACGAACTCTTCGCGCAGGTCGACGATGTGGATGTCCGAGGCGCCCGAGCTCAGCGCCTTCTCGTGCAGGCCCGAGAGCTCCTCGCCCTGGCCGATGTCGGCCGTCATGCACACGATGTCGTAGCCTTTCTCGACCTTGAGCCAGTGCAACATGGCCGACGTGTCCAGACCACCCGAGTATGCCAACACCAGCTTCTTGCGATCGCTCATGACCCGCTCCGTCGGCGCTCCGGCGCCAGAAGGCCGGGAGCATCGGGCCCCGTCCCGAGCGCGTCAAGGGCCCGAGCCTCGTCAATGCGTCGGTTCCGACGTTGCGGGCCGAGCCCCCGCCTCCTACTCTGCAGCCGCCAGCGCGCCAGCGCGCGAGGGAGGCTTCGATGTCGACAGTGCAATGCGTGACGTGTGGCCAGGCCGAGAGCCCGATCGAAGGGCGGATCTCGTTGCGCGAGCCGCTCAAGAGCCAGGTGCAGGCGAGCGTGGGCGCGGCCTGCTGGGGCCTGTGGCGCGACCAGCAGCTGCGCGTCATCAACGAATACCGCCTGAACCTCGCCGAGCCGAAGTCGCGCGACGTCATCGAGCTCGCCGCGCGGCAGTTCCTCAAGCTCGGCGATGCGCCCGGCGGCGAGATGCTGGTCACCGGGCCGGACAAGGCCAAGGAGCTCGGCAACCTCTAGCGTCGCGGCCGGCCGGTTGCAGCGCGGCGGCCGGCCTTCACGCGCCGCCATCGGGCGGCAACGTCAGCAGCTGCCCCCATTGCACGACGGCCATCGGCGCCGACTCGAACGCCGGCCCGGCCTGCGCGATCGTGGTCGCCAGCAGCGTCGCGATGGCGTCGGCGTCGCCGGCGGCGGCCGCCATGATCGTCGCCGACGGCAGCTCCGGCATCGGGAGGGCCAGCAGATGGGCCGGTGCGCCAGGGCGCAGCGTGCCGAGGCCGTCGAGGCCAGCGTCGAACTGCGCCAGATAGCTGCCTGGCACCGCTGAGGCGCGACACAGCGCCCGCGCCCAGCCGACGTGCACGCCCGCGGCGGCGTGGTGGCGGACGCAGGCGTCGATCACGTGCAGCAACGACAGCTGCGGTCCGGCGCCGACATCGGTCGCGAGCACCCAGCGCACGCCCGCGGCGTCGAGGCGCTCGACGGGCATGCGCCCGGACCCCAACGCCTCGTTCGAGGTCGGGCAATGCGCGATCCAGGTCCCCGTCTCGGCGAGGCGCCGGAGCTCGCGATCGCCGAGGTGGACGCCGTGTGCCTGCACCACGTGCGATCCGAGCAGGCCGGCCTGGTCGTAGACGTCGGTGTAGTCGCGCGCTGCGGGGAAGAGGTCGGCGACCCAGCGGATCTCGTCGACGTTCTCGGAGAGGTGGCTCTGCGCCGGGAGACCGAGGCGCCTGGCCAGCGCGCCCGCCGCGGCCAGCCCTGGGCCGCCGACGTTCGGGGCAAACCGCGGCGAGATCGCCAGGCGGCGACGTTCGTTCGCAGGGAGCGCTGCGATCGCGTCGAGCATCGCCAGGGTCGGGGTCTGCAGCTCGTCTGGGCAGTTGCGCTCCATCAGCGCCGGGCCGTCGAAGATGCCACGTGGCGCGAGCGCCAACAGCGTCCGGCTCGCTGGCAGCGAGGGCGGGCCGAAGGTCAGGGCCGCGGTCGTGCCGGCGCGCGCCAGATCATGCAGGAACGCCCGCGCCCGCGCCTCGGCCACCGCGCCGTCGACGAACGCCGCCTCTGCGGGCCAGATCGACTCGCGTAGCCAAGGCAGCAGCGCGCCCGAGAACGCGCCACGCACATGATGCTGGGGCCAATGGACGTGCAGATCGACCAGACCCGGCACGATCAGTCGGTGCCGGCCTGCGTCGACGCGCGCGCCGGCCGCGCCATCGTCGGCGGGATCGTGGGGGGCGACGTGCTCCACCGCGACGATGCGGCCGTCACGCCAGCGCACCACCGCGTCGACGAGCACGCGCACGCTGTCGTCCGGCTGCGGCAACACCACGGTGCCTCGCAGCGCGCCGCAGCCCGGATGGAGCGCGACCGCCTGCGGCACGTGCCGGTCGTCGTCGCCTGCGTCTGCCTCGCGGATCATCGTGCCCTGCGTCCCTTGGTCCCTGCGGCGCCGCGCCCGGGGTTGGCGCCGCCGCGGCCCGGGGCAGGCGCGGCCTCGGCCGTTGGGGGCGGTCGCAGCGCCTCGACATCGAGCGATGGCGGCGGCGGACGAACCTGACGCGGCCGGCGACCGGGATCGAGCAGCATCGCGAGCCGGTGGTCGACCTCGTCGTGGTGCCAGAGAACGAAGGCGCGCACGTCGGCGTCGGCGTCGAAGCCATCGGGCAACTCGACGCCGACCGGGATCGTCGCGGCGGGCGGCAGCTCGGCCAGGCGGCGGGCGACATCGAGGCGCCCTTCTGCGAACGCGACCGCGGCCTGGCCCGAGCGCGCCAGATCGTAGCCCGGACGTCGTGCGGCAAGCGCCTCGAAGTCGGCCACAGCGCGCCGGTGGTCGCCGCGCAGCAGGCGCGCCTGGGCGCGGCAGAGCAGCAGCGTCGCGCTCGGGCCCGACGCCTCCATCGCGGCGGTCGCGGTCTGCTCGGCGAGCAGCAGGTCGCCTTCGACCAGCGCGCGCGCGGCCTTGCGGGTCGCCACCTCGCCCGGGGCCGCGAACGGCACCTGCAGCGCCTGGGCGCCCTCGCCGCGCAGCTTGCGGATCGCCGTCGGCCAGGCCGACAGCGCCGGCAGGTAGGCCTTGTCGACCTGCAGCGACGCCCGCAGCGCCGCGACCGCGCCGAGGTAGTCGCGCAGTGCCAGCAGGGCCACCGCCTGCCGGTAGCAGCGTTCGGCCGAGGGGGCCTCGCGGCAGGTCTGGCCCGCCAGGTCCGCAGCCTCGCGGATGCGGCCCGTTTGGATCAGGCGCTCGACCTCGGCGTCGGCCTCGGCGACGTCGGCGGGCGCTCGGGCGTCGGCGTCCAGCGACGCGAGGCGCTCCTTGGCCCAGGTTCCGGCCTCGCCGGAGGGATCGGCGTCTTGCAGCGCCGTCAGCTCGGCCCGCGCACCCTCGCGATCGCCCAGGCCGATCAGGCTGATCGCTGCGCCTTTGCGCGCCGCGAGCTGCACCGACCGGTCGACGCCGGCGGCCGCGGCCACCGTCCGATAGTGCGGCAGCGCCGCGCCGAACTTGCCTTCGGCGCGCAGGATCTCGGCCAGGTTCATCCGCGCGGCGAGCAGCGTCGGATCGCGCTCGAGTGCGGCCTCGAACGCGGTGCGGGCGTCGTCGAGCTGGCCGTGCAGGGCGTAGAGCACGCCGATCTCGTGCCAGGCCCGCGCCAGCTGCGGTGCCTCGGCGACCAGGGCCCGCAGCATCGTCAGGGCCGCCTCGAATTGGCCGGCCTTGCGCGCCTCGATGGCTTTCTCGAGGCGGGCGGCGTGGCCGGGTTCGATCTCGGGCGCGGCCGTAGCCGGGGCAGGAGCCGGAGCCGGGGCCGGGGCAGGAGCCGGGGCAGGAGCCGGGGCCGGGGCCGCTGCGCTGGGCGCCGCAGGTGGCGGCAGGCCGTCATCGCCCGGGGGCTCGGCGCTGGGGGCGGCCGCAGGCGGCTGGGCCACGACGTCGCCGGCGACCGCGGCCATCCACGTCGTCGAGGCCGCGAGCGCGGTCACCACGAAGCGTCGACTACCCAGGGTACCAGGACGGATCATCGGCGGCCTCCAGCGACCACCCAGCGTGCCGCATGGGCCTCGAACGCGCAACGCAGCTCAGGCGCTTGCGCTCATCCCGCTGGTGCGCGCGTTGCGCCGCCGTGCCAGGGCCGCGATGTCGTCGGGCGATCCGATATGGCCGAGGATCGCCGACGCCGCGACCACGCGCGGGCTGGCGAGGAAGACGTCGCCGGGGCCGCTGCGGCCTGGAAAGTTGCGGTTGATCGCCGACACCGTGATCTGGTCCGGGCGCGTCGAGACGCCGGGACCGGCCTTGATGCAAGCGCCGCAGCTGGGATCGATGACGGTGGCCCCCGCAGCGGCGAAGAGCTCGAGGTAGCCCTTGCGCGTCGCGTACTCCTTGATCTTCTGGCTGCCGAACTGGATGTAGAGCTCGACGTGGTCGGCGACGTGCAGGCCGGCGCGGACGGCCTCGCCCAGCACGCTGGCGTACATGTCCATGTCGGCCATCTTGCCGCCGGTGCAGCTGCCGCCGTAGGCGATGTCGATGTGGATCGGCGCCCCGAGATCCTGCAGCGGCACGCCGTTGCGCGGGTCACCGGGGCGCGCGACCATCAGCGACAGGTCATCCATCGCGACGTGGAAGGTCTCGGCGTAGACGGCGTCGTCGTCGGCGTCCAGCATTCGATCGCGCAGCGACTCGACGTCGAGACCCGGGCGGAGCTGCGCCAGCGAACGCAGCGTGACCTCGTCGGCTGCGATGATGCCGGTCGTCGCACCCGCCTCGACGGCCATGTTCGTCAGGGTCGCGCGCTCGTCCATCGACAGGAACGCGACGCCCGGACCGCCGAACTCCAGCACCTTGCCGATGGCGTGGCCGGCGCGGATGTAGGGGAAGGCCATGATGTGGAGCATGACGTCTTTGGCCGTGACGCCTTCGGGCAGCCGCCCGTGCAGGTCGAAGCGCACCGACTCCGGCACGCCGACGCGGATGTCGTTGGTGTACCAGGTGTTGGCCATGTCGGTGGAGCCGACGCCGAACGCGAACGCGCCGAGCGCGCCGGCGGTGCAGGTGTGGCTGTCGGTGCCGACGATGATGTCGCCGGGTAGGCCCAGGTCCTCGAGCACCGCGTTGTGGCAGATCGCCTCGCTGCCGCTGCCGTCGGCGCTCTCGTCGTAGAGACGGATGCCCTGCTCGGCGCAGAACGCGCGCTGGATCGTGGCGAGATCGGCGGCCTTGACGTCGAGGCCCATCGCGCGGTGGGCCTCGGGCATGACACGGTCGAGGAAGGTCAGGTGGTCGCGGAAGGCGAAGATCGAGCTCGCGTCGCGCACCTTGGCGTCCGGGCCGAGCGCGGCCTTGAAGCCGGCCTGCGCCATCGCCGTGGTGTAGTCGTGGCTGAAGCGCACGCCCGTGCGGACGAAGACGGCGTCGCCCGGCTGCACCGCCACGGCGCCGGTCTCGCCGGTGGTGGCGTCGACGATGGCGTGGCGGGCGATGACCTTCTCGGCGAGCGTCATCGGCCGCTTGGGCGTCGTCAGCGCCGGCGGACGCACCGTCCCCGCGAGGCGCGAGCGGTTGTAGGCGAACAAGCCGCCCTGGGTGACGACGTCGGTCGCGACCGGATCCAGGCCTGTGGTGAAGAGCTCGAGCGGCAGGGCCTCGCCGGCCTGGATCCGCGGGATCAGGCTGAAGTCGGTCGAGGTGAAGAGGCCGATGTTCTGGCAGTTCTGGCTGTAGATCTTCTCGATGCTCTTGGCGATGACCAGGCGGATGCCGGCGGCCATCTCGGAGTAGGGCGCGGTCTCGCGGCTGCTGCCGCAGCCCTTCGACAAGCCCGAGACGATGACCGAGAAGCCGCCGTTCTGGATGTCGCGGGCGCGGACGACGCCGCCGCGCAGGCCGACGAGGCTGTATTCGCCGAGCGTCTCGTCAAAGTAGAAGCAAACCCAGCCCGGGGTGATCTCGTCGGTCGAGATGTTGTCGATCAAGGGCTCGTCGGGCAGCCAGCCGATGTCCTCGCCGTCGAGCTGGCGGCGGACCAAGTCCAAGTTGGCGTACAGAAACAAGATGCGACCGTCGAATCGCGTCGTCGCGCTCGGCACGACCGCTTGGGGGGCGGCGTTGTCGGTGTCGGTGCCGTCGTGAGCCATGGACCTCTCCTGCGCCGTTGCGGGGGCTATGCCTCCGCGACCCTCTGGCAAATGTAGGAAGTCACGTCTGCGGTCGCAAGGTTGCCGCCCAAGTCCCGCGTCATCTGGCCTTCGTGCAGCGCGTTCTCGACCGCCGCGCGCACGGCATGACCCGCGTCGTGCAGCCCGGCGTCGTCGAGCATCATCGCTGCCGAGAGGATGGCCGCCATCGGGTTGGCGACGCCCTTGCCGGCGATGTCCGGGGCCGAGCCGTGCACCGGTTCGTAGAGCGCGTGGCGACCGGGGTGGACGCTCGACGAGGGCGCCAGGCCCAGGCCACCGACCAGCGCGGCCGCGAGGTCCGAGAGGATGTCGCCGACCAGGTTGTCGCCGACGACCACGTCGAACTCGCCGGGATGGGTGACCATGCGCATCGCCGCGACGTCGGCGTACAGCGTGCGCGCCTCGACGTCGGGGAACTCCTGGCGCACGGCCGCCAGGCTGAGGCGCCACAGGCCGTGGGCCTCGGGGATCGCGTTGGCCTTGTCACAGAGGGTGACGACGCCACGCCGGGTGCGCGCCAGCTCGAAGGCGTAGCGCAGCAGGCGGTCGCAGGCGCCACGCGTCGCGATCATCACGCTCTGCGCGACCTCGTCCGGCATGCCGGGGCGCAAGCGGCCACCGATGCCGACGTAGACGCTCTCGGTGTTCTCGCGCACCACGGCCATGTCGATGGTGCCGGGCGCGGCTAGCGGGCAGAAGCGGGCATCGACCAGGTGGACCGGGCGCAGATTGACATAGAGGTCGAGGCGTTGGCGCAGGCCGAGCAGGATGTCCTTGGCGTGGACGTTGCTGGGCACGCGCGGATCGCCGAACGCGCCGAGCAGGATGCGCTCGTGGTCGTCGCGCAGCCGCACGAAGTCGCTCTCGGGCAGCGTCTCGCCCGTGCGCAGGAAGCGCTCGGCGCCGAGGTCGAAGTGCTCGTGGCTCCAGGCGAAGCCGAAGCGCGCCGCCGCCGCGTCCACGACCTCGACAGCGGCCGCGATGACCTCGGGGCCAATCCCGTCTCCTGGCAACAGCGCGACCCGAAGCATCGATCCCTCCGGCCCGTCCTGGCGACGGGCGGCGTGAGTCTACCCCAACGCGGCACTGCGTGCCAACGCTCGACTTGCGAGGGCCGGCCCGTGGGCGCAGCGCCGGTCCGTCGCGGAGAACGGCAGGAAACCTATCGCAACCACACGGTAAAGCCGATGCCGCCGCCGAACCCGCCGCGGAACAGCGAGAAGTCCGTCGAGTTGGTCGAGCCCGTGAAGGGGTTGGCCTCGCTGCCGTTGACGACCAGGACCGGCCCGACCGTGCCCGAGATCGAGAACTGGTCGCTCAAGAAGTAGACCGCGCGCAGCGGCGCCTCGAAGCCGAAGCCGACGCGCAGCGAGCCGGCGGCGCCGTTGGCGTCCACCGTCCGGGCGAAGCCGGTGTCGACGCGCAAGCCGGCCGAGAGGTTGACGCGCGGTGAGCGGAAGACGTTGTAGTGGCCGCCGAGCGTGACGAAGCCCGCGACGTCGGCCGGCAGGTTCGGCAGCAACAACGCACGCATGCCGATGATGACCTCCCAGCCGATGTCGCCGGTCCAGCCCCAGGCGCCAAAACCGGCCGCGCGCACGTCCGGGATGGCGTCGACCGAGAACGTGCCGTTGCCCAGCGCGACCAGCGTCTCCTCGAAGCCGACGCCGATCTTGCCGTCCACCGAGTAGGCCGACGCGCTCGCCGGCAGCGCCAGCAGCAGGGCGATCCACGCGAGGCGGCCACGAGCGCTCGGGCCCACGCGGCGACGTGCGGCGTCGGACGAGCGTGTCACGGTCATCTGCGTGGTGGTCATCGGCCGGCTCCTTCGGCCCGGACGCAGGTGCGCAAACCGGGGCCGCCGGCAAGCGCGCTGCGGATCGGCGCTTCGGTCTCGGCACCGACGATCCAGCACGCACCGACGCCGGCGTCGACCTGCTCGACCATCTCCTCGAGCTTGGCGACCATGCCGCCTGAGACCGTGCCGTCGGCGACCAGCCGGCGCACGTCCGCAGGATGCAGCAGCGGCATGTGGGTCTCGACGCGGCCGAGCGCACCAAAGACGCCGGGAACATCCGCCACGGCGATCACGTCGTCGACCTTCAAGCCGATCGCCAGGGCGCGCGCGGCGGTGTCTGCATTGAGGTTCAGGCGTCGGCCCTGGTCATCGACGCAGAGCGACGAGAGGACAGGGACGAAGCCGCCGGCCCAGAGCGCCTCGCAGAGCGCGGGATCGACGCCGGCGGGGTCGGCGACCTCGCCGAAGTCGATCGGTTCGGCCTCGCCGCTGACCTTGCGCGGCGGCCGGCGCCGCGAGCGCAGCAGGCCACCCGAGGCGACCGGCGTCGAGACCGCGCGGACCCCGGCGTGCAGCAGGGCCGCGAGCCATTCGGTGGCGACGCCGCCAACCAGCGTCCAGGCCGCGACCTCGAGCGTCGCAAGGTCGGTGACGCGGCGGCCGGCGCGGAATTCCGGCTCCAGGCCGAGGCGCTTGGCCAGAGCGCTGGTCTGGGGGCCGCCGCCGTGAACGATGACCAGCTGGACGTCGCCGGCGATCGTCGCCAGGTCGGCCGCCAGCGCCGCGCGCAGGCGCGGATCCGCGAGCGTCGCGCCGCCGAACTTGACCAGGACCCTGCGCGCCATGCTCTCTCCTCGTCGTCCCACGGCCGGCCCGAGCGCCAGCTCTTCGCTCTCGACCCTACGGCCAGAGCGCCGGCGCGTCGAGGCCGAGCACCTCGGGCCAGCCCATCGCGACGTTCATCGCCTGCACGGCCTGGCCGGCGCCGCCCTTGACCAGGTTGTCGAGCGCGCTGTGCGCGACGACCGTGCGCTTGCCACCGCGGGCCGCGCCGACGCTGGCGCCGACGTCGACGAACATGCTGCCCTTGACCGCAGCGACCTCGGGCAGACGGCCCTTGAGCACGCGCACCAGCGGCTCGTCGCGGTAGCAGGCGTCGATCGCGGCGTGGACGGCGGCGGCGTCGATCGCGGCGTCGACCTCGAAGAAGCAGTTGGCCAGGATGCCGCGCGACAGTGGCGCGCTCACCGGCACGAAGTCGAGGCCCAGGCCGGCCGGTGCGCCGGCGCGGCGCAGGTTCAGCTCGATCTCGGGCGTGTGCTGGTGGTCCAGCGCCTTGTACGGGCGCAACGTCACCGAGCGCAGCGGATGGTGCGTGCCTGCTTGCGGGTTGGCGCCCGAGCCCGACGAGCCTGTCATCGCGCTGACCGCGACGCGCTCTGGCAGCAGGCCAGCGCGGGCGAAGGGCAGCAGGGCCAAGGTGATGGCCGTGGCGAAACAGCCAGGGCTTGCGACGGTGCGCGAGCCCACGATCGAGGCGCGGTCGAGCTCAGGCATGCCGTAGGCCCAGGTGCCCAGCCGCTCGGGGAAGGGGTGGGCGCAGCCGTAGAACGTCTCGTAGACGCTGGCGTCGTCGAGCCGCCAGTCGCCCGAGAGGTCGATCACCGCGCAGCCGAGGCTGGCGTAGCGGTCGCCGACCATGGCGCTGGTCCGGTGCGGCAGGCCGAGGAAGACGAGGTCCGCGTCCGGCGCCACCGCTTCCGGCTCGGCGTCCTCGACGCGCAGGTCGCACTTGCCGTACAGGCTGGTGTGGACCTCGTCGATCCGCTTGCCGATCGAGTCCTTGGCGATCAGCCGCGTGATGCGGACGAAGGGATGCGGCAACAGCAGCCGCAGCAGCTCGGCGCCGCCGTAGCCGGTTGCGCCGACGATGGCGACGCGCGTGAGGGTCGAAGTCTGCATGGTCTCCTCGGGCTGCGCGTGGGCCGGCGCTGTGGGTGGACGGCCGCGCGGGGACGGGTGGCAGGTCGGACGGGGCGCCTGGGCGATCTCGCGCCCACGGCGTCGACCGTCGGGCTAGTTGCCGCTCAACGCTTCGAGCGCGGCCGCGAAGCCCGGCTCGAACTCGAGCGCCTGGTTGAACGACGCGAGCGCCTGGGCCTTCTTGCCCTGGCGTCGCCAGCAATGGCCGAGGCCGACGGCGGCTTCGGCCCGCTGGCGCGCGGTGGCGGCGGTCGCCGGCATGCGGGCGACCTTCTCCATGTCGGCGATGGCGCGGCTGACATCGCCGGTCGCGAGGCAGCTGCGGCCGTGACCGAGCAAGGACTCGACATCGCTGCCATCCGCCGCCAGCGCGGCCTGGTAGTGGACCACGGCCTCTTCGAATCGGCCCACCCGCTCGAGCAGGGTGCCGGCGCGGCGCGAGCTCGCGGGCAGGTCTTCGCGTTGACCGGTCCGCTTGAGCCGCTCCACGACGCGAACCTGCAGGTCCGCCGCCTCGGCCAGCCGACCCTGGCGCGTCCGCAACAGCGCCAGCGCGCTGAGGGTCTTGGCGTCGTGCGGATCCTCGGCGGCCGCCGTCTCCAGCGGCTCCACCGCTTCGCCGTCCCGGCCCAGCTCCAGCAGCAGCGCGCCCAGGCGCAGCGCGACCTCGCCGCGGGCCGGCGCACCCTTGTCGAGCACCAGCAGCCAATGGCGCAGGGCCTCGGCCAGGGCCTCGTGGCTGCCGCGGCTGTGGTACAACTCCGCCAGGCGGGCGTGGGCGTCATTGCGCTTCGGATCGAGCCGCAGCAGGCGTTGCAGCGCCGAGATCGCCTTGGTCGGCTGCTGCAGGCGATCGCTGTAGAGCGAGACCAGGCGCGCGAGCAGCCGCACCTTGCGTACGCTGTCGTCTGACGTGCGGATCAGCGACTCCAGGCCGGCCGCGGCCGTCTCGGGATCGTCGCTGGCCGCTGCGATCATGCCACGCAGCGAGGTCGCCTCTGGATCGCCGGGCGCCAGCTTCTCGAGCTCCGACAGCCAGTGTTCGGCCTGATCGTCGTGGTCGACGGCCATCCGGGCGAGCTTGCGCACCAGCAGCAGGCGCTCCGGCTTGGGCAGCGGCCGTTGCAGCCGCATCTTCGCCGCGGTCGCGAACGCGGGCCAATCGCCGGCGTCTTCGGCGAGGTCGAGCAACTCGATGGCCAGCGGCTCGCTCTCGGGGGCTTCGAGCAACGCCGCCGTCAGCGCCGCTCGGGCACCCGTAGCGTCGCCCAGCTCGGTGCGGGCGTGGGCCAGCTTGCGCAGCACGACCACGCGCGACGGCCCCGGCTTCATCGCCTCGGATCGCCGCGCGTACAGGTCGGCCAGCGCCGCCGGATCGTCGTGCCGCGCCTTGTCGAGGAAGACGAACGCCTCGTCGTTGGCCGGATCCTCGTTGAAGGCCTCGGCGTACGAGCTGCTCGCAGCGGTACGATCGTCCAGGCGCGAGAGCTGGATCCGGGCCGCTTCGCAGAGCGCACGCACCTTCTGCTCGCCCTGCGTGCGGCTGCCGACGGCGACGAGGGCCTCCGCGCGCTCGGCGTGGTGGTCGTCGTTCTCGAGCAACTCGGCGAGCGCGATCCACGGAGCCGGGTCGTCCTCGAGCATCCAGCCGAGCTCGCGGTAGGCCGCGATGGCCTCCCCGATCACGCCCGTCGCGCCGGCGACGCCGGCCAGCTCGTGCAGCGCCGAGATGCGCTCGCCCTCGTCACTCAGGTGCTCCAGTCGCGCCCGCCGCAGCTGGAGCAGCTCGGGCCAGCGGCCTCCTGCCTCCAGGCGCGCGTCGAGCTGCGCCCAGACGTCGTCCCGGGTCGGGGCCGCGTCGATCCAGGCGCGCAGCATCGACTCGCGCAGGTCCCAGGTGGCGTCGCGCTCGCTCAGGGCACCGAGCAGCCGCTCCAGCAGCGTGGCTCGCCGCTCGGGCGCGAGCTCCATCTCGCGCAGCGCGCCGAAGGCCTTGGCGATGGCGTCGTCACCGCTGCCGCAGCTCGCCTCGACCAGCAGCTCGGCGCCGTCGGCGCTGTGCGAGACGTCGGCGGCCCGCATCGCCGTCGCGCTGGCCGCGCGGCTCTCGCCGAGGCGCAGCTGCACCTCGCTGAGCTCGCGAAGCGCGTCGGTCGCCGCGGCGTCGCCCTTGGCCTGGATCCAGCGCGACAGTGCTTCGACCAGCGCGCGATCGTCACCCCTGCGCCGATAGCAGCGCACCAGCGCGTCCAGGGCATCGGCGCCCACCTTCGGCTGCCCCGCGAGGCGCTCCAGCGCCTCCGACGCGGCCGCGTCGTCGGGCTGCTCGTCGAGCTGGGTCCGCAGCAGCGCGATGGCGCTCCGGACCTGGTTCGGGTCGTTGGCGAGCAGGGCGGCGAGCTCGACCCGCAGCGGTCCGACCCCCGCGCCGCCGGCCATCACGGCCCGGTCGAGGTCGGTGCGCAACCGCCGGTCGTCGCCGGCTGCGCGGCGCAGGGCGAGCACGGTGTCGCGCGCGTCCTCGTCGCCGGGCAGGGCGTCCCAGACGTGGCTGCTGGCGTCGGCGGCCCGCGCCGGATCGCCGAGGTCGTCGAGCGCCGTCTCGACCGTCAGGCCGACGACCACGCGCAGCACGGGCAGGGGCAGGTCCTCGCGGCCGATGACCGCCTCTGCCGCGTCCACCCAGGCATCGACGCGGTCGGCGGCCCGCGCGGCGTCGCGCAGGGGGGCGAGCAGATCGAGGGCCGCAGCCTCGTGTGCGACCGCCATCCAGGCGGCGAAGGCGTCGTCGAGCGTCGAGGCGTCCTCGCTCGCGGCGGCGCAGAGCGCGTGGGCCACAGCGACCCCATCGTCGGGACCGGCGTGGGCGATCGCCGTGCGCTCGAGCTGCTGCGCCAGGGCCGTGGCGCCGGCGGCGCGCAGCTGGCCCGCGAGGCCGGCCAGGGCCGCGATCGCGAAGGCGGCGTCGTCCGCGCGCAGCGTGACGGCGTCGATGATGTCGCCGTCGGCCCCCAGCCTGGCGACGGCGCGGGCCGCACGGGCGGCGTCGCGCCCGTCGTCTGCGCTGCCGTCCGCGAGGGCGCTGCCGATCGTCGCTGCCGCGGCGCCGATGTCGCCGTCGCTGCCCTCGATCCGCTCGAGCAGGGCGTCGATCCGGGGACGATCGCCGCCGCTTTGGGCCACGGCGCGACAGGCCCAGTCCAGGGCGAGACCGCTGTCAGCGAGCGGACCGTCGGCGTGCGCGACGAGCTGATCGAGGACCTGCAGCCGCTGCTGGTCGTCGTCGCTGGTCGACGCGAGCTGCAGCGCCGCAGACGCCCAGGCGGCCGGCTCGGTGGTCGGGTCGAGGCGCTCCATCGCTCCGACCAGGATCTGCAGCGCGTGCGCCTCCTGCACCTCGTGCGCCCGGTCGACCAGGCCGAGCCAGACCGGCACGAACGACGCGTCCGCCCGCGCGTGCGCCGCGTCGACCTCCTGCGCCACGGCGAGCGCCTCGACCACGCGGTCGGCGGCGAGGTGGACCCCGGCGACAAGGCTCGCCCAGTCGCTACGGCGCGCGTCGGCCAAGCTCGTCCAGCGGGCCAGGATGGCCTCGGCGGCACCCTCGGTCCCGGCCAGCCATTCGCCGCGGCGGAACGGCAGCTCCTCGGCCTCGCTGAGCGCCCCTGCGTCTGCGAGCGCTCGCAGCGCGTGCAGCGTGCCGCGCTCGTTGCCCGCGTCCTGGTAGAGCGCCAACGCCTGGCGGAGCGCGTCGGTCCGCGCCTGGCCTTCGCTGCGTTGCGCCTCTTGCAGCAACGTCTCGGCCAGCAGGCTGTTCTGCCCACTCGACTCCAGGATCCCGTGCAGTCGCGCACGCAGCGCCTCGTCCGGCCGCAGCTCGAGCGCGATGCGCAGCCAGCCCGCGGCGCTCTCGGCGTCGCCCGACGCCTCGGCGATGGTCGCCGCCCGCACCAGCAGGTCAGCCCGCAGGTCCGGGTCGGTCGCCAGCTCGCTGGCCGTCAACAGGACCTCGAGCTGCTCGTCGCGCCGGTCCTCGCCCAGGTGCGCGGCCAGGGCCTGCCAGCGCGCCTCGACGCCCGGCTCGGCGGCGGCCAGGCGACGCAGGGCCTCGCCCGCCTCGGCCGATCCCGCAGGTGCGTGGTCGAACACGGCCTGCCACAAGCGCACGCCCTCGGCGCCGTCCGCGCTCTCGGCGAGCTGCAGGCGCAGCTGCAACGCGATCGCGGCGTCACGCGCGGACAGCGCGTCGGCCATGGCCTCGCCGAGCGCCAGATCTGGCAGCTGCTGGCCGTGCAGGGCAAGCAGCAGCGCCGCTGCGTCTGCGGCGACGTCCGCTGCGGCCGTGCCAGCGTCGCCAGCCTCGTCGCCCTGTCGGGCAGTTGCCAACGCGTCCGCCGCCCATGCCCTGGCCCGGTCTGCGTGGTCGTGCGCCGCGAGGCGGGCAGCCCGCAGCAGGCGCTGGCCGGCCAACGCGGGGCTCGTCGCGTCATCGACCTTGGCCGTCACCGCGAGCAGCGCCGCTGCGTCCAGCATCATGCCGGCGTCTTCGGCGATCGAGACCGCGAAGTCGATCAGGTCGTCGCGGCTCGTGCCCGGGCGGCTCGTCTCGATGGCACCCGCGATCAACGCGAAGGCCCCGCGCGCGTCGCCGGTCTCCTGCAGGTCGAACGCCAGCGCGAGCAAGCGGTCGTGGGCCAAGGGCCCGTCGGCGGCCGCCGCAAGGGCCTGGCGGCGGTGGTCTTGCAGGCGCTGCCGCCCCGCTGCGCCGAGGCCGTCGAGCAGGGCCTCGCGCATCGCCCAGGCGTCGTCGTCTGCGGCGGCGAACGTGAGCAGGTGGTCCAGGGCTGTCAGGGCCGCGTCGGTCCGCTGCGCATCGACCGCGCGCTCGGCCAGGGTCCGCAGCCGCGCGGCCTTGGTCGCCTCGTCGCCCGCTGCGTCCGCAGCGGCCAGCAGCGCGGCCTCGCCGGCCGGGTCGGCGGCTCCGATGCGCGCGACCGCATCGAAGGCCTCGTCATCGCCTGCGGACGCGAGCTCCTCGATCCAGATGGCGAGCGCACGCTGGCTCTTGCCGGCCTGTTCCGCGACGCGGGCGGCGCGGCGTCGATCGGCGCGCGCGGCATCCGACGCGTCCTCCGGTCGCCCGTCGGCGCGCTGCAGCAGCGCGTCCACGGCCTCGTCGGCCCGGTCCTGCGCGATCATGCCGCCGAGCCAACGGTCGAAGGCCTCGTCATCGCCCGACTCGGCCGCGATGCGTCCGGCCAGGTCGATGGCTGCGTCCTCGGCGCCGGCACGGACGAAGAGTTCGCGCGCACGCTCGAGCAGGGCGAGCCGTTCGGCCTGCACGGTGGCCGCGTCCAGCGCGATCAGCAGCGAACCCGCGGCCGCTTCGGCGGCGACGTGTCGCTCGTCCTCTCCGACCAGCGCCGCGATCCGATCGACGATCGCGCCGTCGCCGGGCCGCTGGCCGAGGGCGTCGGTCAGCGCTTCGAGCGCCGCCAGGGGGCGCCCCAAGCCGGCGAGGCGCAGGTCGGCCTGTTGCAGCCGCAGCGTGGTCCGCTGCGCGCCACCGTCGCTCAGGGCGACCAGACGCTCCAGCGCGAGGTCTTGTCGGTCCAGGTCGCCGCGCGCGGCGAAGATGTCGACCAGCTTGGCGATCGTCTCGCGGTCGCCAGCGTCGAGCAGCTCGAAGGCGAAGGTCGCCGCGGCGTCGTCCGCCGGGTCCAGCTCGAGCAGCGCGGTGATGTGGCGCAGGCCCAGGGCCGCATCGTGGCGCGCGTCCAGCGGTGCCAGGCGGCGCAGCGACGCGACCAGGCGCTCGACGCGCGACTCGGCGTCGGGGCCTTCGGCCGCTTCGGCCGTCGTCAAGAGCGCGATCTGCTGCTGCAGGGCCGCGATCAGCCCCGACTCGTCGCCGATGTCCGCGAGGTGGTCGATCCGGGTCGCCCACAGCGCCTCGGAGCCGGGCAGGGCGTCGGTCGCGCGCTTGAGCACCGCCGACGCTGCCGCCCCGTCGCCACGGCCGTCACGATGCGCCTCGACCAGGCGCAACCAGACCAGCGCGGCCTCGTCGGCCTCGGTCGGCAGCGCCAGCCGGCGCTCGAGCACATGGGCCAGGGCGTCGAAGTCGCGGGCGCTGCGCCAGATGCCCTCGAGCGCCTCGAGCGGCGTGAGGTCGTCCGGTCGCAGCTGCGACAGCGACTGCCAGGCCTGGGCCGCCGCGTCTTCGCGCCCGGTGGCCTCGGCGCGCTTGGCCATGCGGCGCAGGAGTTCGCCACGGTCCGCGTTGGCGCCGGCCGCCACGGCCTCGGGATCTTCGTCGCTGACGCCGGCGAGGGACGCGACGAGGCTGTCGACGCGCGCCCCGAGCTGGTGCCGGGCGGCGATGGCTTCGGCCCGCTGCCAGAGCTCGTCTCGCGTCGGCGCGAGCAAGAGCGCGGCCCGCAGCGCGTCGAGCGCGCGGCTGCCGTCGCCCAACTGGCCGTCGTGCAGCGCCGCGAGGTCGACCAGTTGCGTGATGCGGCCCTCGGTGTCGGTGGCGGCGTCGGCGCACTCCATCGCCCGCGCCATCTCGTCGAGGCGGCTGTGCTTGCGCGCGACCGGCAGGATCAGCGCCGAGGCGCGCGCTGCGACGGCCTCGACGTCCAGGCGGCCCGCGACGATGGCGAGCACGTCTTCGCCGGCCGGCGAGAGCGTCGCCTCTTGGGCCAGCATCGACAGCGGACGCTCCGCTGCGTCGAGCAGGGCGGCGTCGTCGTTGGGGCCCATCAACGAGGCGCGCTCGACGAAGGCGGCGCAGAGGAGCTCGAGATCCTGCACCGGGCTGGCCAGCAGCTCGCCGAGCAGCGAGGCCAGGGCGGCCTCGTCGTTGCGGGCGCGGGTCGCTTCGAGCAGGCCCAGCCAGGCCGATCGTGCGCCCGGCCGCAGCTGCAGCGCGCGCCGCCACAGCGTCACCGCCCGGTCGCGGTCGTTGGCGGCGCCGTCGGCGAGCGTCGCGGCGCGCAACAGCGCGTTGGCCGCCTCGTCCCCGTCCAGGAGCGCCGCGATCGCCTCGATGGCGCGGAGCGCAGCCTGCCAATCGCCAGCCGCCTCGGCGAGCTGCTCGGCCTTCTGCCAGCCCTCGATGCCGGCGTCGCCCTGCGCGACGCTGCGCGCCCAGGCCGCGCTGGCGGTGTCGAGCGACTCGCCGGTCGCCAGTGCCAGGGTCGCTGCCGGCTCGAGCAGGGCGCGGCAGGTCGCGCCGTCGCCGCGCTCGCGGGCGGCGTCGGCGCGCTCGGCCAGCAGCTCGACGGCGAGGCCGGGCAGCGCGAGCTCCTCGGCGACGCGCACGATGGCGGCGGCGAGGTCGGCCGCCCCGATCCCGGCCGCGCCAGCGTTCGGCTCGCCGAGTCGCTCGCTCAGCGCGGTGAGGGCGGTCCAGGCGCGCTCGAAGTCGCGACCGGCCTCGGCGGCCTTGGCGATGCGCGCTTGCAGCTGCGGCTGCTCGGCGGCGTCCGCGATGTCGGCCCAGGCGTCCAGCGCCGCGAGCGCGATCTCGATCTCGCCGCATTGCTCGGCGGCGTCAGCGACCACGGCGGCCGCGGCGGCGATGCGCGCAGCGTCGCCAGCAGCCTGGGCCCGCGCCAGCGAGGCGTTGCCGAGGCCGACCGCCGCGTCGTGGCTGCCGTCGCGCGCCGCGAGTTCGCCCGCGAGCAGCAGGCGATCGGCGGCACCGCGATCGTCGCAACCGTCCGCGAGTTCGACGAGGTGCTCGCGCAGCGCGAGCCCGTCCATGCCGCGCAAGGCGGCCTGTTGCAGCGCCGCGTCGACGTCGCGGCGGGCGATCGCCGAGCGCAGGCCGGCCTCGCTCGCCACGCTCGAGTCCGGGCGCAGCGCGACCAGCGCCTCCAACGCGGGGCGCAGCTCGTCGTCCCCCTCGCCGAGCTCGAGCCGGGCGCTGACCGCTGCCTCCAGCAGGTCGGCGCGGTCGCTGGCGCTGGCGTGATCGGCGGGGAGCCCCGCCTGCGCGAGATCTGCGGCCTCGCGGGTCTTGCCCATGGCGCGCAGCATGGCGCACGCGCGCAGCCGCGGCGCGATCTCGCCCGGCGCGCTGGCGATCGCGTCGAGCTGCAGCTGCAAGGCGGCGTCCTGGTCGCCCGTGGCGAGCGCGAGTTCCGTCGCTTCGTTGCGCAGGGCCTCGGTGTCGCCAAGGCTGCGCAGGCGCGCGATGGCCTGCAGCAGCGACCTGGCCGGGCCGATCCGGCGCAGCGTCGAGGCGACCGCCTCGAGATCCGTGGCGTCGGCGTCGGCGTCGTCGAGCAGCCAGGCGCACGCGCGCTCGGCGGCAACGTGGTCGCCGTCGCTCGGGAACGACTCGCAGTGGCGCAACAGCTGGGCCGCCAGGCTCCGCCGGCGCCTGGCGTCGGACGTCGCGTCCGCGGCGCGCAGCCAGAGCGCGGTCGCCTCGGTGCGCCGACCCGCGCGGACCAGCGCCGAAGCGGCCATGTCTGCGATGGCGTCGTCGTCGTAGGCCACCTTGGCCAGGCGGCCCATGGCGTCGATGTAGATGCCGGGATCGGGCAGATCGCCGTCGCGGTCCGACAGCGTCGCCAGCTCCAGCAGCACATCGCGCAGCGCGGCGCGATCCATCGCGGGATCGGCGTCCAGCCGGGCCTGGAGCACGCGCGCGCGGCGCTGCAGCAGGTCCGTCAGCAGCAGCACGTCGCCGCTCTCGCGCTCGACGCGGGCCAACGCTTCGAGCGCGGCCTCGTGATCGGGCGCGATCGCCAGCACCCGGTGCCAGGCCTCTGCGGCGCGCTCGGGGCTCGCCAGCGGGCCCTCGGCCAGCTCGGCCATGTCCACGGCGATGCGCAGCGCGACGTCGGGGGCGGCGCTGTTGAGCCGCGTCCCCAGCAGCACATAGAGGCGCTCGTGCTCGCCGCCAGCGCGGTAGCGCGCCTCGAAGTGGTCGAGGGCGAACGTGTTGTCCGGCTCCAGCGTGCGCACGCGGCGCAACATCCGGTCGACCCGCTCCTCGTCGCCGCGCGCCATGGCGATGCGGCCGAGCGCGAGGGCCGCCAGCGCCTCGGCGGCGCGGTCCCGGCTGCGCACAGCCTCGCCGCGCAGCAGCTCGAGGGCTGGTTCGGCGTCCTCCTCGCCGGCCATCGCGCGTGTGCCGAGCAGGCGCGCTCGCAGCGCGAGATCGTCGGGCAGCGCCTCGGTCAGCGCGTTCAGGGCCACGATCAGCGCCGCCGGGGCCAAGGTATCGACCGAGGGCAGGTTGGCCAGCTCGTCGGCGATGCGCACCCGCAGGTGGGGCGGCTGCTCCAGCGCCAGCAGCGCCGCGAGGGCGCGGGCCAGCTGCTCCGGCTGGGCGGCGGCGCGCGCGGCTTCGGCCCAGAGCGGCGCGATGCGGCCAGGGGGCGCGCCGGCGTCGGCCGCGTCGGCCAGGACGGCCGCGACGTCGCTGGCTGCGGCGTCACCGACGACGAGAAGCTCGGCGTAGTCGACCAGGGCGTCGGCGACGTCGTCCGAGGTGCTGGCGGCGATGGTCTCGCGCACCGAGGCGAGCGCCTCGTCGCGGGCATCGCGCTGCGCCTGGGCGGTCTCGCGGAAGCCAGCGTCGTCCTCGCGCTCGCCGCCGAGCTGGATCGCCAGGTCCAGGCAGCGAAGCGCCGCAGCGCCCTCGCCGATCTCGAGGTGGCGATGGGCCGCGGTCCGCCAGGCGTCTGCGCCCTCTTCGGCCTCCGACAGCACCGCGGCGCTGTCGATCACGTTGCGGATCCGGCCCAGCCGCGACAGCGAGGGCTCGGCGTCGACCAGACCGAACAGGCGCGAGGCCGTCTGGGCCGTCGGCAGGATGCGCATCGATTCGCGCAGCAGCAGCGCGCTGCGCTCGCGATCCGAGTCCTCGACCAGGGCGGCGGCGCGGTCGAGCAGCGCGGCCTTGGCGCGGGGATGGGGTTCGCGGCCGGCCATGCCGACGAAGGCGTTGGCGATCTCGGCGCGGTTCTCGGCGCTGGCGTCGTCACGCAGCAGGCCGGCGAGTCGCTGCACGCTCGCGGCGTCGCTCAAGCCGGCGGTGAGGACATCGGCATCCAGCAGGTACGCATCGCTCATCCGACCACCTCGCGGCGCCGCGCCGCCGTGCTGCCAGCCGCAGACTTGCTTGTCTCGACGCGCGCTGGCGACTGTAGCCTGCGCCCCCCTTAGCGACAAGGCATGCGACAAGGCGGCAGGCAGCGGGGATCGTCAGCGTGCGTATTGATCTTCGAGGCGCACGACGTCGTCGAGCTCGGGGGTGCTGACCTCGACCAGGCGCACGTCGACGTCGTCGGCGCAGAAGCGGTGCACGGTGCCGGGCGTGACGTGGAAGACCTCGCCAGGATGCAGGAATCGGACCTCGATGTCCGGCGCCTTGCCGACCTCGAGGTGCAGCACGCCCTCGAGCACGCAGATCGTTTCTTCCTTGCGCTCGTGGTACTGGCGCGAGAGGCGCTCGCCGGCCCGGATGATCAGGAACTTCCCGGCGTAGCGGCTCGTCTCGGCCCAGATCTCCTCGTGGCCCCACGGCTTGTTCACGGTTCTCATGACGTCGCTCCAGCGGCCGCGTGCGCGCGCGGCCCGATCGGACAGCCCGCAAGGATGGAGAGCGCCCGGGCGATGTGCAAGCGCGTGCGCCGCCAGGCCCGGCCCTGCCGGCTCAGGCGCGCTGCCAGGAGGCCCGTGGGCCGCCAAACCGCGGCGTCCAAGCCATCCAGGCCGCACCGAGGTGCAGCGTCAGGGCGAAGATCACGACGACCGGGATCTCCGGGACGATGGTCAGGGGCCAACGCAGCGCGCCCAGCTCGGTCCACAGATGCAACGGTGCCGGGAATCCGGGCCGATTGTGCACGACGATCTCCAGCGCCGCCGCCAGCCAGAGGAAGGCGGTGGCCGAAGCGATGGTCAGCGCCGCCACGAAGTCACCGTGGGCGGCCTGGCCGCCGCCCGGGACGAGCAGGCCCAGCAGGCCGGCGCGTGATCGCTGCGCGCTCGAGGCGCCCGCGTGCGCTGCGGGCGGGTCCCCGTTCGGGGCGTTCGGGGCGCTCGGCTGCATCTTCGACTCCATCGCCCGGGCCGTCTTCGGGCCACGCGGGGGTTCGCAAGGGGGTAGGGCCCGTCAGCGGCGCGGCGCCGCGACCCTGAGCGTCCGCAGCGCCGCGCGCAGGACGTCGCCCTCGCGCTTGAGCACGGTCGCAGGCACGGCGATGGTCGCCGTCACCAGGGCGTCCTCGGTCTCGGTGGCCACCAGCAGCAGCGCGTTGCGCTGATCGCCGACGAGCTCGACGGCCTCGACCAGGCGTCCGTCGAGATCCCCGAGCACCACGCGCTCGTCGCGCAGCACGCCGGCGACGCCCGCTTTGCGGATCTCGCGCACCCGCTGGTCGAGGATCGCGTCCATGCCTTGCTCTGGCACCGGTCGCACGCAGTCCACGCGCAGCAGCGCCACCGGCCGGCCGTTGACCTTCGCCACCCAGCCGTGATCGGCAGCGCGCTCGAAGGGCTTGGGCACGACGAGCGTGATCGGCTCGCCGCGCACCTGCTGCCGCTCGCCAGCCTCGAAGTGGACGCGATCGAGGTCCGACTCCGTCGCCACCTGCGGCCCCGAACAGGCCGAGACCACGGGCACCAGCAGCAGCGCCATGCGCAGCGCGACCGCCGCCGCCGCGGCCACAGGCAGGGCAGGACGCGGCGCGCCGGACCCCCGCGATCGAGCGACGCGACAGGGATCAGGTCTTGGTTGGGGAGGCGTTCGCGTCGGCACGGCTCAACTCGACAATGCGGTCGACCAACGGCGCCAGCGCGTCGCTGGCCGTCGGGTCGCCGGCGACGACTGCGTCGGCGTCGACGAGTCTGGCGCTTCGGTCGGGGCTGAGCAAGATCGTGTACGCCGGCGCGGGCAGGTCTTCGAGCACGCGGCCATGGTCGCCGAGGCCAAGGGCGTTGCTGGTGGCGATCACCGCGAGGCCGGCACCAAGCAGCGGCTGCACGGTTCGTCGCAGATCGGCCAGCAGGCGCTCGCGTGCGGCCTCGGCGCTGGTGTCTCGCGGGGCCTTCGCCAGGGGATCGTCACAGTCGAGCAGCAGGGCGTCGATGCCCGCCGCGTGCAGGGCGCGCTGCAGGGCTGCGGCGCAGCGGCCCTTGCCGAGGCCGGCCTCGCCAGCGATCAGCACCAGGATCGGGCCATGGCCTCGCCTGGCCCGCAGCGTCGCGGCCGGCACCGCCTGCGGCCGCCACTGCAGCCGCTCGACGTACTCGATGGCGCGGGCGCTGTCGCCGCGCAGCGGCTCGAGGCTCAGCAGCTGGCCGCCGCCCCAGATGTCGTAGCCGTCGAGCAGGACGAAGCGCCGGGTCTCGGCCACGCCGGTGTCGACGTCGGCCGCCAGGGGCTTCTCGAGGCGCAGCTCGACCACCGCGATCTGGTTGC
Organism: uncultured Enterobacteriaceae bacterium; assembly: GCA_964586155.1. Taxonomy (GTDB): domain Bacteria; phylum Myxococcota_A; class UBA9042; order UBA9042; family UBA9042; genus SXNM01. The sequence goes on along the minus strand of CAZPHC010000026.1, from coordinate 49,942 downwards.
GTTCGACCTGGGCCACGTCGCGCACGGTCACGAGCGTCGCGGCGTCGGTCGCCTCTTCGACCGCGATCAGCTCGGCCTCGATCTCGGCGGTGCCGAGGCGGACGCCGTAGACGCCGCCGACGCGCATCGGCTTGCGGCCGAGCCAGAAGATCCGGCCCCGAAGGGAGCGACCGACGGGCGGCGCGACCTCGGCGTCGGCGTGGTGCATCATCTCGCCGCGCTGCAGGTAGAGCTCGTCGGCCAGCACGATCGTCGCGTTCTCGCCAGCGCTCACGTCTGTCGGATCCGGGCTGTTGAAGGCGCGCAGGCCACGCACCGTCGAGCGCTTGCCGCTCGGGCTGAACACGACCTCGTCGCCGACGCGCAGCACGCCGCCTTCGAGCCGGCCGACGATCAGCCGCTCGTCGTTGCCGCGACGGTTGAACTTGTACACGTCCTGCACCGGCATGCGCAGCGGGCCTGCGTCGTTGCGGTGCGGGCTGGCGAGCTGATCCATCGCCTGCAGCAGCGTCGGGCCCTGGTACCAGGGCATCGCCTGCGTCGGCGTGACGACGTTGTCGCCGCTGCGCGCGCTGACCGGGACCCAGCCGACCGGCGTGACGCCACATTCCGCCAGGAAGACGCCGTAGCTGGCGACCAGCTCTTCGAAGCGGGCCTGGCCGTAGCCGATCAGGTCGAGCTTGTTGACCACGACCAGCACCTGGCGGATGCCGAGCAGGCCGAGCAGCTTGCCGTGGCGGCGTGAATTGTCGCGGATGCCCTCGTGGGCGTCGAGCAGCAGCAGCGCGGCGTCGGCGCGCGCGGCGCCCGAGACCATGTTGCGGATGAACTCCACATGGCCCGGGGCGTCGACCAGGATGTAGTCGCGGGCGTCGGAGCGGAAGAACGCGCGCGCCGCGTCGATCGTGATGCCCTGCTCGCGTTCGGCCTCGAGCGCGTCGAGCAGGAAGGCGTACTCGAAGACCTTGCCCTGGCGCTCGCAGAGTTGGCGCACGGCCTCGATCTTCATCTCGGGGATCGTGCCGGTGTCGGCCATCAAGCGGCCGACGAGCGTCGACTTGCCGTGATCGACGTGGCCGACCGTGACCACCGTCAGCAGCTCGCGCGCGGCGAGATCGTCGGTCGCGTCGAGGTGGGCGGTGCTGGGGGGCGCGCCCGTCACGGTGACCACGGCTGCGGCGGTCGCCGTGCCGAAGGGCGCAAGCGGTGCTGGCGACTGCGCAACCATCGGGAGCTCCTACATGTAGCCGTCGCGACGGAGCTTCTCCATCGCGTGGGGATCGACCTGATCCTGGGCGCGGCCAGCGCGCTCGGGTGTCTTGATCTGGCGCAGCTCGGCGACCACGTCGTCGGGCGTGCGGGCATGGGACGTCAGCTTCGCCGTGCACGGCTCGCAGCCGAGCGAGCGGTAACGGGTGCCGTCCGCCTGGGCGAAGTAGAGGTCGATGATCGGGATCTGCTCACGCGCGATGTAGACCCATAGGTCGATCTCGGTCCAGTCGAGAAGCGGGTGGATGCGGACGTGTGTGCCCGGGGCGAACCGCGTCTTGAACTGGTTCCAGAACTCCGGCGGCTGCTCGCTGACGTCCCAATCGTTGTTCTCGTCGCGCGGGCTGAAGGTGCGCTCCTTGCTGCGCGAGCCCTCTTCGTCGGCGCGCGCGCCCACGATCACGCCGTTGTACGGGCGCGGGTTCCAGTCGCGCTCGTAGACGCCGTCGGCGTTCATGCGCTTGCGTGGGCCGGTGGCGTCGAGCGTGCGGCGCAGCGCCTCGGTCTTGAGCGCGGCGCAGCACGTCAGGCGGCCGCGCTCGGGGCCCATGCCGTCGGCCAGCGCGGCCTCGTTCTGGCCCACGACCATCGTCAGGCCCCATTCGCGCGCCAGGCGGTCGCGGTAGGCGATCATCGCGGGGATCTTGTAGCTGGTGTCGATGTGCACCAGCGGGAAGGGCACCTCGCCGGCGAAGGCCTTGCGCGCCAGCCAGAGCAGGACGGTCGAGTCCTTGCCGATCGACCAGAGCATCGCCAGCGAGTCGAAGCTGCGGTAGGCCTCGCGCAGGATGTAGATGCTCTGGCTCTCGAGCCTGGACAGGCGGCTCTGCGCTGTCGTCGTCATCCCATCCTCCATCGCAACCAGGGCCATCGCTGCGCGGTGTTCGCGCAGAAGCTAGGACCCATGAAGTGGGCGTCACCAAGCACGTGTCGCGGGGCGGGTGTGGGGTGCGATCACGTGCCTGGTGACGCGCTCAGGCCGCGCACTCTCCGGCGCGCGAGATGACGTGGAAGGGCTCGTCCATGCCGATGTCGACGAAGTCCTCCAAGCGGAGCTCCTCGGGCTCGACGAGATCCTGGACCAGCGGCAGCAACACCGACGGCTCGCTGCGGCGCAGCACATCGGCCGTGGTATCGCCTTCGCCGCGTCCGGCGTCGCCGTAGGCCATCAGCCGCTCGATCGCCTCGGGCACGCGGCGCGCGGGGACCAGGCCCAGGCTCTCGCCGAAGCGGGCGCCGTCGCGGTCGATGTGGCCGCCGACGAGCAGGCGGTAGTGTGGCGCCGCCTCGCCGTTGACGCGGCGGACCGCGCCGTACAGGCCGATCGTGCCGATGTGGTGCTGGCCGCACGAGTTGTGGCAGCCCGACATCTTGATCGTGAGGTCGCGGTCCTCGCGGCCCTCGAGCGTCTCGGTCAACAGCGCCGCGAGGTTGCGGCTGTGGGTGATGCCGAGGTTGCAGGTCGAGGTGCCCGGGCAGCTGGTGACGTTACCCGACCAGAGCGCGCCGTTGCGGGCGAGGCCGGCGCGGCTCAGTTCGCGCCAGATCGTCGGCACCGCGTGCAGCGGCACGTCGCGGATCATCGCGTTCTGCTGCTGCGTCAGCCAGACCAGCGGCTCGCCGAACCGCTCGGCCAGCGAGGCCAGCAGCCGCAGGTCGTCGCCGCGCACGCGCCCGCCGTTGTCGAAGCGCACGGTGACGAAGACCCGACCCTCGCGGTGCGTCGGCTCGATCGAGCTGCGGAACCAATCGTAGTAGCCGCTGGCCTTGGCCACGTCGTCGTCGGGCAGCTCGAGCTGCCAACGCGCGCCGGTGCGGACGGGCGTCGACGCCTCGATGCGCGGCGGCGGGTCGGCCACCACCGCGTCGAGGTAGCCCTGGTAGAGCGCGGCGAAGGCCTCGCCCTTGAGCTTGCGCAGCACGTGCTTGATCCGCGCCTTGCTGCGCACCTTGCGGTTGCCGTGCTCCTGGAACATGTCGATGACGGCGAGCAGCGGCGTCAGCACGTCGGCCGCCGGCCACGCCTGGTGCAGCACCAGGCCCGACTGCGGCATCGAGGCCAGGCCACCCGCGACCAGGAAGCGGAACGCCGGGCCGCCGTCCTCGCCGACGACCGCGACCAGGCCGACGTCGTGGATCGCCGCCATGCCGCGGTCGGCTTCGCTGGTCGAGAGCGCGATCTTGAACTTCCGCGGCAGGTTGCGCCCGCGCGGATGGTCGAGGAAGAAGCGCGTGATCGCGGCCATGTACGGAGTCGTGTCGAAGACCTCGTCGGCGGCGAGGCCGGCGTAGGGGTCCTGGGTCACGGTGCGCACGGCGTTGCCGCAGGCGTCGATCTGGGTGATGCCACCGGCGTTGAGGCGGCCCTTCCACAGCGGCACGGTCTCGAGCGGGATGTGGTGGATCTGGATGTTGGTGCGCGTCGTGATGTTGCCGAAGCCCAGCGGCGCCTCGTCGAGCAGCTCGGCGAGCAGGCGCGCCTGATCGGTCGAGACGATGCCGCCCGGGATCTTCACCCGCATCATGTAGACGTCTTCCTGGCGCTGGCCATAGACGCCGCGCGTCAGGCGGTAGGCGCGGTAGGCGTCCGGGTCGAGCTCGCCGCGCACGTACGCGTCGGTGCGGGCGACGAACTCCTCGACTTCGTCCTTGACGACCCAGTTCAGGTCCAGCGCAGCCGCAGCGGTCGGCTCGGGCGCCGCCGGCGCGGGGGTCAGGTTGCTCTCCATCGTCGTCTCCATGCTGGCGCGGACCTCGTCATCCGGCCCCGCACGGGGGGCGTGCGGGTTGTGCGGATGTTTCATGTGAAACAGTCTGCCCATCCTCTTGCCGTCAACGCAAGTGCATGGGCGCAGACTCTGGCCCGCCGTTACGAATTTTCGCGCATGGGCCGCGTCGGGCGGGCGCGAGGGGACCTTCGGGCGGCCAGACGTGCGACCGCGATGGGGCGCGCACTGCGGCAGCAACCCAAGCCAGGCTGCGGGAAAACGGTCGTTTCGTTGCCATCGGCCCGGACCGCACCTAGAGTCCGGGCGCTGCGGCGGCCGCCAGGGCCGTGCGCGAGGGGGATCGATGAAGCGCTTGATCGGCCAGAAAGTGTGGGTCGTGCAGTTCGATGACGACGATACCAGCGCGTTCGGCATCGTCGACAGCATCGACCAGGGGTTCCTCGCCCTGCGCAACGAGCGCGAGACCGAGCCGTCGCTCTACGTGAACCTGACGAACGTGCGTGAGATCGAGGTGTATCGAGCCTCGGGCGAGGGCGAGCTGCGCTTGCTGCGCTTCCCCGAGCGCGAATCCGACGAGGACTAGCGCCGACGGACGCGGCCTCGGGCTGTGCCGCGCGACGAGACCCACCGACCGGGCGCGGGCCCGGACCAGACGGGAGCGAGCATGGCGACGCAAGGGCAGGGCGCGGTCGTGATGCGGGTCGGCGCCGAGATCGCAGAGGCCGCGGGCTTCGCCAGCCTCGCGGGCCAGCGGGTCGCGGTGCTCGGCAACCCGACGAGCCTGATCCGCCACGCTGGACCGCGCCGCCGCGAGCATCTGGTGGACGCCCTGCGCCGCCATGGTGTCGAGGTCGTGCGCCTGTTCGGCCCCGAGCACGGGATCTGGGCGACCGCGCAGGACATGGTCGGCGTCGACGCCAACGTCGACCCCATCTTCCGCCTGCCGGTCGAGACGCTGTACGGCCACGGCGAAGAGAGCCTGACGCTGCGCCCGGACGCGCTGGCCGGCGTCGACGTGCTGGTCTTCGACGTCGCCGACGTCGGCGCGCGCTACTACACCTACGCCGCGACGCTGGTCATGGCGCTGCAGGCCTGCGCGGCGGCCGGCGTGCGCGTCGTCGTCCTCGATCGCCCCAACCCGCTCGGCGGCGTCGAGGTCGAGGGCAACCGCGTGCAGCTGCCGTCGTTCCAATCGTTCGTCGGCTGGATCGACGTGCCCCAGCGCCACGGCCTGACCGTCGCCGAGATTGCGCGCCTGGCCGCCGCCGAGGCCGGCATCGACGTGCAGCTCGAGGTCGTGCCCTGCGAAGGCTGGCGCACCGAGGCCTACCTCGACGAGCAAGCGTGCGGGGATCTCGGGCCGGCCTGGACCCCGCCGTCGCCGAACATGCCGACGGTCGCGACCGCGGTGGTCTACCCCGGCATGTGCCTGATCGAGGCGACCACGTGGAGCGAAGGCCGCGGCACGACGCGACCGTTCGAGGTCGTCGGTGCGCCCGGCGTCGACGCGCGAGCCCTGGCCGAAGCGCTGCTCGATCGCGTCGGTGACGCCGTCGACGCCCGGCCGCTGCGTTTTGAGCCCGCGTTCCAGAAACACGCCCGCGTCGTCTGCGACGGCGTCGCGCTCGAGGTCATCGACCGCGCACGCCTGCAGTCGGTGCGCCTGGGCCTGCACGTGATCGCCGCCGGGCTCGACGTGGCCGCGGCGACGTTCGGTTGGCGCGCCGAGGCCTACGAGTTCGTCGCCGACCGCTCGGCGATGGACCTGCTGATGGGCGGCCCGCACGCCCGTCTGGCCCTGCTCGATGGCGCGCCGATGGACCAGGTCACGGCGGACTTCGCCGCGGCCGAGCGTGCGTTCGCCTTGCGGGCGCGGCCGCACCTGCTCTACCCGCGCGCCTCCGGACGGCTGGCGACGCCATGAGCCGGCGCCGCACCATCGCGATCTACGGCGGCAGCTTCGACCCGCCGCACGTCGCGCATGTGCTCGGCGCCGCCTATGTCCTCAGCGCCGGCGGCGTCGACGCGCTCTGGGTGCTGCCGACCGCGACCCACGCCTTCGCCAAGCGGCTCTCGCCCTTCGAGGTCCGCCTCGAGCTCGCGCGCCGCGCCTTCGCCATCTTCGGCGAGCGCGTGCTCGTGCGCGACGACGAAGCCACCGTGGACGCGGGCGGCTCGACCCTGGCGCTGCTCGAACATCTGGCGCGCCTGCACCCGGACGTCGACTTCCGCCTCGTGCTCGGCACCGACCAGATCGCCGTGCGCCACCGCTGGCTGCGGTTTGACGCCATCGAGGCGATGGCCCCGCTGATCGTGCTCGGGCGGCCTGGCGTCGTCGTCGACCCGGACTACCCGCCCGCCGTCTGGTTGCCCGCGATCAGCAGCACCTCGCTGCGGCAGCGCATCGCCGCCGGGGTGTCCGTGGCGGCCGAGCTGCCGCGCGATGTCGCCGCCGAGATCGACCGCATCGGGCTGTACCGGGAGCTCGAGCCATGAGCCAGCGGCCGGACGACGGCCACGAGCGCGTCGGCATCGTCGGCGGGGGCCGGGCGGCCCTCAGCCTGGCGGTGGCCCTGGCAGCCGACCAGGGCGAGAGGCGCGCGATCCTCCTGGCGATCCGCGACCCGCACCGCGCTGCGACGGCCTCGGGGTGGCTGCGTCGCGCCGGCATCGTCGGGGTCGAGGTGCACGGCACCCAACCGCCGGCTGCGTCGACACGCTGGCAACAGCTCGACGTGGTCGTCTTCGCCGTGCCCGACCGCGCGATCCAGGACGCCGTGCGGACGGCCGCCGTCGCCGGCTGGCTGCGCCCGGACCAGCGGCTGCTCCACCTCTCGGGGGCAGCCCCGGTCGAGGATCTCGGCGTCGCCGGCCATCGCCACGTCGCGGTGATGCATCCTCTCGCCGCCCTGCGCGATCCGCTGCTGGTGCCGCCGGGGCCGGCTGCGGTCGCCGAGGTGCGCGCCACCCTCTGCGGCGCGACGTTTGGCCTCGCGGGCGACGGCGACGCCCTGGCGGTCGCAGGGCGCTGGTTGGATCGCTGGGGCTCGCCGCGGCTGCTGCTCGGGCCCCAGGCGAGGGTGCTGTGGCATGCCGCAGCGGCCCTGGTCGCCAACGATCTGGTGGCGCTGCTCGCCCTGGGCGAAGCCTTGGCTGCGCGCGCGGGCATCCCGGCGTCCGCGTCGCGGCCGGCGCAGCTGCACCTGGCGCGGACCGCGCTCGACGCCGTGCGAGCGGAGTCTGCGGGCGGTGCGCCGCTGTGGCAGGGGTTGACCGGGGCGGTGCGGCGCGGTGACGCCGGAACGCTCGCGCATCACCTCGAAGTGATGGAGCAGATCGGCGCCGAAGGTGCTGCCCAGCGGCACCGGGCCCTGTCCGCCACGTTGGTCGAGTTGCTCGCCGCGGACGAGGCGCTCCCGGCCGATCGCGTCGCGGCCATGCGCGCGGTGCTCGAGCGGCCGCCCTCCGCGGCAGGGTCCGACGACGAGCCCGAGAATCCGCGCTGAACGATCTGCCGGTCGCGTCGGCGCCCCGGACCAACCGGCGGGCCCCCTGACGCCACACGGGAGACGCGGCCCATCAGCTGGTCAGTCGCGTGTCCCGTCCTCGTCGTGGAGGCTCGAGACGCCGCTGCGTCGGCGGCCCTTGGGCGCGATGGGGTCGATGCGGCGGTAGAGCGTCGCGCGGCTGATCTGCAGGCGCTCGGCGGTCTGCTTGCGGTTGCCATCGAGGCGCTTCATCGCCAGGCGGATGCCTGCGGCCTCGAGGTCGTCCATCGTCGGCAGCAGGTCGGCGTTGGGGAACGCTGCTTCCATCAGCAGATCGAGCCGCTCGCCCGCGGTCGAGCGCGGCGGCACCATCGGCAGCGGCGGCGGCCCGATCTCCGCGCCCGCGCTCAGCGTGCCTTGTTCGACCGCGTCGGCCAGCGCCGCGATGAACGACTCGGGCAGGTCGCTGATCGTGATCGTGTCGCCGCGCGCGACGACGACCGCGTGCTTGATCACGTTCTGCAGCTGGCGGACGTTGCCGGGCCAGGGGTGCTGGATCAGCAGACGCAGCACCTCGGGCGCGACCATCAGCACCGGCTTGCCCTCGTCCTCGCAGGCTTTGCGCAAGAAGTGGTCGCAGAGCGCGGTGATGTCCTCGGGCCGCTCCTGCAGGGACGGCAGGTGCAGCGTGAAGACCGCGAGGCGGTAGTACAGGTCCTCACGGAAGGTGTTCTCGCGCACCATCTGCAGCAGGTCGCGGTTGGTCGCCGAGAGCACGCGCACGTCGACGGTGACGGTCTGGTTGCCGCCGAGGCGCTCGAAGCCGCCATCTTGCAGCAAACGCAGCAGCTTGGCCTGCAACGGCAGCGACATCTCGCCGATTTCGTCGAAGAAGATCGTGCCGCCGTCGGCCGCCTCGAACTTGCCTGCCTTGCGCGCGAGCGCGCCGGTGAAGGCCCCGCGCTCGTAGCCGAGCAGTTCGCTCTCGAGCAGGGTGTCGGGGATGCCCGCGCAGTTCACCGCGACGAACGGCTTGCCGCGCCGGGAGCCGGCGTCGTGGATCGCGTGGGCCACGACCTCCTTGCCGGTGCCGCTCGGCCCCTGGATCAGCACCGAGACGCGCGAAGATCCCAGCCGCTCGACGTCCGCGAGCACCTCGCGCATGGGCGTCGAAGCGTAGATGATCTCGGCGTTCTGGCCGCCGCGGGACTGCTTGTTCAACTCGCGCTCGGCCTGCTCGAGCTCGGCGAGCGCCATCCTGGTCGCCGCGTGCAGCCGCTCGGCGAAGCCGCTGCTGCCCTTGACGATGAAGTCCTGCACGCCGTGGCGCATCGCCGCGACGATCGACGCCAGATCGTTCTTGGAGGTCATCACGATGATCGGGTTGTTCGGCGCCCGGCGGCGCAACGGCTCGACCAGGAGCAGGCCGCTGCGCTCGGGGCGGCCCGTGTCTTCGGGCAGGCCGAGGTCGAGCAGGATGACGCCGCGGAAGCCGCGCTCGATCTCCCGTTCGGCCGCTGCGTGGCTGGTCGCATGGACCACAGGGCGGTCCATCTCGCCGAGCATGGCCGAGACGGTCTCGAAGACGATCGGGTCGTCGTCGATGATCAGCACGCCGAACGGCGGATGCGACCCCGCGATCGCGACCGGTTGGCTGTCCGGCCGTCGCCCCGCTCCGCCGCTGTTGCGCGAACTGTTGATGGACTCGTGTTGCATGATGCCTCGCTGCGTCGCCACGGCCCCCCACGCGGTCGAGCCGCTGGCAGGTTGCACGGAATGAGCGTGTTTCAATCTGAAACAGCTTCTAGCGCCAACGCGCCGCCAATGCAAGCGACATTGGTCCAAATCGTGACACTGCGTGCGTATTCCCCCGTCCACGCCAACAAACCTTCATGCTTGCCCCGCTTCCCAAGACCGGCGACCATCTCGCACGGTGTCGTTCGGGCGGTGTGTGGGGCTCGATCGCGAGGCAGGAGCACAGCGGATGCAGGACGCAGAGACCCGGAACGAAGGCGCAGAGAGCGCGGCGTCGAGCGCGGTCGCTGCGGCGGCCTCGGTTGGCGATCCCCTGGCGGGCGCCGATCTCGGCTCGCTCTCACGGCAGGCGTTGCGTGCGCTCTTCGAGCGCGCCGGCCTGCCGGCCTTCCGCGCCGAGCAGCTGTTCCGCTGGCTGCATGTGCGCATGGTCCGCGATCTCGACGCCATGACCGACCTGCCGGCGGCGCTGCGGACGCGCCTGGCCGCCGCTGCGCCGCTGCCGCGGCTCGACGTGCTGCACGCGCCGGTGTCCGCGCTCGACGGCTCGCGCAAGCTCGTGCTGCAGACACGCGATCACAACGTGATCGAGGCCGTGATCATGCCGATGCCGGGCGGCTGGACGACGGTCTGTCTCTCGTCGCAGGTCGGCTGCAAGATGGGCTGCGACTTCTGTGCGACCGCGCGCATCGCGCGTCGCCGCAACCTGACGGCCGGCGAGATCGTCGAGCAGGTGGCCATCGCCTGTCGGCTGCGCGAAGACGACGGCGACGTGCGCGGCGGCGTGTCTGGCGGTGTCAGCGGCCCACTCGCCGCCCGCCCGCAGAACCTGGTGTTCATGGGGATGGGTGAGCCGCTCGACAACTTCGCCGCGCTCGACAGCGCGCTGTCGATCCTGACCGATCCCAAAGGCTTCGGCTTCTCGCCGCGGCGCATCACCGTCTCGACCGTCGGCCTGGCCAAGCGGGTGCCGGACCTGATCGCGCACCATCCCCACGTCCACCTCGCGTGGTCGCTGACGGCGACGACCGATCCGGTGCGCGAGCGCCTGATGCCGGTGAACAAGGGCGTGCCCATCGCGCGCATGGTCGAGACGCTGCGCGCGCTTCCGTCCGACCCGCAGCGCAAGATCACGTTCGAGTACGCGCTGCTCGACGGCGTCAACGACAGCGACGAGGACGCGCTGCGCCTCGGCGCGATGGCGCTCGAGGTCGGCGCCCACATCAACGCCATCCCGTTCAACGTCTGGCCCGGCGCGCCGTACCGCCGACCCGACCGACCCAGGGTCGCGCGTTTCGCCGAGCTGGTTGCGTCGACCGGCGCCAGCGTCAGCCTGCGCGAGTCGCGCGGCCAGGACATCGGCGCGGCTTGTGGCCAGCTCGCCGGCGCCGAGGGCCAGAACGCCGAACGCGGCGCCGTGGGGGACGGCGCCGCGTCGGGCTGAGTCTCGCGGGCGTGGGCCTCGGAGCCGAGGCGCACGCGTTGTGCCGCTAGGCGTGCCGGCGCCGCAACGCCAGCAGCATCCCCAGCGCCAGCAGGGCGAGCACGCCACCGCTGCCTTGGCCGACCGGGGCCGCCGTGCAGCCGCCACCCGAGCTCGCCGCCGACGAGCCACCACCGGATTGCGCCGCGCCCGTGCCGCTGTCGGCCTGTGACGTAGCGTCCTGATCGGCCGGCGCTCCGGTCTCGTTGCCGCCGGTCTTGCCGCCGTTGCTGCCCGTCGCGCCAGAGTCGCTGGCAAATCCGCCGCCGAGCTTGGGCTGCAGGGCGTCATCCGCCGCGTCGGCGGCCTTCTCCATGGCGTCGATCTCGGCCTTGCAGGTCGTCTCCAGGGCGTCACAGGTCGCGGTGGCGTTGGTCGCGACGCAGGTGGACAGGGCCTTGAGCTCTGCCGTCGCGAGGCCCTCGAGCTCGAAGACCGTGCAGATCTTGGCGCAGCCGTCGACGTCGGGCTCGGTCTCGACCGGGACGTCTCCGCCGCCGTCAGGCTCGTCCGGGGCGCCGGCATCCTTGGGCTCGTCCGGCGGTTCGCTGCTGCCAGCGTCGGCCTCGCCGCTGCCGCCGCCGTCGGTGCCCGCGAAGCCCGAGCCGCCCTCGCCCTTCGGCGGTGCGGGATCGGTGCTCGGCACGCCGCCACCGCTCGAGCCGGGCGTGCTGCTGCCGCCGCTGCCGCCGCCGATGCTGTCGCACTTGGCGATCACGTCGCACAGCGCCTTGCAGGTCGCGCTCGCCGTGACCTTCTTGGTGTCGATCATGCACAGGCCGACGTCCTTGGGGCAGGGCGGCGACGACGAGACGATGTTGCTGCTGGCGTCGGTGTTGCTCGAGCTGCCGGCGTCGGCCTCGGCCTTGTCGGCGCTGCCGCCGTCTTCGGGCATCGGCATGGCCCCGGAGTTGCCCGATCCGCTCGAGCCGCTCGAGCCCTCGCTGTCGGCACCACCGCCCGAGCTGGCCGTGGCCCAGCCGCCGTGGGGGCAGGTGAAGTCGCAGGTCTCGTGGGCCTTGCAACCCGCGTCCGACGCGCATTGCTGGCTCTTGGCCACGCAGTAGCCGCCGTGGCAGGCCTCGCCGGCTTCGCATTTGCTGTCGTTCTCGCACATCGTCAGGGCGGTCGCAGCCTGCGCCGAGACCGTCAGCGCGATCGCCATCATCCAAGGGGTCCACTTCATCGTCGCCTCCGTCGCGCCAGCGTCCACCGGCCGGATGCCGCGAGACTCGCGGTGCATCCCTGCTACCAGGTCAGAGCAATCCTCGTGCCAAGTCGGCGTGGGTCAAAAAAGCGCTGCAATCCAGAGGCGCTTCGCCAGAAGGCGCAGCCAGGGTGCGGACCCGGTAGTGTAGAGAAAATCACCACGCGATGCGCGCTGTCGAGAACATCAACACCCAGGTTCAGGCGGCACCTTCGTCGGCCAACGCGCGCACCATCTCGGCGATCAGGCCGACGCCGTAGGCCGTCGCGCGGTTGTCGAGGAAGCTCGGGCCGGCGAGGTCGATGTGGACCCAGCGCATGCCGAGATCCTCGATATGCGTCCAGACGAACCAGGCGGCGGCGGCCGACTGCGCGTTCATGCGATCGGCGACAGAGTTTCGCATATCCGCGACCTTGCTCTTGAACTCGGGCTTCATCAGCTCCGGGGCCCAGAGCAGCGGCAGGCAGTGGTCGCCCGAGCGCAGGCCTGCACGCAGCGTCAGGGCCTCGGTGTCGCCGTCATTGCTGACGATGGCAGCGTGGGCCTTGCCCGTCGCGACGAGCTGCGCCCCGGTCAAGGTCGCCGCGTCGATCAGCACGCTCGGGCCGTAGGTGCGACCGACGTAGCTGGCGGCGTCGGCCAGGGCCAGTCGGCCCTCGGCGTCGGTGTTGTTGATCTCGACGGTCTTGCCCGAGTGCATCGTCAGCACGTCGTCCGGGCGGTAGGCGTTCGGGCCGATGGCGTTCTCGGCCATGCCGAGGCCGGCGATCACGCGCACGCCGACGCGGCTCTGCGCCAGCTCGAGGAAGGCGCTGAGCACCGCCGCGGCGCCACCCATGTCGCACTTCATCGTCAACATGCGATCGCCGACGATCTTCAGTGACAGGCCGCCCGTGTCGTAGACCAGGCCCTTGCCGATCAGTGCGATCGTCTTGGTCGCGCCCGGAGGCGCGTAGTCGAGCACCACCAGGCGCGGCGGCTCCATGGCCGTGCGGCCGACCGCGTGCAGGCCGCGCAGGCCGGCGGTGACCAGGTCGTCGCCGATGATGCTCGAGACCGTGACGTGGGCGACGCCGTGCACCGCGGCTCGCGCCTCGGCCTCGAAGCGCGTCGTGTCGAGCTCGGCCGGCGGCATGTCGACCAGGCGGCAGCACAGGCGGGTCGAGGCGATCACGGTGGCCAGCCGGCCGTCGCCATCGGCGACGTCACCCTCGGCGTTGCGGAGCAGGGCAACCACTTCGCCGTGGGCGCTGTCGCCGGTCTTGCGGTCGTAGTCGGGCAGGACGCGGGCCAGGGCGCGCACCGCGCTCGCCGGATCGCTGCCGGCGCGCAAGGCGAAGAGCACGCCGGTCTTGCCGCGGCCACCGATCAGGCCACGCAGGCCGTTGCTGGCCTCGTAGCTCTGCGTCGGCGAGAGGTGGCGGCTGACGTCGTCTCGCAGCGCGATCGCGACCAGTTTGCGCGCCACGCTGCCCTCGGGCAGCAGGGACGACTGGCTCGCGGCCGCACCGGGAATGGCGTCCACCAGCAGGCGGTTGAGGTAGCCGACGACCGTCTCGTCCAGACCGCGCGTCGCCCACGCGCTGCTGAGGTCAGCGACGCGGCCAATGACGACCAGGGTGTCGAGGCCTTGGAGCAGGGCCTCCGTTCCGTGGACGAGAGCGAGCGGGGTCATGTCGGCTCCGGGCGCGCGATCGCGACATCACGCAGCGTGCGAAACGAAAAAGGCCATTCGCGGTGCACGAATGGCCTCTTCAGCGGCAGTTGGCGGGAAGTTCCCGGAGACGCGACCGGCCGTGGCAGACGCCAGAAGGGCGCGAAGGGTGGAACCGAGGGGGATCGAACCCCTGACCTCTGCAATGCGAATGCAGCGCTCTCCCAGCTGAGCTACGGTCCCGTACTGGCACGGTGATCTGTCACGGAGATCTGTCACGGAGCAAGGAGGCCGAGCAGGAACCCGACCTCGAACTGCCGACGCCCACCGAAGTGGGGGCCCGAACCGGAGCGCATCCGGCAGGGGGTGCCCAGGGACGGAATTGAACCGCCGACACGGGGATTTTCAATCCCCTGCTCTACCGACTGAGCTACCTGGGCTTCACCGGGACGTGGGTGGCGTCTCTCGGACGCTCCACCCGCCGAAGGGTCTTCCGACCCCGAAGCGGAGCAGAAGAATGCTCCCGACCACGTCTGGTGTCAATGGGGCTTGGTGGAGAAAAACCGTCGGGGCTAGCCGCCGAAGCGGTAGACCAGGTCCAGGTAGCCGCCGAAGATCGTGATCTCGTAGTCGCCCTCGAGGCCGCAGAACGCGCACTCCGGGCTGCCGGACGAGGTCTTCGGGATGTCGGCGTTGGTGACCGAGCCCTTGCCGTTGCGGTAGGCGACCGCGGCGCCGAGGCTCAGCGAGTCACTGATGTCCCAACCGATGCCGCCGGTGAAGACCTGGGTGATGCCGGGCGGCGTACCGAACGCCGACGGGTACTTCACGTTGGCGGCCTGGCTGTCGAAGACGTAGCCGAGACGCGCCTCGAGGCCGACGAGCAGCTTGCGCGCGGCGCCGACGCGGACGGTGAAGCTGTCGTCCCAGCGGGCGATGTTCTTGACCGCGACCGGGGCGCCAAACGCCGTGCCCTTGACCGAGGTCTCGGTGTTCTCGGAGTTGAAGGCGTAGTCGAGATCCAAGGCGAAGCGCCACGACTCGAGGCCGCGGTACTGCAGACCGAGGCCGACCTTGGACGGCAGGATGAAGCCGAAGGTGCCGTCCTCGGCCGGGACGCCGGTGACGGTCGCCTTGTCGGCGCTGACCTCGGGGCGGATCGTGTTGCGGTAGGTCAGGCCGACGTCGAGGCTGCCGAACGTCGCCTGGGCACCGACGCGGAAGCCCGTGAAGTCCATGCCCTTCATGTCCATGTCGATGTAAGGCGTCTCCTTGCCGTTCTCGGTGTTGATCACCTGACGCTTGAAGTTGACGATGTTGGCGCGGAAGCCGGCGCCGACGCGCAGCCAGTCGAAGATGCGCACGCCGATGCCCGGCGTGATCTCGATGAACGAGAGGCTCGTCGAATTCTCGACGTCGACCTTGTTGCCGTTCGACGCGGTGTAGCTGTAGGTGTACCCGCCCGAGCCGCCGCCGACCGGGAACGCCGCGACGCCGAAGGTCAGACGATCGAGGATCGTGTAGGCGCCGCCGGCCAGGAACATCGGGATCAGGGCCCGGTCGGAGTCGACGTTGATCGCCTCCTTGGCCGGGCTGCCGTGCAGCTGACCGAGCAGGGGCGAGAGGTTCAGCATCGCCGCGCCGTTCTTGATCGCGGCGAGGCCCGCGGGGTTGTGGAACAGCGCCGACGGATCGTTGACGTACGAGATCGCGGTGCCGCCCATGCCCATGTGGCGGGCGCTGTAGAGCATCGGCGTGTCGTAGCCGGCGGCGAAGGCCGGACCTGCGGTCGCGACGGTCGCCGCCGCCGCGAGGGCGAGCAGCAGGCGCGACGAGAGAGAAGTCAGCTGACGGCGCATCGAGAACCTCCAAGGGTGCAGAGGCCCCGATCATGCCCGGTCCACGCCGACTGTAAAGGCCCCGCGCCGTTGCGACCGGCCAAAAACGACCGAAGCCCGCGGCATGCGCCGCGGGCTTCGGGGGACAGCGGGCAGGGGCCGCTGACCGGAGTGCTGCCTACTTGTCGCCCTCGACGCAGAGGTCGTAGAACGGGTCGCAGTTTTCCTTGAGGCAGGCCGAGCAGTCGGCGCTGCCGGCGTCCACGGCGCACTTGGCGATGCACTTCTTGGCGCCGCAGTGACCCTTGTAGGTGCCGTAGCAGGCCGCGCAGTCGCTGGTGAGCTTGCCGTCCTTGCTGATCTGGGCGTCGAGGATGCAGTCGCGGATGCAGTCCTGCGCTTCCTTGTCGCTGCCCTTGGCGAGGCAGCCCTTGGTCAGCGTGCAGTCCTTGACCACGCCGGTGAACTCCTTGCCCTTGTCCGCGTCGGTGCTGAGCAGGGTGCGGAAGGCCTTGTCGTCGTCGGCGGTGCAGCCCTTGCCGTAGCTGGCGGTGGCGGTCGTGTCGCCAGCGGTGGTGGAGTCGCCGCCGGTCGTCGCGTCGTCGCCGGTGGTGGCGTCGCTGCCCGAGGTGGTGTCGTTGGCGGTCGCGGTGTCGGTGGCCGTGGTGCCGCTGTTGGAGTCGTCGCTTCCACAGGCGGGCAGCCAGGTCAGGGCGGCGATCAGGGCGAGGCTGAGGCGAATGGTCTTGTGCATCATCATCTCCAGGGGGGCTCGGCCGATCCGGGCCAAATCGCGCCGGAGCTGCCGGCGCACTCATCTGCTTCGAGGCGGTGCCGCACCTGCGGCACCCCCCGCTCGAGCCACACTCGAGGCGTCGAAGCGCGGCCTTGTAGCTCGCTCTCCTTCGGCGCGCAAGTCCTTCAACTCACTCCGCTGGCGGCTGCCGAGCGGGCGCGCAGACGGGCTTCTTCCTCGAGCGCCGCGGTCACCGAAGCGGCCCAACCGACCGGGGCGCCGCTGGTCGCGACCGCCGCCGGGATCGTCCGACGCGGGCGGCGCTCCTGGCGCGCCGGCACGCCCGCGGCCACCGAGCGGTAGACGGCGAGGATGCGGTCGAAGGTCTCGCGCCAGTCGAAATTCGTCAGTGCGTAGACGTGGCTGCGCGCGCCCAGCCGCCGGGTGAGCTTCGGATCGAGCAGCTTGAGCCAGGCCGCCGCGAGCGCCGGAGCGTCCCGATCGGGGACCGTGAGGCCACCCTTGCTCTGGGTCAGCATGTCGCCGACCGAGAGCGCGTCGACGCCGATCAGGGCCGTGCCGCTGGCCATCGCTTCGGCGGCCGAGAGTCCGAACGTCTCGGTCGGCGACAGCGCGGCGACGATGTCGGAGCTGGCGAGGATGCGCGCCATCTCGGCCCGATCGTCGACGAAGCCCATGACGTGGACCTGGCCGGGGAAGCGGCCGGCGAGCGACTGGACCTCTCCTTCGCCCGGACCGCGCCCGGCGAAGACGATGTGCGCCTTGCGCCCGGCGACGGCCGCGACCGTCTGGAAGGCCGCGATCACGGTCTCGAGGCGCTTCTCGCCGCACAGGCGGTGCGGGAAGCAGAGCACGACGTCATCGTCGCCGACACCCCAGGAGCGGCGCAGGGCCGGGTCGCGGCGCATCGGCGAGAACAGCTCGAGATCCACGCCCAGCGGCGCGATGGCCACGTTGTCCACGCCGTGCGACGCGAGCTCGCCGCGCAGGCAGTCGGCGGCGGCGATCGTGGCGTCGAAGCGGCCGTAGGTGCGCGACGCCCACCACCAGCCGAGGCGCTCGGCCGTGCGGCTGAGGACCGGCTGCGAGGCCAGCGGGCGGCGCATGTAGGCGTCGGGGTAGTGGGCGTGCCAGAAGCCGACGATGCGCGCGCCGCTGCCCGCCGCAGCGAGGCGGACCAGATCCGGCAGCAGGTACGGGCTGCCGACCTCGATGACGTGCGGGCCGACGGCGCGGATCACGCGGCGCACCGCGAGCGGATCGAGGATCGAGCGGTAGCCGCTGTTGCCGAGCGGCATCGCCGGCAGGTGGTGGATCGTCGCCCGGCCGTAGCGCTCGACGCGCTTGCGATCGCTCGGCACCACGAGGTGGTACTCGACGTCGGTGCGCTCACCGAGGTGACGCAGCTTCTCGAGGTGGTAGCGGCGCACGCCGCCGCCGGTGGGCGAGAAGAAGTTGTTGATGTCGAGGACGATCAGGTTGCCCGTGCCGGCGCCGGTGGAGGCGCTGGCGCCGTTGCTGCTGGTCGTGGTCTGTGTCGACGTCATCATGTCGTCTCACCTTCGGGTTGGAGCAACGTTGCTCCATGTGGTGCCGCGGCGGGGCGATCCGACCTCAGGGAGGCGGAAACCCTTGCGCGGCGCGGCGATCCTGGCTCGCCTCGCCTGCGGCGCAACTTTTGCGATCGACGGGTTGGAGCAGGGTTGCTCCAGCCCGGGCGACGACATGGGTCGCGACGCTCGGCTCCTGCGCGGCTGCCGTGGCGGCAACCGTCTGTCTGCGTTGTGGTTTCCCGCGCAGACCCGCAGTCGGACGCACCGACTGCACACCCTTGCGAGTGCAGGACGCGTGCCACATACTTCGCGTCGCGTGCGATGGGGTCTGATGCGCCTCCGCGCGACCAGGTGCCCGGCGCGGGGGGAGACGGCATGAGCGAGCGAATCAGCGTCGGCCCGGGAGCCGAGATCTCCGTCGGCGCGCCGGCCGAGGCGTTGGCCGACGACGTCGAGCGGCTGCTGCGCGACGTCGTCCAGGCCCTGCCCGCGGTGGCGTTCGCGTCGACCCCGGCCATCGCCTTCCCCGGCCAGGGCGTCGAGACCGTGCTCGTCGTGTTCTTGCGCGGCGGCTCCGACGTCGACGCCACGTTGACGGCGGTCTCTGAGCAGGTGGCGGCGGCGATGGCGGCCCTGGCCGAGGCCGACCGCAAGCGGGCGCTGCCGTCGCTTGCGGTGTTGCCGATCCCGCTGGATCGGCCGCTCGACGGCCTCGCCCAGGCCGTGGTGATGACCCGGACCGAGATCTACGTCGCCGACGCTGGTGCGTTGCTGCGGGCGCGACGCGGGCCGCAGCCGTGGTGGCGGCGCATCTTCGGCGGCTGAGAACGGCTGGGAGCCGGTCGCGCGTCGCCGCTGGCGTTCAGCCGCCGCCGACGAAGCCGACGATCTCCACGCGATCAGCGGGCGCGAGCCGCACCTCGGCGTGCTGGGCGCGGCGGACGATGGCGCCGTTGCGCTCGACCGCGACCATCGAGGTCGTGACCCCGCGCAGCGCCAGCAGATCGGCCACGCTGCTGCCCGCTGGCACGACGACGGGCTCGCCGTTCACCGTCAGGGCGATGGCTGCGGCGTCAGCCGTCGGCGCAGGGGTGGGGGACGTTGCGTCGGTCGTCATGCGGGCGGCTCCTGTGGCCCTGGGTCGTTCGTCGTGGCTGGCGCGTCGTCGCGTTCGCTCGGCGGCGCCGCGCGGGCCATCGCGATGCCGAGCATCGGCCAGACCACGACCAGGATCTTGGTGTAGGCGAAGAAATAGTCGACGAGCGAGTGCAGGCCAAAGCCGATCAGGCCACCGGCCAGCGCCACGCCGAGCGGCCGGACCGGCACCCGGCCAAGGTCGCGGTAGCCGAACGCGCGGGCCATCCGTGCACCGACGGTGATCGCGAGGAAGAGCAGGGCCGCGAGGCCGACGAGGCCCAGGTTCGCCGCCGTCTCGAAGAGGATCGAGTGCGAGCGCGCGCGCGGATCCCAGCCACCGAGCGGGACGTGGCGACCGTAGAGCTGGCGGAAGCGGTCGGCGCCGTGGCCGACCAGCGGGCTCTCGTAGAACAAGGCGATCGCGGCGCTCCAATAGTCCCGGCGCTCCAGCTCCATCGGGCGGTGCTCGAAGCGGAAGTCGTGCTCGTCGGCGACGCCGCGTGGCGGCAGCGCCTGGCCCTTGGCCGCGACCCGGCACAAGAAATGGCCCGGCTCGACCCCGACCGAGCTGAGCCAGAGCACGTTCTTGCGCCGGATGTCGACCAGCAGCGGCTGCCAGCGCGGCTCCTGCGGCAGATCGAAGGCCACCGTCATCGTCACGCCTTCGCCCGGTCCCAGCACCGGCAGCGGCAGGTAGTGAAAATCCTTCGAGTCGGGTGGGCCCTCGTCGGGCAGCATCACGATCGCCAGGTCGCCGGGAGCCTGGCGGTTGGTCAGCGGCCACTGGCCGTCGTTGCGCACGAAGATCGGCACCTCGACGCGCTCGCCGGGCGCCCCGGCGCAGGGGGCCTCCATGCGATAGTGCACGTCGTAACGTCGCTCCTCCATGCCGAGGCGGCCGCGCATGTCGGGGTTGCCGAGGTAGCTGACCGCCAGCAGCAGCGCAGCGCCGATCACGTGCCGGCCGACCTCTTGCATGTGGCGGCGATACGCCACAAAGCCGACGCAGACCAGGCCAAGCAGGCCCGCCAGCAGGCCCGCTCGCGAGTACGTCAGGCTCAGCATCAAGATCGCCAGCACGAGCCAGAACCGCGCCGGCCAGCGCCACGCCGAGCTGGTCCTGGCTGCGAGCAGCAGCAGCACCGGCACCGTCAGCTCGAGGTAGGCCGCGAGGGTGTTGGCGTGGCCGAAGACGGTCGACAGCCGCTGCTCGCCGAGCATCCAGGTCGGTTCGTCGCGGAACATCGCCAGCGCGGGCTCGACCGCCTGGCCGCCGAGTCGTTCGACGATGCCGACCACCGTGATCAGCGCGACCCCGATGCGCAGGCCGACCATCGCGCGTCGCACGTAGCTCGACTCGCCGCCCCAAGCGAGGCCGACGAGCCCGAGGCCAACGCCGCCGCAGACGCGCAGCGAGAACTTCAGCGCCTCGAGCGGCCAGACCGTGGCCCACGCCGTGCTCATCACGTGCAGCAGGCCCCAGAGCACCATCGCCGCGGCCACGGGCGCGCGCAGGCGCTCGACCATGCGCGTCCGCAATGCAGCGTCGTGGCGGCCGGCGATCGCGGCGCCGACCAGGCCGACGAGCAACGCCAGGGCCGCGAGCAGCTCGGTGCTGGTGAAGCGCAGCGCGCCGAGCGCGACCGCGGCGTCGCGGACCTCGAGCGGGCCCAAGGCCAGCAGGGCGCCGGTCGCCGCTCCAGCCGCGAGCGCCCAGCGTTCCGCCCGCGGATCCAGCCGCCCAGCGGGGGCCGAGGTCGGCGTTTCGCTCATCGGGGCCCCGCTTCGGCCAGGCCACGATGGACCGCCGGCATCACGGCGCCGAGCAGGGCGAGCTCGGTGCACGCGGTGGCCCAGGCCGCGCCGACTGCGCCGAACTGCGGGATCCACCAGAGGTTGAGGCCCACGTTGAGCAGGCAGAGGGCCATCGCGACCGTCATCTGCCAACGGACGAGGCCGAGCGCCACGAGCATATGCGTCTCGAGGTAGTTGACAAACATCAAGGCGATCGAGAGGCCGAGGACCCGAAGGACCGGCGCGCTGCCAGCGAATTCGGGGCCATAGAGCAGCAGCACGATCCACTCGGCCGCGACGCCGAAGACCAGGGCGATGGCGAGACCGAGCCCGGCCAGCGTCGCCAGCGCGGCCCGGTGCACGCGGCGCGCCCGCGCCCGATCGCCGACGATGTCCCGCGAAAGGGCCGGAAACGTCGCGCTCATCGCGATCGCCGGCACGACCGCGAGCATCTCGAGCAGGCGGAACGAGGCGGCGTAGCGGCCGGTCTCGGCGTCGTCGCGCATCCAGCGCAGCATCGGGATGTCGATCTTGAAGTAGATCAGGCTCGCGACGATGGCGAGGCCGAGCGGCAGCACCTCGCGGACGAAGCGGTCGCGCAGCGCCGCGTCCCAGCCGCGCACGGGCCTGGCGATGGCCACGACTGCGCGCGCCGCCAGCCCCAACGCGACGGCGGCCGAGAGCAGCTGGGCGCCGGCGAACGCGACGATGCCGAGATCGTCGCGCGGCAGCAGGCCCAGCACCATCGCCACCACGACCACGCCGCCAAAGCCCGCGTACATCGCCGAGAGCAGCGATTGCGAGCGCGCCTCGAGCTCCAGGCGCTCGAGGCCCCGGAACACGGCCCAACACGCCTCGAGGCTGCCTTGGGCCAACGCGCCGAGGCCGGTGGTGCAGAGCGCCGCCGCCAGCCAAGGCTCGTCGTGGTGCATCGCTGCCAGCGCCGCGACCGCGAGCAGGTACAGGCCGGCGAGGCCCAGGCGCAGCTGGAGCAGGCCGCCGAGCAGCCGCGGCTCGACCGTGCCGCTGCGCGCGACCTCGCGGGTCAGGAACAGCGCCGTGCCCATGTCCGTCATCTGCGAGAAGAGCGCGGTCGCGGCCGCGGCGTAGGCGTAGCGGCCCCAGAGATCCTCGCCCAGCGTGCGGGTGGCGAAGACGACCAGCGCGAGGCGGAAGCCCTTGTCGACGATGGTGCCGCCGACCTTCCACAGCAGGTTGCGGCGCAGCCCGACGCGGGCCGTCCCGGTTGCGCTCATGCCTGGACCCGCCGTGCCAGCCGGGCGTGGCGCCTGGCCGCGTCGCTGTCGTCCCAGGCCCGGCCGATGCTGGCCCGGATCGCGCGCAGGAAGCCGTCACGGGCGAAGCGCGCCGCCTGGGCCCGGCAGGCCTCGGGCGTCGGCGCCAGCGCGTCGAGGCGCGCCACCGCGGCGCAGAGGGCCGCGGGCGTAGGCTCGTGGAAGTAGGCCCCCGTGACGCCGTCGACCACGGTCTCGAGCGCGCCGCCGACGCCAAACGCCACGACGGGCGTGCCGCTGGCCTGGGCCTCGAGCGGGACGATGCCGAAGTCCTCCTCGCCGGGGAAGGCGAGCATCCGGGCGCCGCTGTACCAATGGCCGAGGGCGTCTTCGTCGACCCGGCCGACGAAGTGGACGTTCGGCGGCGCGGTTCGCTCCAGGCGCGCGCGCTCCGGGCCGTCGCCGACGATCACGAGCCGCCGCGTCGGCATCTGCGCCCAGGCCGCGACCGCGAGATCGACGCGCTTGTAGGGCACGAGGCCGCCGAGCACGAGGTCGTAGCCGGCCTGGTCGACGCCGTCGGCGCGTTGGCCGCCGGTGCGCCGCGGCAGCGAGGCGAAGCGCTCGAGCTCCACCGGCGCGGGCACGACGTCGGCGGGTCTGCCGTAGAAGCGCTCGATCTTGGCCGCGGTGTTGGCGCTGTTGGCGACGAATCGATCGACGCGGTCGAGGGTGTCGAGGTCGAAGCGACGCAGCATCGCCGCCGCCGCCCGCAGCGCCGGACGCGCCAGGCCGACGGCGGTGTTGGTGCCGGCGATGTAGTCGTCGGTGCGGTCCCAGGCGTAGCGCACGGGCGTATGGCTGTAGCAGACATGGACCGCGCCCGGGCCCGGGATCACGGCCTTGGCGACGCAATGGCTCGACGAGAGGACGAGGTCGTAGCCAGCGAGGTCGAGCTTGGTGATCGCCGCGGGGTAGAGCGGCAGCAGCCAGCGATGGCGGCGGTGGGCGAAGGGCAGGCGGTCGGCGAACGAGCTGCGATGGCGCATCGCCTCGATCCGAGGCGTCGCGACGCCCGGCGCCCGCACCAGCGTATGCAGCGTCGCCTCCGGGAAGAGCTCGCAGAACGCGTCCAGCACGCGCTCGCCGCCGCGCAGCGTCACCAGCCAATCGTGGACCAGCGCGACACGGGGGCCGAGCGCGTCGAGGCGCGTGCGCAGGTCCGAGCTGGGGTCAACGCTCACGCGGCCTCTGCGTTCGTCGGCGCCGGACACGAGACCCCGCGGCCGCGACGGGAGCTGGGCGGCCCGCCGAATCGATGTGCCCACGCCACCAGGTCCACTCAGCCCAGGCGTGTGCGGCCGCAGCATAGTGGCGACCCGCCTCGTGGTTCAAGGCCACCGCGACCATCGATGGCGCGGCGGGCTTTCGGAGCCGGGGCGCTTGCGGCAGGCTGCGCGCGCCGGGCCCGCCGGCGAGGGAGGGACCATGCACGACGTCGCCACGAGCACCCCAGCCGATGCAGGCCTGGGCCACGATCCCTGGCAGCTCGCCGGTCGGACCTTCCACAGCCGCCTGCTCGTCGGCACCGGGAAATACGCCTCGTTCGAGGAGCTCGACGCCGTGCTCGCGGCGTCCGGCGCCGAGATCGTCACGGTCTCGCTGCGCCGCGTCGACATGGCGGGTGGCAGCGCCGCGCTGCTGGAGGTGCTGCAGCGTCGCGGCGTGACGCTGCTGCCGAACACCTCGGGCTGCTACACCGCGGCCGACGCGATCCGCACGGCGCAGCTGGCGCGCGAGGCCGGGCTCGGCGATCTGGTCAAGCTCGAGGTCATCGGCGACCCGCGCACGCTCTTCCCCGACAACGAAGAGACGCTGATCGCGGCGCGCGCCCTCGCTGCCGACGGCTTCGCCGTGCTGCCCTATTGCGGGGATGACGTCGTGCTGGCGCAGAAGCTGCAGGACGCCGGGTGCGCCGCGATCATGCCGCTGGCGTCGCCGATCGGTTCGGGGCTGGGCCTGCGCAACCCGCATCGGATCGCCCTGATCCTCGAGGCGGTCCAGGTTCCCGTGTTGGTCGACGCCGGCATCGGCACCGCGTCGGATGTCGCCATCGCCATGGAGCTCGGCTGCAGCGCGGTCCTGCTCAACACCGCGATCGCCGAGGCGCGTGATCCCGTGCGGATGGCCCACGCGATGCGGATGGGCGTGATCGCGGGGCGCCTCGCCGCCCTCGCGGGCCGGATGCCGCGACGGGCGTACGCGACGGCGTCGAGCCCGATGGACGGGCTGATCGATGGCATCGACTGAGCCCGCGCGCGGCGGGGCGCTGGCGCCGACGCTGGCGCCGACGCAGGGGCCGACGCTGCCGCCGAAGCTGCAGCTATGGACACCCCCGTCGCTCGACGCGAGTGCATGGGCCCGCGTCGTCGACGTCGTGCTGGGCAACAGCCGCAGCGTTGGCCTCGTCGATCGCATCCAAGGTGGGCCGCCGTCGCCTTCGAAGCAGCCGACGGCGACGACGCGGCCGCCCATCGGCGTGCTGCTGCGTCTGCCGGGGGCCCGCGACGAGGTGCTCGCCGGCTGGTGGCGGGAGCTGCACCTGGGCGTCGGCCGCCCCGGGCACGGCTGCGTCGCCCTCGGCCTGCGCCTGGAGGGCGCCATCGACGCGGCGCGGCTGGAGCGGCTCGGCCTCGCCCGCTGGCCCTGCGATTGGCTGCACCTGGCGTCGAACGCGTCGTCGGTCGCAGACGTCCGCGCCGCCTGGAGCGTCGTGATGGAGCCCGGGGCCGGCGCTGTGCCCGCCGACGCCGCGAGGCCGCTCGTCGTGTCGCGCGCAGCCCACGACGAAGCCAGCGTGCGCGCCGCCCTCGCCGAAGGGGTCGACGCGATGACGCTGTCGCCGGTCTGCGCCACGGCGAGCAAGCCCGATGTCCCGCCGTTGGGCTGGGAACGCTTTGCCAGCCTCGCCGCCCTCGCCCCAGGCCGGCTCTGGGCGCTCGGCGGCTTGCGCCCTGCCGACCTCGACCGCGCGCGGCGGGCCAATGGCGGCGGCGTCGCGCTGCTGGGCGCGGCCTGGTCGTCGGGTGCCGGGGACTGGCCGAATCTCGCCGCCGACGCGGCCGCTTCGCCTTGACGTTGCCGCCACGGTTGCGGACTATTCCGGTCGCACCTGCCTGCGCTGTCGGGCCGGTGTGGGCTGCCGTGCGTCCGCGCGGTGGTCGATGGCCCTTGACCGGGTGCTGCAGGCGCGCCATCGCAGGATTTGCTTGCGACGGCGGGGGGATCGATGTTCAGCGTGACGATCCGCGAGCGGAGTGGACAGGTCTACACCTTCCACTTCGACAAGCCCGAGATCCTGATCGGCCGCGTCAAGGGCAATGACGTCATCTTGCCCAAGCAGAACATCAGCAAGCGCCACGCCCTGATCCGCTCCGAGGGCGCGACCTTCGTCGTCGAGGACTTCGGCTCGACCAACGGCACGTTCGTCAACGGCCACCGCATCACCGATCCGGTCGAGATCGGCTCCGAAGACAAGGTCTACCTCGGCGATTTCGTGATGCAGTTCTTCGCGATCGAGCCCGAGGGCCAGGCGTCGCAGCCTTCGAGCCCGCGCGCGCTCGACGACGTGCCGCTGTCGCCGATCGACGACGACGACGAGCTGCCCTCGCTCGAAGACTTCGACTTCGCCGCGCCGACCACGGCCAGCGAGAGCGTCGAAAGCCGCAAGGACGTGCTCGCGGGCCTGCCGATCCGTCGGCCGCCGCCGGTCGCCGCCCCGGTCGCCGACATCGGCGATGAGTTGGACGACCCCTTCATGGGCATGTCCGACGACGAGCTTGGTGCCGGCAACGCGGTCGCAGAGCTCCACCGCAGGGCAAGCGGCATCGATTTCGTCGACAACGACGATCTCTCTGGTGCGTCGGTCATGTTCGACGCGCGCAAGGAGTCGACGGTCGCGCAGCTGCACGACCAGGCCTCCGCGGCGCGCGCGGCGCTCGACGCGGCGATGGCCAGCTCGACCAGCCAGCCGGCCGTCGCCTCGGCAGATCCCTTCGACCTCGAGGCCGAGGACGCACGCAGCACCGGTCCGCTCGACGGGCTCTCGGCGCGGCTGGAGGCGATCGACGACGACGACGACGACGACGACCAGGCGACCACGCTGACGCCGTCCGGGCGCGCGGCGCCGCCGAACCTCGGCTTCGATCCGACCCCCGAGCAGTCCAAGACCGCAGTCGCCTCGCCCGCCCAGATCGCCGAGGTGGTGATGGCGGCTCGTCGGGCCCAGACCGGCTCCTACCCAGCCGCTCCGGCCGTGTCGCCCGCAGCGATGGCGACCGGACCGCACGAGGCATTCGTGGCACCACCGCAACGGATGACCGGGCCGATCGGGGGCGGTCATCACGACGATCTCGCGTTGCTCTACGGCCGCGCGCAAGTGGAGCTGCGCGCCTCGCTCGGCGCCGATGTCACCACGATGAGCGACGAGGCCTGGGGCGCGCTCGAGCGCGGCGTCGGCGATCTCGTCGTGCGCGCGGCCCGGTCTGGCGAGCTCAGCCCCGGCCACGACATCGACGCCCTGCGTCGCGACCTCGTCTACGAGCTGACCTGGCTGGGGCCGCTCGAGTCGCTGCTCGACGACGCCGCGGTCGAGCGCATCGAGGTCGACGGCTTCGACCGCATCGCCGTGGTTCGCGACGGCGTGCGCGAGATCTCGACGGTGCGCTTCAGCTCGCAGGCTGCCTGGTTGGCGTCGGTGACGCGCCTGGTCCAGGCCATGGGTGTCGGCCTCGAGCCGACCGCGCAACGCGCTGATGGCGCGCTGGCCGATGGCACGGTGGTCCAGCTGGTCTGGCCGCCCCTGGCCCCGAGCGGCCCGCTGCTGGTGCTGCGCAAGCCGCGTTCTGGCGCCGCGACCCTCGACTCGTTGGTCGATCGGGGCTGGATGATGCCCGAGATCGCCGACCAGCTGCGCGCGGCCATCGAGGCCGGCCGCTCGATCGCCGTCGTCTCGGCGCCTTGCGAGGCGCGCCGTCTGCTGGTCGAGTCCCTGGTCGAGTCGGTGCCGGCCCACGAGCGCGTCGCGCTGGTCGAGCGCGAGTCGCCGCTGACGGTCGAGCGCGCCCACGTCTTCCGCATCGCCGCGCGGCGCGCGGGCGACGACGCGCCGCTGAGCGTGGCCGGCCGCCTCGGCGCCGACCGCGTGGTCTGCGTCGGCGCCGATCGCGCGCTGCTGGCCGAGCTCGTCGAGCGCGGCTGCGAGGGCGGGCCCGCGTTCATCGCCTCGTGGACGGCCTGGGACGCTGCGGACGCCACGCGGCGCGCGGCCCACACCGTGCTGCTGGCGCACGCCGGCCTCGAGCGCCTGATCGCGTTCGAGCGGGTGGCGATGGCGCTCGATGTCGTCGTCGTCATGACGCCGACCGAAGATGGCGGCGGCCACGTCGAAGCGGTGGTCGAGGTGGCCGGGGCCGGTCCCGATGGTGTCGAACTCCGGCCCTTCGAAGGCTGAGGCGGGGGCGAGGGCGACCGATGTTCACGCTCATCATCGAAGACCGCTTCGGCTCCATCGTCGACGAGTATTCGTTCGAAGACGGCGAGTTCGTCATCGGTCGCAGCCAGTCGTGTGACATCGTGCTCGCCGCCGACAACGTCTCGCGTCGTCACGCGCGGTTGTTCACGGTCGAGGGGCGCTGCTACATCGAGGACCTGCAGGCCGCCAACGGCGTCTGGCTCAACGGTCGGCGCATCTACAATGTCACCGAGCTGCCGCGATCGGCGCAGGTCCGCATCGGCGACTTCTTCCTGCACATCGAGGGGGCCGCGTTCTCGCAGCCCATGGGCCCGACGTCGTTTGGACGGCTGATCGCGACCCATCCTGCGGGCGGTGGGCCCTACGAGCTCAACCGGCCGACGACGCTGGTCGGGCGCGGCAAGGACTGCGCGATCATCATCCACGACCCTTCGGTGTCGCGTATCCACACCAAGCTGACGCTCGAGGACGGCCGGATCACGGTCGAGGATCTGCGCAGCAGCAACGGCACCTGGGTCAACGATCGGCGCGTCGATACGGCCGAGCTGCGCCACGGTGATCGCGTCCGCTTCGGCACTGTCGGCTTCCAGTTCCTGGTCGACGGCCAGCCGCTGCCGTCGGCCCCGCCGCCGACCGAACAGGAGTGGAGCGCGCCGCCGCAGCCCGAGCCGGCGTATCGCCACGTCTCGAGCGTCAGCTCCGTCAGCGCGATCAACGCGTACCCGCAAGAGCCGGCCAACTACTACGAGCCGCCACCGGCCCAGGACTATCGACCGAACCGGTCGCTGCTGCCGCAGATCGCCATCGTCGCGGTCTTCGCACTCGCGGCGACCATCCTCGTGATCGTGGTCGGCTTCGCCTACGACCGCTTCCTGGCACCCTCGCTCGTGACGACACAGCCCGCGCCGGTCGCTGCCCCTGAGGCGCCGGTCGAGGACGAGAAGGCCGCCCAGGCCCGCGAGTTCCAGGCGCTGCTGGTGCGCGGCCGCGACGCCATCGGCCAGCGGCAATGGGACCAGGCCGAGGAGCACTTCAAGGAGGCGCGGCGCCTGGATCCGATCAGCGACGAGCCGACCCGCGCGCTCAACCGCGTCGCGACCGAGAAGCGCGCCGGCGCCCGCTTCCTCGGCGCCGAAGAGTCGTTCAAACGCAAGGAGTACAGCGAGGCGATCCGGCAGCACCGCCTGATCCCCGAGACGAGCGTCTACCGCGCCGACGCCAACGCCGCGCTCAAGGCCATCGCCGGCATCTTGGAGATCGACGGCGACGCTGCCTGCGCCGCAGGTCGCATCGACGACTGCAAGGCGCTGTACGCGACGGCGATGAGCACGGACTTCGCCAGCGCCGCGCTCGAGAAGAAGTACACGCGTCTGCTGCAGGCCGCCGAAGAGCCGCCCAAGCGCAAGGGCCGCTAGCGGCCCGAACCTGCCGACCTTTCGCTACGCCTGGTCTCGCGGCGCTGCCATCGGCGCGGGGGTATCGCGCGCGTCCGCCGCGTCGGCGCCAGCGCGGCGCCGTTGCAGCTCCAGGTGCAGGTGCAGCGCGTGGACCGCAGCGGGCGTCACACCGGGGATCCGCCCCGCCGCCCCGAGCGTGGTCGGTCGGGTCGCCTCGAGCTTGGTCCTGGCCTCGGCCGACAGGCCGGCGACCGCCCCGTAGGCCAGGTCCGCGGGCAGGGTGATCGCCTCGGCGCGGCGGGTCCGATCGATGCGCGAGCGCTCGCGTCGCTCGTACGCGGCGTAGCGCACGCCGATCAGCAGCTCCTCGCGGTCGTCGTCGCTCAGCGCCAGCGCGCCTCCCGGGCGGATCGCGTCGGGCAGCCAGGGCTCGAGCGTCGCCCAATCCATCTCGGGCCGGCGCATCACCTCGGCCAGCGGCGCCGAGGTCGCGAGCCCGGCCTGGCCGCGCGCGGCGAGCCAATCGAGCACGGCGACGCTCGGGTTGACCCGCGTCGTCTCGACCAGGGCGATGGCCGCGCCCAGGCGCTCGCGACGGGCTTCGATGGCGGCGGCGCGGGTGGCGTCGATCAAGCCCAACAACGCCGCGATCGGCCCGAGGCGCAGGTCGGCGTTGCCGACGCGTAGGGCCAGGCGATGCTCGGCGCGGCTCGTCAACATGCGGTAGGGCTCGTTGCCGCCGCGGTGGATCAGGTCGTCGATCATCACGCCGAGGTAGGCGTCGGCGCGCGAGAGCGTCGGCAGCGTGCGCCGCTGCGCGTGGCATGCGGCCGCCGCACCCGCCCAGATGCCTTGGGCGGCCGCCTCTTCGTAGCCGCTGGTGCCGTTGACCTGGCCGGCGAAGAAGAGCCCCGGGATGGCGTCGAGGCCGAGGTTGGCGCCGAGCTGGCGCGGGTCGATGGTGTCGTACTCCACGGCGTAGCCGAAGCGCACGATCTCGGCCTGCTCGAGGCCCTCGATCGAGCGCACGACGGCGAGCTGGACGTCCACCGGCAGCGAGGTCGACAGCCCCGAGACGTACACCTCCTGCGTGCGCCAGCCCTCGCGCTCGAGGTGCAACACATGGCCGTCACGGTCGCCAAAGCGCACGACCTTGTCTTCGATGCTCGGGCAGTAGCGCGGTCCCTGGCCCTCGATCTGGCCCGAAAACAGGGGCGAACGGGGCAGGGCCTCGCGGATCAGGGCGTGGCTGCGGGCGTTGGTCCGGGTCGTGGCGCCGTCCATCTGCGGCAGCGGCGGCGGCGGGCCGTGGCGCGCCATCGTCGGCGCCGGCCGGATGCCCGGATCGACCTCGAGCTCGCCCCAGCGGATGGTGCGCAGGTCGAGGCGCGGGCAGGTACCGGTCTTGTGCCGCAGCGTGCGCAGGCCGACGGCCCGCAGCTGCGCGCCCAAGGCGTTGGACGAGCCTTCGCCCGCGCGGCCGCCGACCTCGGTCGCGCCGCCGGTGTGGCAGACGGCCGAGAGGAAGGTCCCCGCCGTCAGCACCACCGCGTCGCCGCGGTACCAGACGCCGTGTGCCGTCTGCACGCCGTGCAGGGTGTCGCCTTCGAGCCACAGCGCCGACACCGTGGCCTGGACGATCGACAGGCCCGGGGTCTGCTCCAGCTTCTGGCGCAGCGCGGTGGCGTACTCGAGCTTGTCGCATTGCGCCCGCAGCGCCTGCACCGCCGGGCCGCGCGTCTCGTGCAGCAGCTTGTAGTGCACGCCGGCGCGATCGGCGGCCAGCGCGATCTCGCCGCCCATCGCATCGACCTCGGCGACGAGGTGGGTCTTGCCGACGCCGCCGACCGAGGGGTTGCAGCTCATCCAGCCGATGCGGTCGACGCTGGCGGTGACGAGCAGCACCTCGCAGCCCATGCGCACGGCCGCCAACGCGGCCTCGGTGCCGGCGTGGCCACCGCCGACGACGAGCACCTGCCAGCGTCGCGGGTGGATCATGGGGCGTTCGGCTTGGCCTTGTCGGCTGTGGCCTTGTCGGCAGCGGCCTTGTCGGCTGCGGCCTTGTCGGCAGCGGCCTTGTCGGCTGCGGTCTTGTCGGCTGCGGCCTTGGCCGCTGGCGCGGCGGCGGTCGGCGCGGCGGCAGGCGTAGCCGTTCCCTGGGGCGTCGGGGCCGCGGCCGGCAGCGCCGTGGCGGGCTTGCTGCCGGAGGTCTTCGGCGGCAACACGACCTTGCCGTCGGTGCAGCGCGCCTTCTGCGAGTCGAGGCGCTCCTTGGCCGCGTTCCAGGCGTCGCCCTTCTTCATCAGGTTGCGCAGGTACTCGAGCACCTGGCGCGCTTCCTTGCACTTGCCCTGGGCTTCCATGACGTCGGCGATGCCGAGCAGCGCGTCGCCGACCTCGGGCGTGCCCTTGCCGCTGAGCTCGTCGTGGACGGCCTGGTAGCTCGTCGTGGCGTCGCCGAAGCGATGCTCCTCGTATGCGATCTTGCCCAGGATCAAGCCACAGCGGCCGGCTTGCGTCGTGCCGGGGAAGCGCTTGCGGCATTCGCGCGCGACCGCGTCGGCGACCCGGACCTCGCCCTCATCGAACCGCGTCTGCGCCAGCTTGACCCAATCGTCGGCGTGCTCGGGTAGCTCGCGCGGCAACGCCAGGATCGCGATGCCGGCGCGGTCGCGCAGGTCGCCGATCAGCTCGCGCAGGCGCCGGTCGATCGACTCGATGGCGGCGCGCTGCTGGGCCACGTTGGCGCGGTTGCCCTCGCTGGCGTGGACGAGTTCGTCGAATTCCCCGCGGATGCGCACCAGCTTCTGCTCGATGTCGTCAAGGCGCGAGGAGATCCGCGCACCGTGCTCGCGCAGGTAGCTCGTGGCCTCGTCAGCCTCTTCGCGGACGCGCAGCAGGCGCTTGCGCTCGGTCTCGAGCTCGGCGCGGAACGCGTCGCGGGTCTTCTCGAGCTTGCCGACGCGCTCTTCGAGGTCGCCGACGCGCAGCAGGGCGCAGCCCGGCAGCGTGCCGACCGCCAGGGTCAGCAGCGTCGCCAGCGCCAGGGAACGCCGCGAACCGTCACGCGCGCCGCTCACTTGCCAGCCTTGAACTCGGCGCGGCGATTGCGCGACCAGCAGCTCTCGTCGGCGTCGGTGCAGACCGGCTTGGTCTTGCCGTACGAGACGGTGCGGACCTTGACCTTGCGCGACACCTGGCTGAGGTACTTCTGCACCGCCTTGGCGCGGCGGTTGCCGAGCTCGAGGTTGTAGGCGTCGGTGCCGCGCTCGTCGCAGTGGCCCTCGATCGTCACGGACTTGGCACCGAGCTCGACGAGGCACTTGCCGTTGGCGCCGATCGTGTCCTGCGCCGAGCGGGTCAACTGCGCCTCGTTGAAGTCGAAGTTGATGTCGACGAGCTCGCAGGCGCCGGTCTCGGGGTTGATGCAGCGGCCGTCCTTGCAGCTCAGGCCCTTGCCGCAGTCGCCGTCGCCCTTGCAGCCGGTGGCGTCGGGGCGGACGCAGGCGCCGTTGCCGCTGCAGGTCTTGCCGTCGGTGCAGTCGGCGTCGCTTGCGCACTCGGCGCCGCACTTGCCGTCGCTGCACTTCTGGCCGGCGCCGCAGTCGAGGTTGTTGCTGCAGCACGCCTGCTTGCGCTCACACGAGCCGGCGACGCACTCGACGCATTTGTCGGTGGCGGCGTTGGGGCAATGGCTCGTGGTGCGGCACGCGACGCACTTCTGGTCGAGGCAGTACTCCCCCTTTTGCTTGCAGTGACTGTCGGTCTCGCAGTTCGGGTACGAGGGGCCGCAGCCGGAAAGCGCGGCGACCGCGGTCAAAAGCGCGACTGCGAGCGCGGTGCGCGCGGGCTGGGTCGAGGGAGCGGAGGCAAGGCGAAGGAAGGCGAGCATGTCTTGGGTCCTGGCCGCGGCCGTAGGGCGGGCTGACGCAGGCGGAGAAGGAAGGCGAGTGGGCCGGAGTCAGGGGCCTGCTTGGCCCCGGCCTTGCGCACGGGTCGTGTCCGGCGGTCGCCGCATCGAAGCGCCTGACGCCGAACCAGTCGAGACGCGAATGCCGGCTGGCGGCGTCTCGTCGCGGGTGCCGTCTCGCTCAGCGGAGTCGAGCGCCCGCGAGGGGGAACGGTCCAGCGCCGGCAGGCAGGGCTGCGCTGCCGGCGCTGGACGGGATCGCCGTGATTAGCGGCACTTGCCAGCGCGGCAGCGGCCGCCGTTGCACTGCTCGTCGGTGTCGCAGCAGCCCTCGACCTTGACGCAGGCGTTGGCCTCGCAGCGGCCGCAGGCGCCCATGCTCGAGCACTGACCGTGATCACGGCACTGCTTGCAGCTGCCCTCGACGCAGACCTCGCCGTGCGAGGCGCAGTCGCCGTCGGCGGCGCAGTTCGGGTAGGCGGGCGCGGCGGCCGGCGTCGGCGCGGCGGCGGGCTCCGCCTTGGCCTTGCTGCCACCGCAAGCGGTGAGAGAGGCGGCACCGACGAAGAGGGCGGCGGCGGCGAGCAGGCGAATGGCGGTCATGTTGGCTCCCTTTGCGTTGTGGACCAGCCAGGTTCGTGGCTGGGTAGGGGGGCGCCGGCGCAGATCGGCGGCGACGTCGTTGGGCGATGGCGGCGCTCTCGATGCTGTCTGGATGACAGGTGCGAGTGGCCGACGAGAGTGAACAGACCGGATGGCTCCGGCCGCTTCCGAGCGCCTGCATACTCCCTTGCGCATCGGGCCGTCAATGGGTCGACGACCCGCGAGCCGGCGCGCGCGCGCCGGACGTGCGCGAAATTGGGAGTTGTCTTGGCCCGAGCCCTGCCATTGGCGGCGGACGCGACACGTCCGGAGCCCCCCTGTGCGTCCGCGCGGCGGCGTGGCAGAGTCAGCCCATGGTGGACGCCGTGATCCAGACCCCAACCGCAGCCCGGCCCACGACCCTCGACGCTCCGTCGACGACGGGCGAGGTCGTGGCACGGTTGCGTGGCGTGCGGCGTAGTTACCGC
Organism: uncultured Enterobacteriaceae bacterium; assembly: GCA_964586155.1. Lineage (GTDB taxonomy): Bacteria > Myxococcota_A > UBA9042 > UBA9042 > UBA9042 > SXNM01. The sequence goes on along the minus strand of CAZPHC010000026.1, from coordinate 16,133 downwards.
ATTGGCAGCGGGCTCGACGCGGGCGCCGACGTCGTGGCGCTCGACGGTGTCGACCTCGACCTGCCAGCCGGCATCGTCGGCGTGCTCGGGCCCAACGGCTCTGGCAAGTCGACGATGTTCCGCCTGCTGCTGGGCCTCGAGCAGCCCGACGCGGGTGAGGTCGACGTGCTCGGCTGGCCGGCCGCGACCGCCGCGATGCAGATCCGCGCCGAGGTCGGCTTCATGCCCGAGGACGACAGCCTCTTCCCGGAGTTGCGGGCCATGGACGCCGTCGTCTACGCCGCGCGTCTGTCGGGGTTGTCGGCCGTGGACGCGACCACCGCCGCGCATCGGACGCTCGATCGCGTCGAGCTCGGCGGCGACCGCTACCGCGCGGCGGCGGCGCTCTCGCTCGGCGGACGGCAGCGCTTGCGCCTGGCGATGGCGTTGGTGCACGCGCCGCGGCTGCTGCTGCTCGACGAGCCGACCGCAGGCCTCGACCCCGAGGCGCGCGCCGACCTGCTTCGCCTGATCGCCGAGGTCGGCGCCGGCGGCATGGCCGTGCTGCTGTCGACCCACGTCTTGGGCGACGTCGACGCGATCTGCGACAAGGTGGTCGTGCTGTCCAAGGGCAAGGTCGTCTACGCTGGCGAGGCCTCGCGCTTTCGCGGCAGCGGCCGGGCGGGCGCGGCGACGATCCTCGAGCTCGATCGCGACGCCGCGGAGGTCCTGCCGGCCCTGCGCGCGGCAGGCGTCGAGGCCAGCGCCGAGGGCTCGGTCCTGCGCATCCCGGGCACCGGCGCCGTGCCCGAGCCCGTCTGGCGCGTGCTCGCCGCGGGGGCCGTCGGCATCCGCCGCGTCGGCCCGGCGCGCGAGGACATGGCCGACGCCTTCGTCCGCCACCTGCGCTTGGACGACCCACAACGGCGGCTGGCGGAGGCCTCGCGATGAGCCGAACCGACGACGCCGTCCGCGTCGACCGCGGCGAGCTGCGCGCGGTGGCCAACGCCGTGCGTGGCGACGATGGCGCACGGTTGTGGGCGCTGACCGCCGTCTTTGCTGGCGACCTGGTGCGCACGACCGGGCGCAAGCTGCTGCTGCTGCTGCCCTTGCTGCCGGCGTTTGGCATCTGCGCCTGGATCGCGTTGCGCGCCCGGGTCGAGTCGCTGCAGGTGCCACTCGCCGATCAGCCCGCGTTTGCGCTCTCGCAGGTGCGTTACGCGCTGATCGCGTGCGCCGTCTGGGGCGGCATGGCGGCGGCGATGGTCGCGGCCGGGCAGGTGCCACGCGACCTGCGGGCCGGGGCGCTGCTGCTCTACTTCACCCGGCCGATTCGCCGCGTCGACTACGTGCTCGGCCGCTGGCTGGCGACGCTCGGCTGGCTCGCGGTCGGCACCCTCGTTCCCGTGCTGCTGGTGGTCGTCGTCGCGGCCTCGCAGCTGGGCTGGCCGCCGGGCGGCCGCGTCGGTGTGCAGGGGTGGCTGTTCTGGCCGGGCGTGGCCGCGGCCGCGTCGGTGTCGGCGCTGGCGATCGCCGCCGCGCTCGCGTCCGTCGCGCTGGGCGCGGGTTCGCTGCTGCGCAACGCCGCGTCGGCTGGCATCGGCATGGTCGGCCTGGCGCTGGCGAGCACGGTGCTGGCCAACCTGTTCGTGTTGCTGTGGGGCCGCGACAGCCTGGTCGGCGCGCTCGACCTGGTGCAGGGCATCACGGCCGTCTGGACGCTGCTGAGCCGGCCGCTCGAGGCCGAGCCGCCGCCGCGGGTCGCCACCCTCGAGGCCGCGTTGGCCTGCGGCGTCTGGCTGGCGCTGGCGGTCGGCGGCTGGCGCGCGACGGTGCGCACCGTGGCGGCGGCGCCGCTGGGCAAGGGGCGCGCGTGACCGAGGCCCGTGACGAGCTGCTGCGCTTTGCCCGCGTGACCCGCCGCTACGGCGCGCGTGTGGCGTTGCTCGACGCGTCGCTGACGCTCGGCAGCGGCATCGTCGGCCTCGTCGGACCCAACGGCGCCGGCAAGACGACCTGGTTGCGCCTGGCCGCCGGCCTGATCCAGCCGACGTCGGGCGAGGTCAGCTGGCTCGGCGGCCTCGGCCGGCGTGACCCGCGCCTCGACAACCGCATCGCCATCAGCAGCGACCGCGACGCCTTGCCGACCGACACCTCGGCGCTCGACCTGATGCGGACGCACCTGCTCGCCGCCGGCGCCCGCGATTCGGCAGCGACCGATCGCGGCGTCGCGATCCTCGAGCGCCTCGGTCTCGGCGACCGGATGGAGCGGCCGATCTCGGTGCTCAGCCGCGGCCAACGCCAGCGGGTCAAGCTCGCCGTGGCGTTCGCGCTGCCGGCCGACCTGATCTTGCTCGACGAGCCCCAGAACGCGCTGGATCCGGTGTGGCGGCTCGAGGTCGCGGCCCTGGCCCGGCAGGCGCGTGACGGCGGCGCGCTGGTCGTGGTGTCGAGCCATATCCTCGAGGAGGTCGAGGCGATCGCCGACCGCCTGGTCGTGCTCTACCGCCAGCGCGTGGTCGCCGTCGGTCCGCGCGACGCCGTGCGCCGCGAGCTGGGCCGCAAGGGCGTGGCCCTGCGCGTGCGCTGCAGCGACAACCGCGCGCTCGGCCGGGCGCTGCTCGGCCATCCGTCGGTGCTGCGGTTGGACATCGACGGCGGCTGGATCCGCGTCGCTGGCGACGATCTCGGCGCGATCCAGCGCGGCTTCGCCGCCGCGGTGCTGGCGAGCGGCGTGCAGGTCTTCGAGGCCGAGACCGAGGGCGACGACCTGACGTCGGTGTTCCGCGCGCTGGGCGAGGAGGTGCGATGAGCCCGTCGTCTCGCCGCGACGCCGCGCCTTTGGCCGATGTCTCGGCGCCGTTCCCCTTGCAGCGGCCGCCGCTGGCGAGCGCTGTCTGGCTGCACACGCGGCTGTGGCTGCGGCGTCTGCTGCAGCCGCGCCAGGCGGGCGGGTTGTTCGCGCTCGCGGTCGCCGCCGTGGCCGTCATCGTCGCCATCGCGCGGCAGGCCCCCGGCGACGTCGCCGCCGTGCTCGAAGGGCTGCTCAGCGTCGGCCTGCCTGCCATCGGCCTCGTCGCGCTGGGCCTCGGCATCGGCGCCATCCGCCGTGACGCCGACGCCGGTGCCCTCGACGCGCTGATGTTGCGCCCGCACGCGGCGTTGGCCCTGCCGCTCGGCCGGCTGCTCGCGACGGCGATCGTCGTCGCCGGCTTCGCCCTGCTGCTCGCCATCGGCTGCGGCGTCGGCGACGCTTGGCTCGGCCACACCTGGCCGCTGGCGCGCGTCGCGCTGCTGCTCGTGGCGTTGCCGCTGGGCGCGCTCGCCTACGCGGCGGTCTTCGTGGCGATCGGGGCGTGGTTCCGGGCCGCGGCGGCGGCCGCGTTGGTCTGGTGGCTGGTCGCCGACCTCGGCTTGTCGCGTGTCATCGACGGCGCGGCGCGGGCGTCGGTGCGGCCAGCGTTCACAACCCTGCTGCAGTTCGACACCGACGTGTCGATCGTCGGCCGCTTCGAGGGCGACGCGGCGCTGTTCTGGCTCGCCGTGCTGCAGCTGCTGGCGATCGCCGGCCTCGGCGCGGTCGCCACCTGGTGGCGGATGCGCGGCGACGTGCCGGATTGACGGCGTCGCCGGCGGCCGCCACGCTGCGGGCGCTCCGGCGCGCCGGAGTTGGCACTCCGGAGGTGCGTGGGCTCTGGTGAGTCCCCCGGTCTTCAACACCGGTGTAGGGCGTGACGAGCGTCCTGGGGGAGTTCGATTCTCCTGCGCCTCCGCCACCTGACCCTGCGAGCCGCCCAGCGGCCATCGACGCGCCGGCTGCCTTGCCGCGCGGCGCGCCGGGCGTAGACTCGCGGCCATGCCACCACCGCCGCCAACCCGTCGACCTGTGCGCGGCAACGGCGGGGCCTCGCGCCCGGCCGGCTACCGTCGTTGGCTGGCCGCAGCCGTCGTGATCGGCCTCGCCGGCCTCGCCTGGTGGGGGCTCGCGCCGCCGCCGGTCGCGGAGGAGGCGACGGCCGAGGAGCCCGCCGTCCCGGCAGCCGGCGACGAGGAAGGTGCGCCGCCCTCGGAGAACGCAGGCGCTGGGGAGGCCGACCACGATCCGAGCGCGCTGCGGCTCCCGGCCGGCCGGCTGCCGGGTCTGCCCGACGAGCCTGCGCCGAAAGACGCGCCCGCCATGACGGTGGAGCGCTACTTCGAGCTGCTGCTCGACGCCGAGTGTGCCTGTACAGCCGGTCAACGCGGCGTCGAGGCCGAGGCGGCGGACCTCGTCTCTTGCCGCGCGTTGATGCGCACCATCGGACCCTCGGCCGACGCGGACAAGCGCCTCGGCGTCGCCGCCGGTCGCGTGAGCTTCGACCCGATCGCGGCGGAGCGCTGCCTGCAGGAGTTCCAGGCGTGCGCCCAACGAGATGGCGACCACGATCGCGACGTCGCAAGCGCCTGCGACGCGGTTTTTCGCGGTCGCGTGGCCATCGGGGGCCGCTGCGCCGACGACGTCGACTGCGCCGAGGGCAGCTGTAGCAAGGCCACCCACGAGGACCACGCCACGTGCAGGCTGCCGTCCGCGAAGGGCGGGCCGTGCGGCAGCTATGGCGACTGCCTCGGCAGCGACGACGACCCGCTGCATTGCATCGACGGCAGCTGCCAGCCGCCGCCCTCGGACGAGGGGGCGCATTGCGAGCTGGATTGCGCGTCGCCGGGCCTGTGGTGCGACGTTCGCGCGACGCCCGCGGTGTGCAGGGCCCGGGTGCCCCGCGACGGCGCGTGCGACCCGGATCGTGACGCCTGCGCCCCCTCGTTGGCCTGCCTCGACACCGCCGAGGGACCGCGCTGCCGGCCCCGCGGCGCCCTCGGGGAACCGTGCGATGTCTCGGTGCATCCGCTGGTGGCCTGCTCCGGCGAGCTGGTCTGCGTCGCCGACGCGGCGGGCGGCCGCTGCCGACGACGCCTCGAGCTCGGCGCGGCCTGCGAGGGGGACGTGCAATGCCCGTACCCAGAGGCCTATTGCGCCCGGCTGACGACGACCGGACCCGGTCGATGCACCACGATGCCGGTGGATGGCGAACCTTGCGTCGATCGCGAGGTGCGCGGCTGGCGCTGCCGCGTCCCCTTTGTCTGCAACTTCGCTCGCGGGCGCTGCGTCGAGTCGCTGGGCGACGGCGCGGCTTGCGACGGACACAACTGCGGCGCACTCAACCGCGTGATGTCATGCGTCGCTGGCGTCTGCCGGCCGCGGCTGCCGGAGGGCGCGCCATGCGAGCCCGAGCCCGAGGACGACGATGGCCCCAGCGTGGCCCGCTGTGCTTGGGGGCTGGGGTGTGTCGGGGGGCGTTGCCGCAAGCCGTAGCGGGCGCCACGGCGACGAACGAGACGACGCGACGACGCTTGGTCCACGTCCCCTTGACACCGGAACGCCCTGGGCGTCCGATCTGGCCCTGATGTCCGGCCACACCACCCACCACGCAGCGATGGTCCAAGGGTTGCCGACGCCCATCGCCATGCCGTGGGCGCGGCTCGACGCCACCGACGACAAGTTGACCCAGATGACGGCGATGCTCGCGACCCTGGAGGCGATCCACCGCCTGCTCGCCGCGTTTGTCCTGGCGGAGCATGCCGGGCCCGCCGTCTCGCAGAAGCTGCGCACCTTGCTGGAGCGCGGCACGCTCGGCGCGCTGCGCGAGGTGCTCGACGCGACCCGGGCGGGCGGCAGCGACGCCGATCGACCCCTGACGCGACGGATCTGGCGTTGGCTCGAGGACCCCGCGGCCAAGCTGGCGCTGCAGCGGACCAAGGCACTGCGCAATGATTACGCCCATGGCCGCATGGAGCCCGCCGACAGCCGCCTGGCCTCGATGATGGCCAACCTCGCCGACGACCTGTCGCTGCTGCTGCGCTCGCTCGCCTGGCTGGAGGCGCTGGACGTGGTCACCGTCGAGCGCGGTGATCTCGGCCTCGACGAGAGCTGCGAGGGCAGGGTGCGCTTGTTCCGTGGTCCGGTCGTGCCGTCGCCGCTGCGACCGCTGCGCTGGAGAGGGGCGCTGCCCGTCGGCCATGCCTACGCGCTGGACCGCGGGCGTGGGGCCGCGCTGTTGCTCTCTCCGTGGGCCGCGGCGATCGACACCTCTGCGCCGGGGCTGTGCACGCTGGGCCTGATCGACCGCTGGACCAGCGACGGCATGATCCTGTCGACGCCGCTGCAGCCGGAACCGTGCCCGTCGCTGCGGCGCACCGACGTCATCGCCGGCGGCTGGCGCGCGATCGAGCTGCTCGAAGCCTGGGCCCCGGCTACGACCCCGACAGCGTCGCGGCGGCCGGCGTCGGCGCCTCCGGCCGCATCGGTCGCCCCCCGGCCCGCCCCGGGCCCGACGAGCGCGCCGTTCGGCCGTGTGTGCCCCGACTGCAACGCGCCTCGTCGGGTCCTGCGCGCGCCGTTCGAGTCCGGGCAGCGACGATTCCTGCGCTGCGACGGTTGTCGGACCGTCGTCATGATCGAGCCGCCGTCGGCAGGCGGCCTCGCCGCCCCGACCACCACGTTGCTGTGGTCGCGCGAGACCGAGGCCGTGGCCGTGCTGCCCGACAGGGGGCCCGCGCTGCTGGCGGTCGCAGGGCCGCTCGAGGGCCGTCAAATCGCGATCCCCGCCCTGCCGACGCGACTCGGCGTGCTGGGCTCGACGGAGCAGCCGCGCGCCGCCGTCCTGCTCGCGCGCACCGTGCGTGGCGAGCTGCTCGCGTTCGCGGCCTTCGGCGAGATGCGCCTGGCCCGTGACGGGGTCGAAGCCGACCTGCTCCAGCTCGCGGCGGGCGACGAGATCGAGGTCGGACGCAGCCGCTACCGTGTTCTCGCGGTCGGCATCGGTCCTTGACCAGGACGTCCACGACGATCATCGGATCCGCGCACGCGTGGCTCGCCTTGGCCCGACAACGTCAGGACGGCGGCGCCGAAGGCAGGCTCGTCGCCACCGACAACGTCGGCCGCCAGCGGCAGTCATTCGCGCATCAATCCGCGCCGTGGGCGCGCTGCATCGCCCAGGCGATCTCGAGGTTCTTGCGCGTGCCGTTGCCCAGGTCCTTGCCGAGCGCGACCGCGATCGCCTTGCCCAGGCCCTTGACCGGGACGCCGCCGGCCAGGCCCTTGCTGTGGCCGTGCACGCCGAGCGAGCCCCAGTTGCCGACCAGCAGGTCCGAGGCCTCGTCCAGGACGTCGCCGTCCGACGACGCCAGCACCTTGCTCATGCTTGCCATCGCCGAGGCGTCGCCGGCGCGCAGCAGGGCGTAGGACGCCTGGGCCAGGGCGCGGCCCTCGATGTCCTTGTCGCCAAACTTGCCCAGGCAGCCGGCGACGCTCTTGCGGCCCTCGGCGCCAAAACGCGTGCTGCCGAGCAGCGTCACCATCTTCATCGTCTCGCGCACGACCTCGGGCTTGCACGACTTGAGGCCCTTCTGCAGCAGGCCGTTCGCACCCTTGTCGCCCAAGGCGGCCATGCCGGCGGCGTAGACGATGGCGCGGCCATTGTCGGGCTGCTTGGCCAGGGGCGCGGCCTCGGACTTCCAGCTCGCGAGCTGCGACTTGTCGCCGACCAGCACGCGCAGCACGAGGTTCAGCGTCGAGGTGCCGTCGAAGCTGGCGATGGCCTCGCGGTCCGAGAGATCGCCCTGGCCGATGGCGTAGAACGCGCACGCGCGCTTGGCGTCGTCGAGGCCGTCGCCCTTGATCTCGTCCTTCCAGATGCGCTTGCACGTCGGCAGCAGGCTCTTGTCGCCCCAGGTCGAGAGCAACCACGCCGCCGCCGCGACGACGCTCGGGTTGCCCGGGATGTCGTTGTCGATGTGGCTGGCCATCGCGGTCACGAGCCCGGCCTGTGCCTTGTCGCCCCACCAGCCCAGCACGCGCACGTACAGGCCCCGCCAGGAGCCCATGGCGCCGCCCTTCCAATGGGCCTCGTCGGCCAGCCAGGGCAGCAGCAGCCGGCCGGCCTCTGGTTTGCCGGAGGCCGCCAGGATCTCGAGCGTCAGATCGATCAGATCGCAGCCGAACGCCGCGATGCACACCGCGCTCTGCGCGCCGGAATTGCGGCCTTGACCCATCGCGACCTTGAGCGAATCGGCGAAGTAGTCCTGCGGCCAGCTCGCCAGCTTGCCGCCCAGCACATCGCTCAGGTGGCCGCAGCCGGCGAGGCCGTTCTTGCTGCAGCTGTCGTCGATGATCCACTTGCCGAGCCAGCCGTGTTCGCCGCTCTTGTCTTCGAGCGACGCCTTCCACTTCTTGCTCAGCGCCTCTTCGGCGGACGCTGGTCCGGCCGCGACGATCGTTCCCACCAGCAGCGCAACCCACAACAGGCGGCGCGGGGCCTGCCCCTTGGCTCCTCGCATGATTCCCTCCGTCGTCGCATCGGACGATTGTGGCGTGTTTCGCATTCGATCCTGGGCGGGATCGAGGCAAAACGCAACATTGACGTCCAGTGTTGGTACGGGGTGCGACGTGCTGTGTCGGATGGCGCGCGACGAACCCGCCCCGGGGGCCGATGGGCAGCCGGTGGGGCGGTGCTGGTCAGCGGCCGGGGCGTTGCGGCCGCGCGCCCGCCGCCGGAGCGACCGCGGCTGGGGCAGGGGCATCGTCCTTGGCCGGCCGGGCCTTGAGGTCGACGCTGGCGTCCTTGGCGCTGGCGCCCTTGGCGCCGAAGAGCTTGATCACCGCGGGCGCAGCGATCTCGTCGACGTAGCTCCAGCCGTAGCGTTCGGCCGCCGGGGCGCCCTTGCGCGTCCAATGCGCCAGCAAGCCGCCGGGCAGCGACGCGCCGGGCTTGAGCGCCGCAGGCACCACCGCCAGCTGCACCCACGTCGAGCGGCTGTAGCTGCCCCAAACGCCGTCACCGCCGGCGTAGTTCCAATCGACCTGCATCAGGTAGTGCGGCAGCAGCGTGCCCGCGCCGTTCCAACGCGGGGTCAGCGCCACGACGGCCAGGGACGACTCGGTGTCGCCCTCGAATTCCTCGTCCGCGGACGCCGCCTTGATCGCGGCGATGGCCTTGGCCCGGCCCGCGGCCAGGATCGCCGCGCGCTCGGCCTTGGTCCACGGCTCGACGGCCTTGCCGGTCGCCAGGTCGATGGCCAGCAGGTCGCTGCTGTCCGAGCCGTGGGCGCCGCCGCAGGTGAAGTTCCAGCGTTTGTCGACCGCCAGCAGCATCGAGCCGATCTGGCCGAGCACCTCGATCGACCACGAGCCGTCGCCTTCGCCGTCGCTGAGCAGCTTCGGCGCCGTGCCGATCGGCGTCACCTTGCCAGTCGTGCCGTTGTGCAGCGCGAGGATCTGCACCGTGCGCGTCTTGGTGCAGGCGGCGGGCGGCTTCGACTCGTCGTAGCTGTCGGCGTCCTCGCGGCCGGCCACGCAATCGCAGTCGACGACCCGGACCTTGACCGGGCGCGGCTTGATCCACACCGGCTGGCCGCGCACCGCGGCGACGAGGCCAGGCAGCTTGCCGCGCACGACCGGGCCGTTGGCGCCGAGCTCGAGCAGCTCCGTCTCGCCGTGACCGCTGGCGCCGGCGGTGTAGGACAGCACCATCGTCGCGGCGAACGCGGGCGTCGCACCGACCACGACGGTGACCGTCGCGAGCATGCGGACGAGGGACGATGACAACAAGGGACGATCGCGCATCTTCGGCCTCCGAGGCAGGGTGACGTCACGCCACGGGGGCCACGACGTCACGGCGTCCGCAGTTCTGACACGTCCGCCACCCCCGTCAATGCCCCCACGGCGGCGGCGGCGCCGGCCTGGCAGTGCAGGGTCTGGCGCAGCACCGGCAGGGTCGCCGCGACGCTGAGCCGCCAGCCGCGCTCGGGCTGCATCTGGCCGGGCTTGCAGCCGTCGGTGGCGAGCTTGGCGAAGAGCGGCCCGGTTCCGGGCGGCAGCGTGATGCCGTAGGTCTCGGCGACGCCGAGCAGGCCGCCCTCGGCGGCGCCGATGACGCAGAGGTCCGAAAACGCGAGGTGGCCGGCGCCGGCGAGGCCGAGCAGCCAGCGGTCGCCCTTGCTGGCCTCGAAGCCCGCGATGGTCTTGGCGAAGGGCACGATGCCGTCGTCGACGCCGCCGAGCACGACCGTCGCCGTCACCGGATGCGCCGGATCGACGCCGCCCGCCGCCATCGGCATGGCGACCCGCACGCCGGCCTCACCGCCGAGCTGGCCCGTGGCGTTGCCGCCCGCGCTGTGGCCGGCGACGGCGAGCTGCGCGATCGCGACGGCGGCGCCGAGGTCGCCGAGCGCGGGATCGCGGGCCCGCAGCGCCGCCAGCAGCTTGCGCGCGTCGCCGGGCTGGTCGGCGCCGAGCTTGAGCTGCAGCGCGTCCGACAGCACGATCAACGGATGGTCCGCCGCCACGACGACAAAGCCGTGGCTCGCCCAGGCCGTCATCAACGACATCGACTGGGCGCGGAAGCCGGCGGTTCCGTGGATGAAGACGATCGCCGGGTAGGGGCCGTGGCCGTCGTCGAGCGGCAGGTCGCGGTGGCAGTCGCAGTCCAGCTTCGGCGCCTTGGCGTCCGGGATCTTGGCCTTCTCGGACTCTGGCAGCCAGGTGCGCAGATCGTAGGCGACGCGCGCCACGCCGGCCTCGCTGCCCGGCCTGGCCGGGTACCAGACCTCGGTCGTCAGGCCCGCGATCGTCAACGTGCGCGCGCCGACGGGCCAGGGACCGTGCAGCAAGGCCGGTTCGTCGAGGCCGGGCGCCGCCGGCCACGCCAGCAGCGCCGCCCCGTCGCAGCCGGTGACGTCGACCGCCTTGGGGCCGGTCACCGCGTCGGTGGCGTCGCCTTGGGTCACGTCGTCGCCCGAGGCGCTGGCGGAGGCGCCGCCGCAGGCGGCCAGGGCCAGGCAGGCCAACAGCAGCGCAAGGCCGGCGGATGACGGTCCAAGGCGGGGCCGTCGACGGAGACAGGGCAGGGGCATGGGCATGGGCGGCTCCAGGCATGGTGGCTGCAGACACCGCGACGACGCGACGCACGCAGCGCACGCAGGATGCCGAGGACGCGCGCCGGATGCACGGTCTTGTGTGGCCGCTGCGGCCGCCGGGCGCCGTGCGGTTGCCAAGGCCCGACGAACGCATACCCTCGCGGCGGCGGCGATCGTCGCCGCGTGGCCCGGTTGCTTCGATCGCGGTGTTGCCCGCCGTGCCGTAGGCCCTGTTGCAGACCCTGCCGTCGGAGCCCTCGTGACCCCTGATCTCCAAGTGGATCCCTCCACACCGCGCCGGCGAGCGACGATGCCGCGGGCCGTGATCGCGCTCGGCTTCGTCAGCATGCTCATGGATGTCTCGTCAGAGATGGTCCACAGCCTGCTGCCGGCCTGGCTGATCGGCGGCCTGGGCGCCAGCGCCGTCATGCTCGGCCTGATCGAGGGGGCGGCCGAGGCGACGGCCCTGCTGGTCAAGGTCGTCTCGGGCGCGCTCTCGGACGCGAGCGGCAAGCGCAAGCCCTGGGCGCTGATCGGCTATGGCCTGGGCGCGGCGAGCAAGCCGTTGTTCGCGTTGGCGCCGACGGCGGGCTGGGTCCTCGGCGCGCGCCTGGTCGATCGCGTCGGCAAGGGCCTGCGCGGCGCTCCGCGTGACGCGTTGATCGCCGATGTCACGCCTGCGGCGCTGCGCGGCGCTGCGTACGGCCTGCGCCAGTCCCTCGACACGATCGGCGCGTTCTTCGGGCCGTTGATCGCGATCGGCCTGATGCTGCTGTGGGACGACGACGTCCGGGCCGTGTTCAGCGTCGCCATCGTGCCGGGCGCGATCGCGGTGCTGGTGCTGTGGCGCTTCGTCGACGAGCCCGCCGCACCGGCCAGGGACGCCGCGCGCGCCGCATCAGGGGCCGCCGATCCGCCGCGACCTTGGCAGCCTGCCGCGTGGCGACGACTCGATCGTCGCTTGCTGCTGGTCGTTTGCATCGGCGCCGCCGGCTCGCTGGCGCGGATCTCCGAGGCCTTCCTGGTCCTGCGCGCCGGCGAGGTCGGCCTGACGCTGGCCTGGACGCCGATGGTCCTCATCGCCCTGAACGTCGTCTATGCCGCCGCAGCCTGGCCGATGGGCCGCCTCGCCGACCGCCTGCCACGCTCGCAGCTGCTGACGCTGGGCATGCTCGTGCTCGTGCTCGCGGACCTGCTGCTCGCCTGGGGCCACGGTGCCGCGCCGATCTGGGCGGGCATCGCCCTGTGGGGCATGCACCTCGCCATCACCCAGGGGCTGCTCGCCGCGATGGTCGCCGACGCGGCGCCTGTCGAGCTGCGCGGCACGGCCTTCGGCGTCTACCACTTCGCGTGCGGCCTGGCGCTGCTCGCTGGCAACGCCGGCGCGGGGTGGCTCTGGCAGCGGGCCGGCGCCCAGGCGACGTTCGCGGCGAGCGCGGGCTGCGCGCTGGCGGTGGCGATCGCCGTGGCGCTGCAGGCGCGCGCCGCCGGTCGGCCGCAAGCGTAGCGGCGGAAGGCGAAGCCGCCAGGCCCGCGGCGGGCGGGGCTCAGCGCGTGGGGTCGAAGCCGCAGATCTTCGAGGTGCCGGTCGACACGTACTTGGTCGAGTTCATGCAGTGCGGCATCTTGCTGTTCCAGTCCGCACACTCGGCGTCGGTCTTGCAGGCGCGCGCGCAGACCTTGTACGGCGCGCTGCTGGTGCGCTTGTCGTTGCCCGAGGACTTGGTCTTCTCGAACGCGACCATGAACGTCAGGCCCTTGCCCGCGTCGTCGTCGTAGCTGCACGGCGCCGTCGTGAAGCTGCCGTCGCCGGTGCAGCCATTGTTCTTGGTGCAGTACGAGATGCTGTCGTCGTAGCCCGTCAGGAAGCCGCCCTTGACGCAACGACCGTACATGCACTCGGCGTCGCTGCTGCAGTCCTTGCCGTGCTCCTTGCCGACGCCCTTGACCGGCGGGCAGGCCCACCAGGGGTCGGTCGGGCCGCTGTCCTTGTCGGTGCCGTCGCCAGCGCCTGCGGTGTCGCCGCCGTTTGCGCCGTCGTTGCCGCCCGCGCCGTCGTCGCTGCCGTCGCCGCCGCTGACCGCGTCCGTGCCGCCGGTGTCGCCGCTGGTCGAGCCGTCCGCGAGGACGCCTGCGTCATTCGCCTCGACGCAGTAGACGTTGCCGCTCTTGTCGAGGGTCGAGACCTCGCCCGGGCCGCACTTCACGCTGCCGGCGTTGTCGTTGGCCTCGGTGGTGCCACAGCCTCCGAGTCCCAAGGCGAGCGTCGCGGCCAAACCGCAGACGAGCAGGCGGATCCCCGGGTGGCTGGGCGAAACGGGCATCAAGTCGATCATGAACATCCTCCAGCTCGACGTTCCACGGCGGGACCGGTCGGGGCCCGGGGGCCCGTCCACGATCGCGACGCGGCGTGGCTACCCAGGGAGTCTGGCCGTTTCGCCCGCAAGGGTCAACGCGACCGAGTGGCCCGATCTGCCGTGGAGGACGCCGAATCCGCCGGTTTGGGTTTGACCGCTGGCGCGTCCGGTGATAGGTCCACGCCGCCGTCGCCCGGGGGGTGCCGGTCCAGGCCCGCGGAGCCTGCAGTCCGCGCTCGGGGAGCCCACCAACGATGTCCGTCAGCGCAAGCACCCTGCCGACCCTCGACGCACTCGCGACGCACTCCAGCGCGTTCACGGCCGACTTGCTCGATCGCGCCGTCGCTGCGGGCCTCGTCGACGTCGACGCGACCGCGATCGTCCAGTTCGTCTTCTTCCTCGTGCTCGTGCTCGTGCTGCCCAAGCTGGTCTTCGGCCCCCTAATGGAGCGCTTCGAGCAGCGCGACGCCCGGACCGAAGGGGCCCGCGCCGAAGCCCGCCGCATGCTCAAGGAGGCCGACGAGCAGGTCGCCGTCTTCGAGCGCGCGATGTCGGACGAGAAGCAGCGTGCCATGGCCGAGCGCCAGGCCGCCCGCATGCAGGCGCAGCGCGAGGCCAACGAGCTCGTCAGCCGCGTGCGCGCGGAGACGATGGCCAAGATCGACGCCGGCATCGCCAAGCTGCAGGCCCAGGCGCAGACGGCCAACGCCGAGCTCGAGGCCGAGTCCAAGGCCATCTCGGCGCTCATCGTCGGCAAGATCCTCGGAGGCAAGTCGTGATGACCGCACCGAACCGTGGCCAGGGTCGGATCTCGTTCCGTCGCGTCGACACGCTCGTCGCGGCCGTCGCTGCCGCGTTCGCGCCGAGCGTCGCGTTCGCCAGCGACTTCGAGTTCACGATCCACGGCTTCTACATCATCGACTTCCTGGTCTTCGTCGGCATCCTGGTCTACGTCGGCCGCAAGCCCATCGCCGCGATGCTCGACAGCCGCTACAAGACGGTCGTGGCCGAGATCGACGAGGCGCGCGCGCTGCGTGAGGCCGCCCAGGCTCGCTTCGACGAGTACAAGGCCCGCCTCGACCACCTCGAGACCGAGCTCGCCAGCGCGCTCACCGAGGTCCGCAAGGGCACGCGCATCGAGGTCGAGCGCATCCTGGCCGACGCCCGCGTCTCGGCCGATCGCATCGCCGCCGAAGAGTCGGCGCGCCTGAGCCAGGAGAGCAAGCGCCTGCGCGAGGAGCTCGCGGCGACGGCGTCGTCTGCGGCGCTCCGCCTCGCCGAGGCCGAGCTCCAGGCCACCATGGACGCGGCCATCCAGGCCCGGCTCGTCGAGCGCACGCTCAACGAGCTCGAGAGCGGCGGTCCGATCGCGACCGCTGGTACGGGGGTGCAGGCATGAGCCGGACCGACGTCGCCCGTCGTTACGCCGCCGCGATCTTCTCGCTCGCCAGCGAGCAGCGCGCGCTGCCGCAGGTCCGCGAGGGCGCCGAGCGCCTCGTCGCCGCCCTCGCCGCCACGCCCGAAGCGCCCGCGATGCTCGCGAACCGCACGATCGCCGCCAGCATCCGGCGCGCGTTGCTCGACAAGATCCTCGCTGCGGTCGACGTGCACCTGACGATCGCCAACCTGGCACGTCTGCTGCTCGATCGCGGCCGCATCGACGCGCTGCCGGCCATCGTGGCCGAGCTGTTGCGCCTGATCGACGCCGAGAGCGGCAACGTCACGGCCGAGGTCGCCTCCGCCATGCCGCTCAACGATGGCGAGCTGGCCCGGATCCGTGCAGCCCTCGGCAAGCGCCTGGGCCGCGTCGTCGAGCTGACGTCGCGGGTCGACGCCAGCCTGATCGGCGGCATTCGCATCGAAGTTGGGCACCTGGTCTTCGACGGCTCGGTGCGCAACCACTTGGACCGGCTCCGCGAGCAGCTGGAGTCTCACCACGTCGCTTGATCCCGCGCTGCGGGTGTTTTCGCCGCCGACCGCTACCAGGCCGGCCAGGAGTGCCAGATGGACATCGGAGTCGCTGAGGTCAGCCGGGTCATTCGTGACGCGGTGGCAAGCTACGACACCAAGGTCGACGTGCAGGAGACCGGCCGCGTCCTGACCGTCGGCGACGGTATCGCGCGCGTCTGGGGCCTCGAGGCCGCCCTCGCCGGCGAGCTGCTCGAGTTCCCGAACGACGTCAAGGGCATGGTCCTCAACCTCGAGGCCGACAACGTCGGTGTCGCGCTGCTCGGTGACGCCAACAGCATCCGCGAAGGCGACCTGGTCAAGCGCTCGGGCCGCATCGTCGACGTCCCCGCCGGCCCCGCGCTGCTCGGCCGCGTCGTCAACGCCCTCGGCGAGCCGATCGACGGCAAGGGTCCGCTGGTCATGCCCGACGGCAGCCCCGTGCCGCGCCGCCTGGTCGAGCTCAAGGCCCCCGGCATCGTCCAGCGCAAGAGCGTGCACGAGCCGCTGCAGACCGGTCTCAAGGCCATCGACGCGATGGTGCCGATCGGCCGTGGCCAGCGCGAGCTGATCATCGGCGACCGCCAGACCGGCAAGACCGCCGTCGCCATCGACGCGATCATCAACCAGAAGAAGGGCCACGAGGACAACGACAGCCCGGTGTTCTGCTTCTACGTCGCCATCGGCCAGAAGCAGTCGACCGTGCGCCAGGTCGTGCGCAAGCTCGAAGAAGCCGGCGCGATGTCCTACACCTGCGTCATCTCGGCCACCGCGTCGGATCTCGCGCCGCTGCAGTTCATCGCCCCGTACTCCGGCTGCGCGATGGCCGAGTGGTTCCGCGACAATGGCAAGCACGGCCTGATCATCTACGACGACCTGTCCAAGCAGGCCGTGGCCTAC
>CAZPHC010000025.1:63218-94841 GCA_964586155.1 uncultured Enterobacteriaceae bacterium | reverse complement strand
GGCGCTGCGGCTGGCGGCGGCGACCACGCCTTCGCCGGCGCGGCAGCCGCGGCGGCGTCGGCGGCGGCGCGGATCGCGGCGATGGCGTCGCCCTTGAGCTGGAACGTCGCCTCGGAATCGTCATAGCCGAGATCGGCGACAGCGGCGGCGACGTCGACCACGGACATCTCGGTCGTCGCGCCGCTGCCCTCGATCACGCGTGCCGCCGCGAGGCAACGGGCGAGCTGGCGCTCGACCTCCTCGGCAGAGGTCGGGCGATCGGACTCCTTCTTGGCCAGCATGGACTCGACCAGATCTGCGAGGCCGGGCGGCAGCGGTCGGCCGTCGAAGTCGAGGCGCTTGGCCGTGCCGCGCACGTGCTGGAGCAGGATGTCGATCACGGAGTCGCCGTCGAAGGGCGGCTCGCCCAGGATCGACTCGAAGAGCACCGCGCCGAGGGCGTACAGGTCGGTCTGCGGGCTGACTTCGCGGCCTTCGACCTGCTCGGGGGCCATGTAGTGCGGCGTGCCGAACACCGAGCCTGCGCGCGTCAACGCGGCGGTGACCATGTTCGTCGGCAGCTTGGCGATCGAGAAGTCCAGCACCTTGACGTGGTCCTGGCCGCCATCGGTCTGGCTGATGAAGAGGTTCTCGGGCTTGATGTCGCGGTGGATGATGCGATGGGCGTGAGCGACGGCGAGCGCGCTGGCGGTCTGGCGGGCGATCTCGATCGAGCGGACCAGGCCGAGCGGCCCGTGTTCGTCCATCAGCTCGCTGAGTTCACGACCCTGCAGGACCTCCATCACGATGTAGACCATGCCGTCGCTGTCGCCGACATCGTGCATCGTGATGATGTTGGGATGGTGGAGTTGACCCGCAGCGCGCGCCTCGCGGACGAGGCGCTTTGCGGCGACCGGATCCTTGGCGACGTCCGTGCGCAGGACCTTGATCGCGACGGTGCGCCCGAGCATCCGATCGGTCGCACGGTACACGACGGCCATGCCGCCCTTTCCGAGGCGACTGACGATGTCGTAGCGCCCGCCGAGCGAGTGCCCGATCAGGTTCTGGCTGCCACCAGCAGAGATGTCGCCAGGCATGGTGTCCGACCTCCCGGACGCGAGCATACAGGGGCAGTCCTGGGACCGCAACCGAGCCGCGCCACGGACGACGCCCGGAATTCGCTGCTATTCCCAAGACATCAAAGCACCCCACAACGACCATTGACCAACGTGGCGGGACGCGTAGACTCTTGGGCCCGCGCCTGCCCGGCAAGCGCCTGCACCCGAGGAAGCCATGGCCCGCATCACGATCGAAGATTGCCTCGACAACGTCCCGAACCGGTTCGCGCTGGTGCTGATGTCGTCCAAGCGCGCACGTCAACTGCGCGAGAAGGCCACGCCGACGCTCGAGAGCAAGAACAAGGAGTGCGTGACGGCGCTCCGCGAGGCCGCCCACGGCAACCTGCGGTTCCGTGACAACGGCAAGGTGATGCTCTCGCTGGCGCAGCACGACTAGGGACGCCCGTCTGTCACGGCGGCGGCGTGCATCCGTGCAGCCGCAGCAGCGCCCGCGCAGCCAACACCCGCTCGACATACCAATGGCTTGGCGGCAGCCGCCCGGCGCGTGCTGCGGCCGCGACGCGTGAGGCTCCGGTGTTGTACGCCGCGAGCGCGTAGACGACATCGCCGTCGAACCGATCGAGCAGCCGCGCCAGGAACGCAGCGGCGGCGCCGAATGCGCAGCTCGGCTCCTCCGGATCGTCGCAGCCGAACGCGCGCGACGTCGCGGTCAGCAGCTGCAACGGCCCTCGGGCGCCAGCGCTGGAGCGCGCGTCTGCGACGAAGCCGCTCTCGACCCAGGCCACGGCCAACAGCAACAAGGGCTCGACGTCACTGCGTCCCCCGGCGGCCTCGGCCAATGGCTGCCAGGCCTGGCAGGTCTGCGATCGCTCGCCGACCAGTGCCGGCAGCTGGGCGCGGCGACGCGAGCGGGCAGCCTCGCCGTCGACGTCCTCGACCGCATCGTCGCCGACGTCGACGTCGGCGCCGCCGAGCGCGGCCGGCGAGCGCAGCCCCTGCGCCGGGGCCGCGCGGTTCGGGCCGCCCCCCGGGCGCTGCGGCGTGGGGCCCTCGCCAGGGCGGATCCTCGGGGCCCGCTGCCCGGCGGAGGCAGGCGGGCCGTCCGCGGTGGTCTGCGCCGCGCCGCAGCCGCTGGCGCCCAGGATCAGCAGCGTGGCCAGGCCGAGGCGGGCCCGTGCGTTCGAGCCCGGGACGCGGGATCGCGGTTGACGCGGGACGTCGAGGGCGGAAGCGGGGGGTTCGCGCATGGCCGGTTCGCTCATGCCCGCAGTGTAGAGGCCGACGGCGGCAGGGCAAGCGACCGCCGCTGCCCTGCCCTCGCGCAGGTGGACAGGCCGGCCGCCCCTGCTATCTTGTCGCCCCGCCGTGCGAGACGACCGGTGCGGGCTCCTCTGGACGAGATCGCCGCGAAGATCGACCGACGTCGACCGCTCTCACGGCGCGACAGGATGACAGATGACGGTGTGCATGGGCTTGTTCGACGCGTTCTTTGGCTCCAAGGATCCGGCCAAGCAGATCGAGAAGGCGCGCAAGCGGCTCTCGGACCGCTACCGCCAGACCTATGAGCGCTACGAGGCCATGGACGAGCTGGCGAAGATCGGGTCGCCCGAGGCGCTGCAGGCGCTGCTCGCGCGCTTCACCATCCGCGTGGACGGGCCGACCGTCGACGAAGAAGAGAAGACCTACTGCTACGAGCTGCTGCGCAAGGCCGGCGACGCCGCGATCGGCCCGATCGAGGCCTTCATCGCCAAGTCGACCGCGGTCTACTTCCCGCTGCGGGCGCTGCGCGACATCGCCGGCGACGACAAGGCCGTCGATACGCTGCTGGAGGCGATGGCCGGCTGCGATCCGGGCTACCACGAGGGCCTGGAGCGCTTGCGCGAGATCGTCAGCAACCTTCGCGACTTTCAGCACCCCCGCGTCCGTGACGCCCTGCTCGGGTTGCTCGAGTCGCGTTCGGACGAGATCCGCTTCTTCGCCCTGGACGGTCTGACCGCCTACCCCGGCGCCGAGATCGGCGAGCACTTCGCGCGCCGCATCGCCAGCGACGAGTCGCAGCGCGTCCGCGCGCTCGCCTGCGAGCTGGCCCTGCAGAACGAGGTCGATCTCTCGGCCTGGCGCGAACTGCTCGCCGGAAATCTCGGCGCGCAGTATGTTCTCGGCGACGACGGTCGCGTCCAGCGCCGCAGTTGACGTGACGGCGGGCGGCGCCCGCCTGCGTTGCCACACAATCCCGCGCCGGTTCGGCGCAGTTGGTTCCGACGCGCCGTGTTTGCTCGGCGCAACAAGGTGAGGGCTCGATGTCGAACACCCCGATGACGCCGCAAGGGCTGGAGAAGCTGCACGCGCAGCTGCGTCACCTGCGCGAGGTGGAGCGGACCCAGAACGTGCGCGATATCGAAGAGGCCTTGGCCCATGGTGACCTGCGCGAGAACGCGGAGTACCACGCCGCCAAGGACCGCCAGGGCCAGATCGACGGCCAGATGAAGTGGCTGGAGTCCCTGATCAGCAGCGCGCAGGTCATCGACCCCAAGACGCTCAGCGGCGAGCGCGTCATCTTCGGCGCGACCGTCGAGCTGGTGGACGTCGACGACGAAGACGCCGAGCCCGTGCGGTACAAGCTGGTCGGCGAGCACGAGAGCGACATCGCGACCGGCCTGATCAGCTACGCCTCGCCGATCGCCCGCGCCTTGATCGGCAAGCTGCTCGGCGACGAAGTGACGGTGCAGACGCCGCGCGGCCGGCGCACGTTCGTGATCGAGTCCGTCGAGTTCCTCTGATGGCCGAGCCTGCGGGCGCCACGAGCTCCGTCGACGTGGTGTTGGCCGACGAAGAGGCCACGGTGCGCTGCGGCGCGGCCGTGGGCGCCTTGGTCCGGCCGGGCGACGTGATCGCGCTGATCGGCGACCTCGGCGTCGGCAAGACGACGTGGATGCGCGGCCTGGCGTCGCGGCTCGGCGTGGACCCCAGCGCGATCCGCAGCCCGACGTTCGCGCTGGTGATGGAGCACGCTCGCGCCGACGACGCCGGGCTCTTGCTGCACGCAGACCTCTATCGTGCAACGGCCGCCGAGCTGCCGCAGCTCGGTCTGTTCGACGCCGTCGGGCAACCGGATGTCGTGGCGGCGATCGAGTGGCCCGAGGCGCTGCTGCCGCAGTTGCGCGGCCTGCCCCTGTGGACCCTGCGTTGGCGGCCCGCGGATGCGGCCGACGCCGGCCACGAACCCGGACGCCGCGTCGAGGTGGCGGCGCCGCGAGATCGCGCGACGGCGCTGGCGACCGTCCTCGGCGACCTGGTTCGATCCTCGCGCCGCTGAGGGGACATCGTCGCGGCGAGCAATGGCTGCATCCGTCGACGCATCCTGCTACCATCGTGGCCGCGCGCAGGCGCGAGGAGGAGGACCCATGGCCAGTCGAGACGAGTGGGTGGCGACCCGACGCCGGCTCCTCGCGGGCTTCGGCCGCAGCGCAGGTGTCGCGGTCCTGGCGGCCACCGGCGTGCTGCCGCGCCTCGCGCTCGCGGACGAGCCGGGACCGCCGCCTGATCCGGACAGCGCGCCACCGCCGCCGACGGACACGCCGCCCCCACCACGCAAGGGCCCGGCGACGCCGACACCGGTGGCGCCGCCCAAGGCGCGGATCTTCCACTGCCCGATCGACGGGGCCGAGACGACGGCGAAGGGTGCCGACGGGCGCGATACGACCCGCAGGTACTCTGACCTCGAGATGCCGACCCGCGCCTACACCAACCTCGTGGTGGTCTGCCCGACCTGCGGCTACGCCAACTGGGCCGAGGACTTCGAGCGCCGCCCCGACCCTGCTGTGGTCGACTACGCCCAGCGCGTGCTGCGGCGCTCGGCGCAGAGCGCGGCCAAGGACCCGATCGCCGCCTACCAGCACCTGATGAACGTGCTGCACGTGCGCCGCGCCGACCTCGCCGAGCAGATCGGTGCGTCGCTGTACTACACCTATGTGCTGAAGCGTCAGCGGCCCTACGGTGGCCTGGATCCCGCGCTCGAGCGCAAGATCCTGGCGGCGCGCAAGCGCAGCATGGGCCTTCTGGCGCGTGCGCTGAAGACGGATCCGCCGCGCCAGGCGCACGCCCGGCTCGAGTGGATGTACCTGCTCGGCGAGCTCGAGCGCCTGACCGGGGACACCAAGGCTGCGGCCCAATCGCTGCGTGTCGTCTGCGACGCCCAGCGTGAGGCTGGCTACACCATCGGCCGACTGTCGTGCGAAATGGTGGATCGCGCCGCCAAGAACGAGAGCTGGGAGGACTACCGCGACGGCGTCTTCGACGCCCGCGGCATCGAAGCAGCCGAGAAGGACGCCGAGCGTCGGCGTGCCGAGGCCGATCGCGCCCGCGCCGAAGCCGAACGCGCCAAGGTCGAAGAGGAGCGCGCCAAGGCCGAGGCAGCCAAGCGCAACGCCCCGACGCCGCCCCCGGTGCGGCCCCACGTGCCGCTGCCCTCGCAGCCGTCGCAAGCCGACGACCCCTACGCCCCAGACCTGCCGCCAATCGCGCGCTGAGCCCGCGCGCGCCGCATCGAGGACCGGCAGGGGGCCCGCGGCCCGAGGGAGCGACGCGGCACGGCGCAAAATCGTTCGGTCGGGCGCATGGGGGCTCGCTGGCGTTTTTCCAGACGCTGAAGTAGCATCGCGCGTCGCTGTGCTCGCCCAAGCCTCGTCCGCGTCGAGCGGAGCATCCGAGGCGGACAGGCACGGCAGCAGGAGGGGACGCGATGAGCGACACTGCGGCAGCGAGCCGCCGACTGCCAACACGCGAGCCATACGCCTCGCAGCGCCGAGCGCTCGCCGCGCTGTGCGGGTGGGTGCTGTGCTGTGCCTCGATCGCCGCGCCCTCGGTCGCGCGGGCCGACGACGCGCCCGCCCCGACGCAGCCGCCCGCCGGCGCAGAAGGTGGCGACGCCACGACCGGCCGCGACAAGCGCACGCGCCTGTCGGACGAGCTGGCGCGCCAGGGCGAGACCGAGCTGCGCAAGTCGGTCCGCGTCTTCCAGCAGCGCTACCTGATCAAGGCGGGGCGCGTCGAGCTGCTCGCTGGCGGCGCGACCTCGATCGGCGACCCGCTGGTGCACCACTTCAACGTCGACGCCGGGCTGCTCTACCACGTCAACGACAACTGGGCAGTCGGCGTCTCGGGCAGCAAGCCGTTTGGCGGCGAGACCGAGAACTTCAACTCGATCCAGGACTACTTCGGCCTGTTCCCGGAGCGTTCTGCGATCCAGGGCATGGGCTTCGCCGAGGTGCAGTACTCGCCGATCTTCGGCAAGTTCTCGAGCTTCGGCATCGCCGTGGTCCAGATGGACGCCTATGTGCTCGCCGGTGCCGGCGCTGTGCGGACCACGGTCGGCGACGCCATGAAGCCGGCCGGCCAGATCGGCGCGGGCTTGCGCATCCATACGTTGCGGGCGCTGACGGTCTCGTTCGAGATCCGAGACGTGATGATGATGGAGACCTTCCAGGCGGGTGACCGCTTCTTGCAGCACATCTTCGGCGGCATCAAGCTCGGCTTCTGGATCCCGCCGACCGTGCAGTACAGGTACCAGCGATGAGGGAGGTCCGCGTGGGGAGCAGCATCCGCAAGACGGCGCTCGCGGCGCTCGTCGTGTGCCTGGCGTCGGTGTTCGCGCCCGGCCATGCAGCCGCCGACGACGTGTTGGCTGGCAGCGACTCGGTGCGTCGCGCCTTGCTGTACCGGGCGTCCCGTCACGAGATCGCCGGCCTGGTCGGCATGTCGCTCGGCGACCCGTACATCCGCAACATCCTTCCTGGTGCTCGCTACGACTTCCACCTCTACGACTGGCTCAGCTTCGGCGGCCGGCTGCAGGTGGGCATCCCGGTCGAGACCTCGGCCTACCAGGACGTCGACGTCAAGGTGACCCGCAACAACGAGACCTTCGTCATGGAGGCGTCGAGCATCCGGATGCTCGGCCTCGGCCACGTGTCGATCTCGCCGCTGGTCGGCAAGTTGATGGTGCTCGGTGGCCGCAGCGTCCACTTCGACATCCACTTCGACCTGATGGCGGGCCTCGCCGCGATCGGCAGCACCGGCAACGCGTTGTCGACCGGCGCGGGCCCGAGTTTCGGCGCTGGTGGCGGCTTCCGCGTGTTCTTCTCGGACATCCTGGCCCTGACGGCCGGCCTCGAGGCGCTGACGACCAACCGCGCGCTCTCTGTCAACCGCGACAGCAAGCAAGAGGGTCAGAAGGTCCGCTTCAACACCGTGATGAACATCGGTCTGGCGTTCTTCATGCCGCCGAAGATGCTGCGCGGCAAGTAGACCTGCCACGACGGCGCGGCGTCGCTAGCCGCCCGCGTCGGACTCGGCCCCGGACTCGGTCCAATCGGGCCCCTGTTCGAGCCCCTGCAAGAACCACGCATACTTCGACAGATCGGCCGGTCGGAAGGCGACCTCGAGCCGATCGAGCAACGCCTCGATCGCCGGCCGCAGCGCCGAGACCGCGGGGTCCTCGATCTCGAGCTCGTCCCGCGGTTCGCCGGCCGGGCCGAGGCTGTGGTCGAGCTCGAAGAGCACGGTCGCGTCCGAGCGACCATCCGGGACCGTCGCGCCGGGCAGGGCCGCCAGTGGCACGCGGTACCGCAGGCGCGTATTGGCGAGCGATCCGAGCGCGTGCAGGGTCCAGGCGGGCACATCGCCGGGCGGCGGCCCCAGAACGGCCTCGATCTCGGCGGCGAACGGCAGACGGCTCGAGAGCAACGTCGCGGGCGAACGCGAGCGAACCGCCGCTGCGAGCTCGGGCGACAGCGGAGCCTCGACCTCGCGGACGCGCATCAGGCCGTCGCGGAGCACGGGCTTGTGCTTGAGCGTCGCGCGGACGCCGTGCCCGTCGGTGCGCAGGCGGACCATGGCGCGCACCGCCCGCAGCCGGCGATCGGCGGTATCGAAGTAGGTGTTGACCTGATCGCGCCGGTCCCCGGGGCCCGCGTGGGCGTCGAGCCATGCTCGCAGACGCTCGGCGTCGCCTTCGCCGTCGAGCAGCAGCTTGAGCTCGACCTCGGTGCCGTCCTGCGACGCTGCGTGCGGGTCGGACGTCGGCGCGCTCATAGGATCCAGTCCGCGAGCGAGAGGTACGTCACGATCCCCAGCAGATCCACGAGGCTCGCGATGAAGGGCGTCGACGAGACCGCAGGATCGAGGCCGATCTTCTCGAGCAGGATGGGCAACATCGAGCCGAGGACCGTGCCGAGGGTGACCACGGCGATCAGGGTGACACCGATGGCGAAAGCGACCTGAGGCCCGTCGTTCCAGATCAAGGCGCGCGCGACGCCGATGGTCGCCAGCATCAGGCCAAGGCTCAGGCCCATGGCGAGCTCGCGCCGCAGCACGCGCCAGGCCTGCTGCAGGCTGACCTCGCCGACCGCGAGCGCGCGGATGATCAGCGTCGCGGACTGCGAGCCGGCGTTTCCGCCCGAGCTGATGATCAGCGGCAAGAAGAACACCAGCACGGTCGCACGCTTGATGACGTCGTCGAACCACGAGAGCGCGTCGCCGGTGAAGAGCTCGCCGACGAAGAGCACGATCAACCAGGGCGCGCGCTTGCGCAGGAAGGTGCCGAAGTCCGTACCGAAGTACGAATCCTCGAGCGGCTGGACCGCGCCCATGCGATGCATGTCCTCGGTCACCTCTTCGGCCAGCGCGTCCGAGAGGTCGTCGACGGTGACGAGGCCGATGAGGCGGTGCTGGTCGTCGACGACGGGCAGCGCGATGAGGTCGTAGTGCTGGATCACGCCGGCGGCGTCCTCGGCGTCCATGTCCGGCCGGACCGACTTGACCTCCTCGGTCATGACGTTGGCGACCGGCTCCTCGGGTGCGGCGAAGATCAGCTCGCGCAGCGAGACGATGCCCACCAGCTGGCCGGTCTCGGCGGTGACGAAGACGTAGTAGACCGTCTCGGCCGCGTCGCCGTGGGTGCGGACCTGGTCGATGACCTCGCGCACGCGCATGCCGAGCGGCACCTTGAGCACGTCGGTCGACATCAGCGAGCCGACGGTGCCCTCGGGCCACGAGACGAGCAGGCGGACGTCTGCGACCTCCTCGGGATCCATGCGCGCGAGCAGGGCGTCGGCCAGTTCGTCCGGCAGCTCCGCGACGAAGTCGGCGCGATCGTCCGACGACATCTCGTGGACGATCGGTACGACGCGATCGAGGCCCAGGCGCTCGACCAGCACCAGCTGCAGCTCGGGCTCGACGCACTCGAGGATCTCGGCCGCGCGCTCCGGGCCGAGCGAGTCGATCATGGCGACGGCGATCTCGATCGGCGCGCGCTCGACCAGGTCGGCGAAGTCCTCGGTGTGGAGCTCCTCGAAGAGCTCGCGCACGGCCTCCGCGTCACGGACGAAGGTCTCGTCGAGGTCCGGCAGGATCAGCTGGGACAAGCGCATGGCAGCTCCCCGATCAGACACGTCCGGTCCCGCGCAGGAACATGTAGCGCACCGGATCGAGCTCGTCGGCGTGCGGATAGCCGGGCCCGAGCCCCTCTTCGGCGGTCACGTCGCCGCCCCCAACACCGGTGGTCGAGCGGCTCTTGCCACGCCAGACCGCGCGCGAGGCGTTCTGGTTGGCCTCCCAAGCCTCGTGCAGATCGAGCGCTTCGCTCAGCGACTCGGGCATCTCCAGCGCCAGCGCCATCAACACATGGCCGGCGCATTCGGCGTCTGCGACGGCGCGATGGGCCTCGAGCAGCTCGATGCCGAGGCGCTTGGCGACGGTGCCGAGCTTCATGTTGCCCTGGCCCTTCTGCAGCTCCTTGGCCAGGACCAGCGGATCCATCCACTGGGCGCCATCGGGCAACGTCCGGTTGCAACGCGACAGCTCGTGCAGCAGGAAGCCGCGGTCGAACGAGGCGTTGTACGCCACGAGCAGCCGCCCCTCGAGGCGTTGCAGCAGATCGTCCACGACAGCCGCGAACGAGGGCTTGCCGGCCACGTCGGCGGGCTGGATGCCCGTGACGCGGGTGGTCTCGAGCGGCAGCGGCATGCCGCAGTCGAGCAAGGTGCCCCAGCGCTCGCTGACGACGCCGTCGTCGAAGAGCACGACGCCCAGCTCGATGATGCGATCGCCGCGCGCTGGATCGAGGCCCGTGGTCTCGGTGTCGAGAACCGCAATGGGCGACCTCGCCCAATGCGCCGCCGACACGGTCACTTGCGGACTCCCGGCGCCTGGAAGATGCCCTGGCCCATGCGCACCACATCGCCGAGCTGGACCGTGGGCGCGAGGTCGTCGCGGTCGAAGATCAGCACCACGGTGGAGCCCATCTCGAAGACGCCGACCTCTTCGCCGCGCTGCATGGCGAACGCCGTGTCCGGGCGCACGCAGCCGCTCGCCGGCTGACCGTCGTTGGAGGCGAGGTCGGTGAAGACGACCTTCATGTGGCCGACGAAGGTGGCGCCGACCATGATCAGCGCCGCCCGGCCGAACTCGGTGTCGAAGTGAGCGACGAAGCGCTCGTTGCGCGCAAACAGCCCTGGAACGTGGCGCAACCCCATGCCGTTGACCGGGTAGAGCGAGCCGGGGATGTAGCGCCAATGGGTCAGCGTGCCGCGCCAGGGGCTGTGCACGCGGTGGTAGTTGTGCGGTGCCAGGTAGACGACCGCGTAGCTGCCGAAACGGTACGGGTCCGCCTCGCCCTGGTCGCCGAGCAAGGCATCGAGCGTGTAGTCGACGCCCTTGGCCTGCACCAGACGCCCCTCGCGCAGCGGCCCGAACGACGACAGTCGTCCGTCCGAGGGCGACGGCATGACAGAGGGGTCGCTCTCGACCGGGCGCAGGCCCGGCTTGAGCGTGCGGGTGAAGAACTCCTGGAAGCTGCCGAACTCGCCGACCGGCCGCTCGGCCTCGTCGAGCTCGACCTTGTACGCGGTCGAGAATGCCCGGATCGCCGTCTGCAGCACGGGCCGCGGCGGCCGCCAGGTGACGACCTTGTGCATCACGCGCGACACGCTCGGGTCGCTGACGGCCTGCAGCCACCGAGGCGGCGTAGCTTGTGCGCTCATTCTGCCACTCCCTGGGTCCAGTCCACGTGCAGGTCGCCGACGGCGGCGCGGAGCCGTGCGTGGCGCTGCGACAACTCGGTATGCCCGACGCGCTCGAGGCCGTCGACGCTGAATCCTTCGACCGTAAACGACGCGACCAACGTGCCGACGACCATCGCCTGCGCCATCGCCGCGGCGTCGAACTTGCCCTGGTTGGCGAGCCAGCCCATGAAGCCACCCGCGAACGAGTCGCCGGCGCCGGTCGGGTCGGTGACCTCGGGCAGCGGCACCGCCGGCACCAGGTTGGCCTTGCCGTCGACGAAGAGCCAGGCGCCGTGCTCACCGCGCTTGATCACGACGGCGCGTGGGCCCATCGCCGAGATCGCCGCTGCGGCCTGGATCATGTTGCCGGAGCCGGACAGCGCGAAGGCTTCCTCGTCGTTGAGCAGCAGCAGGTCGACCCGACGCAGCACCGCCGCGAGGTGATCGCGCTCGCCGTTGATCCAGAAGTTCATCGTGTCGAGCGCGACGAACTTGGGCGCGCGCATCGCGTCGAGCACCTCGAGCTGCAGCCGCGGGTGGATGTTGGCGAGGAAGACGACGTCGGCGTCGCGCAGGTTCTCGGGGATGCGCGGGCGGAAGCTCGAAAAGACGTTCAGCTCGGTGAAGAGCGTCTCGCGCGTCTCGAAGTACCGCGAATAGCGGCCACCCCAGCGAAAGGTCTCGCCAGCGGCGCGCTCGACGCCGGACAGGCCGACACCACGGGCCGCGAGGCGATCGAGGTCGCTGGCGGCGAAGTCGTCGCCGACCACGGCGACCACGTCAGTCCGGGCAAAGAGCGAACTCGCCATCGAGAAGTAGGTCGCCGAGCCGCCGAGCGCCCGGTCGCGCTTGCCGGCCCACGTCTCGACCGAGTCGTAGGCCATCGAACCAACCACGAGCAAGCGCATCATTGGGCTCCGTTGCGGCGGGCGTCGACCGCGTCGAGGAAGAGGGCGAGCCGCGCGCGGGTCTCGGCCGGGATGCGATCCGGGGCCGTCATCACGGCGTAGTCGAGCGCGCGATGGCTCGGGCAGTCCCCCGACGGCGGGTTGGCCGCCAACGCGACGATCGCCGCGCGCGCCTTGACCACGTTCTGACGCATGACGGCGACCACGGCCTCGACCGAGACGTCGTCGTGGCCCTCGAACCAGCAGTCGTAGTCGGTCACCAGCGCCATGGTCGCGTAGGCCAGCTCGGCTTCGCGGGCCAGGCGGGCCTCGGGCATGTTGGTCATGCCGATGACGGCGACGTCCGGCCAGGTGCGGAACAGGGTCGACTCGGCGCGGGTCGAGAACTGCGGGCCCTCGATGCAGACGTAGGCGCCGCCCACGCGCGCGTCGACGCCGGCCGTGGCGCATGCGCGCTGGAGCGCGTCGCGGGTGCGGCGCGAGATCGGGTCGGCAAACTGGACGTGGGCGACGATGCCGCCCTCGAAGAAGGTGCGCGGACGGCCCACCGTGCGGTCGATGAACGAGTCCACGAGCACGACGGTGCCGGGCGGCAGGTCCTCGCGCATCGAACCGACGGCCGAGACGCTGACCACGTCGGTGGCACCGAGCGAGCGCAGCGCCCAGAGGTTGGCCCGGTAGTTGATCTCGCTCGGGTTGAAGCGATGTCCGCGGCCGTGTCGCGGCAGGAACAGCATGCGCGTGCCGGCGAGCGTGCCCTCCAGGATCGCGTCGGACGGCGCGCCGAACGGGGTCTGGACGTCATGCTCGACGATCTGGGTCAAGCCCTCGATCTCGTAGAGTCCACTTCCGCCGATCACGGCGATCACGGGGGTCTTCATGGCGTCCTCTGCGCGCGCCGGCGGCACGTGGTGGGCGGCCCCGCGGGCGCGGTGGCCGGCGAGGCGAACGGGCGTCCTCAGACGGCGGTCGGGGCGGCTTCGTCGCGCGGGCCTTCGCTCTCGCCAGCGGCGAGGCGGCCGTTGACGAAGCGGTCGATTGCCTCCTGATCCTCGGGCGAGAGATCGATGAAGGCGACGGCGAGGCCGGTCGAGAAGCCGCGCAGGCGGCGGGTGCCGACGACCTCACCGCGCACCACGATCTGGCCCTCGGTCTCGGGCAGGTCGAACTCGAGGTCGATGTAGCGGCGATCGAGCGCGCTGCGCAGCGAGTACGAGTGGCTCTCGAGGAAGATGCCCGTCGCCGACAGGTTGAGCGCCGGATGGACGAACATCCGCTCGCCGTCGTGCTCGCGCACGAAGAGCTCGACCGCGACGCGACGCGCACCGCGACGATCGTCGTCATTGTCCGCGGCCACCGTGGCACCCTGCGCGGCCTGCCCTGTGGGGGTGTCGACCACGTTCGTCTCGTCCGTCATCTTGGGCCTCCGTGCTTGCGCGGCAGCCAGGGGAAGGGTCACAGGGGGCCGGGAGGATAGAGGGACCGTCCCCGGTGGTCAACCGCAGAGATCCCTTGGCCCGACGCGGTGCCGAGCGGTCGGCGCAAAAAAAGTGCGTAGGGGGTCTTGCGCGCCAACGACAACGACGCTAGGTTGCCGCTCGCTTTCGGGGCCGTGCGCTCCAGGAAGCGAAGACTGCGCTGCTTCGGCGCGCAGGACTCGTCGGGGGCGTAGCTCAGCTGGGAGAGCGCTTGAATGGCATTCAAGAGGTCAGGGGTTCGATCCCCCTCGTCTCCACCGACACCAAGGCCCGCCTCGTGCGGGCCTTGGTCGTTTTTGGGCCCTGCGCCACCGCGGCCGGTGGTCAGCGATCGCGGCGTGACGGCAGGACCACCTTGGGCGGACGCCGGGGCGAGGGGCGCGGGCTCGCGGCCTGAGGCACGGGTGCGTGGGCCGTGCCGGGTGCGGTCCGAGCGACGGGATCGACCTCGCGCGTCGCCATCCAGACCATCGCCGCCGCCACCGCCGCCGTCACGACGAGGACGATCAGGTCGAGCGTGATCCTCCTGGGCTTGACGCGCTCGCGATCGGTCAGCGCCCGCTGCATGTCGAGCTGGCGCATCGCGCTCTCGAGCTTGGCCCGCTGCAGGGCGTCGACGACGCCTTCGGACGCCGGACGGGCCGATGGCACCGCCACGGCCGCAGGGACTTCGCCCCCGTCGCTCGGCGCGCCGAGCGGGTCCGGCCCGGCCACGCTCCATGCCGCCGCGGGCCGGGCCCCGACGAGTCGCTCGCTGACGCGACCGAAGCGGTCCGCGAAGGCACCAGCACCGGCCCAGGCGGCGAGCGCGATGACGGGCGAGCCCATGCGCCACGGGCCACCGCCGCGGACGATCGACACGATCGCGATCCCGTCGTCGCCGAGGCGCTCGGCGAGCGCGGCGCGCAGGTCGCTCAGCGCCCCCGAACGGGCCAGCGGCTGCGGCGACAGCCCCGCGAGCAGCGCCGGTGCCAACGTCGGCGCGAGCGAGCGCAGCTCGTCGGCGAGGTCGTCGGCGACGCCGGCCTCGATCGCGTGGCGCAGCAGCAGGGCGTTGCCGCCCTCGAACAGGCGGCGTCCGAGCAGCAGGGACGCCAACGTCGCGCAGAGCGAGAAGGTGTCGGCGGCGGGGCCGGGATCGCGGCCCTGCGCCACCTCGGGCGCGACGAAGGCCGGCTCTTCGTACAGCAGCGCGAACGTGCGATCCTGGCTGCCGCCGATCTGGTGGCCGGCGTGCGCGATCAGCGACGGCAACCCCGCGTCGAGGACGCGCACCGCGCTGAGGCCGTCGCTGCCTGGCGGCGCGAGGTAGAGGTTGCACCAGGACAGGCGCCCCACGACGAGGTCGCGGGCGTGCACCAGCACCAACGCGGCGGCGACATCGACGGCCAGCGCGGCGACCAGCGCCTCGGACATGGCGCCGTGGCGCTCGGACACCTCTTGCAGCGTCGAACCCTGCGGCGCCTGCCAGCAGAGCCGCGCCGAGCGACCATCCGCGGCGAGGCTCGCGTGGACCATGGGCAGCAGGGCCGGATGACGCGCTCGCTGCCAACGTGTCGCCTCGGCCAGCAGCGCCGACGCCTGCTCCTGGCCCCCGAGCACGTCGATCTCGTGGACGTTCTCGGCCGTTCGCGGCCCGGCGCCCTCGCTCACCGACTGGCGTCCCCACGCCGTGACCCGGACGAGCCAGTCGCCGGGCGCGCGTGCCTTGCTCATCTCGGCTGTCCGCGCAGCGCCGCGAGCACGGCGTCGATGACGGTCGCGTCGTTCCAGGGCCGTCCGGCCGGGGCGCTCGTGCTTGCGCGGCTCGCGGGCTCGAGTGGCGGGCAACCAGGGGCCGGTCGGGCCCGGCCCGCGACGGCGTGCAAGTGGTCGAGCTCGGCGGCGTCGATCGGCGTCGGCGAACCGGCGGCGTGGGCCATCCACGTGATGCGGGCGCTGTGTTCGAACGCGTCGAGGCGAAGGAACGCGGTGTCGAGATCAGGGCCGACGGTGACGCTGCCGTGGCGCGGCATCATCACGACGTCGTGGCAGCGCAGGTACTCGCCGAGGACCGCGCCGACGGTCTCGGTCGTCGGCGTCGTGTAGGGCGCCGTCGCTGGCAGGCCGAACGAGAACACGATCTCCGAGACGTACGCCGCCGAGAGCGGAATCCCGGCCAATTCGAGGGCGACCGCCGCCGGGGGGTGCGCGTGGATCACCGCGCCGATGCTGGATCGCGCCTGGTAGGCCGCGAGGTGCAGCACCAGCTCCGACGAGGGCTTGCGCCCGGCCGGCCCGCGCCGGACGCGCCCGTCGAAGTCGACCACCAGCAGGTCGGCCGGCTTGAGCCTGCCCTTGTGGCACGCCGAGGGCGTCGTCAGCACCCGCTCGTCGTCGAGGCGCACGCTGAGGTTGCCGTCACCGCCCGCGCCGAGCCCGCGCAGCCAGATGTCGCGCGCGATGTCGCAGATGGCCTCACGGGCAGCGCGCTCGTCGACCGCAGGTGCTCGCACACGACCTCCCATGCCCCAGGGCCGACGCCGGGCGTCAGCGCGCGCGATCCTCGACGCGGCGCTTGCCGGTGAACGAGAGCGCGTCGATGCGCCAGACGCGCTCTTCGAGGACCAGGCGCAGGTCGTAGGCCGACTTCTGGCCCGAATCCCCGGGCCGACGCAGCGTCAACCAGGCGACCTCTCCTGAGGGCTCGACATCGATGCCCTCGATCTGCTCGGTGACGAGGAAGAAGAACGGATGGCTGCGCGACGTGCGCGGGTCGCGGCCCCGCGCCAGGCCCAGCAGGCCCGCCACGACCGGGCGCGACTTGGCGCTGAAGCCAGCGAGGAAGGTCTCCTCGTCGCCGATGCGGGCGGCTGCGACCGTCGCCAGGAAGGTCGTGTCCACCGGCGGCACATAGACGAAGCGCATGTACGCCCAGACGCCGCCCGCGATGACCGCGACGATCAGGAATGTCAGGATCGCCTTCTTCACCCCACCCCCTACCGCGGCCCCGGACGCATCGCCAACAAGAGCTGTTCGCTCTCCATCAGGTCGATCTTCCACTGGCCACGGATCAACCGCAACGGCACGCGCTCCTTGCGGTCGCCCTGTCGCACCTCGACGACCGCGCGATGACCGGACTCGACGACCTCGCCGATCTCGCCCTTGGGCAACAGCATCGGGGTCGGCCGACCGTCGCGCAGCACCTTGAGCAGGCGACCCGAGCGCTTCTGCACCAACGCGGCTTCGCGCAGCAGCGCTGAGGCGTTTGGCGCGCAGAGCGCGAGGAAGCCTTCGTCGTCCTGGGCGGCGAGCGCGTCGCGGGCGGCGCTGACGACAGAGGCCGGATCGTCGCGGCACGCGCTGCACAATAGCGCCACGGCCAGCAGGATCGGCAATGACATCCGAGGCATGACGAGATCCCCCCGCTCGCTGCGCCGACGCGCTCCCAGCGCCGGGCGTTCGACCGTCGCCGACGACGACGCGTCAGGCCGACGATCGCCCAGCCGGCGGCAGAGGGCAAGGTTGCAGGCCAACGCTGACGATGCTACCCGGATTCCAGGCAGCAGGGGAACCGACGATGACGCCAAGCCACAAGCAGTCCGGCGGACGGCACGACGCGCGCGCGCAGGCGCGGACGAGCGCCGCGCCGCGCTTCATCGCGATCGCGGGCAACATCGGCGCGGGCAAGTCGACGCTGACCTCGTTCCTCGAGCTGCGCTACGGCGTACAGCCCTTCTACGAGCCGAACGACGCCAACCCGTACCTGACGGACTTCTACGCCGACATGGAGCGCTTCGCGTTCCACAGCCAGATGTACTTTCTGTCTGCGAAGTTCCGCGCCCACCTCGAACTCGCCCGCCTGCTCGACGCGCACCCCGGCGCTGTCTTCGTCCAGGACCGAACCATCTACGAAGACGCCGAAATCTTCGCTGGCACCCTCGCGAGCACCGGCGTCATGGCGGCGCGCGATCACGCGACCTACGACGCGATGTACCGCGCGATCCGCGACACGTTGCCCAGGCCGGACCTGCTGATCTACCTGCGCTGCAGCGTCGCCGGCGTCCGTCGGCGCATCCGCAAGCGCGGCCGCCGCGAGGAGCTCGACGTCGATCCGGCGTACCTGCGATCACTGCACCAGGCCTACGAGGCCTGGTTCGAGGCCTACGACCTCGGGCCGAAGATGGTGATCGAGACCGAGCGGCTGGACTACCTGCGCGACATGGTCGACCAGTTGGCCCTGCAGACCAGCCTCGAGGCGGTGCTCGGGCCGGTGCGGCCGCGATCACGCGAGCCCGAGGCGCGGTCATCGGGGGCGCTTTCTGCCGGTGTCGTTGCGGCGATCGAAGGCGATCCCTAAGATACGCGCCGGTCGGCCGATCCGGGCCGTCCCTTGCGCCCCCGACGGCGCGCGACGGATGCCATGCGCCTGTCGATGAGCGACCGCCCCCAGCTCCTGAGCGCCCTGGCGGAGCGCACCCACGATCTCCTGATCATCGGCGGCGGCATCACCGGCGCCGGCATCGCCCGCGACGCGGCCTTGCGCGGCCTGGACGTCGCCCTCTGCGAACGCGACGACTTCGCCTCGGGCACCTCGTCGCGCAGCAGCAAGCTGATCCACGGCGGCCTGCGCTACCTCGAGCAAGGCGACGTCGGCCTGGTGTTCGAGGCCGTGCGCGAACGCCAGCGCCTGCTGGAGCTCGCGCCGCACCTCGCCGTGCCCCAGAGCTTCGTCGTGCCGGTGTTCAAGGGCAGCCGTCACGGCGTGCTGATGCTCGACCTCGGCCTGACGATCTACGACACGCTCGCGGCGTTCAACGGCGTGATGCGCCACCGCGCGATGCGGCGCGAGAAGCTGCTCGAGCACGAGCCGCTGCTGCAGCCCGACGTGCGCGGCGGCGTGCGCTACTACGACGCCCAGACCGACGACGCGCGCCTGGTGATGGCCAACCTGCGCGGAGCCCACGCCGCGGGGGCGATCTGCGTGTCGCGCCTGACGTTCGTGCGCCCCCTGGTCGATGGCGGCCGCTTCGTCGGCGGTGTGCTGCGCGACGAGCTCACCGGCGTCGAGCAGGACGTGCGCGCCCGGACGCTGGTGATGGCGGCGGGCCCCTTCACCGACGGTGTGCGGGCCGCGGTCGCCGGCGAGACGCCCAAGCGCAACATGATCCGCCCGTCCAAGGGCGTCCACATCGTCGTGCCCCGCGCGCGCCTGCCGCTCTCCGAGGCGATCGTCATGACGGCGGCCGACGAGCGCATCGTCTTCGCCCTGCCCTGGCCCACGGTCTCGGTGATCGGCACGACCGACACCGCGTACAGCGCGGATCTGCGCACCCCGCGGACGACGGTCGCCGACGCCGACTACCTGCTGGCGACGGCGAACCGGACGCTCGCGCCGCGCGGCGGTCCGCTGACGCGCGAGGACGTCGTGTCGAGCTGGGCCGGCATCCGCCCGCTGGCCATCGGCACCCGCGACGACGGCGGCGGCACCTACAAGACCTCGCGCGAGCACGTCGTCGAGGTCGACCCTGCGGGCATGGTCATCATCGCCGGCGGCAAGCTGACGACGTATCGCCTGATGGCGGCCCAGGCCATCGACGCCGCGATCCCGCTGCTGCCGGAGGCCCGCCGCCGGCACGCCAAGCCGTCGATCACGGCGGAGTTGCGCCTTCCGGGGGCCGAAGGCCTGACGACCGGCCGTGCACCGCTCGACGCGATGGCCGAGACCTTGAGCCGCGAGTGCGGCGTCAGCGCCGCGACGGCCGGGCACCTCGCCCGCGTCTACGGCAGCGACGGCGTGGCCATCGCCACCCTCGCCCGCGAATCCGAGGACGGCGAGCGCCAGATCGTCCCGGGCGCGCCCACGCGTTGGGCCGAGATCGACTGGTCGATCGACAACGAGATGCCCATGGATCTCGTCGATTTGACCGTGCGTCGCACCAGCCTGTACTACGCCGTCGGCGAGCGGGTGCTCGACGTCGCGGACGCCATCGCCGCGCGCTTCTGCGCTCGCACCGGGCTGCCCGACGGCGCCCGCGACGCCCTGGTCGACGGCTTGCGCGCCCACGTCGAGCAGGGGCGACTCGCGCCGATCGAGGCCGACCATGCCCGCTGATCCGCGCTTCGCCGACGCCCGGCTGCTGAGCTCGGCCGGCCTGGACCTCGACGCCTTGACCCAGGCGACCTGCGCCATCGTCGAAGAAGGCGTCGCGCTCGTGCGCTCGATGCTGCTGCAGCCGGTGACGGATTGGGCCAAGGCCGACCGATCGCCCGTCACCGAGATCGACCTCGCGGTCGACGCGCTGCTCTTCGGCAAGCTGCGCGCGCTGCTGCCCGCGGCCTGGCTGTCGGAGGAGACCGCCGATGATCCGGTGCGGCTCGAGTCGCCGCTGGTCTGGGTCGTCGATCCCATCGACGGCACGCGCAGCCTGATCGAGCAGACCAACGAGTTCTGCATCTCGGTCGCGCTGGTCGAGGACGGACGGCCGATCCTGGGGGTGGTCGCCAACCCGCAGACAGGCGAGCGCTACTTCGGCTGGCGTGGCGGCGGCGCCTGGGATGGCCAGGGCAACCCCCTGGTGATCGCGCAACCGCGGCCCGACGAGGCGCTGCGCCTGCTCGTCTCGTCGACCGAGCTGAAGAAGGGCCTGTGGACCGGGCTGTCCGAGCAGATCCAGGTCCGGGCGATCTCGAGCCTCGCGTACAAGATGGCCCTGGTCGCCAGTGGCACGGTGGACGCGACGCTGACGCCCTGGCCGCGTTCGGAGTGGGACGCCGCCGCTGGCGACCTGCTGGTCGAGCTGGCGGGCGGCGCCAGCAGCGACATCCGTGGCGAGCCGCTTCGCTACAACCGGGCCGCGACGACCTTCGACGGCATCGCCTGTGGTGGGGCCGAGACGCTGGGCCGCCTCGCCGGCCTGCGCGCGGAGCTGCGCCAACGCCGCGCCGAGATCCTGGCCCACCTGCGCCACCGCGGCGAGCACGGCAGCGCGCCCCCTGGGATGCAGCGTCAAGCGTCGGCGGTCGCCGGGCGCCGCGGCACGAGTTGACCGCGAACGCGCTCGCTGCGACCCTCGACGCGCACGGTGCGCCGGAGGACCGACCGATCGGGGCGGTCATGCCGAGCGCGGCGACGCGCGACGAGGCGAGCGTGAACCAAGCGATCTCCATGCGAGACGAGCCGACCGCCGGATCGACGCCGGGGTTGCCGACGCACGCGATGACGGGCCTGCGCGCCTGCGGCCATGCGACGATCTTCGTCGCGTTGGCGGTCGCCGCCGCGCTGGCGGGTTGCCAGACGCCGTGCAAGCAGCTCGAGCAGCGCCTGTGCGAGCGCAGCAGCGACGATGGCGCCTGCGAGCGGTGGAAGGAGCGCATCGGCCGCGTCTCGAGCGGAACCTGTGAGATCGGGCTCCGCACCCTCGACCGGGAAGCGCTGCACTGATGCAAGCGCCTCGTGAACCTCGCATGCCGCTCCCCGGGCCGCGTGCGCTGTGGTGGGCCCTGAGCTTGCTCGCGCTGGTGCTGCCGTTCGCCGCGGTGCTGGCGCCGGCGAACGTGCCGCCCGATGCCGCGCTCGCCTCGATCAGCTTCGAGGTGCGCGTCCGCAACGTCGCGTACCTTCTTGGCAACATGGGAAGGGCGGAGGCCGCACGACGCGCAGCGGAGCGACGTGCCCGGGGTGACGACGAGGCGCGGACGCCAGCGCCGGCCTTGCCGATCGCGCGCGCCACGACGACGACCGACGGTGACGACGACGACCGACCGCAGCTGCGTCGAGCCAAGCCGATCGGCCAGGCGGCCGAGGCGAGCCCGACGACCGCTGGCGACGTCGGCCCAGCCGAGGATGGCCGCGCTCCACGCGGGCCGACCCGCGACGCCCACGACGGCGGCGACGCAGGCACCGATGGCGAGTTGGCCGCGATGGTCGCGACCTCCATCCGCGAGCTCGCCAGCCGCGCCGAGCGACTGGCCACGCGCGACGCACGCTTGGGTCGCCACGCGCAGACCCAGGTGATCACGCACGCGGTGGCGGTCGGCGCGCATGATCTGGCTGGCGAGCTCGCCGCCAGGGTCGCCGAGCCCGACGACGACCTGCGTGCCGCCCTTGCGGCGACGGCCCGCACCGTGGGTGCCCCGCCGACCTCGACGGCGGCGCTATCGGTCGAAGACGCCCTGGCCCGTGCCAAGCGGGATCGCTTCGGCATCCGTTGGAGCCCGTTCGTGCGGGATCGCATCCGGCAGAAGCTGGGAGCGCTCGGCGGCGACCGCGAGTTCGCCCGCAGCTCCGCGCTGCGTCAGCAGACGATCGAGGACGAGATCGTGCCGCTGATCGCGACGATCTTCGAGTTCCTGGCCTTCGCCGGCCTGCTCGGTGTCGGCCTCTCACTCTACATCCTGGCGACGAGTGGCGCCGCACGCGGCCGTGGCGAGCCGGCGTTCGGCTGGCTGCGCGCGCGGCTCGGCGGCATGCCGGCGCGCGAGATGTGGCCCAGCGATCCGATGCTGCCCGCGCTCGGGCTCGGCACCTGGCTGGTGGCGACCATGGTCGTCAGCGCCCTCGTCGAGATGATGCCGTCGGCGCGCGGGGGCAGCGGCCTGGCGGTGCTCTTCCAGACCCTGGCCGGCGTGATGGTGGCCTGGGCGCTGACCTCGGCCTTCGGTCGAGGGGTGTCGCCCTTTGATTCGGCCTCCCTCGTCGACCCCGACGGCGAACGCTCTGCGCTGCGGGCCAGCGCTGCGGCCGTGCTCGGCTACTGCGTGCTGCTGCCATGGATGGCCCTGGCGGCCCTGGCGAGCGCGTTGGCCTGGGCCTTGTTGATGCCCGAAGCCGCCGCAGATCCGCATCCGGTCGCCGGGCTGCTGCTCGAGGACCACAGCCCGCTGCAGGTCGGCGCGCTCGCCCTGGCGGTCGTGGTCGGCGCACCGCTGGGCGAAGAGTTGGTCTTTCGCGCGTTCTTGTACCGGACGCTGCGGCAGCACCTCGGCGTCCGCTGGGCGATGGTGCTGTCGGCGCTAGCGTTCGCGCTGCTGCACCTCGCCGCGCCCTTGCTGCTGCCGTACGTCCTGCTTGGCGTCGCCTTCGCGGTGCTCTACGAATGGACAGGTTCGCTATGGGCGAGCATCACGCTGCACGCCTTGTGGAACGCGGTGGTGCTGGCGCTGATCGTACTGGTCTCGGCCACCTAGCGGTGGGATCGTAGCGGGCGAGGGGCCGCCGCGGGACGGCATCGGGGGGTCCGTATGGGGCAACGTTGGACGGTAGAACAAGCCGCAGCGCGCGTCGCAGCCGGTCTGGCGCCCATCATCGACATCCGTAGCAGCGTCGAGGTCGCCGAAGGCGCGCCCAAGGACGCGTGGCACGTCCCGCTCTACGACCTGGACGCCGAGGGACGGCCGCAGCCCAACGAAGCGTTCCTGGACCAGATCGCCCTGCTCGTCCGCAGGCTCGGCGGGCCGCCCATGCTGATCTGCGGGCACGGCATGCGCTCGCGGCAGGCGGCGCAGTTGCTCGCCTACGCGGGCATCGACGTCGACGAGGTGCCCGCGGGCTGGCACGGCGACGGCCATGGGGCAGAGGCCGGCACCGGCGATCACGTCGGCTGGCTGGAGTCCGGCGCTCCGATCGCGTCGATCGCCCCAGGCCGTAGCCTCGCGTCGCCCAAGGCGATCGGCGCGGCGGACCTGATCGCCGCCGAACCGGGCGATCCGAAGCCGAACTGACGCGATCCTCTGCTCTTCGATCCAGCGGGGAGCGCGTACCCCGCCGCGTCGACAACGATGGCGCTGGCCACCGGAGGCTGGTAGCATGCTCGCCTGCTACCGCCTTGGAGGCCCAGATGCTGTCGACGTCGAACCGCCACGCACCTCTCTCTGCCCTGCTGCCCCTGTCGGGCCGCCCCGCGCGCGCCGCTTGGATCGTCTCCGCCCTGGCCCTGATCGCGGCCGGCTGCGGCAGCGAGACCGAGGGCAAGAACGGCGGTTCGGCGGCCAAGACCTACGGCCTGCCGAGTGGCGTGCTCAAGACCCTCACCAGCGTGAACACGAGCTTGAGCAAGACCGAGATCGCCGCGGGCGAGAGCGTCTCGGTCGGCTGCGTCGGCGATCCCGGCAGCGTGCCGATCCCTGCGCCGGAATTCGAGGTCGGCACCGCCACGGGCTGGACCCGAGACGGCGCGACGTTGACGGTGACGGCGGTCGGTACCTACGCCATCGCCTGCACCCTGCACGACGGCAAGGTCAAGGACGAGTCGCCCGCGCAGCTCGTGGTCAAGGCGGCGAAGGCCGTCAAGGTCGACGCCAAGGTCGAGCCGACCGAGATCGGCGCTGGCGCGCAGGCGACCGTGAGCTGCCATGGCGAAGACAACTTCGGCAACCCGATCGCCGCCGAGGCCGAGGGCTGGAGCGTCAAGATCGAGCCGAGCGCTGCCGGCAAGGTCTCGGGCATGACGATCGAGGGCCAGAAGGCCGGCAAGGCCGACGTCTCGTGCCGCCTCGAGTCGGCTCCGGACGCCGCGTCGACCTCCGCCGCGCTCGAGATCATCCCGGGCGCCGCGGCCAAGACCAAGGCCACCTTGAACCCGACCACCATCGTCGCCGGCGACAGCAAGGGCGCCGAGGTCAGCTGCGCCGTCGAGGACGCCTTCGGCAACGCCGTCACCAGCGGCGAGGCCACGGTCGACGTGCCCGCAGACGTCAAGCTCTCGGGCAAGGCCGTCACGAGCAACAAGTCGGGCACCCACGAGATCACGTGCAGCGTCACCGGCGCCAAGCTGACCAAGGAGGCCGCCAAGCTCAAGGTCACGCCCGCCGAGGCCAAGGAGTGGGAGCTCGAGCCGAAGACGCCGCAGACCATCTACAAGGCGGGCGACAACATCGTCCTGGTCGGCCGTGGCAAGGATTCGTTCGGCAACGAGATCCTCAACATGAAGACGGCCGCCCCCGCGACCTACGACCCGCTCGACCTGGTCGGCGAGAACAAGGTCGACGGCGTCACCAAGAGCTACAAGCTCATCAGCGACGGCAACTTCACCTTCACGACCAAGCTCGACGGCGAGACCTACGGCGCGCTCGCCGACACGCTCGGCCCGCGCACGCTCAAGCTCAAGGCCGACTCGACCGGCCCGATGGTCCTGATCACCGAGCCCAAGCGCGGTGCCACCCTCGACGGCAACGCCAAGGTCAAGGTCAAGGGCATGGTCGTCGACGAGCTCTCGGCGCTCAAGGAGTTCAAGGTCGGCAACCAGCCGGTGCAGGTCGGTGCGGACGGCAGCTTCGCCTTCGACGTCGACAGCCAGCCCGGCATGAACCCGATCATCTGGACCGCCACCGACGAGTGGGACAACGCTAGCGCCGGCGTGCAGACCTGGTACTTCTCGACGCTCTGGCTGCCCGCGACCGCCACGCCGGTCGAGAACGCGATGGTCGACGACGGGATCGGCATCTGGCTGTCGCAGTCGGTCATCGACTCGGGCAAGCACGACCACGCCGCGCCCAAGGACATCGCCACAGTCGCCGAGATCATCCTCGGCACGCTCGACTTCGGCTCGCTCATCGGCGGGGCCGCGGGCGGCAGCGGCGGCTACCTGGTCGTCATCGACCAGAAGACGCCGGGCTTCCACTGGACCGGCGGCGCCAAGCTCGCCAACGTCAAGATGGGCGACAAGACCTTCAACGGCGGCTACCCCGAGGTGTCGCTGACGGTCATCGACGGCGGCATGCACATGGCCGCGAAGATCCACAGCTTCAGCGCCGACCTGGTGCTCGAGGTCCAGAGCGAGTTCGATCCGAACACGCTGAACCTCAAGCCGACCAAGTTCAACCAGACGGCGACGATGTCGGCCAAGACCATCGAGATCTCGATGGATCTGATGCTCTCGCTCGATCCGAAGACCGGCAAGATCGCCAGCGAGGCCAAGAACGTCGACCTCAACCTCGTCGACTTCAAGGTCCAGCTCTCGGGTGTGCTCGGCTTCCTGACCAACTGGCTGCTCGACGCGACCAAGACCGTGCTCGAGGCCGCCATCGAGCTCATCGCCAAGAGCACGCTGAACAGCCTGATCGGCGGGCAGCTCGGCTCGCTGCTCGACGCGCTCGCCATCAACACGAGCCTCGAGCTTGGGCCGTTCATCGGCACCGGCGAGCCGACCAAGGTCAACCTCAACACCAAGGTCGGTCAGCTGATCTTCAAGCCGACCAAGGCGCAGGCCGGCGGCATCATCCTGGCGCTCGACGCGGCCGCGACCTCAGGGAAGAAGGTGGACCAGAAGGTCCTCGGCTCGATCGGTCGCGCCGCCTGCCTCAAGCCGAACGGCAAGGAGGTCTTCAACCCGGGCCTGAAGTTCCCGATCGAGGCCGGCCTGCGTGACGACTTCGTCAACGAGCTGCTGTTTGCCCTGTGGTATGGCGGCCTGCTGCAGCTGGAGATCGGCGCGGACGCCCTCGGCGGCTTCGACATGACCAGCTTCGGCGTCAGCGACCTCGCGGTGACGACGGACTTCATGCTGCCCCCGATCCTCAACACCTGCTATGTCGGCGACGGCATGAAGCTGCAGATCGGCGACCTGCACCTGAACGCCAAGCTCAAGCTGAACGGCACGCCGATCGACATCTGGCTCTACGGCACGCTGCAGGCCACGGCCTCGCTCGACGCGGTCAAGAACAAGGACACCGGCGCCATGGAGATCGGCTTCGCGCTCAAGGGCATCGACTTCCTGGAGCTCGAGATCGAGAAGATCAACGAGGAGGGCAAGGACCTCAAGGACGTCTTCCTCTCGCTGATCAAGACGCTGCTCCTGCCGAAGCTCACCGAGGGCCTGGGCTCGGGCCTGGGCTCCTTCCCGCTGCCGGAGCTGGACCTGTCGAGCTTCTCGCCGCAGATCCCCAAGGGCACCGTGCTGAAGCTCTCGATCCAGCAGATCGAGAACGTCGGCGGCTTCACGTACGTCCGCGGCCTGTTCCAGTAGCCTCAGCGCCGCCTGGTCGACAACGTGCATCGCTGCAAAGCGAGCATGGTTGGCGACGACGACGGCGTGAACGATAGTAGGGATGCTATGCGGGCGCCGTAGACGGAGCGCCCACTCTGGAGTTCTCGATGACGCTTCGTCCGACGACCGGCTCTTTGGGCACAACGCTCGCACAGTCGCTGGCTTCCTATCGCTCCGCGGCTGCGGGTTTCTTGCTCGGGGCCGCGGTCGTCGCCGGCTGCGCGGGCACGCCCGAGCCGCCGCAGGCCGCGACCGCGCCGCTGGCGAGCGTCACGCTGCCCAAGGCCGCTCCGGCCCTCACGATCGTCGAGGCCATGCCGGCCGCCGAGATCGCGCAGACGCGCCTGCTGCCTGCCTACGAGACCGCGGCCGAACGCCTCGATACGGCAAAGAATGACGCGGCTTCGGACTACCGCAACGCCAATCCGCAGTACTTCGCCATGACCAAGCCCCTGCCGGACGACGCGTTTCGTCCGTTCGGCGAGTGGGAGGAGATGAGCCAGGTCTGGACGACGTACTCGGGCGGCATGTCGGGCGAGAAGGCCGTGCGCCGGATGATGGCCGAGCAGACGATCGCCTTCATCCGCGACAGCAAGCCGCAGGTGGAGGCCTACGTCATCGTGCCGGCTGAGGCCAACGCGACCGACTTCGGCAAGGCGCTCGACACCTACGGCGCCACCGCCGCAGACAAGGAGCACGTCCACTACGTCGTGATGCCGAACCAGACGATCTGGCACATCGACTACGGCCCCTTCCCGATCCTGCGCAAGTCTGACAATCGACTCGCCTTCACCGACTTCGTCTACTACCCGAACCGCCACCTCGACGACGCCATCCCGACGCGGATCGCCGAGGACGTGTTCAAGGACACGACCGTCTACCGCATGCCGTTCCCCTTCGAAGGCGGCAACGTCCAGACGGACAGCAAAGAGAAGTGCATGACCAGCAACCGCGCGCTGTCCAACACGGGCTACTCCGCGGCCAAGGTTCGCAACCTGCTGCGCCGCTACATGGGCTGCAAGGAGACCTTCATCGTCAAGGACATCAGCGACGACGGCACCGGCCACATCGACATGTTCTTCAAGTGGTCGGCGACGGACGAGGTGATCTTCGCCAAGTACGAAAACGAGATCAAGCTCGACTACGACGGCGACGGCAAGGAGGAGACGCTGCCGCT
Organism: uncultured Enterobacteriaceae bacterium; assembly: GCA_964586155.1. Taxonomy (GTDB): domain Bacteria; phylum Myxococcota_A; class UBA9042; order UBA9042; family UBA9042; genus SXNM01. The sequence continues at coordinate 67,197 of CAZPHC010000025.1, read as the reverse complement.
GCCCGGCTCGGTCGCAGCGGACTACAAGGCGACATTCGCGACCAACCAGAAGCGCATGGAGGACAACGCCGAGCTCATGGCCAACGCGACCTCGGCGCTGGGCACCAAGTTCAAGGTGCATCGCCTGTCGATGATGACGCGCTACAAGGACCAGTACGGCGATCTGCCGCGTACCTTCATCAACTCGACCTTCACCAACGGCGTCAACGTCTACCCGTCGTACACCGACAAGAGCTGCCGGGACCCCAAGGGCGCGACCTGCATGATCGACGCCGACTGCACCGGCAAGGATCAGCATTGCGCGGCCGGCAAGTGCACCGCCGGCCCGGTCACCGAGGGCTGCGACGAGCTCGTCACCTGCGGCAGCGGCTTGGAGTGCGTCACCGACCCGCTCAAGGTCAAGCTCATCGCCAACGTCCAGGCCCAATGGGAGGCGGCGATGCCGACGTGGAAGCACGTCGGCCTGCGCGCCGACACGATCGCCCTGTGGTCGGGCGCGATCCACTGCATCACGCGCACCATCCCGAACGCCCCGCACGGCAAGCTGATGGAGGACTCGCTCTGCCTGGGTGGCGAGTGCTCGTGCGTCGACGGCGGCGCGGACAACGCGTGCGACGCCGACGACGAGTGCTTTGGCCCGGCCTGGGTCTGCAACTGCCAGATCTGCAAGGGCACGTGCAGCGGCACGACCAAGAGCTGCACCGACGACGCCGACTGCTCGGGCACCGGCCCGGTGGTCGATGGCGCGTGCGTCCAGGACCGCAACCAGGCCTGCCCCGGCCAGTCGGGCACGACCTCGGAGTGCGGGGATCTGCCCTGGGAGGGCGTCTGCGAGGGCAAGAAGCTGACGTTCTGCGCGGCGGGCAAGAAGAAGGACCTCAGCTGCACGGGCTGCTGCGGGTGGAGCAACGGCGAGGGCAGCAACACCTGCCTCGCGGGCGCAGTCTGCAACGACGCCTGCATCCCGGAATGCCCTGCCGCGGGCCAGAAGGGCTGCTCGGCCGAGGGCACGCACGCGTGGGAGTGCAAGGACGTCGGCGGCTGCCTCAAGCGCGAGTGGAAGGTCTGCGCGCTCGGCTGTGACGGCACCGGCGCCTGCGCGGTGGCTGGCAACAAGCCCGCCTGCCCCGGCACCGGCGGCGAGGACGCGGGTCACACGGGCGACGACGCGGCCAGCGGCGACGACGCCACCACCACGCCTCCCGAGGACTCGACCACGGCGACCGACGGCGTGAGCACGACCGACACGGGCAGCACCGGCGGCACGACGACGCCGCCGAGCAAGAGCTCGAGCGGCTGCACCGCGAGCCCGGCGGGCGGCAAGCAGAACCTCGCGGGTCTGCTCGTGATGCTCGTGATGGGCGCGTTCCTCGGTCTGCGCCGCCGCCGCGCCTGAGGCGCAGCGCGGACAAGCGGACGAGGGTTGGGCCCAGCGATCGCGCACCTCGCGCGTGCCAGGCGGGCCCGTTCGAGAGATGGAGCACAGGCATGAAGCGGACCGACTCGCCCGACCCGAACCTGGTGGGGGGCGGGAGTTCGCTGGACCGCTCTGCGCCGAACGCCCTTGCTCGCAGGACGCCGCACACGGCGCTGGGCGCAACCGCCTGGCTCGGCCTCGGCATCCTCACCGTCGCGCTCGCCGCCGGCTGCACGCCCCCGCTGCCCGACGAGGTCTCGGTGGCGGCCCCGCAGGTCGAGGCCGCCCAGCCCGCGCCCGACCTCGGCGGCGCGCGCTTGATCGAGATCGGCGGCAGCCCGGCGGGCGCGCTCGGCGTGTACGGCCACCAGAACCTGCCCGCGTACCGCACCGCGGCCGAGGTCCAAGCGCCGGGTGCCCGCGACCAGAGCGACGACTATCGCAACGCCAACCCGCAGTATTTCGCGGCGACGGTGCCACCAACGCCCGGACGCTACCGACCCTACGGCGAGTGGGAGACGATGGGTGAGGTGTGGACGACGTACTCCAGCGGCATGCCCGGCACGCCGGCGGTCCGGCGCATGTTCGCCGAGCAGACCATCGCGTTCTTGCGCCATAGCAAACCGGTCGCCAAGGCCTACGTCATCGTCAACGGCAGCTCGCTGGCGTCGGACTTCACCAAGGCGGTCGACACGTATGGCATCACGGCGGCCGAGAAGCAGAACCTGACCTTCGTCACGATGCCGAACCAGACGATCTGGCTGATGGACTACTCGGGTGTTCCGCTGATCGACAAGCAGACCGGGACGCTGGCCTTCGTCGACTGGAACTACTACCAGCCGCGCCACCTCGACGACGCCCTGGGCGTGCGCATCCCCCACGAGGTCTATGGCGCGACGGTGTATCGCGTCGCGTTCCCGTTCGAGGGCGGAAACTTCCAATCCGATGGCGTCAACCGCTGCATGACGAGCAACCGCGCCCTGGCGAACACCGGTTTCTCGGCGTTCAAGGTGCGTTCGATGCTCGAACGCTACGCGGGCTGCGAGACGACCTACATCGTCAAGGACATCTCGGACGACGGCACCGGCCATATCGACATGTTCTTCAAGTGGGTCGACACGCATACGGTGCTCTTTGGCGAGTACCGCGACAGCATCGACGCCGACGTCGACGGCGACGGCAAGATCGAGACGGTGCCGATGCCCGGCAAGGTCGCGCCGGACTACGCGCAGACGTTCGCGCTCAACAAGCAGCGGATGGAGGACAACGTCGCGTTGTTCAAGGGCCAGAAGGCGAGCGACGGGCAGCTGTACCAGACGCCGCGTCTGCCGATGATGACGCGGTTCAAGGACCAGTACGGCGACGTCCCGCGCACCTTCATCAACTCGACCTTCGCCAACGGCGTCAACGTCTATCCGTCGTACGCGACGTCGAGCTGCCAGTTCACCGGTGGCGCTCTGTGCAAGATCGACGCGGATTGCGGCGCGAATCAGCATTGCGCGGCAGGCCGATGCACGCCCGGTCCGGCGGCCGAGGGCTGCGACGAGCTGGTGACCTGCCCCAGCGGCCTGGTGTGCAAGCCCGACGGCATGAAGATCGCGCTGACGAAGCTGGCCCAAGCGGAGTGGCAGAAGGCGATGCCGGGCTACACCCACGTCGGCCTGCGGGCGGACACGATCGCGTTGTGGTCCGGCGCGATCCACTGCATCACGCGGACGGTCCCGGTCAGCAAGCCGGGCAAGGCGTTCGCGGACGGAACCTGCATCAAGGGCAACTGCGGCTGCGTCGAAGGCGGCAGCACCGGCGTTTGCAGCAGCAACGCTGCTTGCTTTGGACCGGCGCTGCTCTGCAACTGTTCCATCTGCAAAGGTTCGTGCAGCAGCGGCAAGTCGTGCACCGACGACGCGGACTGCTCGCCCGACGGCAAGACGACGATCCCCGGCAGCTGCAAGATCAATCCGAACCAGGGCTGCTACGGCGCGCCTCCGCTCGGCGGAGGAGGCGGCGGCGGCAGCGGGGGCTGTGGCGACGTCTCGTTCGAGGGCACCTGCAGCGGCAAGACGCTGACGTACTGCGACAAGGGCCTGCAGACGCAGACCTGCAGCGGCTGCTGCGCCTGGGACAACCAGAGCGGCTACTACAACTGCCTGAACGGAGGCGCGTGCGGCGGCTGCGTGCAGGAGTGCACGGCCGGCAGCGGCGGCTGCTCGTCGCAAGGCACCCACGCGTGGACCTGCACCGTCGTCGGCGGCTGCGCCAAGCGCGTGTGGTCGGTCTGCGCCGGCGGTTGCGACAGCGGCAAGGGCACGTGCAAAGGCGGCGGCACCGCAGACGCGTGCCCCTCGACGCCCGACGCGGGCGGCACGGACGCCGACGCGGGCTCGAGCGACGCGTCGAACGCCGACACCGGCGCGGCAGACAGCGCCGTGGCAGACAGCGCCGTGGCGGACAGCGCCGTGGCAGACAGCGCCGTGGCAGACAGCGCCAGCGCAGACACGGGCAGCGCCGACACGGGCAGCGCCGACACGGGCAGCGCCGACACGGGCAGCGCCGACACGGGCA
>CAZPHC010000025.1:0-63118 GCA_964586155.1 uncultured Enterobacteriaceae bacterium | reverse complement strand
GCGCCGATGGCGCGGCGTGCGTGCCACAATGCGCCGGCAAATCCTGCGGCGACGATGGCTGCGGCGGCGTCTGCGGCGTCTGCGGCGGCGGCTCGGTCTGCGGACCGGCGTCGTTCTGCATCGGTGCCGACGACGCTGGCTCGCTGCCGCAAGACGACACTGGCGGCGGCCGCGGCAGCGACACCGGCGTCGCGGGCGACGGCGTCGGCGCGCCAGACGGCGTCACGACCACTGGCGCGGGCTACACGCTGGCTCCGGCGCCCTCTTCGATGTGCCAAAGCGCGCCGGCCCGGACCGGATCGACGCCCGCGGCCTGGCTCTTTGTCCTCGCAGCCGGCGGCCTCGCGTGGCTCCGACGTCGGCGGTCGCTGGCGTGAACGGCCCGAGCCGACGCGGCCGGCGCGTCGCACGCTTGGTCTGCGCGGCCTCGATGGCCCTGACGGCCCTTGTCGGCCAGCGCGCCAGCGCGGCGCCCCCGGCGACGGTCGTGGTCGAACACCGCGAGCGTCAGGTCAGCGCGTTGGTCGATCCGTTCGCCGCGATCAGCGTCGCGTTCCTGATCGGCGACGAATTGCAGGTGCCCGAGCAGCTGCGTGGCGGCGCGGTGGCTCCGAGTTGGATGCTCACCTGGACGCGGCAGCTGACGATCGCCTGGCAATTGCCGCCCAAGGCCAGGTTGGCGAGCCACCCGCTTTCGCACCTGGCACCTCGGCTGCTCGCGCTCGACGGGCCGGCGAGCGCCGTGGCGGCATCGACGACCTGGTCCGGCCTGGCCTGCGCACCGGCCGAGACGGCGGACCTGGACGCCCGGGTGCTGGCGCGCAGCGCGGACGGTATCCACCTGATCGGCCTCGACCTGCGCTGCCGCGCCCAGGCTCCGGGGCCGGCGCGGAGCCGTTGGCGCCGGCTGATCGTGCGCACCGATGGCCTCGGCCGGGCCCAGGCCGCAGCCGGGCTCGAGACACAGCTCCTCGCCACCCGGTGGCCCGTGCGGCCCGCGATGCTGCGCAAACAGCCGATCCGCACCCAGCTGGTCGAGGGCAGCTACGTCGCCAGCGTCGACCTCGACGCCACGCCCGAGGCGACGGCGGGCGTCGAGGACCATGGCCCGCTGCCGCAGCCGGAGCGCTTCCGCACCGCGCCCACCTCCACGCCTCCTCCGCGGGCGGTGGTGGCCTTCGACGCCCGCGGCGAGCCCGCCCAACTGCTGATCCGTGACGGTCTGGCGCCGACACCGGCCGAGGCCGAGGCGGCGGCCATCCGCCGCCCCCTGGAACGGGACCTGCCGCCCAGCCAGACCGCGGCGCCTCCGGCCCTGGACGACGCCGTCGCCACGCCGCTTTGGCTCCACGACGGCGAGGGCGCGCTGCTCTTGCTGGAGCTGGGCCGCCGCGCCGACGATCAGAGCGTTCACGACGCCGCGATCGCGGGCTGGCGCTGGCGCGATGGCGCGTGGCGACGGGTCGACGTCGCGCTGCCGCGGACCGCGGCCGAGGGTCGCTGGACCTGCGGCGCCGACGCCAGCGCCGGTGCCCTGCTCTGCACCTTCGACCGGCCACCGCTGCCGACGGCGCGCGGCTTCAGCCCGCAGCGGCTGATGCTGCAGGCCAAGGACCAGCGCTAGCGTGCGTCACGGGTGGGCGACGGCCTCGGCCTCGCCGTCAAAGACGTTGGCACGCAGGACCGCGTCGATGGCGTCCTTGACGCTGTAGCGGGGCTGCAGGCCGAGCAGCGCGGCGCCGCGGCTGCCGTCCAGGGTCACGGCGTAGCGCAGCCAGTCGAGTTCGGCGGCGGGGATGTCCAGCAGCCGCAGCGCCCAGGCCTGCCGGGCGATCGCCGGCGCCAAGGGGTGCGGCAGGTCGATCGGCCGCTTGCCGGTCTCTTCGATCAGGCGACGCAGCGGCAGCCCCGGCGGCCCGACGATGTTGAACACGCCGCGCAGGCCGGGGCGCGCGGCGGCGACGATGGCGCTGACGACGTCTTCTTCGTGGATCACCTGCATCATCGGGTCGTAGCCGAAGAGCGCCGGCGGCCGCGTCATGCGCAGGTAGTTCGACATCGCGTTGCGCACCGCGCCGAGGATGTGGACCGGTCGCAGCACGACGGTCTCGAGCTCCGGCATCTTCCAGAAGTACGACTGCGCCAGCATGTCGACCGCGATCAGGTCGCGGATCTGCGGAAAGCGCTGCGCCGCCAACAACGGCGCGTCCTCGCTGAGGAAGGCGGGGTTGTCGGACTGCGGCCCATAGACGTCGGCCGAGGACATCAGCACGACCTTGGGCACATGGTAGCGCTGGGCGAACTCGAACAGGCGTTGGGTGCCGACGACGTTCCAGGTGAAGTGCTCGCCGGCGCCCTGCCGCGGGTCGTGCATCAGGCCGAGGTGGTAGATCGCGTCGACCTTGCGCGTGCGAAAGATGTCCTCGGTGGCCTTGCGCCGCAGGTCGACGCGGTGGTGCTCGACATCCTTGGGCCGCCGCGGGAACGGACGCCGGTCGATGCCGATGATGACCGTGCCCTCCAGGCGATGCAGCCGGCGCACGAGCAGCTGACCGAGCCGCCCCGAGACGCCGGTGATGACCACGGTATTGTCGCGCTTGCGTCTCGCCACACCCGCCCCCGACCGCGCGATCGCGCGCCGCTCAGATGAAGATGCCTTTGCGCTCGCGCAGGCCGCGTTGGATCATCTCGTCGATCGCCTCGCGGACCTGCGCCACCTTGCGCGCGATGACCGCGTCGTCGTCGTTCGGATCGCCCTCGAAGTGCATCGGCTCGCCGTAGTAGATCCGGTACTTCACGGGCATCGGCGCCATCGCCAGCGGACCGAGCAGCAGCGCCAGGGGCGGCAGCGGGATCGACGGCGCGCCGACCAGCTTGGCCAGGCCCTCGAAGTTGCCGACGTTGATGATCTGCTCCTCGGCGCCGACGACGGCGATCGGCACGATGGGGGTCCGGGTCTCGAGCGCCAGGCGCATGAAGCCGTGGCCAAAGCGCGTGAGCTGGTAGCGCTTCGAGAACGGCTTCGAGATGCCGTGGGCACCCTCGGGGAAGACGAGCACCGACTCTTCGGCCTCGAGCAGGCGGCGGCAGTTCTCGGGCAGGCCGGTGATCTGGCCGCAGCGCATGCAGAACGTGCCAAAAAAGGGCAATCCGCTCGCAAACTTCTCGATCATCGAGCGCACCATCCGCGGCGGATCGCGCTCGAGCAGCAGGCTGCCGCCGATGACGGCGCCGTCGAAGGGCAACTGGCCGCTATGGTTCGAGATCAGCAAGACACGCCCGCTCGCGGGCACGCGCTCGATGTCGTGGACCTCGGCGCGGAACCAGAGCCGGTACAGGGCCTCGACGAAGGGGATGACGCCCTTGACGTAGGCGGGCGAGAAGCCGAACGCGTCGACGCCGTACTCGTTGAGGTTCGAGTTGGCCAGCAGCAGCTCGACGCGACGATCCAGCTCTTGCTGCGGCATCCGCCAGGAGCCGGTGCCGAGGCGTTCGCGCACCTCGACGCTGGCTTCGCTGACCTCGCTCCACAGCCGATGCGCCAGGCCGCGATCCCGAACGTCCGCGGCGACCGCGAGCTGCTGCCGGGCCGTCGCGGACAGCCGCTCCCAGCGTCGTGCAGCCTCTTGCAGCCTGCGATCCATCGGCGAGCCCCCGTGTGTCGACCGTCCCACGAGCCCCCAACCTGCCCCAACACCACGGGGCTGACAAGGCGGGCGGCGCCACCGTCTGCCGCGTTCGGGCGGGCCGCGGGGGCGCCAGCGAGCTTCGCTTGCTGAAGTTGCCGTTCGATGGTACAATCCCGGGCCCTCGATCGGTTCGGATCTCCGCGAGATCGCACCGATCAACGAGCAGCGACGGGCCACGACGGCGCCGGATCGAACCGGGACGACGGCTTGCCACGTCGGGAGCGAAATCATGGCTGATATCGAAGAGATCCTCGAGCGCGCCGAAGCCCCTGACGGCTACGGCTCCGAGTCGATCAAGGTGCTCAAGGGCCTGGAGGCCGTGCGCAAGCGCCCGGGCATGTACATCGGCGACACCGACGACGGCTCGGGTCTGCACCACATGGTGTTCGAGGTCGTCGACAACTCGGTCGACGAGGCGCTCGCGGGCCATTGCACCGTCATCGACGTCGTGCTGCACCTCGATGGCAGCTGCTCGGTCACGGACGACGGCCGCGGCATCCCCGTCGGTGCCCAAGAGGACGGTCGCTCTGCGGCCGAGGTCGCGCTGACCGAGCTGCACGCGGGCGGCAAGTTCGACCAGAACAGCTACAAGGTCTCTGGCGGCCTGCACGGCGTCGGCGTCAGCGTGGTCAACGGCCTGTCCGAGTGGCTCAAGCTCGACATCGACCGCGAGGGCTACAGTTGGTCGCTGCGCTTCGAGCAGGGCCATACGCAGGGCGACATCGTGCGCGGCGCGCCGAGCAGCCGCACCGGCACGCGGGTGCAGTTCAAGCCGGACCCGGACATCTTCTCGATGACCGAGCTCTCGTTCGACACCCTGGCGGCCCGCTTCCGCGAGATGGCCTACCTCAACCGCGGCCTGCGCATCAACATCCGCGACGAGCGCGACGATCGCCACGAGGAGTTCTACTTCGAGGGCGGCATCGCCTCGTTCGCGCTGTACCTGAACAAGAGCCGCACGGTCCTGCACAGCGATCCGATCTACCTCAGCGATCGGCGCGATATGTCCGAGGGGCGCTCGATCGAGCTCGAGATCTCGGCCCAGTGGAACGAGTCGTACAACGAGCAGGTCGTCTGCTTCACCAACAACATCCGCAACCGCGACGGCGGCACGCACCTGACGGCGTTCCGCACGGCGATGACGCGCGTCATCAACGACTACGCCACCGCCGAGGGTCTGCTCAAGCAGTTCAAGGGCACGCTCTCGGGCGAGGACATCCGCGAGGGCCTGACCGCCGTCATCTCGGTCAAGCTGCCGGATCCGAAGTTCAGCTCGCAGACCAAGGACAAGCTCGTCAGCTCCGAGGTGACGCCGGCGGTGCAGCAGGCCGTCGCCGACAAGCTCTCGACCTGGCTGGTGGAGCATCCCAACGAGGCGCGCAAGATCATCGGCAAGTCCGTCGACTCGGCCCGCGCGCGGGAAGCGGCCCGCAAGGCCCGCGAGATGGTGCGGCGCAAGGGCGCGCTCGAGGGCTCGTCGCTGCCGGGCAAGCTCGCAGATTGCCAGGAGCGCGACCCGCGCCTGTGCGAGCTCTTCATCGTCGAGGGTGAGTCGGCCGGCGGCTCGGCCAAGGGCGGCCGCGAGCGCAAGTACCAGGCGATCCTGCCGCTGCGTGGCAAGATCCTCAACGTCGAGCGCGCGCGCTTCGATCGGATGCTCGACAGCGAGGCGATCACCACGCTGATCACCGCGATCGGCACGGGCATCGGCCCCGAGAGCTACGACATCGACCGGCTGCGCTACCATCGCATCATCATCATGACCGACGCCGACGTCGACGGCCTGCACATCCGCACGCTGTTGCTGACGCTGTTCTACCGGCAGTTCCCGGAGATCATCGAGCGCGGCTACCTCTACATCGCGCAGCCGCCGCTGTACCGGGCCAAGAAGGGCAAGACCGAGAAGTACCTGCTCGACGATCGCGAGCGCGAGGCGTTCTTGATCGACGCCGGCACCGAGAACGTCTCGGTCGTCGCTGCCGACGGCGGGCGCGTCCAGGGCGAGGATCTCGAGCGTCTGCTGCGCCGGATCATCGAGTTCCGCCGCGTCTCGGAGCGCCTGGTGCGCCGCCTCGGCGTCGCCACAGACGACCGCGTCGTCGCCGCCTTCCTCAAGGGCACCCAGCTCGAGCGCTCGGATCTGGACGACCGCGACAAGGTCGTCGCCGCGGTCGAGATGGCGCGCACTTGGATCGAGAAGAACCTGCCGGCGATGATCCGGCCGCGCTTCTTCATCGACGAGGTCGGCGCCGATCAGCAGCCCGAGCAGTACGGCCGCTTCCGCGTGCGCGTCCAGTCGCGCGTTTCGGGCGTCGAGAAGGTGACGCTGGTCAACGGCCGCATGGTCCAGGGCTCGGACTTTGCCCTGCTGCGCCGCCGCATCGAGGAGATCCGCACCAGCATCGGCGAAGCTCCGCACCAGCTCGAGCACCGCGGCGAGGTCCGCGAGCTCGATGACTTCGAGCGGATCCTGGAGGTCGTGTTCGACCTGGGCATGAAGGGCGTCTCGCTGAACCGCTTCAAGGGTCTCGGCGAAATGAACCCGGAGCAGCTCTGGGAGACGACGATGGACCCGACCCGGCGCACGATCCTGCAGTGCCGGATCGAAGACGCCGTGCGCGCGGACGACGTGTTCTCGGTGTTGATGGGCGACGAGGTCGAGCCGCGGCGCGAGTTCATCACCGCCAACGCGATGAACGTGCGCAACCTCGACCTCTAGCGCGCCACCGGAACCCGGAAGACCGACCCGGACCAGGTCGCCGCGACCAGGCTGCCGCCGTCGGCAGCCCAGCGCAGCCATTTGGCGCCGGCGTCGAGTTGGCCGCGCTCGGCGACCTCGTGGCCGTCAGCGACCCGCCACACCCGCACGCTGCGATCGTCCGACGCCGTGGCGATCAGATCGTTCTCGGGCGACCAGGCGATGCCCGCGACGACGTCGGCGTGGGCTTGCAGGTCGAGCGAGACGTCCCCGGTGCGGGCCGACCAGACGAGCAGGCGGCCGTCCCAGCCGGCCGACGCCACCAGCCGGGCGTCGCGGCTCATGGCGACGGCGCCGATCTTGCAGCCGTGGCCGCGCTGGGTCAGGCGTGCGCCCCCGCCGATCGGATCCCAGGTGCGGACGCAGCCGTCGTCGCTGCCGGTCGCCATCGAGCGCCGCGAACCCGCGACGGCGACGCTGCCGAGCGCCTCGCGGTGACCACGCAGCGTCCGCCGCAGCGCAAGGTCGGGCAGCTCGAACAGGGACGCCGCGCCGTCGTCAAAGCCGACGACCAGCAAACGGTTGTCGCTCGAGACGCAGAGCGACGTCGGCGTCGCGTCGAGCGCGACCTCCCCGCGCACGGCGCCGTCTCGCACCGAGCTGAGCAGCAGCCTCTGGTCCATGCCGATGCTGGCGAGCAGCTCGCCGTCGCCCACCCCGGCCAGGCCGACGATGGGGCCGTCGTGCTCGGCGACGTGGAGGCCGTCGAGGTCGACCAGGGTCTGGGCGGCGTGCTCGATGGCGTCGAGGTGCACCAGACGCACCTGGCCGCCACCGGTGCCGACCGCGACGGTGCGCAGATCGTCGCCGATCCAGATCGAGGCGATCTGGGCGCGCCGTTCGGCCGTATCGGGCTGCTGGCGCTTCTGCAGCTCCTGGGTCATGCGCATCAGGTCGCTGGAGATCTTGTCGGCCAGGCCACGCGAACCGAGACCGCTGGCGAGCGCAGCCAGCTCGGCGAGGCCCCGCGGGCTGCGGCCACCGCCGCCGAAGCGGTCGATCGAGGGGCCGGCGTTCATGCCGCGGACCCGCTCGCGTACGTGGGCGAACTCGCGCTCCAGCGGCGAGCGCGGCGGCCCCGACGCGGCGGTCGCAGGCGCCGCCGACGACGACGCGAACGGCGAACCGGGTCGCTTTGGCTGCGTCGGCGCGGCGGGCGGCGACTCCTCGACGGCTGGATCGTCGTCGGGCTCGTCGCCGACGACCAGGAAGGCGCTGTCGTCCATGGCGTCGGCGGCGGCGACCGGCGGCGGCGGCTCGAGCGGCATCGGCGGCGGCGGCGGACGCTGCGGCACCCGCGGCGGCGCCTGGCGAGCGACAGCGGGCTCGACGGCGGCGACCGACGCGACCGGAGCGACCGGCGCGGCTGGAGCGCCCGGCACAGCCGAGGCGACCTGCTGCAGCTGCACCGTCGGCTGTTGGTGCAACGCGATGGCCGCGGCGCTCAAGCCAGCAGCCGCCGCCGGCAGGGGTCCAGCGACGGGCGCGGGCGCGCGCGCGGGCGGCGGATCGTCGTCCGGCATGGCCTGGACGGCGAGGCTGGTGACCTCCTCGCCGGTCGACGAGTCGACCTCGACCTGGGTGCTGGGCGGTCGCTGGCGCGGTGGCAGCCGGACGCGGATCGACGCCGAGGGCGTCGGATTGTTCGCTGCGGCGGGCGCCGGGATCGGTGGCACCGGCGTGGGCCGGGCGGGGGCTGCGGCGGGCGCGGAGGCGAGTGGCGTGGCCGGCGGCGGCGGCGGCGCGGCGGCGGCCTGTACGGCTGCCGGCCAGGGCTCGCGCAGCGCCTTCTGCAAGGCCACGCGCATGGTCGCCGCGTCGGGCCAACGCTCGTCGGGATCCTTGCAAAGCGCGCGCTCGACGACGCGCGCGATGGACGGCCGCACGACGCCCGGGCAGCGCTCTTGCAGCGGCTGCGGCGGCTCGGTGACGTGCATCATGACGATGGCGAGCGGGCTCTCGGCATAGAACGGCAGCGTCCCCGAGAGGCATTCGTAGAGCAGCACGCCGAGGGCGTAGAGGTCGCTGCGGCCATCGATCGCCTTGCCCATCGCCTGCTCGGGGCTCATGTGCGTCGGCGTGCCGAGCGCCTTGCCCGCCTGGGTCATGTGCGCGTCGACGTCCTTGACGATGCCGAAGTCCAGGACCTTGACGATGCCCTCGCCGCCGGCGACCTGGTGCAGGAAGATGTTCGCTGGCTTGAGGTCGCGGTGGACCAGGCCGTGCGCGTGCGCCTCGCCGAGGCTGCGCAGGATGGCCACGCCAACCTCGACGACCTCGTCCTCGCTCATGCGGACGCCCTCGGCGGCGCAGCGCGCGAGCACGTCCATCAGGGTCTCGCCGACCAGGCGCTCCATCGCCAGGAAGAGGTCGCCGCGCTCGGACTGGCCGAAGTCGAAGACGCGCACCGTGTTCGGATGCGACAGGCGTGAGGTGGTCGCGGCCTCTTGGAAGAAGCGGCGGGCGAGCTCGTCGTCCTCCTGGCCCGGGTTGGCGACGAGGATCTTCAGCGCCACGGGGTGGCCGGTCGTGACGTGCTCGGCCTCGTAGACGGTGCCGAAGCCGCCGCGCCCGAGCACGCCGACGACGCGGTAGCGGCCGCCGACGACCTCGCCGGCCATCAGGTCGCCGCGGACGCTGGCGACGCGCCGCACCGTGGGCGTGCCGTCGTGGGGGCAGACTTGCTGCTCGGTCGGCTTTCCGCATTGCGGACAGTAGCGCATCGATGCCTCAACCACGCCGAGCCGCTTGGATGCGCCCCTGGCCGGTGACAGATTGGCGGGCGGAGCGCACGAGCGTCAAGCGATCGGCCCACGCAGCGCGCAAACCCGGGCCCGCCGCTGCCCTTGCGGGCGCCGGAGCGCGCCTTGGTCGGCTCAGTAGGAGTACGAGCACAGGCCCGAGGTGCAGACCTCGGCGGTCACGGCGACGGCGTCATCGCAGTCAGCCGGCGTGTTGCAGGTCTTCTGGGCGCAGCTGCGGGTCAGGCGCAGCTCGTCGAGGTACACGCCGACCCCGCTGTTCGCCACGCTGTCGGTGGTGCGGAACTCGAACGTCAGGTCGATCGTCTTGCCGGCGAACGCCGTCAGCGCGACCTTGACCTCGACCCACGTCTTCAGCGTGAACTTCGGGTCGCTCTTGTCCCAGAGCTTGAGCGTCTTGCCGCCGACGGTGGCCAGGACCTCGAACGCGTCGTAGGTCGTGCCGTCCTCGGTGTCCATCCAGAGCCAGAACGAGACCTCGTGGGCCTCGTTGGCGGCGAGCTGCACGCCCTTCCAGGTCAACTGGCCGCTGGACTGGCCGTCGTCGAAATTGCCCTTGGCCAGGTTGCCGTAGTAGAGCGAGCCCTTGCCGGCCTTGGCCTGCGCGCCGCTGACGAGCTGCCACTTCGAGGTCGCGAGCTGGCTCGTCAGCACCAGGGGGTCGGTCTTGCCTTCCTCGAAGCCCTGCTGCAGCACGTCGGGGACACAGCAGCCGGGCTTCTGGATCAGCGACCAGGAGCAGAAGCCGCCGACGCAGACGTCGTTGGTGCACTCGTCGGCGTCGCCGCAGTCAGCGTCGGCGGCGCAGCATTGCTCCTTGTGCCCACAGACGTTCTTGACGCAGCTCTCGAGCGTGCAGGGCTTGCCGTCGTCGCAATCCTTGGCCGCGACGCAGCAAGTCGGATCGGTCTGGGTGCTCTGGCAGGCGAGGCCGACCACGGGGCAGCTGTCGATGGTGCAGGGGTTGCTGTCGTCGCAATCCGCGACGCCGTTGCAGCAGATCGAGCCCGGCAGCTTGGTGTGCTTGCACTTGGTGCCAGAGCAGACGTCGGTGGTGCAGGGATCGGCGTCCAGGCACTCGGCGGTCTTGGTGCAGCAGCCGGGGATGTCGACGTGCGAGCAGTCGAAGTTCGCGCCGCAGGTGTCGATGGTGCAGGTCTTGCCGTCGTTGCAGGTCGAAGAGGTCTCGCAATAGCCCTTGCCGGCCTCGTAGCTGCAGAGGCCCTGCACGCAGGCCTCGCTGGTGGCGCCGAGGCCGTCGTCGCAGTCCGCGTCGACGTTGCAGGTGGCGTTGGCGCAGCTGGTGACGATGGCGAGATCGTCGAAGAAGGCCTTGCTGCCTGCCCAGACCGAGCTGCCGGGCTTGCCCTCGAGCACCAGGCGCAGCGTACGGGTGCTGGCGCGGCCGGCGAACCCACGCAGCGAGATCTGCACCTTGGTCCAGCCCATCGAGGCGGGCGCCTGCCAGAGGTAGAACGAGCCGATCGAGGTGTCGGCGCGCAGGCGCAGGACGTCGGCGGTGGAGCCACCGCTGATGGCCGTGCGGGCCCAGAACGTCAGCGTCGGCGAGGTGCCCGAAGGCAGCGTCTGGGTCGGCAGCATCGCCATCGCCAGGGCCTTGCCGCCGGGCTGCTCGCCGGCGACGACCTCGTAGCGCAGCGAAGCCTTGCCGCTGTGGACATCGGACGACGAACCCGCGCCGATCGTGAAGACGCCGTTCTTGCCGGGGACCAGGTCGATGGCCAGGGTCTCGCCCTCCTCGAAACCGGTCTGCGCCAGATCGGCGGCGCAGCAGGCGGCGTCGGCCTTGGCCAGCTGCAGCGCGCACTCGCCGGCGACGCAGAGCGCCGAGACGCACGGATCGGCGGCCTTGCCTGCCCAACAATCGGCGGGCCCCTTGCAGCACTGCGCCTCGTGGCCGCATTGGCCCGCTGCGCAACGATCGAGGGTGCAGAGGTCGCCGTCGTCGCATTCGACGTGCTGCTGGCAGCAGCCCGGGCCGGGCACATAGGCGTTGCTGCAGACGCCCGCCGCGACGGCGCAGGCATCCTGGGTGCAGGGGTTGCCGTCGTCGCAGTCGGCGTCGGCCTTGCAGCAGCCGTAGACCGGCAGGTTGGCGCAGACGCCGGCCTTGCACGCGTGGTTGGTGCAGACGTTGTTGTCGTCGCAGTCGGCCACCGATTCGCAGCAGAGCGCGTCCGGCGGGGCCACATGGCTGCAGCCGGTCTTTGGATCGCAGCTGTCGACGGTGCAGGTGATCGCGTCGTCGCAGTCGAGCTTGGTGTTCAGGCAGCCGGTCGCCGGGCTGCAGCCGTCGGAGGTGCAGGCGTCACCGTCGCTGCAGGCGACGACGCTGTAGATGCAGCCGATGGCGCCCTGGCAGGAGCCTTCGGTGCAGACGTTGCCGTCATCGCAGCTGTTCGGGCTGTGGGTGCAGCCGGCGCCCTTGGTGTCGCAGAGGTCGAGGGTGCAGGGGTCGTCGTCGGCGCAGTCGACGGGCTCGACGTAGCAGCCCGTGAGCGGATCGCAGCGATCCTCGGTGCAGGGGTTGCCGTCGTCGCAGAAGCTCGGGCCCGCGGCACACTTGCCGGTCCAGCGCACGTCCGGCGCCTCGACCACGCCGTCGCCGTCCTCGGCCTCGGTCGCATCGTCCGCGTCGGCGGTGACGCTGTCGGCCTGTGGCTTGGTGTCGGCCTTGTCGCCGCTGTCGTCCTCGCCGCACGCCACGAGCAGCGCCATCACGAGCGAGCCGCCCCAACGGGCACCGCTGCGCCGGGCACCGGCACTCCCCATCCACCCAGCCGCGAGCGTCATCCACGCCTCCCGATCGATCCGAGCGCCAAAGTAGCAACATCGCGGCCTCAGCGGCAACTGCGCGGGCGACGGCCCGGGCCCGCTCAGGCAAAGACCCCCGCGGCCCACAACGCGGGCAACCGCCCGGGTGCCGGATCTGCGACGAAGGCCGCGCCGGCGCGCCGGGCACCGTCGGCGACCGTCTCGAGCGTGGCCGTCCGGGCCGCAAAGTCCGCGCGCGCCAGGCCGAGCGCCGTGTCCGCGTCGTCGCCGAGCCCTGCACCGACGCGGGCGCCGTCGGCAAGCAGGCTGTGCACATCCATGGCGTCGTGCTCGCCGACGCTGACGACCACGACCCGGTGACCTGCGGCGCGCGCCGCCGCCGCGCTGCGCCACAGCGGCTCGAGCGCGCCACGCAAGCCGCGAAAATCCGAGACGATCAGCAGCACGAAGGGGCCTTTGCGCGACGCCCGCGCCGCCTGCACCCCGTCGACCAGCCCCTGGACCCTCTCAGCGGCCGAGAGCGCTTGGCGGTAGGGCAACGCCAGGTCCGTGGCGCGGCAAAACCGACGCAAGATCGAGAGGTCCGCGCGCGCCGACGGCTCGGGACCGCGCAGCAGCGGGCTGCGTTCGCGCTCCGGCAGGCGCGCGAGCGCAGCCATCACCGTGCGTTGGCGGGTCGCGACCCAGGTCGCGGCGTTCGTGATCGGCGGCAGGTGGACGCGCTCGACCGAGCCGAGGTAGTCGCCGACCAGCTGCAGCAGCGGCTCCTCGTCCATCGGCGTCAGCCGCTCGGCCACAGGCCGGCGGATGTCGAGCAGGGCACGGTCGCATTGGCGCAGCGCGGCGAGGCCTTCGCGGACGGGGATGCGCTCGACCACCTCGCCATCGACGACGGCCAGGCCGAACGGCAGGTTCTGGCGCGACGCGGTCTCGGCCAGCGAGTGGACGAAGTCGAGGCCGAAATCCAGGGCCGACGCGCCGAGCCGGCCCTCGCGCATCGTCGAGCCAGCGTCGAGCACCGCGTAGATCGCGCGGGCCCGCTCGTGCTCGAAGACGCGGCTCATCAGCCGGCCGCGGCGTGCGCTGGCCTTCCAGGCGATGTGCTTGAAGGCGTCGCCCGGCTGGTGCTCGCGCAGCTCCCGCAGCTCGTCGCCCTGCCCGGCGACGCGGTCGGGACGCACGCCACCCGCGGCGCGCTGGACGTCGCGGCGGGTCTCGGCCAGGTGGCGCGCCTCGAGCGGCCAGGAGCGCGGCAGCACGGCGACTTCGTAGGAGCAGGGCAAGAAGACCTCGGCCCGCAGCAGGCCGAGCGCGTCGATCAGGGCCGCGTGCAGGCCGAACACCCGGTGCACCGCGGCTGCGGCCGGCATCGCCTCGATGCGGACGCGGGTCGGCGACCCGGCGCGCAGGCGCAGCGGCTCGGCTGGCAGCGCGACCTCCATGCCGGCGGTGCTGTGCCATTGCAGCGGCTGCAGCTCGACGCCGTCGAAGGCCGCATCGACGTCGAAGACCAGTTCGAGCACCACGGGTTGGCCGACGCGCTGGCTGCGGTCGAGCAGCACGCGGCTCGACGCGACCTGGTTCGGCGAGCGCAGGCGCGCGACCACGGTCCATGGCGGCGCCAACGCGGGCAAGGCGCGGCGCAGCCGACGCAGCTCGAGGGTCAACGCGACGGCCACGACCACGCCGACGGACAGGGCCGCGGGCAGCTGCAGCACCAGGCCCGCGGCGGCCAGGCCCGAGGCCACGCCGAGCAGGACCCAGCCGCGACTGGCCAGCATCAGCCCTTGCTCCCGGCCCAGATCGGCGCGTCGGGCAACGCCCGGTCACCGCGCGCGGCCTCGACGAAGGCGGTGCGGCGCCCGACCTCCTCGACCACGTCGGCCGCGGTCGTGCCCTCGATGGCTGCGTCGGTCGTGACCATGACCCGATGTTCGAGCACCGGCGTCAGCAACCGCTTGACGTCGTCGGGCGTGACGAAGTCCTTGCCCTGCAGCAGGCAGGACGCCCTGGCCAGCCGCACCAGGCCCAAGGTGGCGCGCGGGCTGGCGCCCAAGGCGACGCGTCCGTGCTCGCGGGTGGCGGTCACCAACCGGACCGCGTACGCAAGCACCCGCTCCTCGGTGTGGACAGCGTCGACCAACGCGCCGGTCGCCAGCAGCTCCTGCAGGCTCGACACGGCCTGAACCGGCGTGGGTGCCGTGGCGTGGGCGAGCAGCATCCGCAACTCGTCGCCCTGGCTCGGATAATCCAGGCGGATGCGCGCCAGGAAGCGGTCGATCTGCGCCTCGGGCAGCATGTAGACGCCCTCCTGCTCGGCCGGGTTCTGCGTCGCCAGCACGAGGAAGGGCTCGGGCAGCCGGTGCGTCTCGCCCTCGATCGTCACCTGCCGCTCCTGCATCGCCTCGAGCAACGCCGATTGGGTCTTGGCCGGCGCGCGGTTGATCTCGTCGGCGAGCACGACCTGGGCGAAGAGCGGGCCGCGGCGCAGCTCGAATTCCTGGCGCGATTGGTGCAGCACATAGGTTCCCGTGATGTCGGCCGGCAGCAGGTCCGGCGTGAACTGGATGCGGCGGAAGTCACAGCCCACCGATCGGGCGATGGCGTTGGCCAGCGTCGTCTTGGCCAACCCCGGCACCCCCTCGAGCAGGACGTGGCCACGGGCCAGCATCGACGCCAGGATCAGGTGCACCACCTCGCTCGGGCCGATCCAGACGCGCGAGACCTCGGCGGTGATGCGATCGCGCATCGCCACGACGTTCGCCAGCGCCTCGTGCGAGAGCGCACCGCTGCTCGGCACGACGGCCGGCGCGGCCACGGATCCGACGCCCGCGACGCCACCTGCCACGCCCTCGCCCCCACCGCCCAGGTCGGCGCCCTGCTCGTTCGGGTGCACCTCGTCTCGTTCCGTCATCCGCGACCTCCCTGCCCGCTGGAGCCCCTGCCGGGCCGCCGCTGCAAGCCGCCGAGCGTACCGGCGACGACCACGCCTGCGCCAGCGCCCTTGCGGGAGTGCGCGGTATGGCTCAACACGTGCTCGGCCCACTCGACCTCTGCGGCGATGGCGGCGAACCGCGTCCGGTCCACCTGTTCGTCGCCGCGGATCAGGTCGCCGAGCGCCGCGACGACGTCGAGCAGACGCTGCCCGGCGCTGGCCGAGAGGCTGCCGTTCTGGATCAGGCGCGCGATCGCGGGCTCGGTGCCGGCCAGGGCGCGACCGGGGCCACGCGGCAACAGGCCGTGCAGGTCCTCGATCTCGTCGTCGAGCTCGACGATCCCGCCGGCCGCAGCCGTCGCGGGGCGGCCCGCAGATCCGGCCTCGGCGGCCTGGACCATGCGCACGAGGTGGCTCGCGAGCAGGCGCGCCGGCTGCTGGTAGTTGGCCTCGGGCCGGTTGAGCCAGGCCTCGACCGTGCCGTGCAGGCGGCTGCTCTGCCGGGGGGCGACCGCCGGCCGCGGCCGACGCGGCGGCGCCAGGCGCGCAAAGCGCAGCAGCGGCAGCGAGAGCGCGGCCAGCGTCAGGGCCCAGCCGAGCGGCGCGAATTCCCGGCCTCGCAGCAGCTGCGCCAGCCATTGCAGCGCCTGGGCGAGGCCGTCGAGCAGGTTGCCGCGCCCGCCTTTGGGCGCCGCGGGCGGCACGAACACGCCGCGCACCTGGCGCAGGTTCGGCAGCAGCCGCACCGAGCAGCGCTCGCCGGCGTAGCAGCCCCAGCGCAGCAGGTTGGCGGCGAACTGCTTGTCGCCATGGTAGCGCCGCAACATGCTGTCGATCAGCACGCTCGGGTCGGCGAGGCCGAGCATCCGGCCACGGCCGAGGCGCACCTCCACCAGCCACGCCCGCACGCCGTCGACGTAGCGACCGTGGGCGATGCGCTGGATCGCGGCGTCGTCGCCCTTCTGCGGCGCCTGCGCCTCGACCAGCAACGCCGCGGGGTGGTTGAGCACGACCTCCTCGACCTGGAAGCCGAGGAACCCGCCGATCTCCGCCCCCGGGAAGCGCAGCAGCGCCGGCGCTCCCGCCACGGTCTGGGCCGACGATCCGGCGTCGTCGACCAGCTTGAGGCCAAATGGCGCGAACCAGGTCGCGCCCGCGCGGAAGTCGTCGGCGACGATCAGGCGGCCGCCAGCGCGGACGAAGGCGCGCAGCTGCTGTTGGCCGTGACCGTCGAGCCGCGCCAGCGGACCGACCACGACCAGCACTTCGTCGCCGCGCAGGCTGCCGAAGTCGAGGCTGGGCGCGACGACGACGTCGACGTCCGCCTCGGCGGCGGTCGAGCGCAGGTAGGCCAAGGCGTTCCAGCCCGGCACGGACGGATCGAAGTCACCGCCAGGCGCGGGTTCGTCGCTGCCAAGCGCCGCCTGGTCGGCGTCGACCGCCGGCGCGGCCCGGGACCGGCCGGCAGGAACGCCGACCACCATCGCCGCCGCGAGCGCGGTGGTGAGGGCCAGACGCCGCCAACGCTGGCGCCCGTGCGCGGTCATGGCTCCCCCTCGTCAGAGGCCTTGAGCGCGTCCTGGACGCCCTGCAGCACGGCGGGATCGACCCGCTTGCCGTAGATCGCGGCCTCGGCGGCGCGCACGGCGGCGCGGATGCGCACATGACCGCGGCGGCGCGCAGCGAGCCAGCGCGGCTCGGCGATGCGCGGCGTCTCGGTCGACCAGTCGATGGCGCGACCAGAGGCCGCCGCGATCCGCGCCGACAGCGAGTGGCGGGCCACAGCGCGCAGGCTCACGGGCATCAACTGACAGCCGTCGAACGCGCCGTCGTGCGGGATGTCGATCGCGACCTCGAGCGCGGCGTGGCCGTCGGCCAAGACCGTCAGGCGAAACCCGCCCGGTTCCAGATCGCCGAAGTCGAAGCCTCCTCCGTCGTCGGTGGCGAGCTCGACCCCGCGATCCTGCGGCCCGCGCAGCTGCAGCCGCGCCACGAGCGGGCGGCCCTGCTCGCCGTCGCGTACGAGCCCGCGCAGGCGCAGGCGCTCGTGGCCCTGCCCGGCCTGCATCGTCGTGGTCAGGCCCGCGTCGGCCCTGGCCAGCTCGATCGCTGCGCGCCGCTCCCGCATGCGCGACAGCGCCAGGCGACCTCCGAGGCCGAGCACGAGCAGCGCCAGGATCGCGCCGTAGACCAGCTCCAACATCTGGACCGGCTTGGGGATGTCAATGGCGACGACCTCGCTCCAGCCCGGCGACATCCACGGCTCGGCGAGCTCAGCCTCTGCGACGAGGCCGACCGGGCCGGGCGGCAGCAGCTCGGCCAGCACCGGCAGCTTCAAGCGGACGACGAACGCGCCGTCACGGTTGGCGACGACCGTGCCCAGGCGCGTCCTCGCGGCGTGGATGGTGACGAGTGCGCCGGCTGCCGCGCCGTGCCCAGCCTGGCCGTCGGCGACGGTCACCGTGCCCTCGAGGCAGATCGTCTCGTCGCCGCAGCCCTGGCCGACGCGGGACGCAGCGGCGTCGGGCAGCGCCGCGCCAGCGTCGCCGGACCGGATCACGTGCCAGCTGATGTGCAACGCGCCGAGCACCTCGACGCTGAGGCTGGCGCTCGCGGCGGCCACGTCGGCGCGCGACGGCAGCTCGGCCGTGAGGGTGTGCACGCCCTTGGGCAGCAACGCGGCCGTCGGCACGTCGATGTCGCCTTCGCCCTGGTCGTCGAGGGTCACCGACGCGAACACCTTGCGATCGATGCGGATCTCCACGGCCCGCCCCGCGAGCGGCAGGCTCCCCACCTGGCCGCGGATGTGCAGGCGGGTGCCGGCCACATCGGTCGTGAGGCGCGCGGGTTCGGCGCTCAGCTCCAGCCGAGCCGCCGCCTGGCCCAGGCGCACGTCGAGCGCTGCGCCGGCGGCGGAGTGGCCGGGATCGCCGGCGAACGTGACGCGCACGCGCACGGTCTCGCGATCGCTCGGCAGCAGGATGCGCGGGAACACGGCCTCGAAGCGACCGCTGGCGTCGGTGCGGACCAGCGAGGCCAGGGGCAACGCCGGCGCCCCGCCCTGGCTCGCCTGCCTACCCGCGGCGCCGAAGCCCACGACCGCCTCGTCAGCGTCGAACGGCTGCACCGACACCGAGGCGCCCGCGACGCCGCCACCGCGCAGCTCGCTCAATCGGCCGCGCACATGCAGCTCTGCCTCGACCTGCTCGGCGTGGACCTCGAGCTGGGTGCGCGCCTGAAGCTGCAGCCGGAGCGCGTGCGCCTCTGGCAGCCGGACCGTCGGCGCCCCCAGCACCGCCAGCAGCAGCAGCAGCAGCGCGAGCCAGGTGCGGGGCCGATCGCTGGAAGCACGGACGCGCGCCAACGGCGGCGCAGGCCGGCCTGGCGTCGATCGACCGGCCGCGTTGTCCATCGCACCTCCGTGGCGCCGCCGCGCAAGCCCCATCTTGCCCGAGCCCGACGCCGTCCACCATCCCGCGCCGATGTCGCCAGGGCAGCCAACTTGACGGCGCACGGCATCCTGCGATGCTGCGGACTGGTGTCGCCAAGTTGCGGCCGGTTGCCCCCCGTGGTACCGTCCGTTCTGTCTTGTGGAGGCCCACGGGTTTTGCCGTGGAGACTGCCGTTTCGCCGGGAGCGAGCGCGCTCTGGGGAACGACGCATGTGGGGAGAGACCATGCAGATGGACAGCAAGCACAGCCAGTTGGGCAAGCGCCGGATGGCGACTGTGGCCGCGTCCCTCGCGTTGACCATCGCTGCGGGCATCTCGGGTTGCGCCGAGATCGAGATCGCGAGCGCCGAGGCGGCTGCCCGCCTCGCGGATCACCGCACCGAGATGGAAGAGATCAACGTCCTTGTGGCCTACCAGAAGAAGCGCAAGGAAGAGGCGATCAAGGCCGGCGAGGATCCGAACCAATACGACAACGCCGCCGCCCTGCGCGAAGAAGATCGCTTCAAGCGCATCTGGCGCAAGCAGCGCGAGATCGAGTTCAACAAGTTCTACGAGCGGTTCTCGAAGCTGTCGGCCGACGTCGTCACCAAGTGCAACATCGCGAGCAACGCCGAAGGCACCGAAGCCTGGCAGATCGACAAGTGCATCGAGCAGAAGCCCGAGGCCAAGTACGACCCGCTCAAGGCCGCCGGCGTGACCTTCGCCGTGCTCTTGCTGGCCATCGCCGGGATCGGCGCCTACCGGCAGGGCCGCCGCAGCATCGACCCGGTCGCACAGGCCGGCACGCGGCTCAAGCTGACCGCGACCCAGGGTGCACGCCAGACCATCGTCACCGGCAACTACAAGGGTCATCAGGTGCGCATCGAGTCGGCGGCACCGGAAGCCGGCGGCGGCGACAAGTTCGTCCGCGTCGAGATCCTCGACGGCATCCACCCCAAGACCGTGGTGCGCTTCGGCCCGCTCGCGACCCCGACCGGCCTGGAGCTTCCCGATCTGGACGCCCCGGAGATCGAGGATGCCCGGGTCCCGATGGGCTACAAGCTGCGTCTGAGCGACGGCGCCTCGGCCGAGGAGCTGCTCAGCGGCGACATCGGCTTCCAGATCCGCGAGTTCGACCCGGTTGACGTGCGCGTCCACGACGGTCGCATGACGGTGACGACCTGGTTCATCGTCGCTGAGGCCGATCAGGTCGTCGAGCTCATCGATCTCTCGCTCGCGGTCGCAGAGTCGTACAAGCAGGCCTGAGCGCCGCTGGACTCGCCCGCCATTCCTTCGCCCACCACCACCCCTGCCCTCCGCGCCTGGCCCTACGCCCGGGGCGCGCTTGCGCTGCTGTGGTCCACGTCGGTGGGCCTGGTCCTGGGTGCGCTGGCCGCCCTCGCGTCCGAAACCCTGGGCCTGCTCGGCCTGTACGAGATCGCCATCGGGCTGGTCGGGGGCTTCGCGCTGGTGATCGCCGCGCAGCTGCTGGATCTGCGCCGGCCGGCGCTGCACCTGGTGCTCGCGGGCTGCGTCGCGACCGGCAGCCTGGCGTCGCAGGTCGGCGTCGACGCCTGGCTGCTCTACCAGAGCCTGGTCCGTGACGTCGCCGACAACGGATTGCTCCTGGCGGACGAGGCGATCCTGCGCGGCGATGACGACCCGGCCGCGTTGGTCGACGACAGCCTGCGCGTCGACACCGGCGTCGGCGGCGTCCGGGGCGCCGCGCGCCTGCGGCTGGCGAGTGGCCTGCCGGTCCTGCGAGTCGGTGGGCAGGTCCGGGCGCTGCGGATGCCGGTCTGGTTGCACGCGCTGCTGCGCGGGGCCCTGGCGGCCTGGATCGCCGTGCTCTGCGCGCGGGCGTTGGCGAATTGGCGCGCCGAGCTTCGCTGCCCGACCTGCGACGGCCCGCTGGATCGACGCCGTGTCCTCGGCCTCAACGAGGCCGACGCGGACGCCGTGGTCGAGCATTGGCGGGAGCTGCAAGCCGCAGGCGCGACGTCCGGCGCCGAGCTGCCGCTGCCGGCGTCAGGGCCGCAGGACGCTGGCGCGGCGGCGGCGGTCGAGCTGCTGGAGGAGCGTTGCCCTTCGCCCTGCGCACGCGTCACCGGCTGGGAGCTGCGCCGAGCCCGAGGGCGCAGCCTGCGCGCCCGGACGCCCGGACCGATGGCGCGCCTGGCGCGATCAGCGCCCGGAGCTGCCGACGAATCCGGCCCGGCGTAGCACGATCTCGCTCTCGATCCGGACGGCCTCGCGTCGCGACTCGGCCTCGAGCGGAGCCACCCACGGCAGCGGCTCGGGATCGCAGCCAAAGAGCAGCTCGTCGCCCATGCCGAACGGCACACGCCGGTGCGCTCCGTCGAGGTAGAGCATCCCCGACACCGTGTGCGAGATCAGGCGCAGGCGGTCGGACACGCCACCGACCAGCGGCAGCTGCTTGCCGACGCTGAGCGGAAAGAGCTCCCGCACGCGGAACTGGACCCGCCGATCGTCGAGCGGCAGCACGTCGCCACCCGCCGAGCGGATGGCCCCCGTCGAGCCGGCCGAGGTGGCGACCCAGATGCCCGACGACTTCTGGCGCTGCGACTCGGCGCCGACCTCCAGCGTGTAGCGGGTGGTCTCGGCCGGGACGCGGTGCGCGACGAGCACGTCGTTG
Source organism: uncultured Enterobacteriaceae bacterium (assembly GCA_964586155.1). GTDB lineage: Bacteria > Myxococcota_A > UBA9042 > UBA9042 > UBA9042 > SXNM01. The sequence goes on along the minus strand of CAZPHC010000025.1, from coordinate 42,092 downwards.
AGGGCGGCGTCCGCGACCCGCTGGCCGTTGATGTGCACCCGCATCCGCCAGAGCGGCCGGCTGCAGCGCCCGCCGGACGCCAGGGCGGCGAGCGTGGTCGGGAAGTCGTCCGCCGTCGCCGCGCAGAAGAAGCCGACCGACGAGCGCGGCGCGCTGTTGATGCCGAGCATGGGCACCGATCGACCGTCTGCCGCGGTCTCGACGCAGTGCGACGCGCGCAGGAAGGTGCCGTCGCCGCCGACCGTGATGATCAGGTCCGCGCCGAGCACGTCGCGCCGGCGCAGGCCGTGGACCACACGCACGCGGCATCCGGCAGCGTGCAGCGCGGCCTCGACGGCGTCGCAGGTGCGGACGTGCTCGAGGTGGGTGGCCTCGAGGCGATCGGCGACCGGGCCGCCGGCGCTCAGCACGCGGGCGACGCCGACGTCCGGGGCGCTGCGTTGCCGCTCGATCGCGCTGGTCTTGCGGACGACGACGACGCGATCGATGCGAACCGGATCCCCGACGCGATGTCCGGCAGGTCGCATCAGCAGGGCCGCCTACTCGTCCGCGCCTGGCTGCAGGCGCGGCAGGCCGATCCGGAAGATCGTGCCACCGCCGGGTCTCGGCCGGAACGTGAGCTCGCCACCGTGGGCGGTGATGATGTTGCGCGAGATGTCGAGGCCGAGGCCGAGGCCGTGTTCGCCCTTGGTCGTGAAGAAGGGCTCGAAGATGCGGGCCGCGACGTCCTCGTTGATGCCGACGCCGTTGTCCTCGACATCGACCCAGACCGATTGATCGTCACCGCCGACCCGGACGACGACCTGACCGTGGCGCGGATCGACAGCGTCGGCGGCGTTGCGCACGAGGTTGATCAGGACCTGGCGCAGGCGATCGGCGTCGAACTCGGCGAACACCGGCTCGGGCGCCTGCAGCTCGACATCGACGGCGCGAATGCGGGCGTCGCAGCGAACGAAGCGGATGATGTTGCCCGCGATCGCAGAGAGATCGTTGAGGCTCATCGAGATGTCGGTGCTGCCGCCGTTGGCGAAGCGCCGGATCTCGTCGACGAGGCCGAGGATGCGCTTCTGGGCTTCGAGCATCAACTCGGCCGCGTCTTGGATGTCCTCGTCGCCCGGATACTGCCGCCGCAGCATGTCCGCGAGCATGAAGGGGCTGAGGTGGTTCTTGACCTCGTGGGCGATGCCGCTGGCGATGCGGCCCACCGCGGCCATCTGCTCGGCGCGGACGAGACGATCCTGGGCCATGATCAGCTGGCTCTGTGCGGCCTCGAGCGCGGCGATGGTCTCTTCGCGCGCCTGGGCGAGATCCAGGTTCTCGATCGCGGTGCCGAGCATCGACGCGACGACGGCGAGCAGGTCGAGGTCATCCTCGGAGAAGCCGTTGATGGTCAGCGTCGTCTCGAGCTCGATCAGGCCGGTGACGCGATCGCCGACGATCATGGGCACGGCGAGCACCGAGCGGATGTCGTTGAGCACGACCGACTCGGCCGCCGAGAATCGCTCGTCGGCGACGGCGTCGCTGGTGATGACGCCGCACCGGTCGCGGATCACGACCTCGGCCACGGTCTCGCTCATGCGTACACGTTGGGTGCCGCCCTTCTGCGCGCCCCGCACATGCGACGCCAGCGAGACGAGCTTGCCGCCATCCTGCTGGACCACGACGTAGGCGCGATCGGCCTTGAGCACCTGGCACATCAGCGCCAGCACCCGATCGAGCGCGGTGGCGCGATCGTGGCCTCCCTGCAGGATCTTGGCCACCTCGTGCAGCACGGCGAAGTTGCGCGTCTGCTTGACGAGGAACGCGATCTCCTCGGGCGTGCGCGCCTGGCCGCTGCTGGGCTCGCCGACGCCGATGGCGTGGAAGAAGTCGTCCGGCCCCATCGTCGCCATGTCGGGCATGGTGCCCTGGGGCATCGGCTTGACGAGGTGGGCGGTCGGCAGGTCGGCGGAGCTGTCGCCGAGCGATGCGCCGCTGGCCTCCGCGACCTCGAACTGCGAAGTGCCGATGCGGACGACGTCCGAGCGGAACAGGCGTTCGCGGGCGATGCGCTTGCCGTTGACGAAGGTGCCGTTGTGGCTCTCGAGGTCCTCGACGTAGAGCGATTTGGCCTCGACGAAGAAGCGCGCGTGACGGCGGCTCATCCGGCGGTCGGGCACGAAGACGTCGCAGCTGGTCGAGCGACCAACATAGAGGTCCCCCAAGACCTGGAACTCCTGGCCTTGCAGATCACCGCTCAACACATGCAGCGTGTAGTCGCTCGTCGCGGGCTCCTTGCTGGCACCAGACCATGGGGTGCCATGGTCACAGTCCGTCGCAAGATACTGGTGGAAGGGTCCAGGGCACAAGTGCTGCAGTGCAGGGTTCGTGGATCGTGGCCGGCGAATTTCTTGCCGCAGCGCCTGCACCGCCCATCCTAGCGGAGGCGGTCCGACCCTTCGCACGGGCCCCAGGGATTGCTTCGTGTCGCATCGTCTCGTCGCCACCGTCGATTGCCATGGGCGCCGCGCGCGCGCGCGGGTGCAGCCATGGTAGGGGCCCAGGCCACCCGTGACGACGAGGCCCCACGAAGCGACGAGGCACCCGTGCTCGAAGCCGTCGGCCTGGAGAAGGCCTTCGGCCCGCAGAAGGTGCTGCGCGGCGTGGACCTGCGCATCGAGACCGGCCTGGTGACGGTCATCATCGGCGGCTCCGGCTCGGGCAAGAGCGTGCTGATCAAGCACCTGATCGGCCTGTTGCGGCCGGACGCCGGCGAGGTCCGCTTCCACGGCACGGCGCTCGCCGACATGAACGGCCGCGACTTGCTGCGGTTCCGCGCGCGGATGGGGATGCTGTTCCAGAGCGGCGCCCTGTTCGACTCGATGAGCGTGTACGAAAACGTCGCGTTTCCGCTGCGTGAGCACCGCCGGGGCCTGAGCCGCGCCGACGAGCGCGAGCTCGTCATCGACGCGCTGCAGCAGCTCGGCCTGCGCAACATCGACCACAAGTTCCCATCCGAGCTCTCGGGCGGCATGCGCAAGCGCGTCGGCCTGGCGCGGGCGACCATCCTTGGCCCCGAGATCATCTTCTATGACGAGCCGACGACGGGCCTCGACCCGATCATGATCCACCAGGTGGACGACATGATCGCCGAGACGCAAGAGCGGCTCAAGGTCACGTCCATCGTGATCTCGCACGACATGGCGTCGACCTTCCGCATCGGCCACCGCATCGCCATGCTCTACGAGGGCCAGATCATCGCCTACGACACGCCGCAACGCTTCCGCGAGGTCGACGATCCGCGGGTGCAGCGCTTCATCAACGTCAGCGGGACGGGGCCGCTGCAGACGGCGCTCCCGGCGAGCGCGGCGGTGGCCCCATGAGGAGGTCCGTTTGAAGGAGCTCCGAGCGACCGTCCTGGTCGGGCTGCTGGCGATGGTCAGCGTCGCGCTGGTCATTTTTGGTGTGCTCAACACCAAGCGCGGCATCGGCGACGACGAAGAGACCTGGATGGTCGAGTCGATCTTCGACGACGTGACCGGCATCGCCGCCGGCACCAAGGTCACCATCGCAGGCTACCCGGTCGGCGAGGTCAAGCGCGTCACCCTGGTCGGCACCGAAGTGCAGGTGATGGTGCGATTGCGCAACGACGTCGTGCTCTACGGCGGCGTCGAACGCGAGGGCAAGCTTGTCAACGCGGCGATGTTGACGCGCGTCCAGGCAAGCCTGCTCGGCGACTACTACCTCGAGCTCAAGCCGGGTGCGGCGGGCAAGCGGCTGGTCGAGGGCGATCGCATCCCCATCGTCATCACGGCGACGGCGATCGAAGCGACGATGGCGCGGCTCGAGACGGCGGCCGAGGTCATCCCCAACGTCAACCGCATCGCCGCGGACGTCGCCGCCATCACCGGCAACGCGCGCAAGGTCTTCGGCTCGGAGGATGGCGCCGCGCGCTTCGACGAGATCGCCGAGAACATGGTCGTCAGCAGCCGGAACCTGGTCGAGACGACGGATCTCGTGCGCAAGCGTTTCGAGGTCGGCACCTTCGCCAGCGGCGGCGAGCTCGACAAGTCGGTCGCCTCGCTCAGCGCCCTGGTGCGGCAGGCGAGCCACATCGCGACGTCGCTGCAGGGGACGGTCGACAAGGGCGCGCCCTCGGCGCTGCGCAGCCTGGCCAACGTCGAGGACGTGACCCGCAATGTGCGCACCCTGCTCGGCCGCAACGAACAGGGCGTCGAGAACGCGATGGGCACGCTGACGTCGGCGCTGAAGAAGGTGGAGGACACCCTGACGCGCCTCGACGCCGTGGTCGCCAACCTCGAGGCCGTCACGGCCAAGGCGCGCAACGGCGAAGGCGCCATCGGCCGGCTGCTGACCAACGACACGCTGGTACGCGAGGCCGAGGGAATGGTCAGGGACACGCGCTCGCTGGTCAGCCGCTTCACCAACCTGCAGACCGGCATCGACTACCAGACCAACTACTACGCCGGCGCCCCGGCCTCGGACGCCGAGCGCTGGCGCTCGCAGGTGACGCTGCGCTTCCAGCCCTCGCAGGAGAAGTACTACCTCGCCACCATCTCCAGCGATATCTACCCGGTGACGCGGACCCTGGTGCGCAGCACCGGCACGACGGGCACGGGTGGCCAGGAGCTCAAGACCGACTCGATCCGCGAGGTCGGCGACACGGTCAAGCTCGGCCTGCAATATGTCCGTCGTTTCGGCCCGATCACGCTGCGCGGCGGCCTGATCGAGTCGCGCGCCGGCTTCGGCATGGACGCCTTCGCCTGGCAGGATCGGCTGCAAGCCTTCGCCGAGATCTTCCAGCTCACCGATCCGCGACCACGCCTGCGCGCGGGCCTCCTGGTGCGCCTGCTGCCCTGGGCCTACATCCAGGCCGGCGGCGACAGCCTGATGACGTCCGAGCGCGACTTCTTCATCGGCGCCGGCCTGTTCTTCCGCGACGACGACCTGCTGCTGCTCTTCGCCAGCGCGCCGACCGTCCAGTTCTGAACCTTGCAGACCGGGCCGCGTCTCTAGGCCGTGACGACCGACGACGCGCGATAGCGCAGCAGCGCCAGGGCGACGAGCTTGGCGCGCTCGGCCAGCGTGTGGTGCTCGATCTGCTCGCGGGTCGAGTGGAAGCCGCTGCCGACCGGGCCCAGGCCGTCGAGGGTCGCGACGCCGACGGCGGCGGTCAGGCTGGCGTCGCTGCCGCCCGCAGACGACACGGCGGGCAACGCCAGGCCGAGGTCCTTGGCCACGCGGGCGAAGTGCTCGTGCAGGCCGTCGCAGGCGGCGTTGCGCGGCCACGGCGGCCGGTGGAAGCGGCCGCGCTGCTCGACGCGCACGCCCGCCTCGGCCTGGACCTCCGCGACGGCCTCGGCGATGCCGCGGCTGACGCGCTCGGCCTCCTGCGGCTCCCAAGCCCGGGCGTCGACCTCGAGCCGGCAGGTCTCGGCGACGACGTTGCGCGCGCTGCCGCCGCTGATGGTGCCGACGCTGACCGTGGTGCCCCGGCTGGCGTCGGCGAGCCCCTGCAGGCGCCGGATCAGGTCGGCGGCGGCGTGGATGGCGTTGCGGCCTGCGTCAGGCTGGGCGCCGGCGTGGGACGCCTGGCCGTGGACGACGAAGCTGAAGGCGCCGACGCCGGCGCGCGAGGTCACGACCGCGAAGTCGCCCCGCCCCGGCTCAAAACAGAGCACGATGTCGCGGCCGTGGGCCAGGCGCTCGACGATCGCGCGTGAGGTCGGCGAGCCGATCTCCTCGTCAGTGGTGATCAGGACCTGCCAGTCGAAGGCGCCGAGCTTGCCGGCCCGGCCGAGGGCCTCGACGGCGGCAGCGGCGACGACGAGGCCGCCCTTCATGTCGGCGACGCCGGGGCCGCCGATCAGGTCGCCAGCGCGCGACAGGCCGACGAATCCGGACGCCTCGTCGAAGACCGTGTCGACGTGGCCGAGCAGCAGGACCCGCGGCGCGTCGGCGACGTCGGCCTTGCGGTGGACCAGCAGGTGGCAGAGACCGCCCGCCGCCTCGATGATCTCGGCCGAGAGGCCCATGCGGCGCCAGCGATGGGCCAGCAAGGCGATCGCCTCGCGGCGGCCGGCGACCTCGCTGGGGCCTGTGGAGATCGCCACGAGCGCTCGCAGCTCCTCGACCATCGTGCCCAGGCGACCGTCGAGCCAGGCGACGATGGCGTCTTCTTTGGCGTCGTCGATCGGGGGGTTGCCGGCTGCGGCGCTCATGCGTCCTCCATGGCGATCCGTTCGATGCCGCCTTCGAGGATCTCGCCGTCACAGTCGAGGAAGAGCGCCCCGTCGCTGATGGTCGCCGACCACGCCATCGAGCGCGACCCGACGCGCTCGAGGCCTTGCAGCAGCTCCGGGCTGACGAGGATCAGCTCGAGCTGCTCGATGTTGCGCGCCCGATGGCTGCGCAGCTCCTTGCGCAGCGCCAGCGCTTCGTCGCGATCGCCGAAGATCGCGATGGTCCGGCCACTCTTGTTGCGACCGAGGGCGCGGACTAGGCGCTTGATCTGCGACGGAGCGCCGACCTCGATCCAGGTCGTGAGCTCGCCCGTGAGGTCGCGGATCAGGATGTCGGGCTCGGCGAGCAGGCTCCAGCCGTCGCCGTCGGCGATGCCCTCGTCGTAGAAGAAGACGAAGCACAGGAAGCGCAGCAGCACGTGCTCGTCGGGCTCGTCGGGCTGCTGGGCGAGCGCGATCTGGCGGCTGACGTAGACACCACGGTCCACGTCGGCCAACTGGAGCCGCACCTGACATCGAAACGCGCGGCTGAGCACGGGACTCCCGGGGGTGCGTGGATGGGCGTCGCGCCTAGCGGCCGCGGAGGCTGGCCACGAGGTAGTCGCGGTTCATCTCGGAGATGGCGCGGACGCTGATCTCCTTGGGGCACGCCGCCTCGCACTCGAACTGGTTGGTGCACGAGCCGAAGCCCTCGGCGTCCATCTGCGCGACCATCGAGACGACGCGCTCGTAGCGCTCGGCCTGGCCCTGCGGCAGGCGCGCGAGGTGGCTGACCTTGGCCGCGGTGAACAGGCTCGCGCTGGCGTTCTTGCACGCCGCGACGCAGGCGCCGCAGCCGATGCAGGCGGCGTACTGGAAGGCCTCGTCCGCGTCGTGCTTGTTGATCGGCGTGGCGTTGGCGTCCTGCGCCTGGCCGGTGCGGATCGAGACGTAGCCGCCGGAGGCGATGATGCGATCGAGCGCCGAGCGGTCGACGACGAGATCGCGCAGGACCGGGAACGGACCGGCGCGCCAGGGCTCGATCACGACGACGTCGCCGTCCTTGAACGAGCGCATGTGCAGCTGGCAGGTCGTCGTGCCCTTGTCGGGGCCGTGCGGCACGCCGTTGATCTGCAGCGAGCACATGCCGCAGATGCCCTCGCGGCAATCGTGGTCGAAGGCGATCGGGTCCTGCCCCGAGCTCTCGAGCCCTTCGTTGACGACGTCGAGCATCTCGAGGAACGACATGTCCGGGCTGACGTCGGTCGCCTGGAAGGTTTGGAACTCGCCGTTGGCGTCCTTGGACGCCTGGCGCCAGACATGCAGGGTGAGGTTCATCGTGGCCTCCTTGAAACCGTCGGTCCGGCCTATTTGTACGAGCGCTGCACGAGCTTGACGTACTCGAACGAGAGCGGCTCGATGTGGCGGGTCGGGACGGCGTCGTCCCCTTGGTACTCCCACGCCGCGACGTGGCAGAAGTTCTCGTCGTCGCGCAGCGCCTCGCCCTCGGGGGTCTGGTACTCCTCGCGGAAGTGACCGCCGCAGGACTCCTCGCGCACCAGGGCGTCGCGGCACATGAGCTCGCCGAGCTCGAGGAAGTCGGCGACGCGGCCGGCGCGCTCGAGCACCTGGTTGAGCGAGCCCTTGCTGCCGGTGACCGAGACGGTCGACCAGAACCGCGCCCGCAGCTCCTGGATCTCGGCGATGGCCGAGGTCAGGCCGCTCTTGCTGCGCGACATGCCGCACTCGTTCCACATGATGCGGCCGAGCTTGCGGTGGAAGCTGTCGACGGTCTCGCCGCCGCGGTGGCCGACCAGGCGCTCGAGGCGCGCCTCGACCTCACGACGCACCGACTCCATCGCCGGATGGCTGGGATCGATCTTGTCGAGCTTGGCGCCCGCCAGGTACGAGCCGATGGTGTGCGGCAGCACGAAGTAGCCGTCGGCGAGGCCCTGCATCAGCGCGCTGGCGCCGAGGCGGTTGGCGCCATGGTCCGAGAAGTTGGCCTCGCCAGCGACGTGCAGGCCCGGGATCGTGCTCATCAGGTTGTAGTCGACCCAGAGGCCGCCCATCGTGTAGTGGGGCGCCGGGTAGATCTTCATCGGGACCTCGTAGGGGTCCTCGGCGGTGATCTTCTCGTACATCTGGAACAGGTTGCCGTACTTGGCCTCGATGACGTCCTTGCCGTCGCGGGCGATGGCGTCGCGGAAGTCGAGGTACACGGCCTCGCCACCCTGGATGCCGCGGCCGTCGTCGACCGCCTGCTTGGCGTTGCGGCTGGCGACGTCGCGCGGCACGAGGTTGCCGAAGCTCGGGTACTTGCGCTCGAGGAAGTAGTCGCGCTCGGCGTCGGGGATCTCGCGCGCCTTGCGCTTGTCGCCCTGCTTGCTCGAGACCCAGACCCGGCCATCGTTGCGCAGCGACTCGCTCATCAGGGTCAGCTTGGACTGGTAGTCGCCCTTGACCGGGATGCAGGTCGGGTGGATCTGCGTGTAGCAGGGGTTGGCGAACATCGCGCCGCGCTTGTAGGCCCGCCACGCCGCCGTGACGTTGCAGCCCATCGCGTTGGTCGACAGGTAGAACACGTTGCTGTAGCCGCCGGTGGCGAGCACGACCGCGTGGCCGGTGTGGACCTCGACCTTTCCAGTGACGAGATCGCGGGTGACGATGCCGCGGGCGACGCCGTCGACGACGACGAGGTCGAGCATCTCGCTACGCGAGTGCATCTTGACCTTGCCGGCGTGGATCATCTTCTCGAGCGCCTGGTAGGCGCCGAGGAGCAACTGCTGGCCGGTCTGGCCGCGGGCGTAGAACGTGCGGCTGACCTGGGCGCCGCCGAAGCTGCGGTTGTCGAGCAGGCCGCCGTACTCGCGGGCGAAGGGCACGCCCTGGGCCACGGCCTGGTCGATGATGTTCACGCTGATCTGCGCCAGGCGGTAGACGTTGGACTCACGCGCCCGGAAGTCGCCGCCCTTCACCGTGTCGTAGAACAGGCGGTAGATGCTGTCGCCGTCGTTCTGGTAGTTCTTGGCGGCGTTGATGCCGCCCTGGGCCGCGATGCTGTGCGCGCGGCGCGGGCTGTCCTGGTAGGCGAAGCACTCGACGTCGTAGCCGAGCTCGGCCATGGTCGCCGACGCAGCGGCGCCCGCGAGGCCCGAGCCCACGACGATGATCTTGTACTTGCGCTTGTTGGCCGGGTTGACGAGCTTGGTGTCGAACCGGTGCTTGTCCCAGCGCTGCTCGATGGGGCCTGTCGGCTCCTTGCTGTCGAGGATGCGGGCGTTGCTGCTCATGGCGGGCTCCTGTCGCGGCGAAGGTCGCGGAGGTCGTGGCGGTCGGACGCCACCGGCTCAGGGGACGCTCTGTCCGATCAGGCCGAGCATCACGGCCAAGGGCATCGAGAGGTTGCCAACGGCGACGACGGCGCCGATGGTCGGGCCGATCTTGTCGATGATCCCGGCGTAGCGCGCCGAGCGCAGGCCCAGGGTCTGGAAGATGCTCGACACCGCGTGGTGCAGATGCATCGCGACCAGCACGTTGGCGACGACGTAGAGACCCACCACGATGGGGTTGCGGAAGCCGAGGATGAACATCGTGTAGACGTCGTGCATCCCGTTGGGCAGGTGGTGACCGAACGCGCCCGGATCGGTCACGCCGAGCGTGAAGTGCGCGAGGTGATAGAGCACGAAGAACAGGATCGCGAAGCCCGAGACGCGCATGTAGGTCGACGAGAACGTCGAGACCTGCGGCCGGCGGTCGCGGTAGTCGACGGGGCGCGCGGCGCGGTTGATGCCCGTCAGCTTGACCGCAGCCCAGACGTGGGCCACGAACGTGACCAGCAGGCCGATGCGCGCGGCCCACAGGGCGCCGCCGAGGCCCTTGAGCATCGCGGCGTACTTGTTGATCGCGTGGACGCCGTCCTCCGGCATCGGCAGGAAGATCTGCAGGTTGCCGACCATGTGGCCCAGGACGAACCCGACCCAGGCCACGCCGGTCACGGCCATGAGCGCCTTGAGACCGATGGTCGTCCCGAGCAAGGCGCCGAACACCCCGGCATTCTGCTTCGCTGTCGCGCTGGACATCGCTTCGCCTCCGTCGCCACCCCGGTTCGGGGGTGTGCGGGGCGGCCCGTCGCTGGCCGCCCCGCTCCACTCGTCAATCTCGCACCAGGCCCGACCGCCGCTCAGGCGCCGAGCAGATCCTGCACCACCGACTTCTCTTGCAGCAGCTCGGCCACCGTGGCGTCGATCTTGGTGCGCGCGAAGTCGGAGACCTCGAGCGTCTGCACGATGGAGTAGCCGCCGTTGCCGTCGCTGGCCACCGGGAAGCTCGAGATGATGCCCTCCGGCACGCCGTAGCTGCCGTCCGAGACGACAGCCGCCGAGAACCAGTGGCCCTCGGGCGTCTTCTGCTCGAACGCCTTGATGTGGTCGATCGCGGCGCTGGCAGCGCTGGCGGCCGAGGACTTGCCGCGCGCGGCGATGATCGCGGCGCCACGCTGCTGCACCGTCTTGATGAACGGGCCGCGCAGCCACTCGTGGTCGGTGATGACCTGGGTCGCCGGCTTGCCCTTGATCCGGGCGTTCTCGAAGTCCGGGAACTGCGTGGCGCTGTGGTTGCCCCAGATCGCGACGTGGCTGACGTCGGCGTTGGTCACGCCGGCCTTCTGGGCGAGCTGGGCGATGGCGCGGTTCTGGTCGAGCATGGTCATGGCCGTGAAGCGCTCGTTGGGAACGCCGTGGCAGTTGGATGCAGCGATCAGCGCATTGGTGTTGCACGGGTTGCCGACGACGAGCACGCGCAGGTCGCTGGCGCCGCGGGCGAGCGCGTTGCCCTGGCCGGTGAAGATCGGGCCGTTCTCGCGGATCAGGTCGTTGCGCTCCATGCCCGGGCCGCGCGGCTTGGCGCCGACGAGCACGGCCCAGCTCGCGCCGTCGAAGGCCACCTCGGCCGAGCCGGTGCACGTCACGTCGACGAGCGTCGGGAAGCCGCAGTCATGCAGCTCCATCGCGATGCCCTCGAGCCCGCGCTGCACCTCCGGGATGTCGACGTCGAGCAGCTTCAGGTGCACCTGGCGGCCGCCGAAGGTCTCGGCCGAAGCCAGGCGGAACAAGAGGTTGTAGCAGATCTGGCCTGCGGCGCCGGTGACGGCGACGACGATGGGCGCGCTTTTCGACATGGCGGGCTCTCTCCGGGGCGGGCGCCCGCGATGCCGAGCGAGCGCCACACAATGCGGGAAGCGGGCGGCGAGCACAGTCACGCCGGCCCGAGGGCGCCAAGAGTCCACACCCCGAGCCATCGGGTGTCAAGGTCGCTCGTCGTCCGAATCGTCGGCCTGCGCCGCAGCCGCAAGCTGCCGGCCGAACGCGGCGGCGTCGGCGTCGAGCAGGCCCCGGCCCATGCCCTCGGCTCGCTCGTCGAGCTCCTGCCCCTGCAGCCAGATCACGTGGCCCTCGTAGTCGACCGACTCCCAGTTCTGGCCCGTGAAGGGCTCGCGCACGCGACCGAGGTAGCCATCAAAGAGGTGGCCGAGCAGATCGAGCAGGACCTGCTTGAGCGTCTCGTCGTCGAGCTTGCGGCTCCGGCGCGCGACGCGGGCGTCGACGCGATAGACGAGGCTCTTGTCGGCCCGCGCCAGGCAGAACTGCAGCGCCAGCCAATCGCGATCGCGCCGGCCGCTGACGCTGATCGCCTCGTCCGGGCGCAGGCGGCCCAGGAAGAGGCGCCCGAGCATCCGCTCGATCCGCCGCGCCTCGAAGGTGCCGAGCCATTCGCGTTCGTGCAGATCCGTCACTAGAAGTCCCACCAGATGTCGACGTACGGCATCACCGGCCAGGTGGCGACCACGCTCGCCTCGGACGTCACCTTGAGCGCCCGCAGGTCGAACGCGCCGAGCGAGGCGCCGACGACGAACTGGAACGAGCCGCGGGCGAAGACGAACGCGCCGGTCAACAGGCGATCCTCGAGGCCGAACGAGCCCAGGCGCGCCTGGGACGTCAGCATCAAGACGTGTCGCTCGTCGATCAGCCACGAGGCGTTGAGGAAGCCGCCGAGCCCGTGGTCCATGGTCAGGTCGCTGGTGGTCGAGGTGCTCGTCGCGCCGTCGCCGTCGGTGCCGACGAGCACGGTCACGGTGCGATCGATGCGCCCCGACCAGCCCAGGCCGACGCTGAGCGCCACGCGATCGACGAAGTAGCGCGTCGCCATCGCGCCGAGCTGGGTCTGTCCGGCCACACCGCTGATGTTGACCGGCTGGAAGCCCTGCTTGTAGCCGCCGAAGCCGGCGAACACCCACGTGTCGTCACCCGCGAGGCGGTAGCGGACATCGAGGTTGGGCACCAGCAGCAGATCCAGGATCGGGTGGCTGGCGATCGTCAGCGCGTCGGTCACGCCATACATGGCGGGGGCGAAGATCCCGACCGTCAGGCGGCCCTTCTCGAGCGTGTCGGCCGTGCCACGCACGATCTCCTGCACCCGGCGCCAGGCATGGGCCCGGCTCGGCGCGAGCGTCACGAGCCACACGGCGGCCAGCGCGAACAGGATCGCGGCGCCGCGTCCGCTGGCGCGTCGGATCCTCGACGGTGCGCGGCGCTGCTCGGCGGCGGTGGCGGTCGGTCGCATCGCTGGTGGCCCCTCCGGATCGCGTGTCCGCCCCATGGCAGGTCGCCCGGTCCCCGGCAGCCTACTCCAACCCGGCACGTCGACAAGAGACTCGCCCGACGCGGCAGGCGGCGGTCGTCGGCGCCCCGGCGCGGCCCCTGGCGACCGCCCGGGCAGCCCACCCAGTGTGGCGGTTTGACTTGACAGTGGGCCAGGACGACGCGTAGAACGCGCGCCCCGTTCCCGAGCGCTCACGCAGCGATCGGAGCGGTTCGACGGCGACGCCGTCACCCGGTCGCCTGCGTGGCGACGGGATGGTTGACCGAAAACAGGTCCAAACCCGATTGACAACCCGGGCGAATCCTCATACACAGCCCCCCCGACCGAACGCGACGGATGTCGCAGCAGGTCGGGACCGGCAAGCCCGCTTGGTGCATTCCAAGCTGGACCTGATCGGGACGGAACAGGGTGCCGTCACTCCCACGGGAGCCGAAGACACCTTGGTCCACCGAGCCAGGCGCGTAGCTCAGTTGGTTAGAGCGCCACGTTGACATCGTGGAGGTCAGCGGTTCAAATCCGCTCGCGCCTACCCTTGCCGTTCCAAAGTCGTCGAATCTCCAACCGAGAGGCGACGCCGATTCCCGCTGCGGCGGGAGCCGAGCGCCACGACGGCGCTGCCACGACCGCAGCGGTCGTCCAGCGTGCGGTCCGCGATCCCCACGCATCGTCCCTTCCAGGGCCGACGCGAACTCGAAGAGGTCAGACTACGAATGGGCTTCCGGCGACCCCTTGAAGATGAGCGCGACTCCGCTCGCACACGCGAGCCTCGCGTCAACCATCGCATCCGCGTCCCCGAAGTGCGCCTGATCGGCATCGAAGGCGAGCAGCTCGGCATCGTCCCGACGGACACCGCGCTCCGCATGGCCCAGACCGAAGGCGTCGACCTCGTCGAAGTCGCCTCCACCGCGCGGCCGCCCGTCTGCCGCCTGATGGACTACGGCAAGTTCAAGTACCTGCAGAAGAAGCGTCAGACCGAGGCCAAGCGCTCGTCGACGCATATCGAGGTCAAGGAAGTCAAGTTCCGGCCCAAGACCGAGAAGCACGACTTCGAGACCAAGATGAACCACGCGCGGCGCTTCCTGGACCAGGGCCATCGGCTCAAGGTCACGGTGATGTTCCGCGGCCGCGAGATGGCGTTCACCGACGCCTCGCGGGCCAAGCTCGAGGAGATCGCCCGGTTGCTCGGGGACGTCGCCGTGCTCGACGTGCCGCCCAAGGTTGAAGGGCGTACCATGAGCATGATGATGAACCCCAAGCGTGCTCCGACCAAGAGCAGCGAGCGGGCGGGCGAGGACGAAGAGTAGGGGCGACAAGCCCCGGTTCGATCGGACACCGATCGAGACCAGAGTGCCGACCACTGCGCGAAGCGGGTGAACCGGCAGGTGACAGACGGCGCGACCCCGGGGACGGAGTCACGCATCGGGAGTGTGAGATGCCGAAGATGAAGACCCGCCGCGGCGCCGCCAAGCGCTTCAAGATCCGCCCGAGTGGCAAGATCAAGTGCGGCCAGGCCAACCACCGTCACCTGCTGGAGTGCAAGTCCCGCAAGCTCAAGCGTCACTCGCGCGGTTCGACCACGGTCAACCCCGCGAACGCCGCCCAGGTCGCGCGCCAGCTCCCCTACGGCTGAGTCGCCGCAGCCCATCGGGGGCACGGCACCATGAAACGGAACGCGCGTCGGCAACCGGCGCGCATCGGACGTCAGGCCCACCCGCCTGAGACGACACGAGAGAAGAGGCAGTCATGCGAGTGAAGAAGGGCTTCAAAGGCCGTCGCCGCCACAAGAAGTTCCTCAAGATGGCGAAGGGCATGCGTGGAGCGCGTTCGCGCCTCTACCGGACCGCGCGTGAGCAGGCGCTCCGTGGCCTCAAGATCGCGTACAAGGAGCGTCGCCGCAAGAAGCGTGCGTTCCGCGCGCTCTGGATCGTCCGCATCAACGCGGCCGCCCGCGCCATGGGCACCAAGTACTCCGAGTTGATCAACGCGCTCAGCAAGGCCGGCATCGTCCTGGACCGCAAGGTCCTCGCCGAGATGGCCGTGCGGGATCTGGAAGGATTCCGCGCCGTGGTCGAAGCCGCTCGCGCGGCCTAGGCCTCCCAGCATCCCCAACGAGCCGCGGGACGAGGTCTGCACGGGCCAGCACCGCCGCAAAGCAGGAGACAGTCATGACCAAGGCCGATATCGTCGAGGCAGTGTACGAGCGCCTCGGTGGCTACAGCAAGCGCGAGGCTGCCGAGATCGTCGAGCTCGTCTTCGAGATCCTCAAGGACACCCTCGAGCGCAGCGAGAAGGTGAAGGTGTCGGGCTTCGGCAACTTCGTGGTCCGCGAGAAGAAGTCGCGCATGGGTCGCAACCCGCAGACCGACGCTCCGATCGAGATCACGGCGCGCAAGGTCCTGACCTTCAAGCCGTCGCAGGTCCTCAAGGCCCAGCTGAACGCCTAGTTCCGGCTGCGCTTGCAGGAGTCCATCGCCGCTCCTGATGACCGAATCCACCTGGTGCCTCGGCCTCCCGCCACAAGGGGAGCCGAGGCACGGGTGTTTTTGGCGCGCACCAGGGCGGCGCCTTGCATCCAGCGTGCAATCCTGATGCCATCGGCGGGACAACGAGGAGCGCGACGTCCTCGCGCCGGGCGCGAGCCACGGAGGGCTGATGGAGATCCCAGACAAGGCGTTGTTTCGCATCGGCGAGGTCGCCAAGCTGCTCGGCGTGCCGACGCACGTCGTCCGCTTCTGGCAGTCCCAGTTCCCGTCGCTGCAGCCCGGACGCACCAGCAGCGGTCGCTTCCTCTACAGCCGGAGCCAGGTCGAGCAGCTCGAGCGGATCCGACAGCTGCTGCACGTCGAGCGCCTGACGATCGAGGGCGCCAAGAAGGCGCTGCGCACGGGCAAGGCGCGGGTGATCCTGCGCGAGGCGGCGGCGGAAGGCGCGGCCGACGCCGCGATCGCGCACGATCGAGCGCCCTCCCCCATCGGTGAGGGCGCGGAAGGCGGTGCAGACGCGCCAGGGCGCGGCCGCGGCCTGCAGGCGAGCCCCCCCGCGGCGCCCCCGGCCATCGATCGCGCGTCGGTCGAGGCCGTGCGAGCCGCCATCCGCGCGTTGCGACGCGAAGTCGAGGGGTTGCAAGAACGCCTCGAGGAGATCTGAGCCCAGGATCCCCGCGAACCACGAGCGGCCCCCGAGGCCCGCGGCTAGGCAAGGCCCGGTCACTGTGCTATGGCCGCGCGCCCGTTTCGCGTGCGCCCACGCGCCTCCTCCACGAGCTCGGATCCCATGACGCAAACGCCCCTCGAGCTGCAGCAACCCGACGTCGCGCCCCTGGTCGAAGACGAGATGACGGCGCGTCGTGCCGAGGAGATCTGCGCCCACCTGCTGATCCACCGCTGGCTGCCCAAGCGCAGCACGCGGGATCTGCTCATCGACGATCGCCTGCGCGCGAGCGTGGAGCGGCGGCTCGACGGCGTCGGCCTGCAGCTGATCGACTCGTACACGTCGAGCTACTTCGCGGTCCGGCTGAAGCCGTCGATCGAGAGCGACGTCCGCTTCGACTGGGCGACCAACGCGCGCCTGCCCCGCGGTGCCGTCGCGCTGCTCGTCATCCTCTGGACCCGGCTCGTGCTGCCGCGGCGCGTCGCCAGCGACGAGGCCCGGCGGCGGCGCCTCGAGGACCCGGACGGAGAGCCGCAGGCCAAGGAGCGCCTGCCGACGCCGATGGTGGCGCGATCGGCGCTCTACGCCGAGTTCGGCCATCGCTTCGGCAAGATCGCGTTTGCCCGCTACGTCTCGCAGCTCAAGAGCAACGGCTTCCTGCTGGAGAACCGCCAGGGTCAGCTGCGCGAGGGGCCCCTGCTCGACGTGCTGGTCGACGGCGTGACGATGGCGCGCAAGCTGCGCGACTCGGTGCTCTGGGACCTGATGGAGCGCGACGGGGACGCCGCCCCCGAGGCCGCCCTGCCAGGCATGGACGAGCCCAAGGCGAAGGCCCGCAAGCCCGGCCCCAGGCGGCAGACCAAGGCACCGGCCGCGGCTGAGGACGCTGACGACGCCGTGGTCGACCAGGACGAAGGCCAGAGCCGCGACGATCCGGGCACCGCAGCCCTCGTGGCGGTGGCAAGCGCGGCGCTCGTGGGCGGCGACGACGACAGCGTGGTCGACGACGCGGAGCTCGAGGGCGACGACGACGCGGACCTCGTCGGCGACGACGACAGCGACCACGACAGCGACGACGCGGACGAGCACGACGAGGACCTGGCCGACGACGACGCCCCCGCACGCGGGGCGCTCGACGACGACGATGACTTCGGCGATTGGGGCGATCCCTGAATCGACCGCGAACTAGGACCGGATGTTCACTTTCAAAGCGATCGAGCTGCTGAACTGGGATTGGTGGGCGCACGTGCGCCTGCCGCTCGACGAGGATGTCGTGCTCGTGGCCGGTCCGAACGGCTCGGGCAAGACGACCTTCCTCGACGCGATCCGCGTGCTGCTCAACGCGACGCGCCTGTCGACGTCACGCAAGCTGCCGCAGTACCTGCGCGAAGACACCGGGGTCGCGCTGGTCAAGGCCGTGGTCGACAATACGCACCGCAAGGGCGTCGGCCGTCGCCCGTTCGCGCACCTTGGCCTGTTCGGCGACGTCGCGACGCTGGCGTGCCTGATCGAGCGGCACCGCGGCAGTTGGGAGCGCCGCTACCTGATCGTCGACGGCGACCCGCCGATCGAGCAGCTGCGCACCGCGACGGGTTCGCTCAAGCCGATGGAGTTCTCGCGCGAGCTCGAGACAGCCGGCGTGCCGCGGACGCTGCTGCGCATCCTCGCCCTGGAGCAAGGCGAGACGCACAAGCTCGCCGAACGCAGCCCGGAGCAGCTGCTCGAGTACGTGCTCGAGATGCAGGGCGACAAGGCCGCGCTCGAGCGCTACGACGAGGCGCGCGGCAGCTACCTCGCCAGCCAGCGCGAGCTCGCCGACTACGAAGAGAAGCTGACGGGCGTCCGCCTGCACGTCGACGCGCTGAAGAAGGACGCCGAGGCCTACCAGCGCTTCGTCGAGCTGGCCGAGGCCGAGCGCCAGGTCCGCGAAGAGAAGCTGCCGGCGGCGCGCGTCGCGTCGCTGCGGGCGCAGCTGACGGCCGCCGAAGAGGACGTCGACCGCGCGCGGCGCGCCGTCGCCGACGCCGAGGCGGTGCTCGGCAGCTTCCACCGCGAGAGCGGCGAGCTGACCGAGGGCGCCGCGACGATCCGCGCCGAGGTCGAGCGGCGCAAGTCCACCTACCAGCAGGTGATCAGCGCCAAGGAGCGCCTCGATCTCGAGTCCCGCGACCTGCGCCGCTGGGCCGCCGAGTTCGAGGAGTCCGGCGCCTCGCAGGGTGACGTCGACGTCGACGAGCTGTTGCGCGAGCGCGAGCGCCTGCTCGAGGTCGAGTCGAGCCTGCGCGCCGAGCTCAACGACCTGATCGGTCGGATCGGCAAGCTGCGCGGCGAGCGCGAGTCGCTCGACCGCGACTCCAAGCGCCAGCCGCCGGATTGGGTCGAGCGGATGCTGCGCGAGCTGCGCGGCGCCGACATCCAGGCGTCGCTGGTCGCTGACCTGATCGAGATCGCCGACGAGCATTGGCACGTCGCCGTCGAGTCGGTGTTGGGCCGCGAGCGCTTCACCATCCTGGTCGATCCGAAGGACACCGCCGTCGCGCGCAAGATGGCCCAGCGTCAGAGGTACCGCTGCTACGTCTCGGACTATGGCCGCGGCGCCAAGGTGCGGGCGCGGCCACGCTCGGCGCTCTCGGTCGTGCGCCTGAACGACGACCGCGTGCCCGAGGCCGTGCTGCGCATGCTCGACAGCGTGCAGCTGGTCGAGACCGTCGACGAGGGCCTGGGCCTCGGCCGCGGCGAGACCAGCATCACGCCGGACGGCTACCGCCAAGACAGCCGCGGCGGCATCTTCGTCGGCCAGAGCGAGCTCTACTGCGGCGCCGGCGCTGGCAGCCACCGCAAGGGCCGCATCGACGAGGAGCTGGCCGAGATGCGCGGCCGACGCGACTCGTTGCAGCGCAGCCTGGAGCCCTCGCAGCTGCGCCTGCGCCAGATCGACGAGCGCCTCGCCGCCGCCAAGGCCCGCGAGCGCCTGCTCGGCCGCGTTGGCGATCCCGCGACGCTGCAGGCGCGGATCGCCGTGCTCGACGGCGAGCGCCGCGAGGCCAGCGAGCGCCTGATGGGCCTGCTGCAAGAGATCGACGACGCCAACCGCCAGCTGGTCGAACGCGAGCGCCGGCTGTCGTTGCTCGAGTACCGGCACCGCGAGGCGCTGATCGAGCGCGATCGCAACCGCTCGGCGATGACCGGCGCGGACGCGCGCCGCGAGCGCGTCGCCGCCGATCTGCGCGACGCCGAGTCGCGCCTGCCCGAGTCGATGCGTCACCCCGCGGCGATGGAGCTGCTGGAGCCCGAAGTCGTGCTCATCGAGCGCCAGAATTCGCTGCGCCAGCGCATGGCGGCCTGGACCGGCCCGCGTGACGGCCGCGCCGTGATGCTCTGGCAGAAGGCCCACGCGGAGCTGATCGAAGCGGAACGCAGCTCCGCCGCCCGGCGCAAGGAGCTCGACGCCTCGACCGAAGAGCTGACGCTGGCGCGCCGCGCCTACGTCCGCGTCGTCGAGGAGACGATCCGCCGCTACCGCCGCAACGTGCTGCGCCTGGGCGAGCTCTGCCGCGTCGATGTGCGCGTGACGGTCCCCGGCGCCGACGCCCTGCGCGAGGACGCCGAGGGCCTGGTCGGCCGCGTCGGCCTCGAGGTCCGCGTCGGCTTCGACGGCAAGCGCGCGGTCGCGGTGCACGATCCCGAGCTCTCGGGTGGCCAGCGCGTCGTGTCGAGCCTGATCCTGCTGATGGCGCTGACGATGAACGACGACGGCGACACCGCGGGCTTCTTCATCCTCGACGAGCCCTTCGCCCACCTCAGCGTCGAGCGCATCGACGAGGTCGCGCGCTTCTTGCACGTGACCAAGGCGCAGTTCCTGATCACGACACCGACGACGCACAACCTGCTCGTCTACAACCCCGCCGGCTTGACGCTGAACCTGCGCAAGAAGCCGGCACAGCAGCGGTTCGCCCCCGTGCCGACCTTCTTGCGCCGCGATCGGGCGCTGCCGGCGACGCCTACCACCCCGCCCGCCGCGAGCGCCTGATCGGCGGGCCGCGCGCCTGGGGCGAGCACGCCCCGTCTGGTCTGGCCTCGGCGAACGTCGCGCTTTTGCAAATGGCCAAGCGGGCGCAGACTGCAAGGACCGGCCCGGAGATTGTGGGCTGCGGAGGGACGACCGATGGTGTGGGGACCCAATCAGCGACCGCAACCAGGCAACCAGAACAGCGGCCCGCAGGCCGACACCCCGGCGCAGCAGCCCGGCGGCGGCGGCGGCACACAGACGCCCCAGGCGCCCACGGCCCCCGGCGGCGGCGCGCTGACCAGCCCGGTCTTCTCGGGCGATCACGTGCTCGAGAACATCGCCAAGGGCAACGGCACCCTGCGCAAGGGCGCCCGCGGCCCGGCGGTGCGCGCGCTGCAGAACTACCTGACGCAGGTCGGACTCGGCTCGATGCTCGGCCGCGCCGGCGCGGACGGTGACTTCGGCAACGGCACGGTCGACGCGGTCAAGGCGTGGCAGAAGGCCAACGGCCTCGGTGCCGATGGCGTCGTCGGCCGCGACACGCTGACCGCGATGGACAAGAACCCGAACCAGGTGCAGGCCCCTGCCCCGGCGGCGAGCAACGCCAACGCGTCGTCGACCTCGGCGCCGACCGCGGGTCCGGCCGGCAGCCGCAACGGCGGGTTGCCCAAGGACTTCCAGCAGGTCTGGGATGCCCACCCGCACAACTACCTGGCGGACAGCTCGCAGAACACCGACAGCGGCGACCTGCAGGTGGCCCAGGGCTGGAACCCGGACACCTACTCGAACACCTGCGCGATCCGCATGTCGATCATGTGGAACCAGCTCGGCGGCGACTACAAGATCACGCGCGAGAAGGCCAAGGCCGCCGGCCTCGACCCGGGTCGCATCCCGTACAGCCGCAAGACGGGCTTCTACTACATCCTGTCGGCCAAGGAGATGTGGATCTACGTCGAGAAGTACTACGGCAAGCCGCACATGCAGTGGCCGGCGAACGGCCGTCGCTTCAAGACCAGCGCCGAGTTCGACGAGGCGTACCGCACCGAGATCGAGCCCCAGATCTCGGGCCGCAAGGGCCTGGTCGCGTTCGACAAGATCTTCGGCTACTCCGGCACCGGCCACGTCGACGTGTTCAACGGCACCCAGCTGTCCGATGGCTCGTGGTACCCCTGCCAGGCGCTCAAGGTCTGGTTCCTCTAGTCGACGACGCCGCGGCGGATCGCGCCGCCTGACGGCAGGATCCGCCCCCGCGTTGGCGATCTCGCAGCGAAAGGCGTACCGTGCGCGCGTCTCGTTCCGTCGAGGACGCGCCATGGCCATCCGTCTCGTGCCCCGTCTCGCACCCCGCCTCCCCGCCCACCTCCTCGTCGCTGCGCTCTGGATCGTCGCGTGGTCGCCGGGTTGTAGCCCAGCCCCTGAGCCGGATCCCGACAGCCACGGCGCCATCGCGGAGGGCATCTCGGCGCGTCTGGGCGACCCGCTGCCGACGGCGACCAGCGAGCAGGTCGCGACCTTCCATCGAGGCCTCGAGGTCACCAAGCGTCGTTTCTCGCGCGCCGACGGCCTCGGGCCGGCCTTCAACGTCACCTTCTGCGGCAGCTGCCACGAGCGGCCGACGATGGGCGGCTCCGCCGGCCTGTACCGCAACTTCTTCCTCGCGGCGAAGAAGCTGCCAGACGGCGCGTACGTGCCCGCGGCGTCGGCTGGCAAGTCTGGCGGCGTGATCCGCATGTACGACTACGCGCCGGGGCGGCCGAGCCGACCAGCGGTCGATCCCGAGCTGACCATCGTCGCGCAGCGCAACGCCATCCCCTTCTTCGGCGTCGGCCTGCTGGCCGAGCTCAGCAACGCCGAGATCAGCAAGCGCGCCGACCCGGACGACAAGGATGGCGACGGCGTCAGCGGCCGGCCGAACTTCGACCGCGGCTTCGTCGGACGCTTCGGCCGCAAGGCGCAGACGGTCAGCATCGAGGGCTTCATCCGCGGCCCGCTGTTCAATCACCTCGGCATCACCACGACGCCGCTGAGCGAAGAGCAGCGCGCCAAGCTGCCGGTGGACTCGTCGCAGGCCGGCGCCCAGAAGACCGCCGCGATCGTGCGGCAGGCCATCGCGCCGCTGCGCGCCTTCGCCCAGGCGGCGGCGCCAGACGGCCCCCTGACCGACGACGACGGCGTGCCCGACCCCGAGCTGTCGACCGACGACCTCTTCGATCTCGTGTCGTTCGCGATGTTGCTCGCGGCGCCGCAGATCGAGCCCGAGACGCCCCAGACCGCGCGTGGCCGGCGGACCTTCGACAAGCTCGGCTGCGACACCTGCCACACGCCTCGCCTGCAAGGGCCGCGCGGGCCGCTGCCGGTCTACTCGGACCTGCTGCTGCACGACATGGGCCCGGACCTGGCCGACGGCATCCAGCAGGGCGTGGCGACGGGCTCGGAGTTCCGCACCCAGCCGCTGTGGGGCGTGGCCGCGGTCGGCCCGTACCTGCACGACGGCCGGGCGACGACGCTGCGCGAGGCGATCGAGTTGCACGGTGGCGAGGGCAAGCGAGCGCGCGACGCCGCAGCCAAGCTCTCGGAGGCCGAGTGGCAGGACCTGATCGCGTTCCTCGAGTCGCTCGGTGGTCGTGACCAATACAGCGCCGGCCTGATCCCGCCCGACGCGCCGCCGCCCGATCATGGCGCTTGGGGCGGCCCGCTGCCCGGGCTCTCGGCCGCCGACGTGGCCGCCTTCGAGGCCGGTCGCCGCGAGTTCGACCGCGATCATGGCCGCAGCGCCGGCGTCGGCGCGCCGCGGATGAACGGCGACAGCTGCCGCGCCTGCCATTTCGAGCCGGTCGAGGGCGGCGCCGGCCCGCGCGGCGTCAACGTGATGCGCCACGGCCTGCTCGGACCTGACGGGCGCTTCGTGACCCCTGCCGTCGGCACGATCCTGCACAAGACGACCAAGATCCGCGGCAGCACCAACGCACCGCAGACCGAGGCGGCGATCTTCGAGCACCGGCAGACACCCCACCTGTTTGGCCTGGGCCTGATCGACGCCATCGATCCGGCGGCGATCGTCGCGGGGGCCGACCCGGACGACAGCGACGGCGACGGCATCGCGGGGCGTGTGTCCTGGGTCGACGGCGGCCGCGTGGGTCGGTTCGGCTGGAAGTCGCAGGTGCCGAGCATCGCCGAGTTCGTGCGCGACGCGGTGTCGATGGAGCTCGGCATGACGTTGCCGTTCGTGCCGGGCCTGACGTTCGGGCTGCTGCACGATGATGACGAGGTCGCCGACCCGGAGATGCAGCTCGACGCCGCGCAGCGCCTGGAGTTCTACCTGCGGATCTTGGGGCCGCCGCCGCGGACCTCGACCGACGCCAGCGCCGAGGCCGCGGGCGAAGCCATCTTCCACGAGATCGGCTGCGACGGCTGCCATCGGCCAGAGTTCCCGAGCACGTTGGGGCCGGTGCGGCTGTACTCGGACCTGCTCCTGCACACGATCCTGCCCGAGGGCATGGTCGGCATCGAAGAGGCGACCGCGGGCATGCGCGACTTCCGCACCGCGCCGCTCTGGGGCCTGGCCAAGACCGCGCCGTATTGGCACACCGGCGAGGCCGACACCATCGAAGAGGCGATCGCCCTGCACGCCGCGTCCGGCGCCAAGGCGGCCCAGGCCTACGCCGGGCTCGACGCGGCCAAGCGCGCCGCGCTGCTGGCCTTCTTGGGGAGCTTGTGATGGTGGCTCGTGGCGTGGACTCGAACGCGACGCAGGCCGCCCCGGCGCGCGCCATCTGGCCACGGGGACGGCACCGGGCCGCCATCGCGGCGGCGCTGTGGCTCGCCAACGCGATCGCGTGCTCACCGTCGCCCGAAGCCAGCACGGACGTCGATGCACAGGTCGTCGACGGCGCCGGCGGGCGGCTGGTCGACCCGCTGTCGATGCCGGCGACGCCGACGCTCAAGGCCAGCGACTTCCGCTCGGCGCAAGACTGCAAGGGCTGCCACCCGACGCACCACCAGGAGTGGTCGACGTCGCGCCACGCCTTCGCGATGGTGGATCCGGTGTTCCGGGTGCTGGTCGGCCTGCGCCAACAGCACCTCGCGACCAAGGAAGACGCCTTCTGCGTGCAATGCCACTCGGCGATCGGCACCCGCAGCGGCGACATCCAGCCCGGCTTCGCGTTCGAGGATCTCGCGCCGATCACGCTCGAGGGCGTGACGTGCGAGGCGTGTCACAAGGCCAACGAGATCGTGCGGACCCACAACGCCGGCCACAAGCTCGACGCGACCGGGCCGCTCTGCGGCAACCTCGAGTCACCGCAGACGACGAGCTTCCACGCCTCGGTCAAGACGCCGCATATGGGCGAGTCGCGCTTCTGTGGCACCTGCCACGACGTCGTCGAGTCGAACGGCCTGCCGCTGGAGCGCCCGTTCGAAGAGTGGCAGGCGTCGCCGGCCGCCACCGAAGGCAAGCCGTGCCAGAGCTGCCACATGCCCACCTACGACGGCGTCGCCGCCCTCGGCGGCCAGCAGCGCAAGGGCTTGCACCGCCACCGCTGGATCGGCGTCGAGCTGCCGTTGGGGGCCGGGCCCCCGCTCGACGCAGCGACGCGCGCCACCATGGAGGCCGAGATCACGGCCTTGTTGCAGAGCGCGGCCAAGGTGCACCTCGAGCTGCCGGCGCAACCGTCGCCCGGCAAGGTGCTGGACGTGGTCGTGACGGTGGACAACACGATCGGCGCGCACAGCCTGCCGACCGGCTCGACCTTCTTGCGCCAATGCTGGCTGGAGCTCGTGGTCAAGGACGAGGCCGGCAAGGTCGTCTACGTCTCGGGCGACTTCGACAGCAAGGGCGACCTGCGGGACCATTGGAGCGAAGTCGAGCCCTACGGCGACGCCGACCTTGTCTCGCTCTCGTCGAAGCTGATCGACCTCGCCGGCAACCCGACGCCGTTTACCTGGCGCGCCACCGAGCACCACCGCTTCGCCATCCCTGCCGGCCATTCGCGCACCTACACCTACCTGGTGCCGATGGCGAAGGGCGCCAAGGGCGCGCTGGCGATCTCGGCGCGGCTGCGCTTTCGCGCCTACCCGCCGTGGTTGTTGCGCCTGCTGGGCCTCGCGCCGCTGATCGACGAGGTGCCGGTGCACGACCTCGCCAGCGCCGCGACCGCGGTGGACGTCGCGGCGCCGTGATCCGTCGCTCGGCGCGACGGGCCGCGGCGGCGCTGTGCGCGGCGCTGCTGACGGCGCCGCTCACCGCCTGTGCGCCGCGCCCTGCGCCGCTCGACCTGCCACCACCGGCGGCGCTCACCCGCTGCGCGGCCTCAAGCGCAGCGGGCGTCCCGTTGCAGCTCCGCGAGCTGCGCCTGGTCCTGGCGGACGACCTCACGGCCGACCAGCGCGCGCGGTTGTTGCAGGCCACCAGCGACGCCCTGGACCTGCTGGCGCTGCGCCCTGCCCTCGTCACCGAGCGACGCGGCCCGTGGCGCTCGCCGCTGCTGCGGACCGCGGCGGAGCTCGAGGCCGTGCCCGAAGGGGCGCGCCTGCAAGCGCTGACGGCGCCGCTGCGGACGCTGGCCGCGGACGTCGCAGCGCTCGGCCGCGACGCGCTGACGATCGTGGCGTTTTCGCCGTTGGTGCGCCCGGACTCGCTGTTCGCGTCGATGCTGCCGGAGCTCGAGGGCCTCGGACTCGCGGCACCCATCGACGGATACGACGAGGATGCCCACGGATGGCTGCCTCCCGACGTCGCGCATCTGGTGCTGCTGGACGCGACCAGGCTCACGCGCCATGACGCGGCGGGTGCCGCGCTGCTTGTGGCGCACGAGGTCGGCCACGCCTTCGGCCTCGACCACGACGCCGCGCCCAACGGCGTCATGGCAGCACATCGCGCGATCGGCGCGGGCTCGAAGCAGCTCCCGGCGACGCCATGTGTCGCGCCGCTGGCCCCGTCGCAGCGGGCAACGGTGCGGGCGCAGCTCGGCGCCGGTGCCAGGCGGTAGCGCTTCCCGAAATCTGACCTGCGCTGCTATCCTCCCTGCCCGCGCCGCCGGGGCGCGCCCGCAGCCGAGGAGCCTTCGATGCCCAGCCCGACGTTCTCGTACCAGCCGATGTTCCCGCACGCCGCCGCCGGTGAGGGCGCGCCGGTGCCGCCGACGCCGTGGCGCCTGATCACGACCGAGGGCGTGCGCACGGTCGAGGTCGCGGGCCGCACCATGCTGCAGGTCGACGCCTCGGCCCTGCGCGCGCTGACGCAGGCGGCGATGTTCGACATCGCGCACTTCTTGCGCCCCGGCCACCTGCAGCAGCTGCGCACCATCCTCGACGACCCCGAGGCCTCGGACAACGACCGCTTCGTCGCGCTCGACCTGCTCAAGAACGCGCTGATCTCGGCCCGCGGCGTGCTGCCGATGTGCCAGGACACCGGCACCGCGATCGTCAAGGCCAAGCGCGGCTACGACGTGCTCACCGACGGCAACGACGAGGCGGCGTTCGCCCAGGGCGTGTTCGACACCTACCAGAGCGACAACCTGCGCTACTCGCAGCTCGCGCCGCTCGACATGTACCGCGAGGTCAACACCGGCACGAACCTGCCGGCCGAGATCAAGGTCGCCGCCGTGCCGGGCGCGAGCTACGAGATGCTCTTCATGGCCAAGGGCGGCGGCTCGGCCAACAAGAGCTACCTGTTCCAAGAGACCAAGGCGCTGCTCAACCCCAAGAGCCTGATGGCCTTCTTGGAGGCGAAGCTGCCGAGCATCGGCACCGCCGCCTGCCCGCCCTACCACCTGGCGATCGTCGTCGGCGGCACCTCGGCCGAGCAGACGCTCGAGACGGCCAAGCTGGCGTCGGCCCGCTACCTCGACGACCTGCCGACCAGCGGCAGCGCCGGCGGCCACGCGGTGCGCTGCGTCGAGCTCGAGGCCGAGGTGCTGGAGCTGACGCGCCGCTCCGGCATCGGCGCCCAGTTCGGCGGCAAGTACTTCTGCCACGACGTGCGCGTCATCCGCCTGCCGCGCCACGGCGCCAGCTGCCCCGTCGCCATCGCCGTCAGCTGCTCGGCCGACCGCCAGGCCAAGGGCAAGATCACCGCCGAGGGCGTATTCCTCGAACAGCTCGAGCATGACCCGAGCCAATACCTGCCGATGCCCGACGGCAGCGAGGCCCCGGGCGAGGTCGTGCAGATCGACCTGACGCGGCCGATGGCCGAGATCCGCGCCACCCTGAGCCGCTACCCGATCCGCACCCGCCTCTCGCTGAGCGGGCCGATGATCGTCGCCCGCGACATCGCCCACGCCAAGCTGCTCGAGCGGCTCGAGGCCGGCCAAGGCGTCCCCGACTACCTGCGCGACAACGTCGTCTACTACGCCGGCCCGGCCAAGACGCCGCAGGGCTACGCCTCGGGCAGCTTCGGCCCGACCACCGCCGGCCGGATGGACGCCTACGTCGAGCGCTTCCAGGCCGCGGGCGGCAGCTTGGTCATGCTGGCCAAGGGCAACCGCAGCCCGGCGGTGACGGCGGCCTGCAAGGCGCACGGCGGCTTCTACCTCGGCTCGATCGGCGGCCCGGCGGCGCGGCTGGCCGAGGACTGCATCAAGAAGGTCGAGGTGCTCGAGTACCCCGAGCTCGGCATGGAGGCGGTCTGGCGCATCGAGGTCGTCGACTTCCCCGCGTTCATCGTCGTCGACGACAAGGGCAACGACTTCTTCGCCGACATCTTCGCCCGCAAGGGCACCTTCACCACGCGCTGAGCGAAGGCGCGGCCCGGATCGTCAGCGGCCGCCGCCGATGCAGGCGAGCAGCTCGACCAGCAGGTCGGCGTCGCGCTCGCTGATGTCCATCTTCTCGACGATCTCGCGCAGCCGCGGCGAGAACCCGGCGCGCGGCGTGCGGGCGAAGAAGCCGGCGCGGTCGAGCTGCAGCTCCAGCTGGTCTTGCAGCGCGTCGCGCCCGGGCCGCGGCGCCCGGCGCGGCCGGCCGAGCTCGGCGGCGCCGTGGCAGAGGCTCAACGTCACGGCGACGGCCGAGGCGAGGTTGTAGCTCTCGACCGGCCCGGGCGTCGGCAGGCGGACGAGGCGGTCGCAGCGCCGCGACTCGTCGAGGCTCAGGCCGGTGCGCTCGTTGCCGAAGATCAGGGCCGTTCGCTCGCCCGGCGCTGGCAGCAGGCCGACGCAGCGCTCGACGTCGAGCGGCGGCGTCTGGGCGCTCGCGCGCATCTTGCCCGAGGTGCCGACGGCGAGCGCCACGTCGTGCAGCGCGGCGTCGAGGTCGGGCAAGCGCGGCGCCGCGTCGAGGTCGGCCTCGCAGGGGTGCGCCATGCGCCAGGCGTCCTTGCAGGCGAGCTCGGCGTTGGGCGCGACCAGCCGCAGCTCGACGCCGAAGTTGCCGCAGAGCCGAGCCACGCTGCCGACGTTGGCCGCGCCGTCGCTGCGCACCAGGATGACGACGAGGCCCTGCAGCAGGCCCGCGCTCACGCCCGCGCCGCCAGCAGCAGCCGCGCCATCTCGAGCCAACCTTCGGCGGCCTCGCCGACCAGGTAGCGCGGCTCGGCGTCGAGCACGGCGCGCTGGTCCATGACCTGGGCGCAGCCCACGGGCACGCCGAAGCGCCCGGGCACCCAGAAGCCGACGTCGTTCGGCGCGTCGCCGATGGCGAGGACGGTCGCCGGATCGATGCCGTCGCGGGCGCAGACGTCGAGCACGGCGCGGCCCTTGTCGGGCATGTCCAGGCTGAGGTGGACGTGCACGTTGGACCAGATGAGGTGCACGCCCTGGGCCTCGGCGGCCCGTCGCATGCCAGCGAGCGTCGCGTCGTCGCGGCCGTCGCGCTCGAAGGCGAGGTCGCAGAGGCGGCAGAACGCGTCTTCGGCCGGGCGCATCGGCGAGGCCGGCGTCGACAACGCCTCGGCCACGGCGAGCAGGCGGGCGCGATCGGGCGCGCTGCCGAGCGAGGTGACCGCGTCGCCGGGCACGCATTGGGCCAGGCCGTTCTCGGCCAGGGCGCGGCGCACGCCCGGCAGGTAGCGCGCAAGCCCGAGGACCTCGCCGGCGGGGCGGCCGCTGACGGGCAGCACCTCGATGCCGGCGGCCACCAGCGCGGCGATGGCGTCGAGCACGGCGGGGTCGAGCCGGCCGTCGCGGGTCATGGTCCCGTCGATGTCGCTGGCGACCACCCGGACGGCGGCCAGCGTGGCGCGCGGTGCCTGCGCAAGCGCGACGATCGCGGGCCGATCGCGGCCCGCGTTGGGGACGGCGTCCGTCATCCTGCGTCTCCTGCCTTGAGTTCGCGCAGCCGATGGCGCAAGCGGCGGGCGTCTTCGAAGCGACGCTTGGGCAGCTTGAGGTAGGCTTCGTAGTGGGCCGACGCGCCGGCCTTGTCGCCGGTGGCGTCGAGGACCTCGCCGAGCGTCATGCGCGCGAGCGGCGAGTCGGCGTCGACCTTGACGGCGGCGCGCAGCCGCTCGATGGCGTCGTCCTTGCGGCCGGCGATCAGCAGCGCCCTGCCGAGCGCGACGTGGTTCTCGACCACAGGCGCGATCCGGTCGAGATCGGCCTCGCCGTCGCTGATCGCGGTGTCGAGCTGGCCGAGGTGGGTCAGCGCGACGACGCGCAGCGCGCGGGCGTGGGCGAAGCCCGGGCGGTAGACGATGGCCTTGTCGGCGGCGGCCAGCGCCTTGTCCCAACGCTGGCGCGCAGCCCAGGCGAGGCCGAGGTCGTAGAGCGCGGTGCCGTGGCCGGGCGCCTCGGCGAGCGCCGCCTCGTAGGCCTCGATCGCCTCGGACCACAGGCCCCGGCGCGAGCGGGCGTTGCCGAGGTTGACCAGGATGCGGACGTCCTTGGGCGCCAGCGCCGCGGCCTTGTCGAGCGAGCGCAGCGCCGCGACGTCCTCGCCGTGCTCCATGTAGAGCACGCCGAGGTTGGACCACGCGCCGTAGAGCTCGGGCTGCAGCTTGACCGCGCGCTCGAGGTGGATCCGCGCCGGCTCGAAGCGGCCGGCGTCCATGTGGACAAGGCCGAGGTGGTAGTGCGCGGTCCAGCTCTCGGGGTGCTTGTCGAGCCAGGCCGCCAGCAGCTTCTCGGCCGCGGCGGCGTCGCCCTCGCGCAAGGCACGCTGGGCGTCGGCCAGCTCGCCGCGCATTTCCTCCTCGCCGGCGCCCGAGCGAATCGGCGCGCTCGACGTGGCGCGATCCTCGTCGAAGAGCGCGACGCCCGCGCCGGAGCACGCGGCGACGGCCGTCACGAGGCCCAGCAGCCAGGCCGCCCTGCGGTCGAGGCGGCCCAACACGGCGAACGGGCCAGAACGGCGGGCCGAACGTGGTGCGGAGGCTGGGGTGCGCGGCTGGTCGCGGAGAGCGCTCATGGCCCGACGCTAGCGTGTTCTGGCAGGGACGACCAGTGCCCCGGTCGCCGCCGGGTCGAGCCCGACCCAGACGGCCTCGGCCTCGGCCGCCAGCCGGCGCGGGTCGGCAGCGAAGGCGTCGACGGTCCAGAGCCGGGCGCTGCCGTCCCAGCTGGCGCTGAGCAGCCAGGCGTCATCGGCGGTGAACGCGATCGAGGCGACGCGCTGGCGATGCCCGGCGAGCAGCGCCACCTCCTTGCGCGACGGCCAGGCGAGGACGCGGACGACGCCGGAGATCTCGGCCAGGGCCAACCAGCGGCCGTCGTGGGAGAAGGCGACGTCGTGGACGCGCTCGCCGCCGGTCAGGTGGGCGACGACACGGGCCGCTTGCGCTTCGGCCCCACCGGCGCCGGGGGCCGGCACGGCCAGCGTCAGGATCTCGCCGGGGCGGGCGGCGACCAGCTCGGCCCCCGACGAGGCCCTGCTGCAAACCTCCGTGCCGGGCAGCGTGGCCAGCCGCCGGGCCAGCACGCGCTCGTCGGTCGCGTCGAGGGCCCAGACACCGCCAACACCGTCCACGGCGCAGCCGAGGCGGCCGTCGCGGTTCATGGCGATGTCGAGGAAGGGCGTCGCCGGCGCGTCGGCCGTGAGGATGCCGTGGGCCTGGCCGTCGCGGTCGACCTGCTCGATGCCGGCGCCATAGGACAGCCCCAGGCGCCGATCGCCGTGCGCGTCGGCGATGCGCCGACGTGGCCCGAGCGCCGCCTGCACCAAGGGCGCAAAACCGGCCTCGGCGTCGAACGCGAGCAGCTCCGGCTGCATGCCGACCACGCTCAGGCGGCGTCCGTCGGGCGACCAGCTGGCGCATTTGAGCAGGTTGCCCGTCCGGCGCACCAGCAGCTTGGGCGCGCTGTCGCGCAGATCGACCACGGTCAACAGGCCGATGCTGTTGGTCAGCGCGGCCAGGGTGCCGTCGGGCGAGGGTGTCACCGAGGTCAAGCCGTCGTCGTGGACGCCGAGGCGCAGCACGACGGGACGCAGGGCCGACGGCAGCTGCCAGCGCTGGATCTCGGCGCCGACCGTCCACAGCGTCGTCGGCGAGACTAGGCGGGCGACATTGCCGGCCGACGTGGGCAGACGCGCCTGCAGCGCGCCGGTGCGTGCGTCCCAGATCGTCGGGCCGCCGAGCTCGCCGACGACGAGCAGTCGGTCGCCACGGCGCTCGATGGCGTGGATCTGGCCGACGCCGGCGTCGAGGGTCCAGCGAGGCGTGCCGGTCGCGGCGGATTCGAGCGCCGCCAGGGTGCCGTCGTGGCAGCCGACGAACGCCTCGCCGTCAACGCCCAGCCAGGCGGCCGACGCGCCTCGGTGCGCCGGGCCGAACTCGGACGGCGTCCTGGCCCCCACCCGGGCCTTGGCAAGGTCGACCAGGACCAAGCCGCCGTCAGTGCAGAGCGCGAGCGCCCTGGCCTGGCCGCCGGCGACCGATGCCTCGGCCGATGCGCCATCGCTGCTGGCGTCTGCCGCGATCGTCGCGACCATCACGGTCTCGGAGGCACACGCAGCGAGCTCGACCCCGGGTTCACCGGGCGCGTGGGCCGTCATCACGTTGCCGGCGAGGCGGATCGCCGTGCGCGCAGTCGGCGTCACCTGCCAGCCGCCGCCGCCGACGCCGGCAGGGTCCGAGCGAAGCACGCGGCCGTCGTCCAGCGAGCGGACCTCGACGACGCGGTCGACCGTCAACAGCGCGCCCTCGGCCGTCAGCGCCATCGACTGGCAACGCACCGGTTGGCGCCAACGGAGCGCCGGCGCGGCGTCATCGTCGGCGGGCAGCGCCCAGAGCGCGACGGCGTCGGGGCCGCGGCAGAGCAGCAGATCGCCGCCGGCGCTGAGCTGGGCCTCGTCGCAGGCCGCTGGGCGCGGAAACGAAGCGACACGCTCGACCCGGCCCGGGGCACGGACGCCGGCGAGGATGCCACGCGCGACGCTCGACTCGACCCTCGTCAGCGACTGCGCCGCGAGCAGCTCGGCCTCGGGCCAGAGGCCGGTCGCGAACCGCTGCTCGGCGGTCGACAGCCAGGCGGCGGCCAGGTTGCGGTCGGCGACCTGCAGCGCGCTGCGGGTCTCGGCCTCGGCGACGACGGCGCGATCGCGCTCCTCGCGCGTGCGCTGCACCGCCAACGCGCCGAGCAGGGCCAGGGCGCACAGGCCGATGGCGCCGACGATCAGCGGCGCACGCCAGGCGCGCACCAGGCGCAGCAGCGTCTCGAGCGGGCTGTAGCGGTAGGCCTCGACGAGGCGACCGTCGAGGTAGGCTTCGAGGTCTGCGGCGAGCGCCCGCGCGTCCGGGTAGCGCGCCGCCGGGTCGTCGGCCGTCGCGCGCTGCACGATGGCCACGAGCTCCGCCGGCCACCCCGCGGCCGTCGCGTCCCGAAGCGCCTTGCGGCTCGCGACCGTGCCGCCTCCGTCGCCGAGCAGCACCTCGTGCAGCACCCGACCGAGGCTGAACACGTCCGAGCGCCGATCGGCCGGCCGACCGGCCGCGACCTCGGGGGCCAGGAATCCGGGCGTACCGACCGCCCGGGTGGTGGCGTCGGGCGCCGCCAGGTCGCAAGCGAGCCCCCAATCGGCCACCTGCGTCTCGCCGAAGTCGCCGATCAGGATGTTCTGCGGCTTGAGGTCGCGGTGCACGACGCCGCGCTCGTGGGCGAACGCGACCGCTTGGGCCGCCGCGAGCACGGCACGCAACAGGCGCACGCGACCGCCCCGGGCAGCGTCGTCGCCAGCGCCGCCGGCTGCGTCGTTCGGCGCCGAGGCCGACAGCGCAACAACCGCCCCGATCGCGTCGGCGAGCGTGCCGCCGGTGACGAGGCGCATGGTGTAGTAGCGGCGGCCATCGGCGGCGACGCCAGCGTCGTAGACCGGCACGATGCCCGGATGGTCGAGCCGCGCCGTGAGCTGCGCCTCGCGCTCCAGCAGCGCGGTGGCGGCGTGCTGCAGCGCCGGGTCGACGTCGACGCTCTTGCGCGCGACCAGCCGCCCGAGGCGGCGATCCAGGCTGGCGCGGACCTCGCCCATGCCACCACGGCCGAGCAATCCGCCATCTTCGTAGCGCGCGGGCTCGGCGATGGCGAATCCGTCGGCTGGACCGGCGGCGGGGGCCCCGTCGTCGAGCGCCGACGGCCCGGCCTCGTCGGCAGCGTTGCGCGTCGTCGCGGCGGCGGCCTGCCAATCCCAGCCGCTGACGGGGCCTGCGCGGCGATGCCCCGGCTCGTCGCTCGGCTCGTCGCTCGGCTCGTCGCTCGGCTCGACGCTCGGCTCGACGCTCGGCTCGACGCTCGGCTCGTCAGGTCCGGTCATCGACGACGTCCTCGCCGTAGAGCAGGAGCTCGACCTGCCCGGTGCCGCCGGCGCGGACCAGATCCGGGCGGATCCGCTCCTGTCGCAGCTTGCGCCGCAGCCGGGCCAGGCTTACGTCCCATTTGCGCCGCAGCTGGGCGCGGTCGGTCTCGTCGCGCCAGACCTCGCCGGCGATCACCTCCCAGCTGGCCGGGCCTTGCAGCGCCACGAGCTCGCTGAGGATGCGCGCGGCGATGCCGTCGAGCGCCACCGGGCTCTCGCCCTCGCGGTGGATGTGCACGGTGTCGTACGACGCGACGAT
Source organism: uncultured Enterobacteriaceae bacterium (assembly GCA_964586155.1). GTDB lineage: Bacteria > Myxococcota_A > UBA9042 > UBA9042 > UBA9042 > SXNM01. Next base: position 8,071 of record CAZPHC010000025.1, on the reverse strand, counting down.
GCGCATCGGCACGACGACGCCACCTTCGACCCGGGTCTGGGCGCCGGCGCGGGCCGAGGCGACGGCGACGACGCGCAGCTCGAACGCGCCGAACGTGAGCACATCGCCGGCCTTGAGATCACGGGCCGCTTCGCCGCGCATGCGCACGCGCCAGACGTCGCCGCTGGTCCAGAGGTGGGCCGCGGCGTCGTCGCGGTAGCGCCCGACCAGCATCGGCCGGGGCGCCAGGACGATGCTCGAGCTGCCCGTCAGGATCTGCCGCGCCACCCCCTCGCCCTCGATCGCGAGCACTTCGTCGGGCAGCTCGACGTCGAGCACGACGAACGAGAGCCCGGGCGCCAGGTCGAACTCGACGCCCGGGGCGAGCGTCAGCTCGTTGCGCGGCTGGCCATCGACCGCGAACACGCCGCGCAGACCGAGCAGCTTGAGCTCGCCGCCGCGCAGGCTGACCAGGGCGTGGGCCTCCGAGACGCGGGCGTCGTCGACTGGCAGCGCCGCGCTGGGCAGACGGCCGATGAGATCGCCAGGCCCCAGGAGCCAGGTCGTGTCGTCGGGTGCCAAGACTCGCGCATACGCTCGCACCGCTCCAGGCTAGCACTCCCGCTCGCCCGGCGGCAGGGGGGCAAGTGCCGCCTCTGCGCGGCCGCCGCCCGGCGCCGCCACGAGAGCGTGGCGAAGTCGGCGGCGCTGTGCCAACCTGGGTCGCCTGTGGGAGCGCTTGACGCGGCGACCGGGTCGCTGCCGAACGGGAGGGAGAGATGCCAACACGTGTGCAGTCGTCGTCGCGCTGGGTGGTGCCGCGCCTGGCGCTGGGCGCCCTCTGCGGCGTCGCGTCGCTGACGCCGCCGCTCGTCGGCACCGCCAGGGCGCAGATTGCCGTGTTTCCGAGCACAACGCAGACCCTCGAGACGTGCCTCCAGGCCTACTGCATTGTCGGCATCCTGGGGCTCAGGAAGCCGCAGTGCATGCTCCCGCCCTACGACCCCCAAGTCCTCGCACCTGGGATCTGCGTCATCGACGCCTTCTTCCCTGGCTGCCATATCTGGCAATATTACGGCGACAACTGCAGCGCCATCGCCAACGGCAGCCTGCAGCTGAGCGGCGCCGCCGCGGCGTCCCTGGATACATGCCTGATCGAGAACTGCTTCAAGGACGGCAAGGGCCAATGCGACGGCTCGGCCGAGGACAAGGTCCTGCCCGGCGCCTGCATCCTGCTCGCGCGGGAGGTCAGCGGCACGATGCACACGCTGACGCCAGGGTGCGAGCAGTTCGTCGACACCAGCCGATCGTGCGCCTACGTCGAGAAGGTCCGGGCCGAAGCCAACGCCGAGGAGGACGGCGGCTGCAGCGCGGCCCCCACCTCGGGCGGGTCGGGGCGCCGCGGGCTGCCCCTGCTCGCCGTGGTGACCGGGGCGCTGGCGTTGCTGGCGACGCGCCGCCGGCCCGGCCGCGACGACGCGATCTGAGCCCGACGCCGATCTGAACCCAGTCCGTCAGTGCCCGCCGCCCGCCGCGGCCGGCCGGGCGTTCCACATGCGGCTCGCGAGCACCAGGCCGATGACCGCGACGGGGACCATGACGATCGGCCAGACCATCCAGTTCTCGACGATCTTCGCTTCGTCGCCCTTGGGCAGCAGCGCGCCGTAGACCAGGGCCTGCAAGCCGGAACCGAGGTAGACCAGGCCGTCGATGATGCCGACGGCGACGCCGACGTTCTTCTTGCCGCCGAAGTCCATGCTCGCGGTGCCGGACAACATGCCGTGCACGCCGATGATGCACAGCGACATCGCGATGACCGTCCAGCCGACGGCGCCGATGAAGCCGTGCAGCGCGCCCCAGAGCACGAGCGCGCCGACGACCATGCCGCCGTAGAGGAAGGCCGAGACCGGGCCGCGGCGTGACTGGAACAGGCGGTCCGAGATGACGCCGGCGAACATGCCGCCGACGATGCCGGCGACGCAGAGCATCATGCCCCAGTTGGCGAAGGCGAAGTCGGCCATGTGCCCGGTCGCCTTGGCGAAGACGATGCCGTACTGCATGATCGCCTGGCGCAGGAAGCCCGAGCAGAACTCGATCGCCGCGATCGTCACGATGATCGGGTTGGTCAGCATCTTGCGGCCGACCTCCATCACACCGAGACGCGGGCCGTCGTCGCCGGACGAGGCGTCGCCGGTGTCGAAGTCGTCGTGGCCGGCGTGGCCGGGCGTGTCGCGGACCCACATCGTCGTGGTGCCGGCCAGGATCATCAGCAGCGCCGCGGGGATCCAAAACACCCACCAGACCTCGCGCCGGGTGCCGCCCTCGGCGAGCAGGGGCGCGTTGTCGACGATGAGGCGGCCCCAATCGTAGGCGAAGTAGACGCCGAGCGAGATCAGGATGCCGAAGATGCCGCCGAACACGCCGCGCTCGCGGACGTGGAACCACGCCGCATTGACCTTGACGATCGAGACCGCGCCGAAGCTCTGGAAGTACATGTTCAGCGCGTAGAGCACCGAGTAGAAGAGCGCCACCTGCGGGCCCTTGTGCAGCAGGCCGAGCGAGCCGGTCAGCAGGTCCCAGGTGGCGACGCCCATCAAGAAGTTCGACACGGCCGCGCCCGAGGTCGCCAGGATCATCGTCTTGCGGCCGCCGATCTTGTCGGTCAGCGGCCCGTTGATCAGGAACGAGAAGCCGTAGGTGATCGTGCCGACCGCGAAGATCTGCGAGAAATCCGCGATCGTCATCAGGTCGCCGAGCGCGTTCTTGCTCACGGTGAGGTTGTAGCGGCCCATGTAGAGGAAGGAGTACGCCAGACCGAGCGGCAGCCAGTTGAAGCGCCGGCGCACGATGAAGGCGTCGCTATGGCCGAGGTCGACCTTGGGCAGCCGCCCGACGATGAGCGTGATCACGACCAGCAGGATCACGATCGGCGCCAGCTGCTCGAGCCAATGGGGCGCACCGGTGTCAGCGCAGGCCAGCGCCGGCAGCAGCAACGCCGTCAGCGCGGCCAACGCGGCGGGACCAAGCGGGGAAGACCGTCCAATCGTAGGCATGATGGGCTCCGGTGGCTGCATCGCTGCGGGGTCGCTGCGACCGGGGACCGGCCGTCTGCGGCACGCAAACGCTGTCGTCAGGCACAATCCTGGCCCCACTTCTTGCGTCCGTCCATCCTTGAAGCATCATTCCACCGTCCGGGCCACTGCCCGCATGAGGAGAAACCATGAACTTGCGCCCCTTGCTGCTCTCGCTCGCGATCACGGTCGTCGCGACCGGCTGCGGCATTCCGAAGGAAGAACACGACGCTGCGCTCAGCAAGCTCCGCGCGGACAGCAACGCCGAGCTCGAGGCGGCCCAGCAGAAGGCCAAGGAGCGCTACGGCCAATACGACAAGCAGCTCGCGGACTCGCAGGAGTACGGCGACGGCCAGAAGAAGCGCGCCGACGACCTGGAGCGCGAGCTCGCCCGCACCGCCAAGACGCTCGAGGAGTGCACCGCCAAGGGCGGCGACAAGGCCAAGCTGCTCGCGACCTGCCAGCTCGAGAAGCGCACGCTCGAAGATCGCCTGGGCGCCGTCGAGTCGATGATCAGCAAGGTCAAGGGCGCGCTCAAGGCGATGAGCGACGCCGGCAAGCTGACGGTCAAGGTCGACCGCGGCTTCCTGGTGATCGCGCTCCAGGGCGACATCCTGTTCGACTCGGGCAAGGCGACGCTCAAGGAAGAGGCCAAGCCGGTGCTCGCCGAGCTGGCCGAGGTCCTCAAGCTGATGCCGGATCGCCTGTTCCAGGTCGCCGGCCACACCGACAACCAGGGCAAGGAGGCGACCAACTGGCGCCTGTCGATGGACCGCGCCCTCAACGTCGTGGAGTTCCTGGTCGCCAACGGCGTCGTCAGCAAGGGCCTCTCGGCCGGCGGCTACGCCTCGTTCCAGCCGATCGGCAACAACGAGACGCCCGAGGGCCGCGCGACCAACCGCCGCGTCGAGTTCCTGCTCGTGCCGAACCTCGGCGAGATCTTCGGCGACAAGTAGCGCCAAGCTGACGGGGTCGGCGCCAGGATCAGCCGGCGCCGGCCACCGTCAACGCCTCGACCAGGAAGCTCGGCGCGCTCACGCCGCGCTGGAGGTCGAGATCGTCGGCCCGGCCGACGACGCTCTTCCACAACGTATCCAGATCGCCCGCGACCGTGATCTCGCTGACCGCGTGCGCGATCTGCCCGTCCTCGAACCAGAGGCCAGCGGCGCCCTGCGAGAACTGGCCGCGCACGAGATCGCTGCCGTGGCCCATCAACGACGTCACGAGCAGGCCGGTGCCGACGTCGGCCATCAGCTGCTGCAGGCTGCGATCGCCGGCGGCCATGTGGACCTGGGTCGCGCCGACACCTGGGGCCGACGAGGCGCCGCGGGTGGCGTTGCGGCCGTGGCCGACGCCGAGGCGGGCCGCCGCGCGCAGGTTGGTCAGCAGGCCGACGAGCACGCCGTCGCGCACCAGCTCCCAGGGTCGGGCGGCGAAGCCCTCGCCGTCGAAGGCGCGCGAGGCCACGCCCCAGGGCAGGGTCGGATCGTCGCGGAGACTCAAGCTCGGATGGGCCACCGCGCTGCCGAGCCGACCGTCGAGGTAGCTGGCCTTGCGCGCGATGCGCTCGCCCGAGAGCGCCGAGATGAAGTCACCGAGCAGGCGGCTCGCGACCGGCCCCTCGAAGATCACCGGCACCTGGCGGGTCGACAGCGAGCGCGCACCGAGGCGCCGCAGCGTGCGCTCGGCCGCGGTCTTGCCGATCGACTCGGGTGAGGGCAGCGCGGCGACGCGGCGGCCGCTGGCGTACCACCAATCGACCTCCATCGCGCCGTCCTGCTCGGCGATCGGCACGGCCACGACGCCGACCGAGGTCGAGCGCCGCTCGCGGACCACGCCGCCCATGGTGGCGAAGGTGACGGCGGATTCGCCGGCGGACGCCTCGCCGCCCTCGGAGTTGACGATGCGCGGGTCTGCGTCGAGCGCAGCCCCCTCGGCCCGCCGCGCCATGTCGATGAGCGTGGCGGCGTCGAGCGCAGAGACCGCGGCGTCGTGCAGCTCCAGCGCCGGGATCGGATCGCGCAGCTCGTCGGCGCGGGCGACGCGGCTGTCGGCGTCGGCGTCCATCTGGCGCGCGGCGGCGACGGCGTGGCGCACCAGACCGACCAGCGTCTCGCGGCGCAGGTCGTTGGTGCTGACGATGGCGCTGCGATCGCCGACAAACACGCGCAGGCCGAGCTCGTGGCTCTCGGCGCGGCTGCTGGTCTCGACCGCGCCGCGGCGGACGCGGACCTCGGTGCTGACCTCGGCCACGCCGATCGCGTCGCCGTCGTCGGCGCCCTCGGCGCGCGCCAGGGCCAGGACGTCACCGAGCAATTCTGCGGAGATCGACTCGATCATCTGCTACCCCCCGACCTTGCTGCCGCCCACGGTCATGCCGTTGATGCGCAGCGTTGGCTGACCGACGCCGACCGGCACCGACTGGCCGTCCTTGCCGCAGACGCCCTGCCCCTTGGTGAAGCCGAGGTCGTGGCCGACGGCGACGACCTTCTCGAGCGCGCTCGGGCCGTGGCCGATCAGCGTCGCGCCCTCGAGCGGCGCGCCGACCTTGCCGTCTTCGATCAGGTAGGCCTCGGTCATCTCGAACACGAACTTGCCGCTGGTGATGTCGACCTGGCCGCCGCCGAAGTCCACGGCGTAGATGCCGTGCTTGACCGAGCGCAGGATGTCGGCTGGATCGTCTTGCCCGGCGCGCAGGTAGGTGTTGCGCATACGCGGCAGCACGAGGTGGGCGTAGCTCTCGCGGCGGCCGTTGCCGGTCGGCTTCATGCCCATCAGCGAGGCGTTGAGCCGATCCTGCATGTAGCCGACGAGCTTGCCGTCCTCGATCAGCGTGGTGCACTCGGCGGGCGTGCCCTCGTCGTCGATATTGAGCGCGCCGCGATCGCCTTGCAGCGTGCCGTCATCGACCACGGTGCAGAGCTCGCTGGCGACGCGCTGGCCGAGCTTGCCGGCGAACGCGCTGGTGCCCTTGCGATTGAAGTCGCCTTCGAGGCCGTGGCCGATCGCCTCGTGCAGCAGCACCGCGGGCCAGCCGGGGCCGAGCACGACGTCGAACACGCCGGCCGGCACGGCCTGGGCCTGCAGGTTGACCAGCGCCTGGCGCACCGCCTCGCGGGCGAGGCCGTCGAGCGTGGCCTCCTCGACCAGGGCCTCGACGCCGTAGCGGCCGCCGTCGCGGGCCGAGCCGCGGGCCAGCTTGCCGTCGGGGCCCTTGGCGATGACGGTGCAGTCGATGCGGACCAGCGGCCGCACGTCCCAGGCCGTCGTGCCGTCGCTGCGGACCACGAGCACGACCTGCTGCGAGGCCGAGATCTGGGCCATCACCTGCTGCACGCGCGGATCGGCGGCCCTGCAGCGAGCGTCGAGGCGGGCCAGCGCCGCGACCTTGGCGTCGACCGGCAGCTCGAGCGGGCTGCGCGCGACGGGGTAGCGGTCGGCGCCGCGAAGACCGAGGCCGAGGTCGGCGCCCGCCTGCACCAGCTCACTGCGGGCGCGGCCGTCAGCGATGGCGCGGGCGGCGCTGGCGGCGGCCTGCAGCCGGGGCAGCTGCAGCGCGTCGGTGTGGGCAAAGCCCTGCTTGTCGCCGGCGATGACGCGCACGCCGACGCCCTGGCGGGCGCTGCGCGAGGCGGTGCGGACGCGGCCGTCGTCGACGGCGATCGTCTCGCCCTGCCACGACTCGTAGTAGAGGTCGCCCCAATCGGCGCCGGCGCTCAGCGCGCCGTCGAGCACGTCCATCAGCGCGCGTTCGTCGAGCGCGCTCTCGGCGAGCAGCGCGCGGCCCTGGGCGTCGGCCGGCCCCATCAGGCCCGTCGGATCGCCGCTCGCGCCGCCGGGCTTGGTCGCATCAGTTGCCATCGCTGCCTCCTGGAGTCCTGGGGGGTTCGGCGCCGTCGCCGTCCAGCTGCAGGCTGGTGCGGCTGCGCGAGGTGGCGGCCTGCAGCTCGCCGTGCGCGGCGGCCTGCTGGTGCAGCAACGCCTCGTCGACCTCGGCGCCTGCGCTGGCGTAGGCGGCGCGCATCTTCGCCGGTTGGCGCACGCCGTGCTCGAGCCAGCGGGCGCGCAGCTGCCATTGCCGCGCCAGCGGCAGGTCGCCGGTCTGGCCCTGGGCGCGCAGCTGCAAGCGCCGCCCGCGCGCGACGTGCTCGAGCGAGATCGCCAGCGCGACCGAGAGGTTGTAGCTCTGGACCATGCCGTGCATCGGCAGCACGTAGCGCACGTCGGCCGCGGCGCGCATCTGCTCGCTGATGCCCTCGGACTCGTTGCCGACCACCAGCGCGATCCGGCCCTCGACGGGCAGGTCCTGCAGCTCGGTGTCGGCGTCGAGATCGCTGACCCAGAGCGCGAAACCCTGGGCCTTGAGCGCGGCGACGGCTGCCTCGGTGCTGGCGTGGCGCTGCACCGTCAGCCATTGCTCGGCGCTGCGGGCGACCGACCCCGGGCCGCGGAAGCCGTGCTTGCCCGTAATGACGTGGGCGTCCTGCAGGCCGTAGCCCTCGGCCGTGCGCAGACAGGCGCCGACGTTGTGCGGGTCGAAGATGTCCTCGCAGACCACTGCCACGCTGGCGAGGCGATCGGCGAGCACGGCGTCGATGCGGGCCACGCGCCGCGGCTGGACGACGCGCTCGAGGGGGTCGATCTCGGGCCAGGGCCGCTGCCAGGCCGGTCGCTGCCAGGCCGGTCGCTGCCAGGCCGGTCGCTGCGATGTTGGTTGCTGGTTCGTCACGCGCCATCCATCGCCGTTGGTCGCCGGTCCATGCCCTGGAGGCTGCGTGGGTGCGGCGCTCGCGGATGGGGAAGGTAGGACGCCCGTTGCGGACGGGCAAGACGCCCGCTGCGCTTGGGTGGGATGCTGGTTGGTTTTGCTGGATGGATCTTGGGGGGTTGTGGAGATCTTTTGGGGGGATGGTGGTTTTGGTTGGTTTTTTGGCTTTGGTTGTTGGGTTTGTTGGGTTTTTGGGGTTCGACCATGCGAGGAGGGGGAGACCCCTCCTCGCGCTCCTCCCCTGGGGGCGAGG
>CAZPHC010000024.1:0-95505 GCA_964586155.1 uncultured Enterobacteriaceae bacterium | reverse complement strand
GCCTGCCCAATTCGCGCTCTGAATCTGCAGATCGTCTGACGCTCCCCAAAGACGCTCTCAAAGGAGGGTTTGGACGATGGTCGGGCGAGGGCCGGCGTGGCAAGCCGAGGGGGAGCGGAGCGGTGCGCTGGGGCAGGAAGGACACAAGAAACCGCCTGGTGCCGCCCGCAGATCGGCAGATATCGGCAGATCGTCTGACGCTTCTTCCATCTCCTCTCCAAATCTGCAGATCGTCTGACGCTTCTCTGGCGGGTGCCGCCCGCAGATCGGCAGATATCGGCAGATATCGGCAGATCGTCTGACGCTTCTTCCATCTCCTCTCCAAATCTGCAGATCGTCTGACGCTTCTCTGGCGCTTCTCTGGCGGCTTCTCTGGCGGCAGATCGTCTGACGCTTCTCTGGCGGACGCTTCTCTGGCGGATCGTCTGGCGCTCTTCGATCAATCTGCACATCGTCTGACGCCCTAACTTTCCCTTACTTCCCTTACTTTCCCCTACTTTGGCAGATCGTCTGGCGCTCATCGATCAATCTGCACATCGTCTGACGCCCTTGATCCCTTGATTTGCCCTTGATTTGGCCCTTGCTTTGCGCAGGGCCAGCTAGCGACGCGACGCTCGGATGCGCAGAAGGCGCAACGTCAGGGTCGGGTCGTCCCCCGCCCAATCGAAGCCGTCGGTCCTGCGGTTGGGCACTTGCCGCTCGATCAGCACCTCGGCGTTGGCGTCTTGTGCGGCCTCGAGCGCGCTGCTGCACTCGTCGACCATGCCACGACGACCCGCTGCGTCGGGGTTGCGCAGCCAGCACCGGCTCCCGAGGTAGACGTAGAGTTCGCGGCAGCCGCGTAGCCCTTCGCCGTCCTGCATCGCCCGCAGCGGCAGCAATCGATCGCTGCGCAGGGGTGGTCGGAACAGGTACTCGGGGTACTGACGATGGACGCGAGTCGAAGGATCGTCTCCGTAGCCTGGCCAAGCGATGCAGGCCGGTGTCGCGGGCAGCGCGGCGCGGACGTCGCGCAGGAGCGCGTCCTCGTCGTCCTCGGTCGTGGTCTCGGTGCGAGCGAGCGCCGAAGGAACAGCCGCCGCTGCGGCCGCGACCGCGAGCAGCGAAGCAGCGGCCGGACGACGCCAGCGCAGGTGCAAGGCCTGCGTCGCCGCCACCGCCGCAGGCGCGAGCGCCAGGATCATCCACGCCGCAGCGCCGGCGTGCAGCCTGGGCAGCGAGATATCGGGCAAATCGGCCGCGACGAGCGCCGTGGAGGCCGCCGCGAAGGCCGCGAGCGCCAGCGAGGCACGGCGCGATCCGGGGTCCGCGCCTCGCCACGCCCAGACCAGCAGGAGCAGGAGCCAGGGCGTCGGGAAGATGGCGATGCGCCACAGTGCGTTGCGCGTGAGAGGCACGGTGAGCGGACCAAGCACGGCCTCGACGCCGAGCCCCGGCAGCGCGCCGCGATCGACCTGGGCGGTCGCGACGGTGGCGATGTGGATCGCGTGCGGCACCAGGAGCAGCGTCGCCGTGGCCACCGCCAGGAGCAGCGCCACGCGATCGGCACGACGCAGCGCGTCCGTGGGCGGGCACAACCAACGATGCAGCGCCACGACTGCCGGGCCGAACACGATGAGCTCCGGACGGATGGTCGCGGCCAAGGCCAGCGCCGCGAGCGCTCCGACGAGGTCCCAAGGGTGGTGCTGCCCCTGCGTCGCCGCCCACCATCGCGCGGCCAGCAGCCAGGCGACCGCGACGCAAGCGACACCGAGGGTCAGGATGCTCTCGCTGCGGGCGTCGACGACGAGCTGCGGGCAGACCGCGAGGCCCCAGGCCGCGACGACGACGGCGGCCGATGCGCCGGGACGGCCTCGCAGCACCGCGCCCAGGGCAAGCGGCAACAGCGCCAACGACACCATGGAGGCGAGCCCATGCAGCGCGATCACGCTGACGTGGTCGGGAGGCACGACAGCGAACGCAGCCCGATGCAGGACCAGGCTACCAGCGCCGTAGCGCGGGACGGCCAGGAAGTTCGCCGCCGCGTCGACCAGCTCGTAGCCCTTGTAGACCATCACGAGCTTCGCCGGCAGCGCCAGGCGCAGCGCGCCGCCTGTGATCCACGCGGCCAGGAACGCGCGGCGCTGTGTCGCGGTCAGGCCTGCGAGCCCCTGCGCGACGGCCCCAGGAATCCGAAAAAAAAAACCGCACCGACCACGATCCACAGCGTCGCGGCGATCGCGATCTGGGCACTGTCGATGCCATCGAGCCATGATAGCTGCGCCGATAGCGTGCGCGGCGGTTGGGTCGTCAGGTCGATCCACCTCGCGTAGCCGGCGACGACGCGAACCCTCTCAGGCGCCTGGGCCAGCGCTGTCCCGGCGTCGAGAAGGGCCGAAGCCGCGAGCCCGGCGGTGACGACCGCGGAGCTCGTCCGCAGACGGGAGGACCGTCGGCGCAGAAACCAGACGACGCCCCACAGCAAGATGAGCCCGACGGCCCAGGCGGCACGCGGGCCCCAAAGCCGGAGCATCGCCTTCTGGTCGACGCAGGCGCGAGGCGACCTGGCTCCCTCGCAGCCGTCGAGGTCGAGGATGGTCTGGCGGACCCTCGCCTGCTTGCCGACGTTGATGTCCGCGGTCCCAGCGGTGCCGTCGAGGTAGGCCTGCAGGTCCTTGCGAGCCTGTGCGGGGGCTCGATCGAGGAAGATCACGGCGCGGCAGTACAGCACGTCGGGGTCGGACGTATGCAGCGTCGCCGCCTTCTCGATCAGCGGCGCGGCGAGGTCGTCGAGGCCCATGCGGTGGTGGTTCATGGCGCGGTAGATCAGGAGCCGTGGCACCTCGCCATGCCGTGGTTCCGCGCGGCGAAGCCATTCGTCGGAGCCCATCCAGTCGTCTCGATAGTGCAAGACGACGCCGAGCAAGAAGGCGAGATCGAGGTTGTCGGGGGCGGCTTCGGCCTTGGCACGCAGCGCTGCGACCCAGTCGTCCGGCGCCTGGACCGTCGTGGCGAGGTGCGAGATGTCGACGAGATCCACGTCGGAGATCGAGGGCTCGGCCATCGCCTTGTCGAGCAGGAGGAACAGACCCGGCACGTCACCCTGTCGGCTGCGGATGTACGCCAGTTGCCGGGCGATGAAGGCATCGTCGGGTCGAGCCGCCAAGCCAGCCTGGAACAGGTCGGCACCAACCTCGATCGCCCCGCTTCGGCGCACCGCGGCCGCGATCGGCGGATAGAGGTTGGCGCACGTCGGACGCATCGCCACCAGGCGCCTGGCCGTCGCGAAGAGCGCGCTGTCGTTGCGGAGGACGGCGTCGCGCTCGAGCAACGCCGCGAGATGGCAGGGATCACCTCCCTCTGCCCGGCTCGCAGCCTCGGCCGCTGCGTCGTCACCGGCGACGGCGAGGGCGCGGACGGCCAGCGCGGTGACGGAGGCAAGATTCGCGCCCTCCTCGCGTGCGGCGGCGCGGGCGGCCAGGGCCTTCGCCTCTGCGCGGCCCCGGGCATCGTCGCCGAGGACACGCCGCAGGAGCGCAGCGTCGATCTGCAGCCAGACCGGCCGCTGCTCGGGGGCAAGCGCGTCGTGCGCCTCGAGCGCTGCGCGGGCGGCCTCGTCGCGGCCGTGGCCGGCGCGGCGCTGCAGGTCCATCGCGCGCGCGACCAACCCGGCGACCTTGTCGATGGAGCCGGCCTTGGGGTCGGCGGAGGGTTTCTCGCTCGCGGGAGCGTCGCCGACCTCGACCCAAGTCACCGACGGGTTGGCTGCGTCGAGCAGCCGCTGCGCGGTCGCCAGGTCGAGCCCCTGCCCACGCGGCCCCACCGATACGGCGAGACCGCCGTCGTCGCGACGAACGAGGACCGCATCGCCGGTCACGCCGAGGTCGACGCGAATTCGCGCACCGTCGATGTGCACCTTGCGCTGCTCCGCGTTCGGAAAGGCCGCGCGGACCGCCTGCATCACCGCAGGCTCCTGGCCAGGCGGAAGCACCCACGCGGCGCCGGCCGGGGTCGCGGTCGCGACGGCGATGATGCCGACCGCCAACGCGACGATCCTGACGCGAGCATCGCAGCAGACCCGACCCGCACGCACCTGCATCAGCCCTCCCCCGGCGAGCCTCCGAAGGTACGCCCCGCGCCATCGCCGAGCAAGATCGCCCGGCCGTCGGCTGGACGCCGCATGCTCGCCCCCGCGGAGATCGCCTACACGGAGCCGCGCCAACGATCCGCCCGCAGCGGAGGATGGGTCGTCATCTAGCGATTGCTGCGCGCCCCATCATTGCGCGGCGGTGACGACTCGGCCTTGCTGGGCGCCGGGAGTCGCAGCCACATGCGCAGCTCCAGCGGGTCGCCGTTCCCGCGCAGGTGCTGCATCAGCGGAACATCGTACACGCGAGTGGTTGTGCGCCGTTCGGCGACCAGAGACCAGGGCCCCGAATCGAGAATCTCCCGACAATCGGGGTGGCGCTCTTGGCTACGCGGGCGGAGTGCGCACTCCGCGCTCTCAAAAAATGCGAGACATGCGGGTGGTTGGGCCAGCAGTTCTCGGCCGCGCTGCGACAGGGACCGGCTTGGCTCGCTCGCGACGTCGCCGTTCTTGCGCCCGACCAACGACGCGAGCAGGCCGGCCAGGGCCTTCGGCCGCGTCGTACCGTCCTCCGTGGCCGCACCGTCTGGGCCGCCGCGGTCTGGCGGAGACGGCGCGTCGCGTCGCGGCCCGTCTGGCTGGGCAGGCCAGGACTGGACATCGACCGACTTCCAGATCTCGCGTCCTGCTCCGCCTGCAACCGTGCGGGTGACGGCCTTGATTTTGCTCGCCGGGCGCTCTCGCTGCGGCCGCATCACCTCGATCACGGTGCAGCCGAAGGGAATCGGACCAGCGCCCGCGACGGTTCCCCGGACCAGGCCCCGCAGGAAGATGCGCGTTTGCATCGTCGCGAATCCAACGTCCTGGATCGCGCGCGCGTGAAGCCACGGCGACGCAAGGCAGACGACCGCCACACCCCAAACCAGGGCGCGCCGCAGCCGCCCGACGTCGCGCCACGCGAGCCAGAGTGACCAGGCGCCGGCGCCTGCGACCATCGCCATCGCGGGCAACGAGTGCAGCTGGTACCTCGCGTTGTTCATCGGCTCGTCGACGACGACGACGCCATGCAGCGCGATGAAGCCGAACAGCCAAAGGGCTAGCCACATCCCCCGCCGTCGCGCGACGAGCGGCTCGAGGGAGGGCCACTGACCGCGCACCAGCACCGACAGCCCCAGGCCGACGAGCAGAACCCAGATGGGCGGGGTCAGCCGCCAGAACAACAGCGGGTTGTAGTCGGGGTGCAGCAGCAGCGTCAGCGCGCCGATGATCGACTCGAGGCCGATGACGGAGTCGATCGAATCGCGGTTCGCGGTGACGAGGCCCCACAAGGCCCAGGCGCAGACGATCGCGACCTCGACGGCCAGGAACAGGCGCCAACGCAGCCTGGTGCCGGACGACGCGATCCAGATCGCGGCGAGCATCAACGGCCCGTAGACCACGCTCAGCGGCCGCACGGTCATCGCCATGTACAGCAGCGGCACCAGGCCGGACGCGTAGGCCAGGCGCAGCCACCACTGCCGGGACTCCAGCGCGGCATAGAGCCCGAAGAACCCAGCGCACGACCAGAACATCGACTCGTTGAACTGTGTATCAGCGGCCGCGAACCGCAACGCGTGAGGACTCGCAGCGAGCAGGAAGGCGGCCGCCAGCGCCGGACGCGATGCGCCGAGAAGGTGGCGGCCGTGGCCCAGCAGCGCCAGCGGCGTCAGCGTCGACAAGACGCGAGCGCTGAGCGACTGCATGTCTTCGGCGGTCGTCAGGCCGTTCGCCACGTGCGTCGCCAGGAGCTTCACCACCTTCGACGTCAAGAGCAGGATCTCGGTGTCCGTCTGACGCTCCCACGACCAAGCCGTCATCGGCGCCTGCACCGGCAACGTCCAACGAGTCCAGGCAGAAAACGCGAGCAGCGCCAACCAGGAGGGCCAGCCTCGCCCTGGCAGGTCGCGAACCGACTGGCGACTGCTCCAGAGCAGCCAGACGCACAACAGTAGCAACCACAGCGCCTTGTCTTGCAGGACGTCCAGGGTCCTTTCGAGCTGATACTCGAGATCGACCTGTTTGGTCGTGTCGACCTTCGGTGGTGGCGGCCGATGCCAGAGCTCCGCCAGCCCGACGCGCGACGCGTTGCGTCTGACATGCGAAGCCAGCTCGGCGACAAGCGCTCGCTCGGCGTCGGTCGGGTCGAGCGGGCTCTGAAGGACCAAGGCCACGTCGCCCGGAAGCGCCAGCCGCAGCTTCGACGCCATCGGCCGGGCCCCCGACGCCGGCAGCAAGCAGGCGCGCACGGTTCGCGCACCTTCGAGGAGGTAGCACGCGATCTCGCGGTCGATGGTCGCGCCGACGAAACGCCAGCCTTGCGCGATTTCGGCACCATCCTGCCACGGCTGGACCAGCGCCATGACGCGATCCGCCTGGTCTGGAGCGATCGCGCTCGGATCTGCCTCCGCCGCGATCGCCGGTCCGGAGATCGCGCCGAGCGCCACGACCAGCGCGACGAACATCGCCAACGTCGGGCGCCTGGCCATGACGGAGCGCGTCGGTGTCGGTTCCAGCCGCGTCATGTCTGGTTCTCCGAGCGACGCAGCCAACGCGACAGGCTGCGGCCAGACGCGGACGCCGCAGGCTCTGCGCCTGGGTGCGCGCCCGCGTGACCGCAAGCGGTAGAGGTGGGCTGCTGGGCTACTGGGCCGGGGGACTGGGGAGGCTGGGGAGCCGGGGAGGCTGGGGAGCCGGGGAGGCTGGGGAGCCGGGGAGGCTGGGGAGCCGGGGAGGCTGGGGAGCCGGGAGGCCGGGGGACTGCGGGGCGGGGCGGGAGGGCGGCGGCGCCGTTACGAGAACCGCGCCGCCCCTTCAGTGTGCCATTCGCCCGCGTGATGTCAACGCTGCGGGAACGGCTGCGTCGGATCTCGGAGGGCCGGGCCTCCGTCGCGCCGCGTCTGG
The DNA here is from genome assembly GCA_964586155.1 of uncultured Enterobacteriaceae bacterium. Classification (GTDB taxonomy): domain Bacteria; phylum Myxococcota_A; class UBA9042; order UBA9042; family UBA9042; genus SXNM01. Next base: position 88,499 of record CAZPHC010000024.1, on the reverse strand, counting down.
CCAGGCACAACGGCACGACACGACACGGCGGCACGACGCGGCGGCACGACGCGGCGACGGGGCGTCACACAACGGCGGCACCACGCGACGGCCACCCCTCATCGAGACGACGAGCGACTCGGCCGGCAGCGGACTCCGCGCCTTTGTCGACGCGGAGCTCGTCTGGCATCCTGGTCGGGCGACGCTGGCCGGCAGCATCGCCACCAAGGACACGCCCATGCAGCACCCGAAAGCCGACGCCTTCATCGCCCGCCAGCCCGCATGGAAGGCTGAGCTGCAGGCGCTACGAACCCTGCTGCTCGAGGCCTCGCTGTTCGAGGACCTCAAATGGGGCAAGCCCTGCTACGCCATGGCGGACACGAACATCGCGATCCTCCAGCCCATGAAGGAGCACGTCTCCCTGATGTTCTTCCAAGGCGCCCAGCTGCGCGACGACGCTGGCATCCTGCAAGCCCCCGGCCCCAACTCACACATCGCTCGGCGGGCCAACTTCCGTGACGTCGCGGGCATCGAGGCCGCCGGGTCGCTGCTGCGAGCGTACATCAGCGAAGCCATCGACATCGCGCAGAGCGGGCAGGCACCGACGCCCAGGCCGACGCATGCCTACACGCCGGAACTGCTGGCGCGACTGGAGGCGGACCCGACCTTCCGCGCCGCCTTCGAGGCGTTGACCCCTGGACGACGCCGCGAATACGACATCTACGTCGCCGGGGCGAAGCAGACGGCGACGCGCGAGCGCCGGATCGCGGGATTCATCGACCGCGTCCTCAGCGGTCGAGGTCTGCGCGACGCGTGAGACCCTTCGCGGGTCGCGCAGCCCGGGTCGAGGCAACGTCGATTGCCGCTCGGGCCCGAGGCACGCTACGCTTGACGCGACAGCGCCGACGGGGACAGCGACGGCCCGGGTCGGATCAGGAGGCGAACGTGCCGGTGTCGACCAACGCAAGGCCCCGCGGTGCCACACGCATCGCCAGCCGTGGCATCGGCCGCCGCGCGCGCCGAGCGAGCGGACTCGGTCTGGCCTGCGCCTGGGCCCTGTCCATCGCCGCGTTCGGCTGCAGCGACAGCAACGGGGCGTCGGCGTCGGCAGACGCCACCACCGACGTTGGCGCGGGCCCGGGCCTCGACGCCGCGCCGCTCCCCGACGATCCCTCGACGTGCGAGGGCGTCTGTGGCGGCAAACTCTACGTGCTGGACGCGCTGACCCTGATCCCGCCGGATGACGCCGGCAAGGTCGCCGGCTTCGACCTGGACGGCGAGACGAGCACGGCCAAGACGCCGCTGGGCTGTGGCTTCGCCGATCTGCTCGGTCACGGCGGCCAGGCGGGCGTCGACAACCAATTCGCCAAGGTCCTCAAGATCCTGCCCGTCCAGGTCGCGTCGACGCTGCCGGACGCGCTCATGACGTCGATCCGCGCCGGCGGCCTCACGGTGCTGCTCGAAGAGGTCGGCGCCCCCGGCGCCAAGACCTGGGCGGTGGTGCTGCGCGAAGGCAAGGGCAAGCCGCTGCTCGCGACAGACGGCTCCATGCTTCCGAACCAGACGTTTTCGTTGTCAGATTCGCCGCTGCTCGGCGTCTCGACCTCGCTGCAGACCGAAGGCGACTTCGTCGTCAGCGCGCCGTTCGAGCTGCAATTCCGCATGATCTTCGTGGCGACACCACTGTCGGTGGTGCTGCACAAGGCGCAGATCCGCCTGCGCAGCGACGGCGACGGAGGCCTGGTCGGCGAGGTCGGCGGCATCGTCTCGATCGCCGACGCGCTCGTGCTCGTCAGCGCCATCGGCGGCTGCGACCAGATGCTGCACGACCAGCTCGTTGAGCTCGTGCCGGCATTCGCCGACGTCCAGCAGACGCCCGGCGGCGCATGCGACGGCCTCTCGGTGGGGTTTGGGTTCCACGCGGTGCCGACCTTCGTCTTCGCCTCGCCCTGAACCGGCGACGCCACGCGGCGGCCGATCCGGCCCCAGGGAGGTTCGATGCCCCGCGCCATTGTGGTCGATGAGCTGCGGCTCTCGCGCAGCCTGACCGAGCCGGCCCGTGGCGCGGTCTGTCGACTCGAGATCTGCGGCGGAGGCTGCTGCGGCGGCGGCATCTGGGTCGATGTCCTGCAGGTCCAGCGCATCTTGGCCCACGGCGACGCCATCGCGGCGCTGCTGGCCGCAGAGCGACGCGACCCCGACGCCTGGTTCAGCGACGAGGTGATGGATCACCGCGATTTCCCGTCGGGGGTCGGAACCGCGACGGCCGTCGGGCCCCGCCCGGACGGCTCTGGGCGCGAGGGTTGCGTCTTTCTTCTCGCCGACAACTGCTGCGCGCTGCAGCGTGTCAGCGAGGCCCAAGGCATGGCATGGCCCGGGCTGAAGCCGTTCGACTGCGCGACGTTCCCGATCCTGCGCTCCGAGGGAGCCGTGCTCTGGGATCGCCGCACGGCCGAGGCCATCCCCGGCGACGCCGACTGCAAGCGCCCTGCATCGGGCGATGGGCCGCCGCTGATCAGCGTCTTCGTCGCAGAGGCGGAGCTCGCCATCGGTCGCCGGGGCATCGAGCGGCTGCAGGCGCTGCTCGCGACCAAGGCGGCGCGCGGCGCTCGCTGAGGCCCTGACATGGTTCGCCACGGGCGGAGCAGACAGGCCTACGCGTCGCGATCTTCGCCGCCTTCGCGGTAGCGGACGCTGTAGAGCTCACGACGGCGGTCGACCCACGGCCGCACGCTCGCGGAGCGCCGGGTGCGGCGCAGCAGCTCCAGGTCCAGGTCGTGCACCAGCATCGTCTCGACGTTCGGCGTGGCCTCGGCGGCGATGCCGTCACGCGAGAACTGGATGTCCGAGGGCGTCAGGATGGCCGACTGCCCGTAGTGGATGTCCGCTCCCTCGACCTGCGGCAGGTTGCCCACGGCTCCGGCCGTGACGACGTAGACGTGGTTCTCGATCGCACGCGCCGCCGCGCAGGTGCGCACCCGCAGGTGCGCCGGGCGGATGTCGGTGTTGTAGGGCACGAACAGGACCCGCGCGCCCTTGGACGTCGCGATGCGCGCAAGCTCCGGAAACTCGATGTCGTAGCAGATGAGGATGGCGATCTTGCCGCGATCCGTGTCGAAGACCGCGACCTCCTCGCCAGACGCGACGCCCCACCAGCGCGCCTCGGACGGCGTGATGTGGATCTTCACTTGGCGGTCGACCGAGCCATCGCGGCGGAAGAGCCATGCGATGTTCAGCAGCTGCCCGTTCTCGACCGTCAGGTGCGTGCCGCCGATGACGTTGACGTGGTAGCGCACCGCGAGGTCGCGGAAGAGCTCGATCATCGGCTCGGTGAATTCCGTCAGCCGCCGCGCCGCCGCCGCGGGGCTATCCGCCGGCACGAGCGAGAGCAGCTGCGACGTCAACAGCTCCGGAAACAGCACGAAGTCACAGCGATAGTCGCTCGCGGTATCGACGAAGAAGGCGACCTGGCGGCCAAAATCCTCGAAGCGCTCCACCGGTCGCATCTGGTACTGCACGCTGGCGACACGCATCATGCCGCCGATGACGTAGCCATCTTCGGGCGCGACGTCCGGGTTGCGCCACTCCATCAGCACGGCATGCCCACCGCTCTCGCGGTCGCTCGGCATGTAGTCGCGCAGGACCGCGAGGATCACGAAGCCGTTGGCGACCTGGGCGGTGACGACGGGGTCCTTGAGATCCCGCGCGAGCACCTGCCGCACGTACTGGTCCGGCGTCAGCTTCTTGGCCACCTTGTGGTAGCGTGGCATGCGCCCGGCGATGAGGAACGAGTGCAGCGCCCGCTTGCGCACGAGTTCCTTGCGCGCTTCGTAGAGCCGCCGGGCCAACCGCAGCCCCCGAAACTCGGGATGCACGGCGATGTCGATGCCGTACAGCACGTCACCGTCGTCATCATGGTTGCGGATCAGCCCGTGGTCACAGATGGCGTCGAAACGATGCGGCCGACGCGCCACAGCCCCTTCGACGATCAGGCTCGAGCTGGTCGCGACGAGCTTGCCGTCGACCTCGACGCCAATCTGGCCTTCGGGGAAGAGCTCGATCTGGCTGCGGAGCTGCGCCTCGGTCCAGGGCGCCATGCCGGGGAAGCTCGCCCTGTGGATCCAGCGGATCGCGGCGATATCGTCCACCGTCAGCAGGCGGACGATCACCTTGGCCTTGATCTTCGCTGCCGTCACGGCGTTCCTCCGGTCCTGCGAGGGTTCGACAGGTCGGACGCCGACATGGAACGGCCCCCGCCCTGGGGAGTACCAAGAGCCGGCGGGCACGTCCAGTCGCGGGAGGAACGACCGGGCCGACGAGAGCCCGGCGTGTCGTCGGTGCTGCGCAACGTGACGCGCGGCACCGAGTCGGGATGCGGATTGCGACCTACTGGTAGGTCTCCTGGTACCAGACTTCGAAGTCCGTGGTGCTCCAGTTGTACGCGCCGGTGAAGTCGTCACGACAGGCTGCGGTCCCGTAGCCGCTGTAGCCGTTGTCGCCGTTGACCACCTTGCGGCACTCGTAGTCGTGGCCGAGGTTCGAGTAGCCGGACGCCATGTTGCTGCTGTTGAAGCAGAAGTCGTGGCCGCCACCGAAGCACGGGCCGTAGCTGCCGTGGTTGTAGATGCCGTAGGCGTGGGAGAAGGACGCGGAGCTGCCCGTGTAGTAGTCCTTCTTGGCGTAGCGGTGGCCATTGGTCAGGCTGAACAAGAACGAACCTTTGCAGTGGTAGGTGTAGCTGTTGTAGTTGTTGTGCCAGGGGCAGGAAGCGTAACCACCAACCAGCCGGCCCGTGTTGAGCTTGGCGACCACGACGGTCGGGCCCTTGAAGTTGCAGTTGTTGTGGAAGGTCGAAGCGTTCTTGGTGTTGTCCGAGTACCGGTAGCAGAGCTTCCACTTCATCGAGGGGTTGCCGACCCAGCTGTTGATGGTCACGGCGTCGTCGGCGCTGATCAGCTTGCTGCCGGGGAAGTTGCTCGGCTGCGAGATGCGCACCCAGCCATCCGGCGTGCACAGCGAGACGTAGCCGCCAGCGTACTTGAGCGCGCCGGCGCGACCGGCGTCACAGGTGGCCGTGTCGTCGCCAAGCTTGACCGAGCTGCCGACGACCAGCGGGCCGCCCGGAACGCCGTGGCCGTTGTCCTTGCCCCAGATCTTGCCGTCGACGTAGAGGTCGCCGCCCATCTTGATCTTCTTGTTCGAGAGCGTCTGGATCTTGATGTTCCAGGACACGATCGAGCCGTCGGTCTTGTTGGTCGTGTTGCACAGCGCCGCGTTGCCCGGAGCCTGCGGAACGCAGTAGCCCGTGTCGATGACCTTGAGGTTCCAGGTGCCCTTGGGGTTGGCGCCGATCCAAGCCGTCAGGTCGCCGCTCTTGGGCATGTTGTCCTTGCTGAACGTGACCTTGTACGACTTCTCGTCGGTCTTGCCGCAGGGGTCGCACAGCGTCCAGCCCGTCTTCTTGTCGTCCGGCGGCAGCACCACCATCGCGACCTTGGACAGGTCGGTGTTGGCGACGTCGACCGAGAGCTCGAACGTCTGCGCGATGCCGATGTCCGGGAAGGTCAGGGTCGCGTTGGCGTCCGAGCCCGTGTTGTCGGGGATGGCGATGCCCGACGCGCCGGCGATGGTGTCGACGAACTGGTTGCTCACGAGGCCATTGCTGATCTCGTCGATGCCGTCCTTGGGCAGCGCGGTCGGGTCCATGGCCGCCACGCACTTGAGCGAGCCGTCCGAGTTGATGCCCTTGACCACCTCGCCCGCGTTCTTGCACTCGCCGCTCGGGGTCTTGATGCCGGTGAGCTTGCTGCCGTCGCCGGCGAAGCTGGTCGCGGTCACGGTGGCGGCGACCAGATCGCCGCTGAAGGTGCCGTTCTTGGCCTTGATCGAGTTGCCGGCGAGGTCGACGTCGCCGTCGAACTTCATCTCGGCCACGCCGACGCAGGCGGTGCACTCGAGCTCGACCGCCGGGCCGCCCTTGGTCGAGCTGCCGGCGTAGTTGAAGCCGATCTTCGCCGCGGCGATGCTGCCGTTGGCCAGCTGGTTGGCGCCGACGCAGCCATCGCACGAGACCTTGGCGGCCTCGCCGGCGTACAGCGCGAAGATCGTGCTGTGCAGCGGCTGGCGCGGCAGCTCGGGATCGGCGCCGACCTTGACCGAGAGCCACTGCTTGCCGAGGGCGGCGAGCTTGGCGGCGTCGATCGCAGTGACCGAGCCGAGGGCGTGCTGGAAGCGGCCACCGGCGAGCTTGACCTTGGCCGTCTCGGACCAGGCCAGCGTGCCAGCGGTCGCGGCGTCGTAGATCGCGAAGGTCAGGTCGTAGTCACCGTCGGCTGCGGGGCTGCCGCCCGACGAAGTCAGGACGCCGTCGACGAGCGCCGTGGCAGGTTGCGCCGCGACGGCCGGACCCGCGACCATCGCGAGAAGCAGGCCGATCGCAGCCACCGAGCCCTTCATGTACCACTTCATGCCACCCCCAGGGACGCGGCCGATCCCGGCCGCAACGAAGTCTCGTGGGCCGTCGTTCGGCCCGGTCTCGCTTGACGCACCACCCGCCAGGCGGCCGCGCGTCGTTTCTTGGTGGCCTCGGCCACCACTTCCGTTCGCGATCGACAACATCCAGTCGCTGGCAGAGTGCCAGTCCACGCCACGCCGGTCAACGAGGATCGCCGCGGATCGACGCGTTCGCGTCAGCAGAGCGACCTCGGACGACGATCTTGCCGACAGCACGGCCGCTCATGCTGCGACGCCACGCGTCGGGCAAGGCGTCAGCGTCGAAGCGGCTGTCGATCCAGACCTTCAGCCGGCCGTCGGCGAGGCGTTCGAGCAGCTGCGCGAGGTTGGCTCCGGTCGGCTTCAACATGACGAGCCGGACGCGCGGACCGAGTCCGAGCCGGCTGGCCGCCGCCGCCACGATGTCCCCCGGCTTCGGAAACGGCGTCAGGTAGACAGCGCCCGGCTTGAGGAAGCGGCGGCTCGCGTCGAGGCCGACGCCGACCGTGTCGTACACGACGTCATAGGGGCCACAGCGCCCATAGTCGGGCTCCTCGCGGTAGTCGATGACGTCGAGCACGCCGAGGCTGCGCACCCGGTCGACGTTGGCCGTGCTGCAGGCGCCGATGACCTCCGCACCGGTCTCGACGGCGAGCTGGACCGCGAGGTGGCCGACCCCGCCCGCGGCGCCGATGATCAGCACGCGCAGGCCCGCCGCGTCGTGCGCCATGCCGCCGGCGTCGAAGAGCCCCTGCCACGCCGTCATGCCGGCCAGGGGGACGGCGGCAGCAGCCTCGATGTCCACGCCGTCGGGCACGCGAGCGCAGTGTACGACGTTGGCGACCGCGAGCTCCGCCGCCGCCCCGCCCCCCTTGCTGCCGATGCGCGTGGCCACGCGATCTCCGACCGCCCAGCCCTGCACGCCGGGACCGACGGCGTCGACGTGGCCCGCGCCGTCGAAGGTCGGCGTCCACGGCAAGCGCATCGGCCGGATCCAGCGCAACATGCCCTTGGCCAACTTCCAGTCGATGGGGTTGACCGAGGAGGCCTCGACCACGAACCGCAGCTCGCCGGGCCCCGGCGTCGGCACGGCGATGTCGGCGTAGCGCAGGCCGTCCACGCCCGCATAGCGGGTCATCTGCCAGGCGTTCATCTCGACCTCCCGGGCGCTGTGGGCGCGCGACGAGGCGGCATATAGCACGATTCGATGGGCAGGTGCCTCGACGCGCGCCACGGAACCGCAGCGCGTCGCCGCCTCGACGGCGGGACGGGCAGGCAGTGTCAGCCCTCGTCGTCGTCCGTGTTCGTCGACTCGAGCGGCTCGCCCCCGTCCGGGATGGCCCCATGGCCGGCGGTGTAGAAGCGACCGTCTGGCGACACCGCCATCTTGCCCAACGGCACTGGCCCGTCCGAGCGTCCACGCAGCTTGCCGGTGAACGTGCGCAGAGCGCGAAAGACCCCAGACTCCGAGGCATGCGCGGCCTGGCGTGTGGGCTCTGCCGCCACATGGGCGGCCACGACCTCCGAGGGCGGTCGGCCCACAGCGCGGACAGGCTCCGCGTGGCCGGACGACGCGTGGCTCGGCGCGGCGACCCGCGGGCGCGTCCCGATCAGGGCACGCTGCCGCAGCGCGTCGTCGCTGACGAAGGGCATCGCGCGTCGGGCCGGCCCCGGCGCATCGTGCTCGGCGCTGCGCGGTTCGACGCCCTGCGGGTCGGCGGTCCGATCGGCCCGGACCTTGCCGCGCTCCGGGCTCGTGGTCCGCTTGTCGCGGCCATGGGGGTCGAGGCGTGGCGATCGCGGCAAGGACTCGGCCACGTCGGCGGCGGGGGCCACGACCGGCCCCGCCCCGAGCGCGATCGGCGTCGCGGCCGACGAGACCCTCCCCTGCGGCACCGCGCGCAGCGGCTGCGCTGGCGTCGGTGCTCGCGGCGCGAACGCGGGCATGGTCGGAACGGCCGGCGTGTCGGCTGGCGCGACCGCTGACGCCTGGCTGCCCATCGCCGCGCGGAACCCGACGACCTCGGTGCGCCCCGACGGCGCGTGGCGGCCCAGGGCCTGGGCCGGTTGCGGCGCGTGGCCGCCGCTGTGCAGCGATCCCAGCAGCTGGCGCGCGGCCTCGAAGATGTAGACGTTGCCCGAGATCGCGGCGATCGCGCCGGGCCCGAGGCCGAGGCTCTCGCGCAGGAATCCGGTGATGGCGGTGGTGCTGGTCGAGCGTGCGTCGAGCCAGACGACGCCCATGCCGAAGTCGGCGGCGGCCGGCTCGGCCACCCGGACGACGAGCGCCCGCACGTCGACTCGAAGCTCGGGGTGCTCCGGACGATGCTGCAGCTGCAGGATCTCGCCGGCGCGACGCGACGCCTTGCAGACGACGAAGGCACCCGTCGCGCTGACGTCACGGGTCTGCAGCGGTTCGTAGCCGTCGCCGACGCGGAGCGCCAGCGTCAGGCGCGCCGGCTGCCTCGGCACGGCTCGGCGGTCGCTCATCGTCATGGCGCCCTCCTGTCGGCACGCGGGTGCGTTCGAACGCGGAAGCATCGTCAGGTTGTGCCAGATCGACGGAGCTTGCAAGCGATCTTCCGCGGCCCGGCCGGCGATCGTGCGACAGCGCGCGACGCTGCGCCTGCCCCTGCCACGGCGGGGCCGGGCCGGGCCTGCCGTCGGCAGCAGCGACGGCCACACGGCGCCGGCCACACGGCGAGCCCATCGGAGACGACATCGCTGCGCGCCGTTTTTGTTGCCAGATCCCGGCGAACGATCGGCAAGGGAGGCACGGCGAGGCTACAAGCGGGGCCGCAGACGCGCCGCAAGCGCGCCCGCTCCTGCCCGCCACCTGGAGGCCCGTTGTCCATGCTCGATGCCCTCCGGTTCGACAACTCCGCGCTACGCGAGCTGCCGCTCGACGCCGATCCGCGCAACGTCCCGCGCGCACGGCCTGGGGTCTGCGCGTCGCGGGTGCTGCCGACGCCCGTCGCGGCGCCGGAGCTGCTCACCTGGGTCCCGGAGGTCGCCGCCTTGCTCGGGCTGCCGACGGCCCTGGATCCGGCGCAGCGCGCCGAAGCCGCCGCGGCGCTGGCCGGCAACCAGCTCGTTCCGGGCAGCGATCCCTTCGCCTGGCGCTACGGTGGCCACCAATTCGGCAACTGGGCGGGCCAGCTCGGGGACGGCCGGGCGATCAGCCTCGGCGAGGTGCTGGCACCCGACGGCGGGCGCTGGGAGTTGCAGCTCAAGGGTGCGGGCCGCACACCGTACTCGCGCGGCGGCGACGGCCGCGCCGTGCTGCGGTCCTCGATCCGCGAGCTGATCTGCTCCGAGGCGATGGCACACCTGGGGGTGCCGACGACGCGGGCGCTCTCGTTGGTCGCGACCGGCGATCCCGTGGTGCGCGACATGTTCTACGACGGCCGGGCGGCGCCAGAACCCGGCGCGATCGTCTGCCGGGTCGCGCCGTCGTTCCTGCGCGTGGGCCACTTCGAGATCCTGGCGGCCCAGGGCGAGCTCGAGCCGCTGCGGGCGATGCTGCGGCACGTCCTGCGCCGCCACGAGCCGGACCTGGCGCAGCTGCCTGAGCGCGACGCGGCCATCGCGCTGCTGGATCGCGTCTGCCAGCGCTCGGTGACGCTGGCGGTGCATTGGCAACGCGTCGGCTTCGTCCACGGCGTGCTCAACACCGACAACCTCTCGCTGCTCGGCCTGACCATCGACTACGGCCCCTACGGCTGGCTCGAGGGCTACGATCCGGACTGGACGCCGAACACGACCGACGCCCACGGCCGCCGCTACCGCTTCGGCGCGCAGCGCGACGTCGTGCTGTGGAACCTCGTGCAGCTGGCCAACGCGCTGCACCCGCTCGTCCGCGAGGTCACGCCGTTGCAGGAGGTGCTCGATCGCGCGGTGCGGCAGAGCGCGCGCGAGCACGCAGCGATGGTCGCGGCCAAGCTCGGCCTGCGCTCGCTCGACGACGACGAGGACGCCGCGATCGCCGAGGGGCTCTGGCGCGTCTTCGCCGCCAGCGAGATCGACATGACGCTGCTGTTCCGCGCGTTGGGCGACTGGGGCGCGACCGATGCAGCATCCGGCGCGGACGGCGCGGCGGACCAGGCCGGCTGGGCCGGGTTCGCCGACGCCTTCTACGACCGCGCTGCCTTCGACGACGATCGCCCGACCTCGGCCGGCAGCGCGCTGCGGGCGTGGCTGCAGCGCTACCGCCGACGCGTCGTCGCGCTCGGCCGGTCGGACCACGAGCGGCGCGCCGCGATGCACGCGGTGAACCCCGCCGTGGTGCCGCGCAACTACCTGGCCCAGCTCGCGATCGACCGCGCAGAGCAAGGCGACGCGGGCGGCATCGATGAGCTGCTCGACGCCCTGCGCCGGCCGTACGAGGTGCCAGACGACGTGCGCTGGATGGCCAAGCGGCCCGAATGGGCGCGCCACCGCGCCGGCTGCTCCATGCTCTCGTGCAGCTCCTGACCGCGCCGCGGCGTCAGCGGGGTCTGTGAACCCGATGCCTGCAACGCCCGGCCGCTTCGCGCTTGTCGCCGCGGGTTCGGAGCCGTACAAGCGGGATCCAGGGCGGCGCCGGCGGCGCGGGCCCGGACGGGTGCGACCATGGCACGGCTCGAGCCGAAGAACGACAAGGCCAGCGACGTCGCCGGCGGCAAGCCGGGCGCGGCGGCGACGCCCGCGCCGGCGGGCGGCCTGGCCGATTCGCTGCGCGGCAAGCCCTACGCCGAGCAGCGCGCCCTGGTCCAGCCCGACGCCAAGCACGGCGCGAACAGGCCCGGTGCTGCTGGGGAGGCCGGCGCAGGCGCGGCGGCACCGCCAGCGCAGTTCGAGGTCCTGGGCCAGCGCTTCGCGACCTTGACCGAGGTCCACGACTTCCTGCTCGCGACGCAGCCTGAGGTGCCCGAGATCGTCGTCCGGTTGACGCCCGGGGCCGCGGCGCGCCCGCGAGCGCAGACCCTCTGGCACTACTACAAGCCGAACCAGCGGATCGTGCTCGACGGCTACGGCGGCGCGGTCAACGGCACCCACGGCGGACGCCCGACGCCGGGCTACTTCCTGTCGTACCGGCCAGCCGTCGGCGACCAGACCAGCGCCGATCGCCCGGCGGCCGCCAACCTCGACGTGCGCAACATCACGATCCGCGGCTTCGAGTCCGGTGGCATCGAGATCTCGCCGCAGCAGAAGGCCGGCGCCGACAACCGCTGGGACGGCGGCCACAACGCCTTCGTCAGCGGCGCCCACCTGCAGGGCGTGCGTTTTGCCGGCCTCGGCAGCAAGCACAGCGCCCCGGGTGACGCCAACTGGGCCAAGATGCGCTTCGGCGCCGGCGGCGTGATGATGCGCGGCGTCAGCGACTCGACGATCGAGGACTGCACGTTCCGCGGCTTGGAAAACGGCATCGTTCCCGGCGCCTTCAACGAAGGTCGCGACGGGCCCAAGCTGATCCACGCCATCTACATGAACAACCAGAGCTCGCGGAACACGATCCGCAACAACCGCTTCGACACCGTGTCAGGCGACGCGATCCGCGTGTCGAACGGCTCGAACGACAACGTGATCCGCGGCAACCAGAGCCACAACGCCGGCGACAAGGCCCTGGTCTCGGAGTGGCACAACGTCGGCGATCCGAACGCGCCGCAGGCGATGTCGACCGGCACCCGGATCGGCCGCAACAAGATCGGCAGCCTCTACGGCAGCGACAAGCGCGCCAAGCGCTACCACAGCAAAGAGAGCCACGGCAAACGGCCGGAGCTCGCGGTGTAGCGGCGCACGCCGTCGGGCCGCGCATCGGCGACCGACGCCGCTGCGGCGAGCGCTTGCGCGACGCTCACGGGACCGGACCCGTCGCGGCGATCGCGCCGTCCGCGTCGAGCACGTCGTCCAACGCCAGGCCCCAGCGCTCGGTCGCCTGGCGCACCAGGGTGGCCACCGGCAGGTCCAGGGTCGCGACATCCCAGAGCAGCACGCTGCCGTCCCAGCTCGCGCTCGCCAGCGTCCGGCCCGCGGCGTCGAACGACACGGCCGAGACCCGCCGGTCGTGCCCGCCCGTCAGCGCCCGGAGCTGCAGCGTCGCGCGGTCCAGGATCCGGACACGGCCGTCGAGCTGTGCCGCGACCAGCCAGGCGTCGTCGGGGCTGATGGCGAGGTCGTGGACGCGGATCCCCCCGGTCTCGGCGCGCGCCACCTGCGCCCCGTGCGCGTCGAGCGCGACGACCTGGCCGGGCCCCGCGACGTAGACCAGGCCATCGCGCGTGGGCAACGCCGCGACTTCGGCGCCGGCCACGAGCCCGACAGGCGCGCAGCGCACCGGCCTGCCGTCGTGGCAGAGCTCGATGGCGCCCGCGCTGTCGACGGCCACGGCCCGCCGTCCGGCCGCGTCGGTCGAGAGGTCGAGCCAGGACGGACGGTGGCTGTCGGGCCGCTGCGCCAGCTCGACGGGCAGGCCTTCGCCGCCGTCGGCCCACGCGGCCAGGGTGCCGCCGTAGTCGATCGTCAGCAGCGTGCCGCTGGCCAGCGCCACGACGCGGCGCAGCCCGGCGCTCTGCCACGCCGCCGACGTCGGCACCGCGCGCGGACCGCTCCCGTCCAGGCGGTACCGCCGCAGGCCGGGCTCGGCGACACCCGACACGACGAGCGCGCTGCCGTCGCGCGTCCACGCGGCGAACTTCGCGATGTTGGCGAACGTGACCGGATCGACGAAGGCGGGGTCCCCGTCGACGGGCGCGATCAGGACGGTCCCGTCGGCGCGACCGATGCCGAGACGGCGGCCATCGGGGGCCAGGGCGGCGGCGGCGAGGCCATGTGTCCGCGGCCCGGCCGGCAAGGTCAGCGCGACCGGGGAGGCCGGTAGCCGCCAACGCCACAACGCGCTGCCGAAGGTCCGCAGCTCGCCGTCGCCGCGCAGGCGGAACTCGCGCCCTGCCCGCGTCGGCAAGCGGCCCAGCAGCACACCGGTCTGCGGGTGCCGCAGCTCCACGCCGCCGCGCTCGCCGGCGACCACCAGCCACTGCGCGTCGGCGACGAGCGTGACGACCTGACCGACGTTGGCCGCGAGCTGGAAGCGCGCTGACGCCCCGGGCATGGCGAGCGCCGCGACGGTGCCGTCGTGCGTGCCGAGATAGAGCGTTCCGCAGTCGCGGCTCCAGTTGACCACGCCGACGCTGCGGTGCTGCTGGTCGAGGCCGGTGTGGGTGCTGGCCACGGGCAGGCCGGCGGCGTCGAGCACCGTGAGCAGGCCGTCCTCGCAGACGACGGCGACCGCCCCCGTCGCCGCGCCGTGGCTGCAGCGTGCGGCGGCGACCGTGGCGCGGCCGTCGCAGCTGGGCCAGGTCTGCAGGGCGCCGGAGGCCGCGTCCACGACGACGACCTGCGCGACGTTGAAGCGCAGCGCCCGATCGTCGCGCTCGCCCGGCGGCCAATCCCCGCTGAGCGCCGGCGAGGGCGGCGGCGACGGCGCGAGCACGGCGCCCGTCTCGAGGTCGAGTCGCGTCAGCTCGCCGATGCCCTCGCTGACGAGGACGTGCCGCGCGGTGAGAGCCAGCGAATGGGCGGTGATCGTGCGCTTCCAGCGCAGCCGCAGCGGCTCGAGCTGCCAGAGCTCGAGCGTGCGGTCGCGGGCGCACGCACCGAGCGAGCCGTCGAGGCTCCAATCGCGACGGACGCAGTCGCTGGGCAGCGCGGTCGGACTTGCGCGCAGGGCGACGTCCTGGACCCGCGCCCGCATCAGCACGCCGCGCGCCAGCGGATCGTCGGCGACGCGCAGCGCGTGCGCGGCGAGGACCTCGGCCTCGGGCAGCTGCAGGATCGCGGCGGACGCCTGGGCCGCGCCGAGCAGCGCGCGCGCCAGGCTGCGGTTGGCGACGGCGTGGGCGGCCACGGCGCGCCGTTCCGCGTCGATCGCGGCGTCGCGCTCGGACGAGGTCCAGACCAGCGCCCCGACCAGGACCGCCGCGACGGCCGCCAGCGCGAGGCCCGCGATCCACAGCGGCGTCCGCCACAGCCGGGCCAGGCGCCGCACGTGCTCCCACGGCGAGTAGCGGTGCGCGGTGACGCGGCGACCGTCGAGCCAGGCCTCGAGGTCTTCGGCCAGGGCGCCGGCGTCCGGGTAGCGCGCCGAGGGATCGGCGGCGGTGGCGCAGTCGAGGATCGCCAGCAGCTCGCCTGGCGCCTCGGCGGTCGCCACGATCTCGCGCAGCGCGACGCCGAGGCCGTAGACGTCGCTGCGTTTGCTGTGCGGCGCGCCGGCCGCGACCTCGGGGGCGAGGTAGCCGGGCGTGCCGACGATGGCGCCGATCCGCGTGATCGCGGCGTCGTGGGCCTCGGCGTGGCCGGCGTCATCGACCGACGGCGCGTCGCCGCCGTCCGGGCTGCCGCTCGGATCCCCGTCCGTGCCGTCGTGCTGCGCGAGCTGGCGCGCCAACCCCCAATCGACGACCTGGGCCTCGCCGAAGCTGCCGAGCAGGATGTTCGCCGGCTTGAGGTCGCGGTGGATCACGCCCTTGTCGTGGGCGTAGGCGATCGCTTCGATCGCGGCCAGGGCCCGCCGCAGCAGGCGAATGCGGCCCGCGTCGTCGACTTGGGCGGCGATGGCGTCGGCGAGGGTGCGACCCATCACGAGGCGCATCGTGTAGTAGGGCTCGCCGTCCGGGCCGACGCCAGCGTCGTAGACCGGCACGATGCCGGGGTGGTCCAGGCGGGCCGTGATCGCGGCCTCGCGGGCGAGTCGGGCCCGCGCCGTGGGGTCGACCCGGGCCGCGTGCGCCACCTGTTTGCGCGCGACCACGCGGCCGAGCCTGCGGTCGAGGGTCGCGGTGACGACGCCCATGCCGCCCTGACCGAGCAGGCCGCCGTCGGCGTAGCGCGTGGCTTCGGGCACGGCGAAGGCGCGCGCGCCCGGGTCGGGTCCGAACGGGTCGCGATCGTCGGCGGCGCCAGGGCGCTGGAGCGGCGTCACCCCCTCGGGCGCGGGCGGCGCGGACGCGTCGGGCACCGCGGGAGCGTGGCGGGCGATGGCGATCGCCGACGCGGCCCCGGCGGCGGCGGCGTTCCAGGCTGCCCCGGGCGCCTGGGCCGGCGACACGCCCCAGCCGGCGTCGCTGTCGCCGTTGGGCTCAGGTCCGGTCATCGACCACGTCCCCGGGCAACAGCAGCAGCTCGACCTCGCCGCGGCCATGCGAGCGCAGCAGATCGGGGCGGATGCCTGCCTGGCGCAGCTTGTCGCGCACGCGGGTCAGACCGACGTCCCAGCGGCGGCGCAGGCGCGCCCTGTCGTCCTCGCCGCGCCAGATCTGTCCGGCGATGGTCTCCCAGTTGACGGGACCCTGGACGGCGACCAGCTCCGAGACGATCTGCGCGGGGATGCCCTGGATCACCACCGGCACGTCGCCGTCGCGGCCATCGGCCTGCTGCCGGTAGATCTGCACTGTCTCGTAGCTGGCGACGATGCGCAGCGCCGGGCTCAGCGCGCCCTGCACGACCGTCCGCGGCGCGCCGGCGTCCTGCACCTGCACCGTGACGACCTCGACCTCGTGGCCGCCGACGGCGAGGCGCTGGCCGGGCCGCAGCGTCTGCGCCGGCGCGCCATCGATGCGGCCGCGCCACTCCACGCCGACCGGCCAGAACTGCCCGAGCGCGCCCTCATGGTAGCCATTGACCAGCGCCAGCTGCGGCTGGGCGACCAGGCAACAGGTGGTCGTCAGCACCTGGCGCGGCAGCGACGCGCCCTGCAAGGCCAGCAGCTCGGACGGCAGCTCGACGTCGAGCACCGTCAGCGCGATGCCTGGGGCCAGCTCGACGCGCAGGCCGGGGACGAGCTCGACGTCGGACACCAGGGCGCCATCGACCGCGACCATGCTGCGCAGGCCGAGCAGGCGCAGCGAGCCGGCGCGCAGGCTGATCAGGGCGTGGGCCTCGGAGATGCGGGCGCTGTCGATCGGCAGCGCAGCGCTGGCCAGGCGGCCGATCACGTCCCCCGGGCCAAGCAACCATTCGGCCGAGTTGGGACCGCGCAGGCGGACGTAGGCCCTCACGCAATGACCTCCTGCGCGCCCCGGTCACGTCGCGGCCGGGCGGCCGCGGCTTCGAGCCTGTCCGGCGCGGCGACGGGCCGGTCGACCTGGACCACGCGCGTTCGAGGCGCTGGGGAGGATCGCCACGCCCCAGGCGTGCGTCAAGCAGCGATGCTGCGGGCCGGCTGGCGTCGGCGCTCAGGTTCCGGCGGCGTCGCTGTCGGCGGCGTCGCTGTCGGCGGGGGCGCTGCCGGCGGCGCCCGTGGCGGACGGCGTGCCAACAGGCGTCTCGGGCGCGGCGGCGGACGGCTCGGGCGCGGGCCCCTGCCCCGGCGTGACGCCGGCGACGAGCGCAGCGCGCGCGTCGACCACGAGCGAGCCCAGGACCTCGAGCACGCTGGTCGGCGGCGGCTCGGGCGCGCTGTCGCGCTCGGCCTGCTGCAACCCCTCGTCAAAGAAAGCGACGACGTCGCGGCGGCTCAAGGTGCCGACGACGACGCGCTCGTCTTCGGCGTCGACGATCACGAGCTCGTCCTGGTGGCTGGCGACGAGCTTGTCCATCGCCATCCGCAACGGCTCGTCCATGCGCAGCGTCGGCGCGGCCTCGACGAGGTCGGCGGCCACGATCAGGCCGTCCAGATCCCCCTCGACGACGGCCTCTCGCAGCGAGGCGTCGCCGACGACGCCCAGCAGGAAGCCCTCGTCGTCCACCACCGGGAAGACCGAGTGGTGGCTCTGGCCGAACAGCGACCGCAGCTCGCCGATCGAGGTGTCGGGGTGGATCGAGACCGGCTCCTCGTGCTCGCGGTTCTGGATGGCGTCGGCGACCGAGTAGCGCCGCGCCGCGCCGTCCAGCGCCTCGGCCAGGTGGCCGGGGGCGTCCATGCGGGTGGCGCGCTGGGCGTCGAAGATCGAGATGTCGCGGGTGAGCAGATAGGCGATGACGCAGACCCACATCGCCGGCACGAGCATGTGGTAGTTGCCCGTCATCTCGGTCACCAGGATGATCGTCGAGATCGGCGCATTGGACACCGCCGAGAAGAATCCGACCATGCCGAGCACGACGAAGGCGCTCGGGTTGGCGCCCAAGCCGGGGAACAAGAAGACGGTGGCGCCACCGACGACGCCGCCGAGCGCGCCGCCGATCACGATCGACGGGCCGAAGTCACCGCCCGAGCCGCCCGAGCCGACCGTCAGCGTCGTCGTCACGATCTTGAGCAGCGCGAGGCCGAGCAGGATGCCGAGGTCGATGTTGCCGTCGAGCGCGCCTTGCAGGATGCCGTAGCCCGTGCCGACCGACTGCGGCAGCATGTAGCCGATCACGCCGACGCCGAGACCGCCGATCGCCGGCTTGACGCCAGCGGGCACCTTCAGTTGCAGGAAGTAGGTCGACACCGCCTGGAAGAACGACGTGAACCAGCGCGCCTGGATGCCGAGCACCAGCGCCAGCACCAGGTAGGGCCCGAGCTCGAGCGGGTTCTCGAAGGTGTAGCCGCGCAGGACAAAAAGCGGGCTCCAGGCGAACTTGATGGTGTAGATCGAGTAGCTGACGATGCTGGCGATCAGCGATGGCACGATGACCTCGTGCTCCAACTCCATCTCGCGGTAGAGGATCTCGGCCACCAGCAGCGCCGAGGCGACGGGCGCGTGGAAGATCGCGCCGATGCCGGCGGCAGCGCCAGCCGCGGCCAACGTCAACGTCTCGCGCCGATCCAGGCGCAGCGCGCGCGCGACCAGCGCCCCGACCGAGAGGCCGACCTGCGCCACCGGGCCCTCACGACCCGCCGAGCCGCCCGAGCCGAGCACCAGCGCCGACGCGACGGTCTTGACCCAGACCACGCGCCGCCGGATGTGCGCCCCCTCGTGGTAGGCGCGGATCAGCGCGTTGATGCCGCCGCCGGCGGCCTCCGGCGCGAAACGCTCGACCAGCAGCCCCGAGACCAGGGCGCCCGCAGCAGGCAGGATGATCAACACCCAGCGGCGGAACTCGGTATGCGTCGGCTCGAACAGTGGCGACTCGCCGCCGGGCGAAGGCGGGTGGAAGCCGGCGAGGCCGCCGAGCAGGAAGTGCTCCGCAGCCTCGACCGCGATGTGGAACAGGATGGCGACGCCGCCGACCAGCACGCCGAGCGCGACGTAGAGCAGCATCAACCTGCCGAACGCGCGCGAGTCGTGGACGCGGAAGTAGTTGGCGCCCCGCTCCCATGCCGCGCTGCTGCGCGAGAGCCGATCTCGGAGGGTCGATGGAGGTTCGGACGGCATGCTGTCGGTCGTCGCGGCGCGGGGGGTGGGGGGCGCCAGTGGGGCCCTCGGGGCCAAGCCGCATCGTCGGCGCGGCGTTCTGGCGAAACCTCGCGCCTGTGTCAACTCTTTGCGCCTCCAGGGATCTACCGGGTTCGGATCCGGGCAGCCCGGGGCGACGACGACGGCGTCGGTCACGGCAGGCACGCGGTGCACGCGCCGCCCGGCTGCATTTCGTCGCCGTTGCTGCGATGCTTGCGGCATCCGGCGCGACCGCACGGCAGCCGCCGCGCCGCGCCCGAAGCCTGCCCGCCGGATCGCATGGACCCGAGCCCCACCACGCCCCCGCCTCCTGCCCCGCCGCCACGTGCGCTGGCGTGGACCGTCGTCGCGCTGGTCCTCGGCGGCGGATTTCTGCGCCTGGTGCGCATCGAGCGCGCCGAGTTCTGGCTCGACGAGGCCTGCTCTGCGCTCTTCGCCTCGGCCGACGGCGTCGGCGAGGTCGCGGCGGCGCTGGCGCGGGACGTCCATCCGCCCCTGCACGCGCTGCTGCTGCACGTGTGGGGCGGCGCGTTCGGCTTCGGCGAGGGCTCGCTCCGCGCGCCGAGCCTGCTGGCGGGCGTCGCGCTGATCGGGGCGCTGCCGTGGGTGGTGCGCGGCGCAGGCGGTGGAGGCGTCGCGCAGCTGGCGGCCGCGATGGCGATGGCGCTGTCGCCGTGGCTGCTGCACTACAGCACCGAGGCCCGCGCCTACGCCCTGCTCGCGCTGCTCGCGCCCCTGCTCGTCGGCTGCCTGCAGGCGGCACGCCAGGGCGGGCGCCCCGGACGCGCGTGGCTGGCCGCGGCGGCGGCGACGCTCGCGGCGCTGAGCCTGTCGCACCACCACGGTGTGCTGATGGCGGGGGTGGTCGCCGTCGCCGCGTTCCGGGCCCCGCCTGGAACACGGCGGGCGACGGCGCTGGCGGGTGCGCTGGGCGTGCTGCCGTGGGGAGCGTGGGCCGCCTGGACCCTGCGCGACCAGGCGGGTCACGGCGGTGCCTGGCTGGCCGACTACTGGCACGGCCCGATCGACGCCGTCGGCGGCACCCTGGCGATGTGCGCGGGGCTGACGCCCTTCCCCTCGTGGCTCGGCGAGCTCGGCGCGGTGACGCTGGCCGAGCCCCTGGCGACCGGCGTCGCCGTCACGCTCGCGCTGCCGCTGCTGTGGCTGGCGGCCGCGCCGCTGGGGCGGCCGCGGACTGACGCGGCGGCGCAGGCTGCGGACGCGGCGCCAGCCAGCGCCGACCCTGCGGCCTTCGATGCGACGCTGCTCTGGGCCGCGCTCTTGCTGCCGATGGCCGGCGCGGCGGCGATCTCGATGTGGCGCCCGATCTACCTCGTCGGGCGCTACGATCTGATGGTCGCGCCGGCGTTCGCCGCGCTGGGGGCGCTGGGGCTCGAGCACGCCGTCGCCCGCGCGCCGCAGGCTCGTCGTCGCGTCGCCGCGGCCTTGGCGCTTGCGGCCCAGGCCGGCGCGTGGCTCGTGCTCCTCGCGGCCTACCTCGACGTGCCGGCGCCGCCGCCGGTGCATCGGGCGGCGGCCATGCGGATCGCCGCGGCCCCGGCCAAGGACGTCGTCTGGGTCATCGGCCTGCCCTGGGCACCGCTCGAGGTC
Organism: uncultured Enterobacteriaceae bacterium; assembly: GCA_964586155.1. Taxonomy (GTDB): domain Bacteria; phylum Myxococcota_A; class UBA9042; order UBA9042; family UBA9042; genus SXNM01. The sequence continues at coordinate 68,118 of CAZPHC010000024.1, read as the reverse complement.
GCGCTGCGCTCCCAGCGCGCCCCCCACGCGCGCCTGCCCTTCCCGCGCTCGCTGCTGGCAGAGCCGGGCCAGCTGCAGCTGCGGGGGGCGTCGATCGCCGCGCTGCGCGCCGAGGCCGAGGCGATGGTCGCCTCGCTGCCGCAGCCGGACGCCCACGCCGACGCCGTCCCGGCGGTCTGGCTGGTCGCGGCGATCGGCGACGGCGGCACCCTGGTCGCGCCGCGCCTGGCCCAGCTCCTGGTCGAACCGCTGCAGGCGGCAGGCTGGCGCTCGGGGCCGCCCACGGTGCTGCCCGGCCTGGTGGTGCACCACTTCGTCCGCGACGGCGCGACGCGCTGAGGGCGCCCGATCGGCGCGGCCGCGCCGCCATTGCAGCGCGCCGCCGATGTCCTAGGCTGGGCGGGGGCCGGATCGCTGGCGACGCCGCCGGCCCCGCAACGCCCGACCCGATCGCCGATGTCGACTGCCCGCTCGCAGCTGAGGTGCACCGTGAAGACCATCCTCGTCCCCATCGATTTCTCGGACGGCTCGCTCGCGGCGCTCGAGAGCGCCGACCTGCTGGCGCGACGCCTGGGCTGCACGCTGACGCTGCTCCATGTCGTGCCGCGGCCCGGCTCGGGCGTGGTGCCCGAAGACGGGTTGCCCGCAGACGTCGCCGAGCAGGTCTGGGACGGGCTGTTCGACAAGCCCGAGCTGCTCGAGCCCGTGCGGGGCGAGATGGAGCGCTTCCTGGCGCGCGCGGCGGATCTCGGGGCCGAACAGCAGATCCTCTACCGCGCAGGTCCACCCGCGACGGCCATCCTGGACACGGCCGACAAGCTCGACGCGCGGATGATCGTCATGAGCACCCACGGCCGCACCGGCCTCGCGCGCTTCTTCGTCGGCTCGACGGCCGAGGCGGTGGTCCGCGGCGCCTCGGTGCCCGTACTCGCGGTCAAGCCCTTCGCCCAGCTGCGCTGAGGCGCCGCAGCGCGAGGCTCGCGAGCCCCAGCAGCAGCAGGCCGGCCACGCCCGTCCGGGCCGCGCGCGATGGCGACGACGGCGCCGCCGCGCAGCCCGCGATCCCGGGCTCCGGGGTGGGCGTCGGCACCTTCCACCAGCCCAGCGTCTCGCCGACCGGAGCGAACGTGCCGCCCGCCGCCAGGACGGTGTCGAGATCCTGGCCGAGCCGCTGCAGGTCGATGACGCCGCTGGCACCGACGCCGCCGTAGCGCAACACCAGCCAGCCGCCGTGGCGACGGGACTCCTGGATCCAACGCTGCATCACGTCGGCGCTGGTCGATGCCGTCACGTTGCGCACCAGGACCTTGAGCGAGTCGAAGGGCTGGTGGTTGGTGCCGGACTGCAGCGAGCGGACGTAGCCCTCGCGGCTGTCGATGGCGTCGGTCGCCTGGTCGTCGACCAGCCCGTCGGGCGGGGCGAACCCGTGCGGATGCAGCTCCGCGTCGCGAAACCGCGCGAACGAGCGGATGACGATGGCGCGCCAGATCGACGAGGGCCCCGCGACCCAGAGGCTCGGGTTCTCGCCGTAGATGCCGATCTCCTGGCCGGCGAACTCGGCGGTCTGCAGCGTCGACAGCGACGTCGCGCCGACGGCCTCGATCCGCGCCGACGGCAGGTAGATGCTGCCGCGGACGCCCTTGGCCTGCAGCAGCTCCAGCACGTCGTCGACCTTGGCGTTGAGCGAGTCGATCGCGACGCTGACCCGCAGCGGCCCGTTGGCGTCGCCGCCCACCGAGGCGCGCTGCAGGACGACGTCGTCGATCTCGAACCTGCCGGGCAGGGGCAGGATGAAGGCCACCCGGACGGCCTCGACGTCCTTCGCGAGGGCGAAGGCGACCTTGGCCTTGGTCCAGGGCATCTTGGCGTTGGCGTCCTTGTTCACCGCCGGGCGCAACCACTTGAGGATGCGGAAGCCGGCGGTGCCGTCGAGCTTGCGCTCCCACAGCAGCACGATGCCCTTGGTCGTCGCGCGCCATTGGAACTGCAACATCCAATCGCCGTCGACCGCCGTGACGCGCGTGAGATCGGACCACCACTTCGCGTCACCCTCGCCCGTCACCGCCTGGACGTCGATGCGCGCGGCGCGCTGGCCGTCCGCGGCGTCGCCGACCGGCAGGCTGCCCGAGGCCTGGACGGACCCCAGGGCCTCGAAGCTCCAGCCGGGTGCCGTGGTCGCGTTGCCGCCGTCCTGCTCGAACGAGCCGTTGCCGAAGACGTTGACGAGGCCGTCCTTGGGCGGCGCCGGCGGGGGCAAGGTCGTCACGGCGTAGCTGTCGGTCGTCAGCGTGCCGACGGTGTTGATCGCGAAGGCCACGCGCACCTGCGTCGCCCAGGACGGCAGCACGACGTCGGACGCGGCGGTGGTCCAGGCGTCGGTCGGCTCGACCAGCGCCACGGCGATCCAGATGGGCTTGATCTCGCCGCCGCCACGGACCTGCAGCAGCAGGCGCGCCTTGGTCGTGCAGCGATAGCGCGCGCTGACGTGCAGCGGCGCGTCGGAGAGCAGGTCGATCGGGGCGGAGATCCAAGCCGCATCGCCCTCGCCCTGGACATCCGAGACCTGCATCTGCAGCGCGTGGTTGCCGTCGTCGCCGCCCTGGATCCAGCTGCCGCTGGCGCTGAGCTCGCCCCAGATCGAGGTCGACCAGGCTGCGGGTTGGGTGGCGTCGGCGCTCGCGGCGACCTCGGCCGAGGCGTTGGCCAGGAGGTTGCCGGTCTGCGTGGCCGCGAACGCGACGCTGAGGGGCGATCCGAACAGCGCGGGCAGCACCAGCGCGGCCCACGCGAGCGTCACGACGACGCTCAGGCGACCGGCGCTCAGGCGCGGCGCAGGAGATCGCGATGGGGGCGGGATGTGGGGTCGGGTGGTCATGGCGTTGTTCCTGTGGCCTTGGCACCCGGCAAGACATGGCTGGCGGGCAGGATGCCCGGCAGGCCGCTGGCCAGGGCCTTCACGATGGGTTTCGCCGCTTCGTGGTAGGGCGGGACCGTATGCCAGGGCGTCCAGCGGTGATCGACCCAACCGCTGGCGGGGAGCTTGGCGCCGGTGGCGGTCTTGCCGGCCGGCGGGATGCTGTCGACCAGCGCTGTCTCGGCCTCGCCGACGCCGCCGAGCAGGACGGCGGCGACCGCGACGCCGGTGGTCGTGCCGGCGGTCACGCGCTTGAGGCCGAGCGATCCGTCGTCGTCGACGACCTGCAGCGCGCTCGGATCGGTGAAGTGCAGCAGGTTCCAGGGCAGGCGCACCTCGACGACGCCGGTTGCTGCGTCGAACGCGACCATGGCGTTGCTGTCGACGAGCTCGGAGCCGACGGCGAGCGTGCCGGTCTGCTGCTCCTTCTGCGCCGCGATCTGCAGCAGCTGGCCCGTCTTGGGATCGACGGCCTCGGCGGCGGCGTTGGTGATCGTGCGCACCGGATGGAACAGGCCGGCGTCGTTGGTCGCGCTGCGGTAGAGCTGCCACGCCTCGCGGTAGCCGTGCCAGAGGCCGAAGAGGTCGTAGGGCTTGTCGACCAGCAGCCGGGCGGTGGCGCCGTCGTCGACGCGCAGGACGAATTCAACGCGACGCCCGACCTCGACGCGTCCCTCGGGGTCGAGGCGACCGTCGCCGCGGTCGGGATCGATGGTGTCGAGGGCGAGCAGGAGATCGACCTTGCTCCAGTCGAGCTGGGAGCCCGGCGCCAGCGTGAGGCGGACGCGGATGTGCAGCCATCCCGCGTCGTGGCGAACGCTGAGATCGCGCAGCTTGCGCTGGCCGTCGGCGCCGTCGCCGAGGGCGAAGGGCGAGGTCGTCGCGGCCACGGCGTCAGGCGCGCCCCACTCGGTGTCGGCGCCGTCGAGCACGACGCGCTCGCCCTCGGCCCCCGGACGCATCGCGATCAGGCCGAAATTCTGCTCCGGGTTCATCGTGTTGTGCCAGAGCTGGCGCCTCTCGGTCGGGAACTCCACCCGCTCGACCACCCAGGCGCGCTTGAACCACTCGTCGATGATGGCGAAGACGAACGCGCCGTGCAGGCCCGCCGTGGCGACGGCACCGACCGAGCGCAGGGTCGCGGCGGCCTGCTGCTGCTCGTTGAGCCCGCCGTGATCGAGGCCCGAGGGCGTCTGGTGGCCGTTGCCCCAGCAGCTGGGGTGGCCAACCTCGGCGATCAGGACCGCGTGGTTGGCGTGGTGCGCACGCAGGGCCTGCAAGTAGCCGACATACGAGAGCTTGCCCTGGGCGTCCGAGGCGGATTGGTACTCGGGCTGGTGCAGGATGAAGTCGGGGTAGTAGGGGTAGGCGTGGTAGCTCATGAACACGCCCGCGGTGAAGCCGCCCTTGGACGTGATCGGCTCGAGATCGATCTGGTAGGTGTCCTCGGAGGAGACGGGGATCTTGGGCTCGGTCCAATGCGGCAGGGGGTCCAGGGTCGGCCAGTTCGAGAAGCCGATCGGATGCTGCGCGCCGTAGAGCTCGGCCTCGCGGCGAACCAGCAGGTCGAGGCGCGCGACGATCCAGGCCTCGATCGCGTTTTCGCCGACGATGGCAAGCTTGGCGCCCTTGTAGCTGGTCGGAGCGTCCGGATGCAGCGCCAGCGTCGTCTCGATGGTGTAGGGCTCCATCTCGCGGCCGACCAGCCAGCCGAGCAGCCAGGGCGAGACGTCGGCGTCAAAGGTGCCGTACGCGCGGCCAAAGTTGCGCGGGTTGCTCGGGCTGCCCGGCGGGATCTGGATGTCGCCATAGACCGCGCCGATGACCTTGCGGATCTCGTCGTCGACCCAGGCCGTGGACGAGGCCGAGAGATAGTCCGGGTCGTCGCTCGTCGGCTCGTCGATCCACGCGCCCTGCAACAGCATCAACGGCGCGTCGAGGTGCGCCATGTTGTAGGCGCGCAGCTCGCGGTAGAAGGCCGGCGACTGCACGGTGTAGGTGCGGATCGCGTTGGCCCCGGCGGCGGCGGTGGTCTCGATCCAGCGGCGTAGCTGCTCGGGGCTGGCGGCGAACTCGCCCGGCGAGGTGCCAGGGATCGCGGTGCCAAAGTTGACGCCGATGGGCCAGAACGGTGTCCACGGCCCGCCATTGCGCGAGACGTCGAAGCCTGCCGGCGTGCTGCGGCTGGCCCAACTCACCTTCGGCAGATCGCGCCCGCCGGACTCGCAGCCGGTGGCGACGAGCGCGGCGAGCACCACGGATCCGAGCAGGCCGCGGATGCGCGCGGCGCGCCCGACCGTCCATCGAGGCGGTGGCGCCTGGGCCGCAGAGTCAAGGGGCGGCGGTGTCACGGTGAACTCCTGGGTGCCAACAGGATACGATGCCTGGGCCGCCGACGCCACGCAATTGGGCACGATCGCGACGACCGTCGGTCGACCAGCGCCCGCCGAGCAGAACGCACCGTCCCAGTGGCGTCAGGGGAGCCTTCGCCGTATCGTCGGGGCCGCCGCGCGATCGCGGCTCGAGGGAGCAGACGATGGCGGACCATGGAGTCTTGGATCCCGGGAGCTTTCGGCCCGTTCCGCGCACGGGCGTGATCTATGTCATGGGCGAGGCGACGCGCCTGGGCTTCCACTACGGTCACCCCGACTGGTCGAACCTCGGCCAGGGCGCGCCGGAGACGGGCCCGCTGCCGGGAGCACCGGAGCGCATCACCAACGTCTCGCTCGACGACGCCTCACACGAATACGCGCCCGTGGGCGGCCTGCCCGCGCTGCGCGAAGCCGTCGCGGCGCTCTACAACGCGCGCTACCGCCGCGGCATGGCCAGCCAATACACGGCCGAGAACGTCGCGATCTCGTCAGGCGGCCGCTCGGGCCTGACCCGCATCGCGGCGGCGCTCGGCAACGTCCACCTCGGACACCTGCTGCCCGACTACACCGCCTACGCCGAACTGCTCGACAACTTCCGCGCCTTCGTGCCGATCCCGATCGTCGTCGACCGCGAGGCCGGCTTCCGCCTGTCGCCGCGCCTGCTCGAGCGCGAGATCGCGGGCCGCGGCATCGGCGCGATGCTCTTCAGCAACCCGTGCAACCCCACCGGCCAGCGCCTGGGCGGCCACGAGCTCGGCGAGCTGCTGGGCGTGGCGCGGCGCACGCGCTGCACCGTCATCCTCGACGAGTTCTACAGCCACTACCTCTACGACCACCCGATCGACAACCCACCCGCCGAGTCGGCCGCGGCCTGGGTCGAGGACGTCGACCGCGATCCCGTGCTGGTGGTCGACGGCCTGACCAAGAACTGGCGCTACCCCGGCTGGCGCCTGTCGTGGACGCTCGGGCCCAAGGACGTGATCGCGCGCATCACCTCGGCGGGCAGCTTCCTCGACGGCGGCCCGTCGCATCCGCTGCAGAGCGCGGCGATCCCGCTGCTCGATCCGGCGCACGCGGACGCCGAGGCGCGCGCGATCCAGGCGACCTTCAAGGACAAGCGCAAGGTCATGCTCGACGCCTGCCGCAGCATCGGCCTGGTCGTCGATCCGGCGCCACGGGGCGCCTTCTACGCCTTCGCCAGCCTCGAGCGTCTGCCGCCGCAGCTGCGCGACGGCCACGCCTTCTTCCGCGCGGCGCTCGAGCACCAGGTGATCGTGGTGCCGGGCCGCTTCTTCGACGTCGATCCTGGCGGCCGCCGCGCCCATCTGCCGTCGCGGCTCGAGGGCTTCGTCCGCCTGTCGTTCGGTCCATCGATGGCGGAGTTGACCCGCGGCCTGGATCGCCTCGCCGCGATGGTCCGCGCCGGCGGCTGACCTGCCGGCGGTGGCAGCGACACGCTAGTTCTTGGCCTTGGTCAGCTCGCCGTCGAGGTTGCTCAGGCCGGCCTCGAAGTCCTTGCCGATCATGGTGTCCATGTCCATGAACAGGCCCATCACCTTGCCCATCAGGTTGTTGTCGCCGTCCATCGCCCAGGTGATCTTCGTCTTGTCGCCCTCGGCCGCGAGCAGGAACCGGGTGCGCGCCTCCGAGGCGAACGGCTCGTAGAAGCTCAAGGCGATGTCGATCTGCTCGGGCGCCTTGACCGCCGAGATCACCATCTTGCCGCGACCGACGTCGCTGTTGCCGGCCCATTCGTGCGAGTGGCCGACGGTGCCGGCGTCGCCGGTCTGGGTGACCTTCTGGTTCGGATCGAGCTTGGACCAGGGCGACCAGGCGTCCCAGCGCTTGAAGTCGCTGAGCACCGCATAGGCGGCCTCCGGCGAGGTCGCGACCGTGCGGCTGCGCTCGACGTGATAGGTGTCCGGCTTGGTCGAGGCGAAGCCGACCAGGCCCACGACGAGCACGGCGAGCACGGCGGCGACGACACCGAGTTTCTTCTTCATGTTGGCTCCTTGGCGACACGCGCGGTCGCTGCGGCGTCGAGTGTGCGGCAAGGCGTTGACAGCGTCCAGCGATTCGACGCCCACGCAGGGTCGACGCCCCCCGGCGGCGATGGGTCCAGAACTTGCCGAGCGGCGACGCGGCGGTAGCCTCGACCCGCGCCCTCCCCCCGGGCGCGCAGGAGGCATCATGATCGCGACCCTGGCGCACGCGCTGCCGCTGACCTTGGTGTCGTCGCGGCCGGCGCAGGATGGAAGCCGGGCGCTCGGCTTCGGCCCTGCGGCCCTGCGCGACCGGACGTTGCGCAGCCGGATGAAGCGCGACGGGTTTCGCCACTGCGTGCTGGCGCTGCCGGGCGGCGGCCAGGTCGCGGCGTGGGTCGGCGGCACGGGCCCGGCGCTGTTGCTGCTCGGCGGCTTCGGCGCCGACGCGCTCTGGCAATGGCATGCGGTCGCGCCGCAGCTGGCCAGGAGCCACCGGGTCATCGCGCCCGACCTGCTCTGGTTCGGCCAGAGCCACGGCGGCAGCTGGGCGCCCGAGCTCGACGCCCAGGTGCGCGCGATGGTGGCGCTGCTCGACGCGTTCGTGCCCGCCGGGCGGCGGGTGGACGTGGCAGGCCTCTCGTACGGCGGCCTGGTTGCCTGGGCGATGGCCGCGGCCATGCCGCAGCGGGTCGACCGCCTCGTGCTCATGGGGACGCCCGGCGACGTCTTCGGCGCGGCCGACTTGCAGGCGCTGTGCGATCGCTTCGCCATTCAGCATCCCGCAGAGCTGTTGCTGCCGCACGAGATCGAGGGCGTCCGCAGGCTGATCTCGGTCGGCTTCCACAGGCCGCCCGCGGTGCCCGGCTTCATCCTGCGCGACGTGCTGAACCTGCACTTCCGCGATCGGGTGGCCGAGAAACGCGCGCTGATCGACGACCTGCTCGGCATGTTGGCCGGTCCCGTTCCGGCGATCGACGTCGACCGCCACGAAGCGTTGTTGCTCTGGGGCCGCCACGACGCCGTCTTCCCGGTCGAGGTCGGCCACCGTCTGCACGCGCGCATGGGCCGCTACGCGCGCCTGCACGTGCTCGACGACGCCGCCCACGCCCCGCCCCAGGAGCGTCCGCGCGAGGTCGCGTTGGCGATCGGCCGCTTCCTGGCGGGCTAGCAGACCCACGATCCCGGGCCACGGACACCGCGCCGCACGCGCCCGCCTGGGTGCCCGGCGCCTGCGACACACCCTCGCCGAATCGACGCAGAAATCCCTTGCGTGGCCGGGACAACTTCCCTAGCTTCCCGCGCCCGCGGCCCCCGTGCGACCGCGCCTCGCCTGGCTGCGAGCGCGCCGAGGACGTGCAGATGCGCCGGCCGCGCGCCCAAAAGGTCCAGGAATGTCTACGCTTCTCGCCCATCGCCCCCCACTTCGTCCCACGTCCTCACGCCTCGCGCTGCAGCGAATCGCGGCACGGTTGGCGATCCTGCTCGGTAGCCTCGCGCTCGGCGCGTGCGGCAGCAGCGCTGGCGGCGGCGGCGGCTACCTGTCGGCCTACAGCGGCGGCATCGAAGGAACGCCCTGCACGCCGTCGGTGCAGAAAGAAGGCTGCGCCGCGACCGCCGGCGGCACCAACCGGATGCGCTGCGACGAGACCCTCGCGCAATGGCAGCTGATCGCGACGTGCGCGGTGGGCGAGACCTGCGCGGAGATCCCGGGCGCGGCGGGCAAGACGACGCAATGCGTCAGCGCTGCGCAGCAGGCCGACACGACCGCCACCGGCGACACGCTCGTCTCGGACGTGCAGGGCGGCGACGCGGCGGTCAGCGACACGTCGGTGAGCGACACGTCGGTCAGCGACACGGCCGGCGCCGAGGACACGGCGACGGGTGGCGACACCGCGGCCAACCCGGACACGGCGGCCGCCGACGACACCACGGGGGGCCAGGACACGACGACCGTCACCGACACCGCGGTCGCCGACACCGTCGCGACCACCGACAGCAACGGCGGCCCCGTCTGCGGCAACGGCACCTGTGAGCTCGGCGAGAGCAAGACCTCCTGCCCCGCCGACTGCAACGGCCTCAAGCCCGTCTGCGGCGACGGCACCTGCCATGACGGCGCCGGCGAGAACGCCGACAATTGCCCCGCCGACTGCACCACCAACCTCTGCGGCAACGGCACATGCGACCTCGGCGAGAGCGCGAGCACCTGCCCCGCCGACTGCAAGGCCGCGGCCGTCTGTGGCAACGGCAACTGCGAGGCCGGCGAGTCCGCCAGCACCTGTCCGGCCGACTGCAAGCCCGCGGCCGTCTGCGGCAACGGCAGCTGCGAGGCCGGTGAGTCCGCCAGCTCCTGTCCGGCCGACTGCAAGACGGCGACGGTCTGCGGCAACGGCAGCTGCGAGGCCGGTGAGTCCGCCAGCTCCTGCCCCGCCGACTGCAAGCCCGCGGCCTATTGTGGCGACGGCGTCTGCAACGGCTCGGAGACGAGCCAGACCTGCATCGCCGACTGCCCCTCGAGCGCCGACAGCTGCGTCGGCAAGTGCGGCAAGTACGACGCCAACGCCAACTGCCAGTGCGACGCCGAATGCGCTGGCGCCGGCGATTGCTGCGCCGACCTCGCCAAGGTCTGCGGCGGAGGCTGCACGCCGAACTGCAGCGGCAAGACCTGCGGCGACAACGGCTGCGGCGGCTCCTGCGGCAACTGCGCCTCGGGCAAGACCTGCAGCAGCAGCGGCACCTGCGTCGCGGCGGGCCCGGTCTGCGGCAACGGCGTCTGCGAGAGCGGCGAGACGGCGACCTCGTGCAAGACCGACTGCGGCAGCGCGACCGGCAGCTGCGTCGGCAAATGCGGCGGCGCGTCGAGCGGCTGCTACTGCGACAGCAAGTGCACGGGCAACGGCGATTGCTGCAAGGACTACCAGGCCGTCTGCGGCGGCGGCGGCAGCTCGACCTGCCCCAACGGCGTCTGCGAGGCCGGCGAGACCGTCACCAACTGCCCGGCCGACTGCAAGACCGGCTGCTTTGGCGACTTCACGCTGAACAAGACCTTCTACGTCAGCCAGGACGCCCAGCAGCTCGGCCAGCTCTGCAGCGCGCAGGTGAACCCGAAGAACTGCCCCGACGGCTACTCGATCATCTTCAACGACGACAACACCTGCCTGTGCATGCTCAGCTGCGGCGCGATCGGCGTCAAGCCGGGCCAGAACTGCACGACCGACGGCGTCTACGTCTGCAAGTCGATCCTGGCGACCAACGCCAGCGCCAACGGCGGCGAGTTCTGCGTGACCAAGAAGTGGAACCTCTGCGAGAAGTAGGCTGCGGCCAGCGCTGATCCGAGGCCGCTGACGACCGTGACGCTGGGCGCCCGGCTCGCCGCTCAGGGGTCGAAGAGGCTGCGCAGCCAGGCCGTCTCGGTCTGGGCCAGGACGCGATCGTTGCAGCGCATGCGACCGCCCACGTCGGCCGCCCCTGGCAGGGCGAGCGTGAACGCGCCGTCGGCGGCCACCGTCAGCCGGGCCACGTCGCCGCTTGCGCCGGGCTGCGGCAGCTCGACGGCGAGCTCGGTGCCGCGCCTTCGCATGGCGTGGTCGCGCGCGTGGCCGACGTGGGCCAGGCGCACCTTGCCGAAGCGCCCTCGAACCTGGACCGCGGCGAGCAGGCCGAGCTCGTCGGTCTCGCGCATGGGCGCCCCGGCGTCGAGATCGACGAGCACGGCGTGGACCTGGAGCCCGCCGCCGACGCAGGAGCGGCGCACCACGCGCTCGATGTAGGGCAGGACGTCGGACGGGACGCCCTCGTGGCCACGCAGCGCCTGGTCGAGCGCGTCGACGTCGACCCGCGGCGGACGCGACAGCGGGCGCAGCTGCTTGAGCACCAGGCGCCCCGGCAACACGGCCCCGTCGCGGCGCGCCGGCCAGCCTGCCGCGACGAGGCGGAACTCCAGGTCGGCGACGGTCGACAGGGGCTGCTGCGAGGGCCCGACGACCCTGCGCTCGCGACCCAGCTGGTCACGCGCGGCAGCCTCGGCGGCGCTGGCGAGCGCGAGCAAGGTCGAATCGTCCAGCGCCTCGGGCCGCGGCACGTCGGCCGCCGAGCGCCGTTCGATGGCGAAGGGCGCGTCGCCCTGGCGGCGCAGACGCACGACGTAGGGCCGGCCCCCGGCTTCGCCGCGCGCGTTGGTCACCGACGTGGCGCCGGCCTGGGCGTTGACTTCGACCACCACCAGGGGCGGCGCGCCGGCCTGATCGCGGACGCGGGCCAGCACGACGCCGTTGGCCAGCTCCTTGTCGTCGTCAAAGCGCGGGTGGATCACCACCGCCATGGTCCCGTCGAGGTGCCAGATGGCCGCGGCCTCGCGCTCCTCGAACGCCTCGAACGACCAATACGAGGCGAAGACCTCGGAGATCGCAGCCGCCATCGAGCGCCGCGCCTTGTCGCCCTTGGCCGGCCCGGCCGCGTTCGGCTCGACCCAGCCGGTGACCGAGCGGTACAGCCCCGCGCCGTTGAAGCCCGGCAGGTCCTCGACGCTCGACGACGAGCGGAAGCGCAGGCCCTGGCTCGGCGCGAGGTCGCGGGCATGGGCGGCGATCGCGGGCAGCGCCTTGGCCTGGCATCCGGCCGACAAGGGCTGGCGCCGGACCATCTCTTGCAGCCCGCCCGAGGCGATTGCGACGCGCAGGGCCGGGCTCATCGGCAGCTGGCGGAACGCGGCGAGCCAGCGCTGCGCGTCCTGATGCGCCTGCGTGCCGGGCTGGTGCCAGGCGTCGAAGCCCTTCTGCCCCTGCAGCGCCAGGATCCGCACCCGCCGGTCGTTGAGCACCTGGGCGTCGTTGATGACGTCGAAGATGGCGCCCTCGAGGGGAGCGAGCGTCTCGACGTAGCATCGGGTCGAGAGCACGAGCGGCCTGGGCGGCGCCGCCACCGGCTGCCCCTGCAGGCTGCGCAGCAGATGCCACAGGCCGTACGCCTTGCCGCCGACGAGGCCGGTCGAAGGCCCAGCGTGGCCCGCGAAGCCCGCGATCACGGCCTTGTCGGCGTCGGCACCGGTCGCGTCGCCGGTGCCGGGCTTCGTCGCGGGGCCCAGGTCGTAGAGATAGGCATCGCCGCGCGGATCGTAGGGCATCAGCGCCGGCGGCAGGCTGCCCGAGCGTTGCTGCCAGCGGGCCCATTGCTCGGGCAGCAGCGCCTTGAGCTGGACGCCGCGCTCGGTCACCAGCAGCGCGACCGGCGCGTCGCGCTGGGCCAGGGCGCGGGTCGTCGGGTCCGACACCAGGTCTGGCGCGGCGGCGTTGGGGGTGCCGCGCGCCGCGGCCAGCAGGTTGACGTGGGCCTGTGCGGCCTGCTCGTGCAGCGTGACGATGCCGGCGACGGGCGGCAGCGCGTCGGGCAGCTGCTCGAGCAGGACGATGTCGTGGGGCCCGGCGACGCCCATGGCGTCCTCGCCGCGGCGGATCAAGCGCAGCCGCCCGGCGGCGACGCCCTGGGTGTAGGGCGTCGCCCGGCCCGGCACGATGAGCTCGTCGTAGCGCACGACGCGGCCGGTGAAGGCGTGCCGGCCGGCGTCGATCCGGGCGGCCAGCGCCTCCTGCCCGGCGGTGGGCCGCACCAACCAGCGCAGCGCCGCGCCGACCTCGGCGGGCAGATGGGCCGCGAGCGCCGCGTGCAGCTGCGCCAGCTCGGCCTCGCTCGGTGCGTCGGTCTCTTCGAGCTCGACCAGCCAGAGCGGCTCGGGACGACGACGGCGCGGCTCGGCCGGCAGGTGGCGCAACGTCGCCGCCATCCAGCGCCGCGGCCGCTGGCGGGTGCCCTGGCGCGCGGCGATGTCGTAGAAGCCGTCGCTGTACAGGCGGCCGTGGGTCCACGACAGGCCGATGGGCATGACGGCCATCGCGGCGACGGCGCGGTAGGCGTCGGCCACGGTGGCGAAGCCCCTGCCGCCCGGCAGCGGCGGTGGCCCGTCGACCAGGGCGTGACCAGCGAGCTGGTGCATCCACATCCACTCGTCGTGATAGGCGTAGAAACGCGGATCGTAGAAGTGCGGCGTGCCCGGATCGCGACCGAGCCCCGTGATCGTGAGCTTGCAGGCGAGCGGGCCACCGTCGACGCTGCAGAGGCGGCTCAGGGTCGCGACGTCGTCGATGTGCTCGAGCGTGTGGTCGGGCAGCAGCCCCGGCAGCGGCGCAGGTCGTGGCGCGAGGTTGGGGTTGGGCATCGCGTCGGGGTTGCGCACCAGCGTCGGCGGCGTTGGCGGCCCGCCGCGCAGCATCGACGCGCCGACCCGAGGATCGTCGGGCTCGCTGGGCAGTGCCTCTGCCCGCGGCGCCCCTTGCGGTTCGTCGGCCAGCGGCTGTGCGCCCCTGGGCGCCGACCGGGCTGCGGGCGTGGGCGCGACCTCGTCAGCTGCCTGATCACGTGCTTGCACGGGGACCGCGGCCGCGGAGGGCGCCGGCGGCAGCGGCAGCGGCTCGCCCTTGGCCTTGGGCGTCGTGGTGGGCCTGCGCTTGGCCCGGGCCCGCGTCTTGGCTCGCTGGCGGTCGTGGTCGCGGTGCTGCGGCGACTCGACTCCGTCCCGGAGCCTGACAAGTTGCTCCGGCCCGGCCCGGCCCATGGCGACGAGCTCCTGGCCCCAGCCCAAGGCGAGCGTCGCTGCAACTGCGGCGGCGATCGCAGGAGCGCGGCGCGAGGTCGTGGCGATGGGTCGGGCCCGGAGCGGCATGGGGGGACCTCGCGAGATGGGCCGGCAGCGGCTGCAACGCATGGACGCACGAGCAGTGTGCGCGATCGGCGCGGGCGGTCCAAGCAGGGTTGCCCAGGCCGTCACGGAACCGTCAACGCGGCTGGGATCTGGCCGGGCCGGGGCTGCCCTCGCGTGGGCGGACGTTCTCGACGTTCGGGACCACGGCGAGGCCCCCGAGGCGCGCGACGCCACCGTCGAGGTCCCGCCGGCCCCGCTACGGGAAGGGGTTGAACGCGTAGTAGGCGATCGACGCGCCGCGGCCGGTCTGGGCGTAGGCGCGCTGGCCCCAGCAGGCGACGGTCTTGTCGGTCTTGAGCGCGCAGAACGAGCGGTCGCCGGCGACGATCGTGGCTGCATTGCCGATGTTCGGGGTCTCGAGCGGCAGGCTCGACTGCGGGGTCGAGGTGCTGCCATTGCCCAGCGCCCCGTTGTACGCCGCGCCCCAGCACACGACCTTGCCGCTGAGCGTGACGCCGCACGTGGTCGAGACGTAGGGCACCGAAGTCCACTGGCTGTCGGAGATCGCCAGGCCGGCGAAGCCCTCGGCCCAGGCCACCTGGACCGCCGTGGCGCGGGACGAGGCCGCGTCCTTGGCGCCCAGGTAGTTGCCGCTGGTGCCGCCGTTGTAGCCCCAGCACCAGACCGCCTTGGCCGGGGCCTGGTCGATGGCGCAAGTCTGGCTGTGCCCCACCACGATCGTGCTGAAGACCTTGGTCGACACCTTGTTCGGCGCCAGCACGGCGGCCCCTGGGGCCTTGCCTGCCTCGCCGTATTGGTTCCGGCCCCAGCACCAGGCGTTGTCGTTGGCGTCGATCGCGCAGGTGCGGCCGCTGCCGACAGCGAAGTCCTTGACGCCGTCGAACGACGCGCCGCCGACGTGCGTGACCTTGCCGAAGCCGAGCGCGCCGCCGGAGCTGCCGCGACCGAGCTCGCCGTCCTGGTTGCGGCCCCAGCAGTAGAGCGTGTTGGCCGGATAGGTCCCGACCGTGGCGCAGGAATGGCCGATGCCCGTGACGATCGACTTGGCGTTGCCCGAACCCGGCAGGGCCGTCGGGGTCTTGATGTAGCTGCCCGAGCCGCCCACCAGGAAGCCGAGGGCGTAGCCGAAGCGGTTGTCGCCCCAGCACTCGATGGCGGCGGCGGTGATCTGGCAGCCGATGTTGGGCGAACGCGCGATCGAGGTCGGTGGCACCGTGGACTGCGCGCCCGTCGCGAGGTCGAAGCTGCCTGCGGTGTCGCCCGCCGCGATGCCACTGCCGTCGTTGCGGCCCCAGCACAGGTCGTTCGACGCGCTGTCGAGCGTGCAGTACAGGCCTCCAAAGCCGCGCAGCGACGTGATGTTGGCCAGCGGCTTGCCGGTATCGGCCACGAGCGGTGTGTCGGGGACGTAGGGATCGGCCACGCCACCGTTGCCGAAGAGGCCGAGCAGGCCGCTCTCGTTGCTGCCCCAGCACAGGGCGTCGTCGTCCTTGCGCAAGCACATCGCCACGTCGGCCGGCCCCATCATCCTGCCGGACGGCGGCACGACACCGCCGGACGCCATGGAGAGCGGCGTCCACACCTTGGCGTCCTTGCCGCTGCCGTTGCCGAGCTGGCCGCGATCGCCGCGACCCCAGCAAGCGCTCTTCTCGACGAAGACCTGCGGGTTGTTGAACGTGGGGTTCTTGGCCGTGGTGCAAGCGAAGTCTGCGCCGCATTGGATCGTCTGCGCGCCGAGCTCGCCAAAGAGCGAAGCGCCGCCGCCGGTGCTGCTGACCGGCGTCGCCTTGTTGGCGATCGAGCCGCCGCCGTTGCCCAGCTGGCCGTAGAGGTTGTGGCCCCAGCAGTGCACCTTGCTGTCGCTGGTGCGGGCGCAGGAGAAGAGGTCGCCGGCGCAGACCGCGGTCACCTTCGACAGCGGCGCCGAGTTGGAGGCGACGATGACATCTGCGGCGCTGGCGCCGTCGACCGGCGTCGAGGGTTGGCTGCCGGCGCCGAGCTGGCCGTAGGCACCGGCGCCCCAGCACACGGCCTTGCCGTCGTATTGCCACGCGCATTTGTGCTGGCCGCCGACCGTCACGCCGGCCCACGAGCCGCTGGTCGGCGGGCCGAGCTCCTTGACCGGAACCAAGGCGCCAGTCCAGCACCAGACCTCGTTCTTGGTCGTCAGGGCGCAGAACGTGTCGCTGCGGCCCGCGACCCACGCCGCGGGGGCACCGAGGTCGACCGCGCTGGCGAAGCTCACCTTCTTGTTGCCGGCATAGCCGCCGCAGCTCAGCACGCCGAGCCTGTCGATCATGCAGGTCAGCGACTTGCCGACCGCGACCACGCGCGCGTCGGCGCTGTCGGCGACGACCTCGGGGCTGGCAGCGCCGGACGCGGTCACCTCGAAGATGGTGCCGATGTTGGGCCCGAACACCTCGACCCGTGGGTAGGGCGGCTTGCTGTTGATGAACGCGCCGTAGGATGCCGCGGTGCCGTGGGTGGGCGCGTCGGCGCGCACGGTGCACTTGCCGGCGCCGTCGCAGTTGCCGCCGACGCAGGGTGTTCCCGACAGGTTGACGTAGGTGCAGCCGATCTTCGAGTCGCAGCTCGCGTTGGTGCAGAGGTTGCCGTCGTCGCAAGGCGCGACGCTGCCGCCCTTGCAGACGCCGCCGACGCAGCCGTCGCCGACCGTGCACTTGTCGCCGTCGTCGCAGCCGTAGTTGGCCGGCATGGTGACGTGGACGCAGCCGGACGCCGGATTGCAGACGTCGAGCGTGCACGGGTTGTTGTCGGTGCAGGTCTGGCTGGTCTTGCCGTCGCAGGGCGCGTCGGCGTTGCAGGTCGTGTCGAGCGCGTCGTTGAGCGTGACGATGAAGGGCACGGTCGTGCCCGGCGCGGCGACCTTGGCGGCGCCCGCGACGACCCAGCCGCCGACATCGCGCGACGTGGCGGCGAGCACGGAGCCACCGAGCGGCAGCGCCAGGGAGCGCACGTCGGCGACGGCGAGGTTCTGGTCGAAGACCGCCAGCTGCGGTTGCTCGCTGCCCGAGGCGCCGATGTCGCCGAACAGCGCCAGAGCGCCGTTGCCGTCCACGACGAGGCGGCTGTAGGCTCCCGTGGTCCACTTCGGCATCGAGACCGTGCCCGTCGCCGCGCCCGTGGTGCCGTCGAAGCGGTACAGGACCGGGCCGGACGAGAGCCGCGCCGCGACGACGACCGTGCCGTCCGCGGTCAGCGCGGCGCTGTCGACCGAGGCCACCGTCGCGGGCGTGGTGACGTTCGAGGTGCGCCAGAGGTAGCGCGGCGCCTTGAACCGCGGCGCACGCACCCGCGCGACCGCCACGCCGATGGGCAGCGTGCTGAGCTTGGCGACGCCGAAGACGAGCCAATCCTCGTCGGACAGGCGCGTCATGCCGCTGCCCTGGAAGACCGAGGTGGACGGCAGCGTCAGCGGCAGCTGGGCCAACGCGGCGCCGTCGACGGTGCGCACTTTGTGGAAGGTCGTCGACGAGACCCAGGCGATCTCGTCGCCGGTGACCGGGCCGGCCTCGACGATCTTGTCGTCGTTGCTGGCGGCGACGACGAAGGGCTTGACCAGGGCGCCGCCCGACGACTGGGTGAAGAAGTTGACGGTCTTGCCCCCGGACTCACCGACGCCGGCGAGCCAGAGCTCCGCGCCGAGGCGAACGAGGTGCGTGTACGAGCCCGCCGTGACGTTGACCGGCAGCGGCAGCTTGCCCGAGACCCCTTGCAGGCCGGCCGCCGACGTCTCGTAGAGGTAGGAACCTGCGCTGCCGAGCGCGATGCCGGCGACGCTGCTGCCGCCCAGGGGCACGGCGTCGACGATGCGCAGCGCCGGGCTGCTGGCGAAGACGACGTTGCCGAAGCCGGTCGGCGGCGTGGAGCCGCACTTGCCGCTGCTGCAGGTGCGCGCGTTGTTGCAGGCGTCGGCGTCGCGACAGGGCGAGCCGTCGGCCGCGTCGATGGTGATGCAGCCGGCCTTGGCGTCGCAGAGGTCCTGGGTGCAGGGCTCGCCGTCGTCGCAGGTGACCTTGCTGCCGGCCTTGCAGGAGCCAGCGTCACAAGCGTCGCCCTTGGTGCAGGCGTCGCCGTCGTCGCAGCTGCCGGAGCTCGGCGCGTTGACGCAGCCGCTCGCCGCCTCGCAGAGGTCCTTGGTGCAGAGGTTGCCGTCGTCGCAGACCACGGGCGTCCCGGGCTTGCAGCTGCCGGCGTCGCAGGCGTCGCCGGTGGTGCAGGCGCTGCCGTCGGTGCACGGGGCCTTGTTGGGCGTGATCGTGCAGCCCTTGCTCGGATCGCAGGCGTCGTCGGTGCAGGGATCGCTGTCGTTGCAGGTCTTGGGGCTGCCCGGCGAGCACTTGCCCTTGGCGCAGATGTCGCCGTCGGTGCAGGCGTCGCCGTCGTCGCAGGGCTTGAGGTTGTTCTGGTTCTGGCAGCCCTGCCCGGCGACGCAGCTGTCGGTGGTGCAGACGTTGTTGTCGTCGCACGAGGTCGGGCCGTTGGGCTTGCAGCCGGCGTCCGACGCGCAGACGTCGCCCGCCGTGCAGACGTCGCCGTCGTCGCAGGGGGTGCCGGTGGCGGGGGTGTGGACGCAGCCGGTCTTGGCGTCGCAGCTGTCGGTGGTGCAGGGGTTGTTGTCGTCGCAGTCGATCGGCGTCGTGACGCAAGTGCTGGCGCTGCAGGCGTCGCCCGTGGTGCAGGCGTCGCCGTCGTCGCACGCCGCGCTGTTGCCGGTGTGGACGCAACCCTTGCCCTTGAGGCAGGCCTCGTCGGTGCAGGGGTTGTTGTCGTCGCACAGGGTCGCGACGTCGACCGGCAGGCCCGCGCAGGTGCCGCCGGCGCAGGCGTCGTCCTTGGTGCAGATGTCGCCGTCCTGGCAGGTGCCGCCCTCGTTGCCGGGCTTGGCCACGCAGCCGCCGGCGCTGGGATCGCAGACCGAGACGGTGCACGCGCCAGGCAGCGGGGCCGGGCAGCTCGGGATCGTCGCCGGGTTGACCTCGCAGAAGGGCGGGCCGCCGTTCTTGTTGCAGTAGAGCGTGCCGTTGCAGGCGTTGCCGTCGTCGAAGGGCGCGCAGTCGCTGTCGTCCCAGCACAGGCAGCTCTCGTCGACGAGCTTGCACGCGCCGGCGCTGCAGGCTTCGGTGGTGCACACGAAGCTATCGGTGTCGCAGGTGGCGCCATCGGGCAGCGGCAGGGCCTTGCAGGCGCCGTCCTTGGGATCGCATTGCAGCGGCTTGCACTGGCCCTCGCCCTCGCCGTCGCAGCTGACCTTGGTCGCCGGATTGACCAGGCACGAGCCCGTCGGCAGGTCGCAGAAGAGCGTGCCGTTGCATGGGTTGTTGTCATCGAAGGCGGCGCAATCCTTGTCGGCCTTGCACGGGCACTTGCTGCTGGCGGCCTTGCACGCGCCACCGACGCAGGTGTCGAGGCTGGTGCACCAGCTGCCGTCGGCCTCGCAGGGACCACCCTCGTTCTTGGCCACGACCTCGCAGGCACCCGTGGTCTTGTTGCACGCGGTGACGCTGCAGGCCGGATCTCCGGTCTGCTGGCAGAAGGTGATGGTCGCCGGGTTGGCCTTGCACACGCCCGCGGGCTTGTTGCAGTAGAGCTTGGCGCAGCCGTTGGCGGCCTCGTATTGGGCACAATCCGCGGTCGACTGGCAGACGCACGAATCGGTCGCGGCCTTGCAGACGCCGGCGGTGCAGACCTCGGCCTTGGTGCAATCCCAGCCGTCGTCGCAGGCCATGCCCTCGGGCTGCGGCGTCATCTTGCACAGGCCGGTCTTGGGCGCGCATTCGTTGCGCAGGCAGGTGGTGTCGCTCGCGGTCGGGCAGGCGACCTTGGTCGCGGGGTTCAGCTCGCAGAAGCCGCTGGCGATGTTACAGAACAGCACGCCGTTGCAGAAGTTTCCGTCGTCGAAGGGCACGCAGTCCGCGTCGACCTTGCAGTTGCACGGCGCGTCGAGCGGACCGGGCACGCAGGCGCCGCCGGCGCAGTGGTCGAGCGAGCAGACCGAGCCGTCGAGGTCGCAGGTCGTCGTGTCGGGCATCGGGCCCATCTTGCAGCTGCCGTCCTTGGGCTGGCATTGCGAGGCGAAGCAGGCGGTGTCCTCGGCGCTGGTGCAGGCGACGATCGTCGCCGGGTTGACCTTGCACGCGGGCTTGGCGCCCGAGGTGTCGCAGTAGAGCGTGCCGTTGCAGGGGTTGCCGTCGTCCGAGGCCTTGCAGTCGTCATCGACCTGGCAGGCGCAGGTCGGCGCGCCGCCGCAGGCGCCCGAGGCGCAGGCGTCGGGGCCGGTGCAGTCGTTGCCGTCGTCGCAGGCGGTGCCGTCGGCCTTGGCCGTCATCGCGCAGCTGCCGGTGGCCTTCTGGCAGACGTTGCTGGTGCAGGCGGTGTCTGCGCTGTCGTCGCAGCTGACGACGGTCGACGGATTGACCTTGCACGCGGGCTTGGCGCCGCTCAGGTCGCAGTAGAGCGTGCCGTTGCAGGCGTCACCGTCCTCGAGCGGGGTGCAGTCGGCGTCCACCGTGCATTCGCAGCTCGAGGTGCCGACACAGACGCCAGCGGCGCAGCTCGTGTCGACCGTGCAGGCGTCGCCATCGTCGCAGGCCTTGCCGTCGGGCGCATCGACGAGGCCGCAGGTGCCGGTCACGCTGCAGGCGGCGATCTGGCAGGCGGTGGTCGAGACCGGGCACTCGGCGTCGGATTTGCATTGCGGCGCGGTCGTGTCCGAGCTCAGGACGTCGCTCGCTGCGTCCTGCGGGGCCGACGCGCTGTCCTCCTCGCACCCGGCGAGGGCCAGGCCGAGGACGACCAGCATCGAGACGACGAACGTTGTGGGCCGCACAGCGTGGCGCCGCGACCCGAGACCTGCCTTGACCATCTGCATCCCCCCAATCCCTTCGGCACGATGCGACACCATAGCCGGTCCGGGCCTGGACCTTCCAGTCATTCGACGCGCCTTTTTGTCGGCCGCGGCCCCCCACTGGCGAAATCCCCGCGCGCGCGCATGATGGCGCCGCGCGTGCGGCCTGGGCACGACGCTGTTGCGACGGGAGCCTGGCCATCGACGCGCTCGCCACCACCGCCGTGCTCTGCGCCGCGCTGCTGCACGCCGGCTGGAACGCCGCGCTCAAGCGCCAGGCGGACCCGCTGCTCGGGGTCGCGGGCCTGGCCGCCGGTTCGGTCGCGATCGCCGTGGTCACCCTGCCCTGGCTGCCGCTGCCGCATCCCGACGCCTGGCCGTGGATCGCCGCGTCGATCTGCGTGCACATCCCCTACCAGGTCGCGCTGGCCGGCGCCTACAAGCGCGGCGAACTCGGCACGCTCTACGCCCTGATGCGTGGCCTGCCGCCGATGCTGGTCGCGATCGTGGGCACCACGCTGCTCGCCGACGTCACCGGCGATACGATGAGCCGCCAGGCCATGGTCGGCGTCGCCCTGGTCAGCCTCGGGCTGCTGACGCTGCTGCGCACGCGGCCGCAGTCGGGCCACGCGCTGGCGTTCGCGGCCGCGGCGGCGTGCTGCACCGCGACCTACACCCTGCTCGACGGCCTGGGCTCGCGCGCCTCGCTGCACCCGGTCTCGTACGTGCTCTGGCATAGCGCGCTGCAGGGCTCGGTGCTCGTGGCCGTCGTCGCGTGGCGACGGGGCGCGGCGACGTTACGCGCGTCGCTGCGGCGCGAAGCGCGGACGGCGCTGATCGGCGGCGTCGCCTCGGTGATCGCCTACGGCCTCGCGCTCTGGGCGATGTCGCGGGCGCCGATCGCGACCGTGGCGGCCTTGCGCGAGACGAGCGTGATCTTCGCGACCTGGATCGGCGTCTGGCTCTTCGGCGAGCCGATCGGCTGGCGGCGGATCGCGGCCACGCTGCTCGTGGTGGCGGGCGGGATCATCCTGCGCGGCGCCTGACGCAGCGACCTCGGCGATCCGACGAGGGCGGGAACCTGGTGCGGTCGTGGGTCAGAAGGCCTGCCAGGAAGCGGCGTCGCCGTCGCCGCCGAGCGGCACGAGCAGGTAGCCGGTCGCGGCGTTGGTCCAAGGCATGGCGAACGCGGGCACGACGTCCTTCCACTCCTGGCCGGCGCCGCCGTGGACGAGGTGGCCCGTGACACGCAGCACGGCCGGCGCCGCCGCCGGCGCGCCCGGCTGGACGGCCAGCGCCTTGGCGCCGAGCGCGGCGCGAGGCACGCGGAACGCGACGGTATGGGCGTCGGCGGCGACGAAGACGCCCGCGCCGCCGACATCGACGCCGGGCTGCAGCCGCAAGCGCTGCGACCACGCAGCCCCCGGCGCGGCCGAGGGGGCCGGCGCGGCGAAGACCCCGCACCACGGCCCGTAGCCGTCGCCCAGATCGCAGCTCCGGCGGACGCCGATCGCGATCTGCGGCGCGAACGCGAGCTTCGGCGTCAAGCCGAGGTAGGTCATGCCGAGACCCGTCTGCGTCGGCGGCGGCACGGCCTGGCCGACCGCGGGCGCGTCGACCAGCTCCAGGTAGAGCACATAGGCGCGGGCCGGATCTTCGAACCCCTGGCTGACGATGACGCCGTGCAGCCAGCGCTCGTCCCAGCTCAGCGACACGCGCTCCCAGGGCTGCAGCGTGATGCCCGGGGTCAGGCGGCTCTTGGTCGGTGTCTTGTCGAAGTCGTCCTTGCCGTCGAAGGCGAGCGCGGGCAGCGGCGCCGTCGCGAGCACCGTCTCGCTGACGAGCTCGACGCCCGCGAGGTCCACCGACGCGACCCAGGCCGCGCCGACCTCCTTGCCGCCGGGCCCATCGTAGAGCGCGGCCCGATCGAGCGCGCTCATCGACGGCAGCGCCGGGCGCAGGACGCGGACGCGGATCGCCTCGTCGTGCTCCAGCGGCAGGCCCAGCAGCGGCGTGCTGACGACGAAACCCTGGTTGGCCCCGGTCTGGCCCATGGCGACGGCCCCCTTGGCGAGGACGGCGGCGTCGCGGACGCGCTCGACCACGACGATGGCGCTGCCGGCGCCGTAGCCGGTCTGCACCGGTCGCTCGTTGCGGTAGCGCAGGGCCAGGCGATGCGGCCCGCTGTGGCGCGGCAGGAGCGCGTCGACCTGCAGCGAGGAGCCGGACGGCCCCCAGGCGACGCGATGCGCCTCGCCCGCGGTCGCGAAGGCCTCGTCGCCGCCAGCGAGCGCGTGCGCCGGCAGCACCAGCCGACGCGTCTCGGCAGGACCGAAGGCGCAGAGCGGCGCAGAGCTCGGGCCCAGGCGCGGATCGTCGGCGCCGAAGCGGCGGGCGAAGGTCCAACAATGCGTCGTCGTCGCAGGATCGGCGGCGCTCGAGGCGACGCACGCCCCGCCGGAGCCGCCGGCGCCGGCGGGCGGCGCGCAGTCCTGCCAGGCCGTCGACGCGTCCGGTGCCCCGGGG
This sequence comes from uncultured Enterobacteriaceae bacterium, assembly GCA_964586155.1. Taxonomy (GTDB): domain Bacteria; phylum Myxococcota_A; class UBA9042; order UBA9042; family UBA9042; genus SXNM01. The sequence continues at coordinate 44,741 of CAZPHC010000024.1, read as the reverse complement.
CCTGCGCCCGGCGCGACCTTCGGCGGCCGAACCTGCACGGAGATCGACGCGGCGTCGACCCCCGCGGCCAGCCACGGCAGCGTCAGGCCGAAGCCGGCTTCGGGTCCCGGCTGCTTGGCGCTTCCCTGCATCGGCGCGGGCGTCGGCGCGGCAGGCGCGAGCGTGGTGCCGCCGAGCGGACCTGCGGCGGCGCTGTCGACCGCGATGACGTCGGGGGCGTCGGCGTCGACCGGAGCGTCGGCGAAGCTGACGTCGAGCGCGGCGATGCCCGTCGCCCCGGCGGCCGCGAGCAACGCCGCCTCGGAGACGACCGCGCCATGCGCCGTGCTCGGCACGGGCGCGCCGGCGACCAGCACCGCGGACACGGCGAGCGCGCCCGCCTGCGCCGCGCCGGGCGGCACCGTGGGCTGGGCGGCGAACGGCGGCAGGTGCAGCGTCACGTCGAGCGTCACGCCACGCCAGGGCAAGCCGAGCAGCTGCAACGACCCGCCTTGCGGCATCCACGTCGCCAGCCAGGCCCGCGGCAGGGTGGGCCGCAGCCGCAACGCGGCGCCGTCAGCACCGACCTCGCCCGGATCGCTGTCCTGGACGCCGACCAGCACGGCGTCGACCAGGCCGAGCGCGGCGCCGACCGACCAAAGCTGCCGTCGCGAGTTGACGACGGGGCCCGAGGTGGCGCCCTCGTCGAGCCAGTTCGCGCCGCTCGGGAAGGCGACGTTCTCCATGTTCGACAGGTTCAGCAAGGCCACGCGCAGCAACGCGTCTGCGGCGCGATGGACGACCGACGGCGCACGGGCGAGCGCGCCGGCGCGCGCGACGTAGCCGGTGACGAAGGGCCACGCCGCGCGGTTGTGGTAGATCGGCAGGCCGGCGACCCCCGGCGTGATGACCTCGGGCCCGGCGGCGAACGACCAACTCCAGCGCGCCAGCATGGTCCGCGCCTGCTCGAGCGAGAGCAGGCCCGCCTCTGCGGCGAGGGCCGTGGCCAGGGCGTCGGCGCGGGTCGCCGGCGCGGCGTCGGTTCCGACGGCCCACCAGCCGGGCAGCAGGCGTCCGCCGCCGCTGGCGCTGTCGCCCGGCAGCACCGGATGCGGCACACCCGCGCTGGCGAGGGCCCCAGCCGAGAGCCAGGCCTTGGCGATGGCCGCAGCGACCGCGTCGGCTTGCTTCTGCGCGGTCGCGGCCCCGGCGACGTCGCCGAGCAGCGCGCGCGCCTCGGCCAACAAGCGCCAACCTCGCAGCCAGGCGACGTTGGTCGACAGCGCGAAGCTGCGCCCGATGGCGCTGGGTCGGTTCGCGACCCAGGCCGGGTAGCTCTGCTCGCGCCAATCGAGGAACGACGTCTCGCCGCGCAGCAGCCCGACGGCCGGGTCGAACGCGACCTCGAGGTCGTCCTGCAACGTGGCGGCGAGCACGGGCTCGAGCTCGGTGGCCCAGGCCTTGCGCTCGGTGGGGCCCAGGGCCCACAGCACGGCGCGCGCGCCCAGCGCCCAGACCAGGCGGTCGGTCGAGATGGGCCAGCTGCCGCCGGTGCCGGTGTCCTGCAGGATCCGCTTGGTCCCGCCGGCCTTGGGCGTCGCCAGCAAGAAGCGCAGCGTCTCGCGGGCCCGCGTGGCGTCGTGGCGCGCGAGGCCGAGCTCGATCGCGTAGCCGCTGTCGCGGGTCCAAGCGAAAGTCCACGACTCGCCGGTCTGGAAGCAGGCACACGGGATGGCCGCGCCGCCGTTCCACGCGCCGTCGTGCAGCGAGGCGACAGAGGCCAGCGCCCGCTCGTGCTGGGCGAGGGCGTAGAAGGCGTCCAGTGCCAGGCTCGGCGAGCGCAAGCGGGCTGCACCTGCGGCCTCGGTGAAGGTCCGGGTCCCGTCGACGGGCACGCCGTCGCGCAGGGGATGGGTCGTGTGCAGCGTGTAGCTGCGACGCCCGTCCGGCAGGATCTTGGCCGCGATCTGGACCGTGTCGCCGCCGACGCTGACGACCGCGGTCAGGGGCCCGGCGCCGGCGTCCCCAGTCGCGGCGTCCCCAGTCGCGGCGTCCTCCGCCGACGCATCCTCGGCGGCGACGTCGTCGGGGGAGGTGTCGGCCGACGACGTATCCGCGGCGGCGGCGTCCTCGAGGCCGTCAGCGCCGTTGACGTCGGCTTCGTGGGCGCCGTCGGCGCCAGGTGCGGTGTCCGCGTGGGCCGCGGCGTCGCCGCCGCCGGCCGAGGCGTCGCCCGGCACCGTCGCGTCGAAGCCCGCCACGGCGGCGCTGTCGGCCGGGGCGTCGTCGGAGGGCTGCGGAGCACGCCCGCAGGCCGCAGCGACCGCGAGCCAGCTGCAAGCCAGCGCGGCTTGGAACCCGGGCCAGGGTCGTGGCGTTGTGCGTGCCCCCACGATTGCTCCCCTCGCCTCGACCCGCAGGCCGCTGCAGCGCTTCAGCGCGACCAGCGCTCCAGGCAGCGCTGCGCGACGACATCCTCGGGATGGGCCTCGATGTGGGTGCGCAGCGCGGCGCGTGCGGCCTCGACGTCGCCGGCCACCATGCTGGCCACCGCGCCGTCGAAGCTGCTCCGGGTCGTCGTCTTCATCTGCCGCGACGGCTCGGGGTCCGCGTCGAAGACCTCGTAGATCGAGACGGGCTCGAGCTTGCCCTTGACGTGGACCGTGCCGAGGCGACGGTGGCCGAAACGACCGCGCTCGGCGATGCCCTCGAGCACCGCCTCGGACACCAGGATGTCGGCGTCGAACGACCTGGTCATCGCTTCGAGCCGCGCGGCGACATTGACCGCGTCGGCGATGACCGTGCCGCTCCAGCGCTCGGCCTCGCCGATGACGCCCAGCCGCAGCAAGCCGCGATGGATGCCGACGCCGACGCCGATGCCGGCGCCGCCCCGTGCCTGTTCGGCGGCGCTGAAGCGGACCACGGCGCGCTGGATGGCCACCCCCGCCGCGATCGCGCTGGCGGCGTCATGGGGGAAGATGGCCATGACCGCGTCGCCGAGATATTTGTCGACGAACCCACCGTGATGCCGCACGACCGGCCCGACGAAGGCCAGGAAGCGGTTGACGAACGAGAACGCCTCGGCCGGCGTCAGGCGCTCGACCAGCGTGGTGAAGCCACGAATATCGCAGAACAACACCGTCATGATCTGCTCGATCTGATCGCCGAGCGCGAGCTCCGGCAGCGTGCGGCGGCCGAGCAGGTCGAGCAGCTCGGTGGGCACGAAGCGACGCGCAGCCTCGCTGAAGCGCGCGTTCTCGATCGCCATCGCGCCGACCATGGTCAAGGCGGTCGCGAGCTTGAGATCCTCGGACGAGTAGGGGTGGCCGCGCTTGTTGCTGGCGAGCAGCACGCCGACGGTCTGGCGTTGGGTGCTGATCGGCACGCAGAGCAGCGCCTCGGCCGTCCCGGGCAGCGGCCCGTCTTCGAGCAGGAGCTCGGCCTTGGAGGTGCTGACGACGCGCGCGACCACGGGTGGAGCGTCGGTCGCCAGGGGCCGGAACGTCGAGCGCAGCAGGCCCGAAGGCTGCTCCAACAGGTAGACGTCGAGCTCGTCGGCGCGGATCAGCGTCTGCGCCTCTTCGACGAGCAGGCGCGCGACCTCGGCGGTGGTGCGCGGCCGCAGCGCGAGCTTGGCTGTCAGCGCATAGAGCAGGTTCAGCTCCTTGTAGCGCAGCAGCGCCTCGCTCGCGAGGTTCTGCTCGTCCTGGTCGAGCGCGGCGAGGCAGCCGACCAGCCCGGCGATCGACTCGGCCCCCTGGGGAGCCAGGACGCCGCCGACGACGTCGCGGCCGAGCCGGACCGACGCGTTCAGCAGCCCGCCCTGCCCGGCTGCCGGCATGCCCTCGCTGCGGAAGAGCTCGGCCCCGTCGACGCTGACCACGGCGAAGGGGTGGCCGAGGCCCTCGGCGACCAACTGCAGCAGGTGCAACGTCGGTCCGCGGCTGACGATCTTCGCCAGCCGACGCCGAGCGCGGTCGGCCTTCCGCGACACCTCGACCGTCGAGAGGAAGCGACGCGCCATCGTCAGACCCGCAAGCCGATCTGTGCGGCCACGATCTCGAGCACGGTGTCCGGATCGAAGGGCTTGGTCATGTAGCGATCGGCGCCGACCTCGGCGCCGGTGATGCGGTCGAGCTCCTGGCCCTTGGCCGTCAGGATCATCACATACGTCGAACGCAGCGCAGGATCGCGCTTGATCGCCTTGCAGACGTCGAAGCCGTTCATGACCGGCATCATCACGTCGAGCAGCACCACCGCCGGGCGATCGCGCTGGATGACGCGCAGCGCTTCGCCGCCGTCGCTCGCGAGCAGGATCTCGGCGCCGTCGTCTTCGAGCTGCTCGAGGCTCTGCTCGAGCAACAGGCGCAGGTGGGCCTCGTCGTCGACGATCAGGATCTTCTTGTTCATGGGGTGGGCTCCTCGCCGGAGGGGGCGGCGATGCGGATGACGCACGCATGCTCGAAGCGCGTCTCGCGGCGGGCGCGGTGGAGCAGCTCGATCGCTTCGGCGTTCTTGGCGTCGACCAGCACGAAGTCGGGGCTACAGCTGCGCAGGGTCTCGACGCAGGCGTCGAAGCCGCAGCTGCACACGACCTCGTAGCCCTGGGCTTCGAGGTCCGCCTGCAAGCGCGCGCGATCGCCGGGTTCGGCGACGATCATGGCGCGACGCCCGTCGCCGCGCCCCGCCAGCACGCGCTGGATCTCGCCCGCGAGCATGCCGATGTCATGGGGCTTTTGCAGGTAGCTGTCGACGCCGATGCGATAGCCGCGCTCGGCGTCCTCGACGATCGTCAGCACGACGATGGGGATGCCGCGGGTGTCCGGGTCCGACTTCAGCATCGCGGCGACGTCGAAGCCGCTGATCTCGGGCATCATGATGTCGAGGATGATCAGGTCCGGCCGCGCGGTCCGCGCCAGGCGCACGCCCTCGATGCCGTCGTTGGCGAGCAAGACATGGAAGCCGAGATCGCCGAGCTGCTGGCGCAACAGCTCCCGCAGGTTCGGGTTGTCGTCGACGACCAGGATGTTGCGGGCGTCTGCCGGCAGCGCCTCGCGGACCTTGGCGCCGAGCCGGGTCGCGAGGTCGCGCGACCCCGAGGTGCGGGTGCCCGAACGGGTCGAGGTGGGCAGCACGAACCAGAACTCCGAGCCGACGCCGACGGTGCTCTCGACCCGGATGCGGCCGCCGTGTGCCAGCACGATCTGCTGCGAGATCGGCAGGCCGAGGCCCGTCCCGCGCGGCTTGTTGACCAGCGTGTCGCCGCCCTGGCGAAAGCGCTCGAAGATGCGCTCGACGTCGCCCGGCGCGATGCCCGTGCCCGAGTCACGCACGCGGAACTCGACGCCCTCGTCGACGCGGCGGGCGCTGACGACGACCGTGCCGGTCTCGGTGAACTTGGCAGCGTTCGAGATGAGGTTGATCAGGACCTGGAGCAGGCGATCGAAGTCTCCGATGATGTTCGGCAAATCATCTTCGACGTCGGCTTCCAGCGCCGCCTCTGCGTCGGTGAACAGCCCGGCCGAGGAGGTCACCGCGCGGCGCACCAGCGTCGCCGGCGCGATCGGATCGCGCTGCCACTCGACGTGCCCGGCCTCCATCTTGGAGATGTCGAGGACGTCGGCGATCAGCGACGTCAGGCGTTCACCCTCCGAGACGATGATGTCGAGGTTGCCCATGACCTGGGCCGCGGCGCGCTCGACCTTGCGGTCCTCGACCGGCAGCGCCGGCAGCAGCACGCTGTCGAGGCGGCCCCGCGTGACCTTGGCGAAGCCCAGGACCGACGTCAGCGGCGTGCGCAGCTCGTGCGAGACGGTCGCGATGAAGTCGGTCTTCATCCGATCGACCTCTTTCTCGAGCGTCACGTCACGAACGATGACCACGCAGCCCATCACATCCGGTTCGTCTTCGACGCGCATCGGCGCGGCGACCGCGACGCCGACCCGATCGGCCCGCAACGGCAGCTCGATCGTCTCTTCGGTCCCGTTCGTCATCGCGCGCATCATCAGGTCCCGCAGGACCGTCGGGATCGCCTCGTCCATCGGCCGGCCGACCGGCGACGTCGGCAGGTGGAACAGCGACTCGAGCGTGCGGTTCGCCGCCTGGACCTCGCCGTCGCGGCTGACGGCCACCAGGGCGTTGGGCATGTTGTCGATGATGGCGCGCAGCTGGCCCAGGGTGGAGCGCAGATCGCGTGTCCGCGCGGCGACGACGGCCTCGAGCTTCTCGTTGAGCTGCCGAACTTCGAGGTTGGCCTGTTCGAGCGCGGCGTTGGCCGCCTCTTGTCGCGCCAGCAGGTAGATCGTCAGGCCAAAGACGATGTTCGAGATGATGACGATGTTCGTGACCGAAAAGACGACCCGCAGGTCGGCGCTCGTGTCGAGGCGGAAGACCTCGCGCGCCCAGCCGTCGATCAGCCCCATCGCCACGGTGCACAGCGAGTAGACGACGAGCCACGCGAGCACCTGCCGGCTGGTCGAGAACGTCAGGGCGCCGACGATGGCGAGCATCGACCACAGCATCACGACGCCGCTGGAGGCGAAGCCGCCGAGCGCGATCTGGAACAAGAACGGCAGCAGAAGGCTGATCAGGACCTGGAAGAACCGCACGCGCAGGAAGTCGGCGCTGGCGTGGAAGTAGCGCAGATTGAGCGACGTCAACACCGCGTAGCCGAACGGGATCGCGGCGGCGGCGCGCAGGCCGTTGGCCAACGCGATGGTGCCCCAGAGCAGGCCACCCATGCTCATCAGCACGCCCATGTAGACGAGCAGACGGCGACGCAGGCGCTCGGCTGCGTCGTGCTCGGGGCGGTGACCGATGGAGCCGACGGACTCGAGTGTCCGGGCGAGCCATCCATGTTCCTGGGCTGCGTGCATCTCCAACGTCTCCGCGATCCCCCGCCAGCCCCTTCCGTGTGTGCCCCATGGTGGCGGTCCTTCGGTGACGGCGTCAAGCGCATGGTTCGGGGCCAAAGGGCCCGCCGCCGCCGCGGCCGCCGCTGATCGTCAAGGCGTCGGCGGCGGGGCCGTGGGTGACGCTGCGTTCCGCGCGCCGCGGCGTTCGGCGTCGCGCGACCCTCGCGCCCGCAGCCAGCCGAGCACGCCGCCGACGATCAGCGCCGGGGCGACGGTCCAGACCGCGTCGCGCAGGGAAGGGTCGCCGTAGCCGCGCGCATCCCACAGCTCCTTGCCTGCGCCGAGTGCCAAGGCGGCCCCAGCGGCGCTGACGGCACAGGCCCAAGGCGGAGCGTCGAACGCGGCGGCGACGTCGAACGCGCCGATGCCGGCGGCCATGCCATAGAAGGCGTGCAGCCGCTTGTCCGGGCCGATCCGGTCGTCGGCCAGCGCGGCGGCGGGCGACCAGGCGAGCGCGACCACGCAGCCGAGCGGCAGGACCCGCTGCGCGAGCCTGGTGCCGCGGTGCGGCCGGCGCGGGTCGTCTGGCGCGCGGTGGCGGCGCGCATCGGGGTGGGCGCACATGTCAGCGGGCTCGCCAGCGCGCGAACAGGCCCAGGACGGGCGCGCGGGCGACGAGCACGTCGTCGACGCGGCCCCAATGGCTCTCGACGCCGACGGCCCACTCTGCCAACGCGAAGGCGAGCGCGACGGTGGCCCCGACGCGGCCCCGCAACCCGATCGACGCCGCAGGGGAGCCGGGCGCGACGCCTCCGGCGCGGACCGTGACCCGTGCAGCCAGCGGCAGCGCGAAGGGCGGCAGCACCACGTCGCCCGTGGCCGCGGCCTGCCAGCGCGGCGCGGACGCTGCCGTGTCGGCCGCGAGGTTCCAGCCGACCCGGCCGATCGCCGAGAGGCCGAAGATCCCGCGTCCCCAGAGCAGACCGGCAAAGGCGTCGACGCCGTGCGCGGCGAGCGCGCCGACGGTGAGCCCGGAGGCGGCCGACCCCGGCGACCGCAGCGCCTTGGCCACGCTGACGAGACCACCACCGAGGCCGACCACCGCCTGCAGCTGCGGCGCCCCCGTGGGCAAGTGCCAGCCTGCGCCGAGCCAGAGGGTGCGGGCCGCGTCGTCGACCGCGGCGAAGTCGCGCACCTGCGCCTGCAGCGACAGGGACGCAGCGATCGGCGCGACGACGTGCAGGCCGAGCGCGCGGGTGTCGACGTCTGCGGCGGCCCCGTCGAGCCGCACGGCCCAGGTCGGCAGCGGGCTCGGCGCGGCGCCGTCGAGCACCGGAGCGTGGGCACCGGCGCGATCGCGACTCCAGCCGCAATCGGGCTGGATGCAGGCGCCGCCGACCGGTGCGCAGATGCCGCAGCTGTCGTTGCAGCAGAGCTCGTCGTCGGCGCAGACGTTGGGGCCGCAGCGCGGGCCCGCCAGGGCGGAACCGGCGAACCAGGCGAGCGCGAGCGTCGTGCCGAGCAGCCAGCGGATCGTCGCGGTTCGGCTCGTCATCGCGGCTCCGAGGTCGAGGTCACGCGCGCCCGACAGCGCCCGTGCCGGGCGAAGGGGGCGCAGGCCCAAGCTAATGGCGCGGCGCGGACATCGCCAGTGGCAAGCGCGGGAGCGAGACGCCCGGGACGCGTCCGGTCAGGCAGCACACCACTTGATTCTCGGTGGGGATCGCCCGACCCTGCGGTTCGACGCCACCTTTGCCCCCCGTCTGGCAGACGGCTGCGAGGATCCGATGAGCCAAGCATCAGGCCAGGGCGGAGCGCCCGAGGAGCGGATCGCCACGCTGGCGGAATTCTGGCCCTTCTACATGAGCGAGCACCGCAACGCGCGCAACCGCCAGCTGCACTTCGCGGGCACGACGCTGGCGGTCGCGCTGCTGTTGGGCGCCATCTTCCTGCGGCGGCCGCAGCTGGCCCTGGCGGCGCCGCTGGCGGGCTATGGCTTCGCCTGGTTCGGCCACTTCGTCGTCGAGCGCAACCGGCCGGCGACGTTCCAGTACCCGCTGTGGTCGCTGATCTGCGACTTCCGGTTGTGGCTGCTGATGTTGCAGGGCAAGGCGTGGCACTAGCGACCAGCGCGCGCGCGCACCCGGTCGAGCGCCGGCCGCTGCGCCGGCGTCGCTAGCCGAAGCGCACCGCATAGACCGGCGGCAGGTTGTTGCTGATGGTCGACCAGCTCTCGCCGCGGTCCTCGCTGATGTAGAGGTTGCCGGTCGTGCTGCCGAAGACGACGGTGCCCTCGCTGGCGTCGAGCGCGTGGCGGTAGACGACATCGAACGACGAGGCCGGCAGGCCGTGGCGCAGCTGGCGCCAGCTCTGGCCGCCGTCGTCGGTGCGGGCGACGAAGAGGCCACCATCCAGGGCCATGCGGTGGTTGTCCGAGCGGCCGGGCACCAGCCAGGCGACGCGGCCGTCGCGCTCGTCGGCGGCCACCGGGAAGCCGAAGTGCACGCCCTGCTCGGGCTGGCTGACCTTGGTCCAGGACGCGGCGCCGTTGGCGCTGTAGAACACGCCGCTGTGGTTCTGCTGCCAGACGTGGTCGGGCTGGCCCGCGCAAAGCTCGACGTAATGCGCATCGTGGCCCCACTCGGCCTCGGCGTCGGGGTTGTGATCCATGGTGAGGCCCTTGTTGCGGCTGCGCCAGGTCTCGCCGCCGTCGAGGGTCTCGATCACACCGGCGGTCGACACCGCCACCATCACGCGTTTGGGGTCGCGCGGGTCGACGACGATGGAGTGGATGCCGGGCGAGAAGTCACCGCCTTCGGACGCGGGGGTGCCGAACCATTTGGTCTCGCCCGTGCCCTCGCCAGAGAAGAGGTCGCCGCCGCGCGATTCGTGGTTCCACAGCGGCAGGTTGAGCTGGAACGACGCGCCGCCGTCCCGGCTGACGAACAGGCCACCGGGGATGGTGCCGACGTAGATCGCGCCGTCGCCGCCGAATTCGATGATCCAGAGCTTCTGCAGGGTCGCGGTCTTGGTCAGCGTGCGGAAGCCGACGCCGAAGTCGGACGAGTCGTCCTCGAACATGTCCTGCGCGATGTAGCGCGCGCCCTCGGGGAACTTGATCTGCGCGGGCGCGTCGGCCCAGGTGACGCCGTCGTCGTGCGAGCAGGAGAGCTTGGCCCCCCAATGGCCGTGGCCGAGCAGCGCCCAGAGCGTGCCGGTGTTCGGGTCGCGGGCGACGTAGTTGACCCCGACGCCGACGTGACCGACCAGCCTCGCCTGCCAGGACTGCCCTGACTTCTCGACCACGAACGTGCCCTTGCGGGTCGCGACCCAGATGCGCTTGCCCATGCTCTAGCCTCCGCTCAACGCTTGCAGGATGTGGAGAGTGTCATCGGGCGCGAGGGGGTCGGACAACCCGCGACGATCGCGGATCATGGCGTTGCCGATGAAGATGTTGACGTGCGTGCGCAGCCGCCCGCGCTCGTCGCAGATGTAGAAGCCCAGGCCTGGCGCGAGCGCCTCGAGGGCCGCGACGGCCTCGGCGACGGTCGTGGCCTCGACGTCCACCCGCTGGCCCTCGAGCTGGGGGAAGAACGCGAAGAGGTGCCTCGTGAACACGACGTTGGCCATGGCCTGGAGGTCTAGCACAGCGAACGTGACAGTGTCACGTTGGCCCCGGCAGAGGTACGAACGTCGACGGCGCGGGCGCGAGCGCGGTGAGCATCGGCGCGGTTTCAGCTCCGCCGCGCCTCGCCGGGTGTCGACGCGACCGGGGCCGGCAAGAGCTCAAAACCGGCGCTGGCCACGGCTGCGCCGTTGACCAGGACCTCCACGGCGTGATGGCCGGCGTGGTAGCGGCGCGTCGAGATCGGCCGCAGCGAGTGGCGCCGGGCCAGGACGCGCGCCTCGGCGGGCGCCAGCGTCAGCGTCCACCCCTTGAAGACCTTGGCCGACGTGCTGCCGTTCGCCTTGACGTGGTGCACGGCGTAGTCGACGACCAAGGCCTGCGGCGACGTCGAGCTCGAACGCAGCGTCGCTTCGATGGTCAGCTCACCGCCGAATTCCACCTCGGCCGGCGCCACCGAGACGGACGCCTCGCCATCGAACGCGCGACCGACGCCCCAGGCCTGCAAGATGGCCGGATCTCCTCGCTTGACGAGCGTCCGGCTGGCGTGGCGCAGCAAGGCCTTGCGCTCCTTCGACGCCCCGGGCAGATGCGTGCGCAGCCAGTCGGCCACGACCCCAGGGTGGTCCTTGGCGATGTCGTTGAGGTGGTTGGCGACGCTGCGGCGCACATAGGCGCTCGAATCGTCCTGCAGCGCCAGCAGGATCGGCAGCGTCGGCGTGGGGTCGGCGACCAGCGCGCGCAGCTGCATCCCCCACGGCAGGCGCGGGCGGCTGCCCTCACTGGCGAGGCGACGCACATGGTGGCTCGGGTCCCGGGTCCAGCGCTGCAGGGTCGACAGGGCCAGCGCCGGATGCCGCGCCAGGAAGGGCCGGATCGCGAACTCCGCCGAGAAGCGCTGCGTCAGCGCGTGCAGCGTCTGCAGCGCCCGCTCGGGCTGGTCGATGCCGTTGCGGGCGACGAACTCGCCCAGCGGCCAGACGATCCACCCCGCGAGACCGTCGTGGCTCATCCGCAGCGAGCCGAGGTCCTCGCCCGGGTAGGGCGGCGCGAGGGCGGCCTCGATGATCGCGGCCGCGGACGAGAAGTCCGCTGGCAGCGTCGCCTGGAGCGCGTCGCAGATGTGCATCGCCCGCTGCTTGAGCTCGAGCGCGTCGAGCCCGTCGCTGGCGAGGGATTCGAACCGCTCACGTTGGAACGACGGCCAGGCGCGCTGCAGGTGCGCCGCGGCCTCGGTGACGAGGGCGGCGTTCAGCGAGGTCTTGAAAGGCTCTGCCACAGCATCCTCCGTCTCTCTGCGGCGCGCGCAGGGCCCGGCGCGCAGGGACCACGGCGAATCTACCGGACGCGGGTCGAGCTGTCCTCGCCTCCCGACCACGGGGCGCGCGTCCACGTCGATTGACGCTCCGCATGCCGCCGACCATGCTGCTGCGGCGGGCGGTTTCCCCGCCGACAGGAGTGTGGAGCATGCGCCCGTGGCGAACCCTCGATCGCGTCGAGACCGACGCAGGCGTGCTCGACCTGCGTCAGCGCGGCGAACGCGAGTTCCTGGTCTGCATCGACGGCCGCGTCCTGATGAGCAGCTTCGCCTCGCGCTCCGAGGCCTTCCTGGCCAAGGCGTCGTGCGATCTGCTGGCGGGTCGCCGGGCCGCTCGGGTGCTGCTGGCCGGCCTTGGCGTCGGCATCACGCTGCGTGTGGCGCTCGACAACCTCGGCGCCGACGCGCGCGTCGACGTCGTCGAGCTCAACCCGGAGGTCGTTCGCTGGTGCCGCGGGCCGTTGGCGCCAGCGTGCGGCGACGCGCTGGCGGACCCACGGGTGGACGTGAAGGTCGGGGACGTCGTGCACGCCATCGCCGGCGCGGCCCCGGCGAGCTACGACGCGATCGTCCTGGACCTGTACGAAGGGCCCCACGAGGCGACCCAGGGGCCCGATGACCCGTGCTGGGGGCCGACCGCGCTGCAGCGCGCGCGGGCCGCCCTGCGACCTGGCGGTGTGCTGGCGGTGTGGGGCGAGGTCGTCGATGCCCGCTTCGAGAAGCACCTGCGCAAGGCAGGCTTCCGCTTCGATCGCCACCAACCGGGCAAGGGCGGCAGCCCGCATTGCGTCTGGATCTGCCAGGTGCAGGGCTAGGCCGCCGGACCGGCCGGCGAAGCGTCGGGCCTCTCGCAGGACTGGTCCCTCGCAGGACTGCTTCGCCGGCGAACATATCGCGGACCGTCGCGACGCCTCGCGGACGTTCGTGCCCGGCAGGTGGGTGACGCCCCGCTGCCACTGTCGTAGAATGCCGGGGCCAAGTCGCGACGAACCCGGCGGAGACTCGACGTTTGATGGCCACCCAGCCCCCAGCTTGGTCACGCTACTGCCCGCGTTGCGGCGCCGGGACCGACGCGGCCATGTGCCCGACCGACGGCTCGCCGACCTTCCAACACGCGCTCAAGGGAAGCGAAACCAAGGCGCTCGCGGTCGGAGATGTCATCGGCGGCCGCTACAAGATCCAAGGCATCCTCGGCCAGGGGGGATTCGGCGCGGTCTTTGCCGCCGAGCACCTGATGACCGGCCAGCGCGTCGCCGTGAAGGTGATGCTCGGCGACTTCGCCAGCAGCGGCCCGGACTTGGTGCAGCGCTTCCTGCAAGAGGCGCGCGTCACGGCGTCGTTGAGCCACCCGAACACGGTGCGCATCTACGACTTTGGCCAGACGGACGACGGCGTGCTCTTCATGGCGATGGAGCATTTGCGCGGACCGACGCTCGAGTCGATGCTGCAAGAGGCCGACAAGGCCGGCAAGGCGCTCACGCAGCAAGAGACGGTCTCGATCGGTGTGCAGGTGCTCCGCAGCCTGACCGAGGCCCACGCCGCCGGCCTGGTCCACCGCGACCTCAAGCCCGGCAACCTCATCGCGGTGCAGATCGTCGGCGAGCCCTCGATCATCAAGGTCTTGGACTTCGGCATCGCTCGCGCCCACGACTCGCAGCTGACGCAGACCGGCATGGCGATGGGCACGCCGACGTTCATGAGCCCCGAGCAAGCGCGCGGCGAGAAGGCCGATGGCCGGTCGGACCTCTATTCGCTCGGCTGCATCCTCTACTGCTGCGTCGCGGGCCAGCCGCCGTTCGTCGGCGACAGCGCGATGAGCATCCTGCTGGCACACCAGCTGAACCCGTTGCCCGACCTGCGGATCACGGCGAAGGTGCCGGTCAGCGAGAGTTTTGTCGCCTGCATCGAGCGCGCGACGGCCAAGAAGGTCGGCGACCGCTTCGAGAGCGCGATCGCGATGCGCGAGGCGTTGGAGGCCGCGCTTGCGCCGAGTCCGAGCGCGGTCGCACCGGCACCGAGCGGCGAGGTCTGGGCGCCGACGCTCGAGGCCGACGTCATCACCGATTCGCCGGCAGGTGAGGTCGACGACGAGCACGAGCTCGCCCGTCGACGCGCCCGCCAGGCCGAAATCTCGGCTCCGACGATGGCCGCCGTCGCGGTCGACGACGAGACCGAGACGCGCGAACGCGACGTGGTCGGCCAGGAGATGATGGTCACGTCGGAGTTGGCGAGGCGGCCCCCCAAGCGCGCCGCGACCGCCAGCCCGGCCCCGGCACCGAGCGCTCCGCCTGGCAAGGCCCGAGCCCCGGTCGCCACGCGCCCACCGGCGCCGCGGGCGCCACGAGCAGCGCCCAGGGCGGCGCCCAGCGCGCAGCCCGACGACCTGACGCCGATGCCCGCGCCGTTGCCGACGCCGGCGAACGCGCCGACGGTGATGGCCGACGTGATCGCCATCGCCCGCGACGATCGGCCCGCAACCACGGCCTCGGGCGCGAGCGAGCCGCCGGCGCAGAGCCGGGCATTGCTGGTGGGTGGGTTGGTCTTTGTCGCCATCGTCGTGCTCGGCCTCGCTGGCTGGCTGCTGACGCGGCCGGCGGCCACGCCGGTCGCTGCGGCGCCAGCGTCGGTCGCGCCGGCCGAGGTGGCGCCGGTCGAAGCCGAAGCAGCGCCGACGCCGGCACCCGCATCCGCGCCCGAGCCGACGCCAGCGCCCGAGCCGACGCCCGCGCCGACGCCCGAGCCGACGCCCGAGCCGACGCCCGCGCCGACGCCCGAGCCGACGCCCGAGCCGACGCCCGAGCCCGAGCCGACGCCCGAGCCGACGCCCGCGCCCGAGCCGACGCCGGAGCCGGAGCCAGAGTCCAAGCCCACCGCGCGACGCACACCACCCAAGCCGCCGGCAAGACCGCGACCGCAGCCGCCCAAGCCGCCGCGATCCGACAAGCCGAAGCCCAAGAACAGCGGCGCGTACGAGCTGCTCTAGCGATTGACCCGATCACCGCAAGGTTCTACGTTCGCAGACGGATCCTGGTTGCAACAACCACCGCCGGAGCGACGCGATGCGACGAGCCACTTCCCTGCTGACTTGGGCCCTGCTCGGCACGTTCGCGCTCGGCCCAAGCCCCGCCAGCGCGGCGCCGCGCCCGACCACCTCCCCCGACGCGAGCTCCGGCAGCAGCGAAGCCCAAAGCGCCGCAGAGGCGCTCGCGCTGCAGGCCAAGGACAAGTTCCGCGCGAAGAAGTTCGAAGAAGCCGCCAAGCTCTTCATGCAGGCGTACGCCAAGGACCCGCAGCCGCCGCTGGTGTTCAACGCCGCGCGCGCCTACCAGGAAGCGGGCATGAACGGCGAGGCGGCGGGCTTGTTCCGCCTGTACCTGACCATCGCCAAGGACGACGCGGGCATCGCCAAGGCCAAGGAGCACCTCGCCGCGCTCAAGGACGCCGGCGGCGACGCCGCGCCCGCGGATGCCAAGCCCGGCGATGCCAAGCCCGGCGATGGCGCGTCCAGCGACAAACCCCAGGTCCACGGCAGCAGCGCCCCGACCGCCGGCGTCGCCAAGGACGGGCCCGCCGCGTGGCCACGTTGGGTCGTCACCGCCGCGGGCGTGGCCTGTGCCGCCACCGGTGTCGCCCTGGTCGTGTTGGGCAGCAACGAGAGCAAAGACGCCGCCGGCATGAAGATCGCCACGGACGCCGACATCAAGGCCTACAACAGCAAGTTCGACAGCGCCGAGCGCACCTGGACCGCCGGCGTCGCCCTCAGCGCGGTCGGCGTCGGCCTCGGTGCTTGGGCCACCTGGATGCACCTGAGCGCGCCGGCCGAGCGCACGGCGTGGCAGGTCGGCGTCGGGCCGCGGTCTGTGGCGTTGGCGTTGCGGTTCTAGCTTCGCGATCCCGCACTTGGACCTCGTGAGACCGAATCCATTTGATGCGCGCCCGCGTTCGCGCCACATCACGTGGCTATTGCAGATCAATACGAGTTGTTTCCACTCGAACTCGACAGCAATGGCAAGGTGAAAGCTGCCGTCCGAGTAGCATGGAAGTCGACAAGGCCAGCGTCGGATTACCAGACACAATGGCATTCCCACTCAAGCTCGTGCAGCAACCCCCCGCAAAACCACCGTCAACACCGCAAAACTCGCGAATCCAAACGCCACCCACAAACACGAAAACGCCGCGACCTGGTCGGTGGTGGCCTGCAAGAACTCCGCTTCGCTGAGCACCCGCACGACATCGCCGTGGTTGAGCAGCGCATAGCCATCACCATGCCGCGACGGGCTGCCCTGGCCGAGCTTGGTCATCATGCCCAGCGCACCAACGTTGCTGGCCGTGAACAACGCCACCGTCCAATGGCGGTTGCCCGGCGCCACCAGCAGCCCGCGGACGTCGATCTTGCTCGTCAGCGCCAACAGCAGCGTGAGGCCGAAGCAGCCGATCGCCGGCAGATGCAGCAGCAGCAGCCCATCCGCGACGTCTTCGGGCAGCACCGTCGTCCAACTCGACAGCAGCGCCCCGACGTACACCGGCAGCAGCACCATCACGACGCGGCGCAACCAGACCAGAGCGAGCAGCGTTGACGGCGACATGGCGACCTCGACAGTGGTGCGGGTGCGGGCGACCAACCGATCCGGAACGGATCTGCAAGGTGCCTGGCACCTCGCGATAGGGCACCTCGCGACAGGGCACCTCGCGACAGGGCACCTCGCGACGAGTGCCTCGCAACCACGCTCCGCCTAGCGCGACGACGGCGCCGACGCAGCCCGAGCCGCATCAACGCGACACTCCAGCGCCATCGACAACTTCATCGCGTCGAGCGACAGCGGAACCGTCTGCACCGCGCCGGGCGCGCGGCAGTCCACGACCGCGAGCGGCGTGCCGGCGGTCTGGGCCGCGGCCACGAACTCCTGCATGCGCTTGGCCCACTGGCCGAGCAGAGCCGCACGATGCGCCTCGGGCTCCAGCACCACCGGCGTCGGACCGTAGCCGACGAAGTGGACGCCCTTGCGTGCGTCGCCGTGGTCGTGCGCGAGCTGATCGCGGAGCTTGACCATGGACGTCAGCCAGCGGGCGCGCTGGAGCAGATCGGCGTCGGCCGGCAGGGGCAGCTCGACCTCGCCGCGGACGTTCACCAGCGGCGTCGCGTTCTTGCCCTTGTCGTCGGTCCAGACGCCGACGTCGGTCGCGGTGAGCTCGACGACCGCCTTGGCCCCGCGAACGTCGCCAAAGCGCGTCTGCACCAGCGCGGCGACCGCCTCGATCCCGGCCAACGCCGCCTCGGGATCGTCCTTGACCTGCGTCAGCGAGAACGACATCCGCAGCGCGTCAGGCCGAACGACCAGCTCGGCGCCCTGCAGGGGCGTGCGCGCCCACCACTGACCGCGAGGGCCGTTCAGGCTGGACTTGAAGTTGCTGCCGGCAGACGCGGCGATCGGCAGCGCCAACGCCACGGCGAGCAATCCGGCCGTGCCGAGACGCAGGGGGGTTCGAAGGTTCGACATCGTGTCCTCCAACAGGCAACGGTCCGCAGCGTGCGGGCCAGGACGAGACGCACGAGCGCGTCTTGCGATCTGCGCCCGTCGAGCATCCGCGCGCGGCGGCCTTCCGTCCAGCGTGCCGGCGCGGGCTTGTGGAACCCAACGGCTTGCGGCAGAACGCGCGTGCCTCCCCTCCTGGCCGCTCAACGGCCGACAAGGATCCGCTATGACCCGCATCGCCCGCCTGCTCGCCCCGACCCTGACCATCCTCGCGCTCGGCTGCGCATCCGCCGAGATCGGCGACACCTGCGACACCTCCGGCTCCAAGGACGAATGCGTCGACGGCGCCATCTGCACCCAGATCAGCGGTGGCAGCAACGTCTGCCGCAAGAGCTGCACCGCCGACACCGACTGCGAGTCGACCGAGCAGTGCAACGGCGTCTCGGGCGCCAGCACCAAGAGCTGCCAGCCCAAGAAGTAGCCCCGCGGGGAAGGCCGACGCGGCGTGCTGCGGTCTAGCGGCGCGCCGTGTCGGCCCGCGAGGCCCCCGCCGGCCGCTGCAGCGTGCGCAGCGCGACCACCGCCGCGACCGCCGCGACCACGACCAGCGCGCCACCGAGCGAGATCGCGCCGCTGCCGCCGGCGACGCTGCACTTGCAGCTCGGCCCGGGCATGACGTCGGCCATCGCTGCCAACGGCGCCGCCACCGTCCCCACGAGCGCGACCCAAGCCGCCTGTCGCGCCCCGCACCAAGATCCCGTCATCGCAGCCTCCTTGCCGTCACGTCCGGCTCCGCCACGGCGCGTGCCCCTCGCGACGTCATCCGCCGTCGCGAGGGGGCTCCTGCCCATCGTGCAGGGACCAGACGCACGAGCTCAAGCCTCGGTCTGCGGCTCGTTCCAAGGCGCGACGACGGGCAGCATCAGCAAGCCCGGCAACGCCACGGCAGCGCAGATGAAGAAGAACGCGACCCAGCCGACCGACTCGACCAACGCGCCGGTGGTGGCGTTGACGAAGGTGCGCGGCAGCGCGGCGAGGCTGGTCAGCAGCGCCAGCTGCGTCGCGGTGTAGCGGCGATCCGTCGCCCGCGCCATGAACGCGACCAGCGCCGAGGTGCCGAGGCCGACGCCCAGGTACTCGAAGCTGACGACGCCGACCAGCGCGGCGTGGCCGACCGTGACCACGACGGCGTCGGCACCGCTGCCCGGGGTCGTCAGGGTCGTCAACGGCGTCGGGTCGGCGCCGAGCCATGCCAGGCCGGCGAAGCCGAAGATCGAGCCGAATTGCACCAGGCCGAACCACCACAGCGCGCGGTGGATGCCGATGCGCAGCATCCAGATGCCGCCGATGGTGCCACCCGCCAGGCTCGCCCACAGCGACGAGGCTTTGACGATGGTGCCGATCTCGGTCTTGCTGAAGCCCATGTCGAGGTAGAATGGCGTCGCCAACGCCGTCGCCATGCTGTCGCCGAGCTTGTAGAGCAACAAGAAGGCCAGGATCGCGAGCGTTCCGCGCAGTCCGCGCGCGTCGACGAAGGCCTTGAGCGGCACGAGCACCGCGTCGCGCAGGCCTCGGCTCGGCGGCACGTCGACGTCGACCTCGGGCATCAGCAGCGTCGCCACCACACCGACGAGCATGAACGCGCCGACGATCGGCAGAACCGCCGACCAGGGCAGGTGGTCGGCGAGGATCAGCGCCAGCGAACCGGGCACCAGCGAGCTCAGGCGGTAGGCGTTGACGAACAGCGAGTTGCCGAGGCCGAGCTCGCGGTCGGGCAGCAGCTCGCGGCGGTACGCGTCGAGCACGATGTCCTGGCTCGCCGAGGCGAACGCCACCAGCAGCACCAACGGCACGATGACGCTCGTGCCCCCTTCGGCGCCCGGATCGAACCAGCCGAGCGCCGCGATGCTGGCGAGGCAGCCGAGCTGGCTCCACAGCGCCCAGCCTCGGCGACGCGCCGTGCCGCCGCTGCCGAACCACGCGCGCGTGCCCGGCGGCCGCAAGGCGTCGAGCGCCGGCGCCCAGAGGAATTTCCAGTTGTAGGGCAGTCCGACCAGGGCGAACAGGCCGATCGTCGTCAGATCGACGCCGCGATCGCGCAGCCACGCCGGCACCAGCTGGTAGAGCACGAACAGCGGCATGCCCGACGAGAAGCCGCAGAGCAGCGTCACGAGCATGCGGCGGCTCAGCAGGATGCGCAGTGTGTCGCCGATGACGCCCTCGCAGCGGGGTGCCCGACCGGAGGTGGCGGCGCCCGCCGCACGATACCGCAGCGCAGATCCGGCGCAATCAAACGACACAACGGCGCAGCACCAGGTCGGAGGGCTGGCGCGCCTCGCACATCTGGCCCGCCTGTGGCATCAAGCGACGCGCCGCCCGCACGCCACGGGCGCGCTGCCACACGCCGCGGAGGGTCCATGTCCAGCCAGCACGCCCTGCAGCCAGGGGAGCGCGTCGCCGTCACGGGCGCTTCGGGATTCGTCGGGGCGCACGTCGTCCGCCGCCTGCTCCAGCGCGGCTTCGCCGTCCGCGCCGTGGTGCGTGACGCTGCGGACGCGGCCAAGACCGCGCCGATCCGGGCCGCCATCGCCGACCTCGACGCCGAGGCGCAGGGCCGCTTGGACGTCGGCTCCGGCGACCTGATGCAGCCGGGCAGCTACGACGCCGCGTTCACCGGCTGCGCCGCGGTGGCCCACGTCGCGGCGGTGGCGCGACTTGCGGCCAAGGACCCGCAGCGCGAGATCGTCGACCCGTCGGTGCGCGGCGTCGAGACGGTCTACGCCGCCGCCGAGCGCAGCGGCAGCGTCCGCCGCATCGTGCACACCTCGTCGATCGTCGCGGTGCTGCGCTACGCCGACGCGCGCGCCGGCCACGTCTTCGACGAGGGCGATTGGAACACCGAGAGCACGCTGCAGACCGACCCCTACGGCCTGGCCAAGACCCTCGCCGAGCGCCGCGCCTGGGAGCTGGCCGAGGCGCAGGCGGCGCGCGGCGGCTTCGACGTCGTCGTCATCAACCCCGGCTACGTGCTCGGCACGCTCTACGCCAAGGCGCATATGCGCAGCAGCCCGGCCACGATCGCCGGCCTGATGACGGGCGCGTTCCCGGTGCTGCCGCGGCTGCACTTCAGCTACGTCGACGTGGTCAACGTCGCCGACGCCCACGTCGAGGCCCTGGTCCGCGAATCGGCACACGGCCGCTACCTGGTCACGGGCCCCGAGGCGTCGATGCAGCAAACCGCCGCGTTGTTGCGCGAGCTCTACCCCCAGGCGAAGTGGCCGACGATCACGGCCCCGGACGCGCTGATCCTGCTCGCGACCCGCTTCGACAAGCGCGCCAACCCGGCGACGATGCGCAAGCTGCTCGGCAACACGCTGCGCTTTGACCACAGCCGCGCCGAGACCGAGCTGGGCCTCCGCTGGGCGCCGCTCGCCGACTCGCTGCGGGCCACCGTCGATTCGCTCGATCGCGGCGGCTGGGCGCGCCTGCGACGGCGCTGAGCCCGCCGTCTGCCCCCTTGCGGCCCGCGGCGCGGGCGCTTCCGCGCCGCGTAACGATCGACACAGCTGCCGGCTCTGATCGGCGCGGGCATCGACCCGCCCGACCACAAGGAGACGACGATGTTCGACCTCAGCCAAGCGCCGGCCTACGGCATCCACCGCCACCTCGAAGGCGTCTCGTTCGCCGAAGCCGTCGATCGGGCCAGGGCCGCGCTCGCGACCGAGGGCTTCGGTGTCCTCACCGAGATCGACGTCAGCGCGACGATGAAGAAGAAGCTCGACTACGACACCGAGCCCTACGTCATCCTCGGCGCCTGCAACCCGGGCCTCGCGCGCGAGGCGTTGCTGGCCGAAGCGGGCGTCGGCCTGCTGCTGCCGTGCAACGTCGTCGTCGCCGCGACCGCGACGGGTACCGCTGTGGCCGCCATCGATCCCGTCGCCATGTTCGAGGTCGTCGCCCGCCCCGACGTCGCGCCGCTGGCCGAGGCGGTCAAGCAGAAGCTGCAGCGCGTGATGGCGGCGATCTAGCGCCGCGCCCCGCGGGGCCGGCCACGTCCGCGGCGTCAGTCTGCCGCGGACGGGTAGGTTCCGGCCCGAAGCCCGGCGATCACCGGCACGTCGACCCGGATATGCAGGCGCTCGAGGAACGCCGCCACCGCCTCGCGGGTCGCCGCGTCCGGCGCGTGGTGACGCCAACGCCGGGCCAGCAGCATCGCCTGCGGCTCCGCCATGCGCCCGTCCAGCGCCCGCAGCGAGCTGCTCGGCGTCAGCCCGGCGAAGAAGTCGCGCGGCGCCTGGTACTCGATCCGCGGCCGGGCCAGCGTCAGCGGCGCGTCGAAGCCGGCGCAGAACGCGCGCACCCGCGCGGGGCCAGCGATCTCGAGCGCCAGGAGCTCGTCGAGGCTGTGGAACAGGCGCGGATCGGGCAGCGCCGAGAGCCAGGCCTGCAGGCGCTCGCCCTGCAGCCGCGTCGCGACGAGGTCGAGCGCATTGGCCACCTGATCGTCCGGCAGCGGCGCCATCGCGGCGACCAGCGCGACGTCGCCGGGCTCCAAGCGCACGACGCGAACCTCGGGGAACGCGGTCGCCACCGTGCACAGCACCGAGCGGAAGGTCTCGTCGCTCATCTCGTACGACTGCAGCCACTGCACCATCACGCCGTTGGGCCGCAGCGCGCGCCTGACCAGGTCAAAGGTCTCGACCGTGAAGAGATCGGGCACGCCGACGACCCAGGGGTTGCTCGGCTCGCTGACGATCATGTCGAAGCTGCCGGGCGCGCTGCGCTGCAACACCGTGCGGGCGTCGGCGATCTCGATGTGCACGTTCGGCTGGGCCAGCACGTCGCCGTTGAAGTCAGCGAATAGCCGCGCGACGTCGAGGACGGCCGGCGAGAGCTCGGCGACGCGGACCCGGGCGCCGTCCAGCGCGGCGGCGGCGGCGGCGCTCTGGCCCGTGCCGAGGCCGACGACGAAGACGTCGCGCGCCTCGGGCGCCGCGAGCAGGCCGACCAGGCCGAGCCCGGCCTGGGTCAGCGACTCGGCGGAGCTGCCGTCGGGCTTGCCGTTGGTGGCGAAGGTCAGGGCCCAGGCGTCGCCGTGGCGGAAGCCGTCGACCGTGATCGACGCGTCCTTGCCGTCTTCGCGGAACACGCTGCGCTCGGTCGGATCGCGGTGATCACGGCTCGGCAGGGGTCGCCCGGGCTGGGCGCGGGTCCGGTACAGGCCGTGGTAGAGCAGGCCCACGTCGGGCGGCGCGACGAGACCGACCAGCGCCACGACGGCTGCCAACGCGAACGCCGCCCGCGCCGCGTGACCGTCGCGACGGCCCGCGGCGGCGTCCTCGCCCGAGGCGCCAGCGCGACGCGTGCCGAGCGCGAGGCCGGCGACGGCGAACGAGGCCGCCGCGCCGAGCACCAGGACGCGTTCGAGGCCGAGCAGCGGCATCCAGAGGAAGCCACCCGTCAGGGCACCGGCCAGGTTGCCGGCGGTGTTGGCCCCGAGCAGCCAGGCGGTCGCGCGCGGCAGCGCGGCGCCAGCCTCGCAGGCCGCGGCCAGCAGCGACGGGAACGACGCGCCGAGCGCCAACGCCGCCGGCAGCAGGTGCAGCGCGAGCCAACCGCCCCCCTGCAGCAACCACCAGCCGTAATTCTCTGGCTTCGGCGGGATCGACAGCCGCTGGACCAGCAGCTCGTCGGGCAGCGCCGCGAGCCGCAGCGCCAGGATCAGGCCGAAGACGCCGGCCGCGGCCTGGCTCGCGACCAACACGCGCCGCCCCGCCTGCCCGCGCTCGATCGCCGCGGTCGCCAGGGCCGAACCTCCGGCGACGCCGACGATGACGATCACCAACATCCACGCGAACGCCTGGGCGCTGGCGCCGAGCAGCAGCGCGGCCATGCGCACCCAGACGACCTCGTCGACGAGCGTGACCATGCCGGTGGCGAACGCGGCGACCACGAGCACCATCGCCGGTGCTGCCCCGCGATCCGCGGCGACGCGGGCCGCCGGCGCGCCCGCGTCGACCGGCCGCTCGCTCGCCAGCGGCAGGTTGCGCGCCAGCAGCCAGGCGATCGCGGCCACCAGCAGGTTCGACGCGCCGCCGATCGCCAGCGGCGCGTGCAGCCCGAGCGCCTCGATGGCCCAGAAGCCCGCGATCCAGGCACCGAGCGCGCCGCCGGCGGCGTTGACCGCGTAGCAGCGCGACAGCAGGCCCACGCCGGCGGGCCCGACGGCGCCGCCGACGGCCAGGGCGATCACCGGCAGGGTCGCGCCCATCGCGGTCGTCAGCGGCAGCGTGCTGACCACCGCCCCCGTCATCGACAGCGCGACGTCGGCGCCACCGCCGGCCGGTAGCCGCTGCGCCAACGGCTCCAACGCGGCGAACAGCGCGTCGGCCAGCCACGGCACCGTCGTCGCCCACAGGCCGATGAACGCCTCGAGGCCGGCCCAGGCCCGCAGGGCCGTCCGCGGCTCTTGCAACCGCGCCGCGAACACGCGATCGGTCAGCCACGCGCCAGCCGACAAGCCGCCGAGGAAGGTCGCGAGCACGACGGCCTGGGCCGCGCCCGACGAGCCGACGTGCAACGCCAGCAGTCGGCCGAGCACGACCTCGTCGAGCAACCCGGTCATGCCTGTCAACAGCAACAGGCTCGGCAACAGAACGTGCAGCACGTTGGTCCTGGGCGGGCGGGCGGCGAGACAGCGGGCCGCAGCAGCAGAGAGCGCGACGATACCGGCCAGAACGCGGCGCCTCAAGGGCAGCCGCCGCGCCGACACGGCGGACCGCGGCGATCCACGGCGACGGTGGCTCTGGACGCATCGTCCGGGCCCGTGCTTCCATCGTTGGCCGCCCGTGGCGCCCCGGTTCGCGGCGCCCGGCCGCCGAGGCACGCCCGATGTCGCTGTTTGCCGATGCCGCCGCCGACCTGCCCCGCTGGGGCGACGACCCCGCGCTCGTCGATCCAGCGAGGATCGAGCGGGCGATGGCCCTGACCGAGCCGCTTTTTGGCCCGGGCGGCCCGTTCGAGGTCAGCGTCGACGGCTGGGAGCGCCTGCCGCCGGCCCCGGCGTTGGTCGTCGGCAACCACTCGGGCGGCACCTCGGTGCCCGACTCGTTCGGCCTCGGCTACGCCTGGACGCAGCAGCACGGCCAGCGCCGGCCGCTGATGGCGCTCGGCCACGACATGTTGTTCCGCATCGGCGGCCCGATCGGCCGCACCGTCGCCCGCTTCGGCACGCTGCGCGCCAGCCCGGACATGGGCCGCCGCATCCTCGCCGAGCACGGCCGCGACCTGCTCGTGTATCCGGGCGGCGACCAGGACACCTGGCGCAGCTTCGCCGAGCGGCATCGGGTCCAGTTTGCCGGCCGCAAGGGCTTCGCCCGCCTGGCGCTGCAGACGGGTGTGCCGGTGGTGCCGTTCGCCCACTGCGGCTCCCACCAGAGCTTCGTGGTGCTGACCAACGGCGCCAGGGTCGCGAAACTCCTGGGGATCCACAAGGCGTTTCGCGCCGAGGTCTTCCCCGTGCACCTCTCGTTGCCCTGGGGGCTTGCCGTCGGGCCCTGGCCACACCTGCCCGTGCCCGTGCGCTTCCGCTTCCGCGTCGGCGAGCCCGTGCATCCGCCCCGGGACGTCGATCCCGCCGATCCGCATGCCATCGCTGCGCTCGACGAGGCCGTGCGTGCGTCCTTGCAGGACGCGCTCGACGCCCTGGCCGCGACGGCGCCGAGCCCGGCCGAGCAGTTCGAGCACGCGCGCCGCTCGCTGGCGACGCTGGCGTCGCGGCTCCGGGGACGGGACGGTCGCTAGCGGGCGACCGGGCGCAGCGCAGCGCCGGCCTCGTTCCAGCCGTCGACGAGGCGGTCGACGAGCTCGGCCACGGTCGGCACGTCGGCGATGCCGGCGACGCCCTGCCCCGCGCTCCAGATGTCCTTCCAGGCCTTGGACTCGGTGTCGAGCTCCTTGCCCAGGTCGATCTTGCGATCCTTGGGCAGCGTCGCCGGATCGAGGCCGGCGTTGAGGATGCTCTGGGTCAAGAAGCTGGCGGGGATGCCCGAGATCGCGGCGGTGTAGAGGATGTCGGCCGCGCCGGACTCGACGCACATCTGCTTGTACATCGCCGCGGCGTTGGCCTCGACCGTCGCGATGAAGCGGGTGCCCATGTAGGCGTAGTCGGCGCCCATGGCGATCGCGGCGGCGACGTCACGGCCGCTGTTGAGGCAGCCCGCCAGGCAGATCGTGCCGTCGAAGTGGGGCCGGATCTCCGCCAACAACGCGAAGGGGTTGGTCGTGCCGGCGTGGCCGCCGGCGCCCGCGCTGACGAGGATCAGCCCGTCGACGCCGGCCTCGGCGGCCTTCTGCGCGTGGCGGGCGTTGGTCACGTCGTGGAAGACGACGCCGCCATAGCCGTGCACCGCGTCGACGACCTCCTTGACCGCGCCGAGCGAGGTGATGACCAACGGCACGCGATGGCGCACGCAGACCTCGAGGTCGGCCTGCACCCGCGGGTTGGTCCGGTGGACGATGAGGTTGACGCCATAGGGCGCGGCCCCCGGCGCGTCGGCGAGGCCCTGCTCGAGCTGCGTCAGCCAGGCGTCGAAGCCCTCGGTGCTGCGCTGGTTCAGCGCCGGGAACGTGCCGATCAGCCCGGCCTTGCACGTCGCCAGCACCAGCTCGGGCCCCGAGACCAGGAACATCGGCGCGGCGATGACGGGCAGACGGGTGCGTCCAGCGAACGCGGCGGGCGTGGGCATCGAAGACTCCTTGTCGGCGGAGCGCCCGCCGCTGGGACCGTGAACGCGGCCCGTTCAGCGCATCCGGCGCTGCATCGCGCTGGGCTGCTGGCGCATGTAGCGCTTCATGTCGGGGTGGGTGCGCAGCAGCTCGCTGGCCATGGTGCGCAGCTCGATGTGGACGCCGGGGCCGGGCGCGACGAAGCGGCCGAGCAGGTTGGCGTCCTCGGCCATCAGCGCTTTCATGTCCTTGCGCGCGCGCTCCTTCTTGCCGGCGCCAAACTGGGCGAAGACGCGGGCGAAGAGCAGCATCGGCCGGATCTGGGCGAGCTCAGGATCGTCGGGCTTGAACTCCTCGAGCAGCGCCATGGCCTCCTCGCCGCGGCCGCTGCGGGCCCAGGTCTCGCCGACGACCGACGCGATCATCGCGCGCCCGGCCTTGGCGCCCGCGGGCGAGATGACGATGCGATCGACGACCTCGCGCGCCTCGCGGACCCGGTTCTTGAGCAGCAGCAGCTGCGCGCGGAAGGTCCGCACCTGGTCGGCGGCCTCGGCCGGGACCTTGGACAGATCCATCGCCGAGAGCGTCTCGAGCGCGCGATCCGGGTCATCTTGCGCCTCGAGCTGGGCGCGGGCGAGCTGGCTCAGCACATCGCCGCCCTTGCTGTCTTGCGCCGCGAGCTGCTCGAGCGCCGCCCTGCGCGCTTCGGGCGAGCTCTGGGCCGACTGCAGCAGCTGCAGGACCTCGTTCTGCTGGCGCGTCCGCCGCCACAGCCAGATCAGGCCGCCGATGGCGACCAGCGTCAGCACGGCGACGATGCCGATGACGATCTTGCTGCCGGTCATGGCCGCGGAGATCCACAGCACGACGGCGATGCCGAGCGCCATCAGCAGGCCGCGCTTGTTGAGCAGCGGCGGGGTGGTGTCGAGCGTCGGGGCGGCGGGTGAGTCGGTCATGGCGATCCCTGGCGGCGGCGCGTGGATGCGCTGCGGGCGCGGGAGGATGGGCGAAGGCCGGCCGCGGCGCAAGGCCGGGGCCACGCCTGCTCCGCAACCAGCCATGATCACGACGGTCTTCGCGACCTGACGGGCAACATCAATCCTCTTGCAAACGGCGCAGATGAATGGATGATGATGCGCTCCCCAACGTGGGTCGGAGGTCGAGATGAGGTGTTGGAACCGGCTGGTGTGGTTGGCGATTGTCGCGGCGATGGTGGGGTGCGGCGACGATACGTCCGTCGGCGGCTCGGGTGCAGACGCGAAGGTCTCATCGGACGCAGCGTCGGACATCGCGTTTGGCGACGGCATCTCGTCGGGCGACACGGTCGGCGCGAGCGACGTCGCAGATGGCACGTCCGTCGTGGACGGCACCACGATCGACGGCGCAGGCACCGACGACACCTCGGGCGGCACCGACGCCGACGCCACGGTCGACCCGGACGGCAGCACCGACCCGGACGGCAGCACCGACCCGGACGGCAGCACCGACCCGGACGGCAGCACCGACCCGGACGGCACCGTCGATCCCGACGGCAGCACCGACCCTGACGGCACCGTCGATCCCGACGGCAGCACCGACCCGGACGGCAGCACCGACCCGGACGGCACCGTCGATCCCGACGCCATCGACCCGGACGGCAGCACCGACCCCGACGGCACCGTCGATCCCGACGCCGTCGACCCGGATGGCACCAGCGACGCCGTCGACCCCGACAGCAACGCCAACTGCCCCTTCGGCGTCGAGTGCGCCTGCACCGACGACAACGACTGCGACAAGGCCCTCGTCTGCGTGGCCAAGGTCGAAGGCGGCGCCAAGACCTGCCAGCCGTGCGCCAAGACCAGCCCGCCGGACGAGGTCTGCGACGGCGTCGACAACGACTGCAACGGCGACACCGACGAGGCCACCTGCAGCGACGGCGCGTGCACGACCTCGGCCTGCACCAAGGGCAACGACAACACGTACGCCTGCGCGGTGACGCCCAAGGCCGGCGTCTGTGACGACGGCAACCCCTGCACCGAGGGCGACGCCTGCGACGCCGGCGTCTGCGGCGGCAAGCCCAAGGCCTGCGACGACGGCAACCCCTGCACCAGCGACGCCTGCAAGGATGGCGTCTGCACGCTCGACAAGCTGACCGGCGCCTGTGACGACGGCAGCGCCTGCACCACGGGCGACACCTGCAAGGACGGCAGCTGCGTCGGCGAAGCCAAGGTCTGCGACGACAACAACGCCTGCACCAAGGACAGCTGCGACCTCTCGGCCGGCTGCACCGCCACCGCGATCGACGGCGGCGCCTGCGACGACAGCGACCCCTGCACCGACAACGACGCCTGCTTCGGCGGCGGCTGCACCGGCGCGGCCAAGGTCTGCGACGACAACGACGTCTGTACCGTCGACAGCTGCGACGCCAAGACCGGCTGCGTCTTCTCGGCGCTGACCGCGAGCGACACGGTCATCGCCCCCTGCGACGACGGCGACGCCTGCACCGAGAACGACGCCTGCAAGGCCGGCAAGTGCAGCGGCGGCGTGGCCAAGAGCTGCGACGACGGCAACCCGTGCACCAGCGACAGCTGCAAGGACGGCGCCTGCGCCTCGACCAACGACGACAAGGCCAGCTGCGACGACGGCAACGGCTGCACCAAGGACGACATCTGCAGCAGCGGCACCTGCACCGGCAACGCCATCGCCTGCGATGACGGCAACAGTTGCACCGACGACGCCTGTGACCCCAAGAGCGGCTGCACCAAGGCGCCGAACGCCGACGCCTGTGACGACGGCGACGCCTGCACCGACAAGGACGCCTGCGACGGCGGCGTCTGCAAGGGCACACAGAAGGATCCGAAGGCCTGCGACGACAGCGACCCCTGCACCGCCGACACCTGCGACGCCAAGCTCGGCTGCAAGAGCACAACCGCGCCGGGCGCGGCCTGCGACGACGGCGACGCCTGCACCGCCAACGACACCTGCGACAGCGCGGGCGCGTGCAAGGCCGGCGCCAACACCTGCGAGTGCAAGATCGACGCCGACTGCAAGGACGACGCCGACCTCTGCAATGGCTCGCCGGTCTGCGCCAGCGGCAAGTGCGTGATCGACAAGGCGACCATCGTCGTCTGCGATCCCAGCAGCGACACGACCTGCCTGGTCTCGACCTGCCAGCCCAAGACCGGCTCGTGCGAGCCGACGCCGGCGCAAGAGGGCAAGGCCTGCGCGGG
Organism: uncultured Enterobacteriaceae bacterium; assembly: GCA_964586155.1. GTDB lineage: Bacteria > Myxococcota_A > UBA9042 > UBA9042 > UBA9042 > SXNM01. The sequence continues at coordinate 15,555 of CAZPHC010000024.1, read as the reverse complement.
CGGCAACCTCTGCACCAAGGGCAACATCTGCGCCAAGGGCGTCTGCGCCGACGGGCCGAAGCCCACCTGCGACGACGGTGACCCCTGCACCGCCGACAGCTGCGATCCCAAGGACGGCAGCTGCAAGGCGTCGGCCATCGACGGCTGCGTGCCCTGCGTCGACGTCAGCGCCTGCGACGACAGCAACCCCTGCACCACCGACGCGTGCAAGGGCGGCGTCTGCCTGCACGACGCGGTCTCGGGCTGCAGCACGGGCGCGCAGCTCGCGATCACCGACGTCGTGCTCGGCGCCAAGTCCGCGGACGCGGGCGGCAAGCTGACCCTGACCTTCAAGCTGCACAACCTCGGCCTGACCGAGGCCAAGGACCTCAAGATCGCCGTGACGCTCTCGAGCGACGCGACGGCCGACAAGAACGACATCCAGCTCGACCTGACGACCGTGCCCTCGCTCGGCGCCAAGCAGAGCCAGTCGCTGAGCATCACGGTGACGATCCCGGCCTCGGTCGCCGGCGGCACCTGGAACGTGCTCGTGGTCGCCGACCCGGCCGACGCCATCGTCGAGGACGACGAGGCCGACAACGTCGGCAAGGGCACCGTGGCCATCGTCGGCCTGCCGGACCTGGTCGCCACCAAGTGGGGCACCGACAAGGACGTCTACGGCAGCGGCACCGTCATGAGCTTCAGCGCCACGGTCAGCAACGGCGGCGGCGCGGCGGTCAAGAGCGGCAGCGTCGCGCGGGTCTACCTCTCGACCGACGCCACGTTCGGCACCGACACGCTGCTCGGCTCGTTCAACATCAACGCGCTCGCGGTCGGCGCCAGCCAGAACGTCTCGGCGCAGTACAAGCTGCCGACGCTCAAGGACGGCACCTACGTGCTCTTCTTCCAGCTCGACGCCACCTCCGCGGTGGTCGAGGCCAGCGAGGCCAACAACCTCCTGAGCAAGAAGTTCCAGATCGGCCCGGTCGCCAACCTGCGTCCGACCGCGCTGTCGATGGCCAACACCACCGCCGGCACCACGCTGAACCTCAGCTACGCGGTGCAGAACAACGGCGCGATCACCGCCGCGTTGCACAGCGACACCGTCGTGCTCAGCACCAACACGACCTACGACGCCAACGACATCGTGCTCGGCGCCTGGCAGCGCGCGTCGATCGCCGCGGGCGCGACCGCGGCCTACACCGCCGCGGTGACCATCCCGGCGAACACGCCGACCGGCACGTACTACCTGATCGCGGTCGTCGACACCAAGCTCGAGGTGCCCGAGGTCAGCGAGACGGACAACACCCGGGTCCAAGGCGTCGCCATCACGGGCCTGCCGGATTTCGTGCCCTCGCTGCCGACCCTGCCGTCGGTGCTGCCGGGCGCCAAGGCCGTGATCACGGTCCGCGTCGACAACAAGGGCGGCGGCAACGGCGGCAACGAGAACCTGCGGCTCTACCTCTCGGCGGACACCAAGGTCGACGCGGGCGACGCCGTGCTCGGCACGACGACGTTCGCCGGCACCGCGGCGGGTGCCTTCCGCACCGCGAACATGAGCGTGACCTACAACGCCAAGCCCGGCCTGTGGAACGTGCTCGCGGTCGCCGACTACGACGCCAAGATCAAGGAGGTCAGCGAGGACAACAACGTCGCGGTGGCGAAGCTCAAGATCTACGACAAGGCCGAACTCAAGCCGGCGTCGCTGGTGCTGAGCACGAGCAAGATCGCCGCCAGCGAGGTCGTGACCGTCTCGTGGACCGACGCCAACGCGGGTGACGACACGCCCGTGGGCTTCGTCGACCGCGTCTACCTCTCGACTGACGGCCAGGTCAGCAGCGGCGACGTCCTGCTCGGCGTCGTCAACAGCAACGTGCTGCTCGCCGGCGCGTCGGCCAACCGGCAGATCAAGGTGACGATCCCGACGTCGACCCCGGCGGCCGCCTACAACATCCTGGTCGTCACCGACGCCGACGCCGCCGTGGCCGAGAGCAACGAGGGCAACAACCTCGCCGCGGCCGCGCTCGAGGTCACGCCGCCGAACATGCCGGAGCTGCAGGCGAGCAAGGCCGAGGTCATCGGCGTGAGCACGACCATCGCGGTCGGCGACGACTTCTCGGTCCAGGTGGTCGAGAGCAACGTCGGCCTCGCCGACGCCGGCGCCTACCAGAGCGCCTGGATGCTCTCGGCCGACCAGACGCTCTCGTCCGACGATGTGCTGCTCAAGACGGTCTCGCGGCCGGGCCTGGGCGGCGGCAAGACCGCGACGTCCACCGCGACGCTGCGCCTGCCGGTGAACACGCCGTCGGCGACGCGCTACCTGCTCTACGTCGTCGACAGCGGCAGCGCGGTCAAGGAGTCGGTCGAGACCAACAACGTCGCGCCGGCGGTCAAGATCACCGCGGTCGCCCGACCTGACCTGACCGTCAGCGGCATCTCGCTGTCGCCGTCGTACGGCACGACCAACTCGTCGGTGACGCTGACGTGCACCGTCACCAACCTGGGCGCCGCGGCCTCGGGCACCTTCCAGATGCAGGCGCTGCTCTCGATCGCCGACGCCAAGATGGACCTGGGCGTCGACACGGTGCTCGCGACCTCGAACCAGGCGGCGCTCGGCGCGTTGCAGAGCCGCAAGGTCAGCATCTCGTTCAAGATGCCCAAGATCGACGCCGGCAAGCAGATGTGGATCGGCACCTACGTCGACTCGGCCAACGCGGTGAAGGAGTCCAACGAGACGAACAACGCGATCTCGACGACCTTCACCTCGACGTCGACGGCGCAGACGCCGAACCTCTTCTTCGAGACCGCGACGACCTCGGCGGCCAGCGTGCCGGTCGGCGGCAAGTTCAACCTGACGGCCACGTACCGCAACCTCGGTGGCACCAACACCGGCTCGTGGAAGGCGCGCATCGTCATGGCCAAGTCGCCGTACAACCTCGACGGGGCCATCGAGATCGCGACCTCGACCGAGGCGAACCTCAACGCCGGCGCGTCGGTCAAGCGCACCTGGACGCTGACGCTGCCGATCGACCTGCCGACGAACATGCGCTACCTGCATGTCATCGCCGACCCGGACGACGCGATCAAGGAGCTCGTCGAGACCGACAACGTCGGCTACGTCACGCTGACGGTGCTGCCGCTGCCGAACCTCAAGATCGTCTCGATCAAGGCGAGCACGACGACGCCGAAGGCCAACACCAACGTCGACTTCGACATCATCGTCACCAACACGGGCAGCGCCAACGCCAGCAACGCCCTGTTCGCGCTGCGCCGCTCGGGCGACACCACCATCACCGGCGGCGATCTGGCGCTGTACTATGTCTACGTCAGCCTCGCGGCAGGCGCGACCACGACGATCAAGCGCACCCAGCTGATGGCGAGCGCGTTTGGCAAGTCGTTCTACATCGGCGCGCGCATCGACGACAACGGCGCGATCGCCGAGACCGACGAGAACGACAACGTCGGCACGGTGAAGATCACGCTGCAATAGCAGCACGTCCGCAGCCCGGCGGCGGTGACGCGACGACCCTGGTCGCCACCGCCGCCGGGTCCGCGGTCGCCTCTGTTCGCCCTACTCTGCCGGGAAGATGTAGCGACGCGCCGCCGCCGCCGCGCGCAGCTCGGCCCGGAACTCGGGCGCCGCGATGCTGATCAGGGCCTCGGCGCGCTGGCGGATCGTGCGACCCCAGAGGTTGACGGCGCCGAACTCGGTGACGACCCAATGCACGTCGCCGCGCGAGGTGACGACGCCCGTGCCGGCCTCGAACGCGGCCTGGATCCGGCTGACCTGGCCGTCCTTGGCCGTCGCGGGCAGCGCAATTACGGGCACACCGCCCTTGGAGCGCGCCGCGCCGCGGATGAAGTCGACCTGGCCGCCGATGCCCGAGAAGAAGCGCCCGCGCACGGTGTCTGCGGCGACCTGGCCCGTCAGGTCCACGGCGATCGCCGAGTTGATGGCGACCATGCGCTCGTGGCGAGCGATGCGCATCGGATCGTTGGTGAACTCGGTCGGGCGCATGTCGACCACGGGGTTGTCGTGGACCCAGCGGTAGAGCCGCTCGCTGCCGATGATGAAGCTCGTGACGATCTTGCCGGCGTTGAAGGTCTTGCGCCGGCCGTTGATGACGCCCGCCATGGCCAGGTCCATCACGCCGTCGCTGAACATCTCGGTGTGCACGCCCAGATCGCTGTGGTGGCTCAGGGCCGCGAGCACGGCGTCGGGGATGCGGCCGATGCCCATCTGCAGCGTCGCGCCGTCGGGGATCAGCGCCGCGACGTTGCGGCCGATGGCGCGGCAGGCGTCGTCGAGCTGCTCGGGGCGTGCCTCGGGTAGCGGCCGGTCGACCGGCACCAACGCCGCGATCTGGCTCAGCTGCAGCGTCGAGTCGCCGAGCGTGCGCGGCATCTGCGGGTTGACCTCGGCGATGATGGTCGTCGCGCTGTCGACCGCCGCACGCACGATGTCGACCGAGACGCCGAGGCTGACGGTGCCGTGCACGTCGGGCAGCGAGACCGTGACCAGCGCGACGTCGACCTTGCACACGCCGCCGCGGATCAGCTCGGGGATCTCCGACAAGAACACCGGCATGAAGTCGGCGCGCCCCTGCGCCACCGCCTCGCGCACGTTGGCGCCGATGAAGAACGCGGTATGGCGGAAGCGCTCCTCGAGCCCGGGCGCGACGTAGGGCGCCGGGCCCAGCGTCAGCAAGTGCACGATGTCGTTGCCGCGCAGGTGACCGCCGTCGCTCACCAACGACTCGACCAGCGCGACGGGCTCGGCTGCGCCGGAGCCGATGAAGATGCGCGTTCCGGGCGCGATCATCGCCACGGCCTCGGCCGGGCTGCGCAGCTTGTGGGCGAAGGTGGTCTGCCAATTGCGATCGACGGTCACGAGGCACTCCCCAGGGCTGCAGGCGCAGCATGCTGCGCGGGCTCCATCGCCGCGCCCGCGCCGAAGACAAGCGCCGAGACGAGCAATGACAAGACAAATGGCCCCTCGTAGAGCTCGAAGAACTCGCCGCCGATGTAGACGCTCAAGCCGCAGGCCATCGTCACCAGGGCGGTCGTCGGGCCGCCGCGGCGCCACGGCGTCATCGCCACGATCGCGAGCACGAACAGGCCGGAGCTGCCGAAGCCCGACGCCAGCTCGACCAGGCCAAAGACGCTCTCGGAGCTCTCGGCCAGCACCCACGACGCCACGCCGCAGGCGGCGACGGCGGCGCGATCCCAGCGCAGGCGGGTGGCCATCGAGGGCGAACCGAGCATCGGCGCCACGACGTTGTGGCCGATCAGCGAGCCAGCCACGAGCAGCGCCGAGTCCACCGTCGAGAGGATGGCGCTGACGAGCGCGCCGGCGAAGACGATGGCGATGCCGCTCGGCAGGTAGCGCTGGGCCGAGAGGATCAAGACCTGCTCCGGATCATCGACCGGGCCGAGCAGCTGCGGCGCGGCGAGGCCGATGCTGACGGGGATCAGGCCAATGCAGAGGTAGATCACCGCCGCCAGCAGGGTGCTGCGCTGGGCGACCTCGGGCGAGCGCGACGCGCTGACGCGCACGACGAGCTCGGCCGCGATCAGCGAGCCGATCACCGGGACGGCCCAGGACTCCGCGGTCGCCAGCCAGCCGGCGTCGTGGGTGAAGCGCAGCGACTCGAGCGGGATCTGGACGTTGGCCGCGGCGTCCGAGGTCCAGACGACGACGCCGAGCAGCAACAGGCCCAGCAGCAGCACGCCGCCCTGGACGAAGTCGGTGTAGGCGTCGGCCATCATGCCGCCGACCATGGTATAGGCGATGACCACCAGCGCGGCGATGGCGATCGCCACGTGGACCTCGAGCGTCGAGGCCGCCGCGAGCACCTGGCCGAAGGCCCGGACCTGCGCCGAGGCCCAGAGGATCGAGGTCGGCACCATCAGCAGCACGGCGGCCTTCTCGGCGCGCGGGCCGTAGCGGTCGCGGTAGAGGTCGCCGAGGGTCTGCAGCTTGCGTCGCCACAGCGGCCGGGCCAGGAACAGGCCCATCACCGCGAGGCAGAGCGCGTAGCCGAAGGGGTCCGAGACGGTGCCGTCCAGGCCCTCGCTCGCCGCCTGCCCGGCCGCGCCGATGCAGGTCTCGGCGCCGAACCAGGTGGCGAAGATGGTCGCGGTCGCCATCGGGTAGCCGAGGCTGCGGCCAGCGACCAGGTAGTCGTCTTCGGTGCGGATCTTGCGGCTCGCCCAGAAGCCGATCGCCAACTGCAACACGATCCAGCCCAAGATCCCGACCAAGGCCAAGCTCATGCGACCTCCTCCCCGGGCAGCGCCAACAGCCCCGCGTCGCGCAAGGTCGCGACGATCGTCGCCACCTCGGACCGCGCGCCGATCTCGTCGAGCACCGCGAGCAGGCTCGCCGCCGGGTGCAGCCGCGCCAGCGCCTCGGGCCGCCAATCGGCGAAGAGCGCGGCCAGCCGCGCCCGGCCGGCCGGCCCGGACGCGCGCAGGCTCAGCGCCGGCAGCTCCCGCGGCACGATCGGCCAGAGCCCCGCAGCGAGGCGCGCGTCGCCGTCGCTCGGCAGCGCCGTCGCCAGGCTGCCCGGCGTGCCGGCGCGCTCCTGCAGCAGCAGGCGGAAGCCGGCGCTGCCGCTGACGAGACCACGCGCCGCCGAGTAGACCAGCTGCGCCGCCTCGACCGGGCCGGGCACGACCTGGCCGGCGTCGCGGGCCCGCCGCACCAGCGTCGCCTCGATCCCGGCGCGCACGTCGCGCGCCAGCAGGTCGAGCGTGACGGTGCCCACGGCCGACGCCAGCGCGCTGCCACGCGCCAGCAGGCCCTGCGGCCCGTGCGCGATCGGCAGCAGGCCGTGCTGGGCGCCCGACCAGGCGAGGTGCGACATGTCGATGTCGACCGTGACGTCCTGGCGGCCGGGCCAGTCCAAGTCGACGAGCGCCGCGGCGGCCGGGGCAAACTGCGGCGGCGCGGCCGGCTCGGGGAACAGCCGCAGCTGCGCCAGCGCGGGCGCCGGATCGAGCTGGTGGTCGACGCCGGCGCCGTAGTCGACGGTCAGCATCCAGCCGGCCTGCAGCGCGTCGGCGGCCCAGCGGGTCAGCGCCGGCACCCCCGGGCAGACGAGCATGGCGACCGGCTCGGCCGACGCGGCGCGCCGATGCGCCAACCAGGGCCCGAGCGCGGCCAGCCAGGCGGCGATCGCCTCGGCGTCCGCGTCGGCAGCGCCGTCCAGCGGCCCGGCATGTGTCGCGATCGCGAGCGCGCCGGCGGCGTCGCCCGCGGCGTAGGCGGCGCGCATCGCCGCGACCAGGGCATCGGCGGCCAGCGGCGCGGGCGCGCCCGCGGGCGTCGCCGCCACGGTCAGGCGCTGCGGCGCGGCCGCGGCCGTCGCGGCGGGCAGCACCAGCTCGTGTGGCCAGACGTCGAGCAGCTCGTTGTGCAGGATGACGCCGACAAAGGGCGCCAGGGTCGGCAGCAGATCGGCCGCGGTCTGGCGCAGGTGGCCAAAACGCGGCACGTCCGGGTGGTCGGGCAGCGTGGCGGTGCTCCAAGGGCCGGCGGCCGCGACCTGGCGCAGCACCAGCGCCGGCGCGCGCTCGCCGACGCGCACGATCAGGGTGCGCGAAAGGCCCGCAAACGCGGGCTCCGCGTCGTGCCAGCCGGCGGCGGCGTCGAGCAGATCGCGGCTGAGCGTGCCGTCGCCGGCGCCGAGCTCGACGACCTGGAAGGGCGCGTCGTCGGCCAGCGCGCCGGCGTCGACCAGGCGCTGCCGCAGCCCGGCCAGGTGCTGCGCGAGCAAGGTGCCGAACGCAGGCGACAGCCGCGTCGGGAAGGTCCAGAAGTCCGCCTTGTGGCCAAAGCGCACCCGGCCGGCGGCGTAGTAGCCCGCCTCGGGATCGTAGAGGCCATGCTGCATCCAGGCCGCCAACCCGGGCAGATCGGCGCTCATCGGCCGACCGGCGTCGCGGGCAGCGCGCGCTGGACGATGGCGTCGAGGTCGAGGCCGCGCGGCAGCGTGCCGAAGTGGCGGCCGCCCTGCCCGCCCAGGCGCGTGGCGCAGAAGGCGTCGGCGACCGCGGCGCTGCCGCTGCCGTCGCGGGCCGCCGTCAGCAGCACGGCGCCCTGGAGCTGCCGCGCCAGCCGCTCGACCAGCGTCCGGGCCCGCAGCTCGAGGTCGGCGGTGTCGGCCAGCTCGCGCCGCAGCGAGGCCAGCGCCGCGTCGTAGCGATCGTCGAGGCCCCGCGCCGCGGCGAGCTCCTGGTCGAGCGCGAGCAGCGACTCGGGCTCGCGCGCCATCGCCCGCAGCACGTCGAGGCAGATCACGTTGCCGGAGCCCTCCCAGATCGAGTTGACCGGGGCGTCGCGGTAGTGGCGGCCGATCGGGCTCTCTTCGACGAAGCCGCCGCCGCCCAGGCATTCCATCGCCTCGTAGACGATGGTCGGTGCCAGCTTGCAGACGTGGTACTTGGCCACCGCCGTCGCGATCCGGGCGAAGGCGCGGCTGTCGGCGGCGTCGGCGCCCTGCCGGCCCTCGTCGAAGGCGCGCGCCTCGTCCCAGGCGCGGCCGACGCGGAACGCCACCGCCGTCGCCGCCTCGGACTCGATGTGCAGGTCGGCGAGGACGTTGCGCATCAGCGGCTTGTCGATCAGCACGTCGCCAAAAGCGGCGCGGCCGGTGGCGTGCCAGGCCGCCTGGGCTACCGTCTGGCGGATGGTCGCGGCCGAGCCGACGATGCAGTCCAGGCGGGTGTGCGCGACCATCTCGAGGATCGTGCGCACGCCCTTGCCCTCGTCGCCGACCATCCAGGCGAGCGCGCCGTGGTACTCGATCTCGGAGCTGGCGTTGCTGCGGTTGCCGACCTTCTCCTTGAGCCGCTGCACCCACATCGGGTTGTGGCCAAACGACGGGCTCTGGGCGAAGCCCAGCACCGAGACCTGCGCGCCGTCGCCGTCCGGGGCCCAGCGCGGCACCAAGAAGCACGAGAGGCCGCGCGGCGTCTGCGCCAGGGTCAAGAAGGCGTCGCACATCGGCGCCGAGCAGAACCATTTGTGGCCGACCAGGCGGTACGCCGCGCCCGGGCCCGTGCGCGCCTCGGCCGGCACGGCGACGGTGGTGTTGGCCCGCACGTCCGAGCCGCCCTGCTTCTCGGTCATCGCCATGCCGATGGTCAGGCCGGGCTTGTCGCGGGCCGGCGCGTCGCTGCCGTCGTAGGCCGAGGTCAGGATGCGCGGCACCCACCACGCGGCGAGGTCGGGCTGGTGGCGCAGCGCCGGGATCGCGGCGAAGGTCATCGTGATCGGGCAGCCGTGGCCCTGCTCGATCTGGCCCATCAGGTACGAGCGGCCGAGCCGGGCGACGAGCGCGCCCGGCTGCGGGTCCACCCACGGCAAGCTGTGGATCTGCCAGCGCTTCGACTCGGCCATCAGCGCGTGGTAGCTCGGGTGGTAGGTGACCTGGTTGACGCGGTTGCCGAAGCGGTCAAAGAGCCGCGTCGCCGGCAGGAAGGTGTTGGCCTCGTGGCCGGCCGCGATCCAGCGCTCCTCGCCGAGCTGCGCCCCGAGCGCCTCGAGCTGCGCGGCGTCGAAGCCACCGCCCTCGCGCTGGATCGCCTCGCGCAGCGCGACGTCGCCGGCGTAGAGGTTGGCCCCGACCAAGGGCGAGGCCTGGTTGAGCACCCGATGGCTCGGCACCGGGATGGTCACGGTCGAATCGCTGCTGTGCATGTCGCTGCCTCCGCGGCCCCAGGCTAGCGAACTGACCTGCCGACACAAGGGGCCCGGTCCCGCCAGGCCGCGTCGAGGCCGTCGCCGCGCGATCGCCCCGGATTTTTGCGCCCGCCGCGTGACTTGCTACGGTGCAAGGGGCGAGCGGCGCCTCCCGACGGCAAGGAGCCCATGCACCAGACCCCGACCCGACGCGCGACGATCCGGCCCCCCGAGGCGCGCGGATCGTTGACGCTGGCGATCGCGACGGCGCTGCTGCTGCTTGCCCCTGCGCCGACCGAGGCCCAGTCCAAGGCCGCGGCGCCGACGCCCGCGAACGCCGCGACGACCGCGACGGCTGCCACATCCAAGGCGGCCGCAGCGCCCGCGGCCATCGACCCCGGCGAGGTGCCCGGCCTCGGCCGCCCGCCGTTCCAGGCCTGGATCAAGGTCGGCGCCTACTGGCCGCGTCGCACCATCGGCCGCAACGCGCTGGCCGCCGGCGTCTGGCGCAGGGGCGACGTCATCCGCGTCATCGACTGCACGCCGCGCTGCGACGCGCCGCGCGCCCTGGGCCTGGTCGAGGGCGGCGCGGTCGTGCCCCTGCGCTACCTGGCCAAGCTGCCGATGCCGGTCGAGCTGGCGCGCGCGGTGGACTTCGACGCCTACCGCGGCGCGCGCGTGATCGCGTGGAAGGCGCAGGTCTACGCCAAGCCGAGCCTGACGAGCAAGAAGCTGCGCAAGGAGCGCAACGCTTACCTCGTCGTCTTCGTGAACAACCCCGACGCCCCCGAGGGCTGGCTGCAGCGCCCCGACGGCGGCTGGATGCGCGCCAAGGACGTCAAGCTGCTGCCGCCCTCGCAGTTCCAGGGCGTCGACGCGCCGCAGCTGCCGCTCGCCTTCACCATCCACACGATCCGCGCCTCGGAGCTGCGCGGCGGCGCCGACGCGGCCGAGCGCAAGGCGCTGCAAGAGCGCGCGCGCAAGAAGAAAAAGGGCGTCCCGGTCGACCAGGAGGCGATCGACGCGCTCAAGGCCAAGACGATCGAGCGCCACACCGCCCACGCCGTCCAGGCGGTCAAGGGCGGCCGCGTCGTGCTGAGCAACGGGCTCGAGCTGCCGAAGTGGAAGACGCGCGTCGCCTGGCGCCGCGAACGGCCCGCGCGCATCGGCCCCGACGCGATGTGGGCGCACGTCGACATCGAGCAGCAGACGATGGTCGTCTACCGCGGCGACACGCCGCTTCGGGCGACGCTGGTCTCGACCGGCAAGGTCGGCCGCCTGACCAACACCCAGCTCGGTCTGTACCGCGTGCTGTCCAAGGTGCGGCTGTCGACGATGCGCGGCCGCGTGCCCGAGCCCTACCTGGCCGAGGGCGTGCCCTTCGTCATGCACTTCTACCAGGGCCAGGCGCTGCACGCGGCGTGGTGGCACGACGGCTTCGGCACGCGCCGCTCGCACGGCTGCATCAACATCCCGCCCAAGGACGCGCGCTGGCTGTTCCAGGAGACCCGGCCGACCGTGCCCGACGGCTGGCGCGGCATCCTGCTCGCGGGCGACGATCCGCGGCTCACCGTGCTGATCGAGAAGGAGACGCCGAAAGGTGCGCGCAAGGTGCCGGAGCCGACGGAGCGGGTCGATACGCGCTGCCTGGAGGTCGATGGCAGCCGCAAGATCAACTGCCCGTTCGATGCGTTCGAGGGGAACGACCCAGACGCACCCGAGGCCGCGCGCGATGAGTAGGCGGCGGCCTCGGGGTGGGGGTCGGGGACCTTTCGCCTAGCCGCCGCAGGCGTCGACGTCCATCGGCTTGTGGGTGCAGCCCTTCACGTCCTCGCAGACATCGAAGGTGCAGGGGTCGCCGTCGTTGCAGTCGGCCAGGGCGCCGACCATGCAGGCGCCGGCCTTGCAGGTCTCGGCCAGGGTGCAGAGGTTGCCGTCTTCGCAGGCCACGCCGTTGGCGAAGTTGACGTGGCTGCAGAAGCTGTTGTTGCAGGCGTCCTGGGTGCAGGGCTGGCCGTCGTCGCAGATGCCGCTGGCGCCGTGGACACACGCCCCGACGTCGTTGCAGGCGTCGGTGCTGCAGCTGTCGCCGTCATCGCAGCCGGCGTCGAAGCCGGGCACGCACTCGCAGACGAAGGAGGTCGCGACGCAGGTGCCGCCGCCATCGGCACCGATCTGGCAGGTCTGGACGATGCAGCCGTTGGCCAGCGCCGGGCAGCCGGCGTCGTCGTCACAGCCGACCTCGACCGGCGGCGGCGCGACGACCGGATCCTTCGGATCGCTGTCGCTCGGGTCGGGGTCACCCTCGCCAGGCTTGCCGGGGTTGCCGTTGTCGCCGCCCGGCTTGGCGCCGGGGCCGGCGGGGTCGGGGATCTTGCGGCTGGCGGCGGAGTCCTGCGCGTCGTCCGGCAGGCTCTCGCCCTTGCCCTGCGGCGCACCGACCTCGCGCGACGGCGGGTCGGCGGCCTCTTGCTCGTCGGCCGGGCGCGGGCGGCCGTCGGCGCCCTGCCAGACCGGCATGTCCGGCGTGCCCGTCAGGTCCTTCGGCACGGTGAAGGCGCCGTCCGGGACGGTGTGGGGGTCGGCGTAGTCGGGGCCGCCGTCGGCGGCGCAGCCCGTGACCAGGCCGAGGCCGACGGCGCCGATGACGATGCGCTGGTCCGCGAGCAGGCGCAGGGCCCGCCAGAGCCAGCCCGAGGGGCCCTGGGCCTGCGGCGCTTGGGGGTTGGGTTCGACGTGGGCGTTGGGCGTGACGGGCGGGACCATGGCGACCTCCTGGTGCGCTCGGCGGGAGCGCTCGAAGGTCGGACGGAGCCACCTCTCCGCTCTGACAGCCCCCCCTGCAACCAGGTGCCGCCGTCGTGTCGGGCGGGGGGCGTCGGGCGGGGGGCGTCGGGCGGGGGTGTCGGGCGGGGGCGTCGGGCGGGGCGCGTCAGAGCCATCCGCGCGCCCGCGCCCAGGCCGTAAAGTCCGCGACCAGCGCCTCGAAGCTCTCGATCTCGAAGTAGTCGTTCTGGATCTCGGTGGTGATGAACGGCCGCGCCGCGACCCGATCGAGGTCGAGCGGATGCACCTCGACCGCCGCCGACATGCCGTGATCGAGCTCGCCGATCGACGACATCAGGCCGGCGCCAAACGCCCGCCGCTGGCCGCCGACGCGCAGCAGGCCGAACTCGACGGTGAACCAATAGATCCGGCTCAGCGCAATCACACCCTCGGCGTCGGCGCGGCAGCCGGCTTCGCCGAAGCGGGCGAAGAACTCGGCAAACGCCGGCAGCGTCAGCAGCGGCACATGGCCGAACTGATCGTGGAAGAGATCGGGCGCGGGCGTGTAGTCCAGATCACGGCGCTGGCGGATGAAGTCGGTGCAGGGGAAGTGGCGCGACGCGACCATCTCGAAGAACGGCCGCTCGGGCACCAGCCCCTCGACCCGCACCAGGCGCCAGCCCGAGGCCTCGTGCAGCTTCGCCGAGAGCGCGGGCAGCGAGGGGATCGTCGTGGCGGCGAAGCCGCAGCGATCGAGGCCCTGCAAGAACGCCGGCACCGCCATCGTGTGCAGGCGCGGCACCTGCCGGCCCCAGAGCAGCGCCCAGGTGCCCTGCTGCTCGGCGTCGTAGCTGGGCGAGGGCGGCGGCGCCGGCCAGCTGCCGTCGGGGTGGCGGGGCGGGAAGACGGGTCGAACGTGGTGCGGCCCCGCAGGTGCGGTGGCGGCGGGTTGGTCGATCATGTGGGCTCCAGGGCCATCACGCGACCCGCGGGGCGCGGTCTAGCGAGGTCGGGAGCCCCGGTCAAGCCGGCGCCTGGATCGCAGGCCGGTCGGTCGAATTGTGTGGGTTTGTGAACGACGCAACTTCGCGCTTGCGAGCGAGCGAGCGAGCGAGCGAGCGAGCGAGCGAGCGAGCGAGCGAGCGAGCGAGCATGCTGGCGAACATTCATCTGTCAACGGCCCTTTCGCGTCCACCGGATGCTCGGCCCAAGGAGTCCTCCATGTCGTGCTCGTGCAGTGCCTCTCGTCCCATTGTCGCCGCCCTCGACACCCTGTTCGAGAGCGAAGCCGACGGCGGTGCCGCCCGCCACTGGCTGCCCCAAGACACCTGGACCCGCTTCTGCGGCGCCCGCAGTGTCCAGCACTTCGTCTCGGTCCTCGGCCTGTCCAACGACCCCGTCATCTCGTTCGTCGCCCAGGGCAGCATCGACGGCAAGACCTGGTCCGCCTCGGCGTCCAGGTCGAGGGCGACGGCAACCTCGCGGGCGCGCGGCTCACCTGGCTGCTCATCCCCGACTTCGCCACCAGCCAGCCCCTGCTCGAGGCCTCCAGCGGCGCCGTCAGCAGCCCGGGTGCCGGCGCCGCCGTGCTCGGCCCCATCGAGGTCCTCGCCGCAGGTCATCTCAGCGTCGCCGCCACGGCCTCGGCCTCGGGCACCGTCAAGCTCCAGACCTCGCGCGACGGCACGACCTGGTACGACGTCCAGGGCGCGTCGATCGCGCTCTCCGGCAGCGACAGCGAGTCGATCGCCGTCGAGGGCGTGCTTCGCCTGGTCAAGCTCATCGCGGTCGGTGCATTCGCTGGCGACGTCCGCGCCGAGCTGGTCGTGCGTGGGCAGTAGCGAGGCGCGGGCGTCGGGAGCTGCCGTTGGCGAGATGCGACGTTTCGCTTGACGGGCGGCCCGGACGGCCACGACGATGGCCGGTGGAGGTTGGCGATGAAGAGCAGGTTGATGCAGCCGCTGTCGATGGCGGATGTGATGGCAGGCGTCCAGCCGTCGCGGCGTCGGCAGCGCGTCGACCACCGAGCGGCGGTGCCAAACGACCTCTCCTTGGGGCCCCGGGTCGTCGTCGACCGTGCGAGGGGTGCGGATCCCATTCCATGGCCGTTCGGCCCTCCCGTCGTGGAGCCCGTTTCCTACATTCCTCCAAACTGGGCCGAGTACCCGAAGGTCCCACAATGCAAGGTAAGTCTCGTGGGCCCGCCGCCATGCCCAAACCCAAACTACGAGTATTCCTATGACAACTCGAAAGGGAAGTGCACGTGCAAGTGCAAGCTTGGAGCTTGCCCCGCGGGCAAAATCCCAGACGCAAAAAATTGCGAGTGTCAGTGCTTGACGATCAAAGATGACGCCACTTGCCAACTTCTTCACAATGGTTGGTGGTACTTCGACAAGAACACCTGCCAGTGCGAGTGCAAGGCTTCTCCTGAGGAATGCGCCTGTCCGCCGGACACGTTGCTGCCGATGCCAGGTGAGCCCTGTAGCACATCGTGCGGGTGTGCCCTGGGTGGAGATAGGCAGTGCGAGAAGAACAAGTACGGCATCTGCACCCTGTGGCTTCCGAGCCCAGCCGTCGGTGGAGGACAATGCGATTTCGACGGCGAGTACCTGCTCAAGATCTCTCTGCCGATGAAGGCCACTGAATCCTACGCTGGCTGTCTCGCCGAGGCGAAGAAGCGCACCGACGCCTCGCCCTGCTCGAACTACAAGGTCAAGGTCAAGAGCTTCACCGACGGGACGTGCGGGAAGTAGGGACGTTTGGCGCGACCGGGCTCGCCAACGCCCGCGTGGACACGAGACGGAACGCAAGAGGGCTCATGCTCGATGTGTCAACTCGAACACTCCAGATGCTCGCCATCGCGACGATGGTGCCTGCGGCGCTCGCGTGTGGCGCAGCGACAGCCGGGCTGGAGCCCGTGATAGTCGATATCGCGGTCGGAGGTGCGGTGGGACTCTCCGTACCGAGCGGCGAGGGGGCGACCTCCTTGGTCCTTGTCGAGGAGCGAGCGCCGTGGACAGCCCCTCCGACTCCGCCAGGCGGACCCTATTTTGAGACACGGATGTCTGTATCCACCCCACCAACCACGCCATGAATTCGCCGAGCACCCGGCCATAGACTCC
>CAZPHC010000023.1:48584-100957 GCA_964586155.1 uncultured Enterobacteriaceae bacterium | reverse complement strand
GGGAGGAGCACCCCCCTGTCAAGCGTTCTTCAACCTCTCGATCGATCTTTTTTGCAGCAGTTGCGATCTCAAGCGGTTGGCGGTGGATCTCAGGCGATCGCCCGGGCCGCGGTGCGCGGGTTTTGTCCCACCTGCCCCACTGACGGGCGTCCCGGTGCCGGCGCGCCGTCATGATCACGGCCTCGGCTCCGCCGGCACGGCGGGCCCAGGCGCCCTGTCGTCGGTGCCGGCGACGGACGCCGGAAAGAGCGCGTGAACCTTGGAGTTCGGCGCGTCGGTTGACGCCTCGGAGGTGGCTTCCGTAGCTTGCACCCTGGCGCAGTCGCGCCGCAGGAGGGACGTATGGCTACGGGGATCGAGTGGATGGGGCGGACCGGCACGCGTGCTGCGGGGATCGGGCCGTGGGTTGGCGCGCTGGCGGTCGCCTTGGTGGCCCTCCTGGCAAGCGGTTGTGGCTCGGAGGAGTCCACTGACAAGGACACGGCGGGCGCTGCAGACGCCGGCTCCGACGCTGGGGGCGACGCAAGCTCCACCACCGATGCCGGCGACACCGGCGGCGGGGGCGAGACCGACACGGTCGTCGACGTCACTCCGCCCAAGGAGGACTTCTGGGTCCTGTACTCGCGGCGCAACAAGATCCCGGCCACCAACGACAACGACCTGGTGCTGACCGGCAAGGACAACCCGGGTGCGGTCACCAACGCCAGCACCTACGGCATGGGCATCAGCCCGATCGACGGCAAGGGCAAGGCGCTGCTGCTGACGAAGTACTCCTTCAAGAACGCGGGCGGTCTGACGTGCGAGTTCGGCTGCGTGCTCTCGGACAACCTCAAGTACATCGCGATCGCGACGGGTGCGCCGAACCAGAAGGGCTACACCTACGCGCTCGGCACGCTCAACGACTCGCTGCAGGTCTTCGTCGGCAAGTTCGGCCAGCTCGAGGACGTCGCGGATCTGCACTTCGCCGGCAACAAGCTCTACTACTCCAAGGCGCGCAACTGCTTCGACACGGGCAAGTGCCAGTACGAGATCCGGCTGCGCATGATGGACGGGTCGGCCGAGGAGAAGACGCTGACGGTGATGGCGCCGGACAACGACCCGGACATCCTCGACACCAAGCCGCACACGACCTACACCGGGCGCTTCCAGGTCAGCGAGAACGGCGAGACGCTCGTGTTCCTGACGACGACCATCCGCTCGGTCAAGGTCTGGGCCTGGCGGGGCGGCAACGTCTACCAGATGGACTACATCTGCGAGCACCCGCTGGACAACAACACCTGCGTCGGCACCGGCTCGCAGTACCACGACAACGACGCGGTCGGCATCTCGCCGGACGGCAAGGTGCTGGTGCTGTTCACGGTCGTCGATCGCTCGCTGCGCGTCCGTCGCTACGACATCGGCAGCACGACGGCTCCGGTGTTCAGCAACCTCGTGACGGTGCCGGCGGGCACCGCGTACCTGCAGAGCGTCTGCCTGAACCTCGAGTCCTGGCAGCACGCAGAGGTCAAGGGCAAGCCGCAGTTCTCTGCCGACGGCAAGACCGTGTACTTCTTGGGCTGGTCGAACTGCGCCGGCAGCAAGGAGAAGGTCTGGACCGACATCCTCTCGATCGACGTCGACACGATCGGCAAGCCGATCAACAAGGCGGACTTGACCAACTACACCAAGAACCCTCGCGACATCTCGGTCGAGAACCTGTGGATCCGCGACCTGAACCTCTCGCCCGAGAAGAAGTACTTCGTGTTCAACGCCAGCCCGCTCTGGAGCACCACGGGCGATCCGGCGAGCGGCCAGCGCCTGGTCTCGGACACGGAGGTCTACACGATGCCGGCCCAGGTCGGCGGCAAGCCGCTGCAGATCACCAACGAGGTCTCGTACGCGACCGATACCCCGCAGGCCCTGCTGCCGGTGAAGGTGCAGTAGCGCGATCGCGTCGCTTCGGGACCCAGGCCGCGGGCGCAGTCGGCCGCCGGCCTGGGGCCGGTGCCACGCCCCTCAACGATGGTACGGAAGGCCCTTCCAGCGCGTGAGTGCGCGGTAGATGGCCTCGTGCAGCACCACCTCGGCCAGCTCGTGCGGCAGCGTCATCGGCGAGAGCGAGAGCTTGTGCTGGGCGCGGTCGAGCACGCTGCGATCGTGCCCTTCGGGGCCGCCGATCAAGAAGCAGATGCTGGTCGACCCGGCCTCGATCGCGCCGACGAAGAAGTCGAGGAAGCGGTCGGAGTCCAGGCTCTTGCCGGCCGCATCGAGCGCGATGACCAAGGCACCCGGCGGGATCGCGGCGAGCATGGCCGCGGCCTCGTCACGCTGCGCACGCAACGGATCGGCCCCTCGGCCGCGCTTTCCTTCGCGGACGACGATCCGCTGGATCGGCAGGATGCGTTGGATACGGGAGGTGAAGTCAGCGAGGTAGCCGACGGCGCCCGGATGTTGCGCCTTGCCCGGCGCGATCACCAACAAGCGCACCGGGTTCAGCCCCGTGCGACGGCGTCGTCGTCCTCGAGTTCGTCATCGCCGTCGAAGTCATCGCCGTCGTCGTCGTCGTCGTCGTCGTCGCCATCGGCATCCAGGTCGCCGTCGTCCTCGGCAGCGTCGAAGTCGTCGTCGCTGTAGAAGTCGTCGCCGTCGCCGTCGTCGGACTCGAGATCGTGATCGCCGTCGGCGCTCCAGTCCTCGTCCCAAGGGTTCGACTCTTCGTTGAAATCGTCGGCCGACGCGAAGTCGGACGGCACCATGTCGCGGACCCAGGCGGGCTCGTCGAGGGTGATGCGCGGGCAGTCGATGTAGAGCCGATCGAGGTCGTAGTAGTCGCGGACGGGGCGGTGGAAGACGTGCACGACGACGTCGGAGAAGTCGAGCAGCACCCAGCGGCCGCCACGGCGCCCTTCTTCGCCGACGGTCTTGAGGCCTCGCTCGAGTCGCAGGCGCTCCATGACGTGGTCGGCGATCGCGGCGGCCTGCCGATCGGACGCGGCCGAGCAGATCACCATGGCGTCGGTGTAGTCGATGATGCCGTTGACGTCGTACGCGCGGACGTCAAAGCCCTTCTTGTCCCAGATCGCCGAAGCGACCAGCTCGACGAGCGAGCGATCAGCGGCGGGCATCTGTGGCCCCCCCGAACTCATGAACGGACATGTCCATCTCCTTGCACCACGAACCGGATCGTCGTCAGCGACTCGAGCCCCATCGGGCCATAGGCGTGCAACTTGGTTGTCGAAATTCCGATCTCGGCGCCGAGCCCGAGCTCGCCACCGTCGTTGAAGCGCGTGCTGGCGTTGACCAGGACGCATGACGCATCGACGCCCGCGACGAAGCGGCGCGAGACGCCGACATCCGCGCAGACGATCGCCTCGGTATGGCCCGAGCCGAAGCGCGCGATGTGGGCGAGCGCGCCGCCGAGGCCGTCGACCTGCTGGAACAGGCACGTCAGGTCGAGGAACTCACGGCCCGCATCGCTCGGTTCCGCGGGCACGGCGAGGCTCTCGACCCCTGCCTGGGCCAGCGTGGCGCGGGTCGCGGCGCAGGCCCGGACCTCGACCCCTGCCTCGCGCAGCGCCTTCACGATCGCGATCGTGGTCGCTGCGGGTGCCGCGGCGTCGATCAGCAGCGCTTCCATGGCGTTGCAGACGCCGGGGCGCTGAGCCTTGGCGTTGACCGCGATCGCGGTCGCCATCGCGACGTCTGCGTCGGCGTGCACATAGAGGTGGCAGACCCCCTGGTAGTGCTGGATCACCGGGACGCGCGCCCAACGGTTCACCGCGTCGATCAGCGTCGTGCCGCCGCGCGGGATGACCAGATCGAGGCCGCCCACGCGCGACACCAGCGCCTCGATGCCCTCGTGGCCGGCGCTGGCCGGCGCCTGCGCCGCGTCGACGGGCAGCCCCGTCGCCTGCAGCGCGTCGCGCAGCAGCTGCACCAGCGCGGCGTTGCTGTGGGCCGCGTCCGAGCCGCCGCGCAGCACGACGGCGTTGCCCGCCTTGATCGCGAGGACACCGGCGTCGATCGTCACGTTGGGCCGCGACTCGTAGACGATGCCGATCACGCCGAGCGGGATGCGGACGCGCCGCACCTCCAGACCGTTGGGCCGCTGGCCGCCCGAGACGATCGCGCCGACCGGATCGGGCAACGTCGCGATTTGCTCGACCGCGCGCGCGATGGCCTCGACGCGATCCGGGTTGAGCGAGAGCCGATCGAGCATGGCTGCGGAGCGCCCGGCGGCGACGCCCGCCGCCATGTCCAGGGCGTTGACCTCGCAGAGCGCGGCCGATCGGCGTCGCAACAGGCGTGCGACCTCGGCGAGGAACTGGTCCTTGCGGCGGCTCTCGGTTGCGGCGAGGAGGCGGGCGGCTTGGCGGGCGCGCGCGAGCAAGTCGTCGGTGTCAGCGATCAGACGCGGATCCAAGCTCAAGTGGCGACTCCTGCCGGGACGTTCAGCCGCCCGGACCGGATCGTAGGCTTGTCCGGAGCGTCCGGTCAACGTCCGCCACCCCGGCGATGGATTGGCGCATAGAATCAAAGAGCTCGCCGCCGACCCCGGGTGAGGCGCGCGATCGCGATCGTGTCGGACCCTTGCGACCAGTGCCCGGTCCGCCGCAGCATCACCGGGCCCGGCCGAGGCGGCGACGCACGCCGCGGCCCCACGACGGAGCGACGATGGCGACGATCAAGACGACCGCGGAGATCGCGGCGATGCGGCGAGCGGGCTGCATCGTGGGCGACGTGCTGCGGATGTTGCGCGGCGCGGCCGGCGTCGGCGTGGTGCTGCACGACCTCGAGCGCCAGGCAGACGCCTTCATCCGCTCCCGCGGCGCGATCCCGACCTTCCGCGGCCACCACGGCTTCCCGGCGAGCCTGTGCGCCAGCGTCAACGAGGAGGCGATCCACGGCCTGCCGGACAAGCGCAAGCTCCGTGACGGCGACATCGTCTCGTTCGATATCGGCGCCACGTTGGACGGCTGGGTCGGCGATTCCGCGATCACTGTCGCGATCGGCGACGCACGGCCCGCAGATCTGGCGCTGATCCAGGCGGCGAACGACGCCCTCGACGGTGCCATCGCCGCCGCACGCGTCGGCGCAACGCTCGGCGATCTCGGGGCGGCGGTCGAGGCGGTGGTCCGACCGCGCGGCTTCGACATCTTGCGCGACTACTGCGGCCACGGCATCGGCCGGGCGCTGCACGAGGACCCGCAGGTGCCCAATGTCGGCGTCGCCGGCCAGGGTCCGCGCATCGAGGCTGGCTGGTGCCTGGCGATCGAGCCGGTGATCACCGCCGGACGTGCGCGGGTGGCCGTGCGCCCTGACGGCTGGACGGTCGCCACGCTCGACAAGAGCCGGGTGGCCCACGCCGAGCTCGCCATCGCCATCACCGAGGCCGGGGTCGAGATCTTGACGCTGACGAGCG
Source organism: uncultured Enterobacteriaceae bacterium (assembly GCA_964586155.1). Taxonomy (GTDB): domain Bacteria; phylum Myxococcota_A; class UBA9042; order UBA9042; family UBA9042; genus SXNM01. Next base: position 95,556 of record CAZPHC010000023.1, on the reverse strand, counting down.
ACGGACAGCGCCCATGACCCCTGCGCTCCCGGGCGGTTCCTGATCCGTGCTGGCCTGTCGCGCCGCGCGATGCCGATGGAGCCAGCGGGTGGGGAGCGAACCCGAATCCGGGACCAAGCGATCTTGCCCCGGGGAGGTGTGATGGATCTGCGCCGCGTCGCAGCTTGGGCAGCACCTTGGACCGTCGGTGCGTGCGTCGCCTGTGGCGTCAGCCTGCCGCTCGGCGACGATGGTCTGTGCCCGGGCTGTGCCTGCGGCGTCGAATCGCTGCACCACGAGGTCGACAGGCTTGGCCCTGGCGGCCCCTGGCTCGTGGCGGCGGCCCGCTATGGCGGGCCGATCGCCGACGTCCTGGCGGCCATGAAGTTCCGCGGCGAGCCGCCGAACCTGGGGGCATTGACGCCGGAGTGGTTGCGGACCTGCGTCGAGGTGGCCGATGGCGCGCGCGTCGAAGCCTGGGTCGCGGTGCCGCCCCAACGTCAGCGCCTTCGGTCGCGTGGCTGGCACCTGCCGGACCTGCTCGCCGGCACGGTGGCCGCCGCCACCGGTCAACCGACACGGCTGCTGCTCGATCGGACCGACCTCGAAGGGCCGCGCGCACGCGGGGCGGCGGCGGCGCCGCGCTTCGCCGTGCGCGCAGCCCGGGGCCCACAGCCACGACGGGTCGGGCTCGTCGACGACGTCATCACGACGGGCAGCACGGTCGACGCCGCGATCGCGGTGCTGGCGAGCGCGGGCATCACCGTCGCGTGCGTCGCCGTGTTCGCGGACGCGCGACGCCGCGAAGCGCGGCCGGATCGGGGCGGGCCGTGACGCGACGGCCAGAGCTCGGGCGTGCGAGCGGACCGCCGTCGGGGGGCATCGCTACGGCAGCCAGACCGAGGCGACGCGCCAGCCGCAGCCGCCGCCGATGACGAGCGACGCGGCCACGAGCTGGGCCAGCGTGAGCACGGCCGCGACGTCGCGGCGTGCGCCGGGCGGGCGCAGCAGCGCCGTGAGGGTCATCGTCATCAGCGCCGCGCTGCCTGGATCCAAGGGCCAGGTCGGGCCGAGCGCCCCAGGAGCCCAGAGCGCCAGGGCCGTGCAGGCCAGAGCGGCGGCCAGGGCGGCCCATGTGGTCGCGCTGCGCTGCGCCGCCGAAGCCGGAGCGCTCAGCTGGCCTCGCAGCCCGGGATCGAGCAGCGGCGCGAGCAGCAGCAGCAGTCCGACGCGCGCCATGCCCGGGCCGAGGCCGACACCAACGTCGCCGACGATCGCGAGCGGGCCTTCGCCGCCGGCGAGCGTGAGCTGCTGGCCCTGCAGCACCGCTTGGGCCGCCATGGCCGCGCCGACGGTGCCGGCCAGCGCGGCGACGCCAGCGAACGCCCAGACGAACCGCGCGAGTTTGGGCCGCGCCGCGAGCATGGCGGCGATGCCGACCACGGCCAGCCAGCGCGGCGACGCCCAGGCCCAGCCCAGCCAGGCCGGCCACGCGGCGAGATCGGCGCGGCCAGCGGCGCGCAGGCTCGCGTGTGCGCCATCGGCGAGCGGGACCTCGACCCAAGCGTCGCGCAGCTCGAGCGGGCCCAGGACCGGGGCAAACGCGATCGCGACGGCGACCAGCAGACGCCAGCGCCAGTTCGCCGCGAGCACGGCCGGCAGCGTCGCGCTCACGCCCAAGGAGGCCGCGATCGTCGCGAGCGCGACGACGGCCTGGGCCGGCGCCGACCAAAGCGGCATCACGGCAGGCTGCAGCGCGGCCGCCAGCAGCCACGGCAGCGCGAGCCAGGTGCCGGGCATGGCGCGACCGGTCAAGGTCGTGGCGTCGTGGGCCGCCGCTTCGATCGTGGACGCGCGGGAGCCCGACCACAGGACCTGCGCGCCGAGCAGGCCCGCCGCGACCGCGAGCGCCTGGGCCGCGATTCCGCCATCGTTGGCGACCGCGCCGGCGAGCGCGAGGGTGAGCAGCCAGAGCGCGGTCGGGGCATGGCGCCATGCAGTGCGTGACGCCAGGCCTGGCGCCGCAGCGAGGACCGCGACACAGGCCGCGAGCGCGGCTGCCAACCCGGCCGCGACCGTCATGCCGCCACCTCGGGATCGGACCCGGCCGCCGCGCCGGACGAAGGGGACGATGAGGGCGCGCCTCGCCGCGACGCCGCGAACGCCGAGGACACCGCCGCCGCGAGGGCCGCCACAGCCGCCAGGGCCCCAAGATGGCCGGGCCATGGCGAAGAGCCGTGGAGCCGCACGCGGTGGACGGCGCGCAGGCGCGCGGCGGCTGGCCCGCTGGCCAGGCCTGGGCTCGCCAGGAGTTGCGTCGGGGCGTCTCCAACCTTGCCGATGACGATCGGTCCGGTTCGTCGCGTGCCGACCAGCGCGACCCGTGCGCGCAGCGCGGGCACGATCGTCGCGCGCTCGGGCCCGACGTCGAAGCCGACGCGGCCCTGGCCCGAGATCGCGCCGTCCAGCTCGAGCCGGCCGCTGGCGGCCTCGGCGTCGACCTGAACGCCGCGCCGGACCCAGACGAGGCCGTCGCGTTCGACTGCGCCGCCGGCGCCCGAGGTCCCTGCGAAGATCAGGGGTTCACCGCCGTCCGGCAGCGTGCAGCGCAGCGTGTCGTCGGCGCGCGCACATGCGCCGCCCGCGAGCGCGGTCCGCTGCCAGCGTCCCTGCTCGAACGAGAGCGCTTGGGCAGGCTGCACCGGCTTGGCCTCCGCCACCGACACCGGCAGATCGAGCCAACGCGGCGCCTGCGCCGTGGCGGCCGTCACGGCCGAGGCGATCCAGAGCGCCAGCGCGAGCAAGGCGAGCCCGATCGGCAAGGCGATCCTCCCGCTGCGGTCACCGCCTCGCAAGCCCAGCACGCCGACGGCGAACGCGACCGTCAGCGCGAGCAGCAGCCAGAGCGGCAGCCCGTCGCCGAGGGAATCGAGCCCCAGGGCCTCGATCGTGATCCAGTCGCCGCGCGCCAGGCCGTCGCCGACGGGGCCGGGGCCGCGGGATTGCGGGACCTGCGTGGCGGCGAGCAGCCAGAGCGCCCAGCCGCCGGCCAGGGCCGCGAGGCCGCGGCCGCTGCGACGAAGCCACTCGAGCAGGCGGGTTCCGCCAGGTGGGGTCGGGGGCAGCACGTCGCCGCGATCGTCAGCGACGTCGCCCGGGGTCGCTTCGCGCGCGTTCCTGGCTGCGGGGGAACGAAGGCTCGCGGCGGCCACGCCCTGCGGCTCGTCGTCCAAACGCGGCTCGCCTGCGGGCTGCATCAGTCGTCGACGACCTGCACCTGCACGCGCTCGCCACGCAACGCGCCGGCGGCTTGCACCAGGTTGCGGATCGCGCGCGCCGTGCGGCCTTGCTTGCCGATCACCTTGCCGACGTCCTCGCGACGCACCGTCAGGCGAAGGTGCGTGCTGCCGTCGTCTTGCGATTGGCTGGTGACCACGACCTCGTCGGGGAAGTCGACGAGCACGGTCGCGAGATAGCGCAGAAGCTCTTCCATGTCGGGCCCCAATGCAGGTCTGGATCGCCCGCAGCCACTCGATCACGCCGCGATCCCGCCACGGACGGGCAGATCGCGGGATCTCCGGCATCGCTCGCGCCCGCGCGCACCGTCGCTGCCGTCTTCGGCACGACGGCCATTCACGCCGTGCGCAGCGTTTGTGCGGCGGACAGCCGGGTCATGCAGGCACGCCCCGGATCCCGCGCCGCGCGGCAGCTACGCCTGGGCGCTGCGACGGACCAGGGCGGCAACCGTCTCGGTCGGCAGGGCGCCAACCGACAGCCAATGGTCGTAGCGCTCGCGCATCAGGTCGATCCGGGGCGGATTGACGTTGGGGTCGTACGCACCCAACTGCTCGAGGAAGCGACCATCGCGACGCGACTGGCTGTCGGCGGCGATGATGCGGTAGACGGGCTTCTTTTTGGCGCCGAAGCGCGCGAGTCGGATACGGACGGCCATCGTTCTGTTCTCTCCAGCACCAGTCCGCGCAAAGTTGGACCGGCGAAGCGGGCGAGCTAGGTACGCGAACCGCCGAGGGGTGTCAAGCGAAACCGCGCCAGCGCACATCCGGTCGGGATCTGCTTTGATTGACCGTGGTGCGCAGAGTTCGGTACTCTCTCCGATTCTATGTGAGGTGTGGCACGTCGAGCGCCGAGTGCGTGAGACCCTGCCGCCACCGGCGCTCGCCACGCGGAGGATTGGATGCCCCAACGTTTGACGATTCAAGGGCTTCTGCGCCTCTCGCGGCGGTCCTCGATCGTGGTGGTCGGTGCCTGGACGGCCTGTGGCCTGCTGCTCGCGACCGGATGCAGCAACGAGTCGACCACCGGCAAGGAGAAGGACGGCCTGGTCATCGATCTCGACGCCGTCAACGGCGACGACGGCGAGGTCGCCGGCGGCGAGGACACCTTCGTCGTGCCGGACGGTGCGGTCTGCGCGCCCGGCGCGGTCGACGGCTGCGCGACGAACAACGCGCGCAAGGTCTGTGCCTCCGACGGTTCGGGCTGGATTCCCGAGGCTTGCTACGCCAGCGACGGCACGCCGACGCTCTGCCAGCTGCCGGGCGTCTGCACCGAATGCCAGCCAGGCTCCAAGCGCTGCAAGCCCGATGACGACAGCATCGTGCAGACATGCAACGCCACCGGCTCGTGGGAGCAGGCGCAGCAATGCGACGGCACCAAGGGCCAGCAGTGCTACAACGGCATCTGCGGCGAGGCCTGCGAGATCAACGTCAAGGCGAACAGCTACATCGGCTGCTCGTTCTGGGCCGCCGACCTCGACAACGCCTTCGTCCCCGGCGGCAAGCGCGGCTACTACGACGCCGCGGGCGCGCAATACTCGGTGGTCGTCAGCAACGCGAGCGAGAAGCTGGCCGCCAACATCACGATCTCGAACAACGAGGGCCCGGTGAAGTTCGACGCCCAGGACGAGCCGCTCGACCTGAGCCCGCTCGCCCCCGGCCAGCTGCGCGTGTTCAACCTGCCCGCGCGCAACATCAACGGCACGGTCCAGGCCAAGCTCGGCTACCGCGTGACGTCGTCGGTGCCGATCAGCGCCTACCAGTTCAACCCGCTCGAGAACGTGAACGTCTTCAGCAACGACGCCAGCCTGCTGCTGCCCGAGGAGCTGCTCGGCAAGTACTACATGGCGATGAGCCGCGAGCAGTCGTTCGGCGTGCTGCGCGGCTTCGTCACCATCATGGCCACGCTCGGCGGCACGACCTCGGTGACCATCACCCTGCCCTCGACCGCGGGCAAGACGCTGGCCAGCTCCGACGGCTCGATCAAGGTCTACAAGGCCGGAGAATCCGCGTCGTTCGAGCTCGAACAGTGGGACACGCTGAACATCGAGTCGGATGAGGTCGGCTCGGACCTGACGGGCACGATCGTCGTCGCCAACAAGCGCGTCGCCGTGTTCGCCGGCTCCGAGGCCGCGAACGCGCCCAACACCAACCGCTGCAACGTCGACAAGTGCACCGCCAGCCAGATCGCGTCGGGCACCAAATGCGGTGTCTGCGCCTGGGATGGCAAGACGCCCTGCTTCAACAACGAGCACTGCAGCGAGTTCATCACCTGCTGCGCCGACCACCTCGAGCACCAGATGTTCCCGGTCAAGACCTGGGGCTCGCACTACGTCGCGGCCAAGCTCTACCCGCGCAACCAGGAGGCCGACTACTGGCGGATCCTGGCGGCCGAGGATGGCACCAAGGTCACGACCATCCCGCCGGTCAAGGACACCAAGGGCAAGTCGGTCTACGTGCCGGTGCTGAACAAGGGCGAGTGGTTCGAGGTCGAGACCAAGCAGAGCTTCGAGATCATCGCCAAGCACGCCGATGGCACGCCCGCGCCGATCATGGTCGGCCACTTCATGGCCAGCCAGGACGCGCCGGACCCCAACACCGTGGGCCCGCAGCCCGGCGACGCCGGCACCGGCGACCCGGCGATGATGCTGGCGATCCCTGCCGAGCAATGGCGCAAGGACTTCGTCTTCCTGACGCCGAACAAGTACGCGTTCAACTACGTGACGATCGTGGCCCCGACCGGTGCCAACGTCAGCCTCGACGGGCAGCCGTTGCCGCCGGATTTTTGGTCCAAGATTACGAAGGACTACAAGTACACAGCGGTATTTGTCGCCGAAGGGACGCATCGTGTCCTGGGCGACGCCACGGTCTCGGTCGAGGTCTACGGCTTCGACCAATACGTCTCGTATGGCTACGCGGCTGGTCTGGACCTCAAGGACCTCAAGCTGGTGAAGGAGCCGGGCGAATAGGCCGGCGACTCGGAGGGCGCGGTGAACGCAACACAATGGTGGATTGGCGGGCTTCGTGCCGCGCTGCTCGTGGGCTTGCTCGGGATGTTGGCGTGTTCCAACGAGACCGACGCCGGAGCGGCGAAGACCGAACCGGACACCGCCGCGAGCGCCGACACCTCGGGCACGTCTGGCGATGACGCCGTCGACGACGCCAGCGACGAGGACGTCGCCGAGGACGACGCCAGCGACGAAGACGCGGCGCCGCAGCCGCTCGCGCTGGCCTCGATCGATCCCACCGCTGGCCAGGCGAGCGGCAACCAGCCGCTGATCTTGTACGGCACGGGCTTCGAGGCCGGCTGCCAGGTGCTGATCGACGGCACGCCGATCGACCCCGACCAGGTGTTCTTCGTCGACAGCACCGAGCTGCAAGTGCAGACGCCGCCGCACGCGCCGGGCCTCGCCAGCGTCACGGTGATCAACCCGCCGCCGGCGCCGGGCCAGCCGTCGCCCTCGGTGACGCTGCCGGACGCGTACCTCTACTTCAACGACGTCGTCATCACGGCGATCGAGCCCGCCACCGGGCCGACGTTCGGCGGCACGCCGCTGACCATCACGGGCACGGGCTTCGCCGGCAAGGCCAAGGTCCTGATCGGTGGCAAGCCGGCCCTCGGCGTCACGGTCGTCTCGGACGACGAGGTGCTCGCCATCACGCCGCCGGGCGTGTTCGGCGCGGCGCCGGTCCACGTCGTCAACGAGCGCGGCACCGCGCTGCGCAAGAACGGCTTCTTCTACAGCGCCGCGCCGACGCTGGCGCGCGCGACGCCGGCTGCCGGACCGACTGCGGGCGGCAACGAGGTCGACATCGAGGGCAGCGGCCTGTTGCTCGACGGCGAGGTTCGCTTCGGCGAGGCCGTGGCCGCCGTGCTCGAGGTCAGCCCCGACCACCAGCGCGCCAGGGTCATGGTCCCGGCCGGCAAGCCGGGCGCCGTGGCGCTGAGCGTGACGACCAAGTTCGGCAAGGCGACGCTGCCCGGCGGCTACGCCTACACCGACGACCAGGGCCAGGGAGCGACCGCGATCCTGACGATCGCGCCCAGCGCCGGCCCGGTTGGCGGCGGCCAGATCGTGTCGATCGCGGCGACCGGCCTGACAGGCAAGGACGACACGACGGTGCTCTTTGGCGGCCAACTCGGCAAGATCCTGACGGTGGACCCGGTGACGCACACCCTGACGGTGCGCACGCCCAAGGCGGCGAAGGCCGGCAAGGTCGACGTGCAGCTGCTGACCTCCAAGGGCAGCGCCACGGCGACCGAGGGCTACGACTTCCAGGACGTGCTGGCCATCAGCAAGGTCGACCCGGCCTTCGGCCCGCCCGCCGGCAACACCAAGATCACCATCAAGGGCGCTGGATTCGCCAAGGCCGGCACGGCGACGGTGCGCATCGGCGCCCTGCCCGCCACCACCGTCGTCGTGGTCGACGACGCGACGATCCAGGCCGTGACGCCGCCCGGCGCCGCCGGCTACGTCGACGTCAGCGTCGAGCTCGCCGGCCAGACGGCGATCGCGCAGAAGGCGTTCGCCTACACCGGCGAGGGCATGGCGCTCTACGTCGTCTACCCGGACAACGGCGCGCAGGCCGGCGGCACCGAGGTCCACGTCTACGGCAACGGCTTCGGCGCCAAGACCGCGCTCTTCTTCGGCGACAAGCCGGCGACCCACGTCCAGTTCGTCGATCCGACGCACATCATCTGCAGGACGCCGCCCGGCAAGACGGGCACGGTCTCGGTCAAGGCCGCCAGCGGCACCGAGGCGGTCGAGCTGCAGAACGGCTTCACCTACTACAACCCGATGAGCAAGTACGGCGGCACCTGGGGCGCCGAGGTCGACGGCGCGGTCAACATCACCGTACTCGACGGCGGCTCCGGCGGCCCGATCCCCGACGCCTTCACGATGCTGTGGACCGACCCGACGACGCCGCACCAGGGCTTCACCGACGCGCAGGGCCAGATCACCTTCAGCGGCAGTGACGTGCTCGGCGTGCAGATGATCTCGGCGAGCAAGGAAGGCTACGAGTCGGCGTCGGTCATCAAGTTCGACGCGACCAACGTGACCATCGTGCTGCAGCCGATCCCGCCGCCCTCTCCCGGCTCGCCGCCGCCCGGCATCACCCCGCCGATCGTCAGCGGCAAGGTGATCGGCCTCGACAAGTACGTCATCATCCCGGCCGGCAACTGCAACGAGTACATCGGCAAGGCGACCGTGCCGCAGCCCACCTGCAACTTCTGCAGCACCGACGCGCAATGCGCCAGCGGCGGCGAAGGCTTCGCCTGCATCGACATCGGCGAGAACAACGGGAAGCGCTGCGTGCAGGACTGCTCGCAAGGCGTCAACTGCGCGCAGGGCTTCTTCTGCCAGCCACAGAGCGCAGGCCCGGCGCGCTGCGTGCCCAAGGCCGGCGAGCCGACCGCGGTCTGCTACCACAGCAAGGCCAACTTCCTGTCGCGCGAGAACTACCCGCCGGTCGGCGCGGGCTTCGAGGCCACCCCGGCCAACGGCTACGCCTACAGCATCAACACCTCGTTCGGCGAGATGGCCATCGTCTGCTTCGGTGGCTACAAGAAGCAGGGCGCGGTGCTCGACGCCGACGACCCGAACTCGATGACCGCGTTCACCCCGACCGTGATGGGCGTCAAGCGCCATCTCTTCGTCGGCCCGGACGAGAACCCCAAGGATGTCCACATCTCGTTGACGATGCCGCTGAGCCGCAAGGCGAGCCTGCGCCTCGACAAGGCGCCGACCTGGGACGTGCCGTCAGGCGCCTACATCCTCGGCGCGGGCATCGCCTACCTGGTCTTCGGCTCGGACGGCTGCATCAAGATGCCGCTCTCGGACCAGAAGTTCCTGGCGCCGTTCCAGAGCAGCGATCCCGACAAGCTCGAGATCGAGCGCCTGCCGGCGGCCTTCGCCAACGAGCTCTTCGACGCAAGCCTGACGGTCCTCGGCCTGATCGTGCAGGTCGCCGGCACCGAGCAGATGCCGGTGTCGGTGACGGTGCTCAAGGACGTGCGCAAGCTCAACAACGACGCGATGGTGCGCGCCATCGGCGGCGGCGACCTCGAGCTGGTCGACACCGGCGTCGGCAAGACCATCCGCGGCATGTGGGGCAACGCCCTGACCAACACCTACGCCGTCGGCGACCAGGGCGCGCTCTACCTCTACAGCGGCAACGGCTGGACGCAGCAGGCCAACTTCACCGACAAGAACCTCTTCGGTATCCACGGTGTCGCGTCCGACAAGATCTGGGCGGTCGGCGATCAGGGCGCAGCGGCGCGCTTCGACGGCCAGGGCTGGTCGCCCGTGCCGATGTGGCCGGCCACGAGCAAGCCCAACCTGCGCGGCGTGTTCGCCGTCGACAACGGCAAGACCGGCAAGGTCGACGTCTGGGCCGCGAGCCAATCCGGCACCTACCGGCTCGAGCCGGTCAACGGCGTCGACTCGTGGAAGACGTTCCCGGCGCCCTACCTCAACGGCAACGCCATCCACGGCAGCGACGCCGAGCATGTCTGGGTCGTCGGCACGCAGGGCAAGATCAACGCCTACGACGGCACGAGCTGGAAGGCGCAGACCTCGGGCACCGCGATCGCGCTCAACAGCGTCTGGGCCTTGGCCGCGGACGACGTCTGGGCGGTCGGCGAGGCCGGCCAGATCCTGCACTACAACGGCGTCAAGTGGACCACGGCCAAGAGCCCGGTGCAGACGACGCTGCACGCGATCTGGGCCGTCGCCAAGGACGACATCTGGGTCGTCGGCAGCCGCGGCGTCGTGCTGCACTACAACGGCATCGCCTGGAAGAAGGCCGACCTCGGCGACGAGCACAAGTCGCTGTACGCCGCGTGGGCGAGCAAGGACGGCGACGTCCTGGCGATGGGCGAGCAGGAGCTGCTGCTCGGGCCGCTGCTCGACCCGCCGCTCGACGTGATGCCGAAGAAGAGCGGCGTCTTGACCGGCACGACGCTCGAGTGGTCGGTCAAGCCCGACACGCCCGAGCCGCACTTCAACTACGTCACGATCGGCATCCCCGGCATGGGCGGCGACACGCCGGTCTGGAACATCATGTCGGCCGGTGACCTGACCAGCGCCAAGCTGCCGGACTTCCCGAACATCCAGGGCACGCCGGGCATCCCGAAGAACACGGCGCTGCGGCTGACGATGATCCGCGGCTACAAGGAAGGCTTCGACATCGACGCCTACGACCTGACGGACCTCAACAACCTGACGTGGCGATCGTGGTCGTTCAACTCGTTCATCTTCACGCGCCAGTAGCGCCTCTCCGCGGCCCGCGTGCCGCGATCGCGCACTTCCCCCTCTTGGAGCCCCCGTGCAACCGACCGATCTCGCCGCCGACACCGAGCCGCGCGCTCTCCGTCAGCCTGTCGCCTTGACCCCCAGCAGCCGAGCGTTGGCGGCCTTGCTTCGCGGAACGCGCGCGGTGACCGCCGTCGCCGTGGCCTGCGCCGCGCTCGCCTTCACCAGCGGCTGTGGCAACGAGACCGAGACCAAGGACAAGGACACCGCCGTCGCGGACGCCCAGGACGGCAGTGAGCTCGACGGCTCGGTCGACGTGGACCAGGACGGCGGCGACGAGGACAGCGGCGAGGCCGACGCCGGCGACGACAGCAACGTCACGCCCTCGTCGGTGCTCACGGCGCGCTCGTTGCAGTTCAGCGAGGACTTCCACGGCGTCTGGGGCGCAGCCCCCGACGACGTCTGGTGGGTCGGCGCCAAGGGCCGCGTCCTGCACGACAACGGCAAGGCGCTCGCGCCCCGCGACAGCGGCACGACCAAGGATCTGCACGCGGTCTGGGGCCGCAGCAGCAACGAGGTCTGGATCGCGGGCGACGGCGTGCTGCTGCTCTGGAACGGCAGCAAGATCGTCGACCGCACGCCGAAGGAGCTCGGCGGCGTCAGCCTGCGCGCGCTGCACGGCCCGCCGGACGGATCGACCGTGCTCGTCGCCGGCGACGACGGCGTGATCTGGCGCCTGGTCGAGGGCGAGTGGATGAAGGAGACGACGAATTCGGGCCTGAAGCTGCGCTCGCTGCGGGCGATCTCCGCCGGCAACGTGTGGGCGATCGGCGACAGCGGCCAAGGCCTGCGCCTGAACGGCGGCGACTGGTCCTCGTTCTCGATGCCGGGTGCCAGCGACACGCTCTACGCCCTCGACGCAAGCAAGTCCGGCAAGTTGATGGCCTGCGGCGCCGCTGGCTTCCTGGCCACGACCGAGGACAAAACCTGGACGGCGACCCTGTCGAACGACCCGAAAGACCGCGATCTGTATGCGATGTGGACGCTGAGCGACACCTCGGCGTTCGCGGTGGGCAAGGACGGCGCCGTGATCGAGCTGCAGGGCAGCAAATGGGGCCTGCGCGACCTGGTCGACAGCACCTACATGAAGACCGCGACCTTCCGAGCCATCTGGGGCCAGGTCAGCAAGAGCGGCGACATCGTGGGCTTTGCTGTGGGCGACGACGGCGCCGGCCTGCGCTACGACGGCCAGGCCGACAAATGGCTCGACAAGCGCGCAGAGACCGCCGCACACCTGCTGTCGGTGCGCAAGCTCAGCGGCGGCGCGCTGGTCGCCGTCGGCGGCGGCGGCCTGCTGCTGAAGGCGGCGGACGCGAGCGCGCCGTTTGTCGACCTCGGCGTCAACGTCACGGGCGTCGACCTGCTCGACGCCTGCGACGACGGCGCGGGCGGCCTGTGGGCGGTGGGCGCCAACGGCGTGGTCGTGCACGTCGACGCCAAGGGAGTCGCCACCGTGGAGACGCCGGCCGCGGCCTCGGGCCTGCAGCTGCACGCGGTCGCCATGGTCGGCGGCGCGCCGGTCGCTGTGGGTACCGGCGGCGTCGCGCTGCGCAAGGGCAGCACGGGCTGGCAAGGCGAGACGACGGGCGTGCAGTTCGACCTCGAGGGCCTCAGCAGCGACGGCACGATCGCGATCGCGGTCGGCGCGTTCGGCAGCGTGCTGCGGCGCGACGCCAACGGCAGCTGGACCAAGGAGTCGAGCGGCACCAGCACGCCGTTGCACCGCGTCGTGGTCTGGGGCGGCGGCGAAGCTGCAGCCGTCGGTGACAACGGCCTGATCTTGCTGCGCGACGCCAAGGGCGCCTGGACCGTCGGCTTCGAGCAGCCGGACCTCTTCCTCTATGGCGTCGACCGCTACAGCGACGGGCGGATCGTCGCGGTCGGCTGGCAGGGCAGCGTCGTGGTCGGCAAGCCGGGCGCATTCAAGGTGCGGACCTCGGGTGTGCCGAACGTGCTGCGAGCGGTGGCGACCGATGGCGACAAGGCCGTCGCCGTGGGCCACAAGGGCGGCGTCTACCAGGTGTCGGAGGGCATGTGATGCGCCAGCTCCGGACCACGCCGTCGCGGACGGCGCAGCTCGTGGCCCTGCTGCTGGGCGCTGGCGCCACCCTGGCCGCCTGTGGCGGCGAGGACAGCCTGATCGGTGACGGCAAGGCCGACGCGAGCAAGGTCGACGCTTCGACGGGCGGCGACACTGGGGGCCTCGCCGACAGCGGCGCGCTGGACACCCAGGAGGCCGAAGACACCGCCTCTGCGCCGGACGTGACCCTGCCCGACACGGGCGAACAGCCCTCGTTGAGCGGCGCCTTCGAGCAGATCGCGATCCCGGGCGACGTGAACACCTCTTGGCACGCCTGCTGGACCCAGGGCAGCACCCTGGCCTACCTCGCCGGCACCGGCGGCAACATCGCCGGCTGGAACGGCAACGCCTGGGCGACCTTGAGCGAGGGGACCTTCCAGACGCTGCACGGCGTCGCGGCCAGCACCGACGGCGGTCTGGCCCATGCGGTCGGCATCGGTGGCACCCTGGTCCAGGGCAAGCAGACCGGGCCGGGTCCAGCCGGTCAATGGGGCCCACCCGGCGGCTGCAAGGCCACGGCCGACTGCGAGGACAGCGACGTCTGCACGGCGGACTTCTGCGACGCCGGCGTCTGCCGCCACACGCCATCCGGCGCCGCAGGCTGCTGCGGCAGCAAGCCGGTGCAGGACGGCTTCACCAGCCTCGCCGGCTGGACGGTCAAGGACACCTACGAGAAGGTCGCCGACCAGGGCGGCATCGTCTGGTCGGCCTCGGCGATGACCGACACCAAGGGCAAGGCACTGGCGACCAGCCCGCCGAAGGCCTTGTACTTTGGTCGGATCGACGTCCCGTGCGTCGACGACGCGACCAAGGTCTGCCCGACCTTCGACAACGGCAAGGTCGTCGGCAGCACCGCGCTCTCGCAGCCCTTCACGCTGCCGCCGGCGACCAAGACCGCCCAGGTCTCGCTGACCTTCCAGCTGCGGATGGAGGTCGAGAACGGCACCGGCTTCGACGCGCTGACGGTCAAGGTCGTCGAGGGCGCCAAGAAGACCGAGGTCTGGTCCAAGGCCAAGCTCGGCGGCGCGGGCAGCACCGACGCAGCTTTCGCGCTGCAGGTGGTCGATCTGACAGGATGGGCCGGCAAGCAGATCCAGCTGGAGATCGCGTTCGACAGCAAGGATGCGTCGATGAACGCGACCGAAGGCGTCTTCATCGACGACTTCATCGTCTCGACCGTGTGCAAGAGCGGCGAGACGGCGGTCAAGGGCATCACCGACGCGACGTTCTTCGACGTCTGGGCCGCCGACGACAGCCACGCTTGGGCCGTCGGCACGGGCGGGACGATCGCGCGCTGGGACGGCGCGACCTGGAAGCTGGAGACCGGCGCCACCGCCCCGCGCGACACGCTGGCGATGGCCGGCGTCGCGGGCGGCCTCGCGCTGGGCGTCGGCCAGAAGGGCAAGGCCTCGTTGTTGCAGCCCGGCGGCCTCGGCGCGCTCGAGACCGGCGCGCCCCAGGACCTGGTCGACGTCGACGTCGACCCCACGGCCGCGGCCGGCAGCGTGCAGGCCATCGCGGTCAGCAGCACCAACGTCGCCTACGAATACGACGGTCAGGGCTGGAAGATGAGCGCGATCCCGGGCGTCTTCGGCCTCAAGGGCGTGGCCGCCATGGGCGACGGCACCTGGATCGCGGTCGGCGGCGCCACGATCGTCGAGCGCAGCAAGAGTGGCCTCTGGACGCCCAAGACCAGCGTCGGCGGAGCGCTCAACGACGTCACCTCGCTCGGCGGCGGCAAGGCGTTCGCGGTCGGCACCGGCGGTCTGCTGGTCGAGCGCGTCGGCGGCGTGTGGACCGAGAAGTTCGGCACGCTCGGCATGAGCAACATGAACGCCGTCCACGCCGCGGACCCCGCCGAGGCCTGGGCCGTCGGCGAGAGCGGCGTCGCGGCGCGCTGGCACGCGGGCGCATGGGCCGGCATCAAGACGGGCACGGGCAAGCACCTGTTGGATGTCTGGACCTACGACGCGGACCTGGCGTGGGTCGTCGGCCTCGCCGACACGATCCTGCGCTGGGATGGCACCAAGTTCGAGGCGATGAAGTCGCCGCTCGAGGGCGTCGACTGGATCGCCGTCTGGGGCTCGGACCCGTCGGACGTCTACCTCGCGGGCAAGGGCGGCATCGTGGCGCGCTGGGACGGCGTGAAGTTCCAGATCCTGGAGTCGCCGGTGCTCGGCACGCTGCGCGACGTGCACGGCTTTGGCCCGAACGACGTCTGGGTCGTCGGCAGCGCGGGCGGCATCTACCACTCGGCCGGCGGCGGCTGGACGCGAGTGCCGATCGAGCCGTTCGAGGTACCAGAGCAGCCGCCCTACCTCGTCGAGAGCGATCTCTACGCCATCTGGGGCAGCGCGCCGAACGATATCTGGGCCTCGGGGGCCCCGGACAGCAACGGCCAGGGCGTGCTCGTCCACTACGACGGCAAGGCCTGGCGCTACTCGCAGGCGCTGACCAAGGAGACCCGCACCGTGCGCGCGATCTGGGGCCGATCGGCGACCGACGTGCTGCTCGCCGGCACCCAGGGCATGATCTACCGCTTCGACGGCAAGTCGTTGCAGGCGCTCGAGAGCGGCAGCATCGCGAGCTTCTTCGCCATCTGCGGCTGGGGCAAGGACGCCCTGATCACCGGCAGCATCGGCACCGTCCTGCGCTACCTGCCGCCACCGCCGCAGCCCGGCACGACCACGGACGCGTCGCCCTGACGCGCGCGGGCCGCCCGCACGGAGCAAGACCATGGCAACGAAGCTGGCAACGACGCGCCAAACGAGTTGGTTCCTGGGGCTCTGCGTGGCCCTTGCGGCCGCGTGGGGCTGCAGCGAGCCGCCCGTGTACGGCTACGTCATCCCGACTGCGGACGGCAGCGCCAGCGACGCCGACGGCAGCGCCCAGGGCTCGGACGAGGACGTCGCGGAGGACACCGGCGTCGCGGTCGAGGACGCGGTCGCCGGCACGGACGCCGAAGCCGACGGCGAGGGACCGACGATCCAGCTCCGCTACGCGATGCCCGACAACAACAAGGACGATTTCGGCGGCGTCTGCGAGCAGCTGTGCAAGCTGCAGTCGAACCAGAACGGCATCCGCAAGCTCTACGTCCAGGTGACGTCGAGCGGCGTCGGCGTCGCCAACGTGCCGGTGCGCTTCCAGCTCGCCGACCCCGTCGCGGCGGCGGGGCTGGGCGAGGTCCTGCTCGAGACGACGCTCACCGACGAGAACGGTGTGGCGCTGACCGAGGTCAAGAGCGGCAACCAGGTCGGCGTCTACGACGTGGTCGCCTCGATCGCCGAGGTCGACCACGAGCAGGTCAAGCCGCTGCTGTTCGAGATGCATGTGCTGAGCAAGGCCAAGGGCCCGTTGACGGTGACGTTGCACTACCTGGGCCTGAGCAACCCGCTCGAGCTCTCGGACCTGCGCGTGCGCCTGGTCCAGCAGGCCGCGCCCGGCCAGCCCGCTTGCGCCGACCTCGATCTCGGCGACGTGCTGCCCACGGCGCAATGGGAGAGCCCGCCGATCGGCTGGGACAAGCCCTGGGCCGTGACCTACCCGCCCTTTGTGACCTGGGTGCAGAAGGAGCAGAGCAAGACCGGCCAGCCCGTGAGCTTCACGGTGCTCGGAATTGCGCGCAAGTCGAGCGCCGACATGGTCCGAGCCGCCGGCTGCCTCGACACCGGCGCCACCGTGACCTGGAACCCGCAGACGCAGGCGCTCGAGGGCGACTCGGTCACGATCGTGGTCAAGGACCTACCGCCGCGGCTCAAGGGCGTCTACGAGATGACGACCAAGCTCGACCTGCTCAGCGTGCTGCCTGACGGGGTGGAGTTCGCGTTCAAGGCGATCTTCGACATCCTCTCGGACCCGATCGCCGGCATCCTCTCGCTCGCCTGCAAGCTCGGCAGCGGCACGCTCGACTCGTTCTGCGGCCTGATCTTCGAGAACCCCAAGACGCCGGCCATCGACGACCTGAAGCAGCCCTTCGGTGCGCTGATCGTCAAATTCCTCGACAGCATCATCTTCGGCTTCCTGCCCCAGCCGGTCAAAGACGGCCTGACCGCCGGCAGCGACCTGGGCAAGATCCTGACCAACCTCGAGATGGGCGGCATCATCGAGCTCAACAAGGAGCCGGACGCCAACAACTTCCTCAGCAGCAAGCACACCAAGGACGAGTGGATGAGCATCACCTACAAGTGGTCGCTCGGGCAGCCCTGCCCGCCCAAGGATCCCAACTGCGGCAAGAAGACCATCAGCTTTGCGCAGTTCCAGAACGAGGCGATCGTCGGCCACTTCGACCTGACGCGGCAACCGATCTTGTCGACCATCGACATCGCCAAGCACGGCCTGCTGGTGAAGTGGGGCGCGCTCGTCAGCTTCCTGGTGCAGAAGCAGCTGCTGCCGCTGCTGACGGGCAACCCGAAGATCGACTCGTTCGAGCTCATGATCAAATCGCTGCTCGCCGGCCAGGCCTGCGTCGACAAGGACACCTGCTGCGCCGACTTCGCCAAGCAGCTCGCGACGCAGCAGTCGATCGTCGGCGAGAGCTTCCTCAGCGGCGTCTGCGAGGCGCTGGTCAAGCTCGGCGCCGGCTTCATCGAGAGCCAGCTCGCCTCGCTCGACACCGACACGAGCAAGGGCGAAGCGATGACGATCTGGACCAAGGATTGCCCGATCTTCGACGACGACCAGAACCAGATCATCGACACGCTCGGCAAGGTCTCGCTGCCGTGCAAGTGGAACATGACGTTCAAGATCGGCGGCAACCCAGTCGCGCTCGACGCCGTGTTCTGGGCCGTCCGTCAGCAATAGTCGCCGTCTCGGCCGACCTCCGCGCCGTCAGCCGAAGTCCGACGGATCGACGTCGACCATCAGCGCCACGCCGCTCGGCAGCGCGGTGCGCGCGTTGGCGGCGATCCAGCCCAGTCGGCGATGCAGGCGGTTGCGATCGTCGTCGCGCAGCAGTGCGTGGACGCGCCAGACGTCACGGACCCGGGCGACGCCGGCCGGCACGGGGCCGCGCACGTCGGC
This sequence comes from uncultured Enterobacteriaceae bacterium, assembly GCA_964586155.1. Lineage (GTDB taxonomy): Bacteria > Myxococcota_A > UBA9042 > UBA9042 > UBA9042 > SXNM01. The sequence goes on along the minus strand of CAZPHC010000023.1, from coordinate 77,869 downwards.
ACCATCAGCGCGCAACGCCGCCACGAGCTCGCCCAGCGCAGCTTCGGCGCGGGCGGCCTCGGCGTGGCGGGTCTCCAGCAGCGCGAGGTAGCCGTAGGGCGGATAGCCGGCCCGCTTGCGCACCTCGAGCTCGTGGGCGAGGAAGGCGTCGTGGTCCTGGGCCAGCGCCGCCACGATCGCCGGGTGATCGGGCATCCAGGTCTGGACCATGACACGGCCCGGGCTGTCACCACGTCCGGCGCGGCCCGCGACCTGCGTCAGCAGCTGGAAGGTGCGCTCGCCGGCGCGAAAATCCGGCAGATCCAGGCCAGACTCGGCGAGCACCACCCCGACCATCGTCACCGACGGGAAGTCGTGGCCCTTGGCCAGCATCTGGGTGCCGATCAGCACGTCGATCTCGCGGGCGCGGAAGCGGTCGAGCAGGTCGAGCATGCGCTCGCCCTGGGCGGTGTCGCGGTCGAAGCGCTCGATGCGCGCGCCCGGCAGCGCCAACGCCAGCGTCTGCTCGACGCGCTCGGTGCCGGCGCCGATCTGGATCCGGGCCGTCGCGTGGCAGTGCACGCAAGGCTGCTCGATCGGCGCGGCGTGGTCGCAGAGGTGGCAGCGCAGCTTGCGCTGGCGCTGGTGCAGCACAAGCGTCACGGCGCAGCGCGGGCACTCGACGCTGGCGCCACAGCCGCGGCAGACGACGCTCGTGGCGAAGCCGCGGCGGTTGTGCAGGACGATCGCCTGATCGCCCGCGGCGACCGTCTCGGCGATCGCGTCGACCAGCGGCCGCGAGATCATCGACCAACGCTCCGGCTCGTCGGGATCGCGCAGACGCTCGGCCTCGCGCAGATCGATGACCCAGGCCTCCGGCAGCGTCCGGTCGCCGATGCGGGCCGGCAGCTCGATCCGCTCCAGGCGACCGGTCTGCGCCAGGTGCCAATCCTCGCAGGAGGGTGTCGCCGAGCCCAGGATCACGGCCGCCTCGTGGGAACGGCCGAGCAGCAGCGCGACGTCGCGGGCGTGGTAGCGCAGGCCGGTGGCCTGCTTGAACGAGCCGTCGTGGCATTCGTCGAGGACGATGACGCCGACGTCGGCCATCGGCGCGAACAAGGCCGACCTGGGGCCGATGACGATGCACGGGGCCTCGACACGCACGCGCTCGAGGGCGTCGACGCGGTCGCCGTCGGACATCGCTGAGTGCAGCGCGATGACGCGCTCGCCGAAGCGCGCGCGAAAACGCCCGACCAACTGCGGCGTCAGCGCGATCTCGGGCACGAGCACGATCGCGCCGCGCCCCTTGGCCAGCGCGGCGGCGATGGCGCCGAGGTAGACCTCGGTCTTGCCCGAGCCGGTGATGCCGCGCAGCAGCAGCCCTTGGTAGGTGCGGGCGTCGAGGATCTCCTGGACCCGGCGGACGGCCACGAGCTGGTCGTCGCTGAGCACCGGCGCCTCGTCGCGAGGCGGCGGCTCGCGGTCGCGGAAGGGATCGCGCAGCTGACGCTCCTGCCACAGGCGCAGCAGGCCGCGTTCGGCCAGCTCCTCGAGCATCGTCTGGGGCACCGCGACGACCTTGGCGCGCCCGGTGTGGGGATCGACGTCGCGCCGCAGCGCGCTGACGTCACAGGAGCCGATGGCGAGCAGGCGTTCGAGGATCCGCCGCTCGGGCTTGCGCAGATCGACGGGCCAGTCGACGCCGTCGATCCGCGCGACGCGCCAGACTTCGCGTACGGGCGCCTTGTCGCCCTCGACGCCGGTGCGTCGCAGCGGTCCCGGCAGCGCGGTGCGCACGACCAGGCCGAGCCGGCTGTGCAGGTAGCGGGCGACGACGTCGAGCGTCGAGCAGAGCGCGGCAGGCCACAGCGGCGTGTCGTCGAGCAGCGCTGCGATCGGCCGCAGCGACGAGGCCGGGATCCCGCACTCCTCGGCGGCCATCCGGCGCCAGACGACGCCGACCTCCATACGACCGCGGATCGGCACGGCGACCCGGCAGCCGACCTGCGCCCGATCCGCCAGCGAGGGCGGCAGGCCGTACGAGAGCGCGTCGGTGTCGGCGCAGACCGCGACCAGCACGGCCTCGGCGAAGCCGGCGCCCGCCCGCAGCTCGTCACCAGCGCGTGGCCGCGGTTTGCGTTGGCGACCGCTGGCCGCCACGGCCCGACGCGAGGCGGTCGCGGCGGCGGCGTCGGCTTCGAGCAAGGGCAGCTGCGATCGCGGTGGGTCGTTCGACATCGGCGGCGAAGGTGCAGCAGCCGGCCGACCAGGGCAAGGCCAGGGCTGTCACAGCCTGACCGACAGGGCGATCGCCGAGGACGAGGCCGTTGCACGCCGCAGCGGCCACGCCTACCATCCGGGCCATGTTCTTCGACACCCCAGCGCTGCGGACCCTCATCGACCTCGCCCTGCAAGAGGACGTCGGCATCGGCGACGCCGCGACGCTGACCACGGTGCCTGCGGGCCAGCGCGGTGTCGCGACGGTGCGGGCCAAGGCGCCGACGATCTTCGCCGGCGGACCGGTCTTTGCCCTGGTCATGCAGCGCGTCGACCCTGGCCTGCGGGTGACGCTGCACGCCGCCGAGGGCGAGCGCATCGCCGACGGCATGACCGTGATCACGATCGAGGGCGCGATCGCGTCGATCCTGACCGCCGAGCGCACGGCCTTGAACTTCCTGGGCCGCAGCTGCGGCATCGCGGCGGCCACCCGGCAGGCGGTCGACGCCGTCGCGGGCACCCGCACGATCATCCTCGACACGCGCAAGACGCTGCCCGGCTTCCGCATGCTCGACAAATACGCGGTGCGCGTCGGTGGCGGCGGCAACCACCGCAGCGCGCTCGACAGCGGTGTGCTGCTCAAGGAAAACCACGTCGCGGCCGCCGGGGGCGTCGCGGCGGCGGTGCGCGCGGCCAAGGCCGGGGCGGCGCATCTGCTCAAGGTCGAGGTCGAGGTCGAGACCTTGGCCGATCTCGACGAAGCGATCGCCGCCGGCGCCGACATCGTGATGCTCGACAACATGGACCTGGCGATGACGGCCGAGGCGGTGCGCCGGGCGGCCGGCCGGGTGCAGCTCGAGGCCAGCGGCAACATGACGCTCGAGCGCCTGCGCGCCGTGGCCGAGACCGGGGTCGACTTCATCTCGATCGGCGGGCTGACGCATACGGTCCGCGCGGCCGACCTGTCGTTGCGGCTGCGCACGCCCCCATGACCCGCGAGGCGACGGCCTCCTTCGCGATCGCGCTGCGCGACGCGCTCGGCGGCGACGCGGCGCGCGACGCCTGGCACCTCGTGTCGGTGGAGCAGACCGACTCGACCCAAGACGACGCGCTCGAGATCGCCAACGAGGTCGGATCCTTGCGCGGTCGCTGGATCGTGGTGCGCGCCGGGCAGCAGCGCGACGGACGCGGCCGCGGCGGCAGGGCGTGGCTCGACGCCCCGGGCGGCTCGCTCCTGGTGACGATCGCCACGGAGCTGGGCGCGCCCGCCGAGCGGTGGTCGCTGGCATCGCTGGTGGCGGGCGCCGCGTTGGCCGAGGAGCTCGAACGAGCGCTGCAGACCCGGATCGCGATGAAGTGGCCCAACGACTTGCTGATGGTCCGCGACGGCGCCTGGCGCAAGCTCGGCGGCTGCCTGGCTGAGCGCCGCGAGCGCGCTGGCCTGCCGCCGATCTGGCTCTTCGGCTTCGGCCTCAACCTCGATCGGGCCGCGTTTTCGGCCTCCATCGCGGCCGAGATCGCGGCGGTGCGGGATCGCGTCGACGACCTCGACCCCGGCGGGCTGCTCGCGCGGCTGCTGCGCGGGCTGCGCACGGCGCTGGCGACCTGGCGGGCACGGAGCTGGCGCCTCGACGTCGACGCGATCGACGCACGGCTGGCGTTCGTCGGCGACGAGATCACGCTCGCCCTGGACGATCGGGGCGGCACCACCAGCGGTCGCCTGCTGGGCCTGGACAGCGACGGGCGGCTGCTGGTGAGCGACGCGGCGGGCGCGACGCGAGCGTGGCTGCCGCTGAGTGTGCTGGATGCCAAGTCGACGCCGCCGTGGCATGCTCCGCGGCCGCGGACGCGAACCTGACGGAGTCCCCATGCTGCTCGCGATCGATATCGGCAACACAAACACGGTCATCGGCGTCTTTCGGGACGGCGCGCTCGTCGACCACCTGCGCATCGAGAGTCGACGCGCGGCGACCGAAGACGAGTACGGCGCGCTGCTGACGACGCTGCTCGAGCGCCGCGGCATGGCCGTGGCCGAGACCCGCCACGCCATCATCGGCTCGGTCGTGCCGCCGCTGACGGACGTCTTCGCCGCCCTCTGCCGCCGCTGGCTCAAGGTCGATCCGATGGTCGTCGGCCCCGGCGTGCGCACGGGCATGCCGATCCTGTACGAGCAGCCACGCGAGGTCGGTGCCGACCGCATCGTCAACGCGATCGCGGCGTATTCGCGGGTCGGGCGCGAGACGATCGTCGTCGACTTCGGCACCGCGACGACCTTCGACGTGATCTCGGCGCGCGGCGAGTACCTCGGCGGTGTCATCGTGCCGGGCATCGGCATCTCGGCCGACGCGCTCTTCGCCCGGGCGTCCAAGCTGCCGCGCGTGGAGATCCGCCGGCCGGAGAAGGTCATCGGCCGGACGACGATCACCGCGATGCAATCGGGCCTGATCTACGGCTACGTCGGCCTGGTCGAGGGCCTGGTCGCGCGCATCGGCACCGAGCTCGGCGGCAACCCGCACGTCATCGCGACCGGCGGCCTGGCCCCCTTGATCGCGGCGGAGACCAGCTGCATCCACGCCGTCGACGAGTTCCTGACCCTCGAGGGCCTGCACATGGTCTGGAGCCGCAACCTCGAGGTGGCGCGGTGAGCGACGCCGTGGCCCCGATGATCGCGAGGCCCGCGACCAAGGTCGGCGTCTGCGAGATCTACGCGTCGATCCAGGGCGAGTCGAGCCATGCAGGGCGGCCCTGTACCTTCGTGCGGCTCGCCGGCTGCCCGCTCCGCTGCCGTTGGTGCGACACGGTCTACTCGTTCGACGCTGGCACCGTGCAGTCGATCCCGGAGGTCGTCGAGGCCGTCGCTGCGCTGGGCGTGCCCCTGGTCGAGCTCACGGGCGGCGAGCCCCTGGCCCAGCCGGGCGCGGCGCCGCTGGTGCACGCGCTGTGCGAGCGCGGCTTCGAGGTGCTGATCGAGACCAGCGGCGCCTATGCCTTCGCCCACCTGGACCCGCGCGCCACCATCATCGCCGATCTGAAATGCCCCGGCTCCGGCGAAGAGCGCCGCAACAACTACCCTGCCCTCGCCGGGCTGCGCCGCCAGGACGAACTCAAGATCGTGGCGGCCGACGAGGCGGACCTGACCTGGGCCATGGCCAGGCTCGAAGGCGAGCTGCGCGGCCTGCAGGCCACGGTGCTCTGGTCGGCGGTGCAGGGCGAGCTCGAGCCCGCGACGCTCGCGGCCTGGATGATGCAGCACCGCGCGCCCGGGCGGCTGCAGGTGCAGCTGCACAAGATCCTCTGGCCGACGATCGACCGCGGCGTCTGAGCCGACGCATCGCGGCAGGGTGTGCTAGCCCTGGGACGGCTCGACGAAGGCCACGGCCAGGTTCTGGTCCGACGAGCAGCGGATCTGCGCGTAGGTCTGGCCGCGCAGCAGCCGGCGCACCGGCTCGCCGATCAGATCGACCCGCCAGCCCGTCACGCCCAGTCGCTCCAGGAGCTCCGTTTCGGTCGGGCAGCCATCCTGCAGGGCCTCGACCACGCTGCGCCGTCGCATCAGCATCTGCGCGGCCACGCCCTCGTTGGCGGCGACCTCGTTGACCAACAACATGACCAGCCCCGCGACCGCCTCGACGCCGGCTTCTGGCGGCGGCCGCCCTTTGGGCAGGTGCATCGGCTGCTGGCGGCCGAGCGCGACCGCGGCCAGCCAACGTTCGACGTAGCGCGTGATGTTGCGATGGGCGAAGCGGCGGTCGCCGAGCAGGCCGTCGCGGTCGCTGGGCGCATGGCGGGCCAAACCGAGCAGCAACTCGTCGGAGATCAAGAAGTGCGGGACGGTGTCGACCTCACGCGCGATGCGATCCCGCTCGGCGGCGAGCTCGGCGAGGATGCCGAGCTCCTTGGGCTGCAGGCGCCGCGCCCCCGAGACGCGCTGCCAGGCCTCCTCGGAGCGCCGGCCATAGCGACCGGGCTCGCAAAGCGGCGCCGTCTCTTCATCGACCCAGGCGCGACGGCCGGCGGTGGCGAGCCGCCCGGCCAGCCGGTCGTAGAGCGTGTGCAGGTAGCGCACGTCGTTGGCGGCGTAGAGCGCCTGCTTCTCGGGCAGCGGCCGGCGACTCCAATCGGCGAGCTGCGCCCCTTTGGGTACGCGGACGTCCAGTTCGCTGCCGAGCAGCGAAGCGAGGCCGATCTGCAGGCCGAAGCCACAGAACGCCGCCGCGATCTGGGTGTCGAAGAGGTTCTGTAGCCAGACGTCGTATTGCAGCGCGACGATCTCGAGGTCGTTGTGCAAGGCGTGGCCGATGATGAGCGCCCCGCTGTCGCGCATGGCGCGAAACAGCGCCGCGATCTCGAGCTCGGCCAGCGGATCGACGAGGAAGATGCGGTCCCGCGTCGCGATCTGCACCAGCATCAGGTGCGGCAGGTAGGAGCGTTCGCCGTGGAACTCGGTGTCGAAGGCGATGGTCGCCTGCCCGGCCAGGCTGGCGATGAGGTCGTCGAGCGCCGCTGCGGTGTCGACCCAGGTGCTCGGCGTGGAATCTGGATGCGGCATCCGCCTTCCCCTCGTGGGCCGAGATCGCGGCCCGATAGCGAGGCAAGGTAGCACGAACGATCGCGAGACCGCCAAGCACCCGGCGCGTGGGGGCGTCGACGAGAGGGCCGCGACGCCCCGCAAGACCACGATCACGCCGGCATCGCGTCGCTCACGTCGTCCAGGGGCGCCGCTGCCGTCGTCCTGGGGCTCGCAAAAACGCCTCGCCGCGGGCTAGGATCGCGGCGCTGCGGGGCGAGGCCGCGAGTGGGAGGCGAAGATGACCGAGAGCGCGAGCGGTGAGCCGAAGTTCGAAGACCTGATCCAGGAGCTCGAGGCGATCGTCGGCCAGCTCGAGAGCGGTGAGCTGTCGCTGGAGCAGAGCCTGAGCTCGTTCGAGCGCGGCATGACCGTCTCGCGTCAGGCAGACGCCATCCTCGCCGGGGCCGAGAAGCGCATCGAGCAGCTGGTGCGCAGCGCCGAGGGCGACGTCGCGACGCCATGGACGCCCGAGCTCGGATGAGCCGGCTTCGGCTCGACGCACGCCTGGTGGCCGACGGCCTGGCCGACGACCTGCGGACCGCGACGGGCCTCGTCCTGGCGGGCGAGGTGCTGGTCGACGATCGCTGCGTCGACAAGCCTGGCACCGCGATCAAGCCGGGCGCGCACGTGCGGCTGCGGCGGACGCGTGGCGGCCAGAGCGGTCGGTTCGTTTCGCGGGGCGGCGACAAGATCGAGAGCGCGCTGGTGCACTTCGAGCTCGACGTGCGCGGCCTCCGCGCGGTGGACATCGGCGCGGCGACCGGCGGCTTCACCGACGCGCTGCTGCAGCGCGGCGCCAGCGAGGTCGTCGCCATCGACGTCGGCTATGGCCTGCTGGCCGACAAGCTGCGTCGCGATCCACGCGTCCACGTCCGCGAGCGCACCAACGCGCGCAGCCTGGAGCCGACGCAGCTGCCCTTCGTTCCGGACCTCGTCGTCGTCGACGCCAGCTTCATCGGCTTGTCGGCGCTGCTGCCCGCGATCAACGCGATCTCCCGGCCCGGCACGCAGCTGCTCGCGATGGTGAAGCCCCAATTCGAGCTGCCGCCTGCGATGGTGCCGGAGGGCGGCGTCGTTCGCGACGATGCCGACCGCCAGCGCTCCGTCGACGGCGTGGTCGCCCAGGCGGGCGCCTCCGGCTGGCGTTGCCTCGGCCAGGTCGACAGCGCCGTCCACGGCCCGTCGGGCAACATCGAGATCTTCGTCTGGTTGCGCCGCAGCGGCGAGGGTGGGCAACCATGACCTCGGCGTCGCTGCGCTTGGGCGTCGATGTCGGCGGCACGCGGCTGAAGTTCGCTGCGGTCCGCGAGGGCCGCGTGCTGGACCGGCTCGTGGTCGACGCCGGGGCACGCAGCGCCGAGGCGTTGGTCGAGGCGCTCGCGCGGGGCGTCATGGAGCTGCGCGGGCGCAGCAGCGATGACTTGGCCTCGGTCGGGCTCGGCGTCGCGGGCGTGCTGTCGAGCGACGGCCAGACGGTGCTACAGAGCCCGAACCTGCCTTGGATCGACGGATTCGCCCTGCCCGCGGCCCTTGGCGCGCGCCTGGGTGGGTTGGTCGTCGTGGCGGACAACGACGCCAACTGCGTCGGCTGGGGCGAGGCCATCGCTGGCGCCGGCCGGGGCCATGCGCGGCAGATCTGTCTCGCCCTGGGCACCGGCCTCGGCGGCGCCGTCGTGCTCGACGGCAGGCTGGTCCGAGGTGGACGCGGGCGCGGCACGGAGCTCGGCCACCTGGTGGTCGACCCGCTCGGCCCGGCGTGCGGCTGCGGCGGGCGCGGCTGCGTCGAGCAATACGCCTCCCAGACGGGCCTGCTGCGGGCGATGCGGCTGGCAGGGCTGGCGAGCCCGGAGGATGCCCCCGCGCCGACGGTGCGGCGGCTCATCGACCGTGCGCGCCAGGGAGCGTCGGCCGAGACCGAGATCGTGCGCCGCGCGGCCGACGCGCTCGGTCAGGTCATCGCGCGGCTGCATCGGCTGCTCGACCTCGACGCCGTGGTCATCGCCGGCGGCCTCGCGGGCGCCTGGGACGTGATGCGTCCGGGCGTGGACGACGCGCTGGACGCGGCAGGGCTGCCATCGCGTCCGGCGCTCTGCGTCGGCGAGCTGGACGTGGACGCGGGCACGATCGGCGCCGCCAGCCTGGTCGACGCCCCTAGAACTGCTCGCCGCAGACCTTCGCGTTCTTGATGTCGAACACGCTGTCGAGCGCCGCGAGGAACTTCTCGGGGTCCTCAGCGTCGGCGCCGAGCAGCTTGCCGTTGCCCGAGATGGCGAGGCTCATGCTGTTCTTCATGTCCGTGGCACCCGAGATGTCGACGACGTAGACGCGCACGGCGAACGGCTTGCCGTCGGGCGAACGCAGCACGTTGTCCTTGGCCACCGAGGCGGTCGCCGTCAGCGTCGGCCGCGGGTCGGGCGTGCAGGTGCCGGCGCAGTACGTCGCTTCGCCGCTGGCCGCGCCCGGAAGGCAGGGGGCACCGCCGGCGCTGCAGTAGTAGCCGGTGATGTCGTACTTCGGCAGGCATTTGTTGTTCTTGCAGATGATCGGGTCGTCGTTGGTGCCGCCGACGCAGTCCGCGTCGCTCTGGCAGCCGAGGCCGTAGGCCATGCGCTTGGCCTGGACCCAAGGCGCGAAGTAGTTGCTCGCCGAGTTCGACTCACCGCCGTCTGTGAAGAGCACGACGATCGTCTCGCGGCAGGAGCGCGCAGAGTCCTTGCACAGGCCGTCCTTGCAGGCGTAGTTCACGTTGTCGCAGTCGGCGTCGACCTTGCAGGTCTTGCCATCGATGACGACGCGGTTGCGCAGGTATTCGCCGACGTAGAAGAGCGTCTTGCCGATCGGCGTGCCGCCGTTGGGGCGGAGCTCGGGGTCGGTGTGGACGTAGCAGGTGCCGGCGCAGCAGGTGCCGGCGCATCCGGGCGTCGGCGTGCAGGTCGAGGTCGGCGCGGAGCAGGACCCGACGGCGCTCATGGCCTCGCTGCCGTCGAGCCATTTGAGCATGTCGGTCTTGGTGGTCGAGGCCGCGGAGGTCGGGAAGGCGACGCACTCGGTCTCGGCGACGCTGTCCCAGAACCAATTCGCAGAAGCGCCCTCGACGGCCTGCAGGTTCGCCTGATCGGTCGAGAGCTTGGACTGACCCTGGTAGTAGCCGGTGGTGCAGCTCGCGCCCGACGTCTTGTAGTAGAGCTTCTGCGGGAAGCGGAACAGCGCCATCCGCGTGACCTTGTCGTCGATCTTGCCGAGGGCCTTGGTGAAGACCTTCTTGCTCACGTCCATGCGCGTGCAGGCCTTGTTCGGATCGCAGGACGGCCATTGCTGGCCGCTCGCGCTGCAGCTGTTGACCTTGCCCGTCATCGAGCCGGAGGTGTCGAAGACGATGACGAGGTTGTTGCTCACCGGCACGCAGGCGCCGTTGCTGCAGGTCAAGCCGGGGAAGCAGTTGCTCTCGATCCAGCCGTCCTCGAACGGGCCGCAGGTGCCGAGCTTGGCGCCGATGCAGGTGGTCTGGCCGAAATCGCAGACCTTCGGCGGGGTCGTATCGGCCTCGGTGCTGTCGTCGGCGGCGTCACCAGCGTCGGCGTCCGCCTCGGCGTCCGATTCGGCGTCGTCGACATCGCCACTGGCGTCGCCTCCGTCGTCGGTCCCGTCCACGGCGTCGTCTTGGGCGGTGTCGCTCGTCTCGCCGTCGGTGGGTTCGCCATCGGCGGCGGCGTCGGTTGCCGTGGTCGCGTCGGCGGCGGCGTCGCCGGGATCAACGGCGGTATCGGCCTCGACGACGTCGGTGCCCGTGCTGCTGTCGCCAGCGACGTCCTCGCCACCAGGGTCCTTGGTCGACTCGGTCGAGCAGCCAACTGCGAGGGCGAGCACGACGACCGAGGCCAGCGTCCGAACCAGATTCCGCATCCACGACCTCCCGACACACCCCTGGCGTGCCAAGCCCCCGCTGGACGATAGCACATCCGCGACGGTCAGAATACGTTGCCGCAGACCTTGGTCTGCTTGAGGTCGAAAGCTTTCGTCAAAACGCTGAGAAACGCCTTCGGATCGGCGGTGTCGGCCGTCAGGACGCGACCGCCGCCGGCGGATGCGAGGGCAAACGAGCCCAACACCGAGGTGTCGCCGCTTGCGTCGACGACGACCAGACGCGCAGCAAACGGCCGGCCGTCCGGCGCGCGCAAGACGTTGTTGTCGGCCTGCGCCGCCTGCGCCGTCTGGTCCAGGACGGGATCTGGCAGGCAGTAGGTGCCGAGTCCCGGCAGCTCCGGGCAGAAGAGCGGGTCGCCCGCGGGGGCACCGGCGACACAGGGCAGTCCGTTGGCGATGCAGCGGAATTGGCCCGGATTCTCGGGCAGGCAGCGGCCGCCGTCGCAGCGCGCGCCGCCGGCACAGTCCGCGTCCGTCGCGCAGGCCAGGCCGAAGGCCAGGCGTTTGGCCATCGCCCAGGGCGCAAAGAAGCTGGTCGGATCGTTGGTCTCGCCGCCGTCGGTGAACAGCACGATCACCGTCTCGCGACAATGCCGCGCCGGGTCGACGCAGACGCCACCGACGCATTGGTGGTGCCGCGTGCCACACGCCGCGTCGTTGGCGCAGGCGCGGCCGTCGACGACGACGCGATGGCGCAGGTATTCGCCGACGTAGAACAGCGTCTTGCCGATCGGCGTGCTGCCCGTGGCGCGAAGCTCCGGATCGTCGAGCCGGGTGCAGGTCCCGGCGCAGCAGGCGCCGCCGGGGCAATCCAACGTCGAGCCGCAGCCGACCGGCGGTCCTCCGTTGCAGGCCCCGGCGGTCGTGATCGACTCGAAGCCGTCCATCCAGCGCGCCATCTCCTTGCCGGCGGCCTTGGCCTCGACCTCGGTGCGTGGGAACGGCACTGCGAGCACCTCTTGCAGGAAGGCCCAGAACCACGCGGTCTTGTCGGTGATGCGCTGGACGTTGCTGTCGGCCGTCATCGCCAACATGCCGACCTGGAAGCCGTCGTCACAGCTCTGGGCGACGACCCGATCGATGCGTGTCGGGAAGTGGAACAGCGACATCGACACCCGCGAGGGATCGATCTGGCCCAGCGCCTGCTGGAACACGACCTTGCTGACGTCCATGCGCGTGCAGCCGAGCGTGGGGGAGCAGCTCGGGAAGGTGGACGTGGCGCTGCAGGTCACACCTGGGACCTCGGTGGCCATCGAGCCGGACGTGTCGAAGACCAGGATGACGTTCATCGCGATGGGCCTGCAGCCACCGTCGCTGCACGCCGTGCCCGGGAAGCAGGTCGTGCGGACCCAGCCGTCGCCGGCAGGCGCGCAGGTGTCGAGTTCGACGCCCGCGCAGCGGCTCTGGCCGGGGGTGCACGGGCCGTCGAGCGATGGCAGCACCAGGGGCGCCGCATCGAAGGCGGTGGTGTCAGCGGAGGAGGGATCGTCGACGCGCCCGACGATGTCGGAGGCCGCGTCTTCGGCCGGATCGGCCAGGTCGGGCGGACCGGGGCGGCAGGCGGCGAGCGCGATCACGCAGAGCGCCCACGCGGGCAGACCTGGTGGCCCGGCCAATCGACGTGCCGACGAACGGCGGAGAGGCGCGTTCACGCCCCTCCGCCGCCCGCGGCGGTCGCTCGGGTCAAGGAGCCGGCGCCGGCTGCGCCGAGGCGGCGCGGATGGCCTGGACGAGACCGACCGGGACGTCGACCTCGCAAGCGTACGAGACGGCGCGATGACCACAGCTCACCGTGACGGCCCGGTCGGCCGGCAGGTTGAGGTTCATCGTCGGCGGCACGACCTTGCGGAAGGCGGCCACAGTCGCGCCGGCGTTGATGTAGGCCAGCCAGATCGGCGACGCCACGCCCTGCTCGGCCGCCGCCTTGAACACGGGCGCCTTGTCGAGGCCGCCGACCTTGCCGGTGGCGGCGCGACGGCCCTGCTCGAAGGCGCTCGGGCCGACGGTGAAGACCAGGCGGTCGGCACCGGTGCAGAGCGCGAACGCCATGCGGTTGCCGATGACCTTCGAGGCCATGTCCGCCTCCTCGCCCTCGCCGCCGCCGGTGGCCTTGATCTTCTCCCAATCGAAGGTCAGGTCGGTCACGTCACACGCAGCGCCATCGGCCTTGGTCGAGTTCGCCGTGATGGTGACGCCGGCCTCCTTGGCGACCGGGCCGAAGGCCTCGATCAGCGGGTCGACCTTCATGTCGGTCAGCGCCTTCTTGACGATGGCGAGCTTGGGATCGGCCGGGGCGGCGGGATCGCGCTCCTTGGCCTTGGCCTCCTCCATCTCGATGGCCTTGAGCAGCAGCGAGCTGGCGACCTTCTTGCCGATCTTCAGCAGGGCCTCGGGATCCTTGGCACCGACGTGGGCGAGCAGGCCGAGGGCCGCGTCGCCGTCCGGGTAGAGCGCCATCGCGCTGGTGCCGTCCTGCTTCTCGAGCGCCGAGCGCAGGTCGCCCTCGAGCGAGTCGACGGCCGAGGCCTCGAGCTTGAAGATATCGCCCAGCATCTTGATCGAGTCCTGGACCTGCTCGAGGTTGGCGGTCGGGTCGAGGTTCGAGACGAACGCGATGTAGGCGTTGGCGGGCAGGTTCGCGGCCATCGGCATCGCCAGGCGGCCACGGCTCGACGCGATCTGCTTGCCGAGCTTGGTGCCGCCCTGCACGTGCAGGCGCATGCCCAGCTGCAGGTCATCGGTGTTGGCGTCGAGCAGGATCTCGACGCGGTCGATGCTCTGGCTCCACTCGCGCAGCATCTTGGCGTAGTAGTCCATCGCGGCGGCACCGCCGGGCTCGGCGCTGGCCTTGCCCATCTGCTCGAACTGCGCGAGGCCGGCTTCGATCTCGGTCTTGCGCGTCAGGACGGCGTCCTTGATCGACAGGCCGAGGTAGGCGAGCGCCGGGACCTCGATCGCCTTGAGCCGGGTCGCGAACGCCTTGACCTTGCCGAAGCGCTCCGCGTCGAGCGAGAGGACCATGGTCTTGTCGAGGAAGTCGACGTAGAGCTGGTCCTGGCCGACCATCACGATGGCGTCGTGGCCCGCAGCGTCGGCGCCCTTCTTGGCCGAAGCGAGCGCCTCGAGCGTCTTGGCCTTGTCGACCACGGGCAGCAGGACGGCAGCGCCCTTCTGCGGCGCGGCGGCGCTGTCGTCCTGGTAGACGATGTGGATCGGCGCGTTCTTGTCGAGCCATTCCGTGCCGATCACGCCACCGGCCGCGAGCAGCTTGGAGGCGTCATCCAGGGCAGCCTGGCGCAGCGAGGCGCCGGGAGGCGCGACGCCGAACTTGCTCGCGAGGGCCTCGATCGAGTCGAAGGCGGCGCTGAACGAGCGGATCGACAGCCACGCGACGACGGAGTCCCCGGCGGGCAGCGCCACATCCGGCGGCGGCGGCGGCGGCGGCGGCGGCTCGGCGGCCTTGGCGGCTTCAGCAGCCACGGCGCCGGCAGCGGCGCCAGCGGCAGCAGCGGCGGCCTCGGCGGCGGGCTTCGCTTCTTCTTTCTTGCTGCAGGCGACCGCCAGCAGCAGCGCGGCGAAGACGCCGGCACGGATCAGGACATGACGCGACATGAAGACACTCCAGCTGCTCAATCCAGACGGCAGCGCGCGCGAGTATGTGCGCGCAGATCCAACAACGTCAACGCGAAGTGATTCCCACGGAGTGCCTCGACCCCGGCGCGGGCTCGCCGGGCGGGGTCGGAGGCGTCACGCGACAGCGATCGTCGCGATTGGATGGCGTGCTCATCGAAGCCAGGGCCACGGCACACGGACGGCCCGACGGTCGCCGCCGAGGCCGTCGAGCGCCGCCTGGGCCAGGGCGCCGACCTCACCCTCGGCGCGACGCGACGCGCTCAGGCGCAAGGCTCCGGCCAGGACCCGTTCCCGGTGAGGATGCGCGCCGAGCGCAGCGAAGGTCTCGGCGGCCGCGGTCATCGCGCCGACGTGGGCGATCGCCGCGATCGGGCCGCCGGCGTGGGCGTCGACGAACGCCGCCTCGACCAGCGCCGCGGCCAGTGGCGCCTCGGGCAGGCCCATCAGCAGGTAGCCGCGCAGGTTCGCGATGGTGCCGTCGACGTCGCCGCGCGCCAACCCGCCGACGACGCGCGCGATCTCGGGCCCGTGGTCCCAGGACTGCGCCAACACCGTCGGCTCGGGCAGCGGCGGGCGCCGATCCGCGGGCAGATCGAGCGCGCCGCCAGCCTGGACCTGCCACGTCGCCCAGAGCACCAGGTCGAGCCAGCGTTCGTGAGGCTGCCGCACGCTGAGCCGCCGCACGGCCTCGACGACGCGAACGAGCCAGGCGACATCGGCCCAGCGTTCGCGCCGGTGCGGCGCCGCGTCGATCGTGGCGTCGAAGCGCAGCAGCCGCTCGGAAGCCGCGAGCCCCAAGGACGCGCAGAGCACCGAGCGCGGCACGCCGAAGGCCAGCGCCTTGGCCATCGACCGTTCGGCCGTGGTCGCGTCGCCGTCGACGAGGTGGACGCGGAACTTCGCTTCCTGGAAGGCCGCAGCCTTGGACTCGTCCTCGGCGCCGGCGATCTGGGTCCGCGCCGCCACGATCGGCGCGACCCGCTGGGCGTGGGCGAGATCGTCCGCGCTCGGCGCTCGCCCGGCCGCGTCGGCGAGGGTCGCGGCGAGCGACGCCAGCAGCGGAGCGGCGAGCCCGGCGTCGCAGGTCGCGCGCAGCTCGAGCGCGGCGGCCACCACCGGCGCGTGACCGCCGAGCGCGACGGGCGCGCGGTAGAGCATCGAGACCACGGCGGCCTCGACCTGGGAGACAGCCTCGCCCGCATCCAGACGAGCCAGCACCGTGGCCGCTGCGTCGCCACCAGCGCCGATCCAGTCCTCGCCGTCGAGCAACCCTGGCCTGGCGCTGCCGAGCGCGATCCGCGCCGCTGGCGGCAACATCGCCATCCAGCCGGCGACGACGGCGACGGGCAGGGTCTGGCGACCCTCGTGCAGGTCGGCGGTCGAGCGCAGGGCGTCGTCGAGCGCGGTCAGCGTCGCATCCAGGCGCGCCACCGTGGCTGGTGACGCGGCGGCCGTCGTCCACGCCGATGCCGCCGCATCCAACGCGACGAGGCGCTGCTGCAGCAGGCTGCTGACCAACAGCGCCGGCTGCGCTCCCTTGCGCGCCGCCGCGACGATGGCTGCGATCGCCGCGCCGGGATCGGCGGCGTTCAGCGCCGACGCCAGCATCGGGATGGCCTCGGTGGGCGGGAGCGTCGGGCGCCCGAGCAAGTCACGGTGGGGCGCGAAGGTCATGGCGTGTCTCCGCCCGGCTCGTCACCGGGAGTCTCGAGCTTGCGGTAGATCGTGCGCACCGCGATGCCCAGCAGCGACGCCGCGCGCCGCTTGTCGCCGTGGGTGAGCTGCAAGGTCGCTTCGATGGCCATGCGCTCCATCTCTTCGAGCGAGGTGCCGACCGGGATCGTCAAGATCCGCGTCGGCGCCTGATGCGAGGCGATGTGGTTCGGCAGCTCGGCGGTGCCGAGGCTGGTGCCGCGGGCGAGCACGACGCCGCGCTCGATGACGTTCTCGAGCTCGCGGACGTTGCCGGGCCAGCGCCAGGCGCAGAGCGCTTCGAGCGCGGCGGCCTCGATGCTCGTGACCTGCTTGCCATTCTGGGCCGCGAACCGGCGCAGGAAGTGGTGCGCGAGCGCCGGCACGTCGTCGGCGCGCTGCCGCAGCGGTGGCAGCTCGATGCGGATCACGTCGAGGCGCCAGTACAGGTCCTCGCGGAAACGCCCGGCTTCGACCTCGGCCCGCAGGTCGCGGTTGGTCGCGGCGACGACGCGGACATCGACGCGCTCCGGCCGGCCGCCGCCGATCCGTTCGATCTCACCCTCTTGCAGCGCCCGCAGCAGCTTTCCCTGCAACGGCAGCGGCAGATCGCCGATCTCGTCGAGCATCAACGTGCCACCGTGCGCGAGCTGGAAGCGGCCGTCGCGACGCCCCACCGCCCCGGTGAACGCGCCGCGTTCGTGGCCAAAGAGCTCCGACTCGAGCAGGTTCTCGGGGATCGCCGCGCAGTTGACCGCGATGAACGGCGCCGAAGCGCGCGTGCTGAGACGATGCAGGGCCCGGGCGAAGACCTCCTTGCCGGTGCCGCTCTCGCCGAGCAGGAGCACCGTCGAACGGGCCGGCGCGACCATCTCCAGCAGGCTGACCGCGCTGCGCATCACCTCGCTGGTGCCGATCACCTCGCGGCTGCGGCCGGCGCGGTCGAGCTCGGCACGCAGCGCGCGGTTCTCGCCCGCGAGCTTGGAGCGCTCGAGCGCCCGCGCCACGGCGCGCACGACCTCGGCCCGCCGCAGGGGCTTGGTCAGGAAGTCGTAGGCACCGTCCTTCATCGCCGCGACCGCGGTCTCGACCGTGCCGTAGGCCGTCATCAGGACCACGGCCGTGTCGGGCGACAGGCGCGTGGCGCCGCGCAGCAGCTCGAGCCCATCGACCTCGGGCATCATCAGGTCGGTGAGCAGCACCGCGGGCCGCTCGCTGCCGAGCCAGCGCAGGGCGACGCGTGGGTCGGTGGTCGCGCGGACGGCCCAGCCCTCGCGCCCGAGCAGCTTCTCGAGGCTCGTGACGTTGGCGGGATCGTCGTCGACGACCATGACCAGCGCGGCGTCGGCGCCGGGCGTCGAATCTGGCTCGGCCATCGGCTCGCGCTCCCGTCAGGCCTACGACGAGCTGCCGCTGCGCAGGTCGATGACGAAGCGCTGCGACGTCGCCTGCGGCGCGGGCGGCTCCAGCGAGGCGTCACCGTGGCCGTTGGTCGCGGCGTCGAGCCCTGTCAGGCGCGCAGCTTCAGCCTCGGCGAGGGCGAGCACGTCGGTGAGCTCCACCTCGGCTTCGGCGTCGTCGCCCGCGTCGTCGGCGGCGCCAGCGAGGGCCTCGTCGGCGGCCTCGCCGGAAGCATCCTCCTCGGCGTCGTCGCTGGCCATGAAGCCGTGGTCGTCGGCATCGCCACCGAACGCGGCCACATCGTCACCGTCGTCGTCGACGACGTCGCCGGCGTGACCGTTCCAGGACGCGGTCTCGCCGTCGTCGGCCTCGTCGCCAGCCGCGGTCGCGTCGGACGCCGCCGCATAGCCCGCGGACTCGTCGCCGGACTCGTCGTCCGACGTCGCGTCGTCGCCACCAGCCGCGACCGGGATGTCGGTGCGGCTGCGGCGGCCGCGACCGCCACGACGGCGGCGACGGCGGCGGGTCTCGGCCCCGGCGTCCTCAGAGGCCTCGTCGGCGCCTTCATCGGCGGATGCGGCGGCCAGCTCGTCGCTCGACTCATCGCCAGACTCGTCGCCGAAGGTGCGGGCCTCCTCGTTCTGGCCCTCGTCGTCTGCGCCGTCGTTGCCGTCGGCGGCCTCGTCGGCCTCGCCCCCGGCCAGCTCGTTGCCTTCGCCCGCCTCGCGATCGCGACCGCGACGGCGGCGACCTCCGCGGCGGCGTCGCGACGTCGACGTCTCAGCGGCGTCCGAGGCGGCTTCGATGACCACGCGGCCATCCTCGGTGCTCACGGCGACCTGCTCCTCGTCGCTCACGGTCGCCGCGGCGACCTCGCGCTCGCCACGCTCGCCACGCTCGGGGCGATCGCCGCGATCCCGGCGGTCGCGACGATCGCGACGGCCGCTGCGCTCGCCGCGGTCACCACGCTCGGCCCGCTCGCCGCCCTGGCGTTCGGCGCGCGCTTGCGTGCTGGTCTCGACCGCGGCCTCTGCCGATGCCGGCGCACTCGCGACCGGCGCCGCGACGCGCGGAGCCGACACCACTGCGGCAGGCTCGACCTCGAGCGCCGAGACGGTCGTCGCCGGCGTCGGCTTGCCGCCGCCGAACAGCCCGCGCAGCCAGCCGAACAGGCCGCTGGGTTGCGGGATGGGCTCTTCTTCGACCTCGGCGACGACGGGCGCGCGCACCTGCGCCTTGGCGCTCGCCGCAGCGACGGCGGCCGCCTTGCGCTCGGCCTTGGCGCTGGCCGCTGCGGTGGCCGCGGCCTCCTCGGCCTTGATGTCGGCTGCGCGCTCGCCGACGTCAGCGTAGACCTCGGCGTAGTCGATCCGCGCGCCCGAGAGACGGGCGGCGAGCTGGCGCTCGATGCGCGTCTCCTCACGCTTGAGCAGGCGGTTGCGGACGAGATCGAGCTGCTGCACGTCGCGGTCGAAGCGCGCCACGCGCAGGCGGTCGGCGGTCGACGTCTCGGGCACCTTCGACAGGTGCTCGATGGTGACCTGGGTCGCCGTCAGGCCCTCGACCGCGACGATCTCGACGCTGACGTGGTACTGACGCTCGATGTCCGTGATCTCGGAGCGCTTGTTGTTGAGCAGGTACGCCGCGGCGTCCGGCGGCACCTGGGCGATGACGTAGCTGACGCCGCCACGGGCGACGAGCTCGTAGATGCGGCGCAGCACCGACGCGGCCACCGACGGCGCCGTGCGGTAGAAGCCCGTGCCCGAGCAGTGGATGCAGGTGTCGAAGGCGCCTTTGTTGACCGACGACTTCAGGCGCTGGCGGCTCAGCTCGAGCAGGCCGAACTCGCTGATCTTGCCGATCTTGTGTCGTGCCTTGTCGTTCTTCATCGCCGACTTGATCGTCGCCTCGACCGCGCGCACGGCCTTGGGATCGCGCATGTCGATGAAGTCGACCACCACGAGGCCGCCGAGGTCGCGCAGCACGAGCTGGCGGGCGACCTCCTCTGCGGCTTCGAGGTTGGTCTGCAGCGCCGTCTGCTCGATGTCCTTGGTCTTGGCGCGGCCCGAGTTGACGTCGATGGCGACCAGGGCCTCGGTCTGATCGATGACGATCGAGCCGCCGGAGGGCAGCGGCACCTGGCGCGAGAACACGTCCTCGACCTGGCCCTGGATGCCGTAGCGGGCAAAGAGCGGGATGGTGCCGGCGTAGCGCTCGATGATGCCCATGTTCTTGGTCATCAGCACCGAGAGGTAGGCCTTGACCTCGTCCAGGGCGTCGTCGTCGTCGATGACGATCTCTTCGATATCACGACGGTAGTAGTCGCGGACGAAGCGCACGGCGAGGCTGCGCTCCTGGTACAGCAACGTCGGGCCACGGCCCTGCTCGAAGTTGGTCTGGATGTGCTCCCACAGGCGGTTCAAGTACACGAGGTCCTTGGACAGCTCGAGCTTGGTCGCGGCGTCGCCGGCGGTGCGGACGATGAGGCCGAAGCCGTCCGGCACCTTCATCGTGTCGGTGAGCTCCTTGATCCGCTCGCGCGCGCCGTCCGACAGCTTGCGGCTGACGCCGGTCTTGTCGGTCTCGGGCATCAGGACCAGGTAGCGGCCCGGCAGCGAGACGAAGGTCGAGAGCGTGGCGCCCTTCTGGCCGATCTCGTCGCGCTGGACCTGGACGATGACCTGCTGGCCGGCGCGCAGCAGCTCCTGGATCGGCGCGCGCTTGTCGGCGTTCTCGGGGCGGAGCTTGGGGTGGATCTCGCCGACCGGCAGGAAGCCCTGCTTGTCGCGACCGAAGTCGACGAAGGCCGACTGCAGCGACGGCTCGACGCGCGCGATCACGCCGCGGTAGATGTTGCCCTTGCAAGAGTCCCGAGCGACGGGCTCGATCTCCAGGTGGGTGAGCTTGCCGTCTTCTACGACGGCTGCGCGCGACTCTTCAAGGTCCACGCTCAGGAGCATCCGCTTCATCGATGTCGCCTCTCTCCAGCACGTTCGCTGGACCAGGGCGGACTCAACCAGGCGTGCGCGGTGGCCCCGATGATGCGCAGACGCGGCCCGAACGCGGCTGCGTCCGGTGCCGCCACGGCAACGTCAGGGGGCTGGAACCAGGCTTGCGGGACCGGGGCGGTGTGGCAGTGACGACGTCGGCGAATCGCGGAGCTTGCAAATCCGGAGCATGGCTCCGCATCTCGGTCGCGATCGCGCGCACCTGGAGCGACGCGACACCTGCGCGTTCCGCCTGCGTGGGCACCTGCCGGCGCATCGCGCTGC
Source organism: uncultured Enterobacteriaceae bacterium (assembly GCA_964586155.1). Classification (GTDB taxonomy): domain Bacteria; phylum Myxococcota_A; class UBA9042; order UBA9042; family UBA9042; genus SXNM01. Next base: position 57,181 of record CAZPHC010000023.1, on the reverse strand, counting down.
GGCATGCCTGGGCATGGCGTGACGTCGGGGTCGCTGTGCTCGGATACGAGCGCGTCGAGGTCACTTTCGTTCCGCCCCGGGGGTTGCGTCCGGGGTGCGGCCCGGTCGCGAGACCGGGCAAAGTTGCCACCAACTCGGCGGAATCCGCCAACGTGGTGTCCACAGCAGCCGGCACGCCGGTTTGGCATGCGAACATCGGTGCTGTGCCGGGGCGGCTGCAGGCTCCGCGCTCGTTGCGTCGCACGAGTCGAAGGGCTACGACCTATGGGGACGCGCAGCCGCCGGTGGACGGGCACAATACGCTTGCCCCGGGTCTGCGTCAATCGCAGACATCGCTGTCTGCCCTTGCAACACCACGCCACGTCTGGATAGATCCGCGCGGCGCCGGACATCCCGGCACCACGGCATCGGCACCGGAGACGCATGCACGACTTGGCCAGGGAGCGCGCAGAGCGGAGCGTCGTGGTCGTGGCGGTCCTCGGCCTGCTCTACGCCGCGTTGGCCGTCTGGATCCACGCCGGCCGCGGACGGGTCGAGGCAGACACCTGGCCTTGGTCGCCCGTGGCCGGAACCACCGCCCCCGGGGCCCTGGCGCCGGCGTCGCTCGACCCCGTCTGGAGCGCGAGCGAGGCCATCGACGCAGCGCGCGTCTCGTTGCCCTCGGCGCCAGGCGGCGTATGCGAGCCCGAGCCGGTGCAGCATCGCCACCGCTGCAGCAACCGGCCCTGGCTCTGGGTCGGGCGGCATGGTGCGCTGGTCAGCGGTGCTCCGACGGCCGGGCTCTGGATCCACCCGGCGCCCAACGCCGAACGCACGACCATCCGTTGGGACGCGCTCGCGCTCGGCGCACGCCTGCGCGGCCGGCTCGGCTTGGAGCGAGGCGCCGGCAACGGCGGCACGGTCGTGGTCAGCGCCAAGGTCGACGACAGCAACCTCGGCACCTGGGAGGTCCGCGACGAGCTCGTCGCCGAGACCTTCGACGTGGAGATCCCCGCTGGTCCGGCGCAGGGATCGCTCGAGTTCACGGTCTTCGCCTTGCAGGACGGCCGGCGCCTCGCGGTCTTGGACGCCGTGATGGTCGGCACGCGCGCCTCCCCCGCAGCCGAGGAGGCCCCGTGACCGAGCCCTCCCCTGCCCTGTGGCGCCTGGCCCTGCCCTGGCTCGCGCTCGGTGCGCTGGCGGTCGTCGTGGCGTCGTGGCCGCTGGCCTACTCGTCGAGCGGCCTGCCGCTGCTCGCGGGGATGGCGCCGGAGCCGCCGGTCTGGGGCGTGCTGATGCGGCCATGGTCCGGCGCAACGGACGTCGCGTCCGCGTTCTGGCAGGCCCGGACGCTGGTCGGCGTCGCGATCGCGAGCCTCGGGTTCGCGGTGGTGCTGCGCCCGGGCCAGCCGTGGACGGCCCCTCTGGCGGCGCTGCTGCTCTGGCTCTGGCCGCCGGCGCGCGCAGCGTTGGTGGTGGTCGGCACCGAGGCCTGGCTGGCGCTCGGGACGGCGGCGGTGGTCTGGGCCGCGACGGAGCTCGAGACGCGGCCACGCGCTGCGGCGCCGATCGGCGGACTTGGCCTCGCGGTCCTCGCCTTGGCCCATCCCTTGGGCCTGTGCGCGGCGCCGCTCTTCGCGGTGCTGCTGGCGATGCGGCCTCCTGGAGACGAGCGCCGCTGGCCGAAGCAGGCCACGGCGGCCCGCCCCATCTGGATCGCCTGGCTCGCGGCGGTCCTCGTCGCGGTCGCGGTCATTCGGCTTGCCCTGCCCGACGCGAGTTTCCTCGAGTGGTGGAAGGGCATGATCGACGCGATCCGCGCGCCGCAGCCGCCAATCGCGCACGCCCCGGACCGCTGGCCGTTGCTGGGTCCGATCTTGGGGCTCGTCGCGCGCACGCCGCCGATGTTGCTCCTGCTGGCGCTCGGCGCGGCGGTCGCGGGACGCCATCGCCGCGACAGCACGGCGCCGTCGGCGTGGGCCCTGCTGGCCTGGCTCGTCGTGATCGCCGTGGCTGGCAGGCCGCTGCCGCGCGCACTCGACCCGCTCGTGGTGGTTGCGCCGCTGATCGTCGGCCTCGCTGTGCTCGGGGTGCGCAACCTCGCTGCGGCGTTGGGGCCAGCGACGCGTTGGCCCGCGCTCACCCTGGTCGTGGCCTTGATCGCCGGCGTCGCCGCAGAGGGGACGCAGCTGGTCGCCGGCGACGAGCGCACCAGCCTGGGTCAACTGGCCGGCATGGTCGACGACGTGGACCTGGATCTGCCCGTCGTGCTCGACAACTCGGCGTTGGCGCTGCTCGAGACCCTGCCCGGGGACGTCGACGTCTGGCCCGGGCGACGCGAAGGCAACGCCCTGGTGTCTGCCTTGATCCGCGCCGGCTTGCTGGCCGACGGCGTGCGGACCTGCCCCGCGTCCTCGTGCGGCCGGGTGCTGCTGCGACAGCCGAGCAGCGGCCGGGTTGACCGGGCGTGGGCCTCGCTGACCGAGGCCGAGGCTGCCGCCGGCGCGTGGAGCCTGCGGCAGCGGCCGTCGCAGCGGGCGCCTGCGCCGCCGGCAGAGGCAGCGCCGCCCGGGGACGCGCCGCCCGCAGACAGCCCGGCGCCGACGGAGCGCCCGGCGGCGCCGGCAGGGGCTCCACCGCTCGGTCTGGCCCCGATCGACGGCTAGCGCCGCGTCCTTGGCCGCGATGACGGTCGATTGTCAGCGCCGCAGGTGGCGGAGCCGGATGCGCACCACGTCGACGAACATGCGCGCGCTGTCACGGATCGGATCGACCGTGCTGCGCTCGTCGTTGCGCCAGCGGACGCCGACCTCGGCGATCTCGAAGCCGAGCTTGCGCGCCAGGACCAGCATCTCGACGTCGAAGGCGAAACCATCGACCGTCGCGCGTTCGAACACGGCCTTGGCGGCGTCGGCCCGCATCAGCTTGAAGCCGCATTGCGTGTCGCGGATGCCCGGGACGGCGAGCGTCTGGACGACGCGATTGAAGGTCCGGCCCATCGCCTCGCGGTACCAGGGCTGGTGGTGGACGATGTCGCTGTCTTCGACGTCGCGCGAACCGATGGCGACCGCGACGTGACGCGCCACAGCGGCCGCGGCGAGGCGCTCGGCCTCCTCGATCGGCGTCGAGAGATCGGCGTCGCTGATGAGCACCCACTCCTTCTGCGAGGCGAGCACCCCGGCCCGGACCGCCGCGCCCTTGCCGCGGTTCTGCGGCAGCTCGAGCAGGCGCACGCGGGGATCGCGCCGGTGGACCGCGGCGACGACCTCGGAGGTGCGATCGCGTGAGCCGTCGTTGACCACGAGCAGCTCGACGTCGAAGTCGCAGGTGTCCATCCACGCCTGCACCGCGACGAGGGTGGCCGGCAGACGGGCCTCCTCGTTGTAGGCGGGCATCACGATGGTCAAGGATCGAAGCACGTGCCCCTACCTACAGCCGCTCTTCCAGCGCGCTCGGCGTCGAGCTCGGGCGCGAGGTCTTGGGCTTGTCGCCGCCGCCTGGCCGCGGCCGCTTCGCCTTGGGCTCCGCCGTCAACGCCACCTGCCGCACGGGCGCCATGTCGGGCTCGACGACGATCTCGAGGTCGCGGAAGCCGTCCTTGTGCAGACGTGCGCGGATCTTGCCGCCGGCTTGGACCTCGATGGCCTTCGGTGTGACGCCGATCTGCTTGCCGTCGACCCAGACCTCCGCGGCGTCGGGCGTCGTCCGCACCTCGACCGCGGTGGCCACGGGCGCCACTGCGACGTCGGCGGCGGCCTCCGTGGGGGCCGCGGCATCCTCCGCAGCCGCGACGGCGGCGTCGGCGGCGGGCGCCGCTTCGGCGTCCGGCGCAGCAGCCTCGGCCGTCTGTGCCCCGGCGTCGTCGCCAGCGGCGACCCCGGCGGCGTCGCCAGGGTTGGCGCCGGCCACGTCGGCGGCGGCCACCGGCACAGGGTCCGCCTGCGCGCCGGCCTTCGGTCCGAACAGCATGTAGCCGGCGACCGCGCCTCCGACCAGCAGGACTCCAGCGAACGCGAACAAGGGCGCGAGCGAACGGCCGGGCCGCGCGGCGGAGGCCTCGTCGTGCTCGACCTTGGCCGCAGCCGCAGCGACCACCTCGCCGTCGAGCATGAAGGCTTCGGTGAAGCCGCTGCCCGGCGCGGCCGTCTCACCGTCGATGTCAACGCCCGCTTGGGCGACGACGGCGCGCTTGGGCCTGGCGTCGTCGGCGTTGGCGACGGGTTGGTAGGCGGCGGTGCGGTCGTCGGCCGACGCCGCTGCGTCGATGTCGAGGCGCAGGCTCTCGCTGGGGTGCGAGGCGTCGTCGCGCGGCTGGCTGGAGGGCTTTTCGGCCGGCGCTGGCGCGACGCGTTCCAACGCCGTGCGCATCTCCTGTGCGCTCGAGAAGCGGGCGTCCGGGCTCTTGGCCAGGGCCTTCTCGATCACGGCGATGAAGTCGTCGCTCAGCGGATGCACCGCGTGCTTGCGCAGCGACGGTGGCGTATCCGTGACGTGGCTCAGCAGCACCGCCAACGGGTTGTCGCCCTCGAAGGGCGGCGAGCCGGTGACGCATTGGTAGAGCACGCAGCCGAGCGAGTAGAGGTCGGACCGCGCGTCGATGCCGCGATTCTGGGCCTGCTCGGGGCTCATGTAGACGGGCGTGCCAAAGGCCTGGCCCGTGCCGGTGAGGTTGCTGCCGAGCCGCTTGGCGATGCCGAAGTCCAGGACCTTGACCACGGGATCGTCGCCCGGGACCTGGTTGAGGAAGATGTTGTGCGGCTTGAGGTCGCGGTGGACCAGGCCGTGGGTATGCGCTTCGGCCAGGCTGCGCAGCGTCTGCACGCCGATGCGCACGGTTTCGGCCTGGTCCAGGGCGTCGCCCTTGCGCCGGCGGTCGCGCAGCTGCTCGTTCAGCGCCTCGCCGATCAGCAGCTCCATCGCGATGTAGAGCGCGCCGGAGTCCGTCTGACCGAAGTCGAAGACGCGGATCGTGTTCGGATGCTTGAGCGCCGCGGTGATCTGGGCCTCGGCGTAGAAGCGCTGGATCAGCTCGGGCTCATCGTTGTCGAGGCTGACGCCCAGGACCTTGATGGCGACTTCGCTGCCGGTGGCGAGGCTGATGGCGCGGTAGACGGCGCCGAAGCCACCTTGGCCGATCAGCTTGCCGATGCGGTAGCGACCGTTGACCTCGGCGCCCTCGACCAGGCGGCTGTCGGGGTTCTGCGAGAGCACGAGGGTCGCCGTGCCGTCGCTAGGACAGCGGGCGTCCTCGGTACGCTGACCGCACAACGGGCACAGACGCATCATCCTGCTTCACCTGTCGGGGGTGGGTCCCCAGGCACGGACTCGGGTGCGGACCCTGCCACAACCCGGGCCACTTCGGCCAGCCCCTTTGGCAGGTCGACGAACACGACGGTCCCGTCCGGCAGAATTCGGATCTCGAAGCGGTTGCGCGGTGGCCCCGAGGCCGCCGGGGGTGGCCCCGACGGGACATCTGCGTCGGGCGGCTCGCGCTCGGACATCGTGACGGGGCCCTAGAGCAGGCCGCGCGTCGAAGCCGGCTTGTACTCTTCGACCTCTTCGACCGGCACGGCGCCGGTGAGCGCGGCGCGGTCGTAGTCGTAGACGTCGCCCCAGAACGTGACCTCGCCGTCGTCGACGGTGACGGTGACGTAGTCGAGGTAGACGGGGATGGCGGTCTTGAGGTTGACGGTGGTCTCCTCGCGCTCGTCGATGATCTTCTTGATCTTCTGCTTGGTCCAACCCTTGTCGCGGCCGAGCAGGAAGTTCGCCATCGCCACCGGGTTCTCGAGGCGGACGCAGCCGTGGCTGTAGGCCCGGCGCGCCTTCTTGAACAGGTGCTTGGACGGCGTGTCGTGCATGTAGATGGCGTGCTTGTTCGGGAACTGGAACTTCACCACGCCGAGCAGGTTGGTCGCGCCCGAGCGCTGGTAGACCGTCTCGGTGCCGTCGCCGTTCATCTCCGAGACGTAGCCGTGCTTCTCGTAGTAGTCCGGGTCCTTGGCCAGCGCCGGACCGAGCTCGAGGTCGATGACGCGCGGCGTCGGATACCAGCGCGGCGCCAGCGTGATCTTGGTCATCTTCGCCGCGAAGAGCTTGGTCCGGTTGATCCGACCCTTGATCCGCTTCTCGTAGTCGATGTCCTCTTCGTCCTTGCCCACGATCACGCGATGCTCGCGGATCACCTTGCCGTGCTCGTAGACCTGCACGCGCTGCGCGGCGACGTCGACCCAGACGAAGAAGTCCTCGGGATCGCGCGCGCCCGCCTCGCGCCAGCGGCCCAGACCCAGGCGGATCTGCTGCAGGCGGGTCGCGGGGCTGACGTCCAGCTCGCGCACCGTCGCCGGCGCGACCACGCCGTCATCGGTGAGCTGGTGCGCGCGCTGGAAGCGCTGGATGGCCTCGACGAAGGGCTGGTCGACCACCTCGCCCTCTCCGACGTCGTAGCCTTCGGCGCGCAGGCGGGTTGCCAGGGCGACCACGAACGGGCCGCGTGCGCCGCGCTCGAGCTTGGCCGCCGGCATCTTCGGCAGCTTCTCCCACGGCGCCTCGGCCGCGATCTTGGCGTAGCGGTCGGCCGCCGCGAGCAGGGCCGCGTACTGCGGGTGCGTCGGCCACGCGGCCTTCATGACGCCCGCGATGGCGCCGCGCTTGCCGGCCAGGCGGGCGTTGAGTTCATCGGCGTGCTTGTCGGCGAGCTTGCGGATCGTCGCGGCGCTGGTGGGCTCGTGCGGATGCAGCGGCCGCGCGAGCGTGAAGTCGACGAGGTAGCGCACAACCACGCGCGCGATCTCGACGTCGGCGGCCCAGACCGCCTCGCGCGACTGCCGGACGGCGGCGGCGACGGCAGGCAGCTCGGCGTGTAGACGTGCCCGGGCGCGGTCGTCGAGCTTGTCGAGACCGGCGCGGTCCAGCTCGAGCTGACTGCCCTTGCCGGTGCGCAGCCATTGGACCGCGGCGGCCACGACCCGCGCGGCGTCGCCAGAGCTCGCGGCCTTGAGCTTGGCCGTCCGCTCGGCCTCGTAGGCGGCGACGACCCGCGCGGTGGCCGCGTCGACGCGCTCGAAATGGTACGGGCGCACGGCAAGGCCGTGGCGCTCGACGTCGGCGAGCAACGCGAGCACCTCTTCGGCGTCGGCGCTCAAGTTGCCGTCGAGCTTGTAGAACATCAGCTTCTTGTCGGCGGTCAGCGCCTCGACGACCTTGCGTCCCTCGTCCACGGCGGCGATGGCCTTGGCCCGTCCGGGCCCGGGGCGCTCGATCGTGGCGACGAGCGCGGCGATCTCGGCGCTCAGCGCGGCGGCGTCGGGGGCGTCGACGACGGCCTCGCGCGGCTTGACCCGTCGCTGGGCGGCCTCGGGCGCCTCGCCGGCCTGCGCTTGCGGCTCGGGCTCCTCGGGCGGCTCCGCCGGGTCGCAGCCGACAGCGACGACAAGCAACAAGCCGCAGGCCCAAGCCCAGCGCCGCGCACCGGCCTGCCGCCCTGCGTCGCTCTGCTCGCTTCGATCGATTCGCCCTGCTCGCATCGTCGCCTCCTGCCGTGGCCCTGGTTGCCACTACCCCGAGAACACCGCACCGTCAATGAAATGACCCGGATCGAACGCCTGCGGACCCCACCGTCGCGACCGGATTTCGGGGGCTCCAGACCCCAGCGAACCGATCGGGAGGCCCGCCTTGGCATGACGAAAAGCCGAAGCGATCTCTGACGCTTGAGCGCTGGGGACAGGCCCCGGCACGGAAGCTGCTCTTGCAGGGGCGCACGCCGCGACGCCCATCCCGGGTTCGCCGTTTCGAGGAGGCCTCCGATGTCCGTGCTCCCCACCGCCAATCGCTCCGAGTCGCCCGCGACCGCCCACGCATCGCGGCCGCTTCCCCGCGACGGCCAACGGCGTCCCGCCGGCGCCGAGTTGACCCACGCGCAACGGGTGGCGTACGCCGTCAGCCGCGCGCCGGGATGGACCCGCTCCGACCTGCGCGAGGACATGCGCAGCACGGCGATGCTCGCCTACCTCGAGACGAGGCAGCACTTCGACGAGCGACGAGGGGTGCCCCCGCTGGGGCATGCCTTCCCGCGGATGCGCGGCAGCGTCCTGGATCTGCTCCGGCGCGAGCGGCGCCAGTTCGCCGTCGGGCAGGACGACGTCGAGGCCGCGACGACCCTCGACACCGAGCGCGTCCGGGCGCGCCTCACGGTCGAGCGCCTGCTGGCCGCGACCGCGCGCGACCTCACCCGCGACGAGCAGGTCGTGCTGCACGAAGTCTACCTGCGGGGCCGCCAACTCAACGACGTCGGCGATGAACACGGCTGGAGCAAGAGCCAGGGCGTGCGGCGCAACCAGAGTCTGCTGGACCGCCTGCGCCGGGCTGCGGGTGTGTCGGTCGCGACGCCACCTGATGACGACACCGACGTCGCGCCGCGTGTGGACTAGCGCTCCAAATGCAAGCGGCGGCGCCCCTGGATGTGGGGCGTCGCCGCTTGGTTCCACTCAACTGTCGGCTGGAGCAGGCCATCGCAGGCCTACGGGGGGCGCCGCGCGCGATCGGCGCGACCGGGGCGCTACCAGCTGCCGTGCGAGCCGTGGCTGCCGTGCGAGCCGTGGCTGCCGTGCGAGCCGTGG
>CAZPHC010000023.1:0-48484 GCA_964586155.1 uncultured Enterobacteriaceae bacterium | reverse complement strand
TGCGAGCCGTGGCTGCCGTGCGAGCAGTGCTCAGCGCCCAGCGCCACGTCCGAAGCCGCGAGATGCGTACCCTCGGCGAGCATCAGGAACGTCGACACACGCTGCTCCTGCTTCTCGCTGATCGCGACCTCCTCGTTCGAGAGGAAGTCTGCGACGTTCTTCTTCACGGTCGGGAGGGTCTTCTTCTTCGTCATGGGATCCCCACGCAGCGTGCCAAGTTCGTCGAGGAGAGCGCGGCCCGCTGGAACCGGCTATCACTTTGGACCATCCGGGGCACTCTGGACCCAGGACAGCGGCTCGGCGAACCGAACCGTTCATTTCTCCGCAGCCAACCACTCGATTCGCGCAGTCCGCCCGGTGGGGGGAGCGACGGCGGAGACGCGATGCCCTTCTCCATTGGTAGCAAGCGCTGGGCCCCCTGTCAACTCAGAACACGGTTACGGTCCCCTGACCGGATGCCACGGTGCCTTGACCCGATGGCGATCGGCGGTTATGTCGCAGGCCGAAGCCGTCGGGCGCAGCCTCCGGGCCGTCGAACGACCCCAGGAAGAGCAGACGTTCATGGCGATCGAGATCGACGCAACCCTCCGGCTTGCACGCCAACGTGACGCGTTGGCCACGGTGACGCGCGCGCTGGCCGACACCGGCGCGCGGCCGTGGTGGACCGGCGCGGCGGCGCTGCTAGTGCTCCGGGACCTGGAGCTGCCCGCGGCGTGGCCGATCCGCTGCTGGATCGCCGGCGATCTGGCGGCGGCGAGCGAGCTGGTCGCGCGGTTGCGTGCGACGGACCCCGGGATCGCGGCCCTGCCTGCGGTCGAGTTCCAGGCCCTGCCCGATGGCGCGCCCGAAGCGAGCGCAGATCGCGCCCAGGCGGGACTCGGCAAGCGCGCGTTGCAGCGCCTGGCCAAGGCCCAGGTCCGGCCCTGGGCCATCGCGGTGGACGCAGACGGCGAGGTCGCCGATCCCACGGGCTTCTTGCTCGAACCCGAGTCGGTCGAGCTGACGGGAGCCCAGGATCTCGCGCATTGGCTGCGCGGCCGGGCGGACCGCCTGCTGGAGCTGGCCGCGCTCGCGGCCGCGACGGGCCTGCGCCCCGGCGAGGCCGTGGTGCGGGTCATGCTCCGCGACGGCAGCCACGTGCTCGGCCTCGACCGCCAGCTCTGGTGCCGCTGGATGGAGGCGATCCTGACCGCGCCGCGGCCCAGCGTCGGTCTCCAGCTGCTGCAGGACGTCCGCGTGCTGCCGCTGCTGGTGCCCGAAGCGTCGGCGATGGTCGACTTCCACAAGTCCTGCCCGGTCCACCACAAGGACATCTGGGACCACACGCTCCAGGTCGTCGACAAATGCCCGCCGCATCCGGTCGTGCGCTGGGCCGCGCTGATGCACGATGTCGGCAAGGTCTGGACCCGTTCGCTGGGGACCAAGGGCAAGGTCCACTTCTTCCGCCACGAAGAGCTGGGCGCCAGCTTGATGGAGGGGGTCGCCGGCCGCTTCCGCATGGATCCGGGCCTGCGCGACGAGGTCTGCTACGTCATCGGCAACCACGCACGCGCCAACGTCTACTCGACCGAGTGGACCGACTCCGCCGTGCGCCGGCTGATCCGCGACATGGGCCCCCACCTGGACGCGGTGCTCGCGTTCTCGCGCAGCGACTTCACGACCAAACGGGCCTGGCGGATTCGCGAGGTGCGCGAGCTCGGCGAGGAGCTGATCCGCCGCATCGAGGAGATCCGCGCCGCCGACGCCAGGGTGCCGCCGCTGCCCAAGGGGTTCGGCACGCTGGTGATCGAGCGGACCGGGCGCAAACCCGGGCCGTGGCTCGGGGAGATCCAGCGGGTGCTCGAGGCCGAGGTGGACGCCGGGCGCCTGGAGGGCCAGCTGGGCGCCGAGGCGTATTGGGCGTGGCTGCAGGAGCACGGCCAGGCCCTGCTGACCGCCGACGACGCGGCTGGCCGCGCCGGACGCCAACCCGCCGCCGCGCGGACCGCGACGGTCACGGTCGGTGCAGAGCCCGCGAATCCGGGCTGATCGGGCGTGGCGGTCGCCTCAGCGGGCCGTCGGACCAGCGAGGCGCTTCGCGAGGGTCCGCAGCGCCACGCGTTTGGGCAGGCCACGGCCACCGGCGATCGAGAGCTGCTGGGTGGCGATCGCGACGAGCCGCTGCTCTGCAGGTCCGAGCTCGAACGCAGCCGTGGACGGCAACGCCATGAGGTCGACGCCCTGGAGGTGGACCTCGCAGGTGGCGCGGCGCTCGGAGTCGTCGTCGCCGTCGATCCAGGCCAGGACGGCACCCTGGGAGCGACAGACATAGGGCCGGGCCTCGAAGATCTGGCAGCGACGATCGGCCCCGAGGAAGGCGCAGGCCCCGCGGTCGTGCACCACGAGCGGCGTCGCCCCCTCGACCTGGCGGCGGACCCAGGCCTCGATGGCGTCGGCCTCGACCTGCCAGACGCGCAGGTCGTCCTGGCAGCAGTCAGCGCACCCCGGCCGGCAGCCGATCGGCGTGCCGATGGCGGCGGTGGTCGCGGCGAACCGGTCATCGGTCTCGGCGTGCAGCGTGGCGAGCGCGGCGAGGGCGGAGGTCGTGTCGCTCGGCGCCGCGCTCATCGCTCGACCTCGGCGGCGTCGACCAGGCCGCGTGCGGCGAGGACGGCCAACGCGGAGCGCATGCCGTCGATCGCGCTCGAGACGATGCCGCCGGCGTAGCCGGCCCCTTCGGCGCAGGGGTACAGGCCGGGATGGGTGATCGATTGGCGATCCGTGCCGCGCAGCACGCGCACCGGCGCCGACGTCGTCGTCTCGACCGGCAGCAGCAGCGCCTCGTCGCTGAGGTAGCCGCGGAGCTGGCGACGGTCGATGATGCGGGCCGCGTCGCGCATGACCGCGAGCACACGCGCCGGCAGGACCTGTGACGCGGGCGCCGCCGTCACGCCGGGCCGGTAGGTGGTCTTCGGCAGCTCGGCGCCGCCGCCGCCGAGGCCGACGGTCTGGACCAGTCGCTCTGCCGGGGCCCGGTAGCCCCCGCCGCCAACCTCGAAGGCGCGCCGCTCCAGCCGCCCCTGCAACGCCACGCCGAGCAGCGCGCCGCCCGCGACATGGGCGCCGAACTCGGGGTCATCGTCGAGATCTCCCGGCCGGTCGAGGTACATCTCCTGCTCGGCGACCTGCACGACGAGGGCGGCGTTGGCGATGCCGCTGTTGCGGCCTTCGTTGCTCATCCCGTTGACGTTGAGGTGCCCCTGCCGCGTCGGCGTCGGCAGGACGATGCCGCCCGGGCACATGCAGAACGAGTAGGCGCCACGGACGCCGGCGAGGGTGGGCACCTGCGCCGAGACGAAGTACTCCGCCGCGCCAACCGAGGCCCAGCCCGCCATCTCGCCGAGCTGCGCCTGGTCGACCAGGGCCTGGGGGTGCTCGATGCGCGCGCCGATCGCGAAGTCCTTGCGCTCCATGGCGACGCCGTCGCGGGCCAGCATCGTGTAGACGTCGCGCGCCGAATGTCCGGTCGCCAGCAGCACCGGGCCGCCGACGATCTCCTCGCCGCTGGCCAGGCGCACGCCGACGATCCGGCCGCTCGGGCGATCGTGGACCAGGCCCACGACCTTGGCGTCGAAGCGCAGCGTATGCCCGGCCTCGCGCAGCCGCTCGCGCAGCTTGGGCATCATCGGGATCAAGCGGTTGGTGCCGACGTGGGGATGGGCCTCGACCAGGATGCGCCGATCGATGCCGAGGGCGACCAGGCGCTCGTAGACCTCGCGCACCCGCACGCTCTTGCCTCGGGTGTAGAGCTTGCCGTCGGAGTAGGTGCCGGCGCCGCCTTCGCCGAAGCAGAGGTTCGACTCGTCGTCGAGCAGGCCTTTGACCCGCAGGTCGCGGATGTGCAGGTTGCGCTGGCCGACCTCGGCGCCGCGCTCGATCAAGGTCGTGGGGACGCCGAAGTCGGCGAACTGCAAGGCAGCGAACAGCCCGGCTGGACCGGTCCCGACGATGATCGGGTGCAGGTCGGCGATCGGCTTGGCGAGGTGCCGCGGACGCAGCAGCGCCGGCAGCTCGTCGGGCAGCGGCTGCTCGGCCCGCGTCGTCCAGGCACACTTCAGCACCCAGCGCGGCCGCCGACCGGCGCGGGCGTCGAGGCTGCGGCGCTCGATGCGCACGTCGCCGAGATCTGCGAGCGGCACGCCAGCGGCGGCGGCGACCGCCTGGCGCAGGGGCTCGGACGCGTCGCGAGGCGGCGAATCCGGCGAGACCGGCAACTCCACGTGCAGGGTGCGCATCGACGCCTCAGCGACCGGCATCGGCGGCGAGCTGTGCGTCGATCGCGCGCGCGAGGCCGTGGACGTCGTGGTCCAATCGTGCCGGAACCTGCCAGACCTGCGCCTGCGCCGAATCGACCCCTGCCGCCACGGGCCCTGGTCGCTCGGACGGGCCGACGGCGAGGGCGGTCGTGCGCTCGGTCGAGGCCGCGATCATGGGGTACCTGGCCCATTGCAGCGCCATCGAGCCCAACTTCTCGGGCAGCTTTGGCGTCTCGTCGGCGGGGACCACGATCGCGGCGTGCAGGCCATCCGGCAGCGCGTGCAGGTGCACGGGATGCGCCAGCGCGCCGGCCCAGCTCGCGCCGACGCGGGAGCCGAGCGAGGTCAACGTGGCCAGGGCGTCGTTGACCGGGAACATCAGGCGGGAGCCGGCGTCGACCTCGCGCGTGGTGAACCCGTGCGCCGTGACGTCGACCGGCCTTGCCGTCCGCAACACCGCCGAGAAATGGGCCTTGCTGCCGAAGTAGAAATGCAGGTCGTGCAGGGTCCAAGCGACGTCGCTGTCGAGCGACGCCAGCAGGCCACGCAGCGCCGGGAAGGACTCGCGCCACGAGTGGCTGCCGGTCAAGGCGTAGGTCGAGTCGCACGCCGGGAAGCGCCAGACGTTGCGCGGGCGCAGCAGATCCAGCGTCAGCAGGTCCATCGCGCCGCCCGTGGCGAGCGCGGGCAGGCCGAGCTCGGCGCCAGGCGGGTCCGCGTGGTCGGCAGCCAGCGCCTCTTGGATCGACGGCACGATCTGGATGATCTCGGCGTCTGCTTCGAGGTCGGCGAGCTCGGCGGCGACGAATGACGCCAGCCCGGCTGCCGGGCCGCGGACGTACAGGGCGCGCCAGGGCCGCTGGGAGGCCGAACCGGCCAACGAGCGCAAGGCAGCGACCCAGGCGATGGCCACCTCCGGGCCGCCGAGCGACGCCAAGGCCGCGGGCCAGCGCGCCGGCCCGAGCGCGCTGCGCACCGACGAGAGGTGCGGTGGCTCGAGGTCGATCGCGACGATCACGCGCGGCGGCTGCATCGAGGGCGCGGCCGGCCCGGAGGCGCGGATCGCCAGGGCGTCGCCGGCTTCGAGCGCGACGGCGGCTTCGCTGACGGCGCTGGCGGTCGCGAAGAGCAGGTCCAGCGAAACCGCCCGGAACGCCGACAGATCGTCGTGACAGGCACGGATGCGCTGCGATGCTCGCTCGAGGTCGAATGGCATGCGGCTCCTGGGCGACCTTGGCAGCGGCCGGATGCCTGGAGTATGGAGGGCGGGAAGGGTCGGCGGCAAGCCTGCCAGCCGAGCAACCCGGGGGCGCGATGCGAGCGGTGGTGCAGCGAGTGACCGAGGCCTCGGTCGAGGTCGAGGGCGTCATCGTCGGCGCGATCGGCCAGGGCTTGCTGGCCCTGGTCTCGGCCGGCCAGGATGACGGCGACGGCGACGCGCTGACGATGGCCGACAAGATCGCGGGACTGCGCATCTTCTCGGACGAGGCCGGCAAGATGAACCTGGACGTCGGCCAGATCGGCGGTGCCGTCCTGCTGGTCAGCCAGTTCACGCTCCACGGCGACGCACGCAAGGGCAAGAGGCCGTCGTTCATGGCCGCGATGGCGCCAGAGCGCGCGCGGGTCCAGATCGAGGTCGTGGCCCGGGAGCTGCGCACGCGTGGCCTGCGCGTCGAACAAGGCGTCTTTGGTGCGGATATGGCGGTGCGCTTGCTCAATGACGGGCCGGTGACCATCCTGCTGGACACGCAGAAGGTGTTCTGAGGCCAACAGCGCGGACGCCTGGGACCGCCGGACGACGACCGGTCGGCGCGCGGCCCAGGCAGGCACGGGAGACGAGGATGACCAAGACGACGGCCAGGACCGCCATGACCGCCATGCGGGTCGAGACCGACGACGGCGAGACGCTGCACGCGCTTCGTGCCGGCAACGGCCCCCATGTGGTCCTGTTCGTCGGTGGCCTGCTGGGCCATGTCGACGTCTGGGCGCCGCTGTGCGCCGCGCTCGGCGACGACGCGCAGCTGCTGTGCTGGGACCTGCGCGGCAGCCGGCGACGCCACGGCGTCCCTGAGGTCGATCTGGCGCGCCACGCCGCCGACGGCCTCGCGGTCCTGGATGCTGCAGGCGCCGACCGGGCGACGATCATCGGCTGGTCGACGGGCGCGCCGGTGGCCGCCCAGCTGCTGGCGCTCGCGCCGACGCGGGTGGCGGCGTTCGTCTCGATCGCGGGCGTCTGGGGCGGACCGGTGGGTCGCATGATCCGCCGATGGCTCTCGGGCGCCGCGGACGCCGGCCCGATCGCGCTCGGGGTCGGCGCCGCCGTCGGTCGCGGCATCGCCCTGCCCCGCTGGATCGCCGAAGGCGCGCGCTCACGGCTGGTGCTCAACAGCCTGGTGCTGACGGGCCTGGTCGGCGAGCACGCGGACGACGGGGCCATCGGCGAGGTCCTGGCCCATTTTGCCTCGCTGGAGGCCGGCTTCGCCGCCGCGAGCTGGTCGGCGCTGCTCGATCACCTCGGCGAGGCCCAGCGCCCCGAGGTCGACGTGCCCTCCCTGTGGATCGCCGGCGAGCGCGACCCGCTGGCCGGACCCATGGTCGCGCGCCTCGCGTCAGCGGCCGCCAGCGACTGCGAGGTCTGGACCATCCCAGGCGGCGGTCACTTCTTGCCCTTGGAGCAGCCCGAGCTGCTTGCCCTGCGGCTGCGGCGCTTCTTGCGCGAGCTGGATCCGACGCCGATGCCAGCGACGCAGGCTGCCGAGGCCTAGCGCCGCGTCGCGATCGCTGGCGCCGGGGCGTCCGTCACCCCATCGCCGCATCGCCCCGCAGCGCGGCTTCGGCGCGGCCAGGCTCGAACGGGCCACGCCCCAGCTCGCGCAGCGCGTCGGCCCAGCGCGCGGGCAGCGCCGGTGCGCCGTCGGCGAGGGCGAAGAACCCAGCATCCGGCGCGCGCGCCCAGCTCCGTGGCGTGCCGTCGAGCGGATGTCGCAGCCCGACGCGGCCGCTGTGCAGGCCGATGCGAAGGCCGCGCGCCGCGTCGTCGCCTTCGGCCCCGCGGTTCGCCCGATCGTCGCCGTAGCGCGCATCGCCCACGATCGGACCGAGCGCCCAGGACAGGTGGACGCGGGCCTGATGGGTGCGCCCCGTCTCCAGGGTGACGCCGACCAGGGCAAGGCCCGCGTCCGCCGCGTAAGCCAGCGGCACAACCCGGGTCGCGGCGTAGGTGCCGGTCGGGTGGATCTCCATGCCGCCACGCGCCGCCTGGCGCAGCGGCGCCTCGATCCGCATCGCCGTGGGTGGCCGCAAGCTGCGGATCAACGCGACGTAGCCACGGCCGATCTGCCGCCGCTGCAAGGCCCGTCCAAGCCAGGACACCGTGGCGGCGTCGCGGCCGAACACCAGCAGACCGCTGGTCTCGCGGTCCAGACGATGCGATTCAGCGACTTGCGGGCGGCCCTCGAGGCGCAGGCGCTCACGCACGAGGTCGAGCAGGCTCGGCCCGCCCTGCGCCGGCGGCACCGTATCGAGGCCAGCCGGCTTGCACACGATCCAGAGCGCCGCGTCTTCGTGAACGATATCGAGCGGGGCCGACGCAGTGGCCTCGACGGGCTCGGACCATCGGAGCGTGCTGCCGGCGACCAGGGGGTGCGCCTGGGTGCGGACGCGCTTGTCGTCCAGCTGGACGCAGCCGGCCTCGATCAGGCGCCGTGCCGCCCCGCGGCTCATCGCGCCCGCCTCTGCGAGGAAGCGGTCCAGCCGCTGACCTTCCTGCTCTGCGGGAACCTGCAGCTGCTGCCGCGACATCCTGCCTCCGTGGCGCGACACCCTGGTGCGGCCGGCGCGCAGCATTGCGCCCGCAGCGCCGCATGTCGAGCGAAGCCGCGCCCGCGCGTCGGTTTGCATGGTCTCGGCGCCGTCGTCGCAAACTCGGGCCCGGACCTTCTGGTGATGCGCGCGCATTTGCGCTAGGCTGGCTCGCCGCTGACGCTGGCCGAGAGGACGTGCATGTCGATCGTGAATCTCGACCCACCCCCGCCGACGGATCCGCTCGCCCCGAGCGAAGGGCCGGCGTGGGCGTTGGCGCGCCACGAAGCCGTGATGAGCCTGCCCGCCGACGAGCGCGTGTCGGGCCTGCTCGCCGCGCTGGCCGAGTTCGACGAGGCGCTCGACGGCCTGCTCGCCGCAGAGCTGGTCGGCGAGGACGAGCTCGAGTTGGTCGACGAGGACCTCGAGTCGGTCGCCGAGGCCTTCGTCCGCGCCGAGTCGCGCAACCTCGAGCAGCTCGCGAGCTCCGAGACGATCGTGCTCTCGGGCCCTGAAGTGAAGCGCAGGATCCGGCACAAGCAGTCGATCATGCCCAGCCACATGGCGGGCGGCCTGTACGACGACGTGCGTGCCCTGTTCGAGATCGGCGACCGCGAAGGCGCGCTGATCTCGCTCGAGCGACTGGTGGTGGTCGCGCCGCTGACGCCGCAGATCGAGGCGTTCCTGCACCACAACGAGGCGCGGCTGCTCGAGTACTACCAAGGCGTGTTCGGCCCGTTCACGCGGATCCCAGCGTTGGTCCAGAGCGAGCAGCGGATGCCGGCTGGCTACTACGCGATGGAGAAGATCCGCCGGATCGCGGGTCTGGTCGACGGGCGACGGACGGTCGAGCAGATCCTGGCGCAGTCGGATATGTCGCGGATCGAAGCGTGCGCGGTGCTGTCGCAGCTGGTTCGCTCAGCCGCGCTCGACGTCGGGCAGAAGTAGCAGCCCCCCGGACTCACGGACGACGGCAGCCCCGCCTGTCGGTCGCGATGACGCTGCCCACACGCGACGGCCCACGCGCGGCAGGCGCGCACGCAGAGCGCCGCTGGTGCGCAGTTGCGCGCACCAGCGGGCTCGGTCGTCGGACGCGGGCTACTTGCAGATGAGCTGGTAGTCGTCGATGTAGACCTTGGCGGACTTCATCGTGTTCGTCACGCGAGCGCGCACCATCGGCTGCATCCAGGAGGCACCGTCGTCGAAGAGCATCGGCATCGCGGTCTTGGCCCATCCGGACGTCGACTTGCAGAGCTCGCCGGCGGAGGCATAGGCGATCGACTGGGCAGCCGAGCCGTTCGTCGCGGCGGGCAGCGTGAAGGTGAACTCGACCGCGCCATCCTTGGCTCCGGCAAGGCAGAGCTCAGGGTCGATGAAGGCGTTGACCTGGGCGACGAACGTGGCACCCGCGACACCGAGGTAGATCCAAGGCGAGTCGTCACTGGAGACGGGCGAAACCATCGCGGTGTCGTTGACCTTGGGGGTCGTCGGCGTCTGGATCAGAAGCGAGCTGGTGCCGGACACCTTTTGCGTCTGGTCGAGCTTCACCGTGAACGGCGTCGGGACAGGCGCACCGTCCTTGAAGGATGAGCCGTACACCCAGGTCAGCTGGTTGCCCATCGAGTCGAAGTTCTCTTCGTAGCAAAGGTAGCTGCACGCGCCCATCAGCATGATGTCGTCGAGCAGGAAGCTGCCCTTGGCCTTCGCCGTCTTGGCGGACTCGACCTCGAAGGTGATCGTGACGGTCTTGTTGACGTAGGGGGCCAGGTCGACGACGTGCACCTTCCAGTTCGCGGCGGTGTCACAGACCTTGAAGACCTCATCGGCACCGACCTTGACCACGATCCGGTCGCCGTTGGTGCAGCCTGCCTCGCCGAGATCGACGGCCTGCAGGGCAAACGAGAGCTTCGTGCCGGTCGTGACGTTGACCCCGGGGATGGTCAAGGTCGCGGTCTCGGCCTTGCCCGAAGACGGCGCGCCCGTGTAGCTCGCGACGAGGCTTGCCTTGCCGTTGCGGGCAGCCTTGTCGGTCACGTTCCACGCCAGGTAGCCGGGCGCCGATGCTGCGCGCTTCCACGGCTGCGGCAGGCGGTTCTGCAGCGTCACGGTCGGCGGCCGCAGCGGATCCGCCGGAGCCTCCATGCCGACTCCGAGGCAGGCCGGACCGCAGGCACCCGCCATCTTCACGTCGCGGATGGTGATCTGCCCCTTGGCGTCGGTCTTTCGCTGCGCGGTGACGCGGAACTCGAGGTCGACCCAACGACCGGTGAAGTCTGCGAGCGAGATCTTCACGTCCTCGCCCACGTCGGCCGAGACGCCCTGGTGCTTGCCGCAGGCCTTCCACACCGACGTGGCCTCGTCGATGAAGAGCTCCACGCACTCCTCAGCGCCCATCGAGGACAGCAGCGAGAAGCGGACCGTCGGAGCGATCGCCTCGTCCACGTAGACGCGGCGGTGGATGTAGCGCGTCAGGCCGAAGGCGCTCGTGTCATTGGCGTCGAACTTGAAGGTCGAGCCGTCCCACTTGATGACCAGTGCACCGACGGTCGAGCCGTCCGGCGCCTGCGACGGCTGCCGCGCGACCGTCACGTAGGACTCAGTCTGCTTGATGACCCAGTTGGTGGTCGTGGTCGTGGTGAAGTCGTCGTTCACACACAGGCCACAGCCCGGGATCGGCTGGTGCTTGCAGGTGCCCTTCTCGCAGAGGTCGAGGGTGCAATCGATCTGGTCGTCGCAGTCCTTGTCCTTGTAGCCGACGCACTTGCCGTCCTTGCACCCGTCGCTGTCGGTGCACGCGTCACCATCGGTGCACGAGACGAGCACCTTGGGCGAGCAGACGCCGGTCTTGTCGGCCGGGTCGCCAACCGTGCACAGGTAGTTGGTCGGGCACGAGCCGGCCTCGCCGGCGACGGCCTTGGGATCACACTCGGTGGTCTTGGCCAGCGGCAAGTAGCTCTCCTTCACCGTGACGGCACACTGGAAGTTGGTGCCGCCCTTGTCCTGGCAGGCTGCGTCGGCGCAGAGGCTCTGCAGCTCCTTGCACGTCTCGAGCGTGCCCGCTTCGCAGAAGCCGAGCTTGCACGCGTCGTTCTTGGTGCAGCCGTTCTTGTCGGCGTCGCACGCCGTGCCGTCCTTCTGCGGTGCCGGCTCACAGAGGTACTGCGAGCTGCCCTTGTTGTTGCAGCTGCCGATCACGCAGACGCTCTTGTCGTCCTTGGAGCAATCCGCGGCCTTGCCCGCGATGCACTTGCCGCCCGCGCAGGTGTCGTCGATCGTGCAGCCGTTGCCGTCGGCGTCGCACTTGGTGCCGTCGGCCTTCGGATCGCCGCCGCATTGGTAGGTGTTGTTGCCGGTGCTGGCGCAGGCGCCCGTGGCGCACGTCGAGGTCTGTGCCAGGCAGTTGACGGCGGCGCCGGCGAGGCAGGCGCCATCGACGTTGCACGCGTCATCCTTGGTGCAGCCGTTGCTGTCGGCGTTGCAGGGCTGGCCGACCTTGGCCGGCTTCGCGGTGCACTTGCCCTGGCTCGACGAGAGCGACTCGCAGGTGCCGACCAGGCAGCCGGCGTTGCCATCGAGCGCCGTGCAGTCCTTCATCTTGCCGGGCACGCACTTGCCCGCGTCGCAGTGGTCGTCGAGCGTGCAGCCGTTGTTGTCCGCCTCGCAGGGCTTGGATTCGTTGACCGGTGCGGCGACGCACTCGAACGCCGAGGGGCCGGTGCTCTTGCAGGCACCGATGGTGCAAGCGCCCGACTTCTCGGTGCAGTTGACGGGCGCGCCGGGTGCGCAGAAGCCCTGGACGCAGATGTCGTTGATCGTGCAGCCGTTGTCGTCCGCGTTGCACGTCTTGCCCTCGTTCTGGGGCTTGCCGATGCAGCCGCCGAAGCCGCCGTTGACGGTCTTGTCGCAGATGGGCTGGGCGCAGATCGAATCGACCTCATCCTTGCAGTCGTAGGTGCCTAGACCGGCCTGGCACTTGCCCGTCTTGCATTGGTCGCCCGTCGTGCAGAGCTGGCCGTCGTCGCATGCGGCGCCGTCCTTGGCCGGGGTGATCTTGCAGGTGAAGCCGTTGGCGCCGTCCTTGACGCAGGCCGCGAGCTCGCACTCGCCGGCGACGGCGCTGCAGTCCACGGCCTTGCCGGGCTTGCACGATCCGTTGCTGCACGTGTCGTTGGCGGTGCAGCCGCTGTCGTCCGCGTTGCAGGTGATCGTCCCCGCCTTGGGCAGCGGCACGCAGGAGAAGCCCTTGGGCGACTGGACGTCCTCGATGCAGCCGGCGTCGTTGCAGGCGTCCTTGACCGAGCTGCAGTCCGCGGTGCCACCAGACTTGCAGCTGCCGTTCTGGCAGGTGTCGCCGACGGTGCAGGGCACGCCGTCGTCGCAGGCGCTGCCGTTGACGAGCTGCGTCATCTTGCAGACGCCGAGCGAGGGGCCGCAGAGGTTCTTGAGGCAGGGGGTGTCGCTCGTGGTGTCGCAGACGACCTTGTCCGGCTGCGGGTAGCAGAGGCCACCGGCGTCGGTCGACTTCTTCTTCTTGCAGACGAAGCGACCGTTGCAGAGGTCGTTGTCGTCGAAGATCGCGCACTCCTTGTCGTCACCGGTCGGGCAGGCGCCGCACTTGTCGAAGTTGCCGCCCGAGCAGAGACCACCCTGGCAGATCGTCTTCTCGGAGCAGTAGTCACCATCGTCGCACTCGGTGCCGTCCTTGAGGTCGTTGGTGGTGCAGCCCTTGATCTTGTCGCAGACGTCCTGGGTGCAGGGGTTCTCGTCGTCGCAGAGCTTGTCGACGCCGACGCACTTGCCGTTGCCGTCGCAGTGATCGTCGGTGCAGGTGTTGCCGTCGTCACAGGTCGTCTGCGTGTTCGGGTTCGGCAGGTTGGTGCAGCCGGTGTCGGACTTGCAGGCGTCGATCGTGCACGGATCCTTGTCGTCGCAGATCACGAGCTTGCTCTGGCACTTGGTGCCGTTGCAGACGCCCTTCTCGGTGCACTTGTCGCCGTCCTCGCAGGGCTGGAAGCCGTCGAGCGCCGAGCTGAGGCAGCCCTTGGTCGCGTCACATTTGTCGAAGGTGCAGTCGTTGCCGTCGTCGCAGGTGTTCTGGGCGTTGACGCAGCCCTTCTTGGGATCGCACGAGTCGTTGGTGCAGACGTTGCCGTCGTCGCAGGGCAGCTTGAGGCCCTGACAGGCGCCGCCTGAGCACTTGTCGTTGATGGTGCACAGGCTGCCGTCGTTGCAAGCCTTGCCGTCGTCCGGGACGACCGTGCAGCCGTTCACCGTCGAGCAGGGGCCAGCGACCTTGGTGCAGGGGTTGTCGTCTTCGCAGCTGACCGGCGAGGCGACGCAGTCGCCCTTGTTGTCGCAGGCGTCCTTCTCGGTGCAGGCGTTGCCGTCGGTGCAGGCCTTGCCGATGTCCGGGGCGACCGCGCAGACGCCCTTGGTGCAGCTCTCGGTGGTGCAGGGGTTGCCGTCATCGCAGTCCTTGGTCTTGCCGACGCACTTGCCCGTCACGTCGCAGCGGTCGATCACGGTGCAGGCGTTGCCGTCGTCGCAGTCCTTGTTGGTCTCGAGGATGTTCTTGCAGCCGCCCTTGCCGTCGCAGCCGTCGATGGTGCAGGGGTTGCCGTCGTCGCACTTGACGCCGGCCGCGGTGCAGACGCCGTCCTTGCACTTGTCGTCGGTGGTGCAGGGGTTGCCGTCGTCGCAGGTCAGGCTGTTGTCGAGCAGGGCCGTGCACTTGCCCGTCTTGGCGTCGCAGACATCGACGGTGCAGGGGTTGTCGTCGTCGCAGGGCTTCTTGACGCCCGCGCAAGCGCCGTTCTTGCACTTGTCGCTGGTTGTGCAGAGCACACCGTCGTCACAGGGCCCGCCGTCGTCGACCGGGGCGTTGAAGCAACCAAAGACGGTGTCGCAGACGTCGATCGTGCAGGGGCTGGAGTCGACGCAATCCAGCGCGTTGCCCTTGCACAGGCCGCTCTTGCAGACCTCCTGGATGGTGCATTCGTTGCCGTCGTTGCAAGCGGTGCCTTCCTTCTTCGGCACGGCGCCGCAGGTGCCCAGCTTCGGATCGCAGAGGTTGTCCTTGCAGGCGTCCTTGCTCGCATCGCACTTGATCTCGCTCTGCGGCTTCTTGCTGCAGAAGTTGGCGATGCAGGCGAAGATGCCGTTGCAGAGGTTGCCGTCATCCCACTTGGTGCACTCGCTGTCGCTGGTGCAGCCGCAGAGGTTCTTGCTGGCGATGCACGCGCCGCTCTTGCAGGTCTCGTCCGGGGTGCACTCGCTGGCGTCGTCGCACTTGGTGCCGTCGGTCTTGGCGACGTGGACGCAGCCCTTGGCCGGATCGCAGCTGTCGTCGGTGCAGGGGTTGCCGTCGTTGCAGTCGACGGCCTCGCCGACGCACTTGCCATCGGCCGAGCAGGCGGTCTGGCTGATGCACTTGTTGGCGCTGTTGCACGGGCTGCCTTGCGGCTTGTTCTTGACCGAGCACTTGCCGTTGTTGCCGTCGCAGAGGGCCGATCCGCAGGCCGGATCTGCGGGCGCCGGGCAGGTGATCACGCTCTTCTGGTCGACGTCACAGACCTTGCCCTTGGCGGTGGTGACGCACTTGAGGATGCCAGTGCAGACGTTGCCGTCGTCGAACTTGGCGCACTCGACGTCCGACTGGCAGGCGACGCAGGTGTTGGTGCCGGTGCAGACGCCGCCGTCGCACTTGTCGTTGGTGGTGCAGCCGATGCCGTCGTCGCAAGCGGTGCCGCCGAGCTTGGGCAGGTGCTGACAGCCCTTGACGGTGTCGCAGATGTCGGTGCTGCAGGTGTTCTTGTCGTCACAGTCGACCTGCGGGCCGCTGCACTTGCCCTCGGCACAGGTGTCGTTCTTGGTGCAGGCGTTGCCGTCGTCACAGGGGCCGTCGAACTGCTTGGCGGTGCACGCGCCGGTCTCCTTGTCGCAGGAGTCGTTGGTGCAGGGGTTGTTGTCGTTGCAGAGCTTGTCCTTGCCGATGCACTTGCCGCTGACGCAGGCGTCGGCCTCGGTGCACTTGTTGCCGTCGTCGCACGCGCCGGTGTTCTTGGCGATCGAGAAGCAGCCGGACTGCGGCACGCAGCCATCGTTGGTGCAGGAGTTGCCGTCGTCGCAGAGGCCGCTGGTCTTGTAGTCCTCGCCCTTGCACTCGCCCTTGATGCAGGTGTCCTTGGTCGAGCACTTGCTGCCGTCGTCACAGACCGCGCCGTCGACGACGGGCGTGCTCTTGCAGACGCCGGTCGCCGCGTCGCAGGCGTCGGTGGTGCAGGCGTTGCCATCGTTGCAGTTGGTCGCGGTGCCCTTGCAGGTGCCGTTGTTGCACTTGTCGTTCTGGGTGCACGAGTCGCCGTCGCTGCACGAGACGCCGTTGGGCGCGTTCTTGGTCGTCAGCTTCGGCGTGGTGCCCGTGCCTTCGCAGGTGATCTCGACGCAAGCGTTCGGCGGCACGGCCTCGGCGATCTTCTCGCCGCCGCAGACGCCCTTCTTGCACTCGTCGGGGCTGGTGCAGGAGCTGCCGTCGTTGCAGGTGACGCCATCGGGCTGATCGGTGAAGACGCAGCCGTTCGTGGAGTCGCAGACGCCCTTCTGGCATTGGGAGTTGGCGCCCGTCGGGGTGCAGGTGACGGGCGTGCCCGCGTTGCACTTGCCGGCGTCGTCACAGGTGTCGCCGCTGGTGCACTTGTCGCCGTCTTCGCAGGGCTCACCCTTGGCCTTGGGCGTGTAGGTGCAGCCGGCCTTGGCGTCGCAGGCGTCCGTGGTGCAGGAGTTGTTGTCGTTGCAGATCACGGCGACCTGGATCGGCGAACCGTTGCAGGTGCCGAAGCCGCAGATGTCGTTGTCGGTGCACTTGTTGTCGTCGTCGCAGGGGCGCTTCTGGGCCGCCGGCACGTTCTTGTAGTCGCACTCGCCGACTTCGCTGCAGAACGCTTCCTTGCAGGTGTCGGCGTCGGGGCAGGTGACCTTGCCGTCGCAGACGCCCTTGTCGTCGCAGGCGTCCTCGCTCGTACACTTCTTGCCGTCGTCGCAGGTGGTGCCGGCCAGCGCCGGGGCCAGCTTGCACGCGGACTCCTCGCAGACCACGCGCTCGCACTTGCCGGGCTTGAGGTCCGGGCAATCCGTCGCCGGATCGTCGCAGCCGCCGGCCGTGTCGCTGGTCGGCACGTCCACGCCGACGCTGGTGTCGCTGCCGGCGACCTCGTTGTCGACGTCCTCCTCGTCGGAGGTGTCGGCCCCGCCGGAGGTGTCGCCCTTGTCTGGCTCGGTGCCGCAGGCTCCGAGCAGCAGCGCGCTCAGAAGCATGGTCCCGAACAACCCGCGACGCAGCGCGCCGAGGTATGGGCGATGGAAGCTGAATTGAGCGTCGAGGCGGTCGGGGCTGTGCATGATTTCTTCCAGATGCCCCGATTTCCGGGCAGAGAAAGTCTGAAAGAGGCTACCAACCGCACGGCCTTGGCGCAAGAAGGCGACAACGCACCCCAGGTGTCGCGTATTCCCGCGCTCGCTTCGTTGATCGCCGGGCGCGGGGAAGCTACCGTGTCGCTCCGACAGGTGGACGCGTTGGCACCCGTCATGGAGGCTTCATGCCGCTCGATCGATGCAAGTCCATGCCGACATTGGCGAAGATGGTCACCATCTTGGCCGTGGCGCTCGGACCGACGATGGCCGCCAGCTGCTCCGACAGCGGGTCCGGGACCAAGAACGTGGGCGGCGCGGGCGACACCAGCTTGTTCGGCGAGACGACGAGCTTCAGCGACAGCAGCGGCGTCGACACCAGCGGCCTCGGCGATACGGCGGCGGCCGAAGTCGCGCCGGATCCCGGCACCTTCGGCGCCAGCTGCAAGGGCAACAGCGATTGCGATTCGAGCTACTGCGTGCAGGCGCCGAACGGCAAGGTCTGCACCCGCACCTGCGTCGAGGACTGCCCCGGCGATTGGGAATGCGTCGAGAAGAAAGGTGCAGACAACGACGTCACCTACCTTTGCGTGCCGCGCTTCCTGTCGCTGTGCGATCCGTGCACCAACAACGCCCAGTGCAATGAGGCCGGCAAGAGCGGCAACGTCTGCGTCAGCTTCGGCAGCGCCGGCAGCTTCTGCGGCGTGGCCTGCGACGAGGTGTCGCCCAACTGCCCGACGGACTACTCCTGCCAGGCGGTGGTCGATCCCAAGACCGGGCTGAGCACGCATCAATGCCTGCGCGAGACGGGCCTGTGCACGTGCAGCCAGAAGGCGATCGACCTCGCCCTCGAGACGACCTGCACCAACCAGAACATCAACGGCACCTGCACCGGAGCCCGCGTCTGCGGCGTCGGCGGCCTCGGCGCCTGCCAGGCGGCCGTGCCGGCGGCGGAGGTCTGCAACTCGATCGACGACGACTGCAACGGCAAGACCGATGACTTCCAGACCGGCGTCGCCAAGTGCGACAAGACCAACGAATTCGGCACCTGCCCGGGCAAGGTGCTCGAGTGCGTCGACGGCAAGCCGCTCTGCGACGCCCCGGACGCCAAGCCCGAGCAGTGCAACGGCATCGACGACAACTGCAACGGCAAGACCGACGAAGGCATCTGCGACGACGGCCAGGACTGCACGGTGGACAGCTGCGACAGCGCGGGCGGCTGCATCCACAAGGGCGTGACGGGCATCCAATGCAGCGACGACGGCGACACCTGCACCAACGACGTCTGCAACGCCGACGGCCAGTGCGTGCACAAGCCGGTCGCCGGCGTGGCCTGTGACGACGGCTCGATCTGCACGCAGACCGACAAATGCCTCGCGGGCACCTGCGTCGGTGGCAACGCCCTGGACTGCAACGACAACGATCCGTGCACCGCCGACGGCTGCGACCCGTTCACGGGCTGCACCCACACCCCGGCGTCGGACGCGGTCTGCACCGACGACGGCAACCCCTGCACGCTGGACCAATGCCAGTCGGGCCAATGCGTGCACAAGCCCAACGAGGGCGGTGCCTGCACCGACGACGGCAAGCCCTGCACCCTCGATGTCTGCGCCAACGGCGTCTGCACCCACCCGCAGAGCCAGGGCGCCTGCGAGGACGGCAACCCCTGCACCGAGAACGACCTGTGCAAGGGCGGCGCGTGCCAGGCCGGCCCCATCAAGGCCTGCGACGACGGCAGCCAGTGCACCAAGGACAGCTGCGACCCGACCAAGGGCTGCCTGCACGACTCGCAGTCGATGGACTACAAGCCCTGCGTCGCCTCGTCGGGCGACTGCCCGGTCGGAGCCTGCTCGGGCGGCAGCTGCTTCTCGAAGCCCAACGAGTCGTGTCAGACCAAGGTCAAGATCGACCTCTGCGGCTCGGTGGACGCCCTGGGCACCTGCACCGCCGCCGGCAAGTGCGTCGCCAAGTCGCTGCCCCAGGGCTACACCTGCCCGAACTGCAAGTCGATTTGCCTCAAGTGCCAGGGCATTCCGATCTGCATGGACCTGTTCTTCGGCATCCCGTAGCCGGCCCCGCCACAGCCACCGCGCCTTGCCTGGGGACCGATCGCGCACGATCGGCCCGGAATTGGCAGTTGTCTGGTGAGATCGCAGGTCTGGAGCTATTGTCACCGCGCTGCCGCAGGGGCAGTCCACTACGTCGCCGACCGCCATTCGCGGCGTCGGCGCCTGGACCACATTGGGCGCAGGAGACGAGCAACCCCGGCCGATGAAGCCGCGGCAGAGACATTGGGGCCGCGCGACGCTGCGCTGGCTCGTGGCGAGCCTGTACCAAGTCACCGTGCGCGCCGTCGTGGTGCTGACGACGGTGCTGCTGTTCGGCTACTTCACGGTGAACTCGCCCTCGGTCGTGGCGCGCCTGGGCGATCTGCTCGCGGAGGTGATCCCGGGCCGGATCGGCGTACGCGGCCTGCGTTGGGGGCCGTCGCCAGGAAGCCTGGTCGTGACGGGGCTGACACTGCACGATCCCTCGGGCGCCCTGGTGCTGGGCGCGGATCGGCTCGCTGTCGAGGTCGCCTGGCTGCCGATCGTCGGCGACCTGATCGAGCGCCAAACGGTCAAGCAGGTGCGCGTCATCGGCCTGGAGCTCGACGGGCTGGAGGTGCGGCTCGAAGAGAGCCCGTCTGGCACGCTGCGCCTGCTGGACGCGCTGGTGCGGCCGAAGCCGGAGCCCGAGCCGCCCAAGCCGCCGCAGGTCTTCGACCTGGCCATCGACGACATCCGCCTGCGCGACGGCAAGGTGGCCATGGACCTGAGCGGCACCCAGATCCATGTGCGAGGCCTGCGCCTGGACGGCGAGTTCGGCCTGCACGTCGCCGGCGAGGCGAGCAGCTTCGACTGGAGCGCCAGGGCCCTTCGCGCCGCGGACGGCAAGATGCTGCTCGATGGCTTGCCGGCGGCGGGCCTCGAGCAGCTGCCGGGCGGCGCCATCGCCATCGACGACGCCGTGGGCGACGGCGAGAGCACGCGGATGCGCGGGGTCCGGATCGACGGGGCGACGACCAAGCTCGAGCGCGGCGACATCTTCGTCCGCTGGGCACCCGCGCTGATGGTGCAGGTGCGCAACGGCGTGCTGCAGACCCAAAGCCCGGCCGAGCCCTTCTTGCGCTCGATGCTGGGAGATCTCTTCGACGCGGACGCGCGCTTCGAGGGCGACGTCGACATCGATGCCCAAGGCCGGTCGACCGTCCGCGGCAAGATCCAGGGACGCGGCCGCATGGCCGGATTCGACACCCGCGCGGTCGAAGCGGAGATCCAGGTCCAGAGCCCGACCGTCGGCGGCGATCCGGTCGACGTGGAGGCGAAAGCCATCGTCGTCGAGGCCTTTGGCGGCACGCTCCGCAGCGACCTGATGGCGTACCACCTGAGCGCGGACGGCTGGCAGACCGCGAGCGGCAAGGTGCACCTCGAGGCCGTCTCGAGCGCCGAGGCGCTGACGGCGCCGGCCATCGGCATGGACCTGGCGGCGGCGCTGCCGATGGCGGCGACGCTCGACGGCGACTGCGTGGTCGACGTGCGCATGCGGACCGGAGGCGAGCGCGGGCTGCACCTCGAGGCCAGGACGGACCTCGACGTGACGATCGGGCGAGATCCGCGGGCCGTGTGGCTGCCCGAGGCGCTGCCGACGCTGCACCTGCAAGGGGGCATCGACACCGCGATGCGACCGGACGCCGCGCCGGCGCAGCCGCTGACGATCGAGCTGCGCGAGGTGCGGCTCAGCGACCGGCGCGACGAGCGTGGGCCCAAGGTCGGCGCGCCGGCGACGTGGCTGCGCATCGACGGCACGATGGACCTCGCGGCGATGACCCTGGACGCGCACGGCGCCGGCGGGCTGCCCCGGCTGGGCCCGCTGTTGCAGGGCTTTGGCGTCAGGGGCACCGACGGCGCGCTGCAGATCGAGAGCTGGGCGGCATCGGGGCCGATGCTGTCGCCCAAGGTCGAGGCGCGGCTACGAGGCAAGGACCTGTCGTCGGCCGGCGTCCGCATCGACGCGATCCGCACGGATCTGCGGCTCGGCGGCGGCAAGCTGCGCCTGGGCGGGGTCGAGGCGCAGCTGGCGCAGGGCCGCATCAGCGGCGACCTCGAGCTGGACCTCTACGTCGGCGACCTGCTCCACCTGCGGACGCCGATGCGCCTGCAGGGGCGGCGCGTGGCACTGCGCGACCTCGAGTTGTCGACCCTGCTCGGCAGCTTCGGCGTGCGCGACATCGGTGGGCGCGCCCGGGTCGATCGCATGGACTTCGCGATGACGTTGGATCGACCGCTGCAGACCTTCTCGGGCGGCGGTCACCTGCGGGTCGAGCGGTTGAGCGCGCGCTACGAGCAGTTCGAGCGGGCCGAAGCCGACGTCCGCTTCGCCCACGGCAAGGTCACGGTCGAGAACCTGGCGCTGATCGTGCCGACCCTGGAGCGCCCAGGGGAACCGCCGCTCGGGCTTCGTGGCATGATCAGCGGCGACCTGACCTACTCGATGATCGACGGACGCTGGACCGCGGACGTCTACGTGCCGACGTTGCACTTCGACCAGTTCGGCGAGGTGCGCAAGCTGAACATGCCGCTGCGGGGCCGCATCGACGGCCGCCTGGTGGCCGAGGGCGACAGCCGCGACCTGAGCATCGACGGCGACCTGAGCGTGCTCTACATGCGCGACCTGGCCTGGGACGCCATCGTCATGGGCACCGGCAGCGTGCATATCGGCAAGGCGCGCGGCGAGGCCGCGGCGCTGAGCAGCACGGCGTTCTTCCCGCGGTTCCGGCTCCTAGCCGGCTCGGCCATCGTCTTCCGCAAGCTGGTGCCGGAGGTCTTCTCGCTGCTGCTGGACGCCGAGCGCTTCGACCCTTGGGTGCTGCTCGGGCTGCCCGCGATGGACGGCCTGCGGCTGTGGACGGCCGGCAAGGCCGAGTTCCGCCTCGACTTCCGGCCCGGTCAGCCGGTCTTCGCCGTCGACGCGTTGTTGCCGCCCGGCGGGGTGGAGATCGAGATGCAGAACGGCCTGGAGCCGCTGCGCAACCGGATGCCGGCGCCGGTGCGGATCCTGCCGGATCGGGTCGAGTTCGACAGCACCGAGATCTTGTTCGGCAACCAGCCGCTCGAGCTCTGTGGCGCGTTCTACTACCCGGACGCGACGACGGGTGCCCCGTCGCGGCTCGCGCTGTACCTCGCCGGGCACGTCGAGGTGCCGCGCTTTGGCGCCATCGCCGAGAGCATGGCGAGCCTGGACCTGGGCTTCGACATCGGCGACGACCCGATGGTGCGCAAGGACCCGGGTGCCGCCTGCCTGCACGGGCCGCTGTCGCGGGTCGGGGCGATGCGCGTCGCCGGTCCGCTGGACGCGCTGCAGCCGCGAGGGCGCCTGGTGCTGACGGCCTCGCGTCTGGTGCCGCGTGGCTACGGTCGCGAGATCCTGCTGGCGGCGGGCGCGCGGATCGACCTGAGCGCCGACGACCAAGGCCATCTGCGCGTCGACATCCCGGCGAAGGCCGCCCTCGAAGGACGCGTCGACGACGGTCGCTTCCGTGTGCGTGGCTTCGCCCTGCTCGACGGCTACAAGGCCGAGGACCTCGATCTCTTCGTCGACGGCGTCGACCTGTCGTATGTCGAGCCCAAGGAGTACTCGGTCGTCGTCTCGCCGGCGCTGCGCTTCCGCGGCACGCACCTGACCGACGAGCGGACGCGCAAGATGATGCTCTCGGGCGACGTGATCATCACCGAGGGCCAGTACAGCAAGTCGTTCGACAAGTTCGGCAAGGTCATCGGCGGCGTCCGCGGCCGCGAGCTGGACGTCTACACCGAGCCGCTGCTCGACCGGATGCCGTGGCTCGGGACCATCGGCTTCGACCTCGCCGTGCGCGGCCAGAACTTCGAGGTGCTGTCGCGCTTCCCCTTTGGCCGCACGGACCTGGAATTGGGCCTCGACACGCGCGTCCGCGGCACTTGGGCCAAGCCCGAGCTCTACGGGCGCGTCGAGGTGATGCCCGGCAGCCTGCTGACGTACTCGGTCGTCCAGCGGGAGTTCGAGGTCACCGAGGGCTCGATCGACTTCAACGGCGCCTTCGACAAGGCGTGGCTGAGCCTGGACGCCCGCGCCGAGATCACGCTCGAGAAGGACGCGGCCGCCGCCGTCAGCCCCACGGCCAGTGTCGGACCGAACCTCTCGAGCACGGGCACGGGCCAGGCCAACAAGGTCACCGTCCTGGTGCGGGTGAGTGGACCGCTCGACGACCCGCGCTTGCTCAACATCCAGCTGAGCTCGATCCCGACCTACGATCCGGCCGACATCCAATCGCTTGTGCTCACGGGCCAGCTCAACACCTCGGGGTCCGGTGGAGCCATCGGCAGCCGTTCGAGCATCAACTTCCTGACGGAGGACATCGCGGCCGCGTTCTCGAAGATGCTGCTGTCGGCGTTCGTCGACTCGGTCTCGATCGGCATCCCCAAGACCGGCGGCATCAACGCCAAGGTCACGACGAGCCTGGGCAAGGCGATCCAGCTCACGGGCACCGTCTACCAGGACGGCTCGGGCGTCCGCGACACCAGCGCGAGCGTCAGCATCCGCCTCGGCGAGTACTGGTCGCTCGACGGCCTGCTGCGCAGCCAACCCTCGAGCACATCGTCGTCTGCGGGCCAGAACGTCAACGTCTACGAAGCCAAGCTGCGCTACCGCGTACCGCTGTCGGAGTGATCGCGAGCCGATGAAGCACCTCGTCGCCATCGCCGATGCCCGCAAGGGCCGCTGCGCACCCCCGGGTGCGTCTCGGCTCGCGCGAGCGTGCCTGGGCGTGTGCTGCGTGCTGCTGGCTGTCGGGCTCGCGGCGCCCGTCGCCTGGGCCCAGGGGACGGCCGCCGAGGCGGGGCCCGTCGCGCCGCCGACGACGACGCGGCCGCAGCCGGATGGCCGCAGCTTCGCGGTCGACGGCCCGGCCGAGGCGAGCTCGACGACGGCCAGCGACATCGAGGCGCTCAAGGCGACGCCAGGGCTGGCCGAGGCCGAACGCCTGTGCGTGGGCCGACCGATCGCCGTGGCGGAGCTGCTCGACTGCCTCGGCACGCGCTGCCAGGATCGCGAGGAACGGCGCAAGCTGCTCTCGCTGACGGACCTGACGGTCGGCAAGACGCTGGCGGCGGACGCCCTGCTCCAGGCGGTGTCGCGCCTGGTGGCGACCGGCTTCTTCCGCATCCGCCAGGTCGGCTGCACGCCGGCGGCCACCGGGGCGCGCATCCGCATCCGCGTCCAGGGCAACACCGTCGTGCGTTCGATCCGCATCGACGGCAACAAGGAGCTCTTCGCCAGCGAGCTGCGCAACAAGCTGCTGTTCCAGCCGGGCGACGTGCTCAACCCCGAGAGCGAGGACGGCAAGGCCCTGATCGCGCGACAGATCGCCGCCTACGAGACGCTGTACCAGCGCGCCGGCTTCGAGAAGGCCAGGGTCCAGATCGCGACGCAGCCCTACGGCGTCGGCCAGATCGTGGTCGAGATCGCCATCGTCGAGGGCGGGCGCGAGCGGATCTCCGGCGTGCGGCTGCAGGTGCTCGACCCGCATGTGCCCAACGAGCGCGAGCTCGCGGCGTCGCTCGTCTGTCCGCGCGTGCGCGAGCGGGCGCTGCTGCAGGTGAGCGGCCTCAGCGAGATCGACGTCTTCACCCGTCGCGCCGGGGTCAAGGCCAGGAGCCGGATGCGCGAGCTGATGCGGCGCATCGGCTACCACAACCCCAAGGTGACGGTGGAGCACGATCAGCGCGACAACACGGTCCAGGTCGAAGTGCGGCTGGGTCGGTGCAGCATGGTGCGGGTGCTGACGCGCGAGTCCTCCGAGCAGCTGGTGCGCGACGCCGCCTTCCGCGAGCTCGACGACGAGACGCTGCTGGACGCCCTGCCCTTCGTCGAGAGCGGCGTCTTCGACCTCTCCGAGGCCGAGCGGGGCCGCCGCGAGCTGCGCGCCGCGCTCGAGAACCGCGGCTACCTCTTTGCCGACGTCGACCTCGACTTCCGCGAGACGCCTCGTAGCTGGGGCAGCCGCGTCGCCTCGGCCATCACCTACCGGATCACGACGCAATACCTGGCGCAGGTGCGCGGCATGCACTTCTGCGCGGCCGGGGCCGCCGACAAGGCCGAGGAGGAGGGCGCGGTCAACGGCTGCGCCGCGGTCGCGGGCCAGGGCCTGGCGATCCCGGTCAGCGAGCTGCAGGCGGCCATCGTCTCGCGGCCCTACGACGTGCTGGACGAGGGCGGCTTCCTGTCGACGGCGCAGATGTTCGGCGACCTCGACCAGATCCGGCAGTTGTATCGCGACGCTGGCTACTTCGAGGTCCGCTTCGACCTCGTCGCTCCGCCGGGCAGCAGCGGCATCGTCCGCCGCCGGCGACGCACCGGCACCGAGGAGATCGTCGAGTACCTGTTGCCAGATCGCGGGTTCCGCGTCCGCCGCCCGGCCGGCGAGCACTTCATCTACGTCGACGTGCCCTTCGAAGAGGGGCGTCGCTCGAGCTACGCGTCGGTGCGCATCGTCGGCGCGACCACGGCGGGTGACGCCCACGTCCGGCAGCTGCTCGGGGCCGAGGCCGGCGGCGTCGCCAGCGCACGGCGGCTGCTGCAGGGCCTGCGTCGCGTCGAGGACGACTACCGCAACCTTGGCTACTTCCAGGCGACGGTCGAGGCTTGGTGCCAGACGCGCAACCGCGCGGTCGAGGCATCAGGCGCGTCCGGCGCCGCCGGCATGCAGGTCTGCACCGCCGACCGCCTGCTCGCCGAGCACGTCGATCTCGAGGTCCGGGTGCACGAGGGGCCGCGCGTCCGCATCGGCGAGGTCTTCGTCACCGGCAACTTCCGCACCCGCGCCGCGCTGCTGCTGCGCGACATGCCTGCCTACGGCAGCGACTTCTCGGCGGCGAAGCTCTTCGACTCGTTGCGCGCGCTGCGCGATCTCGGCCTGTTCCGCTCGGTCGCGTTCCAGTACATCGGCCGCGACGAGGTGCCGGTCCGTAGCCATATCGGCATCGTGGTCCACGTGGTCGAGGACGATACGCTCTACGCAGAGGCGGCGGTCGGCTTCCAGACCGTCAACGTCAACCGCGCCGGTGGCGCAGGGCTCGGGGACTCGATCCCCGGCATGGTCGACCTGATCGAGCACATCACGTCGACGGGCAGCCGGATCGGCGCCGGCTACGGCCAGCGCATCGGCGTGAACCTGCCGAACCTGCTGTTCACGGTCGAAGGCAAGGTCGTCCAGCGCAACCTCGACCTCTTTGGCGGCGGCAAGGAGCTCAGCCTCGTCGGCCGCGCTGGCGTCACGCCCAACGTCGGCCAGGTCGGCCCGGCCCTACTGCTCGCGGCGCTGGTCTACCACGATCGCCGCTTCCTCGGCAGTGACGTCGGCCTGCGTCTGTTCCCGGCCTACTTCTCGCGCGACTTCGCGACCACGCTGATCGACCTCGACAAGGCCGGCTCGGCGGCGGAGGTCAGCAAGGCGTTCGGCAAGCTCGGCCTGTCGGTCGGCGTCGACGGCGGCGTCGTCCGCTACCGCGAGAGCAGCGCCAAGCCGCTCAGCGACTGGCAGGTGCAGTACAAGGTGCTGCCGCGGCTGTCGTACGACGGCCTCGACTCGCCGTTGAACCCGACGCGCGGCGTCTACGCCACGATGAGCACGGCCCTGGTCAACGTCCTGACCGAGAAGGTCACCAAGCTCGCGGACGGCACGACGAGCGCCGCCTCGGAGCGCGGCACCTTCGTCAAGCTCGAGGCGCAGCTCAAGGGCATGGTGACGTTGCGCGACACCCTCACGCTCGCGGCGATGGTCCGGGCCGGCTGGGCCGTCGGATTCGACACCGGCAGCCAGGTCGGCCAGCTGCCCACCAACGAGCGCTACCGCCTCGGTGGCCAGTTGGGCCTTCGGGGGTACGCCGACAACGGCATCCTGCAGTACGACGACAAGGGCACGCCGCTGGTCGACTGCGTCGAATACGCAGCCGACAACGTCACCTGCGCCAAGACCGCGGTGCGGGCGGACGGCAACCTCACGGTCCACGGCTCGCTGGAGGCGCGCTTCCCGTTGCTGCGAACGCGCGGCCTGTGGACGGCGCTGTTCTGGGATTGGGGCGGCATCGGCGAGACCTGGGGCGCGATGCACACGGCCTCGATCCGCCACAGCATCGGCGGCGGCCTGCGCTACCTCGTGTCCGGCCAGATCCCGGTGCGCCTGGACTACGGCATCGCCCTCGACCGCCGCTGCTTCGAGCCGGCGCAACCCGGCGCGACGGGCTGCGCCAAGCGCGATCCCTTCGGCCAGCTGCACGTCGGTCTGCTCTACTCGTTCTAGTGCGCGGCGGCGCCGTGCGTCGTCCGGGCCGCCAGGGCCAGGGCCTCGCGGACGTCGCGCTCGGCCTGGGGGCCGACCCAATGCCGCTGGACGACACCGTCGCCGTCGAGCACGACGCTGACGGGGATCGCCGAGACGCGGAACTGCTGGTGCACCAGCAGCGCGATGTCGTGCAGCACGGGGAACTGCCAACCTTTGCGCAGCATCAGCTCGCGGATCTCGGTCGACTCCTCGGCGCTGACGGTCCAGACCTCGTAGCCCTGGGCCTCGGCGTCGCGGGCGACGGCGTCGATGCGCGGAGCCTCCTCGACGCACGGCGCACACGAAGGCCCCCAGAAGTGGAGCAACACGGGCTTGTGGCGCGAACCGCCGACCTCGACGCGCTCGACGTCCGGCGTCGGATGCAGCGACAGCCGCGCGATGCTGACGGGCTGCACGCGCTGGCCTTCGAGGCCCGACGGCGCCGGGGCGCGACGGCGGACTCCGACGGCGACGGCGGCGAGCACCAGCGCGAGGACCAACGCCGCGATCGCAGCCTTGGTGCGGGCAGGCGGCTGGTCGGCCAGCGCGACGGGCGACCCTGGGGACGAAGCGGACATCGGCACTCCCACACCGCGGTTGCGGCGCCCGCAGGGTAGAGACGTGCAGGGCAAATGCCAACGTCGGGCCTGCGTCGGCCCTGGCGCGAGGGTGGCGAGGGCGACAGACAGCGCCGCTAGCGAGGAGCGAGCGGCGCGTCTGCCCATCGCGCCAGGCGCCCGTCGGCGTCCGGTTGGACGGGCCCGACCCGGCGATGGACGAGCGCGGCCTGGTCCTCGTGCCATAGGGGCACGATCGGGACCCGGTCGGCCAACACGCGCGCTGCGGCCTGGTAGGCGCGGGCGCGCAGGTCGCGATCGCCGCTGTGCCGGCCCACATCGAGCAGGCAGTCCAGCAGCGGGTCGTCCAAGCCCGTGCGGTTGCCAGCGCCACGGGCGTGGTGCAGGCCGAGGGCGGATCCGGCCAGCTCGACCCACGCCCGCGCGCGAGCGCGGGCAAGGACGGCGTCGCAGGCGAACGCAGTGGCGACCTCGCTCGGTGGCGGCGGCGTCGGCCAGGGTGGATCGCGCAGCTCGGGTCGATTGCTGCCATGGAACATCCAGCCGAGGTAGTCGGGCTCCAGGGGCTCGGGCAGGCCGAGCAGGAAGGCGTCGAAGCGGCCGGCGCGCAACTCCGCGAGCATGGCGCCGATCTCCAGGCTGCGGACGTCGACCTCGACGGCGATGGCGCGCAGAGCGCGGGCGATCGCCTCGGCCTCGCGGCGGCGTTGCCGACTCGCCGGCACGAGCAACCGCAGGCGCAAACGCACGCCGCCATCGTCAGGACGGAGCCCGGCGTCGTCCATCATGGCGCGCGCGCGTTCGAGATCGGCGGCCTCCGCGACGATCTCCGGCGGCGCGGCCCAATGCCCGGCTGCGAACATCCCGGCGGCGACGCGGCCACGCCCGCCGAGCAGCGTCCGGACCAGGCCTGCACGGTCGAGGCCGAACTGCAGCGCGCGGCGCACACGCACGTCGTCCAGCGGTGGCGCGCGCAGGTTCCATCCGAGGTACGAGAAGGCGATGCCCGGGGCCGTGACGACGCGCGCCTCGTCCCGGGCTGCGATGGCGTCGAGCACCAGGGGCGAGAGCCCGAGGGCGACGTCGGCGCCGCCACCGAGCACGGCCAAGGCACGGCTGCTCTCGTCGGCGATGGCGCGCACCATCAACGTCTGCGCCCTGCCGTCCAAGGCGGGCGCCCCGGCGGGCACGACGCGGCGCAGGGTGACGGCGTCCAGGCGCTCCGCGTCGACGACGGCGAACGGGCCGGCCCCGACCAGCGAAGGCATCCGCAGATCGGGCCGAGAACACGCGCCGCGCGGCACGATGCCCAAGATCAGGTCGCTGCCGAAGGTCGCGAGCGGCGCGACCAGGTCGAAGCGGACGGTCCGCCGGTCCACGGCGTGGACCCGGGCGACGCGACGGGCAAACTCGCCGGCGACGGGCGATCCGAGCCGCGGATCGGCGACCGAGCGCCAGGTGCAGACGACGTCCTCGGCCTCGACCGGGGTGCCGTCATGGAAGCGAAGGCCCGGACGCAGCCGGGCCTGCCATGCCGTTGGCTCGCCGTCGGCGTCCCGCGCCACCGGCGTCAGGGACTCCGCGAGCTCGAGCGCCACGCTGCCGTCGCTCTCGACGCGGGTCAGGCCGGCGAAGACCAGGCGCCACAGCCGGGTCGACGCGGCGTCGACGGCCACCCGCGGATCGAGCGTCCGCGCCGCCGTCGGCACGGCCAGCACGAGGCGATCGTCGGGCCACTCACGCCGACACGCGCCGCACAGGGCCAGGCACGCGACGAGGAGCACCCAGCGTCGCACCCGCCAACGCAGCCGCCAACGCACCGGCTACTTCGCGCCGCCGGCGGCGGGTCGAGCGACGTCGCCCTGGCCGCTGCTGCCCTGGCCGCTGCTGCCCTGGCCGCTGCTGCCCTGGGTCGTGCCTCCCTGGCCGTTGCCGCCGTCCGGCCCGCCGTCTCGATGCGGCCCACGGCCGCCGCCCTGCTCTTTCTTGTCCTCGAGCTTCTTCTCGATCCGCTCGATCGCCTCTTCGAGCTTGCGGATCCTGGCCTCGGCGGGCAGGGCCTTGCCCAGCTCGTCGGCGGTCTTGCGCATGGCGTCCGCGAGGTGATGGAAGGGTTCTCGCGCAGCCGCCGCGCGCAGGGCGCCGCGAGACGCAGGGTCGGAGATCGCGGCGAGGGCCGACACGGCGGCGCCACGCAGGCGCATCGACTCCTCGTGCAGCGCCGCCTCGATGTGGTCGCGCACGGCGTCGCGAACCGGCTCGACGCGCACGGCCAGCGCCGCGAGCGCGAGCAGCGCCCCTGCCCGCAGCGCCTTGGGCTGCCCCGGCGTGGTCGCCTGCCAGATCGTCTCGAGATCGCGGGCCTCACCGTAGGCGGCGAGGCGCTCGAGCGCGTCGAGGCGCATGGCGTCGCGGAACGATGCGCGCCGCAGGACGACGGCGATCGTCGAACGCGCCGCGCGCCGATCGATGAGGAACACGCCGCGCAGCGCCTCGCGGACCACCATGGGGCTCTCGTCCTTGGCCGCCAGCGACGCGAGCAGGCCGAGGCTCTCGGCGTCGTGGAGGTGACCGAGCGCCGCTGCAGCCGCGGCCCGGACGTGGCTCGACGCGTCCTTGGTCGCCGCCGCCTGCAGCGCGGCGCGCACGTCGCGGCGGACGCCAGCGCCCAGGGCCTTGGCGGCGGCGAGCCGCACGTGGCGCGCCGTGTCGTGGGCCAGCACCTGGGTCAGCGCGTGGAGCAGACGCGGGTTGGTCAGGTCACCGCGGACGCCAGCCACCGCGCGGGCGCGCACGTCGGGATGGCGGCTCGGATGCAGGCCGCCTTCGTACAACGTCGCGTCCATCTCGATCTTCCAATCGGCGAGCAGCCGCATGCGCGGATCGACCGCGACCATGGCCGGGGGCGCCGGCATCGGCAGCGAGAGCGTCGCGCGCGGGCCGTCGAGGCGGAGCACGTGGCGCGTCGCGGCGCCCGCCACCGTGGTGGCGACGTCGATCTCGACGTCCAGGACGAAGCGCGGGCGGCGCGCATCCACCTTCTGGATCTGCTCGAGCTCGATGTCGAGCCTGCCGCTGCGATCCCAGCGCGCGCGCAGACGCAGCTTGGGCAGACCGGGTTGGTGGACCCACCGCTGGAAGAAGGCGCGCAGGCTGCGACCCGACGCCCGCTCGAGCGCCCGCCGCAGATCATCGGTCTCGACGGATTGGAACCGGTGGTCGCGCAGATACGCGGCGATCGCCGCGTCGTAGACGGCGTGGCCGAGCTCCTCGCGCAGCATGTGCAGGACCCAGCCGCCGCGGGCGTAGCTATGGGCGTCGAAGAGGTCGCCAGGGTCGGCGAAGCGGTCCTCGACCACCGCGCGAGGCTTGGCGTCGTCGGTGTGGACCGCGCTGTCGCGGGCGCCGGCCATCTCCTCGGCGAAGCGCTCGAGGCCGTGGCGCTGCAGGGTCCAGAGCTTCTGGTAGTAGGTGGCGAAGCCTTCGTTGAGCCAGAGATCGCCCCAGGCGCGGCAGGTGACGGTGTCGCCGAACCATTGGTGCGCCATCTCGTGGGCGAGCAGTCCGTCGGGCTGCCAGTCGAGGTCAGTGCCGGCGTCCCCCAGCGCGCGACGGGTCAGCGTCGTCAGCGTGACGTTCTCCATCCCGCCGGCGGTGAATTCGTCGACCCAGAGCTGGCCGTAGCGCTTGTGCGGGTACGGTAGGCCGGTCTGCTTCTCCAGGAAGGCCAGGATCGCGGGCAACTCGTCGCCGTGCTGCCTGGCGCGCGCCACGTCGGCCGGCAGCGCCCAGCTCGACAGGCGCACCCGGCCGTCGTCGTGCACGATCTCGGTGAACGGGCCCGCGGCGACGTTGAGCAGGTAGACCGGATGCGGCGAGGCCATGCGGAAGGTGCGGCGCTTGCGGCCCGCCGCGACCTTGGTCTCGACGATGTCGCCGTTCGACAGCGGCTCGAGCGCCGCCGGCACGTCGACGGTCAGCGTCCAGGTGAAGCGCGCGTCGGGATCGTCGGGGCTCGGCAGCCAATGGCGCGCCTCCTGGGTCTCGCCCTGGGTCCAGAGATGCGGGACGCGCTTGGGTTCATCCTTGTCCGGGCCGACGAAGTAGAGCCCACGCTTGGGCCGCGCCGTCCAGCGCAGCGCCAAGCGGTGACAGGTGTCGGCGCCCGCGCCCGGCAGGGGCCATCTCCAGGGGGCGCCGGCGGCGGGGATCGCCAGGTCAGGGCCCTGGCCGCCGGCATCCACCCAACGAACCTGTTGCAACGTCAGGTCCTTGGCGTCCAGTTCGGCGGCGAGGTCGGCCTCGGCGGTGCGGGCGCAGACCGTCCAGGTGACGTCACCAGCGACGGCTCGGGCGTCCGGGTCCAGGCGGACGGTTGCCGCCATGTCGCGGAACTCGACGCGACGATCGCGCGGGCCGCGGAACGGGTTCGTCCCGTCGAGGAATTGGTCGTCGGCGGCCGCGACGGCTGGGACGAGGCCCGCCGATGCGAGGCAGAGCATCGCCAGCGCGAGGCGCAGCGCTGGATGCGGCAGCGCAAGGACGCGCCATGTCGCGGGCACCGGGCGCAGCGGCCGCGGCGCCACCGACCGCTCGTGGCGGGCGTCGTCCCCGCTGCGTCGAAACCCCCGATTCCATGCCATGGCGTGCTCCCGTGCCGGCGCTGACCGGCGCGGCAGCATAGCAGCGCAGGGCGATACGGGAAGGCACGCGACCCGCGCGCGGATCTCGAACGGTGTGCGGCTTCCGCGATCGCGCTGGAGGCGCTACCATCCCCCCAAGGAGGCAACCCCTTGGCAAGCACCACGTCGACCCGAATCCTGGTCCTGAGCGAGAGCCCGGAGGTCCTGCACGCCGTCGGCCAGGCCGCGCAGCCGCTGGGCTACCTGCTGTTCCAGGTCGAAGGGCCTGAAGATCTTGGGCTTCGGGTCCGTGATCTGCAGCCCGACATCGTCGTGATCGACGGCGAGGCCAACGGCGCGGGTGACGCGGTGGCGTTGGCGGCCGCGCTCAAGTACGGCCGTCCCGGCAGCTTGCGGCCCCAGCTGCTCTTCGTCAGCTGCAGCGACAGCGAGCGCCGGACGACCATCGCGCGGCTGCTCGAGGTCGACGTGATCGTGCAGCGACCGGTCGATCTGCTCGAGATGGCGGTCGAGGTGCGGACCCTGGTCCGCGTGCGCCGCATGAGCGCCGACGCGCTGCGCGACCGGGACCTGCTGAACCACCTGATGGAGCTCTCGGCCTTCAGCGACGGCAGCGCTGGCGACGAGCCGCTGGAGTCGCTGGCGGCTCGGGTCGCGCAATGGCTCGAGTACCCCCATGTCGCCGTGAGCCTCGGCTCCGGGCCGACGCCGCGCATCGCCGCGTCCTGGCACGTCCGCGGCGGCGCGGGCACCGGGCGCAGCCTGATCGACCGCCGCCACCTCGAGCTCGTCAGCAGCGGCGCCACCGAGCAGATCGACGTCGCGTCCGGCGTGCTCGCGGGCGAGGACCACGCGACGCTGCCCTACGTCGGCGTGCCGCTGCGCGCCCCGGACGGCGAGATCGTCGGCGTGCTGCACGCGTGGGGCGGCGCCCGGCTGCCGAGCGACGGCAACATGCGCATGCTCCAGGTCGCGGCCAGCCGCATCGGCACCGAGATCCAGCTGCGCGACAGCCACCGCCGACTCGAGGAGATGGTCGAGGCGCGCACCGCCGACCTGACGGCCCTGCTGGCGCGGTTGCGCGGCGTCAACAACCAGCTGGTCGAGGCCAACCGCGAGACCATCATGCGCCTGGCCCGCGCGGCCGAGTACCGCGACGGCGACACCGGAGAGCACGTGGACCGCATGTCGAGCTACTGCCAGGTCCTGGCGCGGCGTCTGGGCATGGTCCCCGACGAGGTGGCGCTGATCAAGCTGGCGGCGCCGATGCACGACGTCGGCAAGATCGGCATCCCCGACGCGATCCTGCTCAAGCGCGGCAAGCTCACCCCCGAGGAGTGGGAGACGATGCGCCAGCACCCGCTCATCGGCGCGCGCATCCTCAGCGGCAGCGGCAGCAAGCTGCTGCAGATGGCCGAGCTGATCGCGGCGACCCACCACGAGAAATGGGACGGCAGTGGCTACCCGCTGGGCCTGGTCGGCAACGAGGTCCCGCTGGTGGGCCGCATCGTCTCGCTGGCGGACGTGTTCGACGCGCTGACCAGCCCGCGTGTCTACAAGGACGCCTGGTCGATCGACGAGTCCGTGGCCTACATCTGCGACCTGGCCGGCAAGCACTTCGACCCGAAGGTGGTCGAGGCGTTCATGGCTTCGCTCGACGAACTGCTCGAGATCCGCGCCACCTACATGGGCGTCGCCGAAGGCAACCCGGACGTGCTCGTCGTCCCCTCGCCGACCGAGGCCATCGCGTGAACGACCGGAACGCTCCCCGCCATGGCCCAGGGCTCCTCGTCGCGGCCGCCAGGCCCGTCCCAGCCCCCGTACTGTTCGCGCTGTGCGTGCTGCTGCTCTGCGGCTGTGGGCGCGCCGCCACGGACGCGGGCGAGGCCACGGCGGTGACTGCGGCGGCACCGGCAGCAGCTGCGCCAGCGCCGGTCGCGACACCAGCGCCCGCACCAGAGGCCGCCACGGCCACGACCACCGCCGAAGCTGCGGCCGAGATCGCCAGCTACGCCGCCCGACGTAAGCGGGTACGTCCGGTCATCGGCGGCTGCGAAGAGAGCTGCGAGCGGCCCGAGCGCACGCTGAACGCCCTGATCGCGGCGCTGGGCAAGGCGACCGAAGAGGAGCGCCTGGAGGCCCTGGGCATCCTCTTCGACTGGAGCCAGCTCGTCGCGGACGGCAAGGTGCTGGGTGAGCATTGGGCCGAACTCTGGGGCGACGTGCGCGAGCACGCGCGACGCGACGCGGAGATCCGGGCCTGGTTGCAGGGCTGGTCGGCCTGGTCGCAGCGCCTGGCACCAGGGGCGAGCCTGGCCACGATGCGGGGCGCGCAGACGCGCATCGAGCCGGTCCCGGGTCACGGCGATCTCATGGTGGTGCGCCTGCGCCATCCGGCATTGCGCGACGACGCGACCGAACCCGAGTGGCGTTTGGTGCTGACCCGACGCGGTTGGGAGTGGTTGGTGACCGAGATCGACCACCAGCCGAGCAAGCGGCCGTTGCAGATCGAGCGCTTCGGCGGCAGCGAGCAGGCCGGCCACCTCTAGCGGCAGCGACGGCGCTCGACCGTAGCTAGCGGCGCGGCGGCTTGACCGACGAGGTACCGCGACGCGGGCGCCCGGGCCCCGATCGTGGCGGCGGCATCGGCGGCAGCTTGGGCGCGGCGGGTCGGGCTGGCGCCGGCCGTGGCCGGGGCGACGATGACGCCGGGGCCGGGCCGGTCTTGTGCCGGCGATCCAACTCGACAGGCGGAATGCCGCCGTCCTCGCGGA
This sequence comes from uncultured Enterobacteriaceae bacterium, assembly GCA_964586155.1. Taxonomy (GTDB): domain Bacteria; phylum Myxococcota_A; class UBA9042; order UBA9042; family UBA9042; genus SXNM01. The sequence continues at coordinate 13,591 of CAZPHC010000023.1, read as the reverse complement.
AGAGCTCGACCATGTCGGGCGGCAGCGGCGAACGCAGGCGCAGGTGGCGCGCGTCGTCGAAGGGGTGCGCGAGGTCGAGCGCGTAGGCGTGCAGCATGACGCGCGGCGCGATCCGGGCGGTGCGGGTGCCGCCGTAGAGGAAGTCGCCCGCGATCGGCGCTCCGAGCTCCGCCAGCGCCACGCGCACCTGGTGCTTTCGCCCCTGCTCGGGCAGGACGCGCACCAGGCCGAAGCGGCGGCTACGCGCCAGGACCTCGACCTCGCTGGTCGCGAGCTGGCCGCCCTCGGCGACGACCTCCATGCGTTCGGCCTTGCCCTCGCGGCGGCCGCGCAGGGAATGCTCGACGCGCGCCCAACGCACCGCCGGCACGGGGTTGGTCAGGGCGAGGTAGAGCTTGAACACGCGTCGCTCGGAGAACGCCGCGCCGAGGCGCCGGGCCGCTTCTTCGCCACGACCGAGGATCAACACGCCGCTGGTGTCGCGATCGAGTCGGTGCACCAGGCGGATGGCGTCGGCGGGATGCCCCGCGGCGACGTCACGCTCGCGCGCCCAGGTCAGGATGCACCGCGGCCCATCGCCACTGACCAGCCATCCGGGAGGCTTGTCGAGCACGAGGACGTGCTCGTCCTCGAGCAGGACCGTGGGGCTTGGATTTGGCGCGGCGTTCGAGGCCACGGGCCCTCCGCCGGCCCCGCAGGGGCCCGAAAACACCGACGGGGCGCTCCGGCTTGGCCGTGCGCCCCGTTCGGTCGGGGTGACTGGATTCGAACCAGCGACTTCTTGCTCCCGAAGCAAGCGCGCTACCAGACTGCGCTACACCCCGAACCCCGCCGGCTCTCGCTGACGGGACGCGCTTGGTACCCGAGCGCGACCGCGGTGTCAAGCCGTCAGCGCTTCTTGAACAGCGCGTCGAGCTTGGACATGGCGTCGCGCTCCTTGTCGGCGGAATCGGGCAGCGACCAGCCGGCCGGCTTGGACGCGCCGCCGCCGCCGAACATCGCGTTCAGCTTGGCCTTCGCCAGGCTCGCCTCGTCCTGGCCTTCCTCGACGACGACGCGGAACTGGAAGTGGCCGCAGAAGTTGCCGGCCTCGCGATCGCGCACGAACTCGCCCTGGTTCTCGAGGCATTGGTTGTGCGCGCTCGCGCTCCAGAAGCGGCAGTTGCGGCAGCTGTGCAGGTACGCCGCGCAGTTCGGGCAGGTGTCGAGTCGCCCGATCTTGACGTCGAAGACGAGTTCTTCGCCGCATTTGTAGCACTCGTGACGGAGTTCCGGAGTCATCAACCACCTCGTAGGCGCGGCAGCGGCGCTGGCGCGAGCGGAGACCGCCGAGCGGCGTGGGACGGACGTCGCTGGGCTACCCGCTAGGCCATGCGGCGGCGGCGCAACAACGCAAAGGCCATCGCGGCGAGCACCGTCAGCACCCCCCAGGGCGAGCCGCCGGTCGGCGCGGCGGTGCAGCCACCGTCGTCCTTCTTGGTCGGGACGGTCGTGCCGCCCGTGTCGCCTGCGGCGGCGTCCTCGGCGACCTGGCCATCGCCGCCGGCGCTGGTGTCGTCGCCGGTGCCGCCCGCGTCGGCGTCGGGCTCGACCGGCGCGGGGTCCTTGCTGTAGGGGTCGATCGGCGAGTGGTAGTTGTTGGTGTTGTGCAGATCGTGGCCGTAGAAGCCCCACTCGCGGATGCTGCCCTTCTTCTCGCCCTTGGCCTTCCAGGCGAACATCCAGCCGTTGCGGGTGCCGACCGAGACGTCCCACTTGCCGTCGCCGTCGACGTCGCCGATGCCGACCGAGGACAGGACCCAGCCGTTGGTGTACTTCGGCCAGCCGGCGGGCTCCTCGCCGAGGTAGTTCCAGGCGTGGACCAGGTAGCCGGCCGAGGTCGCGACCACGTCCGCCTTCTTGTCGCCGTCGATGTCGATGATCGACGGATTGCTGAAGAACTGCCAGTCGTCGATGATGCGCGGGAAGCCCTCGATCATCGTGCCGGTCGCGGTGTCCCAGGCGCTGAGGTGGTGATCGAAGTCGGCGCGCTTGCCGCCCGAAGCGAACGTCAGGGCGAAGTTGAAGCCGGCGGTGGCCTTGACGATGTCGATGCCGCCGGTCGGATCGACGCGGCCCAGGCTCGCCGACGCGATCAGGATGTAGGCCGGCGCGTCCTTGGTGTTGCTCTTGGGCCCGAAGTTCTGGTTGTCGAAGGTCTTGAGCGTCTTCTTGCTGCCCGGGATCGGCCAGGAGTACTCCTTGCCATCGTGCTTGTAGAAGCGGCCTGCAGAGCCGATCGAGTCGAAGTTCACCTCGAGCTTGCCGTCATAGTCGAGGTCAGCCAGCGCCGGGTTGCCCGGGACGCCGCGGCCGACGAGCGGCAGGACCTCGGCCATCAGGGCGTAGACCTTGACCGGCCAGCCCGGGTGGATCGCGCCGCCGGCGTGGCTGTTGCCGTCACCGTAGAGGATGTAGCCGCGCCCCTCGTTCTTGACCGACTCGGCGCCGAGCACCTCGTTGGTGCCGACCGCGATGTCGAGGTTGCCGTCGCCATCGACGTCGCCGACCGCCGGGGTCGAGACGATGCGTGCGCGCAGCGAGCCCTTGAGCGCGGGATCGCTGACGAGCACGGGGAAGCCCTTCTGCATCGTGCCGTCGTGGCGCCAGACGTAGAGGTACTGGTCCATGCCGTTCTGCAGGATCTCGAGCTTGCCGTCCTTGTCGAGGTCCGCGAGCACCGGGCTGCCGCAGAAGCCGCTGTCGAGGATCCAATCCGGCGTCGTCTTGTCGACGTCATGCGCGGCCGACTGCACCGGGAAGCCCGCGCGCGGCTTGCCGTCGGCACCAAAGACGAGCAGGTGGCCGTCGTAGGTGGAGACCACGACCTCCATCTTGCCGTCGCCGTCGAGGTCACCGACCGCGGGCGAGTTGATGATGACGGTCTCGTGGTACTTGCCGGGCAGCGTCATGTTCTTGGCGATGCATTTGCCCTTGTCGTCGCGGTAGGCGCAGGCGCCGTTGGTCTGGAACTTGTAGTCCGGCTGGAACTGGCGGCGCACCGGCGTCTCGACCGGCCAGCCCGGCGCCTCGGTGCCGTCGGCCTTCCACGCGTGGATCTTGCCATCGGTCGCGGGCTGGATGATCTCCTCGGAGCCGTCACCGTCGAGGTCGTAGAGCTTGGGCGACGCCTCGATGCTCGTGGTCAGGCGCTTGGGGTAGCCGGGGAGCAGGTCCGGGTCCTTGTACAGGCCGACCGTCTTGCGCATCTCGCTCTTGACCGTCTTGCCGTCCTTGGCCTTGGCCGTGACCGAGAGGCGGATGGTGACGGTGTACTGGTCGTGGTGGGTCAGCGGGGCCGTGAAGTCGAAGTACTTGGCTGCGGCCGCGGCGACGTCCCACTCGTGGATCTTGCCGTCGAGGCCGTCGGTGGTGCCGTTGCCGAGCTTCTCCCAGCCGGACTTCGGGTCGACGCCCTTGGCCATCTCGAGGGTCCAGTCGTAGCTGGCGTAGCGCGGCGCCTTGCCGTCGATGCGCTTGCCGACGCGGCCGGTGATCTCGACCTTCGGCGTCTGCGTCACCTCGATCGGCTGGAACCACCACGGCTCGAGGATGTCGACCTCAGGTGGGACGTGGTCCTCGGCGACCATCGTCACCGACTCGTAGACGTTGTTGCGGCCGTAGCCGAAGTGCAGGTCCCAGCCCGGGCCGGACGGGAACTTGGTCGAGTCGGTCTTGGACTCGGGCACGTCGAGGTCGTCGGAGCTCTCGATCAGGATGCTGCGCACCTCCTCGGCCGACAGCGGCGGGTCGAGCTTGGCCTGCAGCGCCATCGAGTAGATCATGCCAGCGTGGCCCGAGGTCATGCCGGTGGCCTCGGACGAGCAGCCGGTGCCCGGGGTGCTGAGCACGAGCTGTCCGCCGTAGTTGGTGCAGTTGTTGAAGTTCAGGAACGTCGTGCTGGTGTCCGGGCTGGCGCCGTCGAAGACGATCGCGTGGACGTAGATCGTGTGGTTGTTCGTGCCCGGCATGTTGTGGTGGAACGAGAGCTCGTCGGCCGCCGACGCGATGATCGCGACGTTGTTCGCGTAGGCGTACTCGATCGCGTCGCGGGCGAAGGTCGTCATGTTGATGGAGCCGAGGGCCTCCTGGATGACGCTCGCGCCCGAGTCGACGGAGAACACGACCGATCCAGCGAAGTCGTTGGCATCACAGACGAACGAGTCAGCGACGCGCACCATCAGGATGCTGCACTCGGGGCAGACGCCGATGCTGCCGCGGCCGTTGTTGCCCTCGGCGGCCGAGTCGCGGGCTTCGCCGGTGCCGTGGCCAAAGCGCGTGTCATCGTAGGCGTTGTTGTCGTCCTGGAAGAAGTCCCACCCGGAGATGTCGTCGAGGTAGCCGTTGCCGTCGCCGTCCTTGCCGTCCGAGAAGGTCTTGATCAGGTCCTCGGGGTCGAGCAGGCCGTTGTTGTTGACGTCCTTGAGCTTGGGATCACACGACGTCTTCGGCACGTCGGTGCCGTTCTCGGTCGCCCAGTCGAGCATGTTGAAGATGCCGTCGCCGTTGGTGTCGTAGGGATCGTCGGCCTTGAAGTCGGCCGTGCGGCACTTGGCGTCTGGCGCGGGCAGCTCACCCTTGTTGAGGTGGTACTTGTTGACCAGGTCCGACTCGTCCCATTTGATGCCCGAGTCGAGCACGGCGATGATGACGCGACGATCGCCGACGGTCTTGGTCCACGCACGATCGGCGTGCATGCCGACGCCCATCGGCACCTCAGCCTGACGGAAGCCCGGAAACGCGGCGTAGTTGGCCGGCGTGAACGACCAGAGGTTCCAGTCGCCGCCCTTCATGATCGGCGCGCCGTTCTCCAGCTTGCACTTGCCGTCCTTGTCCTTCTCGCAGTTGCCGAAGCCCGGATCGTTGGGCCAGTTCGAGCCGTCGGACATGTTCGCGCCCGGCGCAGGTGGCCAGGTGCCGGCGGAGGCCTGGCCCGCGAGCGACAGCAGACCTCCCGCGACGACGGCGCAGAACCATGCGGCCGGCCGGACGGGGGTGGCGTTGAACATCCGAGGGCTGTGCATTGCGCGCTCCTTGCGTGGTGCAGACGAGGTCGACCGCAACCTGGGGTGCGGGAATGTAGCAGTGTCGAGGTCGACAGGGCAACGGTTGTGTCACCGGATGCCAGCGGCGCTCGTCGCTCACCCGCGCGTCGTCGATGGACCCGGTCGCGCGTCCGCCGGAGCCGATCGTTGCCAGCCGCGTGGGGAGGGCGTAGCGTGGAGGTGTTCGCGGGGTCTACCACAAGGAGGCCACCCACATGAGCAAGTCCAAGCAGCCCGCTGGGGCCGACGTGTCGTCGGCCTCGGGCGGGTCCACCATCTCCCTCTACAGCCAGCCGACTCCGGCTCCCGCGACGCCCCGCCACGGTGGGCCGATCCGCACCCACCAGCTGCGCGAACGCAAGGAACGCGGCGACAAGATCGTCGCGCTGACCTGCTACGACGCGACGTTCGCGCGCCTGATCGACGCCGCCGGGGTCGAGGTCGTGCTCGTCGGCGACTCGCTCGGCAACGTGGTGCAGGGCCAGTCCTCGACCTTGCCGGTGACACTCGACGACATCGTCTACCACACACGCGCCGTCGCCCGCGGCCTGCAGCGCGCCCACCTCGTGGCGGACATGCCGTTCATGACCTACTTCAGCGCCGAGGTCGCGCTACCGAACGCTGGCCGGCTGCTCGCGGAGGGCGGTGCCCACGCGGTCAAGCTCGAGGGCGGTGCGGAGATCGCGCCGGTCGTGGCGCGCTTGGTCGCGGCGGGCATCCCGGTCATGGGCCATATCGGCCTGACGCCGCAGTCGGTCCACGCGCTCGGCGGCCATCGGGTGCAAGGTCGCGGCGCCAGCGCGAGGGCCCGACTGCTGCGGGACGCCAAGGCCCTCCAGGACGCCGGAGCGTACGCGATCGTGCTCGAGGGCATCCCGCGCGCCCTCGCCGCCGACATCAGCGCGAGCCTGCTGATCCCGACCATCGGCATCGGAGCAGGCGAAGGCTGCGACGGCCAGATCCTGGTCCTGTACGACATGCTCGGCCTCAACCCCGGCTTCGCGCCGAAGTTCCTCAAGCTCTTCGCGGATCTCGGCGCGGAGGTGACGCAGGCCGTCGCCAGCTACAGCCAGGAGGTCAAGGCGGGCACCTTCCCCGGCCCGGAGCACGGCTACGAGGACACGACCGCACGCACCGCCAAGCTGAAGGTGGCGCAGTGAGCGCGAGCGCGGGATCGTGGGCAGAGATCGCCGGCCAGCTCGTCGCCCATGACGCCGTGGCGCTGCGTTCGTGGGTCCGGGGCCAGCGGGCCAGGAACCCGGATGTCCGCATCGCGCTGGTGCCGACGATGGGCGCGCTGCACGCGGGCCACCTCACGCTCTGCGATCGAGCTCGTGAACACGCAGATCTCGTGGTGGTGAGCATCTTCGTCAACCCGACCCAGTTTGCGCCGCACGAGGACTTCGGCAGCTACCCGCGCACCCTGCCGGCCGACTGCGCCGCGACCCGTGGCCGCGGTGTCGACCTCGTCTTCGCTCCGGGGCCGACGTCCATGTACCCACCAGGGTTCTCGACATCCGTCGACGTGGCCGGCGTGAGCCAGGACTTCTGCGCCCTGACCCGGCCCCACTTCTTCGGCGGCGTGGCGTTGGTGGTGCTGAAGTTGCTGAACCTCGTCGGCGCCGACGTGGCGATCTTCGGCGAGAAGGACTGGCAGCAGCTGCAAGTGATCCGCCGAATGGTGCGCGACCTCGACCATCCGACCGAGATCGTCGGCGCGCCGCTGATCCGTGACACGGACGGGCTCGCGCTCTCGTCGCGCAACGCCTACCTCGATCCGGCGACGCGCAGCCGTGCGCTCGCGTTGCCTCGGGCCCTCGAGGCGATGGCGGACGCCGTGGCCGCCGGGGCGACAGACTGCGCCTCGCTCATCGCGACCGCAGAGGCGACGCTGGAGGCCGCGGGCGGCGTGGTGGACTACGTCGCGATCGCCGAACCTTCGACGTTGGTGCGCTTGCAGCGGATCGATGGCCCGGCCCGGGCGCTGGCGGCCGTCCGCTTCGGCACGACACGCCTGATCGACACGATCGCGCTACGGTCGTAGCGGCGACGGCGCTGCGTGGCGGCTCTTGCATCGATGCAAGTTCGCAACCTTGACGCATTCACTCGTTCTTTCCTATCATACCGCCTCTTGAATCGGCTTGGTAGGCGTCTGTGCCCCCAAGTCGTTGAAACGCCTTGTGTCTTGCGTCCGTGCAAGCCGAGCGCGGCGCCTGCGGGCGGACATCTGGGCTGGACCGGCGGGCTGCCGTCCACAATGGGGGATAGTCTCAATGAAGCGGCAAAGCACGATCCTCGTGATCTTGGCATGTACCGCCCTGATGGTCGGCTGCGGAAGCAGCAGCGGCACGACGGGCGGCGCGGTGCAGGACACGGCCACCGGTTCCGACTCCTTTGGTGGCAACGACACCACGAGCACCGACGACACCGCGACCGGCGGCAACGACACCTCCACCAGCACCGACACCGCGTCCGACACCGGCTCGGATCCCTGCTCCTGCGATGGCAAGGAGTGCGGCTTCATCCCCGGCTGCAGCGCCTCTTGCGGCGCCTGCCCGTCCGGCAAGGCGTGCAAGGCGAACAAGTGCGAAGCGACCACCCAGGTCAAGCTCAAGAAGTTCGGTGAGTGGTGCGGTCCGAGCAAGGATTGCCAGCCCCCGCCGGCAGGTACCCCGTCGAACTCGGCGGCCGCAGGTGCGTACCGTGACTGCCTCAACGCGCAGTGCGAGACGAACCTCTGCAACAACAACCACTGCACCAAGTTCTGCGCCATCCTCGAGGATACCAAGAACAACGCGACCGGCGCTGCCGGCGCGGACGGTATCGAGGACGAGGGCGCCAACTCCGAGTGCGCCGACGCCGTCGACGGCCCGCACGGTGACGCCTACAAGTGCGTCGAGCTCCGCACCCCCGCGCAGCTCGCGCAGTCCGGCTCGCTCGCGATCTGCACCCCAGGCAAGGACTTCAAGCCCTGCAAGCTCGACAAGGACTGCAACGCGGACGAGACCTGCCGCCTCTACACCGTCTACGGTGCCCTGACGCAGCGCTGCGGCCCCAAGTCGAAGAACCCGGACAAGAGCGCCGGCGCCGCCGTCACGCAGACCTGCAACAACAACGTCGTCACCGGTGCCGTGTCGATCTGCGCCAACAACTTCTGCACCGGCCTCGGCTGCACCTCGTTCTGCGAGGCGGACACCGACTGCATCAGCCAGCCCGGCGCCTGCAAGTCGGGCAAGTGCCCGAACGGCGACGCCTGCACCGGCGATGTCGATTGCTCGGCGTGGAAGTGCGACAAGGGCGTCTCGCTCGCTTCGGACGACCCGACCAAGTTCAACATCTGCTGGCCCAAGAACTGCGAGGTGGACGGCGACTGCAAGAGCGACAACGCCTACTGCCGCATCAGCTACAACGGCGTCGACAACCCCGAGGGTGATCCGGATCCGGACGATCCGACCAAGACCAAGCTGCCGGGTTGGGCCAACATCTGCATGAACAAGCCGAACAATGCGGCCAAGAAGGGCGAGAAGTGCGATCCGTACGCGGACGACGACACCTCGCTCCCCGAGTGCGGCATCTTCATCTGCGACGGCGGCTACTGCGGCGCGCTCTGCAAGTCCGACGCCCAGTGCCCGACGGGCATGTCGTGCGGCACCAACGAGATCCCGTTCGACCTCGACGATCCGCAGGACGACATCAACGACATCTTCCTGCCGATCCAGCGCTGCACGCCCACGCCGGGCAAGGACGGCAGCTGCCTGTCGAAGTCTGACTGCAAGGCTGGCAAGTACTGCAAGCTCTACGAGTCGCAGGTTTCGCTGCCCGATGGCGCGACCCCGGTGGACTACGGCTATGTCCTCGCGGGTGCGTGCATCGACCCCGACGCCGCGAAGAAGAACATCGGCGATCAGTGCGGCCCGGCCTCGACCGAGACCGGCCTGGCGAAGCTCTGCCAGTCGGGCGTGTGCCTGAACACGACCAACCAGGCGGGCCAGGCGCAGCCGGGCTACTGCTCGGACTACTGCGGTGGTGGCAAGGCGGATTGTCCGGCGACCGTCACGGCGTACGGCCAGCAGTACAAGACCATCTGCCGCAGCTTGCTGTGGGGCTGGAACGGCACCAAGGAGCAGACGGACGATATCTACGCCCCGCTCTGCCTCCCGACCTCGACGAACAACAGCCTGACGGACTGCAGCTCGACGAAGGCTTGCACCGCCAAGCTCGAGGCCTGCCTCGGCTTCGCCGTCGCGACGGGTCCGGACAAGGCCGCGAAGATCGAGTACTCGTGCCTGAGCATCGCCAACCCGGCCACGCAGGCCAACCCCAACCCGCCGCAGCCGACCAAGAAGGTCGGTGAGGCGTGCAATCCGGAGGCCGACGCGACGGAGTGCCTGACCGCCTACTGCCTTGACGACGCCGAGGCCGGCAAGGGCTACTGCAGCCGGACCTGCAACGAAGACGCCGACTGCGGCTCCGGTCTGGTCTGCGACAAGGGCAACATGCTGATCCCGCGCAAGGATCCGGCCAAGGCCGGCTACATGCCGATCTGCCGCAAGGCCAAGAGCTGCATTCCCTGCGCGTACGACTACCAGTGCGCGGGCAACTACAAGTGCACCAACCTCGGTGCTGCGGGCACGCTGGCCAACCAGCGTTGCGCGCCGGCGTGCACGGTCGATGCCGACTGCGCCAACGCCGACGGTGGCGCCAAGTGCGTGCCTGCCAAGGATGCGGACGGCAAGGAGCTCGCCACGAAGGTGTGCGCTCCCGCCGCGAACGTCTGCAAGTAGGCTGAGCGTACGGTTCGAGCGGAGCGCCCCGGCCAGCTTGCTGGCCGGGGCGCTCTGCGTTTTTGGGCAGCGGGCTCGTGCTAGGGGGCGGCGAAGGACCCGCGCGAGTGAGTGGGGATGCATGTGCGGAAGGTGCGGGCGAGCCCCGTTCCGGGGCCCTCCTGCCGACAACCGGCACAGCCCAAGACACGCCCTCCCCACCTGCGCGAAGCGCAGCCACCAAATCGGCACCTACCCGACGAAGTTCGCCAGGCCGCCGCCAGCAGCTCGTTCACAGGCGCGCCCTCACTCGGGCCCAAGATCCAGCGCGCCGGGGGACGCCAGGCACGTCCCATCCCTGTGCGAACGCAAGTGTCGTGCCAAGCCCGCACCCGGCGGCTCGGCAACAAACCCCAGCAGTTGGCCGCCATGGCGCTCAAGCTCGGTCGACACCCGGTCCATGAGACCGTCTCTTCGCGACGGTCTCACAACGCCCGTGCCAAGCCCAAACGCAGAACGGCCCGCTGCGCAGAGCGCAGCGGGCCGTCCCCATCTCCCAAAGGCCGATGGCCCTAGAGTGCGTCGTAGCCGAGCTCGGACCGAAGCGCGCTCTCGACACCGACCTCGATCTCGGCATCCTCGTACTCGCGGATGCCGGTACCAGCCGGCACAAGACGGCCCATCAGGATGTTCTCCTTGAGGCCGGCGAGCACGTCGAGGCGCCCCGCGAGCGAGGCTTCGGTGAGCACCTTCGTGGTCTCCTGGAACGACGAGGCCGAGAGGAACGACGTCGTCGACAGCGAGGCCTTCGTGATGCCGAGCAGCAGCGGCTCACCCGAGGCGGGCTTGCTGCCGTTGCGGAGCACGCGCTGGTTCTCCTCGTCGAACTGCTGCTTGGTGACCTGCTGGTCGACCATGAAGTTCGTGTCGCCGGTCTTGGTGACACGCACCCAGCGCAGCATCTGCCGCACCACGACCTCGATGTGCTTGTCGTTGATCTTCACGCCCTGCAGGCGGTAGACCTCCTGGATCTCGTCGACGAGGTACTTGGCGAGCGCCTCGATGCCGAGCACGTGCAGGATGTCGTGCGGGTTCAGCGGACCTTCGACGAGCGGGTCACCGGCGCGCACTCGGTCGCCCTCGGCCACGGTGATGTGACGGCCCTTGCCGATCAGGTACTCGCGCGCCTGCCCGTACTCCGGCATGACCATGATGCGGGCCTTGCCCTTCACCGGCTTGCCGAACGAGACGATGCCGTCGACTTCGCTCATGACGGCGGCGTCCTTGGGACGACGCGCCTCGAAGAGTTCGGCGACGCGGGGCAGACCACCGACGATGTCGCGCGACATCGCCTGCTGCACGGCGACCTTGGCCAGCGTGTCGCCGGCCTTGATCAGCGCGCCTTCCTGGACGACCAGGTTCGCACCCGCCGGCAGGTTGTACTGGCTCAGTGCGTTGGTCCGCGGGTTGCGGATGACCTCGCCGTCGGGGCCGCAGATGGCGATGGCCGGCTGCTTGGTCGCGTCCTTCGTCTCGAGGATGAAGCGCTGCGCGATACCGGTGGCCTCGTCGATCTGCTCCTTGATCGTGACGTTGTCGATGATGTCGATGTACTTCACCGTACCACCGATGTGGGTCAGGATCGGCTTGGCGGCGTTGTCCCACTCGGCGAGCAGGTCGTTGCGCTTGACCACCTGACCGTCCGTCACGCGGATGCGCGCGCCGGCCTGCACCGCGAACGCGGGGCAGCGATCCTCGGGGACACCCGGCAGCGTGATCAGCAGGTGACCGCGGGCGATCGCGACCATGCCGCTGCCGTCGCCCGGATCCACGGTCAACAAGTCCTTGAACTTGATGTTGCCGTCGATGTTGGCGCGGTGCTGCGGCATCTCGCGGTTCGTCGCGGCCGCGCCACCGACGTGGAACGTACGCATGGTCAACTGGGTACCCGGCTCACCGATCGACTGCGCCGCGATGACGCCGACGGCCTCACCGATGTTGACGTAGCGACCGCGAGCGAGGTCACGACCGTAGCAGAGCACGCAGACGCCGGTCTGGGCGCGGCAGGTCAGCACCGTGCGGATCGAGATCTTGCGGACGCCCGCGGCCTCGATGCGCTGCACACCAGCCTCGTCGATCAGGTGATCGGCCTCGACCAGGATGTTGCCCTCGGCGTCCTCGACGTCCTCGAGCGACACGCGGCCGAGCACACGCTCGCCCAGCGGCTGGATGATCTCGCCGGACTCCTCGAGCGCTTCCATCTCGATGCCGTCGAGGGTACCGCAGTCGTAGTCCACGATGACGGCGTCGTTGGCGACGTCGACGAGACGACGGGTCAGGTAGCCCGAGTTCGCGGTCTTCAACGCGGTGTCCGCGAGGCCCTTGCGGGCGCCGTGGGTCGAGATGAAGTACTGCTGCACCGTCAGGCCTTCGCGGAAATTGGCGGTGATGGGCGTCTCGATGATCGAGCCGTCGGGCTTGGCCATGAGACCGCGCATGCCGGCGAGCTGGCGCATCTGCTGCTGCGAGCCGCGGGCGCCCGAGTCGGCCATCATGAAGATGGAGTTGAAGCTCTTGCCCGTCTCGGTCGGCGTATCGGCCGTGATCACGACGTCTTCACCGTGGAAGCCGCCGTTCGGCGCGAACGTGGTCTTGCTGATGCCGTCCATCATGGTGCGCGCGATCTTCTCGGTCGCGTCGGACCAGATGTCGACGACCTTGTTGTAGCGCTCGCCGTCGGTGATGAGACCCTCGTGGTACTGCGCCGTGATCTGCGCGACCTGGCCCTCGGCCTCGTTGACGATCGAGTACTTCGCCGCCGGGATCGCCATGTCGTCGATGCAGATCGAGACACCGGCCTCGGTCGCCGACGAGTAGCCCGCCGAGCGGATGGCGTCGGCCAGAAGGACCGTCTTCTTGCTGCCGAAGCGACGGTAGGTCTCGTCGATCAGGTTCTGCAGCTCCTTCTTGCCGAGCTCCTTGTTGTAGAGCGAGAACGGCACGCCGTTCGGCACGATCTCGTGCAGGAGCACGCGACCCACCGACGTCTGGACGCGATCGCGGCGCGCGGGCAGCTCCTCGTCCGGATCTTGGTGGTCGTCCCACATCGGCACGCGGCAGATGATGGCGGCGTGCAGATCGACTTCCTTGGCGTCATACGCGGCACGCACCTCCGCCGGGCTGGCGAAGAGCCGACCGGTGCCCTTGGCGAAGGGCAGGATGCGCGTGCGGTAGTACAAGCCGAGGACGATGTCCTGCGACGGGTTGATGATCGGCTTGCCCGACGCCGGCAGCAGGATGTTGTTGGTGCTCATCATGAGCACGCGCGCTTCCATCTGCGCCTCGAGCGAGAGCGGCAGGTGGACGGCCATCTGGTCACCGTCAAAGTCGGCGTTGAACGCGGTGCAGACCAGCGGGTGGAGCTGGATCGCCTTGCCCTCGATCAGCACCGGCTCGAACGCCTGCATGCCGAGGCGGTGCAACGTCGGAGCGCGGTTCAGGATGACCGGGTGCTCCTTGATGACGTCGGCGAGGATGTCCCACACCTGCGGGCCTTCCTTCTCGACCAGCTTCTTCGCGCTCTTGATCGTCGTGACGTAGCCGAGTTCCTCGAGCTTGGCGTAGACGAAGGGCTTGAAGAGCTCGAGCGCCATCTTCTTCGGCAGGCCGCACTGGTGCAGACGCAGGTCCGGACCGACGACGATGACCGAACGGCCCGAGTAGTCGACGCGCTTGCCGAGCAGG
>CAZPHC010000022.1:18985-103375 GCA_964586155.1 uncultured Enterobacteriaceae bacterium | reverse complement strand
CGCTCCTCCCCTGGGGGCGAGGGGGACGAACCCCCTCGCGCTCCCCCGGGGTTTTGGGTGGAGGGGCGGCCTGTGGCGTGGTTGGCTGCGCGGGGCCCGATGCGCTTTGCGCATCCCCCGCTTGGGTGGGGTGGGTTGGTCCGACGCTCGGGTCGGATGGCGTGAGTGGATTGTTGCTCTCGCCGGCGCCCTGGCTGCCTGTTATGCTCATGCCGGAACTGGCTTGATTGATCGGCGGATTCTCTGCCGGTAGGCCTCGGGGGCGGCGGATGGCTGGAGCTCGGCGGCGACGCGTCATGGGGGCCTCCTTGCTGCTCGCGGCTTGCGTCGGCTGCAGCGCGCCGGCGTCGTCGACGGGCCTGCAGGCGCCGGCCGGCGACGGTGACGCCGGGCAGTTCGACGTTTTGGGCGCAGACGCTTCTGCCGACGCTGGCTCGGACAGTGCGATCGACACCGTGCCCGCCAGCACGCCGAGCCTCGGCGTCACCGTCGACGCGGCCAACGCGCTGCACTTCGGCGGTGTCCAGCTGGGCAAGAGCGTCACGGCCACGGTCACCTTGCACGCCAATGGCAACGCCGCGGTCGAGGTCACGCGCATCGCGTTGGCCGATGCCTCGGCGCCGTTCACGCTGGATTTCGCTGCCATGCACGCGGCATCCCCGGCGGTCGATGCGGTGGCCGGGCCGACACCCGCCGCGCCGTTGACGCTGGTCCCCGGCGCCAAGGTGACGTTCGTCGTCGTCTTCTCGCCCGATATGGTGGGCTCGGAGGGCACCAGCCTGCAGATCGACGCCAGCGTGCCGACGCAGGCGCTGCCGGTTGACGGCGCCGGTGTCCAGACGTCGTGTCCGATCGCCAAGATGGCGGTCAAGGAGGGTGGCGCGGTCATCCCGCAGACGACGCTGCACCTGCAGAGCACCGGCAGCGCAGGCGAAGACGGCTCGTCGCCGGCGAAGGTCCAATGGACGGTCAAGCAACCCGTCGGCAGCAAGCAGGTGTTCGCGCCGGGTAGCCAGTCGCCGAGCCCGACGTTCACGGTCAAGGTCGCGGGCGACTACGAGTTCTGCCTCGAGATCTGGGACCAGACCGGCGGCAAGAACTGCGTGCCTGCCTGCACGACGGTGCACGTCGTCCCAGACGACGCCGTCCATGTCGAGTTGGTGTGGGACACACCTGCGGCCGCCAAGCCTGGCGGCGTCAACGCCGGCGCTGGCGCGGATCTCGACCTGCACTTCGCCCATGTTCTGGCGTCTGGGCCAGATTTCGACTGCGACGGCAAAGGGGACCCCTGGTTCAGCAACCCCTTCGACACGTTCTGGCTCAACCCCAATCCGAATTGGGGAAACGCCATTCCGACGGTGCCTGACGATCCGAACCTCGACCTCGATGACGCCAACAGCGCCGCTCCCGAGATCCTCGACCTGGCGAATCCAGAGGGTTCGAGCGACAAGCCGGAATTCTACCATGTCGGCGTCCACGCCTGGAACGACAATGGCTTCGGCGTCTCGTATGCCACGATCCGGGTCTATGTGTTTGGCACGCTCGCCACGGAGTTGGCCAAGGTGCCGATGGACGCGCGCGCGATGTGGTACGTCGGCAAGGTCCATTGGCCCAACACGATCAGCGACGCCGGCGCCAGCACCGTCGAAGCCTTCGAGACCTGCTACCAGAGCGGCGACCCGTGCATGGGCGGCAAACGCTGGCAGCCCAATGGCGAGTATTGCGTCAAGGGGTGCTATGTGAACCCGATGTTCACGACCAAGCCGACCGACATCCTCCCGGCCGTCTGTCCGTGAAAGGGAGGCGGCGCTCCCGAATCGTCCGACACGTCGTCGAGCGACACGTCGTCGAGCGACACGTCGTCGAGCGCGTCCGTTGCTGCGGTCGTGGTCGCGATTGTCGCCGCACGCAGAGGACGCGACGGAGGTTGCGATGACGCTGCGGCAACAGGCGTCGACCCTGACCCTGATCCGCGCCGCCGTGGGCGACCGGGCCGAGGTGGCCGGCAAGCGGCGGCGCTTGCGGCAGACTGCGCGGATCCGGTCCGATCGCTCGCCGTCTGGCCGGCGTCAGGATTCGATCGCGCCACGTCCAAGCCGACACCGGCCGTTCCAATCGCGCGGCGTCGATCCTCCCCGGTCCCGCGGATGCGCCGTCAGCGGTGCAGCCATCCAAACGCGAAGCCGCGGTCGCCACCCTGGATCGCGAGCGTGATCCAGACCAGCGCCATCGGCTCGAGCAGGCGGGCCTTGGCGAGCGGTCCGAGCCGACGGGCGTCGAAGCCCAGGTCATGGCAGAGCCCGAGCACGACGTCGCAGTCGCTCGCTTCGTCGCCGGCGACCAGCATCATGGCCGCGCCGCCCGGAAAACGCGGCTCCGCCATGATCTCGGCGCCGGTCGAATGGAACGCCTTGACCACGCGCGCGCCCGTGGCCCAGCGCTGGACCTGCTCGGCGCCGGAGTCGTCCTTGCCGTGGGTCAGCGTCAGGCCCGGCCCGATCGGGTTCGTCGCGTCGATCAGGATGCGCCCGCCGAAGTCGCCGGCCGCCTGCAGCGCGTCGCGCGTAGCGGGCCAAGGCGTGGCCAGGATGACCAACGAGGCCGCAGCCACAGCCTCGGCGACCGTGTCGACCGCCGCCCCCTCCGCGCGCAAGCCGTCGGCATCCGGCGAGTTCGGGGCGCGGACGCCATAATGGATGGTGTGGCCGGCGCGCTGCAGGCCGCGGCCCAGGGTGGTGCCGACCCTGCCGGCTCCGATGATCGCGATGTGCATCTGGATCTCCTCTTGCGCGAGTTCGCGCTACCCGTGTCGTGAAACATACCAGAGGATTCGAGGAAGGACGCCACGCTGCGACGCGCGGATTTGGGCAAATGCGGAGGGCCGAGCTGCGGCAACGCTGGTCGCTTCGCGGTGGCCATGGACGACACTGCACCTGCCCGCGAACCTGCCAGACCAAGATGCTTGGCCACGACTCCCCAAGGAAACGTGCGAGACGCTTCGAGACAGCGCCGCGCTACGGCGTCGGCACTCGCCACTGCATCGCCGGCAGCTTCTTGCGTCGCGTGGCCTCGCCGGCCGCGAGCGGTGCCAAGGCCCGTTTCGAATCGTCCGTTTCGAATCGTCTGGCACCTCCCACTGGCTCGCACCTCCCGGTTGGGCAACATTGGGGTTGCCGTAGCCTTCGACTCTTGTCAATCGGATACCAAACCCAGTTGAAGCCGATCGTGAGCCGTGAGCGCCTGGCCAGATCCCGCAGTCCTGCGGGTCGATGGAGGCTCCAATGGCGGCTGGCGACAGGACGAAGCGGATCCAACCGGTGAAGCGACACTTGCCACGAGAGGAGGTGGTCGCAGGGCTGCACCGCGCGGTCGATGGCCGCAGCGCTGTGTGCTGGTTGTACGGTTTGGTGCACCCGCTGAGCGGCGCGACTTTCTTCCTGATGCAACCGCGCGTCGGTACCGAGGCCTTCAACCTGGCGCTGTAGCTGTTCTGCGATGCCGCAAGGGTCGACGAGCACAACCGCGTCGTGCTGGTGCTGGACGGCGCTGGCTGGCATCGCTCCGATGACTTGGTCATGCCAGCAGGCCTGCAGCTGGCCTTGCTACCCCCATACTCGGCCGAGCTCCAGCCAGCCGAGCGCCTGTGGCCCCTGGTCAACGAGGTCGTCGCCAACCAGCTCTTCGAACACATCCTCTGGCTCGAAGACGCCATCGAAGCCAGGTGCGTCGAGCTGATGGAGGCGCCCGAGCAGGTTCGGGCTCGCTGCGACGACCACTGGCGGCCACGTGATGTGGCGCGAACGTAGGTGCGAGTCAAATGGAGTTGGTATGAGCAGCCAGTCCTCGGCGCCGAGCCGGGGGGCGGCCATCCGATCCCCCTGCTCGAGACGCACCAGGAGTTCGCCGCCTGTGATTTGGTGATCGCGTCTCTAGGCCACCGGCAGGGTCACCGTGAGCGTAGTCCGTCCGGGCCGGCTCTCGACGTTGATGGTCCCGTCATGGCGCTCGACGATGTCGCGTGAAATGGACAGGCCCAATCCGCTGCCCTCGCCCTGGCTCTTGGTCGTGTAGAAGGGCTCGAAGATGCGCTGTTGTGTCTGGATGGGAATGCCCGGCCCGCCATCGATCACCTGGACCACGACGTTTGCGCCTTCGGTCGCGACCCGGAGCTCCAATTTGCCCTTGTACTGCATGGCCTGCAGCGCGTTGTGGACCAGGTTGGTCCAGACTTGGTTGAGCTCCTCGTGCCGGCCGCACACGACGCCGCGATCCCGGAAGTCGCGGACAATCTCCACGCCGTGCTTGATCTGGTTCTGGTAGAGCGTCAGCACTGTTTCCAGGTTGTCGGCCACCGATGCCGCGACAGGCTCACCGCCTGCCGACCCCGGGTGCGCGTAGCTCTTGAGCGCGAATACGATCTTGGCCGCGCGGTCGGCAGCCGTGCGGATGGTCACGCTGTTGCGCCGCAAGGCCGCCAGATCGGCCGCGGCGTGCAACAACGCCTCCGCCCGTGGCGAGCGAAGCAGCGGCAGGTGCGCTTCCAGATTGGCGACGGCGCGCATCGACACCAGGGCCCGGGCGACCTGCCGCGGGTTGGCCACGTCCAGCGCCTCGAGGCGAGCCTGCAACGCGGTGCGCTGGTCCCGTTCCTCGCGCGAGGTCAGCGCGCCTGTGACGAGTTCCCCTTCCCTGAGCAAGTTGCGCAGGCCTGCCAGCTCCTGGGGCGTGGACTGGCTCAGCACCTCCGGCAGATCCACCAGTGTGTGGTCGAGCGCGGTCCCGATGTTGTCGACCGACGCGCCGATGGCCCCCAGCGGCGTGTTCAGCTCATGGGCTACACCGGCGACCAGTTGGCCCAGCGCCGCCATCTTCTCCGACTGGACGAGCGCTTGCTGGGACCGGGCGATCTGCTCGTTCTTGCGCGTCAACTCTGCGTTGGCTTCGTCACGCAGGTGCAGGAAGTACACCGTCAGGCCAAAGACCGTCGCCGACACCGTCGCGATGTTGATGGCGAAGGACGTCGGCCCGAGCCCGCCGGCACCAAGCTCCACCGGCGGCGCGAGCCCACCATCGATTACGCCCGACAGCGCGGTCAACGCGAGGTACACCGCGAGCCATCCGACGGCGCCGCGCTTGGTCTCGAAGGACAGGGCGCAGACCAGCGCCAGCATGGCCCAGATCATCATCGCGCCGCTGGCCACGAAGCCGCCGAGGACCCATTGGAACAGGAACGGCAGCAGCAGGCTGATGAGCACCTGCACCACCCGGGCGGGCGCGAAGCGTTTGGTCTGGCGCAGCACGGCCAGGTTGATGATGGTGATAAGCGTGTAGCCGTACGGAATCAGGCCGGGGGTGATCATGCCGCCGATGAAGCACATCGTACCCCAGATCAGGCCGCCAAAGCTCATGCTCAGCGCAGTCAGCAGCATGAAGCGGTGCTTCTGGCGCTCTTCGTCGGTGTCCGTCGGACGATCCGCGAGCGTGCTCCAGCCCTCGAGTTTGCTCCACAGGTCGGACATGGTGCTTCCGAGGCTTCGGGCTCGCGCGCCGACGCCGGTGGCGACGAAATTCCCTACACGTAGTCGATCAGGGTGCCAATGGCCTCGCGCAGTTGGTCGGTGCGCCACGGCTTGCGTAGGATGCGATGCACCGCAGCGTCCTCGTTGGCCCGTGCCAGTGCGCTCGAGTCTGCCTGACCCGTCAGCAGGATTCGGCCGATTTGGGGAAAGCGCTGGCGCACGCGCGCGAGGAATTCGTCACCGCGTTGTCCAGGCATGAGCCAGTCCGACACGACGACGATCACGTGGGCGCGGTCGGCCTCCAACGCCTCCAGCACTTCCCAGGCTTCCTCTGCGCTCTCTGCCGCTTCGCACTCGACGTCTCGCGGAAAGATCGTCCGCAATTGGGCACTCAAGCTGTCCAGCACCGTCTTTTCGTCGTCCACGAGCAAGATGACCATGGGACCTCTCTCGGTGGTCGAAGCCTATTTGTGGTGCAACCGGGTGACGCCATCCCAATCGGCAGGCAGGCCCCGCTCCGCGAGCTCCGCAACACGCTCGCGGTGCCAGGCAAACGCCGGATCGTCCGGATGGGCCGCGGCCAACGCGTCGAACGTGGCCGCCGCTGCTTTCAGGTCTCCCGCCTGCACCAGGGTCAGCGCCTCTGTCAGCCGATCGGCCGTCGCCAGCTTGCGCAAGCGCTCAGCCTCGGGCAGTGCGTCCAACACCTCGTAGAGGGTGGTGGCCGAGCTCCGACCCTTCACGCGCACCCGGTCGACGTAGCGCATGGCGTACCGGTCCGGGTCCGCCAGGCCGTCGCGGATCTCCTCGGTGATGAGCAGCGGCCCGATGTGCTTGGTCAGCCCCTCGACGCGGGACGCAAGGTTCGCGGCGTCGCCGATGACCCCACACTTGAGGCTCTCTTCGCCACCGATGACGCCCATCAGGCACTCGCCGATGGCCAGGCCGATGCCGATCCGCAGCGGGGCCTCGCCACGGCCCTCGCGCACGGTGTTGTAGGTGTCCAGGGCGCGGAACGACTCGATGGCCGCGCCCAGGACGGCGTCGGCCCCGGTGCCAAACAGGGCAATGACGGCATCGCCCGCGACACCCGCCACAAAGCCGCCGTGGCGGTGGATGGGCGGCTCCATCCAGCCCAGGTACTCGTTGATCCACTCCAGGTTCTCTGCTGGCGTATGGCCCTCGACCAAGGATGTGAACGAGCGGATGTCGGAGTAGTAGACCGCCACCTCGCGCGCGGTGCAGTCGCCGCGACGGACTTCGGCAAGCTCGGTGCGCCCCAACAGTGACAAGAACTCGTAGGGTACGAAACGGGTCGCCGCGGCATGTGCGGCCGCGAGCTGGAGTTGCTGGGCCCGCACTTGCCGCTCCGCCTGCCAGGCACGGACAGCCTCGCGCAGCGTCATCGTCAGGTCGTGGGGCTGCCAGGGCTTGGTCAGGTACCGGTAGAGCCCGGCGTCATTGACCGCGCGTCCCACAGCATCCAGCCCCGCCTGCCCGGTCAAGAGCACCGTCCGGGTGTCTGGCAGCCGCCGATGCACGTGCACCAGCAGCTCGTCGCCCTTCATCCCCGGCATGATGTGGTCGCTGATGACGACGGGCACGGGGACGCCGTCCGCAATCAAGGCTTCGAGGATCTCCAGCGCCTCAGCGGCGTCCTGGGCGACCTCGACTTCCAACCCCTGCAGCCCGCGTTCGAACTGCTCGCGTAGGCTGGTCAGTACGATCGGTTCATCGTCCACGCACAGGATCGTGGGGAGTCTGGACATGGTCCTCTGCCTCGACTGTCGGTTGCCCGACGTCCACCCAGGGGCGACGACGCCCGCCCTTGGCATCGCCGTCCGCGATCAATTCCGCGCTGGGGCGCCCGCCGCGTTTGCCCAACGTGCAGACAACCACGTTCGTGCTCGACTCGGACGCCGCCCAAACACGCCAGCATGATGCGCCGCCCGCGTCGGGATTCAAGCCTCATGCGGCGGCGGTTGCTGCCGCTTGGTCGCGCATTTCGTCTGCGTTGTCCGGCGATTGCGTCGACAAGGCAGGGGTGGGCAGATGTTGCCGTCAAGTGGTCGAATCTGGCCACCCCGACGCGCGCACCGCTGCGGCGCGCTCCGCAGCGGAGACGTGCCGGCCCCGAGTCGTCCGCTCCCTCCCGGCGGGGCACCCGCTCTGTCGCCATCGCGAGCACGCGCTGTTCGGATGGACTGAGGCGTTGGGGTCCTGTAGGTTGCCGGGCTGCGGCGAACCGCGTGCGGGCCCCTGCGACGTTGACAGACGCGCCGCCACATCGGAGGTCGCCCCATGCTGTCACGCCCTCGCCGCGCCGCGGTATCGCTGCGTTTCCGAACCCGCTGGTTCGCCTTGGTGCTCGCGCTCGCCGCCGCCCACGCCGCCGGCTGCAGCAGCGACGAAGCCGGCGGCGGCGCCAACTCGTGCAAGGTCGACTCCGACTGCGCCCCGCATGACGACGGCGACGCCTGCAACGGCAGCCTGCGCTGTGACGCCGCGCTCGGTGTCTGCGCGCTCGCTCCCGCGACCATCGTCACCTGCGACACCAGCGCCGACACCGCCTGCAGCCAGACCCGCTGCGTCGCCGCGACCGGGGCCTGCGAGGCCGTCGCTGCGGCCAAGGGCACCGCCTGCGACGACGGCGTGCCGTGCACGCTGGGCGACCGCTGCGAGGCTGGCGCGTGCAAGCCGGGCGCTGACGCCTGCGAGTGCGACGACCAGCGGCCCTGCGTGGACGACGGCAACGCCTGCAACGGCAAGGCCGTGTGCGACAAGGCGGGCTTCCCGTATCGCTGCGTCGTGCCGCCGTCGACCGTCGTCACTTGCCCGGAGGACGACGCTGCGTGCAGTGTCCAGGGCTGCGACCCCAAGACCGGTGCCTGCAACGCGACGCCGCGCCCCGACGGCGCCACCTGCGACGACGGTGACGCCTGCACCGCCGACGACGCCTGTGCAGCCGGTGTCTGCAAGGGCGCGATCGACATCTGCACCTGCAAGAGCAGCGCGGACTGCAAGGACGACGGCGACGCGTGCAACGGGGTTCCCTACTGCGACACCTCGGCCGGCAAGGGCGTCTGCAAGCCCAACCCCGCCAGCGTCGTCAACTGCTCCGTCGCCGCCGACACCCCCTGCCGCAAGAACACCTGCGATCAGGCCAGCGGCGCCTGCGTGTTGCAGCCGGTCAACGAGGGCAAGGCCTGCGACGACGGCGACGCCTGCACCGACAGCGAGGTCTGCGCCGGCGGCGTCTGCGCCGGCGGCAGCGACGTCTGCAAGTGCAAGGCCGACACCGACTGCAAGGACCAGGACGACGGTGACGCCTGCAATGGCACGCTCTACTGCGACCTGAAGAGCGGCGCGTGCAAGGTCAACCCGGCGACGGTGGTCGTCTGCCCGACGGTCAACGACACCGCCTGCCAGAAGAACCTCTGCCAGCCCAAGACCGGCACCTGCGCCCTGACGGCGCGGGCCGAGGCGCAGCAGCTCGGCTGCGCGGTGATCGATGTCGGGGTGCCGATCACCATCTGTGCCTACAAGGTCGCCGCCGCTGGCGACGCCGACCCCGGCCCGTTTGCCTGCGAGGACGGCGACGGCTGCACCAAGGGGGACGTCTGCGACGGCAAGACGTGCAAGCCGGGGGCCAAGGTCTGCGAGTGCACCGTCGACGCCGATTGCAAGGCCAAGGACGACGGCGACCTATGCAACGGCACCATGTTCTGCGACCCGATCGCCGGCGCGTGCAAGGTCAACCCGGCGACGGTGGTGAACTGCCCGACCGTCGACGACACCGCCTGCGTCAAGAACACATGCGCGCCCAAGACCGGCGTCTGCGGCCCGGTGGCGCAGCCGTCGTCGACCAAATGCGACGACGGTGACTCGTGCACCAGCGGCGACAGCTGCAGCCTCGGCGCATGCAAGCCCGGCACCTTCGTCTGCGAGTGCAAGGTCGACGCCGACTGCAAGGTCAAGGACGACGGCAACTTGTGCAACGGCCTGCAGTACTGCGACCTCGCCGGCGCGAAGCCGGCGTGCAAGCCGCAGCCGGGCAGCGAGGTCTTCTGCTCAAAGAGCCAGGACACCGACTGCCTCAAGAGCACCTGTAACCCCAAGACCGGCGGCTGCGCCCTGGCGCCAGCCGCGGGCGGCACCGCCTGCGACGACGGCAAGCCCTGCACCGACAAGACGACCTGCGCGCTCGGCGTCTGCGGCGGCGGCGCGCCCAAGGCCTGCAACGACGGCGACGCCTGCACCATCGACAGCTGCGACGCGGTCGCGGGCTGCACCTTCAAGGTCAAGAGCTGCGACGACGGCAACGCCTGCACCCCAGACGGCTGTGACGGCAAGACCGGGGCGTGCAAGGTCGCCGCCCACCCCGCCGGCACGCCGTGCGACGCCGACGGCAGCGGCTGCACCGTCGCCGATGCCTGCGACGGCAAGGGAGCGTGCAAGGCCGGAGCCGTGGCGAAATGCGACGCCAAGGTCGGGGCCTGCGAGCAGGCGCTGTGCCAGCCCAAGGGCAGCGACGGCTTCTCCTGCGTGGTGACGGCGCAGCCGGACGGGACACCGTGCCCCGACGGCGACCCGTGCTACGTCGGTGCGGCGTGCAAGGGTGGGCAGTGCAAGCCCGGCGCGACGCCGACGCTGTGGAGCCTCACCGCCAAGCCGGGCGAGGCTGCGGAGTTCGGCGGTGGCGTGCTGCGTGGCGACGGCGTCGCCGTGCTGGCGGGGCAGGTCGAGAGCGGGGCCGACGCCGGCAAGGTGCGAGTGGTGGCGCTTGGGCCCAGCGGCACCGAACAGTGGGCGGCGCTGGTCGCGCCCCCGAGTGGGATCGCCAAGCTGACGGCGGTGATCGCCGTGCTCGACCGCGGCGCGCAAGGCGTGGTCGTGGTCGCTCGCGGCGCGACGACGAGCGGGGCGGCGACTGCGGCCTCGGCGGTGATCGACGCCGGCGGCAAGGTCGGAACCACCGCGGCGCTGACGCCGGCCGATGGGCTGGTGGTGCGGGTCGATCGCGCGGTATTGCACGACTCGGGCAACCTGGTGCTCGCCGGGGTGAAGGTCGGCGACGACGGCGACCTGGTCGTGGCGATGCGGACGTTGGCGGGGGCCGTGCTGTGGCAGCTCCTGCCAGATCAGCTCGGGCAGACCCAGCACGTGTCGTCGCTGCGGGTGATCCAGGGCGGCGGCATCGTCGTCTGGTCGAGCCATGGGCCATGGCAACACGTCTACAGCTTCCTCACCCTCGACGCCGGCGGCAACAAGGGCCCGTCGCTGGTGCAGGGCACCGCTGAGCTGTCGCTGCCGATTGGACCGCTGGCCGTCGTCGCTGGCGGGACCGCGCTCGCGATCGTGCCTCGCGCCGCCTACGTCGAGCAGACCGGCAAGGTCGGCCCGGTCGAAAACGTGCACGCCGTTCGCTTTGCGCTCGGCGCCGGCGCCGCGGTGGGCGCGCGGACGTTGCCCACCGCGAACTGGCCGCAAGCGATGGAGACGGTGGCCGACCGCCTGGTCTACGTCGGCGTCCCCGGCACGACCGGCACCGTCATCGGTGCGATGGACGCGCTCGGCAATCCGCTCTGGCAGCGGCCGCTCGTCGACCCGCCAACCGCCGTGCGCGGCCTGAGCGCGTCCGGCGACGGCAGCCGGGTGCTGGTCTTCGGCGGCAAGGGCGCGGGCGCTGGCGCGCGCGGCGCGGCGCAAGTCGTCGATCGCTGGGGCTTTGCTAGCTGCGCCGCTCGTGGGCAATGCGCCGACAAGGCGTGGCAGGCCTGCGACGACGGCAACGCCTGCACCGCCGAGGGCTGCGTCGCCGCCACCGGATGCCAGGCGGTGCCTGATCTCTCGAGCTTCTGCGACCCCAAGCTGCCGTGCACCAAGAGCGGCAGCTGCGCCAGCGGCGCCTGCAAGCCGGACCATGACGGCCGGGTCTTCGTCAAGGGCTACGGCAGCGACGAGGGCACCCTGTCGGGCCTGGTCGAGCTCGACGACGGACGGCCGGCGGTGGCGAGCCGCGGGGAGAACCCCTTCTGGCAGCACGCGTCGGTGGCGATCACCGCTGGCAGCCTCGCTGACGGCAGCTTGGCCGACATCGGCGAGCTCGGCGCCATCGGGCTCGACCTCGCGACCCGCGTCGTGCGCAACGGCGCCGGCGTCTGGGCGGTGCTCGGCATCGGCGCCAGCGGCGACGGCCACGCGCTCCGGCTGCAGATCCAGCCCGACGGGCCGGTGTCGCCGTTCGGCGGCGGCCCCACGGCCGCCATCGCCTCGATCACCGCGCCCGACTGCAAGGGCTGCAAGCCAATCGCGCTGACGTTGATCGCCGGCGCCGACGGCTCGTTCTTCGGCGGCGGCTGGGGCCAAGAGGGCGGGGCAACGTCGTACCTCGGCCGCGTGCTGCCGAATGGACAGCTGGCGTGGCGCATCAGCTACGGCGGCCCGGCGGCGCCCGAGTCGCTGGTCGGCCTCGGTAGGCGCAGCAACGGCGGCGTCATCGCCGTCGGCCAGACCGTCAGCGGCGGCAAGGTCGTCGGCGCGGTGCGCTTGGTCAGCAGTGCCGGCGGCACGGTCGGCAGCTGGACCGATCCGGTCGCCAACGTGATGCTGATCGCGGCCGCCGAGCGGCCGGACGGCGTCCTCGTCGCCGTCGGCGCGACGATGCCCCCCGACGGCCTCGGCGCCTCGCTGCGTGCCGCCTGGACGCCGGCTGGCAAGCTGCTGTGGCGCCACCAGCCGCCGATCGACGACGGCCTGCTGTTGACCTCGGTCCTCGCCGACGCTGACCTCGGCCTGACCATCGCCGGCGAAGACCATAACGGCGGCAAGATCGGGCTGCGGCTGCTGGCGACCGACGTCGGCGGCGCGCTGCGCTGGGTCCGGACGGGCCACGCCTGGTGGGCGCAGACCCTGACGCCGCTGCCGGGCACGCTGCGCCGCCTCGCCGACGGCACCCTGGCCGTCGCCGGGCGCGCCGACAGCGCCAACGTCATCGTCCGCGCTGACGCCAGCGGCTACACAAGCTGCCTCGACGCCGGCAAATGCGCCGCGCTGGCGCTGGACGCCTGCGACGACGGCAACCCCTGCACGGCCGACTGGTGCGACGCCGGCAAGGGCTGCCAGCACGCGGCGCTGAGCGGCACGCCATGCGTCGGCGGCAGCTGCGACGTCGGCAGCTGCAAGAAGTAGCCGCGCCGGCCGTACGCCGCCCCCCAACGCCTCCCAGGTCGAGGCCCGCAGGCGGCTCCAAGGCCAGCCGCCCCCTCGACATCCCAGCCCAGAGCCAGCCTAGAGCCCCAAATTCTTCCGCCAACGCCAAAGCGTCGGCCGACTCACCCCGAGGATCTCGCACGCAGTGCCGATATGCCCGCCGCTGCGCTCGAGCGCCCGCTGCACCCGCAGCCGCAGCTCCTCCGGCCCGAGATCCCGCGGCGACGGAGGCTTGTCCAGCAGCGGCGTCTCGCCCTCGATCGTCGCAGGACGACTCAACTCGGCCGGCAGGTCGACCTGGGCAAGCTCATTGCCCCGGCCGACGGCGTAGGCGTAGTCGATCGCCCGCTCGAGCTCGTGCACGTTGCCGGGCCAGCGGTAGTCCAGCAGCGTCCGCATGGCGTCGGGCGCGACGCGGATGATGCGGCGACCGCGCGCCTCGGAGTTGTGGCGCTCGATCAGGTGCCAGACCAGCAGCTCGACGTCCCCGACGCGGTCGCGCAGCGGTGGCAGGAAGATCGGCTGCACGCGGACCTCGCTCATCAGGTCTTCGCGGAAGCGGCCGGCGCGGACCAGGGCGCGCAGCGAGCGCCGGGTCGCCGCGATCAGGCGCACGTCGATCGGCTCCTCGTCGTCGGCGCCGCCGTCGAGCGGCCGGATGCGGCGGTCGAGCAGCACCTGCAGCAGCGGCTCTTGCAGGTCGAGCGGAATATCAGCGATCTCGTCGAGGAAGAGCGTGCCGCCGCGGGCGCGATGGAACGCGCTCGGCTGCGCCGGGGCGCCCGGACGGTCCTCGCGGCGGCGTTCGCCGAAGAGCTCGATCGCAAGCAGCTCCGGGGTCAGCGCGCCGCAGCGCACCACCACCAGCGGACCCTCGGCGCGGCTCGATTGGCCGTGGATCGCGTGCGCCATCAGCTCCTTGCCGGTGCCGATCTCGCCGCGGATCAGCACCGTCGTCTCGGTCGGGGCGACGAGTTCGGCCAGCTCCAGCGCCCGGCGCGTGGCGTCGTCGCGCGTCAGGATGCCGTGGGTGGCGACGGCGTCGGACGGCACGGCGCGCAGGCGGGTCTCGCCAGCGGTGCGGTCGGCGACCAGGACCTCGACCCCACCAAGGAAGCGGCCGTCCGCGCTGCGAAAGGATTTTGCGGTCTTGCGCACGGGGATCGGCGTGCCATCGGCGCGCAGCAGCACCAGCGGCACGTCGCGGACCTGGCCGTACTCGGCGATGCCGCAGCCCAACATGCATTGGTGACAGCGGTTGGCGTGCAGGCAGTAGCGGCCGACGACGTCCTCGGCGGTGAAGCCCAGCAGGCGCTCGGCGCCGTCGCTCCAGGAGACGACGTTGCGCTTGCCGTCGACGGCGAAGATGGCCGCGTCCGGCAGCAGCTGCGCGAGCGTCTGCATCATCGCGACCGGACCGACCTCGCCGAGAAACGATCCGAGGTCCACGTCGGCGCGCTCGTTGGGCCGCTCCATGCGCAGGCGGTGGGCCTCGACGTGGGGGTTGTCGCGGATCGCCATCGGCTGATGCGGCGTCGACGGCCTCGTCGCGGGCAGTTTCGAATCCGGCTCGGTCGACATCGCTGCGCTCCTACCGAGCGCACCGCCGGGCTGCCGATGGTGCCCCCGTGTTTCATGCTGTGCTCGCATGTTTCACGCGATGTTTCAATGGAGATTTCACATTGGCACCATGGTGGGCGCTCGACGAGGTGCCACGGCAGCCGCGCCCCAAGGACGGCGACTCCACGCGATCCGGGCTTGCCGATGTGGCCGCGCTTGCGGCACCATCCGCGCCCCTCGCCGCCTCTCGGCGCGGGGAGCGCCCGCCGCGGGCGAGAGGTGTCGTTCATGGCCATCCGCATTCGTCTCGATGAGCTCCGCGACCAGCCGCGCAGCGATCAAGACACCCTGCCGGTCGAGTTTGCGCCCGAGCGCCTGGGCCAGGACTACTTCGTCAAGACGCCGTTCACCGTGCGCTGGAAGGCGCAGATGGTGCAGGGCGTGGTCGAGGTGCGGGCCCACGTCGAGGGCGCGTTCGGCTTCGGCTGTTCGCGCTGCGGTGACCCGCTGACGCTGCCGATCCAGGTCGACGTGCACCACCACTGGCTGCCGGCCGGCGAGCTGGTCGACGAGGACGACGACAAGCACCTGGCCGACGACGACCCCGACGTCGGCGAGCACGACGGTGTGTCGGTCGATCTCGAGCCGGTCCTGATCGACGCCGTCGTCGTCGAGGTGCCGCTGGCGCCGGGCTGCGTCGACGCGCTCGAGGGCCGCTGCGAGCGCTGGAGCGACGAGCCGATCGTCTACTACGCCGGCGGTCCGCCGCCCGACGAAGTCGAGACCCAGCGACCCTTCGCCGAGCTGCTGGCCAAGGTCCGCAAGGGCCCGGAGATCGCCGAGGGCTGAGCGCCCAGCCCCTGTCGCCGGTCGACGTCGATGTCGCCCCGGCCCCGCCCTGACCTCGCGTCAGCCACCGCATCGCCACGCTGCCACGCTACGCCGCAGCCCCCCGAGGCCCCATGTCCCATCCGATCCGCCTCTACAACACCCTCAGCCGCACCGTCGAAGACGTGACGCCGATCGCGCCCGGCAAGCTCAGCCTCTATGTCTGCGGCATGACGGTGTACGACCACATCCACGTCGGCCACGCGCGGGCGATGGTCGTGTTCGACGCCTTCGTCCGCTACCTGCGTCATCGCGAGTGGGACGTCATGTTCGTGCGCAACTTCACGGACGTGGACGACAAGATCATCAAGCGCGCCAACGACCTCGGCGAAGAGCCGTCGGTGCTGGCGCAGCGCTACATCGACTGCTTTCACCGCGACGTCGGCGCGCTCGGCCTCGCGGCGCCAGACCAGGAGCCGCGCGTCAGCACGTCGATCCCCGAGATCATCGCGATCATCGAGGAACTCTTCGCCAAGGAGTTCGCCTACGCCGCCGACGGCTCGGTCTGGTTCGACGTCACGCGTTTTGAAGGCTACGGCAAGCTCTCGGGCCAGAAGGTCGACGAGCTGCGCTCGGCCGAGGAGATGAGCGGCAAGCGACACCCCGCGGACTTCGCGCTGTGGAAGGCGGCCAAGCCGGGGGAGCCGTCGTGGCCGAGCCCCTGGGGCGACGGCCGTCCGGGGTGGCACATCGAGTGCTCGGCGATGGCGCGCGCGGCCCTGGGCACCACCATCGACATCCACGGCGGTGGCCTGGATCTCGTGTTCCCGCACCACGAGAACGAGGTCGCGCAATCCGAGTGCGCTCACGACGCGCCGTTCGCCCATACCTGGATGCACAACGGCCTGCTGACGATGTCGTCGGGCCAGAAGATGGGCAAGTCGCTGGGCAACGTCATCAACGTCGCCGACGCGCTCGAGCGCTTCCCGGCCGAGGCGATGCGGCTGTACTACCTGCAGAGCCACTACCGCTCGCCGCTGCCCTGGGGCGACGAGGCGCTGCCAGAGGCCTTGGGCATGCTGGCGCGGCTCTACGAGGCGCGTGAGGTCGGCGAGTCGATGGGCGGCAGCGACGCCCCGGAGCGCGTCGTCGCCGATCTGGGCGAAGAGGCCGCCGCCGTCTGGCGCCTGGGCCAGGGCCTGCGCGAGAAGCTCTACGACGCGCTCGACAACGACTTCAACTCGGCCGCGGCGCTGGCCCACCTCTTCGAGCTCGCCCGCGCGGTCAACCGCTTCGGCAACCACAAGCAGGCGCGCAAGCGCGGCGGTCCGGTGGTGGCACCAGCGCTGGCGGCGTTCGCCCTGGTCGGCGACGCGCTCGGCCTGATGACGATGACCACCGCCGACTTCGACGACGAGGTCAAGCGCAAGCGCCTGGGCGCCATGGGCCTGGCGCCCGCCAAGGTCGAGTCGCTGCTCGCCGACCGCCTCGCCGCCCGCGCCGCCAAGGAGTGGGCCCGCGCTGACGCCATCCGCGACGAGCTCGACGCGCTCGGCATCGTCGTCATGGACGGCACCGAGGGCGTGCGCTGGCGCGTACGCGTGTAGAGGGCCGATGGGCGAGGGCAGGGCGCGCTTCCACGACCATTTCTCGGGCCACGCGGCGGCCTACGCGGCGCATCGGCCGACGTACCCCGACGCGCTCTACGACTGGGTCGCCGCGCACGCGCCCGCGACGACGCTGTGTTGGGACGTCGCCACCGGCAACGGCCAGGCTGCGCTCGGCCTCGCCGGCAGGTTCGACGCCGTCTTCGCCAGCGACGCCAGCCCGGAGCAGGTCGCGATGGCGCCGACGCATCCGCGTGTGCGCTGGGCCAGCGAGCCGGCCGAGCGCTGCGGTCTGGCCGACGGCGCGGCGGACGCCATCACCGTGGCCCAGGCGCTGCATTGGTTCGACCACGCCGCCTTCTTCGCCGAGGCACAGCGCGTGCTGCGACCAGGAGGCCTCTTCGTCGCGTGGTGCTACGAGCTGCTGACGATCGACGACGCCATCGACGCCGAGGTCCGCGCCTTCTACGAGGGCCCGATCGGTCCATATTGGCCGCCGCAGCGGCGCCACATCGAGGCCGGCTACCGCGACATCGAGGTGCCGTTCGCGCCGCTCGAGGTGCCGCCCTTCGCGATGCAGGTGCGCTGGGATCGCGCGGCGCTGATCGCGTACTTCGGCACCTGGTCGGCGGTCCGACGCCACGACGCCGATCGCGGCGGCTCGGCGGTGCTGGCTATCGACGCGGCGCTGCGGCCACTGTGGCCGGACGGCGAGCTGCGCGCCGTGACGTTTCCGCTCTCGCTGCGGGCGGGCCGCCGCGAGGACGGCTCGCTCGGCGCCGGCATCGACCGCTAGCGCGGGTTCGCCAGGCGCAGGCGGTCGAGCAGCAGCGCGAGCCGGCGATCGGCCTCGCGTCGGGCCTCTTGCACCTCCGGGCCCTGGACCAACGTGTCGAGGCCGTGGCCGCCGCCGACGGCCTGGCCCGAGACGTAGAGCCCGGTCAACGACGCCGTCGGCGAGCCGAGGGCCAACGCGCGCAGCGGCGCGGTGCTGGGCCAGAAGGCCGGGCTGGTCGCGTCCCAGACGGCGATGTGGGCGCGCGCGCCGGCCTCGAGCACGCCACAGCGCATCCGCGGGTCGAGCGCACCTGGGACGTCCCAGACGCGGCGGAGCAGGGCGCTCGGCTCGTCCCAGCCATGCGCCTGGTCGAAGGCCAGCTTGCGCCGGGCGTCGAGGGCGGTGGCCGTGGCGGCGTCACCCGTCGCGGCGAAGGCGAGCGCCTCGTCGCTCTGCGCCAGCCAGGACGTGCGCAGGCCTGCGACCAGGCGCAGCTCCTTCTGCACGTCGAGGCCGTCGTTGCAGGCCGCGCAATCGGTCGCGACGATCCACTCCGCGCCGGCGCGGCTCCAACGCAGCACGTCGGCGGGGAAGCTGAACTGCAGCTGCGAGAACGGGCAGAAGCCGAGCGTATGGCGCGAGGCGTCGAGCATGCCGAGGTCGGCTTGGGTCAAGAAGATGCCGTGGACCATGAGCATCCGTGGCGCGGCGTCGAGCACGCCCGAACGCTGCAGCAGGCCGAGCGGCGTCGTGCCGTGGACGCTGTCGGCGCGGTGCCACTCCTCGACGCTCTGCGCCAGGTGGCAGTGCACGGGCAGGGCGTGGGTCGCAGCCGCGTCCGCGATCCGTGCCCAGAGCGCGGGCGACACCGTGTCGGAGGCGTGCGGCCCGAGCACGGCGAACACGCCGGCGTCGCGCAGGGCTGCGTCCGCCTCGATGTCGAAGGTGGCCTGCCACTGGGCGTCGAGCCAGGCACAGCCGGGGCCCGCGACGTCCTGCAACGTCGGCGCGACGAAGGCCGTGATCCCGGCCTCGGCGAGGCCCTGGGCGACCTCGTGGCCGGCGTAGTAGTGCTCCCAGACCGTGGCGGTGCCCGCACGCAGCAGCTCGTAGGCACCAAGGCGGGCGAAGGCGCGAGCGTCGCCGGGCTGCAGCTGCGACTCGACCGCGAAGTAGAGGTCTTCGACGACGTTGCCGCGGTTGGCGAAGGCGTCGGCGAGGCCGCGGAAGTAGAGCATCGGCGTATGGACGTGGGCGTCGACGAACGCCGGCGAGAGCATCGCGTCGCGGCCATGGTCGATCAGCGCCGCTTGGTGGTTGGCCGCGCGGCTGCGGGCGGTCTGGGCGTCTTCGACGACGACGGCGTGGATCGATGGCCCGTCCAGCTCGACCGTCGCCTCGACGACGCGGTGGCCGCCCCTGCCGTCGGGCAAGACGACGCGCCCGGCGTGCAGCCAGCGCGCAGCGCGGCGGATGCGCGTTTCTCGCCGCGAAGACGCGCTCTCCCCGCGGTTGCGGTTGGCTTTCGAGTCGCTTTCTGCCATCACGCGCTCCCATGCCCCGGCGTCCACGGCAGCGCGCTGCCGGCGTCCGTGGCTCCCCTGCCGATCCCGGAGACCACGCGATGGATCCACGAGAGTTCGATCAAGTCCAGCCGAAGTCGCTCGCATGGCTGCCTGACGGCGCGATCGACGTCGTCTTCAGTGACGGCCACCATGGCATCTTCCGCCGCGTCTGGCTGCGCGCCATGTGCCCATGTGCCAGCTGCCAGGGAACCCACGGCCCGCCGACGACCCTGGTCGACGCCCGCCCGCTCGAGCCGGCCGCAGCCAAGCCGGGCAAGCCGAAGTTCAACATCTCGGCGGGGCCCCGGCCGCCGTCGATCGACGAGTCGCTGCGGCTGGTCAAGGCCGAGCCCGTCGGTTCCTACGGCATGAAGCTCGTCTGGGGCGACGGCCACGACACCGGCATCTTCACCTGGCGCTACCTGCGCGCCACCAGCCCAGGCGACGGCACCGACGCCCATCCGCCGACCGCCGCGGCGTTGGCGGCCCGGCCGCGCGCCCGTGCCTCGCTCGACCAGGGCTGATCGTCCCGCGTCTGCCGGCCCCGAGGCTCACTCGCTGTCGAGCGCGTCCTGCATCCGGGCGACGAGATCGCGCGCGTCGACGTCGGCCAGCTTGCCCGGCACCCAGCCGACGCCCAGGCCTCGCTCGCCGACCTTCGGGATGATGTGGAAGTGCACGTGGAACACGGCCTGGTGCGCAGCGGCGCCGTTGTTCTGCAGCACGTTGTACGAGGTCGCGCCCGAGGCCGCCATCGCCGCGCGCGCTAGACGTGGCAGCACCCGGCCGATCGCGGCGCCGGACTCCTCCGAGAGCTCGTGCAGGTAGGCCTTCTGCTCCTTGGGGATCACGAGCAGGTGGCCCGGGCTGAGCGGGAAGATGTCGAGAAACGCCAGCACGTGCTCGTCTTCGTAGACGCGGTGGCAGGGGAGGTCGCCAGCGAGGATGCGGGCGAAGATCGTGGGCTGCGGCATACGCGACTCCTGCGGCAATGGGCCAACAGGATCTGCGGATGACCGGCAAACGTCAACGCGTGGGCCGGCGCGAGGCGCCAGGCGCTCACGGCGTGCCGGCCCAGCCCTTGGTCAGCTTGCCCGACTCCGTCAGCCAGACGCGGCCATCGACGTCGATCGGGCCCTTGGCCGTCGTCTTGGCGCCGCCTGGCCAGACGACCTCGATGCTGTCGACGCTGGTGGCGTCGCCGAGGCCGACGTGGACCGCGGTCGCCGCCTGGCAGCCTTGGCCGCTGCCGCCGTCGACGACGCGGACGTAGGTCTTGCCGCCCGCGACCACGCGCACCGTGGCGCCGATGCCTGCCCGGTTGGCCTTGACGTCGCCGACGACGCGCACCTGCAGCCAATGGCCGGGTGCTGCCGTCGCCATCAGGCGGTTGCGGTAGACGAGGTTCTTGCCCACCACGTCGAGGTCGCCGTCGTGGTCGAGGTCGGCGGCGGCGACGCCCCAGCCATTGCGGTCCTCGATACCCGATTGCCAGCGCGCCAGCTGGAAGGTGCCGTCGCCTTTGCCGAGATAGAGCTCCGTCGGACGGCCGTCGTAGGTCGCCGTCAGGATCAGATCGAGGTTGCCGTCGTGGTCGAGGTCGGCGAGCAGCGGCACCGAGTGCGTCTCCTGGAAGGTCAGGCCGGCGGCGCCGACCGGGATCGACCAATCCTGCTGCAAGTCGACGAAGGTGCCGTCGGCCTGCTGGATCAGGACCTCGGACTTGTCCGAGAAGTCCCAGAAGCGCGGGTGGGCGAGGTTGGCCACGACCAGATCGAGGCGGCCGTCGCCGTTGAGGTCGCCCCAGGCCGAGCCGATGCCGTGGCCGTAGCGCTTCTGGCCGCCGTTGGCGACGCCGTGGCCCGCGACGCCCGCCTTCTCGGCGATCTCGGCGACCTTGCCGCCGCCGAGGTTGTGGTACAGCACGTCGCGCACCAGCACGTAGGTATGGACGAAGAGGTCGACCCAGCCGTCGCCGTCGTAGTCAGCGGCCGTGACGCCGCGGCTGGGCATCTTGGCGTTGGATTCGCCCCAGAAGCCGTTCTTGCCGGTCCACTCG
Organism: uncultured Enterobacteriaceae bacterium; assembly: GCA_964586155.1. GTDB lineage: Bacteria > Myxococcota_A > UBA9042 > UBA9042 > UBA9042 > SXNM01. Next base: position 82,247 of record CAZPHC010000022.1, on the reverse strand, counting down.
CTGAAGGTGCCGTCGCCCTCGTTGTGCCAGACGCGGTCGACGTAGTACGTGTAGTTGGCCCAGCAGTTGAAGTTGGCGACGTAGAGGTCGAGCTTGCCGTCGCCGTCGAGATCGACCCACGAGGCCGCGGCCGCCGGTTCGTGCTCGGTGCCCTTGCCGTTGCCGTCGAGGCACGGGTTGTAGCTCTGCTTGTCCGAGAGGCCAGCGGCCTCGGTGACGTCGACGAAGACGCCCTTGTCGTTGCGCAGCAGGTGGTTGCCGCCTGCGGGGGTCTCCCAGAACGTCATCAGGTCGAGGTCGCCGTCGTTGTCGAAGTCGCCCCAGACGCCGCCGTTGGCGCCGAGCCCGAGCTTGGCGATGCCGGTGGCTTCGGTGACGTCGACCAGCTTGCCGTTGTCGTTGCGAAAGAGGTGCGAGTTGCTGTCGAAGAGGTCGTCCCAGCCGTCGTTGTCGTAGTCGCCAAACGCCATGCGGTGGCCGATCGAGAGCGTCGTCTCGGCCTCGAAGCGATGCTGCCCTGGCTCGTCGACGGCGAGCGGCTCGACCAGCAGGCGCACGAGGTAGTCGAGTGGCCGCGACGTCGACAGGCCGTTCCAGGCCGCGTTGGTCTGGCCGCCGCTGGTCCAGGTCTTGAGCTCCGGGAAGTTCCACGCCGAATGGCAGGCGTCAAACGATTCGCAGCACTTGGCCGCGTCGGTGCAGCCGTCGGGCAGCGTGCCGTCGAAGGCGAAGGCCGGGCTGCCCTTGCCGGCGCGCAGCTGCGCGACGTAGACGAGGCCGGGCTGGTCGAGCACCACGGGCTTGGGCAGGCGGAAGTCGACCCAGGTGTCCGGCTCCACCTCGTCGCCGCAGCGAGCGACCTGCCAGATCGGGTCGGCTTGCCAGAAATCGAAGCCGTTGTGGCCGAAGTCGCGGTAGAGCCCGACGGTGACGGCGTCGTTGGCCTTGGCGGCGACTGCGCCGTACTGCACGCGGAAGCCCCAGATCTTCGTAGGCTTGTCGATGTCGAAGCGCACGCCCTCGTGCAGCGGCGCCGCACCGACCGGGACGCCGACGACCGACCATTGGCTCTGCGCCTCGACGTGGCTCTGGGCGAGGCCGTCGTCCCAGGCGATCTCCTGGACGCCTTCGGGCAGCGCGCCGCCGCCGGTGTTGCAGGGACGGTCGGGCGTGTAGGGCGGGGCGCTCAGGCCCGCGTCGAAGGTATCCGCGGTCGCCGCGTCGCCGCTCGACGTGTCTGCGCCCACGCCGTCGCCGCCGGTACTGTCGGCGGCGTCATCGCCCGCCGCGTCGCCGCCGCTGTCGTTGGCCGCCGCATCGCCGTCGCTGCCGCTCTTGGCCGCGCCGCCGTCGTCGCTGCACGCGGCGGCCAGGGCCAGGGTTGCGGCCGCCGCCAGCAGCCTCCACGTCGCACCGCGTCCTCGCATCGCCGCCTCCTGATCGCGTCGCTCTCGGCGCCAGGATGCGCCCGGCGTCGGCCGGCAGCAATACACATCGCCAAGGCATCCTCGCGCTTGCGCCCGAGGGGGCCGTTGGGGTATCTCGCCGCCCCATTTGCCCGCCGCCCCCAGCCGAGGGCCGCGAGGGCAGGGTCGGCGCCTCGACCCGACGCAGGAGCTCCCGATGATCACCGTCAGCAACGTCACCAAGGCCTACGGTGGCCGCAAGCTCTTCGAGAACGTCGACGTCAGCTTCGCCCCGGGCAACCGCTACGGCCTCACCGGCCCGAACGGCGCCGGCAAGTCGACGTTCATGAAGATCATCGCCGGCGACATCGAGCCGGACGAAGGCCACGTCTCGCGGCCGCGCAAGACCGCGGTGCTCAAGCAGGATCACTCGCTCTTCAACGAGCACCTGGTCCTCGACACCGTGATCATGGGCAACATGACGCTGTGGGAGGCGATGCAGGAGCGCGACGCCATCTACGCCAGCGGTGAGTTCACCGACGAGATCGGCATGCGCATCGCCGAGCTCGAGTGCACCGTCGCCGAAGAGGACGGCTACACCGCCGAGTCCGAGGCCGAGGCGCTGCTGCTGGGCCTCGGCATCCCCGCGTCGCTGCACCAATCCAGGATGGCCGAGATCTCCGGCGGCATGAAGGTGCGCGTCCTGCTCGCGCAGGCGCTTTTTGGCCGCCCCGACGCGATGATGCTCGACGAGCCGACCAACCACCTCGACCTCGACACCATCGAGTGGCTGGAAGGCTTCCTCAACAGCTACCGCGGCTCGCTCGTCGTCATCAGCCACGATCGCCGCTTCCTCAACAGCATCACGACCCATATCGCGGACATCGACTACGAGACGATCATCATCTACCCCGGCAACTACGACGACATGGTCCGCACCAAGAGCGACCTGCGCCACCGCGTCGAGAGCGAGCAATCGCAGAAGCAGAAGAAGATCGCCGCGCTCAACGACTTCATCCAGCGCTTCTCGGCCGGTTCGCGCGCCAGCCAGGTGCAGTCGCGCAAGAAGCAGGTCGAGCGCATCGGCGCGCTCGAGATCAAGCGCAGCAACATCCAGCGCCCGTTCATCCGCTTCGACGTCGGCGAGGAGTCCGGCCGCCACGTCGTCGACATCGTCGATCTGACCAAGGCCTTCGACGACCAGAAGCTGTTCACCGACTTCCGCACCCACGTCAACCGCGGCGATCGCATCGGCATCATCGGCAAGGATGGCGTCGGCAAGACCACGCTGCTGCGCATCCTGCTCGGCGAGCTGCAGGCCGACTCGGGTTCGTTCGAGTGGGGCCAGAAGACGTCGCTCGGCTACCTGCCGCAGGAGCACGAGGACACGATCGAGAAGCACCAGACCATCGACTCGTGGCTGCACGGCTACAAGCCCGGCGCCGACCTCGAGGAGGTGCGTGGCCTGCTCGGCCGCATGCTCTTCCGCGGCGACGAGGGCAAGAAGTCGACGAACGTGCTCTCGGGCGGCGAGCGTGTGCGTATGCTCTTCTGCAAGCTCATGATCACGCGGCCGAATACCCTGCTGCTCGACGAGCCGACCAACCACCTCGACCTCGAGTCGATCTCCTCGCTCGCCGAGGGCCTCGCCGCCTACCAGGGCACGCTGCTGCTGGTCACGCACGACCGTGACCTGCTCGCGCAGGCGTGCACGCGCATCTGGCACCTCAACGGCAAGGGCGAGCTGATCGACTACCGCGGCGGCTGGGACGAATACCACGACCGCTACCTGGCGGGCGGCTCCGAACTCTAGCGGTCTAGGGGATCGTCAGGGCGCAGCGGAACCCGATCGTCGGCGAGGCCTGCGCCGCAGGCTGGCTCTGGCGCCGGCTCGAGCGCACGTCCACCGCGACCGAGCTGAAGCCGCCACCCTTGACGACGATGTCCGCGCTCGCGCTGACGCTGGGGTCGGTCTTGGGTTGGCCGTCCCAGGGCTGCGGCGTGTAGCCGTCGCTGGTCCACTCCGAGACGTTGCCGCCCATGTCGCGCACGCCGAGGACGCTGTCGTCCTTGGGCCAGGTGCTGCACGCAGCGGTGCCGCCCAGGTCGCATCCTGCCGTCGAGTTGCCCATCATCACCGCGAATTCGCAGGTCGCGAGCGGTTTCTGCCACGGGAAGATCGGCGTTGACTTGGCGCAGTCGCCCGTCAGCTGCGCGCAGCCGCCGCGGGCCGCGCGCTCCCACTCGGCTTCGGTGGGCAGGCGCTTGCCCTGGGCGAAGCAATAGGCCGCGGCCTGCGCGTGCGTGACGCAGTTGACGGGATGCTTGTCGCGGCCCGCGACCTTCCAGTTGCACAGGGTGTCGTCCGTGCCCGGCTCGCTGCTGCACAAGCCGGCCTGGACGCAGGCCTGGTAGGCCTCGACGCTGACCTCCTGGCGGTCGATCCAGAACGAACCGAGCGTCGTCAGCGTCAACTTGCCCTCGTTGGTCGCGCATTTGCCGTCCTGCTGCGCGCAGCCGACGTAGCCGTCCCCGGCGGGCACCAGGACCATCGACGGCTGCTTCTTCAAGCAGGTCCCGGCCAGGCAGGACTGACCGTCACCGCAATCCGATCCATCGGGCACCGGCGCGTGGTTGCAGCTGCCGCCGATCGTGCAGATATCGGTCGTGCAGGGGTTCTTGTCGTCGCAGAGCGCGTTGGTCGGCGTCGGCTTGCACGCGCCGGTCTTGGTCGAGCAGACCTGGGTCACGCAGACCCCGTCAGTGGTGGCCTTGCAGGTCACGACCGTCGCCGGGTTGACCTTGCAGGTCGAGACGCCGCCGGTCGTGTCGCAGTACGGCACACCGTTGCAGACGTTGCCGTCGTCGATGCAGTCGGCGTCCTTGGTGCACAGGCAGAGGTTGGCACCGCTGGCGCAGGCGCCGTCCTTGCAGATATCGCCGACGGTGCAGATGTTGCCGTCGTCGCACGGCGGCGAGTTTGGCGCGTTGCCGACGCTGCAGGTGCCGGTCTTGCCGTCGCAGAGATCCACGAGGCAGGGCACGCCGCCGCTCTTGTTGCACGTCGGCACGGTCTTGGGGTTCACCTTGCACACCGCCGGCTTGACCGAAGTGTCGCAGTAGAGCGTGCCGGTGCAGAGGTCGCCGTCCTCCTTGCTCGCGCAATCGGCGTCGCTCTCGCAGCTGCAGGTGTTGGTGCCCGCGATGCATTTGCCCTTGCCGTCGCAGCCGTCCTTGGCGGTGCACGGGTCGCCGTCGGCGTTGCACGGGTCGTATTTGTCGGCGTAGGCGAACGCGCAGGCCCCGGTCTTGGGGTCGCAGGTGTTGGTCCTGCAGGCGTTGTCGTCGGCCTTGGAGCAGACGATGATCGTCGCCGGGTTGACCTTGCATTCGGGCGGCCCGTTCGCGGTTTTGTCGCAATAGTACGTGCCGTTGCACGCGATGCCGTCCTCGAACTTGGCGCACTCGGCGTCGGATTTGCAGCCGCAGTTGTTCATGCCCGGGGTGCAGGTGCCGCCCTTGCACGTGTCGGCGGTGCACGGGTTGCCGTCGTCGCAGAAGACGTTGTCCGCCTTGGGCGTCGACTTGCACTCGCCCGTCGTCGGATCACACGACAGCACCGCGCACGGGTTGCCGTCGTCAGGGCAGCTCTTGACGTTCAGCGGGTTGGGCGCGCATTGCGGCGTCGCCTGCAGGAAGTCGCAGTAGAGCTCGCCGGTGCAGGCGTCGCCCTTGCCCTTGCAGTCGGCGTGGCTCGAGCAGCCGCAGACGTTCGGGCCGCTCTGACATTGACCATCCTTGCAGCCGTCACCGGTGGTGCAGGGGTTGCCGTCCTCGCATGGCACCGTGAACGATCCCGGCGCCGGCGCGGTCAGCTTCATGGTGCAGGTGCCATCCTTGGAATCACAAGAATTCACCATGCATGCGGTGTCGTTCTTCTTGGAACACACGACGGCCGTTGCTGGGTTCGCCTTGCACTCGGGGACCTTCAGCGAGGTGTCGCAGTACGAGGTGCCGAGGCAAGGGTCGTCCTGGGGCTTGCAGTCCGAATCCTGCAAGCATACGCAGGTATTGGTCTTGTATTTGCAAGTGCCGCCGACGCAGCTGTTGTCCTTGGTGCAGTCGAAGCCGTCGTCACAGGCGACGCCGTCGACCTCGTGCTTCAGGACGCACGTCGAGGCCAGGCAGGTCCAGAACTGGCAGTTCGGGGCCTTGCCGCAATCGTCTTTCGTCACGCATTCTGGTTGGTTGCCAGATGTGTCGACAGGTGTTGCATCGCCTTTCGAGTCGGCGTCGTCTGCGGCGTCGATCACGTCTGCGGCGTCGACCACGTCTGCTGTGTCCGCAGCGTCGACGTCGCCATCGACGTCCGCGTCGGTCGCCGTCGCCGTGTCGCCCGCCACGTCCGGCTCGGCCGCGTCGCTGCTGTCGCCCGCGCCGTCCTGCTCGGCGTCGCCCACGCTGATGTCGGTCTCGGCGTCGGCAGCCCCGAAGGTGTACGAACCCACGACGTCGCGGCAGCCCGTCGCGGGGACGAGGCCGATCAGAACCAGGATCAGCAAGTTCGATGTGGCTCGTCGATCCATGACACCTGTTGTTGCGTGGGCCGCCTGGAGCTGGCCGCGGCTTTGGCCGAGGGGGGCGACCCCCTCAGGATGGCCCGCGCTCAGGGCGCTGGCAAGGTCGTCCATCCTTGGCTGACGACCTCGTGCTTGAGGATCGTGCCGTCGGGCAGCGTGCCGCCGTGGCTGCGCAGATCGCCGTAGGCCCAGCTGCTGTCGGTGCCCTGGAACACCGTGCCCATGGCGCCGACCAGGAGCTTCCAGGTGCCGTACCAATCCAGCGCGTCGAGCTTGCTCGGCGGCGTGGCGAAGTCAGCGACGCCGCCGACCTTGCCGTTGACCGTCAACGGCAGGCTGTGATCGTCGGAGAGCTCCGGGCTTGTCGCCGGATTCGGGTCGTCCTTGCCCGTGCCTTGCAGCACGATGAGCTGGCGTGTCGGCATCTTCAGCGCGTCGTAGACGGCCTTGCTGTTCGGCTTGCCGCTCGCGTCGACCGGCGCGATCGTGTCGTCGCTAGCGCCGATGATGGTGAACCAGACCTTGGCGTCAGCGGCGAGCTCCTCGGCCTTCTTCGTCGCGTCGACGTAGACGCCCAGCGGCGGCTTCTCGTTGCTGAGGTTCATGGTCACGACGACGCGCGGGTCGACGTGGGCGCCCTTCTTGTCGCCGGCGATGGCCTCGGCGGCCGCGATGACGACGACCTTGCCGCCCATGCTGTGGCCCGCGTAGGCCAGCCGCGTCGGGTCCGCCGTCGTGATCACGCTGAAGAGCTTGGCCTGCGCCTCGAGCAGATCCTTGGCCATGCGCGCGTGATCGCCGTCGGTGAGGCCCTGCTCGACCCGGACGAAGGCGACGACGTAGCCGTGGCTGGCGACGTGCTCGCACAGCGCGCGGTAGGCGTGGCCGAGCTCGCCGATGATGCCGCCCGTCGCGTACAGCTGCTTGCCGTGCACCACGAGCAGGACCGGATGTGGACCGGCCACCAGGGGCTGGAACACCAGCATCTGCTTGTACGTCTCCAGGAAGCCCGAGCCGTAGTCGATGGTCTTGGGCTCGAGCAGGCTGTGCGGGCCCTTGGCGCCAGGATGCGCGCCGGTCGGCTGCTTGTCCCAGGGGCAGACGCCGCAGGGATCCTTGGGCGGCGTGGCCGCGTCGTTCGCAGCGTCGTCGTTCGCAGCGTCGTCGGCGCTGTCGCTGGCGGCGTCCTGGGGGCTCGCGTCGTCGGCTGCGTCGTCGGCTGCGTCGTCGGCTGCGTCCGTCGAATCCGCCGCGTCCGCTGCGGCGACGTCCGAGGCGGCGACGTCCGAAGCGCCAATGTCGGCCGCGGCGCCGTCTGTGGCCCCGGCGTCGCCCCCCGCGCCGGTTCCGCCGTCGGCGTCGGCCTCGACGGCCGCCGCGTCCGCCGCCGCGTCCGCGACGACGTTGCCGTCCTCAGCCAGACCGTCGGCGGCCGCATCGGACCCTGCGCGGGTCTCCACAGCCGGATCGCCGCAGGCCACAACGCTGCAAGCGAGCAGGGCGCAGACGCCTGCCAAAGCCAAGGAACGCATCATGGAGTCGGCTCCTCGCCGAGGCGTCGCCGCCGGACCCTACAGGGGGTTCAGCGTCGCCTTGATCTGCATCGTGATCTTCAGGTTCGCCGCGCCGCTCGGCATCGGATCGCCCTTCTTCACCACGAGCTTCGCCGACGTGATCTGGCTGAACGCCAGCGTCAGCAGGTTGGCCTGGGCCGCGTCCATGCCGGCCGCGTCGATCGTGGCGGTGGCCACCTCGGTCGAGCCGGCCGGGATCGACGGGATCGTGGCGATCTTGACCGCGTTGGCCGTGTCCTTCGCGCCGAACGGCCCGATCCAGAGCTCGATCGCCGGGATCGCCATCGTCGCGGTGTTGGCCGTCGGCGTCGCGGTGATGCCCACGATCTCAAAGCGCTTGATCAGCTTCTTGTTGTCGGCGAGCGGCTTGCTCTCTTTGTTCAGATCGACGTCGGCCGGCGGGATCGGGATCACCTGGTCCACGTCGGCGGGTGAGGGCTGTCCGGCCGCGGCGCCGCTGATCGCGCCGAAGTCGATCGGGAAGTCCGCCGCCTGCGCCGTCTCGATCGGCAGGTTCAGCTTCGACTTGTTGTCGTCGACGACGTCCTGCAGCTGATCACAGCCGGCGGCTGCCAGCGCGAGCGGTGCCGACATCGAGATGAGCATCGCCTTGCGCGCGAGCGATCCGCGCGTCCAGAGAGATTCGAACATCTGAGCTCCTTTCGTCGCGCGAGACGCGCGCCCGGTGCCCCAGATTGAAGCACTTCTCGCGACGCTTCGCCACTGGGAGCGCAGACGTTGCCAGCGAGGCGGCGGCGCGGGATGCTCTCGCCGCTTGGCGGACCTTGTCCGCACCACGCCGGAGGCGAGATGCAGCGGTCGAAGATTCCGATGGTCGGTGAGGACAAGACGGCGCTGCTCGCCGAGCTCGACAGCATGCGCACCGCCGACCCCGACTGGCAGCGTGGCCGCACCTGGTCGATGGTCTACTACGTCGGCGACGAGCACCACGCGTTCCTCGAGCGCGCACACAACCTCTACTTCGCCGAGAACGGCCTGAACCCCATGGCCTTCCGCAGCCTCAAGCGGATGGAGGCGGAGGTCGTGCAGATGGCCGCCGGGCTGCTCAACGGCCCGCCGACCTGCGTCGGCACGATGACGTCGGGCGGCACCGAGTCCGTGTTGCTCGCGGTCAAGGCGGCCCGGGATCGGGCCAAGCGCCAGCGCCCGTGGGTGCTGCGGCCGGAGATCGTGTTGCCGCGGACCGCCCACGTCGCGTTCGACAAGGCTGCACACTACTTTGGCGTGGAGCTGCGGCACGTCGACGTCGGCGAGGACTTCCGCGCCGATGTGCAGGCGATGCGCAAGGCCATCGGCCGCAACACCATCCTCGTTGTCGCCAGCGCGCCGCAGTATTGCCATGGCGTGGTCGATCCGATCGAGGAGCTCGGCGCGATTTGCAGCGACAAGGGCATCCCGCTGCACGTCGACGCGTGTTTCGGCGGCTTCATCCTGCCTTTCTTCGAGCGGCTCGGGCGTGAGGTGCCGCTGTGGGACTTCCGCGTCGCCGGCGTGACCAGCATCTCGGCCGACCTGCACAAATACGGCTACGCGGCCAAGGGCGCGAGCGTCATCCTCTATCGCGACATGAGCCTGCTCAAGCACCAGTTCTTCGTCGCGACGGATTGGCCCGGCGGCGTCTACGCCAGCCCGTCGATGCCAGGGACGCGGCCCGGCGGCCCGATCGCCGCAGCGTGGGCAGCGCTGCGCTCGCTGGGTGTCGAGGGCTACACCGAGCTCGCGCGCGACATCGTCGGCGCTTGCGACGAGCTGCGCGCCGGCGTCGAGGCGATCCCCGGTTTGCGGCTGCTCGGCAAGGCGCATGGACCGGTCGTCGCCATCGCCAGCGCCGAGCCGGCGGTCGACATCTACGCCGTCGGCGACGTCCTGGTCGAGCACGGCTGGAGCGTCGACAAGCAGCAGTCGCCGCCGTCGCTGCACCTCTCGGTCAACGCCCGCAACCGGCCCATCGTCCCCGAGTTCCTCACCGATCTCGCGGCTGCTGTCGCGCATGTTCGCGCGCATCCCGAGCTCGCGGGCCAGGGCGACGCCGCGATGTACGGCATGATGGCCAAGGTGCCCGTGCGCGGCCTGGTCCGCCTCGCGGTCGAGAAGGTGATGGAGGGCATGTACGGCCCCGACGGCGAGATCCCCGACCTGTCGCGGGTCGGTGATGGCGACGAGGACGGCTTCGTCCTGCGATTCGTCCGCAAATACGGCGATCGGGCGATGGATCTGATCGACCGCGCCAGCGGCGTCCGCGCCTCGATCCGCGATCGCTTGCGCCGCAACCGCTAGGACCCCACGGGGGCCTGGCGCCGCCGCCGGCTCAGGGCGTCAGCAGCAGCGACTTGGCGTCGAGCTTCCAGGTGCCGACCAGCGGACCCCAGTCGACCGCGATCTTGCCGAGCACCGGCACGTCGAAGAAGACCGAACCCTCGGCCTTGACCGGCACGTCGACCACCAGCTCCTTGCCCTGGACGTATTGCTCGATCCAGGTCATGGCCGTGCGCTCGAACACCATCAGCGCCGGGTCGAGGCCCATCGAGAAGATCAGGTCGAGCTGCACGTCGCCGCCGGCCGGGATGCTGCTCTTGCTCAGCTCCTCTGCCGCCTTGCCGCTGGCGATGCCGTCGATCAGCTTGGGCAGCGCGCCGAGGAAGTCCTCCACCGTCTTGACCGTGCCCGACGTGACGGTGCAAGCGTCCGGGCGCGGCGTGCCGTCGCAGGTCGGGTTGTCGGTCGTGCACAGGCTGATGCAGGTCGCGCCAAGCGCGGTCGTGTTGGGATCGTCCGGGTAGAGCGTCAACGCGACGAGCACGTCGAGCGCCGGCACCGGCACGTCGTTCGGGTTGGCGATCTGCACGCCGAGGCCGAAGTCGAAGCGCAACGATGACTTGCTCGGGGCGGCGCCGAGCGCGAGCGTGCAGCCGATGCTTCCGACGGAATTGTTCAGCAGCTTCGGGCAGTAGTACGCGCCGAGGCTGGTCAGGCCCGGTCGCCGACGCAGCTCCGGCCCGGTCGTGGTGACCGTCGGCGCCAACATCTGCACCTGCTGCTGGACGTCGGCGTCCTCGCTGGCCGCGACGATGGCGTCGAGGACCTCGCAGCCGCCGAGCCCGCCGGCGCCCAGGCAGAGCAGGGCGGCGACCAGCGCGCGCGTGCCGCGGCGTGGCGATGGGGAGGTTGCGCGGATTCGGGGGCTGCGGGGCATCGTCGGTTCCTTTGCGTGCGTTGCGCTCGCGGCAGCATGGCAGCGCCGCATGGGCGACGCCAGCGTTGCATGAGACGCGGCAGGTGGTCGCGGGATTCGCCGGTCACGACCCAGGCGGTCGTGCGGGCGGCGAGCGCAGGCGCTCCATCGGGCGTGGCCGCGCGGCGCTACGAGCGCGTGGTCCCGCCCTCCTCGAGCTCGACCCAGCCGTTCTCGCCGCCCGGGGCGGGCTGCACGGCCACGACAGTCCAGGTGGTGCCGTCGATCTCGACCGCGCTGCCGACGCCGACCGTCGGCTCGCCGTGGGCCCGGTCCTGGCCGTCGTAGAGCCCGAGCTCAATCGTCGGGCCCCTGCGCTCGTGGCCGGCCGCGTCGCGGTACGTATCGACCAGCAAGTTGCCGGCGGTGACGCGCCAGCCGCCGACGCTTCCGACGGTGGTCTCTTCGATCCGGACACGGGTCGCCATGGTCGTCTCCGAGGTGGTCGGCCTGGCCAGCGCCAGCGCCAGACGTGCCCAGGTATGGTGCACCGGATGGGGTGGACAATCCAGGGTCCGCGCAGCCTCTGCGGCTGTGGCGACGGCCACCGCTGCCGGGCTTGTCGCGGGCACGCCGCTGCATGATGCTCTGCGCGTGAGCACCGCTGCCTCGCCATCGCTGCCGAGCGGAGACGTGCCGACGTTCGAGACGTCGGCCGCGGCGCCGTTGCCGCTCTGGCGACGCACGCTCGCAGGCCTCGGCGCGGCGACGCTGAATTGGGTGGCCTGGGGGATCGCCGTCATGGCGCTGGTCGGGCACTCGGCGTGGCGCGTCGGCCCCGGGATCCGCCGTCTGCGTCGTGTCACGCGCGAGGTGCTCGTCCGCCAGATCCTGTTCACCGGCGTCGAGGCGCTGCCGTTTTGCGGCCTGATCGCCGCCCTGGTCGGCTCCACCGTGATCCTGCAGGCCCAGCGCAACGTCTCGGCCGCGGCGAGCGCGGCGGTGTTGGCCAAGCTGCTCGTCGTCGTCATCGTGCGCGAGCTCGGGCCGCTGGTGGCTGGCCTGATCGTGATCGGTCGCAGCGGCACGGCCATGACGGTCGAGCTCGGCAACATGCGCGTCATGGGCGAGATCGACGCGCTCGAAGGCCAAGGTGTCGATCCCGTCGAGTACCTGGTCGTGCCCCGCGTCGTCGGCATGGCGGCGTCGCTGATCGCGATCGCGCTGTTCTTCGTCTTCGTCTCGCTCTCTGTCGGCCTGCTGGCCAGCGGCTGGATGAGCGGCAGCTTCACTGCGCCGCTGGAGTTCGCGCACATGCTGGTCGAGAGCGCCGGCGTCGTCGACATCGTCGCGCTGCTGGTCAAGACCGTGATCCCGGGCTCGTTGATCGCGGGCATCGCGACCTACGAGGGGCTGACGGCGGGACCCGACGTCACCGACGTGCCGCGCGCCGCCACCCGCGCCACGGTGCGGGCGATGACCGTGACGTTCGCCAGCAACGCCGTGATCTCGGCCATGGTGTACCTGGGATGAGCAACGGACCTGGCTCGCCCGCGGACGCCGCGCTGCCGCTCGAGGTCGACGCGCTGCGCTTCGAGCTGAGCGGGGTGTCCTATGGTCCCTTGTCGCTGCAGCTGCGCCCGGGCGAGCAGGCGACGCTGGCGCTCTCGGCGGCCCTGCAGCGGCCCCCGTTGCTGCAGGCGCTGCTGGGCCTGCACCCGATCGTCGCCGGCAGGGTTCGTCTCGTCGGCGCCGATGTCTGGGCAAGCTCGGAGCGGGATCGCCTGATCCTGCGCCGATCGATCGGCTACATGCCGCTGCAGGGCGCGCTGCTGGCGAACCTCGGCCTGGACGCCAACCTCGCGCTGCTCGCGCGGCATCACCTCGATCTGCATGGCGATGCGTTGGCCCGGCGCATCGCCGAGCTCTCGGAGCTGCTGGAGTTGCCGCCCCTGGCCGGCCGGCGGCTCGCCGAGGCGCCGCTCGAGCTGCAGCGTCGCGTCGCGCTCGGTCGCGTGCTCGCGATCCGGCCGCGGCTGCTGCTGCTCGACGATCCGACCGTGGGCCTCGGCACGAGACGCGCGGCGGCATTTTGGTCTATCGTGGCGCGGGTTCGGGCCGAGACCGGCACGGCCGTCCTGGCGATGGCGAGCACGGCGCTGCCGTCGACCTACGACGACCAGGACCTGGTCCTGCCCGGCGCCAGCAACGTTGCAGCGCAGGAGCGCGCGTGAGCCAGCCGTTCAAGCTCCGCTACCAGAACGAGATCGTGGGCGTCTTCCTGCTCGGCGCGATCGTGTCGATGTTGGTCGTCGGCTTGATGCTCGCCCGGGGCAGCGGCGCCGCAGACGCGGATGACGCCTTCGAGTGCGCGATCGAGTTCGAGGAGCTGGGTGTCGGCCCGCTGGCGCCGGGGCTCTCGGTGCGCCTGCGGAGCCAACGCGTCGGCCGGGTGTTGCGCTCGGAATTCGTCGGTCGAGGCCGGCAACGCGCGACGATCGCGTTGGCCTCGTCGCTGCGCGCCGTGATCCCGACCGACTCGGTTGCGGTGCTCTACACCCCCATGGCTGGCCTCGCCGGCGAAACCTACGTCGAGATCGCGCCTGGCGTCGCCGAGACGACGGTCGATCTCGGCGGCTCGATGCGCGGGCGCGTCGCTGGCGACGTGCTGCAGCTCGCGACCGACCTCCTGGTCGAGCTGCACGGCAACGTCGCGCCGACGCTGACCGCCCTGACCAAGGTCTCGAACCGGGTCGACGGCACGCTCGGCCGCGTCGAGGCGATCCTCGACCTGCCCGACAACCAGGCCTCGGCCGAAGCGTTGGTCGCGCGTGCGGGCGAGGCGGCCGCCCGCGCCGAGCGCACGTTGACCAAGGTCGAGGCTTTGCTCGATCGCCTCGACGGCACCATGACCAAGGTCGACAAGGCCATCGGCCTGGCCGACGGCGCGCTGACGTCGACCGGGCGGCTGCTCGGCAAGGTCGAGCGCGGCGAAGGGCTGATCGGACGCGTGATGCAGGACGACGCGCTGGAGCGCAAGGTCGTCGGACTGCTCGACAGGATGGCGACGCTGGTCGCGACCTTCGATCGTGCCGTGGCCCGCTCGGCCGGGGCGATCGATGCGGCGCCGCAGATGGTCGCCGAGGCGCGTACGGCGCTCGCGGACATGGCCGTCGTCGCCGCCGAGTTGCGGCGGCTCGCCCCCGCTGTGCCGGCCATGGTCGGCCAGATCGACGAGCTGCTCGGCGAGGGCCGCGCCGCCCTCGACGCCGCCTCGCGCCATTGGCTCGTGGGCTCGGCGATGCGTCCGTCCGGGCCGCCGACGCCGCTACCCGCGGTCGGCCTGCGCGACCAGGCGCCGATGCCCGACTTCGAGGCCCTGCGCAAGGCGCTCGCACCGGTTCGGACTGGCGCCAAGGTGGGCCCATGAGCGCGCGCGACGAGGTCCTCGTGCGCCTCGGTGCGCTCGTGCTCGGCTGTCTCGCCACCGTCGCATGTGGCTCGGCGCAGCAAGCCGTCGGCCATCGCGAGCTCGCGCTTCGCCACGCCAGCCTCGCCGAGGCGGCCGCACGCCGCGGCCAGGCCGCCGAAGCCGCGCGGCGCTACGACGTCGCCATCGCCGAGGCGCGCGCGATCGACGACCGGCCGTTGGTGCTGCGGTTGCTGCTCGATCAGGGCGCCGCGCTCGAGCGGGCAGGGCGCTGCGACCTCGCGGTGCCCCGCGCCAACGACGCGCTCGCCCTCGCCGGGGCGGCTGCGGCGGACGCCGGTCCTGACCGCCATGGCGCGGCCCGTGCGCGGCTCGTGCTCGGGGCTTGCCTCGCGGCCACCGACGCGACGGCCGCGACCGCCGCGATCGAACGCGCAGCTGCAGACGCAGACGGTGCGCCATGCCTCGCTGCCGCCGCCCGCTGTGGCCAGGGGGCGCTGGTCGTCGCCAGCGATCCAGGCGCTGCCGCCGCGCGCTACCAGGCCGCGGACGCGCTCTCGTGCGCCGAGGACAGCGTCGTCGCCCTCTGCAGCCACAACAAGGCCCGGCTCGATGCGCGCGCCGGCCGGCACGCCGCTGCGCTCGCGGGCCAGCAGCGCGCCGCCGCAGCCGCCGCGCGTGCAGGTGACAGCGCTGCGTTGGGGGCCTCGTTGTTCGCCGCCGCAGAGGCATCCGCCGCGCTCGGCAGGACTGCCGCGGCCGCTGACCTCGCCCGGCGCGCAGGCTTCGCGAGCTGGGCGGGGGGGCGCGCCGCAGCCGCCGCGACCGCGTTCTCCGCGGCCGCCGGCTGGTTCGACGCCTCGGGCGACGCAGGTGCCGCCACGCGCTGCCGCGCCGACGGCCTGCGCGCGCTGCAACAGGCCGAGACCGACGCCCGCCCGGCGCCCGGCAGCCCGTAGCGTCGTGGTCGTCTCGGCGGGGGTGACGCCCTAGCCAGCCAGGGTGAAGGTCTGGTGCTCGTCGTCGCTGGCCGTCGTGCCCTGCAGGCTCAAGATCACGTGCGAGCTCGGCCGATCGGCCCAGACCATCAGCGACCAGGGTGTCGCGGCTGATCCGGCGATCGTCAGGGCCAGGATGACGCCCTCGGTCGAGGCGCGCGCCAGGATCGCCTCACCACGCCAGCGTTGCCCCTGATGGTGCAGCGAGATCGGCAGGGGCGCGCGCCCCTCGCCCGGCAGCAGCGTCACCGCGACCGAATGGGCAGCCTCGGCGTCCGGCGTCCACCCGTCCGCGGCGCCGACGCTGAGCTCGAGCCAGACGCGGGTCGCGACCGCCGAGACCGCGACGCGGCCCCGGGGCATCCGGCGCTCTGACTTGGCCGGACGGGCGATGACCATCGGCGCGGCGGCTTCGGAGACGCGCCGCGGCGGCGGTACATGCCGGCCGGTGAACGCGGCTTCGCGGCTGCGGGCCAGGCTGGCTCCCAGCTCCACCAACGAGTCTGCCGGCAGCGGCTCGGGGGCCTCGCTCTCGTCCTCGTCGTCGGGCATCGCCTGCATGCCGATCGCGGTCTGTTCGTGCTGGACGGAGCCGGCACCGCTGGTCGCCAGCAACGATCGCAGCAGGGCGGCCGCGGCAGCAGCCGATCCCGGCCGCTGTTGCGGCCGCTTGGCCATCATCGCCTCGATGACCTGCTGCACCGACAGCGGATCGAGCAGATCGGGCCGCGACAGGCCGATGTCGGGAACGCGCTGGTGCAGGTGCATCGTCAGCAGCATCAGCGGGCTCGGCGCCTCGAATGGCGCACGGCCCGTCAGCATCTCGAAGAACATCGCGCCGACCGCGTACAGGTCCGAGCCGGGCACGACGGCCTCGCCCGCACACTGTTCCGGCGACATGTAGGCTGGCGTCCCGACCAGCGCGCCCTCGCGCGTCAGCTTCTCGGCGTCGGTGGCGTCTACGTCCTTGGCCAGACCGAAGTCGATGACCTTGATCGGCGGGCTCGGCGCGTCGACGTCGCAGACGAAGATGTTCGAGGGCTTGAGATCCCGGTGGACGATGCCGCGACGGTGCGCGACGTCGAGCGCGTCGAGGATCTGCACCGCGATCTCGATGGAGCCCTGCAGCGACAGGCGTCCTCGGCCGCGCAGGTAGCCGAACAGATCCCGGCCCTGCAGCAGCTCCATGACGAGGTAGGCCTCGCCGTCGCCGGTGTGGCCGTAGTCGATCATCTCGACGCAGTTGGGGTGTTGGATCTGCGCGAGCAGGCGCGCTTCGCGGCGGAATCGCTTGACCCACTCGAGCGCCGAGTCGCCGACCTGGTTCAGCGTCTTGACGGCCACCGGGCGCCCGTCCTCGACGCGGACCCCGCGGTAGACCTCACCGGCAGAACCGGCACCGATGCGTTCGACCAGCTGGTACGAGCCCGCGAGCGTGGTCCCGACCTTGCTGTTCGGCGTCGGGGGTGCGTCGCGGCTCAAGGCAGGTCGCTCCTGGCTCGTGCCGCTTCAGCCTCTCGGGGGCGATCAGCCAGCGACGCGAACACCGTCGTAGAATTTGCGCACAACCGCAACGTCGGTGTCAAACAGGTGCTTGACGCCCCAGGGGTTGCGCAGGCTCAGCGTGCGCTTGCCCGCGTCCACGCCCTCGAGCGCGTAGGCGTGGTTCAGCACGACGCCGGCCTCCTTGGCGCCCTTCTGCAGCTCCTCGGAGGCCGAGGTGTTGATCGCGCCGAAGCTGACGGGCTTGCCGGCCTTGACCGCAGCCTCGCACAGGCGGATCAGCGCGTCGTCGCTGAGCGAGGACATGGCGCGGTAGCCCGAGGTGACGCCGGTCATCATGCCGAAGACGTCGGCGTCGGTGGTCTTCTTGCCGCGGGTCTCTTCGTAGTGGCCGGCGTACTTGGCGAACGCCTTCTCGATGAGCATTACCCAGAGCTCCGGGCCCTTGCTGCCGGCGTCGCCGGGCTTGGCGTACGCCGCGCTGCGGCCGTCGGTCGACGGGAACTGCGAGTCGATGACGACGTCGGTCTTGGTGCGCTTCCAGGGCTGGCGCGCGTCCTTGAGGTAGAGCGAGACCGTGTAGGTGCCGTCGCCGTTGTCCTTGATCAGGTTCTGGATCACCGACGGATCGGACTTGGCCTGCGCCGCAAGCTGCGCGACGAAGTAGCAGTTGCCGATGGAGCCCTGCTTGACGTCGTTGGCGTCGATGGCGTGTGCGTCGCCCTCGCCCTGGACCGCGATCGTGCCGTTGATGGTCGCGTAGGTCGCGCTGGCGGCGTACTCGTTGGTCGGGTCGGGGTTGACCGACGGATCCTGCATCGGCTCGAGCTTCTTCGCCGGGGTCGGCGCCGGCGTCGTCGCCTGATCCGTCGGCTGCGTGGTCGGCTGCGTGGTCGGCTGGACCGTCGGCTGCGGGGTCGGCTGGACGGTCGTGCCGCCGCCGTTGGTGTTCGTGTTGGTGTTCGTGTTGTTCTGCTGGTTCTGGTTGTTGGTCTTCTTCTTTTTCTTCTTCTTTTTCTTGCTCGGCTCGTTCTGCGGGCCTTGTGGCAGCGCGTCGAGCTCGATGCCGCCGATCGACGGCGCGGCGGGCGTCAGGGCGGCGCGCTGGCTCGCGTAGCCGCCAGCGGTGGGCGTCAACGCGGCGCGCTGGCTGTCGTAGCCCGAGGCAGGCGCGGCGGCGCGCGCGTCCTTGGTCGGCGAGACGTCGACCTTCGGCGCAGCTGGCGCGATCGAACCGGGAGCCTGCTTCTTGTCAAAGACCGCCATGACTGCCTCCAGCGCTGCACGCAGCGTCCGCAAAATCTAGTCTGCCTGCGTACGTTGCGGCAAGGAAGCGGCGTCGTACGGTGCCTTCGTCGGGGCCGAGACGCCCCAGCGGGGCTGTCGCGCCGGCTGCGACTGCGCTACCTTCGCCCTGGACCCACAGCGTAGCGACTCGGCGCGGCGGCGCGGCGCGAGGTCGCGGCGAACACGGAGCGACGATGGCGGCAGATCCTCCTGGCAGCGGCAGGCCTTCGACCGGCGCCACGGGTGGTGTCGCCGGCAGCCAGGCGCGCTCGACTGCGGCCCCGTCGGCCGTCGGTTCGATGCGCACCACCAGCCGGCACCCGATGCTGCAGGGCGAGCTCGGCTCGTCGATGACGCGCTCGGGCCGCACCGGCAGCCACGCGGCCATGTCCGAGGCTGGCGGCGCACCGTCCGGGGCCGCCACGCGCGCGGCGACCGGCGACCTGTTCCAGGGCACCTGGCAATGGCAGATCGGCCATCGCCTGGGCAGCGGAGGCTACGGTTCGGTCTGGCACGCCCTGCGCATCGACGACGGCTCGATCGACGCCCCGGCCAACGAGGCGGCGGTCAAGCTCTTCCACCCGCCGGCGGGCATCGACCCGACGACCATGCTGCGTCGCGAGTTGTCGGCGCTGCTGGCGCTGCGCAGCGACCGCATCCCGCGCGTGCTCGACTGGTCGGTCGAGGGGCCGGTCGGTTTCGTGGCGATGCAGTACCACCGCGCCGGCAGCCTCTACGACCTCGGCCGGCAGCGCGGCAAGCTGCCGGTCTCGCAGGCCTGGGGCGTGCTGATGGACGTGCTCGAGGCGCTTCGGATCGCGCACCACGCCGCGGTGCTGCACCTCGACATCAAGCCCGGCAACGTCCTGATCGACGACGCGGGCGGCTATGTCCTGACCGACTTCGGCATCTCGCAGGGCAGCTACGTCGCCAACGTGGTCGGCGCGATGGGCCTGGGCACGCGCGGCTTCCAGGCACCCGAGCAGCGGGCCAAGGAGTTCGACAGCTTCGACGTGCGCACCGACCTCTGGGGTGTCGGCGCCACGGTCTGGGCGATGTTGACGGGCATCGACCTGAGCCGACAGCCCGAGATCGCGCTGCAAGAGCCCGATCCGACCACGATGGCCGGCCTGCCGAAGCCGTCGCTGTTCGTCCCCGGCCTTCCGGCGCCGCTCGAAGACGCCATCCTACAGCTGGTCGCCTACGATCCGGTGGATCGCCCCGGCGGCGCGGCCGAAGCGCTGGCCATGGTCCGGCGCCAGCTCTCGGGCCACCGCGCGCCCAACTCGACGGCCGTCGAGCTGCGCGGCCGCATGGACCCTGACGACGCCGCGGCGCTGCTGCACGACCTGCACGACCCGCTCTGGCAGGCGATCTGTGGCGCCGACGGGGCCAGCGAGTTCCTGGTGCGCTACGAAGACGGCGAGCTGCTCTGCCGCGAGGGCGAGCGCTCGTACCACACCTGGGCCCTGCTGCGCGGCACCGTGCGGGTCGAACGGGCGAGCAAGATGCTGGCCACCATCGACCGCGAGGGCACCTTCCTGGGCGAGGTCGCGGCGCTGACCGGGGCCTCGCGCACCGCGACGATGCGGGCCCAGGGGCGCGTCTACGCGATGATCTTCAACGCCGCCGAGCTCGAGCAGTTCGTCGTGGCCAATCCGCCGGTCGCGCTGCGCCTGATCCACTCGCTGGCGTCGGCGCTCGAGCGCGAGTCGCGGCTCAAGAAGTAGCCACGAGCGGCCGTCGACCGGCCGATGCCCGGAAGATCGTCGACTACGCTTGCTGCCCCGCGGCCTTGCGCAGCGCAGACGCGACGCGTGCGTGATCGCCGGCGACGGCAGCGAAGCGAGCCGAGCGACCGCCGCTGACGACGCGTACGCCCTCGCCGTCGGGCTCCATCTCGATCGTCGCACCGTCGAGCTCGAGGTCGCACGTGAATTGGCCCATCTCCATCGATCCCAGCGACTGCATCGTCGAGCTGGCGTCGCCGCCCAGGACGCCGTCGCCCGCAGCCGCCACGATGCGCGTCTGGGCGACGAAATGTGCGTGCGTGCCGTCGAATTCGACCATGCCGTAGGGCGGAACTGCGCCGAGGATCATGCCGTCCACTTCGACCAGCAGGCGCTCGAGTCGCTCGGGCGGTGCCGGCGCCGTCGGGGCCGGCGCTGGCGAAGCCGGTCGCGGCGCCTCGGTCGCGGGCGTGTTCGCGCCCGACCCGGCGACCTGCGCGGTGCTGCTGCGCCGGATCAGGACGAAGGCGACGATCGCGATCACGGCCACGACGGCCAGGCCGATAGCGACCAGCAGGCCGACGCTGGCTCCGAGATTGACTTCCATGACGATTCCTCCGCGGCGCGCTGCGCAGACCGCGGGCAGGATGGCGTGCCCGTCGGCCCTGCGCAACCACGAAGGCGATCGTGGTGCAGGCGCGCAATCGCGCTTGTGTCGCTGGGCGATCCCGCTACGATTCTGCCGCCCGAGGGGGCGCAGGAGGCAGGATGTTCACAACGTTTCTCCGTCCGACGTCGGCGCACGTCGGAGTCGAAGCAGGCATCACCGTTTCGGATGTCGCGCGCGTGCCGCGAATGGGGGCGCGTTGGTGGGCCCTGGTCGCCCTGGTCGCTTCGATCGCGGCGTGTTCCAGCGACGTGACCGACGCTGGTGGCGACGACGTCGCGGTCGACGGCGCCGGCGGCTCGGCGGACGGCGTCATCGATGGCCAGGCAGGTGAGGACGCGGCCCCTGTCGACGGCGGTGACGACGCTGCGGCCGACACCACCCTCGACAACGACGCCGCCGGCGACAGCGCCAGCGCGGACACCAGCGCCGGCGACGCGACGAGCGACACCAACGCCGACACCACGGCAGCTGACGCGGCCAGCGACGTCGTGGCCGACACCGGTGGCAGCGGCGACGCGGGCGGCGGCAGCGACACCGCCAAGCTGATCTCCTGCCTGACCAAGGAGTGCAACGCCGAGGTGACAGCCTGCCTCGGCGACAGCGATTGCCTCAAGGCGATCGGCTGCCTGACGGGCTGCAACGGCGACACCGGCTGCATGCTCGGCTGCGGCACGGGCCTGTCGAGCTCGGCGCAGCAGGCGCTGCTCGCGGCGGCGCAATGCGGTGGCCAGAAGGGCTGCATCAACCTCGGCGGCGGCGGCGGCGGTGGTGCGTCCTGCGGCGACGGCAAATGCGACCTGGGCGAGCAGCTGACCTGCGCCAAGGATTGCCCGGCCTCGGGCAGCTGCGGCGACGGCAAATGCGACCTGGGCGAGCAGCTGACCTGCGCCAAGGACTGCCCGTCCGCGACCTGCGGCGACGGCAAATGCGACCTGGGCGAGCAGCTGACCTGCGCCAAGGACTGCAATGGCGGCGGCACGACCGGCACCTGCGGCGATGGCACCTGCGACGGCCCGGCCGAGAACCCCTTCACCTGCCACGCCGACTGTCCGACGCCCGTCTGCGGCGACAAGGCGTGCGACATCCCCTACGAGACGACGCTGACCTGCGCCACCGACTGCGATCCGTCCGGCACCGGCAGCGTGCCGACCTGCGGCGATGGCACCTGCACGGGGCCGCTCGAGAATCCCTTCACCTGCGGCAAGGACTGCAAGACGCCGACCTGCGGCGACAAGACCTGCGACACGCCTTGGGAGACGGCCCTGACCTGCGCCGGCGACTGCGGCGGCTCTGGCGGCGGCGGCCTGAACATGACCTCGTGCCTGACAGGCAAGTGCAGCGCCGAGTCCCTCGGGTGCGCGACGGACTTCACGGGCTGCCTGACGGCGTCGCTCTGCGTCGGCGGCTGCAAGGACGTCAAATGCGTCGCGGACTGCGGCGCCAAGCTCAGCGGTGGCGCCAAGACCAAGTTTGACGCCCTGCAGGCCTGCATCGAGACCAAATGCGTGCCGTGACGCTGCGCCGTCGCGTCCCGGCGGCGGACGCGCCCGGGCTGTAGGTCAGCGCGACGCGGCCCGGCGGTTCACGGCTGCACGCAGGACGCGTCGTTGGCCTTGGACTGCGCCGCGATCTCCTCGCCGTGGGCGCGCAGCTCCGCACAGGTCACGTCGCCGTTGCCGTCGTCGTCAAAGGTCTCGGCGCGGACCATGACGAAGCGGTTGTGTGCGTCGTTGGCGCGGGTCGAGAACGCCTGGCCGCAGATGGCCTTGGTCGAGCCAAAGACGACCTGCTCGGTCTGGTGGATGCCGCCGCCCTCGATGCGGCCCTTGGCGACGATCGTGCCCTGCAAGCCCGAGACTTCGCGCTGGGCGATGTGGATCGCGCAGCTCGGGCCGACGGTGAAGGTCGCGCCGGGCTTGCCGTCGTTCTCGGTGTCCTCGAGCCGTGGATCGTCGGTCTGTTCCTTGGTCGGCATCGGCTCGGTCAACGGCGACGTGAAATTGATGCCGAAGCGCTGCACCTCGGGGCCGCCCTGGTAGACGGCGCCGATGGCGTCGCCGCCGAGCACGAAGCTCTCGACCTTCATCTGCGGGTGCGCGTCGATCAAGGGCTGCGGCACGACGGTGGCGAGGCCGAGGATCGGCGACAGCCGCAGCTCGCAGAGCGTGCGCGTCTCGAGCAGACCGTTGGCCGAGTGGACCGCGTCGACCTTGAGCAGGCGCCAGGCGCGGGTCTCGATCTCGTCGATCACCTTCACGCAGGTCGACCACTCGGCGACCATCGCCCATTGACCGCTGAGACCGCTCGCTGCGGTCGTGACGTCGCTGGCTGCGGCGTCCTCGCCGGTCGCGGCGGCGACGTCCTGGTCGGCAAACGTGCCATCGGTGGCTGCAGGAGCGCAGCCGGCGGCTCCTGCCGACAGCCACGCCGCGGTCGCCAGCGCCGCGCCTCGCCAGGCTGGCTGCGGACCATGGCGTCGCGCGCCCGGCAGGCCACCGCCTTGTTGGGGTCGACAACGCCGCATCAGAACCTCCAACGCACGTCGACGCCGAACGCGAGCAACGTGCCGAAGGATTGCCAGCCCGGGAAGCCCGGATTTCCGGTCTGCAAGCCCGCGAACGCCGGCTCCGGCTTGCCGGTCGACGGGTTTGGGGTGTCGTCCGGGATCTCGTCGCAGAGGCTGGTCACGCCGGGCGCGCAGGCCGGGTAGCTCGCCAACTGCTCCTTGTCGGTGTCGCGCGGCAGCAGGCCATGGACCTGCGCGTACCAGCCGATCTCGACGTCCTTGCCCAGCAGCTCGAGGCCGTGGCTGGAGCCGACGCCGAGGCGGATCCGGTCGTTGTCGACGTAGTTCGTGCGCCCGGTCTGCGCCGGGACCGGGCTCGGCTCCCAGCCGAGGCCGACACGCAACGTCCGGCTCGGGCCGCTGATCCACTCGGCGCCAGCGCGGACCGAGATCGTGTCGTGGAAGCCGGTGCCGCGCAGGCCGTCGCTGCCGATCATCTGGCTCCAGGCCGTCCAGGCGGCGTCGGCGGCCAAGGTCAGCGCGCCGCGCTGCATGGCGACGCCGACGTTGGCCTGCGCCGGCACGTAGTTGACGACGACCTTGACGTTCTGCACCAGCGGCCAGCTCGACGGGTCCTCTTGGAAGCCCTTGACCTGGACCTCGTTGCGGATCGACATCGAGAATGCGTTCTCGGTGCGGTACGACAGACCGAAACGCAGCGCGTCCGTCGGCTTGAGCACAAGGCCCGCCTGCAGCCCCGTGGCGCCGGTCTGGTGGTTGTCGACCGTCATCACGACCTGGTCCTGGCGCGCAGCGTCGGCGAGGTAGACGCGCGAGTCGGTCTTGGCGGTCGGCATCACCGACATGCCGAAGCCGATCGAGACCCAATCCAGCAGCATCCACGAGCCGCCGACGAGGATCGTCTGGTGCTCGGAACGCTCGCCGATCAGCTCCCACGACAGGTTGTTGCTGAAGTATTGCTCGCGCTCGTCGGCGAAATGCGACCGCTGGTGGCCGATCTGGTTGAAGGGCAGCATCACCGCGACGCCCACGCGCAGGCGGGTCAGGCCGAAGCTGCCCATGGCGCCGACCAGGAAGCTGTAGTTGTTCGGGATGTCGAGCACGTCGCCGCGCGTGCCCAGGCGCGCGCCGCTGGGGATGGCCGGCGACGCCGAGCCGAGGTTCGGCAGGTCGTAGCCGCTGGGCCGCATCTTCATCCGGATCGTCACGTCGTCGAGCGACACGCCGAGGCCGACGCCCATGCCTGGCTGACCAAAGCTCATGCCAGCCGGGTTGTAGAACAAGGCCGTATGGTCGTCGGCGAGCGACGAGACGGCGCCGCAGAGCGCGCCACCACGGCTGCCGAAGCCGTAGAGGTCGCCGACGTTGGCCCCCGCCGCCCTGGGCGGAGCCGCCAGAGCCAACGACGCGAGCGCGGCGAGGAGCCACGCCCTCGCCCGGCGCCCTGGCGACGCGGCGGAGGCGCGGCGCACCGACGCGGCCGCGATGTCCGGGACCTGGCGGAGGGCAAGCGGGGGTGACAGACGAAAACGCGGGTGCAGGTCTCTCATGCCGCGAGTGTAGGGGCACGACAGGAGCCCGGCAACACGCACTGCGCAGCTTGGCGCACCGCTTGGAGGCCCCCTTCGGCCAGGGAGGCTGCGCGCTCAGGCCGAGGGCAGGGCGCTGACGAGTTTCTCGACCGATTCCTTGGCGTCGCCGAGCAACATCGCGGCGTTGGTCTTGTAGAACAACGGGTTGTCGATGCCGGCGTAGCCGGCACCGCGCGAGCGCTTGAGGATCACGACCTCGCCGGCCTTCCAGACCTGCAGCACCGGCATACCGGCGATCGGCGAGGTGGGATCGTCTTCGGCCGCCGGGTTGACGATGTCATTGGCGCCGATGCCCAGGACGACATCGGTCGAGGGCAGGTCCCTGTTGATCGCGACCATCGCGAGCCCGTTGTCGTACGGGACCGCAGCTTCGGCCAGCAGCACGTTCATGTGGCCGGGCAGGCGGCCCGCGACCGGGTGGATCGCGAAGCGCACGCTGGTGCCGCGCTTGCGCAGCTGCTCGACCAGGTTGCGCACCGCGTGCTGGGCGCGCGCCACGGCCATGCCGTAGCCGGGGACGATGATGACCTCGCGCGCGTCGCACAGGTGCGCGGCGACCTGGGCGTGGTCGAGCTCCCGCACCTCGCCGACGGCCACGGGGGCCGCCGCGCCGCTGGGCTTGGGCGCGTCGCCGCCGAAACCGCCGAAGACGACGTTCCAGATCGAGCGGTTCATCGCCCGGCACATGATGTAGCTCAGGATCGCGCCGGAGCTGCCGACCAGGGCGCCCGTGACGATGAGCAGATCGTTGCCGAGCATGAAGCCAGCCGCCGACGCGGTCCAACCCGAGTACGAGTTCAGCAGGCTGACGACCACCGGCATGTCGGCGCCGCCGATGGCCATCACGAGGTGCACACCCATCGCGCCGGCGACGACGCTCGACGCCAGCAGCAGCTGCAAGCCCATCGCAGGCGACGCGCCGATGGACGCGCCCCAGAGCAGCAGGGTGCCGAGAACCAGGGCCGCGTTCAGCCCGTGACGCCCGGGCATCAGCAGGGGCTTGCCCGAGAGCGAGCCGCGCAGCTTGCCGAAGGCGACCAGCGAGCCGGTGAAGGTGATCGCGCCGATGACGACGTCGACGTGGATCTCGGTCAGCAGCACAACCGAGCCCGTGGCGGCGGAGCCCTCGGCGGCGAAGGTGCCGAAGCCGACCAGCACCGCGGCGGCGCCGACGAAGCTGTGCAGCAGCGCGACCAGCTCGGGCATCGCGGTCATCTCGACCCGGGCGGCCATCACCGCGCCGAGGATCGCCCCCGGGATCAGGGCCAGGGCCGCCGCGCCGAGGTCCATGCCGCGGGCCGCGAGCACGGTGCCGAGGATCGCGACACCCATGCCGATCATGCCGTAGACGTTGCCGGCGCGCGCCGTGGTCTGGCTCGACAGGCCGCGCAGGCTGACGATGAACAAGAACGCGGCGAGCAGGTAGGCCGCAGACACCAGTACCGAGTCCATCGCAGCCCCCTATTTCCGGAACATCGCGAGCATGCGGCGCGTGACGAGGAATCCACCGGCGATGTTGATCGTCGCGAGCGCGACGGCGGCGATGCCCAGGCCCTTGACCAGCGCAGAGCCCTCGACGAGCGCCGCCGCGTCGCCGTGGCTGGCCGTGGCCAGGTGCAGCAGGCCGCCGAGCACGATGATGCCGCTGATGGCGTTGGTCACGCTCATCAGCGGCGTGTGCAGCGCCGGCGAGACGTTCCAGACGACGTGCCAGCCGACGACGCACGAGAGCACGAAGACCGTCAGGTGTTGCAGGAAGGCCTGCCCCGAAGCCGTCGTCGCCTGGTCGTGACCGCCGCCGGTCAAGGCCATCCAGAGCACCGCGAGCGCGGCGACCGCGCCGCTGGCCAGCCAGATGCCGAGCTTGCCGTCGCCGGCGTCGGCGGGCGCGCCGTGGCCGCCGTGGCCGCCGTGGCCTGCCTTGGCTGGTGGGGCGGGGCGCGCGGGGCGATCGGGCTTGGCCGCGCTGGCCGACGTCGAGGTGCTGGCGCTCGCCGCTGGCGCTGCTTGTGGCGCCGACGGCGCGACGACAGCCTCCTTCTCGGGCCAGGTCGGCGCGACGCCGTCGATCTGCAGGACGGCGCCGCGCACGACGTCGTCCATCGGGTCCAGGATGACCTCGCCGTCCTTGGTCAGATCGTCGAGCAGGTGCGTGAGGTTGCGGGCGTAGAGGCGGCTGGCGATCGGCGCCATCTTCTGCGTCAGGTCGGTGGCGCCAAGGATGTGGACGCCGCCGTGGACGACGTGCTCGCCCGGCACCGTCAGATCGCAGTTGCCGCCGTGGCTCGCGGCCAGGTCGACGACGATCGAGCCAGGCTTCATCGACTCGACCATGTCGGCGAGCCAGAGCTTCGGTGCCTTGCGACCGGGGATCAGCGCCGTCGTCACGACGATGTCGACCTCGCGGGCCTGGGCGCGGAACAGCGCCATCTCGGCGTCGATGAAGGCCTGGCTCATGACCTTGGCGTAGCCGCCGCCGCCGTCGCCGTCCTCCTGGACCATCACCTCCAAGAAGGACGCGCCCATCGACTCGACCTGCTCGCGGGCGGCCGCGCGCGTATCGAAGGCGCGGACCTCGGCGCCGAGGCCACGCGCGGCGCCGATGGCGGCCAGGCCGGCGACGCCGGCGCCGATGACGAGCACACGTGCCGGCGGCACCTTGCCCGCGGCGGTGAACTGGCCGCAGAAGAAGCTGCCGAACAGGCCGGCGGCCTCGACGATGGCGCGGTAGCCGGCGAGGTTCGCCATCGAGCTCAACGCGTCCATCTTCTGCGCGCGGGTGATGCGCGGCACCTTCTCCATCGCGAGCACGGTCGCCCGGCGCCGGGCCAGGGCCGGCAGCAGGTCCGGGTTCAGGTCGGCCTGGATGAAGGTCGCGATCATCGCGCCTTCGCGCAGCAGCTCCGCTTCGTCGACGCCCAGCGCCGGATGCCTCGTCGGCGGCGCGATCTTGAGCACGAGGTCACCCTGGGCCCAGAGCTCGCGCGTCTCGGCGACGATCGTCGCACCGGCGGCCGCGTAGTCGTCGTCCGTCACGCCGGCAGCGACGCCCGCGCCGGCCTCGATCGCGACCGAGAAGCCCATCTTGAGGAGCTGCGCGACGCTGTCGGCGGTGGCGGCGACGCGGGTCTCGCCGGGGCGGACTTCCTTGGGGACGACGACGCGCATACGGGCCTCCTGCACGCGGCCCGGGCGGGCAGCGCCAAGAGTCTAGACCGTTTCGTCGCGTGTGTCAGGCAGTCGAACAGAAACCAACGCGTTCCGACCGGGCGTTCGGCTCGTGCCAGAGCGCAGCGCAGGCGGCTGGAGCGGCGGCTAGAACAGCGTGTAGATGAACGGCGCCGCGCTCTGTGACGCGACCACCAGCAGGCCCGCGATCAGCATCGTGATCACCAGCGGCACGAGCCAGTAGACCTTGTTCTGCTTGGCGAACTGCCAGATTTGTCCGAGCAGTTTTCCGCTGTGCGCGAGCTTGCCCATCGTCGATCTCCCCGCCGTCGCGCCGTGCCCGTCGCGCCGCGCCTCATGGCCGCGTCGCCCTTGGCCGCGTCGCGCCAGGCCACATCTCGTAGTTAGCCGCCTCGACCGGCACCGGTCAATCCGCGACGGCGCCACCCGCCGACGATCGCGTCCAGACCGATCAGTCGAGGACGAAGACCTCGCGCCAGTTCTCCTTGTCCTGCCACTTGGGCTGATCCTTCTTGTGCAGCAAGAAGTTCTCGAGAACGAGGTAGTCCATCTCGGTGCGCATGAAGCAGCGGAAGGCGTCCTCGGGCGTGCAGATGATCGGTTCGCCGCGCACGTTGAAGCTGGTGTTGATGATGACGCCGTAGCCCGTCAGCTTCTCGAACTCCGAGATGACGGCGTGGTAGCGCGGGTTGGTCGCCTTGCTCACGGTCTGGATGCGCGCGCTGTAGTCGACGTGCGTCACCGACGGGATGTCGCTGCGCAGGCGGTTGACGACCTGCAGCAGCTCGTCGACCTGGTCCTCGTCGCCCTGCAGCGGGATGCAGCGCTCCTTGCGCACCGGCGCCACGAGCAACATGTACGGGCTCGGACGATCGATCTCGAAGTAGTCGCTGTTGCGCTCTTCGAGCACGCTCGGCGCGAACGGGCGGAAGCTTTCGCGGTACTTGATCTTCTGGTTCATCACCGACTGCATCTTCGGGCTGCGCGCGTCGCCGATGATGCTGCGGCCGCCGAGCGAGCGCGGGCCGTACTCCATGCGCCCCTGCATCAGGCCGACGACGTTCTCGCCCGCCAGCACCTCGGCCACCGTCGGCGCCCATTCCTCGTCGCTGAGCTCGCGGTAGACGTAGCCGTGGGCGTCGAGGTAGGCGCGGATGTTCTCGTTGCTGAAGCTCGGGCCCAGGTAGCTGCCGCGCATCTTGTCGGTGCGGTCGTCCGAGACGCGCTCCTTGCCGAGCGTGTTGTGCCAGACCGTCAGCGCGCAGCCGAGGGCGCCGCCCGCGTCGCCCGCCGCGGGCTGGATCCAGATGTCGTCGAAGATGCCCGAGCGCAGCAGCTTGCCGTTGGCGACGCAGTTGAGCGCCACGCCGCCGGCGAGGCAGAGGTAGCGCTTGCCCGTCAGCTCGCGGGCATGCCGCGCGATCTTGAGCACGAGCTCCTCGGTGACGAGCTGGATGCTGGCGGCGAGGTTCATCTCGCGGCGCGTGATCTTCGACTCGGGATCCCGTGCCGGCCCGCCAAAGAGCGCGGCGAAGCGGTCGTTGGTCATCTTCAGGTCGTCGAGGTAACCGAAGTACTCCATCTTGAGGCGGAAGCTGCCGTCCTCTTTGACGTCGAGCAGGTTGTCGCGGATGACGTCGGCGTAGACGGGCTTGCCGTAGGGGGCGAGGCCCATGAGCTTGTACTCGCCGCTGTTGACCTTGAAGCCGCAGAAGTACGTCACCGCGCTGTAGAGCAGGCCGAGCGAGTGCGGGAAGTCGAGCTGCTCGAGGATGCGCAGCGTGTGGCCCTCGCCGACCGAGATCGTCGCGCAGGCCCACTCGCCGACGCCGTCGAGCGTGAGCACCGCGGCCTCGTGGAAGGGGCTCGGGTAGAACGCGCTCGCGGCGTGGCTCTCGTGGTGCTCCGGGAAGTAGATCTGCTCCGGGGCCGGGATGCCGCATCTGGCGAGCTCGTCCTTGATGTTCGGCTCGATCCAGAGCTTGTCGGTCATCCACACCGGCAGCGCCTGCAAGAAGGACTGCACGCCCTTGGGCGCGACCGAGAAGTAGGTCTCGAGCAGGCGATGGAAGGTCAGCAGCGGCTTCTCGTAGAAGACCACGATGTCGGGACCTTGGCCCGCCGGGATCCCGGCCTCGGCGAGGCAGTACTTGACCGCCTCGTGCGGGAAGCCCGGGTCGTGCTTCTTGCGGGTGAAGCGCTCTTCCTGCGCGGCGGCCACGATCTCGCCATCGACCAGGATGGCGGCGGCGGAGTCGTGGTAGTAGCAGCTGATTCCGAGGACTTTCACTGGATGGTCCTGCGCCCGTCCGGGCTTGCCGTTGCCACGATGCGCCCGGAGCCGTGGCACACGAGGTGCGACGGTCGGGCGTCGTGATCAGAATTGCGAGAGGTGACGCTCGCCGCCGAGGGTGTCGTCGCGGCGACGCCAGTAGCTCTTCGCCTGCGGATCGAGCACCCGCTGCATCTTGTCGCTGGTGCCGCGGCGGAACAGCAGCCCGAACGGCACGAAGAAGAAGACGAAGATCGGCATCATCACGAGCCACGTCACGACGACGCCGACGAGGCCGCCAAATCGGGCCAGCAGCGACTCGACGCGCACGAACGCGCCGGTCGGCGAGACGATCGCCAGCAGCGCCGTCAGCGACGCGAGCGCGCCGGCGACGGTGGCCAACGTCGGGTGGCCGAGGCCGTAGAGCAGGCCGGCGATCGCGAGGCCGATGGCTCCTTGCAGCAGGCCCTTCTTGCGCAGCGCGGCGCTACGGGCGGCTTCGGCGTTGCGGCTCGCTTGCTCCCGGCCCTGCCATGTCCACGAGATCCGTTCCGCCTCGGGGCGGCTGCGAGGGGCCGGGCCCAGGGGCGCTGCCTGCGTCGCGGCGTTGGGGCTGTGTGACATCATGGGCTCCGGGATCTGCGGTCATGCTGCGGTCGAGCCGCGGCCAATCTGGGGTCGAGCGGCGTAGAGGTGCCACAGGAGCCCGCAAGGATCAACGCGAGGCCTGCCCGCGCTGCGTCGTCGGCGTGGCCGCGGCCATCCGGGATCAGGGCGAGACGGTCGCGGTCGCGGCCGAGGGCAGGACTGGGGGCGGAGCGACGAGGCGATCGGCGATGGCCTCGGCCGAGACCTCGTTGCCGCGGGCCGAGAGGTGGACGTAGTCGATGCGGCCCTCGGGCGTGTCGAAGAAGAGCGAGGCGACGTCACCGGCGGCGCGGTAGATCGGCACGAAGTCGAGGAACTCGAGGCCGACCTTGCTGCACAGGGCCGCCAGCGCCTTCTGCGGGCCGTCGTTGACCACGCTCGGCGCGTAGGTCTTGCCGAACCACGACTCGATGACCTGGCGCGCCAAGGCCTCCTCGAGCTGCGGGCCGTAGGGGAAGCTGACGACGAGGCAGCGGATCCCGCGATCGCGACAGGTCTTGGCCAGCCAGGCGAAGCCGCTCTCGAGCGCCGCGACCTCGCTGTCGAACGCGTGCTCGCCCTCGGTCAGCTTGGCCAGCGTCGGCTCCAGCGTGCGGCTGCGGGCGTAGAAGCCCTTGCTCGCCCAGACCAGCGCCGTGATCAGCGCGGAATGGCGCGCGACGGCGCGGGCCGCCGCGTTCAACGAGACCGTCGGCTCGGGCGGCTGGCGCAGGCGCTCGAGGTCGATCTTGCCGTCGGCGGTGATCGGCGCGCTGCCGCCGGTCAGGTCGTTGAGCACGACGCCGACCACCACGTCGTCGACCTCGAACTTGGAGACGGCCTGCTGCATCATCAGCAGGTACGAGACGAAGTCCCAGCCTGGGCAGGAAAATGCCGGCGTCTCGACCTTCTGCCCGGGCAGGCGCTTCTCGAGCGCGCGGCGCAGCGCGGGCGGCAGGCGCTGCGGCTCGTCGACGTGGCCGAAGATCACCGAGTCACCGAGCAGCATCACGCGGCGCGTGTTCGCGGGCTTGGCGAAGCTGTACTCCGCCGGATCGCGCATGCCGTGGCTGTTGAAGTGCGTGGCGAAGCCGACGTGCTTGGCGTCGGTCGATGTTCGCGTCGTGTGGTAGCCCATCGGCAGCTGGAACGGGTTGTCCTTGGGGTTGTCGGTGTCCGGCGTGATGTGCAGCTGGGTGTCGGCGTCGTTGTAGAAGCGCGGGTCCACCTTGGTCAGCAGGCGCACGGCGAGCTCGGCCATGGCGAACGAGACCAGCATCGACACGGAGAGCAGCGCCAAGCGCTTCTGCCAGGAATGAGATTCGGCCATGGTTCTGGGTCCTCCGCGGGCCGCGTAGGGTGCCGCCCGGGCGGGGTGCCGTCAACGATGTCCGCGACGCTACAGGCCGTCGTCCTGGAAGCTCGACGGCGTCAGCGAGAACGGCAGCACCCGGATGAGGATCGGCAGCAGCAGCGCACCGCCGGGCGCGGCGAAGATGGCCAACGCCGGCACCGAGCGGCAGAGATCCAGCAGCTGCTTGCGCATTGTCGCCGACTCCTCGTCGGTCAGGGGGCGCTGCGTCGCCGCCCCGAGCAGGGCCAACAGCTCGCCGGTCTCCTGGATCTCCTTGCGGATGGCCCGTCCGTGCACGCGCAACACGCCGCGGATGCGCCGCTCGACGCGACGGCTGGCGGCGTCGGCGAGCGGCACCTGGCCCAGCGCGCCGGTCATCGCCTGCGTCGCCTGGGCGTGTGCCAGCAGCTCGGCGTGGGCCGCGAGCCCCTCTTGCTCAGAGGTGCCGAGCGCGGCCTCGACGGCGTGGATCCAGGCCGTCTCGCGCTGATCGACCTCGCCGTCGGCCAGCGCCGTCAGCTCCAGCAGCAGCAGCAGGCGCCGCCGCTCCTTCGGGCTCGGCAGCGCCGTGGCGATGCAGTCGAGGTCTTCGCCGCCGCCGTGCACGAGCTGCCAGATGACACGCGCCTTGCCGGGCTGGGTGCCGACGGCGCGCGCGGCGACCTCGAGCAGGCGCCGTTCGCGGGCGTCCACCACCTGGTCGGCGCGGACCACGCCGATCAAGGCCTCGAGGATCGCGAGCCGATCGGTCTCGATGTTGGCGGTCATCTCGGCGATGGCCGCCGGATCGATGCTGTCGCGGGCCGCGAGCACCAGCAGGCGCGACATCGCCCGGGCCTCGGCGGCCGCGACGGTCGCCAGCGTCGCCGCTGCCAACCAGCCCTCGACGCCGTCGGCGACGCGGACGGCCAGGGTCCGGCCCAGGGCGTCGAGCGCCGCGTCGAGGCCGCGCTTGGAGGTCGTGCCTTCGACCACGCCGCGCTCGTGACGCTGGATCGCCGCGACGATCGGCGCCGTAGCGGCGGTGCAGTCGGCGAGCCAGCTCAAGGCCAGGGCAAAGCGCAGGGCATCCAGGCGCGCGTCGGCGGACCGAGGCGCCGCCAGCCGCAGGCGACACAGCCAGGCGATCAGCGCGCGGCTGCCGACGCCCGGCGCGTCCGGGCTGGTCTGGAGCCAGGCGTCGAGGGCGGCGTCCACGTCGAGATCGCCCAGATCGTCGGCGATGAAGGCGTGGCGCAGCCAACGCGACAGCCATCCGGGCTCGTGGGGATCGAGGTGAAGCGGCAAGCGTGCCCCCTTGGCGTCCAGGTGCACCGGGCGCCGTCACCCGACGAAGGGCGCTCGGCGGTCGACGCGGCAGCAGCGTGCCGGAGCTTCCTTGCCCCAGCAAATCTGTTGGTGTCTGATCCGGGCCTCGCGGATCGCGCCCGTCGTCCAGGCCGGCGTCGCTCGTCTGCGCCCAGGAGGTCAGATGAGCCGCTCGCCAGGATCCGTGGCCACGCCCGCGGTCTTGCCCTTGCCCGAGTACGACGGCTGGGACGCCACCGAGATGGCCGCGCGCGTCCGTGCCGGCGACGTGTCGGCCGACGAGCTGCTGCAGGCCGCGTTCGCCCGCGCCGAGGCCCGCAATCCCGCGCTCAACGCCATCGTCGAGCCGCTCTGGGAGCGCGCCCGCGCCCGCGCCGCGACGCTGCCGGATGGGCCGATGCGCGGCGTGCCGATGCTGCTCAAGGACCTGAAGCTGCAGCTGCAAGGCACCATCACCACGGACTCGACGCGGCTTCGGGCGCGCAAGGTCGCCACGCGCAGCTCGATGCTCGCCGAGCGCTACGAGGCCGCTGGCGTGCAGTTCGTCGGCAAGACCAACACGCCCGAGCTCGGCATCATGGGCATCACCGAGCCCAGGTCGCGCGGGCCGGCGCGCAACCCCTGGAACCTCGACCATACGCCCGGCGGCAGCTCTGGCGGCTCGGCGGCGGCGGTGGCGGCGCGCATCGTGCCGGTCGCGCACGCCGGCGACGGCGGCGGCAGCATCCGCATCCCGGCGTCACATTGTGGCCTCGTCGGCCTCAAGCCGACGCGCGGGCGGGTGACGATGGCGCCGTTCATCGGCGAGTCGTGGTGCGGGTTCGTCCAGGAGCACGTCGTCTGCCATACCGTGCGTGATTGCGCGAGCTTCCTCGACATCGCCGACGTGCCGACCCCTGGCGAGCCCTACGTCGCCCCGGCGAAGCACCGGCCCTTCGCCGACGAGGTCGGCGCCAAGCCGGGTCGCCTGCGCGTCGCCGTGCATCGCGGCACGCTCTTCGCCGGCGAGGCCGACCCGGAGGTCGTCGCGGCGGTGGATGCGACGGCGACGCTCCTGCGCGAGCTCGGCCACGAGGTCGTCGACGACGTGCCCGCGTTTCCGCGCGAGGAGCTCGTGCGCGCCTACTTCCTGGTCGTCGCCGCCGGGGTCGGGCGCATGGTCGAGGAGATCGCCGCCGAGGCCGGGCGCAAGCCCCGCGCCGCGGACTTCGAGCCCGCGACCTGGCTGCTGGCGACGATCGGCCGTCGGGCGTCGGCCGCGGATCTCATCGGCGCGCGCTGGACGATCGAGCGGGCCGCACGCGACGTGGCCGCGTTCTTCGAGCGCTTCGACGTGCTCTGCCTCGCCACGGCCGCCCGACCACCGGCCCGCGTCGGCGAGTTGGCACCGACCTCGCTCGAGGACACCCAGGCCCGGCTGGTGGCGGCGGTGTCGGTGCAGGCGTTGCTCGATCTGGCGTTGTCGCGCATGGCCGAGGGCAAGCTCGCCGCGACGCCGAACACGCAGCTGTTCAACCAGACGGGGCAGCCGTCCATCAGCCTGCCGCTCGGCATGGGCCGCGGCGGCCTGCCGATCGGCGTGCAGTTCGCGGGGCGCTTTGGTGACGAGGCGACGTTGCTGCGGCTCGCCGCGCAGCTGGAGGTCGCCGCGCCCTGGTCGGCGCGGCGGCCTTCGCTGCTGGACGCGTGAAACCGCCGGTTGCTAGGTGAAGATGATCTGGGCGCCCTCGGACAGGGCGAAGAAGTCGCCAGCGGTGATGATGTCCTTGATCTGCGGCAGCAGGTCCTTGCGCTCGAGCTCGAACATCTCCATCGCGAGCTGGCAGCCGTAGAGGTCGGCGCCGGACTCCTCGAGCATCGCGATCATCTCGCGCGCGGGCGGCATGTCGAGCTTGTCCATCTTGGCCTTCATCATCTTGGCCGCGAACGACTCCATGCCCGGCAAGCCCGCCAGCATCGTCGGCACCGGGCTCGACGGGTTGCCGACGATGTTGACGTGCAGGTGGTCGACCTTGGCCTCCGTGACGCAGTCGAGGCCGTAGAACGTGAAGAAGATCATGGTCTCGATGCCGCTCATCCGGGCGGCGTTGGCCATGATCAAGGCAGGGTAGACCTCGTCGAGGCCGCCCTTGCTGACGATGAGCGAGACCTTGCGGTGGGGCGCGTTGTTGTCCATGGAGTCCTCCTGGCTGGGGCGGCTGGCGCCCCGAGAGCTGGGTGTCGCGTCGTCGTGCGCTGCCGGTGGCCGGCTAGATGCAGCCGACGGGTTTGGGCAGCCCGGCGACGCGGGCGACGGTGCTGCCGGGACGATCGGGGAACAGCGCGTAGAGGTCGCGCGTCGACACGCCCGCGACCAGGCCGAGCTTGCGCACGTTCGGCGCGACCCCGGCGCTGGCGTGGTGGCTGCGCGCGGCCTGGATGATGGCGAGGCGTGGTGGGTCGAGCGGCAGCCCGTGCTGACCAGCCAGCGCGGCGCCGAGGGCCTCGGTCCAGGCGCTGGCGTCAGCGAGGTAGCCCTCCGCATCCCACGGAAGGCGCTCGTAGCCCGCCGGGATGGCGTGGACCGGCCCCATCACCTTCGGTTCGCAGGCGTCTGCCCCCCCAGATGGCGTCGACGAGGACGACGACAGCGTCACCTGTTGCGCTGCCCGGGCCACCGTCGGGCGCACCGGCGCCGGACGCGGCCGCGGCGAGACGGCACCCGAAGGACCCAGCTTGGCGGCGAGGCGGTTCCAGCCGGCGGGACGACCCGGGGTCGGGCCGCTGCGGTTGGCGCCCGCGCGCGCAGCGCGGCCCAGGCGACGCAACACGCCGATGGCCAGGGCGGCGCCGTGCTGGACGTCGTTGTCGCGCGACGCGGCCAACATGCCGAACACGCCGAGCTTGTCGTCGGGGCGCACGGACTCGACCGCGGCGCCTGCCTCCTGCGCCAGGCTCAGCATGCCGGGCTGGGTCCAGGTCCGCACGGTCGTCAGGATGCTCACGACCGAGTCGCCGAGGGCACGCACGTCGTCCGGGCCGAAGGCCTCGACGATCCGCTCGCCCACGCCGACGAGCTCGCGACCGAAGGCGAGCACGCCCTTCTGCTCGAGCTCCTCGAGGCGGCGGGCGGCCGACTCGAGCGCGAGCTTGCCGATCGGCATCATCTCGTCCCAAAGCTCGGCGCGCTGCTCCTGTGTCGCCTCGATGCGCGCGACGTCGGCGCGCAGACCGGCGATCTCGCGCTGCAGCGCCTGCAGCGTCGCGAGGATCTCGGCGTCGGTGGTCGGTCTGTCGATGTTGCTGTCCATTGGCGTCTCCATGTCCTTGTCCCGGGCGGGGCGAGGTGCGAGGCGAGGTGCCGGGCGCGTCGGCGCTGCGGCCGTCCGGGGGGCCCGCGCGCACCGGGCCGGGCGTCAGCGCTGCTTGCCCGCGAGCATCAACCGGTGGTCGAGCGGCAGCTCGCGGCCGGCCATCAGCAGGTTCCAGTAGACCCAGCGAAACCCGAGCTTGCCCCAGTGGTTGAGCTCGCTCTCGCCGAGCAGGGTGAACGGGCCGATGCCCGGCAGCGGGAAGCGTCCTGGCAAAGGTTCGGTCTCGTAGTTGAAGTCGATGAGCATCGCCTTGCCATCGCCGGTCTCGATGAAGCAGTTGGCGTGGCCGTCGAACGCGGCGAGCGGCGCCTTGCCGTCGATGGCGCGCAGGATGTTCTGTTCGAGGACTTCGGCCTGGAAGTGCGCCACCGCGCCGGCCTTGCTCGTCGGCAGGTCGGTACAGTCGCCCAGGGCCCAGATGTCCTGATGGTTCTTGGTCTGCAGCGTGTGCTTGTCGGTCGGCAGCCAGCCGTCGGCGTCACCGAGGTCCGAGTCGCGGATCAGCGCCGCGCCCCGGTGCGGCGGGATGCCGATGAAGAGGTCGAACGGCAGGGCCCGGCCGTCGTAGCCGTGCGCGACCTTGGCCGCGGCGTCGACGTCCGCGAGGTTGAAGTCGGCCACCACCTCGATGCCGCGCTCCGACATCGTCGAGCCCAGCTTCGCGCTCGCCTTGGGCTTGGTGAAGGCGCCCGGCAGCGGCGTCGCGAACACGATCTCCGACGCCGCGCGCAGGCCGCGCTTGCGCAGCCAACTCTCGAGCAGGAAGCTCATCTCGTGCGGCGCGACCGGACATTTGATCGGCATCTCCGCGACGTTGACCACGATGCGGCCGCCCTCGAACGCCGCGAGGCGGTCGCCCAGCGCCAGCGATCCTTCGAGATCGTAGAAGTGGCCGGCCACGCCCGCCTGCATCGCCTCGACGAAGCCGGGCGTCGCGTCGGGGGCCAGGCGGGCGCCCGTCGCGATCACCAGCAGGTCGTAGCGGGCGGTGGCGCCGCTCTGCAGGCCGAGCGTCTTGTGGTCCGGATCGACGCGCACGACCGGGTCGAGCACGAGCCCGACCCGCGGATCGACGAAGCGGCGGCGCGACCGGACGATGCGGTCCAGGCGCTCCTCGCCAAACGGCAGGAAGAGCAAGCCTGGCTGATAGACATGCTTGTCGTCCCGGTCATAGACCGTGATCGTCCACTCGTCCGCCGGCAGGCGATGCGCGAGCCGACTCGACAGCATCGTCCCGGCGGTGCCACCGCCGATGACCGCGATCTGCTTCATGATGGTGCCTCCGAGCGGTCGCCGGTCCGGGGGGAGCGGCCTCCGCGGCCCACAAGCTAGGGCCGCTCGGGGCGACTACAAGGCCGGATCGTGGGTGGTGGAGGCCATGCGCGTCGTGTCGGCGTCCGCCGCCGCGAGCAGTCTACGCGCCGCGACGCTCGCCGGCAGGCGCCCGGCCCGTACGTCCGCCTCGATGGCGCTGGCCATGGCCACGACCGCCGGGGCGGCGCGCACGCGTTGGACGGCGACCTCGTCGACCATCGCCCACAACCACTGCACCTGCTGGTCGGCGCGCCGCGCGTCGAACAGCGACGCTCCTTGCAGCGCGGCCGCATGGGCCGTGATGGCGCGCCAGACGGCGTCGATGCCGGCCTGGGCGTCGTCGAGCACCGAGCTCGCCATGAGCACGGGCGGCTGCCAGTCGGCGTCGCGCGCACCGAACAAGCGCAGGGCCGCCTGCAGGTCGCGCGCGGCGCTGCGGGCGAGGCCCAGGCGCTCGCCGTCGGCCTTGTGCACGACAAGGACGTCGGCGAGCTCGAGGATGCCGCGCTTGATGCCCTGCAGCTCGTCGCCGGCGCCCGGGAGCATCAGCACGCAGAAGGTGTCGACCATCGCGGCCACCGCCGTCTCGCTCTGGCCGACGCCGACGGTCTCGACCAGCACGACGTCGAATCCGGCCGCCTCGCAGAGCAGCATCGCCTCGCGGGTCTTGCGGTGGACGCCGCCCAGGCTGCCGCCGCTGGGGCTCGGTCGGACGTAGGCGCGGTCGTCGGCCGCCAGCTCCGACATGCGCGTCTTGTCGCCGAGGATGCTGCCGCCGCTGCGCTGGCTGCTCGGATCGATGGCCAGCACGGCGACGCGGTGGCCCTGGCCGAGCAGCTGCATGCCCAGGCGCTCGACGAAGGTGGACTTGCCGACGCCTGGGACGCCGGTGATGCCGACGCGGATCGCGCGGCCCGTCCGCGGCAGCAGGGCCTCGAGCAGGGCGCCGGCCTGGGCCTGGTGGTCGTCGCGGCGCGACTCGACCAACGTGATCGCGCGCGCCAGCGAGGCTCGCCGCCCGGCCTGGATCCCGGTGACGAGCTCGGCGACGAGCTCGGGGACCTCGGTGCTCACGCGCCGATCCCGGCCGCGGCGAGGCCGTCCAGGATCTCGCCCGCCGCCTGATCGATCGGCGTCCCCGGGCCGAAGACCGCGACGGCGCCCGCTGCGCGCAGGTCGGCGATGTCGCCCGGGGGGATGACGCCGCCGCAGACCACGAGGATGTCCGGCCGCTGCAGCTCGGCGAGGGCGCGCACCAACGCCGGCACCAGCGTCCGGTGACCAGCCGCCAGCGAACTGACACCGACGACGTGCACGTCGTTGTCGACCGCCTGCCGCGCGACCTCCTCGGGCGTCTGGAACAGCGGGCCGATGTCGACGTCGAAGCCGAGATCCGCCAGCGCCGTGGCGACGACCTTCTGCCCGCGATCGTGGCCGTCCTGGCCGACCTTGGCCACGAGGATGCGCGGTCGCCGGCCCTGCTCGGTCGCGAAGCGCTCGATCCGGCTGCGAATCGTGCCCATGGTGGCCTCGGTGTCGCCGCTGACTTCGGCGGCGTAGACGCCCGCGATGGCGCGGATCTCGGCCTTGTGCCGGCCCCACGCGCGCTCGAGCGCGTCGGACATCTCGCCGACGGTGGCCTTGGCGCGGGCCGCGTGGATCGCGATCTCGAGCAGGTTGTGGCCCGTGTCCATCGCGCCGCTGGGGGCTCGCGCTGCCTCGGTCAGGCGCTCGAGCCAGCGCTCGACCTCAGCCGGATCGCGCTCGGCGCGTAGCTGCTGCAACCGCGCGATCTGCGCCCGCAGCACGGCAGAGTTGTCGACCGCGAGGATCGGGATGTCGTCGGCCACCTGCGGCGGCAGGCAGTTGACGCCGACGATGGCCTGGCTGCCGCTGTCGATGCGGGCCTGGGTTCGGGCCGCGGCCTCTTCGATGCGCAGCTTGGGCAGGCCCTGCTCGATCGCCCGCGCCATGCCGCCCAGGTCCTCGATCTCGTCGATATGGGCCGCTGCGCGCTGCATCAGCTCGCGCGTGAGCCGCTCGACGTGGAACGAGCCGCCGAACGGATCGATGGTCGGGCAGACGCCGCCCTCGGCCTGCAGGTGCAGTTGGGTGTTGCGGGCGATGCGCGCCGAGAAGTCCGTCGGCAGCGCGAGGGCCTCGTCGAGGCTGTTGGTATGCAGCGATTGCGTGCCGCCGAGCGTCGCGGCCATCGCCTCCATCGCCGTGCGAGTGACGTTGTTGAAGACATCACGCGCCGTCAGGCTCCAGCCCGAGGTCTGGCAGTGGGTGCGCAGCATCCAGCTCTTGGGGTTCGTCGCACCAAAGCGCTGCACGATCTCGGTCCACAAGCCGCGCGCGGCGCGCAGCTTGGCGATCTCCATGAAGAAGTTGGTGCCGATCGCGAAAAAGAACGACAGCCGCGGGGCGAACGCGTCGACCGGCAGGCCCGCAGCGATGCCCGTGCGCAGGTAGTCGACGCCGTCGGCGAGCGTGTACGCGAGTTCGAGGTCGGCCGTGGCGCCTGCCTCTTGCATATGGTAGCCGCTGATGCTGATCGAGTTGAATTTCGGCATCTTCGCCGCGGTGTAGGCGAAGATGTCAGCGATCAGCCGCATCGACGGCGTCGGCGGGTAGATGTAGGTGTTGCGCACCATGAATTCTTTGAGGATGTCGTTCTGGATCGTGCCCGAGAGCTGCTCGGGTGGCACGCCTTGCTCTTCGCCCGCGACGACAAAGAGCGCCAGGATCGGCAGGACGGCGCCGTTCATCGTCATCGACACGCTCATGTCGCTGAGCGGGATGCTGTCGAAGAGCACGCGCATGTCGAGGATCGAGTCGATCGCGACGCCGGCCATGCCCACGTCGCCGGCGACGCGCGGATGGTCCGAGTCGTAGCCGCGGTGGGTCGGCAGGTCGAACGCGACCGAGAGGCCCTTCTGCCCGGCGGCGAGGTTGCGGCGGTAGAAGGCGTTGCTCTCCTCGGCGGTCGAGAAGCCCGCGTATTGGCGCACCGTCCACGGCTTGGCCGCGAACATCGTCGCGTACGGGCCACGGATGTAGGGCGGAAGCCCCGGGTAGCCGATCGCGGCGGCCGTGGCTTCGCGGTCGGCCGGCGGCGGCTGCGGCACCATGGCCGGGACGACGATGCCCTCGGGCGTCGACCAGGTCCGCTCGACATGAGCGGCCAGCGCCGCGTCCACGAGCGCCCGCTGCAGGGCCGCGTCCGCCTCGGCGAACGACAGGTGGGCGAGTGACTCAACGCGCATCGTCGGCCTCCTGGGTGTCTGCCGGAGCGGCACTGGCCCCGGCGGCGTTGGCGGCGGCCGCGCGTTCGAGCGCCTCGGTCCAGCGGATGCGCGGCAGCGGCGTGCAGCGGACGGCCGCGCCCGCGTCATCCCGGCCGCGCGCGGCCCGGGGTGGGCGCGTCGGGACCTGTGCCCCGCGCGCCGGCGAGGCGTTGGCGCCGACCAGCCGCTTGGCCCCGCTGTCGACGGCGTGCTGGGTCGCGGCGTGCTCGGTGGCGATCGCCGCCTGCACCGACCCGGCCAGCAGCGCAGCCGCCAGCCCGCCTTCGGCCTCGATGACCTGCCAACGGACCCAGGCCGCCTCGGCGATCTGCTGGGTCCAGGTCTCGATGGCGTAGGCGCCTGCCGCCGGGTCGGCGACGGCGCCCAGGTGTCCTTCGCGCGCCAGCACGGCCTGCGAGGTCAAGGCCAGCCGCTGGGCCCCAACGTCCGAGACGCCGAGCGCAGCGTCCCACGGGGTGCAGGTGATGGCGTCTGCGCCGCCCACGGCCGCGGCGACCGCTTCGGCCGAGGCGCGCAGCACGTTGGTCCACGGGTCGAGCGCAGACAGCCCGGTCCGGGTCGTCACGCAGGCGATGCGCGGTCCGGTGCGCAGATCCGCGCCGAGCGCGGCCTGGATTCGCAGCAGGCAGAGCCGGGCCGCCCGCACCGCAGCAATGCCGACCAGGGCGTCGCCGTCGACGCCGAGCTGCAGCCAGGTGCGCCCGAGCCATGCGTCGGGCCCGACGCCGCGTGCGTCGAGCGCGCGGGCGGTCTCGGCCAACTGCGCCAGGGCGAACGCGATCGCGGTCGTCACGGACGCTCCTGCCTCGTGCGCCGGCAGGGCCGAGCAGCTGACGAGGTCGAGCCCCCGGCCTCGTGGATCGCGCAGGCTGGCGGCGAGGTCGTCCCAACAGGCGTCGAGCGAGCACGGCAGGGCACCGTCGCTGGCGAGCGCGGCGAGCGGGGCGGCGAGCACCGCACCGCCGTGGCCGGCGCGGGCCGACAGCCAACGCGACGCGAGCGGACCGACCTCGAGGTAGACCGGGAAGCCGGCGGCGTCGGCTTCTGCCAACGCCGTCGCGACCGTCGCCAGGGCGTCGTCGTGGGCCGGCGTCCAGCTCGCCGAGCCGGCCCCTGCCTCGCGGGCGACCCGCACGGCGTCACGGATCGCGGTCGCCGCGTCGGCCAGACCGGCCTGCTGGTCCGCGTCGATCGCCGCGCGGATGTCCCAGCCGCCGCGCGCGGCCCAGGCCTGCTGCGCCGCGGCCGGCAGGGCCACGGCAACGTCGCGATCGTACAGCGGCAGCCGATCGACGCCCGGCACCAGCGATCGCGTCAACGCATCGAGGGACGAAGCCCGGATCGCCGCCTTTGCGGCCTCACGCCAGGCGGCGTCGTCCTGGTCGCCGGCCCTGGCTGGCGCCGCCGCGGCGAGGCCGCGCATCGACACGGCGGAAGGGGCTGCGGGGGACGCTGTGGTCATGGTCGCTCCTGTCGCCGCGCACCTTTCGGCCGGCGGCGCGCATCAGGCTACCGCCGATGCGTGCCGCTTGAAAGGCACGAAGGGCTGCCCAAAGGCCGACGGCGCTGCTACCTTGCGGGGCCACCGGGACTCGACCGGGCGACGGAGGACTGCATGGCCACCACACTCACGCGACGCGACCTCCTCGGGGCGGCTGCCGGGCTCGCGGCGCTCCCGCTGCTGTCGGGGTGCGAATCCGCCGACGGCGACGGTCAGGATGGCAAGGGGCAGCCCGTCGAGCTGCCAACCTACACCTGGCAGGGCGACCCCGGCCCGGACGGCATGTTCGCCCACGGCGTGGCCAGCGGCGATCCGCTCACCGATCGCGTGATCCTGTGGACGCGCGTCACGCTGCCGGACGCCATCGCCGCCGCTGGCGAGGTCAACCTCTTCTACGAGGTCGCGCGCGACGTCGGCTTCACCGACCGGGTCGCCGCCGGCGAGGCGCGGGCCACCGCGGCGCGCGACTGGACGTGCAAGGTCGACGCCGAGGGCCTGCAGGCTGGCACCAGCTACTACTACCGCTTCTGGTTCCAGGGACGCAGCTCGCCGGTCGGTCGCACGCGTACGCTGCCGGCAGGAGCGGTCGACCGGCTGCGCCTGGCGTTCTGCTCGTGCTCGAATTTCAGCTCGGGCTACTTCACGGGCTACCGCAAGATCGCCGAGCGCGCCGACCTCGACGCGGTCCTGCACCTCGGCGACTACATCTACGAGTACCCAGGCAATCCCAAGAACGAGCGCTTCGCCGGGCCGGAACATATCTGTATGACGGTCGAGGATTACCGGACCCGCTACGCCGCCCACCGCGGTGATGTCGATTTGCAGGAGGCCCATCGCCAGCACCCCTTCATCTGCGTGTGGGACGATCACGAGAGCGCCAACAACGCCTGGAGCGGCGGTGCCCCGGCCCATGACGAGGCCAAAGCCGGACCCTGGGCCGAACGTCGTGGCGCGGCGTGGCAGGCCTGGAGCGAGTGGATCCCGGCGCGTGTCGGCGACGAGGGCAAGATCTGGCGCGGCTTCGAGTTCGGCGATCTCTGTTCGCTTTGGATGCTCGATACGCGGCTGTGGGGGCGGACCAAGCAGACCACGCCCTCCAAGAAGGCCGAGCTGAAGGATCCTGCGCGCACCTTCCTGGGCCCGGACCAAGAGGCCTGGCTGCACGAGGGGCTGCAGACGAGCAAGGCCAAGTGGCAGGTCCTCGGCCAGCAGGTGATGATCGCGCCGCTGCTGGTGGGTGAGCTGACGTTGAACTCGGATCAGTGGGACGGCTACCAGGCGACCCGCGATCGGCTCTACGCGCGCGTCCGCGAGTTCGGCCTCGATGGGTTCGTGGTCCTGACCGGGGACATCCATACGAGCTGGGCCAATGATC
Organism: uncultured Enterobacteriaceae bacterium; assembly: GCA_964586155.1. Taxonomy (GTDB): domain Bacteria; phylum Myxococcota_A; class UBA9042; order UBA9042; family UBA9042; genus SXNM01. Next base: position 38,153 of record CAZPHC010000022.1, on the reverse strand, counting down.
TCGTTGAGGATTCTCGGGACGAAGCGAAGTACGACAAGGCCACCGGGGCGGGTTCCCTTGGCGCGGAGTTCGTCGTCCCTGGGATCACCAGCGGTGTGCCCGCAACCTTCGGCGATCCGAGCATCTCTGACCTGGCGCGCGAGTATAACCCGCACATCCGCTGGAACGAGCTGCAGCACCGCGGCTACGGCGTGCTCGACCTGAGCCCTGGCGCGGCGCAGTGCGATTGGTGGCTGCTCAAGGACATCGCCAAGCCCGGGCAGCCGGAGTTCCTCGCTGGGAGTTGGCGCATGCAACACGGCACGCCTGGGCTGACGAAGGCGGACTCGCCCGCGCCGGATCGCACGACTGCGCCGGCGCTGGCACCGTAGCGGCGCGCACACGCCAGCGCGTCGGCGTCACTCCCGCTCGGGCGGCGGCGGAGGCCGGCGCTGCGATTGGCCCGCCGGGACGCCTTCGAGGCGGTCGAAGACGTCGAGCACCTGATCCCGCACCCGCAGCCAGATGACGTGCGCGCCGTACGGCGTCATGTGGAAGCCGTCCGGTCGCCTGCGCGGCTGCCGTCGTTCGCCCTCGCCGGCCAGCCATTCGGCGTCGCCGCGGGTGTCGAGGGTGCGCCCGCACTGCGACCAGCGCACGGCCTCGATTTGCAGGTTTCGGATCCGCAACAGTTTCTCGTCGAACTTGAGGTTCTTGACGTCGACCGGCAGCAGCACGAAGACGTCGCGCGCGCCCCGGCGGCAGAACGAGTCGATGAAGCCGACCAGGCGCCGCAGGTACTCGGCCGACCAGCGCGGGTTGTCCCAGGGCACGGCCTCGCCGCGACCTTGCGGACGGCCAAGGCCGGGCAGCCAGTCGCGCCCCACCTCGAACAGGCCTTGGGTGTCGTTGACGCCCAGGTAGAAGATCACCGCGAGCGTTCGGGTCGACACAGGCAGCCACGCCGACGTCGCGAACCAATCGTAGTAGTCGGGCCGCGCCAGGCCCGTCGCCGAGACGCCGTGGCGCAAGACGTCAAAGCCCAGGGTGCGCAGATCGGACTCGATTTCGGCGCCGAGCTCGTTGCGGATCGAGGAGCTGCCGACGACGAAGACCTCGCCACGCCAAGGCAGGATGTTCGTCGGGACGGGCCGTCCCCGGGTTCGGTTGCCCTTGACGCCACGGGCGCTCGCGATCGTCGGCACGATCAGCGCGAACGCCAGCGCCCAGCACGCGGCGAGGCACAGACGACTCCGTCGGTCCGGTCCGTTGCGACGCAGGGTCATCAGCGTCCTGGGCGCGACGGGCCGCCGCCCGGCCGCGACGGGCCGCGTCCGCTCGGGCGCGACGGACCAGCCGCGGGGCGCGAGGGCGCGCTGTGGGCGACGGGCTTGGTCGCCGGGCGCGGCTTGGTCGTGGTGGGCTTCGCGGCCGCCGGGGGCGGCGAAGCCGACGGCGGTGCGGCCTCTGTGGGGGGCGCTGGTTCAGCTGCGGGCGCTGGTTCGGCTGCGGGCGCGGCTTCGGCTGCGGGCCCGGGCTCCGCCACGGGCGCAGCTTCGGCTGCGGGCGCGGGCTCGGCTGCGGGCGCGGGCTCGGCCGCGGGCGCGGGCTCGGCTGCGGGCGCGGCTTCGGCTGCTGGCGCGGCTTCGGCTGCGGGCGCGGGCTCGGCTGCGGGCGCGGCTTCGGCTGCGGGCGCGGCTTCGGCTGCTGGCGCGGCTTCGGCTGCGGGCGCGGCTTCGGCTGCGGTCGCCGCAGCGTCGTCTCGGCTGCGCAGCCAGAGCCAGCCGCCGATACCGCCGACGACCAGGACCACGCCGACGATCGCGACGATCAGACCGGCAGCCCCGCCCGAGCTCCGGCTCGCCGCAGACGCCGGCGCCGCGGCGGCCGAGGCGCTGGTCGTCGAATCCGTCGCAGCGGGCGTCATGGGGGCAGCCGCCGCGTCCGGCGTGCGCGCGGGCGATGATTCGGCCAGCCGCGAGCGCATCGGCGCGGCCTTGGCGGGCGGAGGTGGCACCGACGCCGGCTGGGGGGCGGCCGCTGCGCGAGGCTCGGTCCTGGGGCCCGGCGTCGCGGCGGGCGGCGCCGGAGCCGCGTCTGCAGGGCCATGGATCGTGGCAGGCCGTTGTGGCGGCGCGCTCGCCGGGGCCCGCGCCAGCTGCGCCGGGCCGCGCCTGGTCTCTGCGTTGGCGCCCTGGAGTCCGGCGCTCGCGGTCGACAGGGGGCGCGACGGCTCGATCGGCGTCTGCAGGCCTGCCGTCAAGGCCGCCGCCATCTCGTCCGCGGTGGCGAAGCGCGCGGCCGGGTCGCGCGCCATCGCGCGCAGCACCGCGTCGCAGAGGCCGCGTGGCGAGGGCAGCAGCAGGGCGCCGTGCAGGTCGGGGGCGTCCTCGGTGACCCGCTTGAGGATGGTGGCGAGCGGCGTCTCGCCCATATGCGGCGTGATGCCGGACAGCGCCTCGAACAGGATGACGCCGAGGGTGAACAGATCGCTGCGGCCGTCGACCGCGCGACCCTGGGCCTGCTCCGGGCTCATGTAGCGCGGCGTGCCGACGACCGTCCCGCTCTGCGTCAGGTCCTGGTCGGCCTCATCGAGCGATTTGGCGATGCCGAAGTCGAGCACGCGGACGTAGTCGTCCTTGCCGTGCACCGTCTGCAGGTAGATGTTGTCGGGCTTGAGGTCGCGGTGGACGATGCCGCGCGCGTGGGCTTCCGCCAGCGAGCCGAGCACCTGCACCGCGATGTGCACGAGCCGCTCGGGCGCGATCGGCCCCTGCTCGGCCAGCATGTCGGTCAACGTCTGGCCCTGCAAGAAGGGCATCACCAGGTAGGGGCTTCCGTCAGGAAGCTCACCGTAGTCGATCACCTGAAGCGTGTTCGGATGTTTGAGGCTGGATGCGAGCTTGGCCTCGCGGGCGAATCGTTCGGCGACCGAAGGATCGTCGAGCGTGCTCGCCCGCAGCACCTTGACCGCGAGTTGGTCGTCGGTGCGGGCGTGGCGCGCGCGGAAGACCGTCCCATAGCCGCCGCGGCCGATGATCGCCTCGACGGCGTAGCGTTCGCCGATCACCGTGCCGACCAATCGCTCCGGGCCAGCGCGAGGCGGCGGCGGAGGCGGCATCGGACCGTCGGGCGGCGGGGGAGGGGCACCTGCGCCTTGCAGCGTCTTCATCGCGACTCCTGCGACCGCTCGTCGCCCAGCCGAGCCTGACAAGGCCGCCGCTTGCGCGCAAGCCGTGTCTCACTTTCCCGTCGACGAGAGGTGCTGCAGGTCCACTGGTCTGGCCCAATGGCCACCCCAGGACCAGCCGATCGCGGCGAACGCGCCGACGACGGGCCCTGGTTCGACGATCATGCCCGGTCGGATCGCGCGCCGATCCGTCCAGCTTCGACCCGCGGGGGGCAACACCAGCGAACCGCGCAGGTACGGGTTGCGCAGCGGATTGATGTCGATCGCGCGGCCGTAGGAGTGCTCGCTCCAGCCCTTGCCGCCGGTGATCGGGCGACAGTTGAAGGCCGAGGTGTTGTCGACCGCCATCGAGTCGTCGTCGCTGCCGCCGAAGGCGTGCATCAGCCGCATCGAGGTGATCGGGAAGCGCTGGCGGTAGAGCCGGCCGAAGACCCGCCCGATCGCGTCTGCGAATGACGCCGCGACCACCAGCTCGCCGTCGCCGACGCTGCCATCCGGTCGGACATGCCGCAGCACCAGCCGCCGCAGCGAACGCAGGGGCACGGGGCAGCCGGGGCGCCAGGTCGAGGCCCGCATCGCGCGTTCGAGCGCCGGGTCGATGCGCTCGATCCGGGCCTGGTAGGGCGGGGCGCACGATGGCACGGCGTCGCCGACCGCGATGCAGCCGCCGTCGGCCCACGATGCCGTGCAGCTGCACGCGCCGCACCCTCCGCCTGCCTGCCAGCGGCCGTCGCAGCATTGCGCAGCGGGTGCGGTCGATGTCGCGGCCCGGCAGCCGCCATGGCTCCAGCGTTCGCCGCGATCCCAGCAGGCCACGTCCGGCCGGGCCGGCAGGTCGACGCAGACGCAGCCCTTGTCGGCGGCCTTGCAGGTCGACAGGGTCGCCAGCGTGCCTGCGGCGCCGTCGGGGCGCGCCGCCGCCTCGGCTGCAGCCGTCGTCGCGTTCGGCGTGGCCGGCATGGGCTCGGCGATGGCTTCGCCTCGGCGCCCGCCTCCACCGAGCAGGGCCGCCAGCACGATCAGCGCCAGGATCCGCACCGGACGCGCGGCGAGGGCATGAGCCGAGTGCGGACGCGAAGGTGGTCGAGCACGCATCATGCACGCAGGGTGCAGCGAGGGCCGGGTCGGTGCAATGGGCCGGTCGCGCGTCGATCCGGGCTTGCGTCACAGCGCGTCGCAGGTGCGGGTTTGGCTTGTCAGGGGGGCGGGGACGTGGCCAGATGCTGGACCCCGTCGCGCCCGCGGCCGCAAGGATCGCGCGAGCACCGCGTCCACGGCGTCCGCTCGGGCAGCCGTCAGATCGGACGCGCCAAGGTCGTCTGGACCGCAGGTCTGGGCTGCCGGGCCGAGGTCGCGAGCCGATCGTGCGACGCGTCGGACGCGCCGACGACGAGGCGGATCCGGCGCCGACGTGGGGTCGGCGACGGGACGTCCAGCACGCGCTGGACGCAAGGGGGAGACGATGGCGAGGTTCTTGGGTCGTGGTCGCTCTGGGGGGCCGCGTCTTCGGCGTTGGCTGGGCCTGCTCTGCGTCGGTGGACTGCTCGTCGCGACCGCGGCGTGCAAGGATCCGCAGCCCGAGGCGCCCGCACCACCCCCGCCCGAGCCGGCGGCTGCCGCCGACGCGAGCGCCGCTGCCACGCCCGCCGCGCCCGCCGCCATCGCCCAGGCACCGGCGCTCGAGCCTGCGACGGTCGAGGTCCTCGCAGCCGGGGCAGGGTTCGGCGCCGCGCCCCCCGCCGCAGCGGCTGGCGGCCTGAAGGTCCAGTGGATCTTGCCCGACGCAGAGGTGGCACCCCATGCCGTGGGCTCGATCGGCTTCGACCGGCCGATGGTGCCGCTGACCCAGGTCGATGACGACGCCAAGGTCGACTGGCTCGAGATCGAACCGGCCGTGCCGCTGCGGCTGCGTTGGCTGGATCCGCAGACGTTGAGCGTCGCGCCGCGCTCCGGCTGGCCCACGGCCTCGGCGTTCACGCTGCGTGTGCGCGCGGGCGCCAAGGCGCTTGACGGCACCGCGCTCGAGGCTGCGGTGGCCACGACGTTCCGGACCCCGGCCCTCGCCATCGCCGGTCATTGGCCGGTCGGCGGCCCGACCCGAACGGGCACCGGCGTCGCCGTGCTATTCTCCCTGCCCGTGACCAAGGCGGCTGCCGAGCGGGCGTTGCGGGTCAGTGCCGACGGCGCGCTGCCTGCCGTGACCGTCGACGTACCGAGCGATGAGGCGTCCCTGCAGCGCGCGCTGGACGCGGCGTCCCTCGCGATTGGCCAGGACCTCAAGCCGATCGTCGGCCATGTCGCCGTTCTGCGGTTCGCGGCGCCGCTCGCGCGTGACCTGAAGGTCACCGCCAGCGTGCAGGCCGGCATGATGCCCGCGACCGGCACGCGTGGCCTGGCCGACGCCACGACCTGGTCGTTCCGCACCCACGGCGACTTCGTCGCGTCGCAGCTCGGCTGTGACGGCCGCTGCGATCCCGAGGAGTGGCGCCCGATCCACGTCGACTTCAGCAATCCGCTGCCGGAGGAGACCCCCGACGCATCGTATCAGCAGTATTTCGAGATCAAACCTTCGATCGGCAAGATCAGCGTCACCTGCTGGAGCAGCCGCTGCGCGATCGGCGGACGGCTCAAGCCAGACACCGAGTACGAAGTCAGGCTCAAGCCGGGCATGGTCGATCTCTTCGGCCAGAAGCTCGCCGCCGGCCTGAGCGCCAAGGTCACGATGGGGCCGCTGTCGCCGAGCCTCGAGCTGGTCACCGAGGGCTCGATCCTCGAGCGCCACCAGGCACCGTGGCAGCTCGCCTACCGCATGCGCAACGAGAACGCAGAGCTCCGCCTGGCGCGCATCGACGTCGCCGCCTGGCTCAAGCTGCGGTCGCTGCCGAGCTGGGGCGGCCCGACGACGCCGCGGCTGCCGGGCGCCCAGGTCGTGCGCCCGCTGCGCAACGACGTGCCGAACGTGACCAAGCTCTTCGCCATCGACGTCGGCAAGGAGCTTGGGCTCGAGGGCCCGGCCCTGGTCCACGCCGAGGTGCTCGGCACCATGCGCGGCAACCGTCGCCCGCGCGCCGAGCGGCTGGTGCAGGTCACAGACATGCACCTGCACGTGCGCTCCTGGCGCGCGGGCCTGCTCGTCTGGGTGACGTCGCTGTCGACCGGACGTCCGGTGCCGGGCGTCGCGCTGCAGGTGCTCGGGCCCAAGGGCGAGGAGCTGTCGACCGCGACCACCGGTGACGACGGCACCGCCGAAGTGCGCTCCACCGTCGGCGAGCCGATCCTCGTCGCGCGAAAGGGCGACGATCTCGCCCTGATGGAGCTTGGCTGGAAGTACCGCGAACGCGGCGACTGGCAGAGCGAGGAGCGCCTGCGCTCGGTGGTCTTCTTCGAGAAGGAGCTGTTCAAGCCGGGCGAGACGGCGCATCTGCGCGGCCTGCTGCGCCGTGTGGACGGTGACGCGCTCGAGCTGCCGCAGGGCGCGGTCGCCGTCGTCCGCCTCAGCGATCCCGAAGGCGAGGAGGTCTCGAACCAGACGTTCACCCTCTCGGCCAACGGCGGCTTCGCCGCCGAGCTCAAGCTGCCGAAGGAGGCGCGCTACGGCACCTGGAGCGCGTCGGTCCACTACACCGACGCCGGCCGCGAGCTCGACGACAGCGCGAGCTTCCGCATCGCGGTCTACGAGCCGCAGCGCACCGCCGCGAGCGTCCAGGTCGACCGCGGGCACCTGCTGCCGGGCGACGAGGCAAAGGCGTCGGTCGAGGCGTCGTGGCTCTCGGGCGGGCCAATGCGCGACGGCAAGGTCACGCTGCGCGCGTGGGGCGAGCGCGAGCTCTGGCGCCCTGAGGGTTGGGCCGGCTTCGACTTCGACAACGACGACGGCGCCGACCGTGACGGCGCTTCGCATGGCGACAAGCCGTTGACCACGCTCGAGCACACCTCGTCGGGCGTGCTCGACGCCAACGGCACCTGGAGCGGCCAGATCCCCGCCGGCGCGGTCGTCAGCCATAGCCAGCGCGTGCTGGTCGAGGCCACCGTCGCCGATCCCAGCGGACGTGAGCTGACGCGCCAGGCGTCGTTGTGGCTGCAGCCCTCCGAGCGCATCGTCGGCCATCGCCCGTCCACCGTCGTGGTGCAGGCGGGCGGGCCGCTGCTGGTCGACGTCGTCGCGGTGGATCTCGCTGGCAAGGCTGACAAGGAGGCCAAGGTCGCTACGCGGCTGCTCTCGCACCGCTACAAGACCATCCGCAGCGAGCGCGTCGGCGGCACCTGGGAGTGGGAGACGTCGGTCGAGGAATCCGAGGTGGCCGTCTGCGCCTCCGAGCCGGCACCGGACGCTGGCGAAGGCGTCCGCCGCTGCACCTTCACCGCGCCGAGCCCTGGTACCTTCGTCATCGAGTCCACCGTCCAGGACGCCAAGGGGCGTGCCCGTCGCAGCCGCAGCTACGTCTGGGCCAGCGGCGAGGGCGAGGTGAACTGGGGCGGCGACGACGAGCAATCGCCCATGATCGTCGCCGACAAGGCGCATTATCGCGTCGGCGATACCGCGCACCTGCTGGTGAAGAACCCAGCCCCAGGAGCCATCGCGCTGGTGACCGAGGATCGTGGCCGTGTCCGCCGTCGTCGCATGGTCCAGCTCGACCGCGGCGCCGCGACCATCGACGTCGCCATCGACAGCGCCGCCCAGCCCAACCTCTTCGTCTCGGTCGTCGTGTTCCGTGGCCGGCAGCGCGCTGACGCGCCCGCTCGCCTCGACCTCGGCGCGCCCGTGCTCAAGGTCGGCACGATCGAGCTCGACGTCGACGTCCAGGAGCACAAGCTGCAGGTGGCCATCGACGCGCCGAAGGCGCAGCTCCGGCCCGGCCAGACGGTCGAGCTCTCGGCCCGGGTGCTCGACGCCGCGGGCAAGCCGGTCGAGGCCGAGGTGACGCTCGCCGTGGTCGACGAGGGGGTGCTGGCCCTGACGAGCATGGCGACGCCGAACCCGTTTGCGCCCTTCTACGCGCACCATCCGCACGGTGTGACCGACTATGCCCTCAGCGGCGAGCTCGTGCGCAAGCGCGTCAGCGAGGAGAAGGGCGACATGGGCGGCGACGGCGGCGACAGCGCGCCGATGGTGCGCGGCGACTTCCGCGACCTCGCCTACTACGCCCCGGCGTTGCAGGCCGACGCCGACGGCCGGGTCAAGGCCAAGGTCAAGCTGCCGGACAACCTGACGTCGTGGCGGATCATGGCGATCGCCATCCACGGGGCGCGCGCGTTCGGCTCGGCCGACGAGCACGTCCGCGTCGGCAAACCCCTGATGTTGATGCCGCGGCTGCCGCGCTACGCCCAGCCTGGTGACCTGGTCGAGGCGAGCATCACCGTCCGCCACGGCGGAGATCCGACCTCGGCGACGGCCATCGCGGGGGACGTGACCTTGCAGGTCGAGGGCGACGCCGTCGCGCTGCAAGCCAAGCCGACGCAGAGCTTCCGCCTGGAGGCCGGCGGCGCGACGGAGCTGCGCTTCGCCCTGCGCGCCAACAAGCTCGGCAAGGTCAAGATCACCGCCCGCGGCAAGGCCGGCAGCGAGGCGGACGCCGTCGAGGGGGGCTTCGAGGTCATCGAGCAGCGGCCGATCGAGACCTCTGCGATGCTCGGGCGGCTCGACGACGGCAACGAGGTCAAGCAGACGCTGCTGCGACCCGAGGGCAGCCTCGACGTCGGCGGCCTGCAGGTCGACGTCGCCAGCAGCGGCGTCGCGGGCATGCGCGCCTCGCTCGAGCCGCTGCTCGACTACCCGTTCGGTTGCCTCGAGCAGACATCCTCGCGGCTGTTGGCGCTGCTCTACGTGCGCCGGCTGCAGGCCGACTACAAGCTCTTCGCCGACCTCGACGGCGCGTCCATCGAGCGGCGCATCCACGAAGCGCTCGAGCGCATCGACCTGCTCGGGCAACGCACCGGCGACCATGGCTACGCGATGTGGCCAACGGGCGACGATGCCTCGCCCGTCGGCAGCGCTTGGGTCGCCGTCGTGCTGGCCCAGGCCGAACGCCTCGGCCACAAGGTGCCGGCCGCCAAGCTGACCAAGCTCAAGGGCTACTTGAGCCAACAGCTCTCGAACGCCTCGGCGCGCAAGCAGCTCGGGCCGGACGGGCGGGCCCGCGTCGTCCACGCGCTGGCTCGACTTGGGGCGGCCCCGGACGCCGAGCTCGGCGAGTTGATCGGCCAAAGGGCGAAGCTGTCGCGCTCGTCACGGCTGGAGCTGGCGCTGGCTGCGGCGCATTCGAGCCGGGATCTGCGCAAGGGCCAGGCGCTGGAGATGGCCAACGAGGAGGCCGGCCACCTGCAGGTCGACGCTGCAGCGGCGCACCTGCCCAACGAGGCGGATCTCTGGTGGGGCTCGGCCAAGCGCGACGAGGCGATGCTGCTGGAGCTCCTGGTCCGCGTCCGGCCGAGCCATCCGCTGCTCGACCGCCTCGGACGCGGCGCGGTGGCGCGGCGGGCCGATCGCTGGGCCAGCACCCAGGAGCATGCCTGGTCGTTGCTCGGCGTGCAGGCGTGGGTCGAGGCGGTCGAGCAGGCCGCGCCCGACTTCGCCGTCCAGGCCAAGCTGGGCGCAGAGGCCTTCGGCCGGGCCGAGTTCCGGGGCCGTTCGGCGGCGGCCTCCTCGTTCTTCGTGCCCCAGACGCGGTTGACCGCCGCGTCGCCGGTCGATGTCCTGCTGGCGCGCGATGGCCAGGGGCCGCTGTACTGGTCGATGCGCTACGCCTATGTCCAGCCCGCGGTCGCGGACGCGGCGCGCAACGCCGGCCTCCTCGTCAGCCGCCGCGTGGTCGCGATGGACGGTCGCGTCGATCCCGAGTGGCTCGATCGCGGCGGATTCGCTGCCGTCACCGTCGAGGTCTGGAGCGGCCTGCAGCGCCGCGACGCCGCCATCGTCGACTTCTTGCCGGCCGGCCTCGAAGCCGTTGATTTCGAGCTCGACGGCCAGCCCGAGATCGTCCGGCGCAAGCTCGCGGCGCTCGACAAAGGCGCCGATCCCGACGGCGACGACGGCGATCTCGACGGCGGCTGGAGCCCCTGGGCCACCAGCGTCGCGCACCGCGAGATGACGCCGCAGCAGGTCCGCTTCTTCGTCGACACGCTGCCGTCGGGGCGTTCGGTGTTCCGCTATGTCGTGCGCGCTCGCACGCGCGGCGTCAGCCGCTGGCAGGGCAGCAACGCGCAGCTGATGTACGAACCAGAGGTCTTTGGCCGCGCCCGGACCTTGCTGATCGAGGTTCGTTGATGTCCGGGGCGCCAACCGACGAGCGGGGCGGCGCCGAGGCAACCAGCGGCGCGCGCCCGGCCGGGCCTCCTCTTGCGCACCGACGCCCGTCGCGTCGGCGGTGGCTATGGCGCGGCGCGCTGGCGGCCCTGCTCGGGGCGGTGGTCGCGGTCGTCCTGATCGTGGTGATCCCGGATCCGTCCATCGTGTCGGCGCTCGGGCTGCCGACGGCGCCACCAGATCCGCTCGAGGCCTTGCTGCAGCGCTACGGCGCGACCGAGGTGGTCGATCGCGACGACCGGGCGCTGGCCGTCGTCAGCGGCCCACACCGGCAGCGCGCGCTCGTCACGCCGCTGCGCGAGGTCTCGCCACGGCTCGTGCAAGCGACGTTGGCGGCCGAGGATCAGCGCTTCTTCGACCATCACGGTGTCGATCCGGTCGCCGTGGCGCGCGCGGCGTGGTCGAACCTGCGGGCCGGACGCGTCGTCTCCGGAGCGTCGACCCTGACCCAGCAGCTCGCGCGGATGATGCATCCACAGCGTCGCGGCTGGCGCGCCAAGATCCACGAGACCCTGGTGGCGCGGCAGCTCGAGCGCCAGCACGACAAGGCCACGCTCCTGGGCTGGTACCTCTCGACCGCGCCCTACGGTGGCTTGCTGCGCGGCGCAGAGTCGGCGGCGCAGGCGTGTTTTGGCCGCAGCGCCGCCGACCTGACGTGGGCCCAGGCTGCGTTGCTCGCCGTGATCCCGCGCTCGCCGCAGGCGCTGGACCCGCGTCGCCACCTGCCACGGGCACGTCGCCTCGCCGACGCGCTGCTGCGTCGAATGCACCAGCGTGGCGCGCTCAGCGACGACGAGCTGCAGCAGGCGCTCGACGAGGAGCACCACATCGCCAGCGTGCCCGGCCCCTTCGAGGCGCCGCATGTGCTGGCCATGCTGCACGACGACCTGCAGCGTCGACCGCGCCGGCTGATGACGACCCTCGACGCGGGGCTGCAACGCACGCTGCAAGCGATGGTGCGAGGCCACGTCCAGCGGATGCGCGCGCGTGGCGCGGACAACGCCGCGCTCGTGGTGCTCGACGCTCGCACGGGGGCCATCGCGGCGCTCGTCGGCTCGCAGGCTTGGGGGGACGTCGACGGGCTCGGTGCCAACAACGGCGCCCTGGCGCTGCGGCAGCCGGGGAGCGCGCTCAAACCCTTCGCCTACGCGCTGCGCTTCGATGAGGGCGGCTCCCCTGCCGAGGTCCTGCTGGACGTCGAGAGCCATTTTGCCGCCGAGGATGGCGACTGGCGGCCGCAGAACTACGCGCAGCGCTTCCACGGCCCGGTGCGGGCGCGCCTCGCGCTGGCCAACTCGCTCAACGTCCCGGCGGTGCGGGTCGCCGCCGGCGTCGGCCTGACCCGGCTGCATCGCACCCTGCTCGACGCTGGCCTGACGACGATGCACCGCACCAGCGAGCACTACGGCCTCGGGCTGGTGCTCGGGGACGCTGAGGTCACGCTGCTCGACCTCGCTGGCGCCTACACGGCCCTGGCCGCTGGTGGCGAGGCGGTGCGCCCGACGCTGGTGCGCGGCGCCATCGACGCCGACGGGAGGCTGCATGAGGTGGCACCAGCGACGCCGGTCCGGATCGTCAGCCCCCAGGCCGCCTGGCTGGTGACGGACGTCCTCGCCGACGAGGTCGCCCGGGCGCCGAGCTTCGGCCGCGACGGCGACCTGACGATGAACCTGCCGGTGGCCGTCAAGACCGGAACGTCCAAGGGCTATCGCGACGCCATCGCCGTCGGCTACGACCGCCATTGGGTCGTCGCGGTCTGGGTCGGCAACTTCGACGGCCGGCCGATGAACGAAGTCACCGGCGCCACCGGGGCCGGGCCGCTGCTCCGCGACACCTGGATGCAGCTCGCGCGCGTGCGTCGCCCCGAGCTGCCGGCGCGGCCCGAAGGCCTGGTGGATGTGGCGGTCTGCCCGCTGTCGGGCCTGCCGCCGGGGCCGGATTGTCCGCACGAAGTCCGCGAGGCGATGCACGTCGCCTCGAGCCCCGGGCGACGCTGTGACGTACACAGACGGATCGCCATCGATCGCGCCACTGGCCTCCGCGCGGGGCAGGGGTGCGAGGGCTCGGGGGTGGAGCGCCGATTGGTGACGGACGTGCCGGCCGAAGCGCGCGACTGGGCCCAGGGCGCGGGCTGGCCTCTGCCCCCACCGGGGCAGGCGCCGCCGTGCCGCCCTGGTGGCGAAGGCCCGGGCGTCGTGGGCGACGCGCAGCCGCAGTCCGTGACCGCCGGAGCGCGGCTGCGCATCGCTTCGCCGCAGGAGGGGGCGCGCTATTGGCTCGACAGCAGCCTTGGCCGCGAGCGCCAGGCGATCACCCTGCGGGTCGAGACCGACGCCCCTGGCCGCCAGGTGCGGTGGACCGTCGATGGTCGGGAGGTCGCGCGCGGCGAGGCGGGGCAGCGGGCGCATTGGACGCCCGTGCCGGGAAGCCACCTCGTGCGTGTTGAATTCGTCGCGAACGGCGACGGGCCGCGCCGGGATCGCGGGGCGCAGGGCGAACAGGTCCAGATCGACGTGCTGCAGACCGACGCCCGCGCCGCCGCCCATCGCTGAGGGGGGCGACGTCGCGGACGCGGCGTCCTCTGCGGCTACAGGTCGGCGGTCGCGCCGGTGTAGAAGCTGTCGAGCAGGTCCTTGTAGTTGGCCTCGACCGTCTTGCGCTTGACCTTGAGGCTCGGCGTCAACTCGCCGGTCTCGATCGAGAAGTCGATCGGCAGCAGGGCGAAGCGCTTGATCGTCTCGAAGCGCGCAAGGCTGGCGTTGAGCTGGTCGACGTAGCCCTGGAACAGCTCGATGACCTTCGGATTCTTGGCCAGCGACTCCATGCTGGTGTCGCTGATGCCGTTGTCCTTGGCCCAGGCGGTGATCGACTCCGGCTCCATCGTGATCAGCGCCGAGCAGAAGTTGCGCGCGTTGCCGTGGACCACGATCTGGCTGACGAAGGGGCAGATCGCCTTGAAGTTGCCCTCGAGGGCCTGGGGCGCGACGTACTTGCCGCCCGAGGTCTTGATCAGGTCCTTCTTGCGGTCGGTGATGCGCAGCTTGCCGTCCGGCGTGACCTCGCCGATGTCACCCGTGGCGAGCCAGCCGCCCTCGAGCAACGTCTCGGCCGTGACCTGGGGCAGGTTGTGGTAGCCGCGCATGACGCCACGACCGCGGAAGAGGATCTCGCCATCGGGCGCGATCTTGACCTCGGTGCCTGGCAGCGCCGGGCCGACCGTGCCGAACTGGTTGCTCTCGGGGCGGTTGACGAAGCTCGCCGCCGAGGACTCGGTCAGGCCGTAGCCCTCGAGGATCAGCAGGCCTGCGGCGTGGAAGAACTCGGCGATGTCGCGGTTGAGCGGCGCCGAACCCGAGATGAAGAAGCGCACGCGGCCGCCGAAACGGGCGCGCAGCTTGCTGAAGACGAGCTTGTCGGCGATGGCGTACTGCAGCCCGAGCAGACCCGACGGCTCGCGTCCGGCCTGCTTCTCCTTGCTCGCCTGCTTGCCGACCTGCATCGCCCACTTGAAGATCGCGTACTTGAGGCCGCCGGCCTGCTGGGCGCCGCTGACGACCTTGTTGTAGACCTTCTCGAAGATACGCGGCGCCGCGCCCATGAAGGTCGGCTGCACGATCGCGAGGTTGTCGATGATCTTGTCGATGCGGCCGTCGACCGCCGTCGGGATGCCGATGGCGATGACGATGACCTCGAGCACCTTGCCGAACGAGTGCGACAGCGGCAGCCAGAGGTATTGCTTGTCGGCGGGGCTCAGGATCTGCACGTCCTCGAGCGCCTCGCCGATGTAGAGCCAGCAGTCGTGGATCAGCTCGACGCCCTTGGGCCGGCCGGTCGTGCCCGACGTGTAGATCAGGGTCGCGAGCTTCTCGGGCGTCAGGCGGGCGATGGCCTCGTCGAGGCCCGCGGGGTTCTCGGTGAGCCAGGCCTTGCCGCGCGCGCTCAGGTCGTCCCACGCGACCACCCAGCCATCCTCAGAGGCCTTGCCGTCGATGACGACCACGTTCTGGACCTGCGGGATCTGGTCGCGCACCGACTGCAGCTTCTTCACCTGGCTCTCGTTCTCGGCGAAGACGATGCGCGAGCTCGAGTCCGACAGGATGTACTGGCAGTCATCCGCCGTCGACGACGGGTAGATCGTCGTCGTCGCGCCGCCGGCGACGAGCGTCGCGAGGTCCGCCAGAAGCCACTCCACGCGCGTGCCGCAGAGCACGCCGACGCGGTTCTCGTCTTCGAGGCCGAGCGAGCGCAGGCCCGCCGCGAGCAGGTCGACCTTGGCGCCGGCCTGGGCCCAGGTGATCGACTCCCAACGCTCACCGACAGGGTACGAGAACGCTTCGCCTTGGGGGGTCTTTGCGACGCGGTTGCGGAAAAGGTGCGCAACGCTTTGGAAACGAGCCATGGTCCCTCCGGCGTCTGCTGAGACGCGCGTGTGCAAGGGCCACTGGGTAGCGCAGAATCGCCTTCGCGACAAGCGCGGCGCACCGGATTTCCGTGTGTTGGCAGGGTTCTCGTCCGCCCCTTCGGTCGCGAGGCATGGCGGCTGGGCCGCGGACGCGTGACGCGGGGCAGGGCGCGCCGCCACACGCGGCCGACCTCGCGGGCCAGCCCGGTGGTGGCGGGGGCGTGCCGTCGACGCGGGCGTGATCTGCCGTCGCTAGTTGCAGCCCGGGACGACGATGTAGTTGCAGTAGCCGTTGAGGCAGAGGTCCGACGTGCACTTGTTGCTGTCGTCACAGTCCACGGCTTCTTTGCACGAGATGGCCTGGCAGCCGGCCACCGGGTAGTACAGGCAGTTGCCGGTGCTGTTCTGGCAGAAGTCGTTGGTGCACGGATTGCCGTCGTTGCACGCCTTCGGCTGCACCTGACACTTGAGGTTCAAGCATTGGTCGGTGGTGCAGTTCTGGTTGTCGTTGCACTGCGAGTCGGCCGTGCAGGGCTTGCCGGACACGCAGTTCTGCACGGTCTGGTGCGAGCAGGCGCCGCTGAAGGTGCTGCAGAAGTCACTGGTGCACGGGTTCTTGTCGTCGCAATCGGCCGGCGTCAAGCAGTGCGGGTCGGACTCGTTGCAGTTGTTCTTCGGCGTGTGCAGGCAGCGCTGCTGGTTGTTGCAGGTGTCGTTGGTGCAGAACAGCGCGTCGGTGCAGTCCGAAGCCGAGGCGCAGACCTCGTCCTCCTTGCAGTAGTTGATCGTCGCGTAGTTGCACTTGCCCGTGGCCACCGTGCAGGTGTCGGTGGTGCAGCCCTTGCCGTCCGAGCAATCGAGGTTGGTCACGCAAGCCGATGTCGCGTCGCAGCCCGGGATCGGGGTGAACGCGCAGTTGCCGTCGTTCGGGTTGCAGGCATCGACCGTGCAGGTCTTGTTGTCGTTGCAGGTCTTGGGCGTGTGCGTGCAGTTGCCGTTCCACCACTGGCAGGCGTCAGTGGTGCACGGGTTCTTGTCGTCGCATTGGCTGGCCTGGGTGCAGTTGAAGTCATTGCAGCCCGGGACGGCGGTGTTGACGCACTGGCCGTTCGCGGCGTTGCAGCTGTCGGTCGTGCAGTTGTTGCCGTCCGAGCAGTTCTTCTGGGTGTAGACGCAGGCCTGCTGCACGCATAGGTCGTTGGTGCAGCCGTTGTTGTCGTTGCAGGCGGCGTTGTTGGCGCACGCGGTGCAGCCGGCCTTCGGCACGTGGGCGCATTGGCCGGTGCTCAGGCAGGTGTCGGTCGTGCAGTCCTTGCCGTCGGCGCAGTCGGCGTCGGCCTTGCAGGGCGGGCAGGCCAGCTTGGCGGTGTGGGTGCAGGTGCCCGTCTTGGCGTCGCAGGCGTCGTCGGTGCAGGCGTCGTTGTCGGCGCAGTCCTTGGCCGTGTTCTGGCACTTGCCGCCGACGCAGGCGTCCACCGAGCAGGGGTTGCCGTCGTTGCAGACGATGTCGCTGCTGCAGCCGCCGGTGCAGCCGGCGATGGCGTTGTGCGTGCAGTTGCCGGTCTTGACGTCGCAGGCGTCGACCGTGCAGAGCTCGCCGTCATCGCAGGGCTTGACGCTGCCGGAGGTGCACTTGCCCGAGGTGCAGACGTCGCCCGTGGTGCAGGGGTTGCCGTCCTCGCAGTTGCCGCCGATCGGGTCGTTGGCGCAGCCGGTCTTGGCCGAGCAGTAGTCCTTGGTGCAGGCGTTGCCGTCGTCGCAGCTGAGCTTGGCCTGCGGCGTGCAGGTCGCCGACTTGCAGACGTCGCCGGTGGTGCAGGCGTCGTCGTCGGTGCAGGCCTTGCCGTCGTTGATCGCCTTGGCGTTGCAGGCCTTGGCCGCCGGATCGCAGACATACGTCGCGCAGTCGGTGTCCGCCTGGCAGACGAGCTTGCTGCCCTGCTTGAGCTCGCAGCTGCTGGCGTTGCCGGTCGGGGCCTTCACGCAGGTGTAGACGCCGGTGCAGACGTCGTTGCCCAGCTTGGCGCAGTCGGTGTCGGTCTGGCAGGCGCATTGGTTGACGCCGGCGGCGCACTTGCCGGCGGCGCAGACGTCCTTGGCCGTGCAGGGGTTGCCGTCGTCGCAGCCGAGGCCGTCGGCAGGCTTGCTGATGCAGCCCGTCTTGGGGTCGCAGGCCTCGGCGGTGCAGACGTTGTTGTCGTCGCAGCCGACCGCCTGACCCGCGCCGCACTTGCCGGCGTTGCAGATCTCGCCCTTGGTGCAGGCGTCGCCGTCGTCGCAGGCCGTGCCGTCGAGCGGCTTGGTCGCGCAGCCCGTCGCCGGCACGCAGCTGTCGGCCGTGCACGCGTTGTTGTCGTCACATCCCTTCGCCGCGTGGCCACACTTGGCGGTCTTGGCGTCGCAGGTGTCGACGGTGCAGGCGTCCTTGTCGTCGCAGTCGCTGTCGGCCTTGCACGGCGGCTGGCAGTTGGCGATCGGGATGTGCGCGCACTTGCCCGTGCCCGGGTCGCAGGCGTCCGCGGTGCAGGCGTTGCCGTCATCGCAGGGCTGCGCCTTGCCGCCCTTGCACGCGCCGCCCTGGCAGCTCTCGCCCGTGGTGCAGGCGTCGCCGTCGCTGCAGGCGCCGGTGCTGCCGGCCCAGCTGCAGCCCTTGGCGGTGCAGGAGTCGGTGGTGCAGCTGTTGCCGTCGTCGCACTCGAGCGGATCGCCGGTGTTGACGCAGCCGGCCTTGGCGTCGCAGCTGTCCTTGGTGCAGTCGACGCCGTCGTCGCAGGACTTCGGCTTGAAGCCGCACTTGGCGGTGGCGACGTCGCAGACGCCGACCGAGCAGAGGTCGCTCGCCTTGCAATCCGCGTCGATCTTGCACGGCAGCACGCAGCCGGCGATGGCCTCGTGAGCGCAGCCGGTCTTCACGTTGCAGCTGTCCTTGGTACACGGATCGGCGTCATCGCAGTTGGTCGCGGCGCCGCTGGCACACTTGCCGTCCTTGCAGGCGTCGGGGCCGGTGCAGGCGTCGTTGTCGCTGCACGGGTTGGTGTTCGGCGTCGCGACGCAGCCGGTGGCCGGATCGCAGCCGTCGTTGGTGCAGAGGTTGCCGTCAGCGCAGCCGAACTTCGTGCCGACGCAGGAGCCGGCGGTGCAGGCGTCGTTGTTGGTGCAGGCGTTCTTGTCGTTGCAGGCCTGGCCGTCGGCCGGCTTGCTCACGCAGCCGCCGTTGGCGTCGCAGCTATCGGTGGTGCAGGGGTTGCCATCGTCGCACGTCACCGGCTTGGTCGTGCACTTGCCGGCGCTGCACTGGTCGATGGTGCAGGCGTTGTTGTCGTTGCAGTCGCTGTCGGTCGCGCAGGGCGGGACGCAGCCCTGGATCTTGCTGAAGCTGCATTTGCCGTCGGTGCAGGCGTTGGTCGTGCACTCGTCCTTGTCGTCACAGTCGCCGGCGACCTTGCACTCGTCCTGACCGCAGTTGGCGATGCTGGCGTGGCCGCAGACGCCGCCGCTGCAGGTGTCGGTCGTGCAAGGGTCCTGGTCGTCGCAGCCGGCGTTGTCCTTGCAGGCCGAACAGCCCGTGATCGCGGCCTGGGCGCACGCGCCGTCGATGCATTTGTCGGTGGTGCAGGGGTTCTGGTCGTCGCAGCTGGCGTCGGTCTTGCAGCCGCCGCAGCCGGCGATGGCGACGTTGGTGCAGCCTGCGTCGGTGCAGGTGTCCGTCGTGCAGGCGTCCTTGTCGTCGCACGCCGCGTCCGCCTTGGTGACGGTGCAGTTGCCCTCGACGCAGGCGGCCTTGGCGCAGCTCAACGTGGTGCTGCACTCGCTGTCGGCCTTGCACTGCGCGCCGCAGCTGGCCACGGCTTCGTGGCTGCAGCTACCGTCGGCGGGCTTGCAGACGTCGATCGTGCAGTCGTTCTTGTCGTCGCAGTCGGTCGAGGTGCCCGTGCAGGCGCCGAGCGAGCAGACATCGCCCGTCGTGCAGGCGTTGCCGTCGTCGCAGCTCGCCCCGTCGGGCGCGGGGCCGACCTTGCAGACGCCGGCGTCGCACAGGACCACGAAGCACGCCGGCAGGTCGGACGGCGCGGCGCAATCGGTCGCGAGCTTGCAGGTGGTGGGGCCGGCGTCGTTGTCGACCGTGTCGGGGTCGGTCGTGGTGTCGGGGTCGGTCGTGGTGTCGGGGGCGGTCGTGGTGTCGGGGTCGGTCGTGGTGTCGGGATCGACGGTCGTGTCGGGGGTGGTCGTGGTATCGGGATCGACGGTGCTGTCGGGATCGACGGTGCTGTCGGGATCGACGGTGCTGTCGGGA
>CAZPHC010000022.1:0-18885 GCA_964586155.1 uncultured Enterobacteriaceae bacterium | reverse complement strand
ATCGACGGTGCTGTCGGGATCGACGGTGCTGTCGGGATCGACGGTGCTGTCGGGATCGACGGTGGTGTCGGGATCGGCGGTGGTGTCGGGGTCGGTCGTGGTGTCGGGATCGACCACCGTGTCGACGTTTGCCGTGTCGGTTTCGCCGGTGTCGGTGCCCGACGCGTCGACCTGGCCGATATCGCCGCTGGTGTCGATCGTCGCGTCGGACGTCGCGGGCCCGACGAGGATCTTGTCTTCGCCACTGCAGGCACCAGCGAGCACGGCCCACGCGGTCATCAACGCAATCCGGCTTGTTGCTCTCATATCACCCCCTCCACGAGCCCAGTCGCCTGGGGTCTCGTCCGAGTGTACGCGTTCCGTTCACGGCAGATTGCGTTCAATTGCAAAGACGACATCGGGCTGATCGCGTACTCGCGCCGGCTCCATGTGCGCCCGGCCGCCTACGTCGCGGCTGCGCTCGGGATGAGCCCTGCGCGACGGGCCTCGGCCTCGAGCGCGTGCACACCCGGGTAGCGCTGGGGCGGATTCGGCGGCCAGACCTGCCGCGCTGGCAGCTGGAGCGCGCCTTCGGATGCCAGGTCGGCCAGCAGGGCGCGCCACGCCGCCCCAACGTCGGCGTCGACCAACAGGCGCGCACGATGGACCGCGGTGATCGGCAGCCGCCAACGCTCGATGCCACGATCCCGCTCGACGTAGAGATCTGCGACATGAACGACCGCGTCGCTGCCAGCGGGGCCGACCGCACCGACGACGACGGCGCGGACGTCGCTGCGCCGGACGCTGGCGTCGCTGCCGTCGTCGAGCACGAACGCGTAGCCCGTCGCGGTCCGCTCTCGCAGGTGGACGTCGCGGTGGGCGGCGAGGCCCGCCACCACCGCCGTCTCGGCGCTCGCGGCGGCGGCCAGGCGTCGCTCTGCGAGCGCGGCGCGGATCTCGTCCCGGCTGGCTGCGTCGTAGGCCATGGTGGTCGCCACTGCGGGTGCCTGGGCCACCGCGGCGCTGCGGGACTCGAGCGCGGCGAGGTCGCGGGGCGTGAGCGCGACGGTCGACGGATGCAGCTCGGCGTCTGCGAGGCCCTCGGCTGCTCGCGGCGCGACGTCCTGCAGCTCCATCACGAGGGGGGCCTCGGCCTGCGCTGCGGGCGCCGGCGGCCCGGGCCGGGCAGCGGTGGCCGTCGCCACGGGCGTCGCCGGTCGCGTCGCACGGGCGCGGGGTGACGCGACCACGGTCGCCTGGGCGAGGGGCTCCACACCTCCCCTGCCATGACGCGGGAAGGCCCGCGTCGGCTCCGGGACCGGCGCCTGGATCGGTGCCTGGATCGGCGCCCGGATCGGCAGCTGGGCCGGCAGCTGGGCCGGCAGCCGCAGGGCGGCGGCAGGGGAGCGCGTGCCGGCGGCGCCCCTGCCGGCGGGGGGCTCGGCCACCGAGAGCATCATCGCCACCAACTCGTCGACGGCATCGTCCGCGGCGCGGGCTCCGATCCTGTCGTCGCGCTCGCGGTCGACGACGGTGGCGGGCGGCGGTTCGACGGGCCCGTCGAGGTCCGGCCAGGGCTGCTCGGCGGCAGGTTCCGACGCTGCGGCGTCCGCAGACGCAGGCGCCTCGACGGCGGGTGCGGGCGCTGGGGCGCTCTGGCTATGTTGTACCGTGCTCGCGTCGCCGGCGGCCACGGGGGGCGCAGCGGGCTGGCGCTGCGCGTTCGCCGCGGGCGCCGCCAGGGCCCGCGCCCAGGTGTCGTCTTCGAAGGGCGCCGCCGCGGACGCCGCCGCGATGCCGCCCGCGCACGCCCCGACGATCGCGCCGATCCGCGCCAGCAGCGGCGCGTCCATGCCGAGCCCGAGCCCGGCCATCGTGGCGAACGCCGCCGCCAGCGACCACGCCGGCAGCGTCGGCAGGCCGTCGACACCGTCGAGCATCGGCAGGCGCTGCAGGTCGATCGTGCGGCCGCGCAGGCGCCAGCCCAACGCTCCGAGCAGCGACAGCGTTGGCGTGGCGCCCCCGAGCAACGATGTCAGCGGGTCGTCCGCGAGCAATGCGGCGCCGAGGCCGCCGACGAGGCCCCCGAGCGCCGCGATCGCGGCCACCGCGCCAGGCGACCAGAGCGCCAGCAGCCACGGCAGGGCCAGCGCCAGCGCACCGCCAGCAAGCAGCGCACCCAGGATCGACGGCCAGACGACGAAGAAGCCGACGGCGCCGGGCTGGACCCACCCCAGCGCGGGCGTCAGCGCGAGCTGATGGCGACCGCTCGTGGCCAGCTCCCGCAGCACCGCCTCGCAGCGGCGCGCCAGCTCAGCCCGATCCCCAGACGCCTGCTCCGGCCTGGCCGCAGGGTGGGCGCTGACCAACGAGGCGCAGGCGGCCGGCATCGGCAGCTCCGGGTGTTGCGCGGCGTAGGCCACCAGGGGCGTCCAGCTTCGCAGCGACGCGACATCCGGCGGCGACGGCGGCGCGAGCACGAGGCCCAGGGCCAGGACCGCCGCCGCGACCGCCAGGGCGCGCGTGGGAAAGGCGGGCGACTCGATCCCTTCAATCGGAAGGCTCATCGTGGCTCCTGACGCCGGCTGTCGAACCGCCCTCGGATCGTACCCACGCGGATCGAACCCGACAAGCGGGGATTGGCGTCGCCGCGCGCGATCCGTTTCCCTTGCGAGCAACTGGCACGATGTGCCAAGTTGTTGCCCGGTCGTTCGAGGCGAGACGTGCGGATCCCCGTCCGCGACGACGTGCATCGGCTACGCACGGCCTGCGAGGCAACCATGCGCGTGTCGACCTTCCGTTCTGTGGGCGGGCGCCTCTGCCTGTCTGGGATCCTCGTCGCTGCGCTCGCGAGTGGCTCTTGCGCCGACGACGCCGGCGTTTCGGCCTCGTCGCAGGACACGAGCGGGGCCGCCGACGACGCAGCGGCCGACGCCGTCGATGCCTCGGCCGGCCACCCTTCGCTGGCATGGGCGGTCGACCAGCCGGGGCCGCACCAGATCGGCTACCGCCGCTTCGACATCACCTACGAGGGCGAGGGGGGCATCGGCAAGCGCACGGTGCCGCTGCACGTCTGGTACCCGACCGACGCGACCAGCGGCACCCACCCAGAGCCGTACGGTCAGATCCTCTCAGATCCGCACAGTTGGGTGAACGTCCCTGCGGCGAAGCCTGACGATGGCGTCGCCTGGCCGGTGATGGTCTACAGCCATGGCCACCAGGGCTTCGCCGGGTCGACGGCGTTTGTGCCCTGGCATTTCGCCAGCCACGGCTGGGTGGTTGCCGCGCCGGATCACGTCGGCAACTTGCTGTCGGACGCGATCCTGCCCCGGCCGACGTGGATCTACTACGCGCGTTCGTTCGACATCTCTGCCGCCATCGACCGCGTCGCTGCGCTGGGCCCGGACGACGGCTTTGGCGCCGGCAAACCAGACACCAAGCGCGTGCTGCTGACCGGCCATAGCTTCGGTGCCCATACCTGCTGGTCGGCTGCGGGCGCGAGCTTCGACCTGCCGCTGATCCAGGAGGATTGCAAGGCAGATGGCGGCATGATCGTCAAGGATGACTGCAGCGACGCCGCGATGGCCGTCTTCGCCAAGGGCCTGCGCGATGAGCGCATCGTCGCGGCGGTGCCGATGGCCGGCACGATGCATCGCGGCCTGAACGGCCCCGATGGGCACAAGACGGCGAAGATCCCGGTGCTCTCGCTGTCGGGCACCAAGGACAAGATCGGCGCCGACAAGCAGTTCGACGAGTGCAGCGGCTGCGACCTGATCTGGGTCGAGCTCAAGGACGCGACGCACCAGAGCTTCGGCCTGACCTGCAGCCAGCCTGGCACCAAGGACGTGAGCTGCGTCGAGACCAAGCGCTGGTCCCTGGCGATGGGGCGGCGCCATGTGCTCGACGATCCGAGCGTTGTGCCGCTGCTCGAGGGCGAGACCCAGCGCTCCGACGTCGTCGTCAACTACAAGCGGAGGAAGCCGTGAACCTTGCGGTCCGAAACAGGATTCTCCACGCGGCCCTGCTGGCGTCGACGACGGCGGTCCTCGCCTCGGTGGTCGGCTGCGACGCGGCCGACGAGGCCAAGACCTACAAGGCGCTGACCCCTGCCGCGCCGGTCCTGCCGCGGCTGACGCGCACCCAGTTCGCCAACGTCGTCACCGACGTCTTTGGCGAAGGCCTCGCCATCCCGCCGCAGCTCGAGCCCGACAACGCCATCGATGGTCTGCTCTCGGTCGGCGCGTCCATCGCCTCCGTCAGCTCGCGCGGCGTCGAGCTCTACGAAGACGCTGCCCGCAGCCTGGCGCGTCAGGTGGTCGAGAAACCCGAGCGCCTGGGCGACCTGTTGCCCTGCAAGCTGGCCGACGCGTCGCAGGCCAACTGCTTGCAGACGCTGGTCGCGCGGCTCGCGCCCCGGCTCTGGCGTCGCCCGGCGACGGCCGAGGAGGCTGCGGCGATCGTCGCGATCGGCGCCAAGGCGGCGTCGGTGCTCGGCAGCGAGAAGGACGGCGTCGAATACGCGCTGCTGGCGATGTTGCAGTCGCCGAACCTGCTCTACCGCAGCGAGATCGGTGAGCCCGATCCCGCGAACAAGGGTGGGCGGCGCCTGACGGCCTACGAGCTCGCCGGCAAGGTCGCCCTGGTCCTGTGGGCCGGCGCCCCGGACGAGGCCTTGCTGGCCAAGGCGGCCGACGGCTCCCTGCACGACGCCAAGGTGCTGCGCGCCGAGGCCGAGCGGATGTTGGCCGATCCCCGCGCCAAGCGGGCCGTGCGCGCGTTCGCCAGCGAGTGGCTGCACCTCGACGCGCTCGACGGCCTCAACAAGGACCCGAAGATCTTCAAGCACTTCTCGGCAGACCTCGGCGCGAGCGCGCGAGAGGAGACGCTGCGCACCGTCGAGTGGCTTGTCTTCGACCAGAAGGCCGACATGCGCGAGCTGCTGACGACGCGCACGACCTTCGTCGACCGCCGCCTCGCCGCGATCTACGACGTGCCGGCGGCGGTGGCCGACGGCTTTGGCCAGGTGACGCTGCCGGCTGCGGGCCAGCGCCGCGGGTTCCTCGGTCACGTCTCGTTCCTGGGCACGCGCAGCCACCCCGTGTCGAGCAGCGCGACGCTGCGCGGCGTCTTCATCCGCGAGGCGCTGCTCTGCGAAGAGGTGCCGCTGCCGCCGTCCAACCTGAACACCGCGATCCCGGAGCCGTCGAGCAACGCGCCCACGCTCAAGGATCGCCTGCTCGAGCACATGCTGAACCCCAGCTGCAATGGCTGCCACAGCTACACCGATCCGCCCGGGTTCGGCCTCGAGCCCTTCGACGGCATCGGCCGGTTCCGCACGCACGACAATGGCGCGCCGATCGACGCCACGGGTACGATCGACGGCGAGTCGTTCGACGGCCCTGCCGAGCTCGCGGCGACCGTCGCCGGCAACCCGCGCTACCGCCGTTGCCTGGTCGAGAAGGTCTACAGCTTCGCCAATGGCCGCAAGGTCAAAGCCGGGGTCCAGGGCGCGCTCGATCGGCTCGAAGACGCCTTCCAGCAGGACGGGATGCGCCTGGACGCGTTGCTGATCGACGTGGTCAGCGATCCCAGCTTCCGCCGCGTCAGCGCCGCGGTGACCGAAGGGACCACCGGGACCGAAGGAGCCCAGCCATGAGCCGCCCGATCGATCGCAACGTTCGCCGCGTGTTCCGCGGCCCGCTGATGTCGCGCCGGACGCTGCTGCGAGGCCTGCTCGGCGGTGCTGCCGTCGGCATCGCGCTGCCGCCGCTCGAGGCCTTCCTCAATGACAATGGCGACGGCTACGCGCGCGACCCGCTCGCCAGCCTCGGCGGCCGTCCGGCCTTCGCCGATGGCGCGGAGGGCTTTCCGGCGCGCTTCGTCCTGTTCTTCTGGGGCAACGGCATGTTGCCCGAGCGCTGGACACCCAAGGGCGAAGGCAAGGGCGACGCCTGGCAGCTGTCGGACCAGCTCGCGCCGCTCGCGCCGTTGAAGAAGAAGATCTCCGTGGTCAGCGGCACCCGCCTCGGCGTGCCGAACTCGGTGCCGCACTACGCGGGCGCCGCCGGCATCCTCTCGGGGCGGCCGGTGCTGCTCTCTGGCGCGGACCATACCTTCGGCGGCCCGTCGATCGACCAGGTCATCGCCAACGTGCTCGGCGAGCAGACGCGCTTCCGCAGCCTCGAGATGGCCGTCGAAGGCAACGGCATGTCGTACAACGGCCCCAACAGCGTCAACCCGGTCGAAAAGAGCCCGCACAAGATGTTCGAACGGCTCTTTGGTGCCGGCTTCACCTTGCCCGGCGAGACGCCGATCCTCGACCCGCGCATCGGCTTGCGCCGCAGCGTGCTCGACGCCGTCGCCGCCGACATCACGCGGCTGCAGGCGTCGCTGGGCAGCGCCGACCAGCAGCGGCTCAAGGCCCACCTCGAAGCCGTGCGCGGCCTCGAGAAGCGCCTGGCCAAGCTCGAAGAGGATCCGCCCGCGCTCGCGGCCTGCAAGCTCCCCGGCGAACCCGAGGCCGACTACCCGGACATCGAGGGCCGTCCGCAGCTCTTTGCCCGCAACAAGGCGATGGCGGACCTCGCGGCGATGGCGCTCGCTTGCGACCAGACGCGCGTGCTCTCGAACTGGATCACGCATCCCGTCAGCAACGTGCTCTTCCCCAACGCGACGGCGGGGCACCACCAGTTGACGCACGACGAGCCCGGCGAGCAGCCCGAGGTCCACGCCATCGTCGTGCAGTGCATCGAGATGCTGCGCGACTTCCTGCTCGCGCTCGACGGCGTCGAAGAAGGCACGGGCACCGTGCTCGATCACAGCGTGGTGCTCGGCTGCAGCGAGGTCAGCCTCGGCAAGACCCATAGCCTCGAAGAGATGCCCATCGTCCTGGCTGGATCGGCTGGCGGCAAGCTCGTCACGGACTCGCACTACCGCTCGCAAGGCGGCGAGAACACGTCCAAGGTGCTGCTGTCGGTCGCGCGTGCCTGCGGCTTGGACCTGCCATCCTTCGGCGGTGCCGACGGCGAGGCCAAGGACGGCCTCTCGGCGATCGAGGTGTAACGTGGCGACTCCTCCTGCGTTCGGCTTGGTTCCCTGGGTCGTCCGGCTCTGCGTCGCGCTCGCGGCGCTCGACGCCACCGGCTGCACGACGGACGGTGCCGCCGACGGTGTCGACGGTTCCGCCGCGGACGCCGTCGTCGATCCGAAGTGGCCCTACCTGACCGTGATCGACACCATGGGCTTCACCCGGCAGAAGCCGATCGGCGTCGCCCCCGGCTTCGACCTCGACGGCAAGGTCAGCGGCACCGACGACGCCGCGACCTGCAAGAAGGGCGACCTGAAGTCCCCGGACGGCGTGCCCGGCATCGACAACGAGTTCTCGAAGCTGATGCCGCTGATCGAGGCGTCCGGCATCGGCGCGCTCGAGGGCCTGATCCAGTCCACGATCAACGACGGCGGCATCATGTTGATGATGCAGCTCGACGGCCTGGACGATCCGGTCCAGGACGACGAGGTCAAGCTGCGCGTCCGCGCCGGCAAGGGCGTGCCGTTGCTCGGCACCGACGGCCTGCTCGTCGCCGGCCAGACCTTCAGCCTGCACCCGGACTCGCCCGAGGTGGAGACGTCCTGCAAGGTCGCCGAGGGCGTCGTCACCTGCGTCCCGGTCGACATCCTGCTGCCGCTCGTCGTGTTCGGCGTGCGCTACAACCTCGACGTGCGCGGCGTGCACGTCCGGGCCCGACTGACGCCGACCGGCGGCCTCGCGGAGGGCCTGTTCGGCGGTGGCGTGACCATGGACAGCATCCTCGACATCGCCAAGAAGGGCGCCGAGGACCAGAAGAACCTGGTCGAGCTCGTCACGGGCGTGCTCGGCGGCGCCGCCGACCTCGCGTTCGATCCGGCCAAGGGCGAGTGTACGCAGGTCAGCGCGGTCCTCGCGTTCACCGGGGTCAACGCCTTCTTGTTCGAAGACACGGCGCGCAAGCGCTGAGCCTCGATACCGGCGAGGATGCGGGCCGGGCAGCGCGCGTGACGTCGTCGCGGCGTTGCGCCCCACGCGCTTGAAACAAACGGACCTGCGTCGCACTCTCCGCGCCGCGTCGCGCAGGGCGACGCGACGCCCCGGGTGCGGGCGGACGCGACCGACGCGGCTGGCGCGGTCATCGATGGAGTGACGTATGTGTGGCGTGATTGGCTTGCTCTACAACGCTCCCACCCCGACGCTCGGCGCCACCGCGAGCGAGCTGCTGCGCACGCTGGAATACCGCGGCTACGACAGCACGGGCGGCGCGATCCAGGGCGCTGACGAGGACGTCGATCTGCGCAAGGGCGTGGGCGCGCCGTCGGTGCTCGTCGAGTCGCTCGGCATCGTGCGCATGGCCGGTCAGGTCTTCTGCGGCCAGGTGCGCTGGGCCACGTTCGGCGCGGTCGACGCCACCAACGCCCAGCCGCACGTCGTGCGCTGCAAGCGCTACCTCTACGGCGCCCACAACGGCAACGTCACGAACTCCGACCAGCTCAAGGCCTGGCTGCAGGACGAGGGCCACACCGTCCTGTCCGACAACGACGGCGAGATGGTCGTCCACACCATCGAGCACCTCTTCGGCCTCGGCATGGACGCGGTGGTCGCGGCAAACGGCGCCGCCAGCGAGCGGGATCCGACGATCCGGCGCACCGTGATGCGCCAGGCCATCGCCCGCGCCAGCTCGCTGCGCCTGCTCGGCAGCTTCGCCGCGGTGATCTGCGATCCCTTGACCCATACCGTCTGGGCGATCAAGCGCGGCTCGAGCCTCTACGTCGGCGTCGGCGAGGACCGCAGCGGGCGCTTTGGCCTCGCGTCGTCGGACCTGTCGAGCGTGCTCAAGATGACGCGCCAGCTCGTGCCGATCGTCGAGGGTGAGTTCGTCGAGATGCACCCGACTGCGGGCGCCGGCGTCCAGGTCGACGCCTTCGCCATCCGCCGCGACGGGGACGACGCCATCGCCGTCGCGCTCGACCGCCGGCCGGTGCGTTCGCGCCTGCGGGCGGCCGACATCGCGTTGATGCCGCCCTACCGGACCTTCATGGAGCAGGAGATCGCCACCCAGGAGGCGACCGTCCGCGACGTCGTGCGCCTGTTCCACGGCGGCTCGGCTGCGGCGCGTGCGCTGGCCACGACCATCGCGCAGCTGCCGGCGGGCAAGGCCACCGAGCTCGCCACCGCCTGGGACGCGCTGCGCGACGAGATCCAGGCCGACCGCCTGCGCCGCGCCGTGAGCGCGCTCTGCGCCGATCCGGCGGTCCAGGGCCTCGCCGAGGCGCTGTCGGCCGCCGGCGTGGCCGACGAGAGCCACGGTCGCGGCGCCGACGCGTTCCTGGTCGAGCAGCTCGCCGAGGCCCGCACGGCCGAGGATCGCACGGCGATCCTCGCCCTCGACGCCCTCGCCGAGCGCCAGGACGCGGCAGAGTGGCTCCAGGCTGCCGACGCCTTCGTCGCCCGGGCCGTCGACGCCGTGCGCGCCGGGCGCTCGCTGCAGGTGCTCTGCTGCGGCTCCAGCTATCACGCGGCCCGCGCCGGCGCGATGTTCTTCGACGCCATCGCCGGGGTGCCGCTGCGCTGCACGCTGCCCGGCGAGTTCCGCGGCGAGATGGCGCGCTCGATGCGCGACGGCGATGTCATCGTCGCGGTCAGCCAATCGGGCGAGACCAAGGACCTGATCGACATCCTCAACGACCTGCAGCGCGAGGGCCTCGACGTCGCGCGGGTGGCGCTGGTCAACAACGTCAACTCGACCCTGGCGCAAGAGAAGGCCGAGATCGTGCTGCCGCTGCGCTGCGGCCCCGAGATCGCCGTCCCCGCGACCAAGTCGTTCATGAACCAGCTTGCGGTTTTCTACGGTCTGGCCCTGCGCGTGGCCCGGGCGCTCGACGTCGACGCGGCGCGGGTCGACGAGGCCGAGCAGCGCTTCGCCGCGCTGCCGGCGCTGCTGCGGGCGACGGTGCAAGACACCGCCGAGGGCGTCGAGGAGGCCGCGCGCCTGCTGTTCTTGCGGCCCAGCTCGCAGATCCTCGCCACGCGGATGTGGGCGGTCGCCAAGGAGGGCGCGCTCAAGATCCGCGAGGTCGTGCTCAACCACACCGAGGGCACCGAGGCCAGCGAGTTCAAGCACGGCCCCAACACGATCCTGGGCCGCAATACGCTCTACGGTCCCGAGTCGCTGGCGGCCTTCTTGCGCGAGCTCAGCGAACGCATCGGGGCGATGGGGCAGCAGGCGCAGCGCGAGGGCCTCGGCTCGGAGGCCGTGCTCGCCCTGGCCCGCGCGACGGTCGAGAGCTTCGCCCACGGCGACGGGGCCCTGGCCCTGCCCACCGGCGTCGGCGCGATCTTCGACCACCACCTGCAGCGCGACGCCTTGATGGCCAGCCTCGACAGCGACTACCCGCTCGTCTACGTCACCGGTCCCGAGACCCGCGACGTCGCCCTGACGATCAGCCAGGTCAACACCCACAAGATCCGCCACAGCACCTCGGTCTTGATCGCCGAGCCCGATCCGCTGCTGCGCCACGCCTTCACCAAGCCGCCCGCCGACAACCCGGGCTACCGCTCGGTCTGCATCGAGCTGCCGCGCACGGGCGACACGCTCAGCGTGGTGTTCTCGTCGACCATCGTGCTGCAGCGCCTCGCCCTGCGCATGAGCGAGCTCAAGGCGGCGTGGCTTGACCGCGCCGGCGTCCGGGACCACGGTGTGCATCCCGATGTGCCCAAGAACGTGAGCAAGTCGATCACGGTCGATTGAGGTCCGCCATGTCACCCACCGCCCCCGTCGCCGAGAAACCCGCACGCCCGGTCGATCCCGGCGCCGCGCCCAAGCCGCTCGAGGTCGTTCCGATCGCGCCGCCGCCGCCCGAGCAGCAGCGTCGCCGCGACGCCGTCTTCGTCGAGGCCGGCGCCAAGCGCGATCGCTACAGCCTGCCGGACGCGCTGGAGTCGACCTCGCCCGTCGGCTACCGCACCCGCGTCGCGATCAGCCGCGCCGAGGCCGAGCAGCTGATGCCCCTGTTGACGCTGGCGCGGCCGAAGGCGTTCGTCCGTGGCGCGGCGATCTCCGACCAGGAGCTGTTCGAGGAGTCGAGCCTCGGCGTTCTCGTCGCCCGCCAGTCGACCAACTACCGCGGCCAGCGCCAGGTGACGTTCGGCCCGCGCGACTCCGAGCGCATCGGCCACCTGCTGCGCAGCCTCGAAGAGCGCGAGGCCCGCGTCCTCCACGGCGCCGCGATGACGCACGTCGTGCTGACCAAGCCCTATCGGACCGCGTTCACGGCCTTGTTGACGCTCGTCGGCCACCCGCCGGTGCTGAGCCTGGCCACGGTGCCGTGGCGCCTGTGGGAGAAGAAGACACGCTACAAGGACGACATCCCCACGATCGGCTACCTGCAGCACCTGCACGTCGGCATCCTCGCTGACGCCATGGAGCGCGCGGCGGTCATCGCCTCGGAGGGCCGCCGGCGGGCGCAGGTCTTCATGGCGCCGTTCTGCGGCCGCGGCCGCGAGCGCAACCGGCCGATCCTCCGCGCGATCGAGGAGATGTGTGGCCTCACGCTCGAAGAACGCGCCGCCGGCTGGCGCGTCGGCCTGGTCGCCCAGGTCGGCTACGTCGAGGACGACGAGCGGATGGAGCTGCCGACGGCGCTGTGGCGCACGATCGGGGCGAACCTGCTGGCGCTGCGCAGCGAGCGCATCCAGCCGGGCGTCAACGCCGAGGACAAGGCGCCACCGCACTACCACGCCCGCCAGGACATGGACGTCGACGACGCCCTGACGGTCCAGGCTGCGCGCGCCGGCTACAACGCCTTCGCCCATTGGACCGGCGTCTCGCGCGAAGAGGCCAAGGATCTGCTCATCGCCGAGCGCGTCGACGTGTTGACGCCGGGCGGCAAGGAGCGGCTGCGGGCGATTCGTCAGGAACAAAACGAGATCACGGACAAGCTGATCGCGCGGATGCCGTCCTGGGCCGACCTGCCGACCGGCAAGCTCTTCAGCCGCAACGCCGAGCGCGGGCGCAAGGCGTTTGGCCTCGCCGGCCAGCGCGTCTACATCCTCGGCCTCGCCCAGCGCGAGATGCGCGCCCGCAACATCGACTGGCTGCACGCGGTGCGCGCGGCCGGCGCCGCCGCCGCCCGCGGCGCGCTCTACGCCGAGTGGATGGGCTGCGTCGACCTGCCGCCGACCTGCGACCTGCTCGCGGGCATCTGCCTGATGGCCGGTCCGGTGAACCAGAACGACATCGGCAAGCAGTTCTACGGCGTGCCCGACCTGCTCGCGCACCAGTTCGGCGATCGCGAGCCGACGTCGCTGCTGGTCTGGACGCTCAAGGCCAAGACCATCGCCGACCCGATCGGCAACGAAGAGCAGCTGCTCAACGCCCGACGCAAGGGCGCGCTCGTCGACCTTCGCCCCGGCCCGGACGAGATCGTCAGCCTTGCGCGCGACGGCAAGCTCGAGCCGATGCGCAAGCGGGACGGCCGGCGCAACCAGGAGCGCGCCTACGGCGACGTCGGCAACTTCGTGACCGACCCGCAGGGCAAGTCCATCGCCGGCAACCGTGGCGAGGCGTGGCCGAGCGCCTGGGCCCACGAGCCGCTGTGGCCGGTGCCGAGGACGATCGAGGAGGCAGGGCGATGACGAGCCAGCAATTCGACCGCATGCCGCCGATGGGCCAGGCGTGGCTGCGCGCCCTGCGCAGCAAGCCCGGCCTCGCGCCCGGCGCCGACCTGCCGCGCATCGACGCCCGCGTCGCCGTCGCCACCGCCGACCCGCGCTGGGTCGCCCGCTTTGGCCGCGTCACGGGCACCGCGATCGAGGGCCAGCTGCCGGCGACCGCGCCCCAGGCCCTGGCGCTGCCGGTGCAGATGGCGGTGCTCACGGCGCCGGCCTTCCCGCTGCCCCTGCTCGGCGCGGTCCACGTTCGCCAGCAGATCGACGTGCTCGCGCCGATCCCGCTCGACGGCCGCATGACCATCGACTGCTCGGTCGAGGGTGCCCGCACCGCCCGCCGCGGCGTCGAGGTCGACCTGATCACCGAGGTCGACGTGCACGGCAAGCCGGCGTGGCGCGCCGTCACCACCTTCTTGAGCCGGGGCAAGGGCGCCGAGGGCGACACAAACGCGGCATCGTCGGCCGCTGCATCCGCCGCGGCGCCCGACGCCGCCACCGCCCCCGGCGACCCCGAGGTCTCGGCGATCTGGCGCCTGCCCGAGGACCTCGGCCGCCGCTTCGCCGCCGTCGCCGGCGATCGCAACCCGATCCATATCCACGCGTTGACGGCGCGACCGTTTGGCTTCAAACAACCGATCATCCACGGCATGTGGACGCTGGCGCGCGCCCTGGCATCGCTCGACCTGGCGAGCCCTTCGACGCCCACCCGGATCGCGTGTCGCTTCCTCAAGCCGCTGCCGCTGCCGGGCAGCGCGCGGATGGTCGGCTGGCGCGATGGTGAGGTCGCTCACTTCCAGGTCTTCGACGGCAAGGGGCGTCTCGCGCTGGTCGGATCCGTCGCCCCGCTGCCCGACGCAGGCTGACGCGTCGTCCGCGCGCTCGTCGCGCCGTCGGGCAGGGCCCGAACGACCCGCCTAGCCGGCCGCCAACGCGGCGAGCAGGGCCGTGCGCACCGCCGCCGCGTCTCCTGCGCCCCGCAGCGCCGCCATGACCTTGCCGATCAAGAAGCCCTGCAGCTTGGTCTCGCCAGCGCGGTAGCGCGCCACCTCGGCCGGATGCGCCGCCAGCACGGCCGCCACCGCAGCCGTCACGGCGTCGCCGTCCTGCTTGGCCAGGCCGAGCTCCTCGACCAGCATCGCGGGCTCGCGCCCGGTCGCCAGCGTCTCGGCCAACACGCGCTTGCCGGCGGTCGCCGAGATCGCGTCGGCGTCGACCAGCGCCACCAGACGGCCGACGCGGGCACCCAGGCCCGCCGGGTCGTCGATCGCCTTGCCGCCGAGCGCGCCCTTGAGCTCGTGGCGCAGCCAGCGCGCCACGGAAGCGGCCTGCGGGTGGATGGCCATCGCCGCGGCGAAGCAGGCGCCCAGGTCGGCGTCGCCGGCGAGCACGTCCGCGTCGTCCTCGCCGAGGCCCTGCGCCATCAGCGCCGCGATCCGCGCCGCCAGCGCCGGATCGGCGGCCAGGGCGGCGTCGCGAGCGTTGGCGCGGGCGGCGCGGACGGCGTCGGCGTCGGGCGCCGTGGTGTCGCGGCCGCGACGCTCCGGGCGGCCATCGTCGGCCGTCTCGCCCTGGGCCCGCGCCCACGAGTCGCGCAGCGTGATGGTGCGGTTCCAGACCTGGCTGTCGGCGTGGCCGGTGTCGCGCACGAAGTAGCCTTGGCGCACGAATTGCACCGGCGTCCCGAGCGGCAGGCCGCCGAGGCCGGGCTCGACGCGCGCGTCGGCGCAGCGCTGCAGCGAGTTCGGGTTCAGCGTCGCGCGGAAGTCGGCGCCATCCTCCTCGGGCTCCTCGAGCAAGAAGAGGCGGTCGTACAGGCGCACGTCGGCCGGCACCGAACGCGCGGCGTCGACCCAATGGACCACGCCGTTGACCTTGACGCCCTCGGGCGTGCTGCCGTCGAGCGTGGCGGGCAGGGCGGTGGCGCGCAGGCCGAGCAGGGCGCCCGCATCGTCGCGGATCTCGGCGTCGATCCGCACGACGAACGCGCCAAAGAGCCGGACGTGGGCGCCGGGCGCCATGCGCTTCCAGCCCGTGGGCGGCGCCTCGGCGTAGTCGCCACGCTCGACCAACAGCTGCGCAGACAGCGGCACGTCGCGGCTGCCGGCGCGCTCGGGCTCACCCGGCCACCACGCCAACGACAGCGAGGTCGGCGCGTCGGGCCCGAGGCCGTCGAGCTCGAGCCGGATCGGATCGAGAACGGCCAGGCCGCGCACGCTGCGGCTCTCGAGGTCCGAGCGCACGCAATGCTCGAGCTTGCCGATGTCGACCAACGAGTTGTTCTTGGCGATGCCGACGAGTTCGGCGAAATTGCGAATCGCCTCGGGCGTGTAGCCGCGGCGGCGCATGCCGGCGATGGTCGGCATGCGCGGATCGTCCCAGCCCTCGACAAACCTCTCGTTGACAAGTGTCAAGAGCTTGCGCTTCGACATCACGGTGTAGCCCAGGCGCAGCCGGGCGAACTCGAACTGGTGCGGCCGCGGATCCCAGGGCCATCGATCCGAGACGGCGTCGAGCAGCCAATCGTAGAGCTCGCGGTTCGACTCGAACTCCAGCGTGCAGATGCTGTGGGTGATGCCCTCGATGGCGTCCTCGAGGCAATGCGCGAAGTCGTACATCGGGTAGATGCACCACGCGTCGCCTGTGCGATGGTGGTGGGCGTGGCGGATGCGGTAGATCAGCGGGTCGCGCATGATCATGTTCGGATGCGCCATGTCGATGCGCGCGCGCAGGACGCGGCTGCCGTCGGGGAAGGCGCCCGCGCGCATCTGCGCCAGCAGCTCGCGGTTCTCGGCCACGCTGCGGTCGCGGTAGGGCGAGTTGACGCCCGGCCGGTCGAACGCGCCGCGGCCCGCACGGATCTCGTCCACCGACTGGTCGTCGACGTAGGCGAGGCCCTTGTCGACCAGGTGCATCGCCGCCTCGTACATGCGCTCGAAGTAGTCCGAAGCGAAGTAGAGGTGCTCGCCCCAATCGAAGCCGAGCCAGCGCACGTCGGCCTGGATCGACTCGACGTAGCGCACGTCCTCGGCGACCGGGTTGGTGTCGTCGAAACGCAGGTGGCAGCGGCCGCCGTAATCGCGGGCGAGGCCGAAATTCAAGCAGATCGACTTGGCGTGGCCGATGTGCAGGAAGCCGTTCGGCTCGGGCGGGAAGCGGGTCGCGACGACGCCGCCGTGCACGTTCGACGCGATGTCGGCGTCGATGATGTCGGTCAAGAAGTGGGTGCGGCGGGTCTCGCTCACGGTGGCCTCGGTTCGCGCGCGCGCGTGGCGCGGGGGAAGCGAACGGTTCTGCGGCAGGTCGCAGCCGCGGTCAAGGGCGCGGCGGTCGGAACCTGCAGCCGACGCGACAAATGTCACGTTGATGAATGTCTAGCCAGGCCGCGCCGTCACAGGTCCTGCAAGGCGAAGCGGCCAAAGCGGTGGTTGCTGCGGATCTCCATCGCCTCGGCGGCCGCTTCTGCGGCGGTCAGCGTCGTGATGACCGGGATGCCCCGCGCCGCAGCCGCCACGCGCAGCGCGCGCTCGTCCTTGCGGCTGCTCTGGCCGAGCGGTGTGTCGATCACCAGGCCGATGCGGCCGTCGCGGATCCAGTCGCCGGCGTTGGGCGAGCCCTCGGCGACCTTGAACACCATCTGCGTCGGCACGCCGGCGTCGAACAGGTGCAGCGCCGTGCCGCGTGTGGCGACGAGATCGAAGCCCAGCGCCAGCAGCCGCTTGGCGACAGGCACCAGGGCGTCCTTGTCGCGATCATTGACGCTGAGGAAGATCGTGCCGCCAGCCGGCAGCCGCACGCCGGCCGCTTCCATCGCCTTGTGGTAGGCCTCGCCGGCGGTGCGGCCGATGCCCATGACCTCGCCGGTGCTGCGCATCTCGGGGCCGAGCACGACGTCGACGCCCGGGAACTTGCTGAAGGGGAAGACCGGCGCCTTGGCGAAGACCAGCGACGCCTGCGGATCGTCGATCAGGCCGACGTCGTCGAGCGTCTCGCCGACCATCAGGCGCGTCGCCATCTGCACCAGCGGCAGGTTCATCGCCTTGGCCAGGAAGGGCACGGTGCGCGACGCGCGCGGGTTGACCTCGAGCACGTAGAGCAGGCCGTCCTTCTCGGCGTACTGCACGTTCATCAGGCCGCGGACGCCGAGGCGCAGGGCGATGCGCCGCGTCAGGTCCGTCATCTGCGCCAGGATCTCGGGCTTGACCTTCTGCGGCGGCAGGATCGCCGAGCTGTCGCCCGAGTGGACGCCCGCCTCCTCGATATGCTCGAGGATGCCGGCGATCACGACGCGCTGGCCGTCGCAGAGGGCGTCGACGTCGTACTCGAAGGCGTCCTCGAGGAAGGCGTCGATCAGCACGTCGTACTCGCCGACGGCGCTCTTGATCACGTCGAGCCATTGCTGCAGCTGCTCGGCGGTGTAGATGATGCGCATCTTCTGGCCGCCGAGGACGTAGCTCGGACGCACCAGCACCGGGTAGCCGATGCGATCGGCGACCTTGAGCGCCTCGGCCGCGCTGCGCGCGACGCCCCAGGCCGGGCAGCGCACGCCCATCTCGTCCATCAGGCGACCGAAGCGGCCGCGATCCTCGGCCAGATCGATGGCGTCGACCGAGGTGCCGAGGATGTGGACGCCGGCCTCTTCGAGCGCCCGCGCCAGGCGCAGCGGTGTCTGGCCGCCGAGCTGGACGATGGCGCCGATCGGGCTCTCGCGACGCCAGACCTCGAGCACGTGCTCGACGTCGAGCGGCTCGAAGTAGAGCCGGTCGGCGGTGTCGTAGTCGGTGCTCACCGTCTCCGGGTTGCAGTTGACCATGATGGTCTCGTAGCCCCGGTCGCGCAGCGCGAACACCGCGTGGCAGCACGAATAGTCGAACTCGATGCCCTGGCCGATGCGGTTGGGACCCGAGCCCAGGATCATCACCTTGCGCCGGTCGGTGGGTTCGGCCTCGCAGCGCGTCTCGTAGGTCGAGTAGAGGTAGGGCGTGAAGCTCTCGAATTCGCCGGCGCAGGTGTCGACCCGCAGGTACGAGGGCAGGATGCCGTCCTGTTCGCGCCAACCGCGCACGGTCGCGGCGTCGGTGCCGAGCCAGTCGCCGAGGCTGCTGTCCGAGGCGCCGTCGCGCTTGGCCGAGAGCAGGCGGTCGCGCGGCGGACGGCCGCCGGCGAAGGCCCGCAGCTCCTGCTCCTTGTCGGCCATCAGGCGGAACTGGCGCAGGAACCACGGGTCGATGCCGGTGAGGCGAAAGACCTCGTCGATGGGGCGGCCGGCGCGGATCGCGGCGTAGACGGCATAGACGCGGGTCGGCGTCGGCGTCGAGAGATCGCCGTCGTTCCAAGGGGTCGCGAGCGCCGGCGGCTTCTCTTCGAGGCTGGCGATGCCCTTGCGGAAGGCCTCGCGGAAGGTCCGGCCGATGGCCATGATCTCGCCGACCGACTTCATCTGCGGGCCGAGCGAGGGCGACGCCTCGGGGAAGCGGCCGAAGTCGAAGCGCGGGATCTTGACCACGACGTAGTCGATCACCGGCTCGAAGCAGCACGAGGTCGTGCGCGTGATGTCGTTGCGCAGCTGGTCGAGCGTGTAGCCGAGCGCGAGCTTGGCCGCGATCTTGGCGATCGGGAAGCCGGTCGCCTTGGAGGCGAGCGCCGAGCTGCGGCTGACGCGCGGGTTCATCTCGATGACCGTCAGCCGACCGTCGCGCGGGTTGACCGCGAACTGGATGTTGCTGCCGCCGGTCTCGACGCCGACCGCGCGGATGATCGACAGCGCCGCGTCGCGCATCTGCTGGTACTCGCGATCGGTCAGCGTCAGCGCCGGCGCGACGGTGATCGAGTCGCCGGTGTGCACGCCCATCGGGTCGAGGTTCTCGATCGAGCAGACGATGATGCAGTTGTCGGCACGGTCGCGCACCACCTCCATCTCGAACTCTTTCCAGCCGAGCAGGGATTCCTCGATCAGCAGCTCGCGGGTGGGGCTGGCCTCGAGGCCACGCTCGCAGATGGCAAGGAACTCCTCGCGGTTGTAGGCGATGCCACCGCCCGAGCCACCCATGGTGAACGACGGCCGGATGATGGCCGGGAAGCCCACGCTGGCCTGCACCGCCAGCGCCTCCTCGATGCTGTGAGCCACGCCCGAACGCGCCGACTCCAGCCCGATGCGGGTCATCGCCTGTTTGAACTTCTGGCGGTCCTCGGCCTTGTCGATGGCTTCCTCA
>CAZPHC010000021.1:68734-112525 GCA_964586155.1 uncultured Enterobacteriaceae bacterium | reverse complement strand
GGGGCTGTTGCGCACGATCCACTCGCGCGTGCGGTGGATGTCCTTGCCGGTCGAGAGATCCATGACCGTGTCGGCGCCCCAGCGGATCGACCACTGCAGCTTCTCGACCTCGTCCTCGATGCTCGAGCTGACGGCGGAATTGCCGATGTTCGAGTTGATCTTCACCAGGAAGGCGCGGCCGATGATCATCGGCTCCAGCTCGCCGTGGCGGATGTTGGCCGGGATGATCGCGCGGCCCGCGGCGACCTCGGCGCGGACGAATTCAGCCTCGACGCCCTCGCGGATGGCGCAAAACCGCATCTCCTCGGTGATCACGCCAGCGCGGGCGAAGGCCAGCTGCGTCGGCCGCTCGATCCCGGCGCGCGCCGCCGTCCAGGCGTCACGGACCCGCGGCAGGCCCTTGCGCGGGTCGAGCCCCTGCGGCCCGGTGGTGTCGTAGACGGTGCAGGTCGTGCCGTTGGTCAGCGAGATCTCGCGGAAGGGCACGCAGAGGTCACCGACGGCGACCTTGCGCGAGCGGGGGAAGTCCTGCTCCAGCTTGGGCAGGCTCGGCCGAGGCTCGACTGCCGCGCCGCTGCGGGCGGCAGCGCCCAGGCGCAGCGTGGTGCTCGGCGGTGCGTCGACCGTCGCGGTGGCGTCCCCGGTTCGGGGCTCGAAGGGCTCGGTCATCGGGGACTCCTATGGCGCACTCGCGAAGCAGACCATGGCGATCGCGGCCGAAGGGGAACGCGCACAGGGCGTGTACGTCACCAGGTCGCGAGCGCTCCGACGCACAGCGACGTCGGAGCGGGCCGGGAGCATAGCGGCACGGCGGGCCACGCTCAACGCACCGGTCGACAGGGCCGGCTCGTGACAACGGATCTTGCGCCTTCGGTGCTGGACGGCCATGATCCCCCCAGCGGAGGCGGATATGGCAAACACGCCCATCAGCGGTAGCTACGCGCCCCGGCGCACCGACGATCCAACCCGGTTCATCCCTTGGCTGCGCGATCGCAACTCCGCGATCGGCCGCATCTCGCCGCGCTTGCTCGAGACGTTCTTCGAGGGCGCCAAGACGCAGCGGGTCAAGCGCGACGCCGTGCTGCTGGCCCAGGGTGCGCCCGCGCGCCAACTCTTCATCCTGATCTCGGGCACCGTCACCGTGCGGATCGAGAGCAACGGCATCTGGCGCGAGCTGCTGAGCTACAACGCCGGCGAGCTGGCCGGACTCCTGGCCCTGGTCGACCAGGGCCCCTCGCCGTACGAGATCCGCGCTGCGGTCGACTCGGAGCTGGTGGCCGTCGACGCCTGGCGGGTCGCGCGCCTCTGCGCCGCCTACCACCCGTCCGGCGTCGCGATCATGGACGCCTTCCTGCCGATGCTGACCGATCACCTGCGCCAGCTCGACGAGCGCGCCGTGCGCCTCGCCGCGCGCAAGAATGCGTCGATGCGTGGCTCGGGCGCGACGATCCGACGCGACGACCGCTAGATCGCCCAGCGCGATCGGTCTGCGTATTTGCCCAGGAGGCTCCGTGGCCAAGACCCCAGCCAGCAGCGAAGCGCCCGTCGAGGGCGTCCAAGCCCCGGATCCGCGCGACGCCGAAGAGGACGCGATCGCCGCGATCCCGACGTTGCCGCGGGTGGCCACGATCGAGGTGCGCGCGAGCCCGACCCGGGTCGAGGTCAAGGAGACGCCCGAGCCGCAGAAGGCGAACATCCACTTCGAGCTGAAGCCGTTCACACCGTCGCCACGCAAGGCGATGGTGACGATGAGCGATATCGGTGGCTTCGGCCGCCCGCGCGGCGATGTGCAGCCGGCGCGCAACAAGCGCAAGGACTAGGCGTCGGGCGTCTGCGCCGACGTGGCGGCCTGCTGGCGGCGCTGGCGGCGCTCTTCGGCGCGGCGTGCCTCGTCCTGCTCGGCCAGCAACATGCGGCGGCCCATCACATAGCCGATCGCGGCACCGACCAGCAGCATCGCGGGGATGAAGAAGACATGCGAGGTCGTCACGACACGTTCCCCTACGGCGCGCGAGCGCCGTGGCTGGCGTCGACGCGATCTTCGAGGTCGCGCAGCGCCGCCTCGGTGCGGGATTGCGCCTTGGCCACGCGGCCGACGAACACGGCGACCAGCACCCACATGACCATGTAGGCGCCTGCAGCCAGCGCACCGCCGGAGATCTGCTCCTCTTTGTAGGCCGAGAGGTCGCGGGCCGGGGCCTGCGCGGCGGCGCCGGCCTCGGGCACCGCCGCTGCGGGCTCGGCCGCAGCCTGCCCGGCCAGCGCCACCAGCGAGGCAAACGCCACCGACGCGAGCAGCGCCGACCGGGTCGCGGCGCGCGCGATGCGGCCCACGCGGCGTCGTGGGAGGGCGGGACGCGTCATCATGAGTCTGCTCCCAAGCGAGCGCGGCGCATCAGGGCCGCAGAGGCGTCGAGCTCGAGCGCCGCGAGTTGTTGGTCCAGGCGCAGGCCGCGGTAGCGCAGGGCGGCCAGGACGCCGGCGAGGCCGAGCAGGCCGGCCACCGAGAGCCAGAACGCGGCGCGCATCGCCGCGCTCTGGATGCCGCCGCCCTGGAGCACCGTCGGGTGGTTGCCGCCCCAGAGCTTGACCGCGAGGTGGATCAAGGCGCTGGCCGGCGCAGCCATCACCGCCATCGCCGCGCCGACCCGCCGGCCGATGCGGGCGTCGGCTGCCAGCCCGCGGATCATCAGCACGGCGATCGCGAGCAGCTCGACCAGCAGCGAGAGCGTCAGGCGTGGCTCCCAGGTCCAATACGTGCCCCAGGATTTGCGCGCCCAGAGTGGCCCTGAGATGAGCACCATCGCGCCGAACAGGACACCGACTTCCAGCACTGCGCGCGCCGCGGCGTCGACGCGATCGTTGGGCTTCCACAGGTCCAGCAGCGACAGGCCGGCCGCGGTCACCATCGACAGCAGCATCCCGAACGCCGATCCGACGTGGAAGTAGAAGATCTTCTGCACCACGCCGAGCGTGACGTCCGGCGGCGTGACGAAGGCGATGGTCGAGAGCGCGGCCTCGATCACGATCACGACCGCGCCCAGGGCGAACCAGAGGCCGAGCGGGTTGCGCACCGTGGCTGCCGACGTGCGGGACGCGGGCGCGGGCGACGCGGGCGCCTGCGACGGGGGCGGGCAGGACGCGGCGGGGGTGGCAGGGGCTTGGCTCACGGTCGGGTCGCTCGTGTCAGTGCCTGGCAGGACGGCGCGTGGCAGGATGGGGGGCAGCGCAGCTGGCTCAAGCCGCGCGCGCGTGCAACCAGGGGGACGCTAGCACGAAGACGAGGTCGAAGACCACCATCAGGCCGAGCCAGGTCGAGATCACGGCGGGATCTCCGCCTGCGAGCGCGATCGCCGTCACCTTGACCCCGGCGATCAGCAGCGGCGCGACGGTCGGGTACAAGACCAACGGCAACATCAACTCGCGCAGGCGGATCCGCACCATCAGCGCCGCGATCAGCGTGCCGACCAGGGCCTGGCCGGTCAGGCCCAGCGCCAGCGCCAGCAGCACCGGCGCCATGCGCGCCAAGGGCGCGGCGTAGAACAGCGCCACCAGAGGCAGCACCAACGCGGTCACGGCCCCGGCGAAGATCAGCTGCATCAAGGCCTTGGAGAAGAACAGCGGCGCGCTGCCCGCTGCCGTGGCGCCGACCTGCTCGAGCACGCCGCCCTCCTCTTCGGCGGCGAAGAGGCGCAGCAACGCGACGGTGGTCGAGAACAGCAGCGTCACCCAGAGCGTGCCTGGCAGCACGTCCGTCGCCATCGCGCCCTCGCGCAAGAAGCCGAAGGCGAACAGCAGCACGCACAGCACGGCGAAGAGCAGCACCAGGGCGAACGTGTCGCGGCTGCGCGCCGTGATGCGCAGATCCTTGCGCAGCAACAGCCACGTCAGGCGCCACAGCCTGCGCTGCGAGGCCCAGAACCCGGGCGCACCGTGGGTTGCCTGCGCGGCGGTCACGGCGGGGCGCGGCGCGGCGACGGTCATGGCCGGCCCCCGGGCGCCCACGGCCGCAGCTGCCCGCCCACCAGCTCCAACGCGCGATCTGCCTGGGCCAGCAGATCGTCGTCATGGCTGATGACCAGCACCGCGCGCCCGGCCTGGCGCGCCCTGCCGAGCAAGGCGGTCAAGAGCTGGCGACCGTCGCGATCGAGGCCGGTCGATGGCTCGTCGAGCAGCCAGACCTCGGACTCGACGGCGAGCAGGCGGCCGAGCGCCGTGCGCTGCGCCATGCCACGCGAGTACTGACGGACGGGGCGGCGGCGGTCGGCTCGGCTGAGGCCGACATCGTCGAGGATGGCGGAGATGCGCGCCGGATCGTCGTCGAGGCCCGCGAGCGCGGCGAAGAGCGCGAGGTTCTCGACGGCGTCGAGGTCCAGGTACAGGCCCGGCAGGTGGCCGACGACGCCGATGGTGCGCGCGACGGCCGCGGGCGCCACGTCGCGCAGGGGGACGCCGTGCAGGCGGACCTCGCCGCGATCGGTGCGGCGGCGGCCAGCGAGCACGTCGAGCAGCGTGGTCTTGCCCGCGCCGTTGGTGCCGGCGATGGCGAGCACCTCGCCAGGGTGCAGCGCGACATCGAGGTCGAGCAGGACGTAGCGCGGGCCGACGCTGACGCCGACCCCCGCGCCCACCAGGATCCCGGCGACGGCCCCTGGATCAGCCAAGCCGGTCCTGCCAAGCGCGCGGTCCTGCCGCAGCGACACCCAAGCCCAGCAGGACGACGATGCCGACGGCGGCCGCCAGCGCGCGTCCCGGGGCCCGCGCCCGCACGGGCAGATCGTGCAGCTCGACGCGGGCCACGTCGCCCGAGGTCAGAGGCTGCAGCAACGCCATGCCGACCAGGCGCTCGCGGCCCTCGCGATGGCTGCCGATCCGGGCCGGACGGGCGCTGACGATGCGCGGCGCCGCCGGATCCACCGCCACGACGGCCACAGTCAAGCGCGTCTCACCGAAGGTGCCGCGCATGCCGAGGTGCAGCGACGGTGCGGCCACCGCGATCGGGTAGGCGACGCGCAGCACGAGCGGCCGCGACGGCGCGACGCTGCCGGTCAGCTGCATCACGCCGTTGCGGGCCACGACCTCGGCGTCGCCCTGGACCTTGACGTCGACGCTGCGCACGCCGTCGGGCATCAGGCCCTGGTCGAGCACGATGTCGCCGATGAGCGGCGCCAGCATCGGCAGGGCCAGCGGGTCCTGCGCCGTCCAGCGCCGGACGCCGCTGCCCTGGGTGCGCAGCGTCAGCAGC
Organism: uncultured Enterobacteriaceae bacterium; assembly: GCA_964586155.1. Lineage (GTDB taxonomy): Bacteria > Myxococcota_A > UBA9042 > UBA9042 > UBA9042 > SXNM01. Next base: position 107,280 of record CAZPHC010000021.1, on the reverse strand, counting down.
ATCCACGCGCGCAGGCCGCTGTCACCGACCTCGAGGTTGACGCGGGCGTCTGCGAGCACGTCCTTGTCGCCGAGGCGGCGGGCGAAGCGGCCCAGGCGCATCTGGTAGCTCTCGAGCGTGGCGACGGCGCGGCCTCCCTCCGCGTCGTAGCGGACGAGCAGGCCGCCGGGTTCGGCTTCGGACGGGATCGGCACGCGGCCATCGGCACCCGTGCTGCGCGGCAGCGGGTCGCCTTGCTCGACCTCACCGTTCTGGGCCATGCGCAGGGGCACGAGCTCGACGCGCAGGCCGGCGACGCCACGAAACAGGCCGTCGGCGTCGATGTCGCCGACGCGGATGTCCCAGGCGTTGGTGGCGGTGGCTGCCTCGCCAGCGTCGACGGCTTCGCCAACGGCGACGTCTGCTGCGGCGGGTGCGGCGGCCATGGCGGCGCGACCAGCGAGCAACACGGCGCAGCCCAGGAGCAGCGCGGCGAGGCGGGCCAGCGGCATGAGGTCGCGGTTCCGACCGCGGCGCGACGCCCGGACGTCAACCATCGTCGCGCTCCGCCTGGACGTCGACGCCACGGGCGCGCAGGGCGCGCATCGCCTGCACGGCGCGCGCCTCGTAGCGCTGGCGCATCGCGGCGTTGTCGGCGTCGTCGATCTTGCCCGTCGCGTGGTCGAACTGGACCTCGGCGAGCGATCGCAGCGCGCGGTCGAGATCGTCGCGCAAGGTCGCGATCTCGCGGTCGCCTTCGCGGACGTTGGCCAGGTCCTGGCCACGCGCGATCAGCCAGAGCGCGCGCACGCCCTGCTGCATCGCCAGCAGCAGCAGCGCAGCGACAGCGACGACGGCGACGACGGCGACCGCCTCCTTCATCCGCGGCCCCGTCCGGTGAACAGCCGCGACAGCAGGCCGAAACCTTCCTTGGCCGGGGCGTCGTCATGCGTCGCGTCGCGCAGGGCGCGGGCAAAGGCGCGGATGTCGGCGTAGCGACGCCCGGGATCGCGGTCCATGGCGCGCAGCAGCACGGCGAGCAGGGGCTCGGGCGGCTGCGCCAGCAACGGCGGCCCGACGGTCGGGATCGGCGCGTCGCCGCGCAAGAACTCGAGCATGGCGCGCTGCGTGGGCAGGCCCACCTCGAGCGCGCGACGCCCGCTGAGGCATTCGTAGAGGATCGCCGCCAGGGCGAACTGGTCGGCGCGGCCGTCGACGACGTCGCCACGCGCCTGCTCCGGTGCCATGTACGAGGCAGTGCCGAGCGGATGTTCGAGGTCGTAGCCGACGCGGAAGCGATCGGCGCGCTCGCTGATGCGCGTGACGGTGCCGAAGTCGATCATCTTGAGCCGCGGCTCGCCCAGGGGCCCGGTGCCGACGAGCAAATTCGCTGGCGTCACGTCGCGGTGGACATGGCCGAGGCCGTGCAGTTCGGCGAGCCCGGCGGCGAGCTGCAGCGCCAGCGTCACGGTCTCGGCCGGCGGCAGCGTGCGTTGCCGCGCCAGGATCGCCTGCAGCGTCTCGCCCTCGACGTACTCGAGCACGACGTAGGGGCGGGTATCTGGCAGCTGGCCGGTGCTGTGGACCGCGACGAAGCAGGGGCTGCGCATCTGGCCGAGCACGGCGGCCTCGCGGACCAGCGCGGTCGCGGCGCGGCGCAGGTCCGACTCGCGCAGGCTCAGGTACGGCCGACACAGGATCTTGACCGCGACCTTGCGATCGCCGACCGACTTCTGGCGCGCCAGGAAGACGTCGGCGTGGCTGCCGGAGCCCAACGGTCGCTCGATGATGAACTCGTTGGCGATCGCGCTGCCGAGGATCGGGTCCATGTCGGTGCGGGAGCTACGCCGGCTCGGGCTCGAAACGAGCGGATCGGAGGCACGCCGCGATCCCGCCCCAGGCTGTCCGTCGTTGCCGCGTTCCACGTCGAGACCTTTCTCGCGAGCTCCTGGCGGCCACGTCACGGGCCGTGGGGCGAGTTCGCGCGCGGAGCGTGCCACAGCCGCCTGCGATCGGCCAGTCACATTGCGAACGGCGGCCGCGGTCGCGCCCTCGACGCCCTGCCCGGCCGATGGCGGATCTTGTCGTCGTGGCGCGCTCGGGGTGGCTTCCCGCCGGCGCGTCGCCCCGCTATGCTCCGGAGCCATGAGCGACCTCGACACCATCCAAAATGCCCTCGACCTCCTCTCTGCGCTGCGGCGCCGACGCCTGTGGCGCGTCGAAGTCGGCCCGTGCGACCTCGGCGACCACGCCGGCGAAGACTTCGCGGACGTGCAATTCGGCCACGTCCGCATGGTCGGGACCAAGATGGTCGGCACGCGCCTGCCGCGGCTGCACGCCGATCGCTGGGTGGGCCGCGGCATGCTGCTGCGCGGCTCGCGCTTCGAGGGCGCGCGCCTGCATCAGTGCGAGTTCTCGGCCAGCCAGGCCCAGGCGGTGCAATGGCAGGGCGCGCTGCTCGAGGGCTGTCGCGTCGTCGAGACGCCGATGACCAACGCGAACCTCTCGCGCGCGGTGATCCGCGGCTCGATGTTCAGCAACTCTGACCTGAACCACTGCAACCTGACCGAGGCGCTGATCGTCGGCAGCCGCTTCACCGACCAACGGCAGGGCGGCGCGGTGCTCGACAACGCCAACCTCGCTGGCGCGGTCCTGGTCAACGTGGACCTGCGCGGCGCCAACCTGCTGCGCGCCAACTTCGACGGCGCCGTGCTGGTGCACGTCGACCTGCGCGACGCCAACCTCGTCGACATCAAGCTCGACGGCGCGGTGTGCATCGGCGTCCAGGTCGATCGGGCCGACGGCTCCGACGCGACGCTGCGGGCCCTGCGCGACGGCCACGCCGACCTCGACGTCATCGCCAAGGCGCTCGAGAAGCACCACGATCCGCGCCAGCTGAGCCTGATCGCGGCGGCGGGCCTGCTCGCGGCGGCCAGCGTCTCGCCCGAGCCGGTCAGCGCTGGTGCGAGCGCGGGCGGCGACGGCGGTGTCGACGCGCTGCTGCGCCTCGACTTCCCGACGCTGCTCGGCGAGCTGCAAGGGCGCGGCGGCCCCGCAGAGCTCGGCCGGCTGCGGATCGAGGGCCAGCACGTCTACGCTCGCGGCGTCGACGGCGAGGAGGTCCGCCTCACCGACGGCACGCGCAGCGAGCCCGTGCGGCCTCCGGTGATGCGCACGCCGGAGCCCTCGGCGCCGGCGCGGGGCGGCCCGATGCCCGCGTCGCCGGCCTCGCCTGTGGCCTCGGCCTCGCGCGCAGCGCCCGCGGCGCCACGACCGGCTCGCGGCGTGCCGGAGCCCGGCGGCGGCGAGGGTCTCGAGATCGACTGAGTCTGGTCTGGGGTCGCGGCCGCGATACGCGTCGCTGCGGGCGTCTAGCCGCGCAGCACGGCGGCCAGGCGGCGGCGCTGGTCCGGGAACAAATGCTTGAACTTGACCTCGATCGCCAGGCTGACGGGATCCCGCCGGCCGACGACCTCGCCCAGCGCGCGCACCTCACCGCCGTCGGGTAGGTCCACGTCCATCCAGACATAGCGACCGAGGCCGGATTCTTCGGCCCCTTCGAGCACGAGACCGTCGTCGCGGACCTCGCGGGCGGCGCATTGCTGCTCCTTGGAGCCATGGCTGGCCGAACCGCGCACCTTGACGCGCCAGGCGGCGAGCTCGACGACGTCGGCCCCACGCTCGCTGGCGGCGCTGCGCAGCGATCCGGTCTGCTCGGTCACCACGCTGGTGGCGGGACCTTGCTCGAGGCTGGTGGAGGGATGCGACATGGGTGACTCCGTGGGCGGCGACGGCCGCGCTCGGAGCATCCTTCAGCCGCGTCGGACGTCAAAAAAGGCGACCGCGGGGTCGCCACACGCCCGGCGCCGCAGCCTCAGCCGCCGAGTGCGGCGTCGATGGCCTCACGCGAGAAGCCCGAGAGGATGCGCCCCTTGATCCAGATCACCGGCACGCCGCCGAGCTGCGACGCGGGCACGCCAGCCTTGCTCGCGCGGGCCATCATGTCGGCACGTGCGCCCGGATCGCGCTCGATGTCCTTGGTCACGAACGGGACCTTCTTGAGCGTCAGGTACTCGGCGGCCTTCTTGCAGTAGCCGCACCAGGCGGTCTTGTAGAGCACGACCTGCGGTTCACCGGCGGCAGCGGGGTCCCCGCCGGTCGCGCCGGCGGCCGGCGTCGACGGCGCGCGCGCTGCGGCTTCGGCCTGCACCTTCTGCTCGAGCTCGAAGCGATCGACGACGGTGACCTCGTAGCCCGCGCCCGCGCGCACCGTCAGGTCGGCGACAAAGAGCCACGGGCCCTGCTTGGTCGGATCGGTCGGCGAGACCAGGACTTGAGACCGCGCCGCCTCGGGCACCTCGGAGGGCTTCTGCGCGACCAGCAGGTTGCCCGTGGTCGGCGAGAAGTAGCGCAGGACGAAGTCGCCTCCTTCGTCGGTGACGACCGGCGGCGCGGGGGCGACGGCGGCAGGGGCTGCGGCCTCGGGCGCGGGGGCGGGCTCGCGACCGCAGGCGCTAGCGGCGATCAGGGCGAGGACAAGCCACGATGGCAGGCGACGACGGGCGATCATGGGCCTCCCTTGCCGCCGCCCACGCCGCCAGCACCGTCAGCGCCGGTGGCGCCGGCGCGATCGACGATGTAGCCGAGGTCGGCGGGATGCAGGCGGCGCGCGGCTTGCAGGCCGGCCGCGACGTCCGCGTCCGCGATGTGTGGCACGAGCGCCTCGGCGGCCACGCGCCGCACCATGGGGCTCGTGTCGCCGAGGGCCGCGAGCAGATCGACGCTGACCGAAGCGAACCTCGCGGCATCGCGCTGCCATGCGACGCCCATGGCGCGCGCCGCGGCGCAGCGGCTGTGCTCGGTCCCGATCTGCAGATCCCGGCGCAGCGCCGGCAGCACCGACGCGTCGCCGAGCTGGGCCAGGCTGGCCCGGGCGGTGCTGGCCAGGCCTTGGTCGGGCTCGTCGCGCAGCTTGCGCAGCTCGTCGCACGCACGGCCGCAGGCTCCGGCGGGGCGGGCCGAGGCGACGGCGTAGAGCCCCTGGGCCGCGGCGATCCGCTGCGCGGGCATCGCCTCGGGCCGCCAGAGCAAGGTGGCGCAGACGCGCTCGACGTCTTCGGCCAGATCGGCGGGCAGCGCCGCGATCCGGTCGACGAGCACGCTGCGCGCGGCGGCGCTGTCGGTCGTCAGCAGGCCGAAGCAGGTGCCGAGCAGGCAGGTGCCGCGCGCCGCGGGCGGGCCGCAATCGCGGTCGTCGTTGCAGGTATCGCCGCCACCTCGCAGCAGCCGCCGCTCGACGAGCTCCCGGTCGATCGGGATGGCCGCTGCGGCGTCGGCCTCTGCGTCCTGCGCTTGCTGGCCGCCCTGGCACGCCGACGTCAGCAGGGCCAGCGCCACGGCGATCCGTAGCCCGAGCCGTCGACCCACGTCGCTGCACCCAAGGGACACCATCGGCACCGTCGACCTCAACCGCCGAGCCACGTCAGGGCCGCGGCGATGCGCACGCGCTGGTCGGCCTCGCTCATCGAGCGCTCGATGATCTCCTTGGCTTCCTTGTCGCCCTTGAGCTTGCCGCACAGGCGGATGCCCTCGATGCGCACGCGGGTGCTGGTGGCGAGCGCGGCGGACTTGACCTCGGTCGCGACCTTGTTGCCCTCGAGCGCGAACAGACGCAGCAGGACGCGGATGCGCAGTTCGTCCTCGTCGGCGCTGGCGAGCACCTTGCGCAGCAGTTCACCCTGCTTCTTGGGCAGCAGCGCCAGGGCCTCCAGCGCCTCCTCACGCATCTCGATGCTCTTGGAGAACAGCGCGAGCTCGAGGTAGCTGTCGAAGGCGTCGCCGAACTCGCGCGTCATCGCGATCAGGGTGCCGCGCGGTAGCCAACCGAGCGAGCGCTGGAAGACCTGCACGGCGTTGGCCGGATCCGAGAGGATGAAGCCGCGCACCGCCTCGATGCGGACCTCCTTGCTGCGATCGCTCAGCGCCGTCTGCAGACCGTTGCGCGCGGCCTTGTCGCCGGACTCGGCCAACGAGCGCACCACGCGGCGGCGGACGTCGTCGTCGGTCTCGCGCGTGTAGAAGACCAGGGCCTGGACCGCCGCGGGATCCTTGATGCTCGTCAGGGCCTTGAGGTACTCGATGCGGATGTCGGCGCGGCTCTCGTTGTCGAGCGCCTCGCGCAGCGGGCCGACCGAGATCTTCGAGGCGATCCACGACAGCACGCGCGCGGCGGCGATGCGCACCTCGGGGATGCCGTCGCGCAGGTAGGTGTGCATCTCGCCGATGCGTCCGGCGCCGCCGATGCGGCCGAGGTAGTACACGCCGATCGGACGAAGCTCGGTGTCGGTGCCGCCGGCCATCTCTTCGGCCTGCTTGACCACCGATCGATCCCCGAGGTCAGCCAGGACCTGGTAGACCGCCAGCTTGAGCCGCGGCGACGAGGCCTCGTCGATCAGCGCCTTGATCGCCTCGCTGTCGTCCTTGGAGGCGATGCCGGCGTAGATCTCGACGATCTCGATGCGGGCGTCCCCCTCGCGGCGCGCCGCGATCGCCAGCACGGCCTTGCCGACGGCGCGGTCCTTCTGCCGGGCCCGGGCCATCGTCACGCGATCGGCGAGCGCCTCTTCGCCCTTGCCGGGCTTGAGCAGCGCGAGGTAGCTCAGGTCGACGCCCGTCGGGGCCTTGTCGGCGATGTCGCAGATGAGGCCGATCACCTCGCCGACCTTGCCGGCCTTGGCCGCGATCAGCTGCAGGTGCGCGCCGTGCAGCACGGGGTTCAGCGACGCCAACGCGCGCGTCCCGGCCTTGTGCACCAGCTCGTCCTTGGAGCCGATGGCGGCGACGATGAAGGCACCCAGGCGCGGATGGGCCTGGACCACGAGCGCGTCGACGATGGCGTCCTGGCGGTCGAGCTCCTTGTCGGCGAGCCGCTCGAGCAGGAAGGCGATGGCGTCCTTGTCGGCCAGGGTGTCGAGCACCGGCAGCACTTCGCGCGGATCGAGCGTGGCGCGGCTGATGGCGTCGCCGACCACGCGCTTCCAGGAGGGATCCTTGAGCCGCATGTAGGCGCGCGCGATGCCGGCGCGCACGACCCACTGCGGATCCTCCTCGCCGTCCTTGAGCATGGTCTTGATGTCGCCGATCTTCTTGTCGAGCGCGAGCGCTTCGTAGGCCATGCCGCGGGCGACGAAGTCGGGTGCCTTGATGCCCTCGGTGAGGATGGTCCGAGCGTCGGCGGCCGCCGTGGACTTGGGCGCGGCCGCCGCGACCGCGCCCTGCGGCGCGACGGTGGCGGTGCCGAGCAGAAGGCCGAGGGTCACGACACCAGCGCCGAGGCGGTGCGTTCCGAGGCGGCGGACCATGCGGGCTTCGAGATCGTGCATGTCAGGCTCCGAAGGGTGCGACATCGTGGTCGGCAGTCGCCAACCCGGCGGCGTGCAGAGGGCGAAATCATCGTGGCGTGGGCCGGGATCGTCAACTGACGATCCGCCGTGTTGGCGGCGACCCGCAGGTCCCCATCCGGCGAGCGCGCGGCTCGCTCAGGTGGCACTGGTACGACGGGCGAGCTCGCGCAACGATTCGAGCTGGCTCTCGGCGACGAGCGCGGCGGCGCCGGTCGCGAGGAAGGCCTTGGCGCGGGCCGGTTCGTTCAACGCCAGGATGCAGACGGCCCGGACCTGTGCCATCTCGGGCACCTCGGGCAGCCGCTCGGCGTGACGCAGCGCCTCGGTCCATTGGCCCTGGCGCGCCGCGGTCAGCGCGAGGATCTGCCAGATCTGGCGCATCTCTTCGGTCGAGACGAAGGGCTCGCTGCGCGCGAGGTGGCAAAACCGTGCCGCGTCGTCCCACTCCGAGCGTGCGTACGCCTGGCGCGCCTGGTCGAGGATCTCGCGCACGTTCCTGTGCGGGACCTTCTCGTGCTGCACCGCCGCCGGCCCGAGCGCCTGCAGCGCGCGCCAGTTCTCGAAGGCGGCCATGCCGAGGACGAACGCGACGAGCAGCGACTGGCTCGCCAGCCCCAGCGCCGCGCCGGCGCCGCCGAGCAGCAGGCCGATCCAATGGGCGATGCGCTCGGCGCGATCGCCCTTGCGGAAGAAGCGCCGCAGCACGACCAGGGTCAGGATGCCACCGTCGAGCGGGATGATCGGCAACAGGTTGTAGATACCCCAGACGACGTTGACCTGGATGCCCATGAACACGATCTCGTCGAGCATCCCCTGGGTGAAGCCATGGACACCGTAGAGCAGCGCCGCGAGCACGAAGTTCATCGCCGGTCCGGCCGCGGTGACGAAGAAGAGCTGGCGGTTGTCGCGCGCCGGGGCGTGGTAGGTCAGGCCGCCGAGGCCGGTCAGCTCGATGCGCGCGCCGAGACCAAAGCGCAGCGACGTGAAGGCGTGCCCCAGCTCGTGGGCGAGCACCGAGAAGCTGGCGATGAGGATGACACCGATGCCCAGCGCCACCGAGCGCTGCAGCACCTGGTAGAACAGGAACGCCATCAGCAGCAGGTGCATCGGCGAGACGGTGACCGGAACGCCGCCGATGTAGAACGACGCGCGAGACGGAGGCGGGCCCTGGACGTACATGGTCTCCTTCGGAGCGCCGCGACTGCGGCCTGCGCCAATGTAAGATGCCACGGACCGCTGGCAATGCGCCCGGCGGCCAGGCCCGCGTCAACGCCCGGGTCGGGCTGTCAGGCGGCCGGCCGCTTCGCGCATGTGCGCGCTCGGCTCCCACCAGCGCATCTGGCGCGGCTCGGGCGGTGCCCCCATGTCGTCGCCGCGGGCACCGCGAACGGCCGCGCCGGGTTGGGCGCTCAGGCCGCGCAGGGCGTCGATGTTCGGCGCGAGGCGCATGCCGGCGCGGCCGAACACCGGCAAGCGCGAGGGCAGGACCGGCATCAGGGCCTCGGCCTCCGGCGCTGGAGCGACGGTCTCGGCGCGGGCCGGATCGGCCGCCCCTCCGGCCTCGGGGCCTGGGGGGCCCCGCATCGGCGCCGCCCTGCCCTGGAGATCGCTCTCTGGCGCGTTGCCACGACCGGGCGGCGGTGGCCCGGGCGGCCCAGGTTCGGCCTGCGGTGCCTCGGGCGGATCGAACTCGGGAGCCGGGTCGACGCGCGGCGGTCCGTCGCCTGGCTCGTCTGGCTGCGGCGCGTCCTGTGGCGCCTCCGGCGGCGCGTCCGGCGCCGTGGACGGCTGGACGCTCGGCTCGCTGCCGGGCCGCGGCGGTCGCGCCGGCCCGAGGCGACGACGACGACGCGCCCCCTCGACGTTGGGCGCGAAGCGAGGCGGCGGCATGTCGGCGACGCCGACCTCCTGCAGCTTCTGCACCAGCTCGCGCAGCAGCACGTCGAGATCCTGGGGCATGGTGCTGGTCGGGCCGAAGCCCATGCGCTCGAGGATCCAGCGGTTGCAGGTCTCGTACGCCTCTGCGCGGGCGAGCTCGGCGGGCGTCGGCGGCGGCCAATGCTCCGGCGCCGGGTTGCGGTAGACCTGCCAGTTGTCGCGCTGGTACACGCGATGCCAGCTCGCCAGCGAGCGCTCCCAGGAGCCGGGGCGCTCCTCGAGATCGCGGAAGATCACGATGTAGTCGTAGTACTTGCCGTGGGCGTCGAGGCTGAAGGTGGTGTGGTCGAACCAGGTCGGCGCCGGCATGGCGGCTTCGGTGCGGGTGACGATCGGCTTGGACGAACTGTCGGCGAAGGAGTACGGCACGTAGCCGCCCTGGAAGACGGCGTAGTACTCGCCGATGTTGCTGAAGATCATCTCGCGCAGGTAGCGGCTGCCGCGCTTCATGCGCAGCGTCAGGACGTTGCGCCCGGCGGGGATGCTGCCGAAGGCCTCGCGGATCGAGCCGTACTCGGTGCGGACCATCATGAAGGTGCCGGCGGTGTGCAGGGGCACCAGCACCGAGACGATCGCCATCAGGGCCGTGCCGATCCAGACGCGCCAGCGGACGTGTCGCGGCGGCAGCAGCGGACAGACGGGCAGCGCGATCACCGCCAGGACACCGAGCACCTCGACCAGGCGGAAGTCCACGCCGTAGAGGTAGATCGGCCGCGCCAGATGCTGCGGCAGCGCGAAGTAGATCGCGGTCATCAGCGCCAGCACCCAGCCGATGTACGAGGTGCCCGGGACCCGGACGCGCACGCCGCGTGCGCCGACGTAGACGGTGGCCACGCTGGCGAGCACCCGACCCGAGTCCGCGAGCGATTGGGCCGGCGGGATCGCGCCGAGCGCCGCTTGCAGGCGCTTGCGCGCGTGCCGCGGCGCCAGCACCACGCGCTCACGCTTGACCGAGCCGATGATCCAGAGCGCGAGGCCGACGAGCCACAGGAAGCTGGCGAGCTCGCCCTGGCGACTGGTCAGCAGCTCCCAGCCCGTCTGCAGGTGCTCGGAGGGCTGCGGCAGATCGTTGTCGAACATGCGGCTGACGAGCTGGCGCAGATCGTCCATCGGCCCGAGATGCTGGCCCGAATAGACCCGGCTCAGCCGCTGGGCGAGCGTGGCGCCACCGACCGCGACCTGGTCGGGCGTGCGCACGTCCTTGGCCAGCACGAAGTAGCTCAGGAACCACGGCAGCAGCACGAGCACCGACGGCATGACGAGGCCGACCTCGCGCAGCATCCAGGCCAACCCGCGCAGGCGTTGGCTGCGCAGGCCAAAAACCAGCGCCAGCAGCGGCAACAGCACCAACGACACCGCCCAGAGCAGGTAGTGCGTCAGCGCGAGCAGAACCGTCAGGCCGGCCACCAGCACCGCGCGCGGCCAGTTCGGGTTGCGCAGCAGGCGGATATGCGCCGCCAGCAACCAGAGGAAGAGCGGGATGCTCATCAAATAGTTGAAGAAGCCGAGGTAGAAATCGCTGTTGAGCATCCACGGGAAGACGCCCAGCACCAGCCAGCGGTTGTGGTCGATGGCGCGCAGCAGGCTCGACGCCGCCATCGGCAACGCGGCGAGGCAGAGCGAGAGCACGACGCGGTTGGCCGTCTCGACGTCGAGCAGGACCATCAACCAATCGACGGCCTTGTAGTACGTCAGGTAGGGCACGATGGCGTGCACTTCCTCGTAGTGGTGCTGGTAGATCGGCGTGACGCTGTAGTCGTGGATCAGCCGGATCAGGTGCTGGTGGCTGGCCGCGTCGAGCAGCGGCAAGATGTCCGTGACCCAGATCGGCGCGATGCCGAGCAGCGTCAGCAGCACCAGGACCGTGGAATGGACCAGATCGAAGCGGTGACGCGCGTCCGGCGTGGTCGGCAGCACGAGCGGCTCGGCGTCGTGCGCCTCGTCGTCGTGGCCGCCGCCGCCATCGACGTGCGCGGGATCGTCGAGGACGCTGTCCTCGTCGGCCTCGAGCTCCGGGTCGATGGAATGGGGATCTGCCACGCGCGCTCCGTCCTTGCCCTGCCACGTCCGGAGCCTGGCTCGCGCCGTGGGGCGCGCACGATACGCCAAGCCGCCGCGCGTCTCAATCGACCTGCGGTTGCACTTGTTGCGCCGATCGCCTCCTTGGGCAACTCTGCGCCGGACGCGCCCGGGCGCGCAGACAGGGGCAGCCCATGGAGCATCCGGCAGACCGCTACGACGTCATCATCCTCGGCAGCGGCATCGCCGGCCTCTCGATGGCGCTCGACCTCGCCGATCGCTGCCGCGTGCTGGTGCTGACCAAGTCCGTGATCGACGACAGCAACACCCGCTGGGCCCAGGGCGGCGTGGCCGCCGTCCTCGGCGAGCAGGACTCGTTCGCAGACCACGTCGAGGACACGCTGATCGCCGGCGCCGGGCTCTGCCGCCGCGAGGTCGTCGAGGGGATCGTGGCCGAGGGCCCGGCCGCGATCGCCGAGATGCTCGATCGTGGCGTCCAGCTCGACCGCAACGCCGACGGCACGCTCAAGCTCACCCGCGAAGGCGGCCACCGCGCGCGACGCATCGTCCACGCCGCGGACGCGACCGGCGTGGCGATCGAGGACGCGCTCGTGGCCAAGGTCCGCGCCCAAGGCAACGTCGAGGTGCGTGAGCGGACGATCGCGGTCGACCTGATCACGCGCGCCCGCATGGCCCGGGGCCGTGGCGTCGGCCTGCCCGGCGGCCGCGACGACAAGGTGCTCGGCGTCTACGCCCTCGACATCGCCAAGGGCGAGGTTCGTGCGCTGGCCGCGCCGATCGTCGTGCTCGCGACCGGTGGCGCGGGCCGCTGCTACCAGTACACGTCCAACCCCGACGTCGCGACCGGCGACGGCGTGGCGATGGCGTACCGCGCGGGTGCGCGCGTCGCGAACATGGAGTTCTTCCAGTTCCACCCGACCGCGCTCTACCACCCCGAGCGCAAGAACATGCTGATCTCCGAGGCCCTGCGCGGCGAGGGCGGCATCCTGCGCAACGCGGCGGGCGAACGCTTCATGCCGCGCTACCACGAGCTCGCCGAGCTGGCGCCGCGCGACATCGTGGCCCGCGCCATCGACCGCGAGCTCAAGACCCGCGGCGACGCCTCGGTCTACCTCGACATGACGCACCTGCCGCCGGACTACCTGGTCGAGCGCTTCCCGACGATCTTCGCCGCCTGCCAGGACGTCGAGATCGACCTGCGGACGCAGCCGATCCCGGTCGTGCCGGCGGCGCACTACCTCTGCGGCGGCGTGCTGGTCGACGGCCACGGCCGCACCAACATCCACGGCCTGCTCGCCATCGGCGAGACGAGCTGCACCGGCCTGCACGGCGCCAACCGCCTGGCGTCGAACTCACTGCTCGAAGCTGCGGTCTACGCCCGTCGCGCGGCGAAGGTCGCGACGGACCTGCTCGACGCCGGCGCCCGCTCGAGCCTGCCCGACCTGCAGGGCTGGGACAGCGGCGAGGCCGGCAGCCCCGACGAGCGCGTGCTGATGAACCAGGCCTGGGACGAGATCCGTCGCCTGATGTGGAACTACGTCGGCATCGTGCGCAGCAACCGCCGCCTCGAGCGGGCCAAGCGCCGCCTCGAGTTGCTCTACGCCGAGGTGCGCGAGGAGTATTGGCGCTTCCTGGTCTCGGCCGACGTGATCGAGCTGCGCAACCTCGTCACGGTCTCGCGCCTGATCGTCGGCTCGGCGTTGATCCGCCAGGAGTCGCGCGGCCTGCACTACAGCCTCGACTACCCCGAGACCGACGACGAGAACTGGCAGCGCGACACCGTCCTGCGCCGCCCGCTCGCCGAGTAGCTGCGTCGGAGCGCGGCCAGGCAGCGCCGGCGCCGCAGCTCAACCGGGCGGGCGCGTCTCGGCCAACGCCCACGCCGCGTAGGCCTGCACCGCCGACTCGGCCGCCAGCACGAGGATCTCGGGCACGGTGTAGGGGTGCAGCCGCTGCAGCTCGGCGGTCAGCGCGTCGACGCGATCGGCCGGGACCTTGCACAGCAGCAGGGACTCGGGCTCGATGGCCACGGCCCCCTGCCAATGGTAGCGCGAGAGGGCCCCCGGGACGATCGAGACGCACGCGGCGACACGGGCCTGCACCAACGCCGCGGCGAGCCGGTCGGCGTCGCCAGGAGGGCAGCTCGACAGGACCAGGCGCATCAGCCCTCCTTGCGCTTCGCCAGGCGCGCGACCACGGCATGCAGCTCGCGCTGGCAATGCGGCGCGAACCAGGCCTCGAGGAAGCTCTCGATCTCGGCCTCGTTGCCCCTGGCGATCGCGTCGCCGAGCGGAGCGCGCAGGGCGGCCTTGGTCGCGCGGCGCGCCTGCTCGGGCACGGCGAGGCGCGCATGCAGCACGGCGGTCGCGGCGTCGAGGACGTCGGCTTGCGGCACGACCTGATCGACGAAGCCGGCGGCGAGCGCCTCGTGGGGCGTCAGCAACGCCCCTGTCGTCAGCAGCCGCTCGGCGTTGGCGAGGCCGAGGCGGGCGCTGGCGACCTGGCACAAGAAGCGCGGCACGGCGAGACCGACCGCGACCTCGTTCAGGCCCATGCGGTACGGACCATCGGCGATGACCCGGTGGTCGGCGGCGAGGCAGAGCACGGTTCCGCCGGCCGGCGCGTGGCCCTCGATCGCGGCGACCATGCACAGCTCGGTGCGCCACAGCCGCAGGAACGTGGCGCTGAACGCGCGCCAGAAGTCGGCCATGCCATCGCGGTCGAGCTGCAGCAGGGCCGGCAGATCCAGGCCCGCCGAGAACAAGCCGGGGCGGCCGACGAGCAAGAAGCCGTCGACGTCACTGGCCTCGAGCGCGTCGAGCGCGGCGATCAGCTCTGCGAGCAGCGCGCCGTTGATGGCGTTGGCCGGTGGCCGCTGCAGCCGCACGGTGGCGATGCGCCCGTCGCGCAGGACCTCGACGAGGCGGGCGGGCTGGGGACGATCGGGGACGGTTGCGGTCATGGCGGCTCCTGGGCGCGACGGTGGGCGGCGTCGGTGCGAAAACTAGCGGCAGCGGCGCAGCAGCGCCAGACTCGCGGGCATGAACAGAGCCTCGCCATCGCCGCCCGTCGCCGCCCACCACCCCGCCGCGCCTGCCGCCGCGCCCGCCGCCGCGGCGCCGACGGCGACGAGCCTGGAGGCCATCGCCGGGCGCTTCGTCGGCCCCGACGAGGCCGATCTGGCGTCGATCGCGCCGCTCTCGGGCGGGCTGATCAACGATACCTTCGCCGTCGGCACGGGCTGGGTGCTGCAGCGCCTGCACCCGATCTTCGCGGCGAGCGTGAACCTCGACATCGCGGCGCTGACGCAGATCCTGCGCGCCCGCGGCGTGCCGGTGCCCACGATCGCGAAGAGCCACGCCGGCGAGCCCTGGACCCTGGTCGACGCCGGACCGCATGCCGGCGTCTGGCGCATGTTGTCGCGCCTGCCGGGCCATTCGGTGGCCAAGGTGCCGTCGCCCGCCCACGCCGCGTCGGCGGCCAGGCTCGTCGCGACCTTTCACGACGCCCTGCGCGGCGTCGACCATGCGTTCGCCTTCACCCGCCCTGGCGCGCACGACACCGACGCCCACGTCGCCGGCCTGCAGCAGGCGATCGCGACCCAGGCCGGTCACAGGCTGCACGCCGCGGTCGCGGACCTGGGCGCGACGATCGTGCAGGCCTGGCGTGAGATGCCGGGCCTGGCGCCGCTGCCGCCGCGCATCGTCCACGGCGACCTCAAGATCGCCAACCTGCTCTTCGACGACCAGGGCGTCGCGGTCGGCCTCGTCGATCTCGACACGATGGCGTGGTCGACGATCGACGTGGAGCTCGGCGACGCGATGCGCTCGTGGTGCAACCGCAGCGCCGAGGACGAGCCAGCCCGACTCGACCTGGACATCTTCGCCGCGGCCATGCGCGGCTACGCGGCCGGCGGCGCGCTGACTGCGCCGGAGCGCGAAGGCGTCGTGCACGGATTCGGCCGCATCGCGCTGGAGCTCTCGGCCCGATTCGCCAAGGACGCGCTGCTCGAGTCGTACTTCCGCTGGGATCCGAACCGCGCCCCCGGCCACGGCGAGCACAACTTGATGCGGGCGCGCGGCCAGTTGGCGCTGGCGCTGGCCGTCGTCGAGCACCGCGAGGACCTACGCGAGCTGGTCGACGAGGCGTTCAAGGGCGCGGCGAGCTAGGTCCGTCGTCCGCTGCGGCGTCGCCGTCGAACGCGTCGCCGGAGTACAGGTCGTCGTCGTCGAACGCGTCGTCGTCGAACGCGTCGCCGGAGTACACGTCGTCGTCGTCGAACGCGTCGTCGTCGGGCGGATCCTCTTGCGCCTGCTCGGGCTCGTCGCTGACCGACGCGACCAGCTCGGCGAAGGCGTCGGCCAGCGCGTCGCCGGCCTCGGCGAGGTCCGTGTCGATCGCGACCACGCCGTCGTCGTCGCTCGCGCCCATCCGGGCCAGCCGCGACTCGATCCACGTCCGCAAGGAGCCGCCGTGCAGCACGACGAGCGGCTCGAGAACCTCGGCCCCCAGCAGCGGCCGCTTGCGCAGCGCGTCGCCGAGCTGCGTCGCGTCCAGCAGCGGCGCCAACGCCACCAGCAGCCACGGCGGGCAGACCGGGTTGTGCACCACGGCGAGCGGGATGCCGCGGTCCGAGAGCCAACGCTGCGTGAGCATCAGCGACCACAGCGCCCAGGGGTGGGTCCGGCGGTTGGTTGCGAGCCGCATGATGTCGGCCTGCTTCAGCCGCGGATTCCGGGCCAGCAGCTCGACCACCGAGGGGTCGGTGTCGACCAACAGCTGCACCAGCAGCTCGCGTTTGGGACCACGCGCGCGCTCCCGTCGCAGGCCGAGCGGCAGGTGCTCGATCGAGACCGGCGGCGGCAGCGGCTTGGCGTCGTGGCGCCCCGGCGGCTCGAGCGCGCCGCGCAGCAGACCGATGCAGAACGACCGGCCGTTGCGACTCGCGCTGCCGGTCCAGCGCGCCAACGCCAGCGCGCTCGGCCAGACCCGCTCGTGTTCGGCGCGCAGCGGGCCGGCGGGCAGGTTGGGACGCTGGCGAACGATCAGCAGGACCTGCGTCCAGGTCAGGTAGAGCACGCGCCAGACGGGGTCGTGGACCTGGGTGGCCGCGGTCTCGATCGCCTCGGTCACCAGATCCGGATCGAGGCGATGCAGCAGCATGGCCAGGCGGCCGCAGCGCAGGTCGGGGTCGTCGAGGCCGAAGATCCGGTCCGCGAGGCCGCGGGCGTCGAGGATCTGCTCGGCGTGCAGGCCACTCTCGACCCGGATGACGACGACGTCCTCGTCCTCGTCGGCAAGGCGGCCGGCGGCCTGGTCGTGGGGTGCGCTCATCGCAGGTCCAACTCGAGCGAGGTCGTCATGCCGGCCTCGATGCGGACGTTGCTGGTCTTGTCGAGGCCGAGATCCGCGCGGTGCAGGCGCACGCGATGCACGCCGGGCGCCAGCGTCCAGTTCAGCACCGGCGTGCGCTCCGGCAGCTTCTCGTCGTCGATCCAGACGTCGGCGCTGGGTACCGAATCGATGAAGAGGTAGCCCTTGGCCGTGCCGAGGGCGTCGGGGCCGTGGTAGCCGATGGTGCCGACCGCGCGCTGGACCTCGTCGCGGACGATGTCGATGAACCGTGCGTAGATGCCGTCATCCTGGGCGTAGGGATCGACGACCAGCATCGTCCGTTCGACCCCGCCGCGCCGCCACGTCAGCTCGTAGATCGGCACGGGCGACTGCTGCGGCGAGCTCAGCACGCCTTGTTTGTCTGCGACCAGGAGGGGCGACGGCGGCGGCGGCTCCATCTGCGCCACGCCGATGGCGTCGAGGCGTTCGAGGACCTTGCGCAGCAACGACCTCTCGACCAGCTCGGTGCGGATCACCGCGTCGCGGCGCCCCATCATGCCGCGCAGGTGCGAGGCGACCGCCGCGTTGCCGCGGGCCGAGAGCTCGTAGGCGACGTATTGGAAGGGCCCCGGGTTGGCACGCAGGAACACGCGCGCCCACGAGCCATCGAGGCCGTCGTCGGTGGGTTTGCGCTCCGTCTCGCCGTCGGCCTCGAGCACGGGCGGCAGCGGGATGCGTTCCGCCAGCGTGCGCTCGGGCCTTGCGGGTTCGGGCGTCGTCCGGGCCGTCGCGGCCCCGGGCGAGGCGGCGGCGGCGTTGGCCCCCGGGCCGGGCGCTGGCGTCGGCACCTGGGCAGCGCCGCAACCGGCCGTCACGACCAGCCAGGGCAGCAGCCAGCGCGCGAGCCGCACGCGACGGATCTGGCGCACCCGTCCGCCACACCGAGCCGGATCTCTGCGCCATGCCTCGTTCACGGGACCTCCTCGCGCCGGGCGGCGTCGTCCGTGGAGGCGATGGTGCCGCCGCTGCCCCGCGACGCCAAGGTCAGCCGTGCGTGCAGATCCGACGCAGCGTGCGCCGCACGCAGCTCGCGCCCGACCCGCAGGGCCCGCAGCACGGCGATCCGGTCGAACACGGCGTCCACCGTCACGGCGGTGGTCGAGATCGATACGAAGGCGCAACGGGTGTCGACATGGCGTGCGATTTCGCTCGACTGCAAGCGAACGACGCAGGGGATGCCACGCGCCGGGTGGCTCAGCTCGAGGCCGATGTGCAGGTTGGTCGCGTCGCGCTCGGTCATGGCCAGGACGATGCCGGCGCGGTCGACCGAGGCCAGCGCCATCACGTCGTCCGCGGAGGCGTCGCCGATGACCACGGGGATGCCCGCGGCGCGGAGCCTGGCGACCCCGGGGCTCTCGTTGTCGCGCTCGACGACGACGACGCGAACGCCGCTGTCGTGCAGCCGCTCGGCGACCCGCGTGCCGACGGTGCCCGCGCCGACGACGACCACGTGGTCGCGCATGGCGACAGCGACCCGGACAAAGAGGCCGCCGAGGCGCCGCGTCAGCAGCCAATCGGCCATCAAGCCGACCATGGCGGCGGTGAAGCCGGCGCCAAAGAGCATGACCGCCATGCCGACGGCCTTGGTCACCCAGCTGGCGTCCCGCAGGTTGATATCGCCGTAACCGACCGAAAGGACTGTCACCCAGACGAAATAGACGGCGTCGAAGTAGTCGAGCTGCAGCTCGCGGGCGAAGTACCAGGCGGTCGGCAGCAAGACCACGAGGAAGGTCAGGAACACCGACCAGAACAGCGCGCTCGGCCGCGGCAGGATGCCCCGCACCAGGCCGCCGATGCCACGCCTGGCGTACGTCCGCGGCGCCTCGGACAGCACCCGCATCGCCAGATCGACCGCGGCAGGCGCGGCGGCGGTCGCTGGCGAGAACACGTCCACGCCGGGGACGCTGGTCTCGACGAAGCGCCGCAGGGCCGCGTCGTCGATGCGCATCGCGATGGGCAGATCCGGGACGATGTGCCTGGCCGCGAGCGCCGAGTCGACGTTGACGCTCTCGTCGTCGCCGCTGAGCACCAACGCGCCGACGTCGTGCAGCGGCATGCGCGAGAGCTCCCACGCCCACGGGGCCGTCCCTGCGGTCACCTCGACGCCCAGCGACTCGAGCTGCCGACCATGCGCCGCGATCTCGGCGTGGGTGGCGAGCACATGGCACGGCACGCCGTCCGCGACCAAGCGCAGCAGCAGCTGCAAGCCGATGGGTTGCAGCCCGACGAGGATGACGGGCGACACCGCGGTCACGACGCGCCGTGGCTCATGCTGTGGTGGCGGACCGCCGCGTCGGCCTGGGCGTCGTCGATCAGCCCCTTGGCGAGCAGCAGGCCGAAGATCGTGGCGTCATCCAGCGTCGAGTCGCTGGCCTTGGCGTGGTCCCAGATCGCGTCGACCCGCGCGTCGGTGATCTCGATGCCGTGCTCGTGCAGCCAGAACTGGATGTTGGAGCGGCCCGAGTAGAAGCCGATGTCGACGCGCTGGCGGCAGCCGAAGTCGCCCGCCGGGACGCTGGAGTAGACGCGATCCGCGAGGTCGCGGTCCCCGCGCTGCAGCGCCTTGATCACGGCAGCGGCGTGGACGCCGGTCGCGGTGCGGAAGGCGTCGCTGCCGAAGACGGGGTAGTTGTACGGGATCGGCACGCGGTAGGCCTCGCTGACCTTGCGCACGTAGGCCGCGAGCGGCCGCAGGTCGCGATCGATGACGCCGAGCAGCTTCAGGTTGATCAGCAGCTGGTCGATGCTCGCGTTGCCGACGCGCTCGCCGACGCCGAGCGCCGTGCCGTGGACGCGGTCGAAGCCGTGCTCGAGGGCGAAGAGGTTGAGCACCAGGGCCAGGCCGCGGTCGTTGTGGCCGTGCCAGTCGACCTTGACGTGCTCGGCGCCCCAAGAGCGCAGCATCGAGCGGACGAAGTGCAGCAGGTTGAGCAGGCCGTCGGGCGTGGCGTGACCGACCGTGTCGGTCAGGATCAGGCGATCGGCGCCCTCTTCGATCGCGGTGTAGAACAGGCGCGCGAGCGTCTGCGGATGGCTGCGGATCGTGTCCTCGGTGACGAAGCTGATGCTGCAGCCGCCCTGGACGCCGATGCGGGTCGCCTCGCGCACCAGCGCGTCCATCTTCTGCACATCCCAGCCCTCGACGAGCTGGCGGATCGGCGAGCTGCCGATGAAGGCACAGATCTCGAGCTTGACGCCGGTCTTCTGCGCGATGTCGACGACGGCGCCGACGTCGGCGGGATGCGTCCGCGCGGCGGTGTTGGGCACCAGGCGCATCTTGCAGTCGCGGGTCTCTTCGACGATGCGCGTGACGTCGGCGACCGCCTGGGCGCCAGCGCCGGGCAGGCCGACGTCGGCGTACTCGATGCCGCAGGCGTCCATCAGGTGCAGGATCTCGAGCTTCTCGTCGATCGAGGGGTTGCGGACCGACGGCGACTGGATGCCGTCGCGCAGCGTCTCGTCCATCAGCGCGAACCCGGGACGGATCACCTGCCCTTTGCGAGCGACCTCGTTCCAATCATAGACGACACCACGCTCGGCGGTGGGCACCGCGCCGTTGGCCTCGATGGCCGGAAATGGGCCCGATCCGCGCTCGCTCATCCTCTCGCCCCCGACGTGCCGCCTGCTGGCCATCTGCACCGCGTCCACTGCATCCGTCGCGGCCAAGGCCGGCCGCCCGCGCCCCGTCGTGTCGGCGAGGCGCTAGTTCGAGCCGCCGTTGCCGCCCCGCGCGGCCTTTGCCCCGGCGGCCGCGGCCCCCTGCTTGCCCGTGGCGCCGGACTTGCCATGCTTGCCCTGCTTGCCCGTGGCGCCGGACTTGCCCTGCTTGCCCTGCTTGCCCTGCTTGCCCTGCTTGCCCTGCTCGGCCGCGGGCCCCTGCGTCGGCGGGATCGACGTGCGCTCGCCCCATTCGAAGGCCCAGCTGACGGCGCCGAAGGTCAACAGCGTCCGCTGGACGATCCGCATCGGCTTGCCCTTGCGCAGCTCCGTCCCCGAGAACAACGTGCCGTAGCGGCTGCCGAGGTCGGCGACCGTGACGACGCCCTTGTCGTGGCGCAGCACGGCGTGGCGCGGCGAGACGGTCTCGTGCTCGATGCGGGCCCCGGCGGTCTCGGCGCTGCCGACGACGACCTCGTCGCCCTCGAGCGGGATGCGCTGGCTGCCGTCTTCCGAGACGAGCGTGCCCCACGGGTCGGCCATCGCCAGGCACGGCGACGCCGCTGCCACCGCGAACGCGGCGAGCGCCGCCAGGTGCGGACGGAGCCACCGGTCGAGGCCCATGCCACGGCGGTCACCGTGGCTTCGAATCGTCGCGGTCATGCATCCTCCGGAGGCCCGAAACGTCGGGCGTCTCGCACAATGTCGCCCTTCCACGGGGCGACGGTCAAGGCAAAGGTCCGTCCACGCCCCGGAACCCATCGCGAACCGCCGCGCACGCCCAGGCCGGGCCGGCGCCCGCAGCCAACGCCTCCACCGCCGCCGTCGCGAGGCTGCCGCCGTCGACGAGCGCGCGCGTCGCGTCCACGAGCCACCCCGGCGGCGGCGGCATCGGCCTGCCCTCGATGCTGGCGACGACCCGCGCGCCAGCGACGGCGTTGGCCAGCACGACCCAGTCGGCGCGCAGCAGCGCGTCGGCGTCGCAACGGCCTTCGCGCATGGCCCAACCCTGGACCGCGGCAAGTCCGAGCGCCAGGGCGGTCGTGGTGCTGCGCAGCGGCGCGCAGCCCTCGTCAGGGGTCCAGACGACGCCGTCGCGGCCGAACCACAGCGCCGAGGTGATCGCCTCGCTGACGTGGCCTTGGACGTCGAGCAGGACGCATTCGTCGAAGCCGGCCCGCTGGGCCGCACGCAAGACGGCGAACTCCGAGGCCACGGCGGCGCGCTTGGTGCCCGCGTGTGGATCGGCGGGGTTGCGCAGGCGCGGACCGATGCGGACGTGCGCCGGGGGCCGCTCGCGCACGCCGAGCAGCGAGGCGTGGCCGCGGACGACGCTGCCCGTCGCGGGCGCGCGGATGTCGCCCGGGCCGGCGCCGTTGTGGTCGAGGCGCAGACGCCAGAGCCCACCCGCGCGGTCCCCGGCCGCGCCGCCGCCAGCGGCGACCAC
This sequence comes from uncultured Enterobacteriaceae bacterium, assembly GCA_964586155.1. Classification (GTDB taxonomy): domain Bacteria; phylum Myxococcota_A; class UBA9042; order UBA9042; family UBA9042; genus SXNM01. The sequence continues at coordinate 85,422 of CAZPHC010000021.1, read as the reverse complement.
CGCGGCACACGCCGCTGCGGTCATCGCGGCGAAGGACGGCTCCGGCAGGCCCAGCGCCCGGGCGTCGGCGCGCAAGCGTCCGGCGTGGAGCGCCCAGCTCGGCGAGGCGCGCAGCGACGCCGCGAACGCCTCGACCCAGGCCGCGCCGTCGTCGCCGGGGGCCACGCCCCAGCCGTCCGGCGACGGCACCAACAACGTCGTGTAGTGGGCCTCGCCGAGCCGCACCCGGGCCAGCTCGGCCGTGGTCACGGCCCCCCGATCGTCCGCGGTGCCGTGGTGGGCGGGGTCCGCCATGCCGTGGGTCATGCTCGCCTCCTGCGCGGCTGGCGCTGGCTGCGAGCCGCCAGCGTTGCCAGCCATCGGCGGCTGGCGCTGGCCTTGAGCAGCAGCTCCTGCCACTCGGCTTCGGGCGAGGAATCCGCCACGATGCCTGCCCCCACCGCGAGCTCGGCGCCGCTCGCGTCGGCCAGCACGACGCGGATCGCCACGGCGAGGCGAGCGCTGCCGTCGGGCCAGACCACGCCGAGCGCGCCGCAATACGGGCCACGCCGGCGGCGCTCCAGCGCGACGATGGTGCGGATCGCGGCGATCTTCGGCGCGCCGCTGACGCTCGCCGGCGGCATCGTCGCCTCGAGCAACGACGCGACCCGGACGCCGGGCCGCGGCGTCGCGTGGACCTCGCTCTCGAGGTGCCAAAGCGTCTGGTAGGGCACGGCCTGCAGCAACGCCGGGACGTGGACGGAGCCCTGCACCGCGATCCGGCCGAGATCGTTGCGCGCCATATCGACGATCATCGCGTTCTCGGCGCGCTCCTTGGGCGAGCCCTGCAGCCCGAGGCCCGCGGCGGCGTCACGCGCGGCGTCGGGATCGCGCGCGGCGGTGCCCTTGATCGGGCGGCTGCGGACGACGCCAGGGGGGCCGGGATCGACGCCGAGGAAGAGCTCCATCGAGCCGCTGATCAGGCGCTGCGGCGGCCGGCCAGCGGACCGGGCCTCCAGGACGGCGGCGAACGGCACGGGCTGGCTCTGCTGCAGCGCGGCGAGCACGTCAGGCGCCGCGGCGCGAAATGCCGCGCGCCCCTGACGCCGATCCACGGGCAAGGCGCGCGTCAGGTTGACCTGGTAGACGCGCCCGTCCGCGATCTCGCCTCCGATGGTCGCGGCCTCAGCGAGGAAGCCGCCACGATGACGCCGCCAGCTCGCGGGCGGAGCGAGGGCATCGGACGGCAGGTCGGCAGCGGCTGGGGCCTCGGGCCGCCGCGGCGCAGCAGCAGCCACGGCCGCGAGCGCCTCGACCGAGCCCGGATCAAAGGCCACCGCGACCACGTCGTCGAATCGGGCGAAGCGCTGCGGCCCGGCTTGGGACCGCTGCGATGCCTGCGTCACGGGCACACGCTCCAGCGCGGCGCCGAGCTCGAAGCTCCAGCTTCCGGCGACGCCGAGGCCGCGGCGGCCCCACGCGTCCACCGTGGCCAGCGCTGCCTTGGCGGCGTCCGCGTCCGCCTCGCTGCCGTCGCCGGCCAGGCGGAGCGCGAGCCGCTCGACGACCGCAGCGTCGCGGACGCCCCATGCGCCATCAGCGGGGACCGGGCCTGCGCCGCGCCAGCCGTCACCGCTCGCCACCCATGCCCATCGGCCGCGCGCCATCGAGCCTCCGGCGCGGCGGGCGACGATCGCCGCGACGCGCGCGCAGAGGCTGGCACGGGCACGTTCGGGCCGCCAGACGGTGGAGTTTCGTTGCGCCGAAGCGGCCTCTATGCGACCTTGCGCCCCACGGAGCGCCTGGCGATCCCGCCACCACCCGACCCTCGCAGAGGCACGCGATGACGCCACAGGGCGACATGCCAGCCGTCATCCTCGCCGCCGGCACCGACGTCGGCCAGGCACGCTATGTGCAATGGCTGGAGTCGATGTTCATCGAGCTGCGCGGCCAGGGCGTGCAGTGGACGCCGGATGACGTCGAGCGGGCCTGCCATTGGCGCGAGCTCGGCGTGCCGCTGGCGACGACACGGCGGGTGTTGGGCGCTCGGATCGCCACCTGGCGTGCGATGAACGGGACCAGCCCGGCGCCGGTCTCGCTGCGCTTCTACGAACCTGCGGTGCTCGCCGCGATGGGTGGCCGCGGCGCCGTCGGCCTGCGCGCCACCCACACCGACCCACGCGTCGACGGCGGCGTGACGAGCGGCGCGTCGGGCCAGGACATCGATCCCGGCGCCATCGCAGACGCGACCGACAGCGGCGAACCGAACGCCGCGGCCCTTCGGCTGGTCGCCGATCTGGTCACCAGCGGCGACGCGATCGCCAAGGCCAGCACCGATCCTGCGGTCGCCGACGCCACCAAGCGAGCCGTCGCCGCCCTGCGCAAGGCGCTGCTGGCTGGTGCCGACGACGTCGCGCTGCTCGACGCGATCGGCCACGCGCGCGACGTGATGCACAAGCGCCTGCTGCGCGGCATCGGGGCGACGGCGGCCAGGGCGATCGACGCCGCCGCGACCGAGCGCACCGGCGCCGGGCTGGACCGCGAGGCCCAGGTGCGGCGGCATCGCCTGTGGACCGAGGCCCTGCTCAGCGAGGAGCTCGGCGTGCTCTGGCCGACGCTCGACGGTTGGTCCGCGCGGGTGTTGCGGCGCGATCGTGGAGCCGGCTCATGAGCGTCTGCCCGAGGTGCCACGATCGTGGGTTGCTGACGATCGCCGGCGACCGCAGCGCCGAGGCGCGCGTCTGCCGCCACCTGGCGAATTGTCCACGTTGTCGCGGCACCGGCTGGCAGCTGCAGGACGCCGGCACGGCCTACGAGGTCGCTCGACCCTGCGCCTGTGGCGTGCTCGACCTGGCGCGCCGCGCGGGCTACTTCGATCGCGCCGGGATCCCGGCCCGATTCCACGACACCCGCCTGGACGCGTACGAATACCGCGACAAGGGCGGCACGCAGTACCGGGTCAAGGTGCTGCTGACGGAGATGATCGATTCGTTCACGCCGGGCGATCGCGGCGTCGGCCTCAGCGGTCCGCCGGGCGTGGGCAAGACCCACCTGCTGAGCGCGCTCGCCGGGTACCTGGCGCTCGCGCGCGGCGTCGAGGTCCGCTACGCCGACTTCGCCGACCTGATCGGCGAGCTGCGCGCGCGCTTCGACAGCGGCGGCGGCTCCGAGGCGCTGGTCGGCACGGTGGTCGACGCGCCGGTCCTGTTCATCGACGAGCTGGGCAAGGGCCGCGCGACCGAATGGGAGCAGAGCATCGTCGACGCCATCGTCAGCCGCCGCTACAGCCGTGGGCTGTCGCTGTTTTTCGCCACGAACTACGCGCTCGACGACGACCTGACGGGGCACGGACCGGAGCCGCTGGCGGCCCGCATCGGCCCGCGCGCCTGGTCGCGGCTGCGCGAGATGTGTCGCTTCGAGCGCATCGACGGCCCCGACGGCCGCGGCTGGAGCCCCAACGCGGGCGCGGCGGCGCCGACCGGGACGCGTCCCAGCGGCCACGGCCCGGCTGGCGGCGCGCCGCGCGGCGTCACCCGGATGCGCTGACGTGCGTTGCCCGCGCTGTGGCGTCGACCAAGCCGAGGCCGCCGAATGCATCGCCTGTGGCGTGATCGTCGCCAAGGCCCGTGCCCGCCACGCCGAGCCCAAGGTCGAAGCGCGGACGGCCCCCGCTGCGGCCGACACCGCGGCCAACGCCGCCGCCCGCCCCACCGCCGCCAACGCCGCCGCCCGCACCACCGCCGCCAACACGGTCGCGACCGCCGCCGTCGCCAGCACGGTCGCCAGCACGGTCGCCAGCACGGTCGCCAGGGCGACCACCACGCCTCGGTCCGCCGCGCTCGGCCGCTCGACGCGCCATGTCCTGATGCGCGAGCTCGGCGAGATGGTCAGCCAAGGCGTGCCGCTCGGCCAGGCGCTCTCGAGCCTCGAGGGCGCGTTCCGCCGCGGTGAGCGCGCGCGCGCCGTCCGCAGGCTCGCCGCGTCGATCCAGGCTGGCGGCTCGTTGGCCGACGCCCTCGACGCTGCGGGGTTCGACCTCGTCGAGGTCGCGCTGGTCCGCGCCGCCGAGCGTAGCGGGTCGCTGGGCGCGGCGCTGGCGCGGCTGGCGGCGCGCCTGGAGGTCGAACAGGCGGTGGCGGCCGAGATCCGCGACGGCCTGCTGCAGCCGCTCGGCATGTTGCTCTCGGCCGCGCTGCTGCTGCCGGCGCCGCTGGCGATCGAGCGCGGCTTCGCCGCCTGGTTCGGCGCGGCGGCGATCGGCGTGGTCGCGGTGCTCGGCGGGGTGGCGACGCTGGCCATCGGCCTGCCGCGGCTGTGGCGGATCCCCCGATGGCGAGGCCGGATCCTGGCCCTCGCCGACCCACTGCCCGGCATCGGCGGCCTGGTCCGGCGACGGCGCTACGCCCTGCTCTTTGGCGTGCTCGCCCCGGCCCTCGAGGCAGGCGTCCCGCTCGACGAGGCCTTGCTGCTGGGTGCCGACGCCGTCGCCGAGCCCAGGGTCGCGGACGCCATCGCCGGGCTCGCGGTCCGCGTGCGGACGGTCGGCGGCCTGGCCGAGGGGGCGCGCGCGTTGCCCGGCATCGACGAAGAGACCCTCGGGCGCCTGGCGACCGGCGAGCTCGGCGGCGGGCTGGCCGCTGTGGCCAACGAGCGGGCGGCGACGTTCACCCGGCGCCACGCCGACGCGCTGCGCATCGGCGCCAAGACGCTGCGCACGGTGCTCAGCGCGCTGGTCATGATCGCGGTCTCGGCCGCCATCGCCACCCAACTCGGCAAGATGATCGGCGATCCGATGTCGATGATGCCCTCGTCCGAGCGCAGCCTGTTGGAGCAGGAGCTCAACCGCGCCATGCCGCAGCTGCACGGGGGCGCCGGAATTCCGGGCCTCGAGGGCCTGGACGTGGACAAACCCCGGCGCAACAAGGCACAACGCCAGCGCTAGCTGCCGGCCGTGCGGCAGGGGCTTCGGGCAAGGGCTCCGGGCCCGGCCTCGCGGACGCGGCCACGCCGGCCCGGCACGAGGCGCGACGATGACCTTCCGAATCGAGCTGTTGATCTCCTTGTTCGCTGCAATCCTGGCCGGTGTCGGCGCAGGCGCGCTGTGGTGGGCGCCTTCGCACGCGGCCCCGGCGCCCGAGGCCGAGGGCGCCCCGGCGACCGCGACCGATGCGCCGGACGACGATCCGCCACCCGCAGCCGCCCCAGCGCCGATCGCGCCGGCCGACGATGCGGACGCCATCGGATCGACCGCCCCCGCTGCCGCCACCGGGGGCACCGGCACGGCGGGCGCCGACGCCGGCGGCGACGAAGACACCAACACCACCGGGGCGCTGCTGCCCGCGCAGATCGAGGCCGGCACCGACACGGACCCTTCGTTGATCGCACGTGGCCCTGGCAAGTTCGCCTTCGTCCTGATCGGCGAGGCCGGCCTCAAGACCCTGCTCGTCCGCCAGGGGGCGCTCGAGCGCGACGGAGACGGCCGCTTCGCGCCGTTCGCCAAGGCACCGATCGTCGCGCGGCTGCGGGGCCCGGAGGCGCGCGTCGAGCTGTTGCACCTGGGCTTCGACCGTGACGGCCGCGCCACGCTCGCCCACGTCCGCGTCCCGGGCACGACCGTCGCGCGCCCCGCTGGTGCGCCACTCGCCGCTGCCGCGAGCGTCGGCAAGGCCCCGACGCCGCCGGCTGATCCGAGCACGTCGTGGGCCGAGGGCGTCGTCTCGCTCGTCCACGGCGACAGCACCGTGCGCCTGCGCGCGGAGGCACCGCTCGAGCCGCCCGCCGAGGCTCCGGTGGACGAGGACGTCGACCGGTAGCCCGCCCCGCACCGTTGCCGCCACAGCCCCCGCCGGGCGCGCCGTTCGCCGACGGGGGCGCGCGGCGTCGGCTAGACGATCGCCTAGCCTGGGGCGTCCGAGTGGCGTGATCACAAGTTGTCGATCGCCGACACCGCGACTCGACGATCGACATGCTCAAGAACTTGACTCGTCGATCGGCTAGCGTGCGCGGAGACTGCGGCGTCTTTCGCTGCAATATCAATCTATTGAAGGCCTGCCAGTTGCCAGACCCGGAGGGCGTTGCGCCTCGATGATCATCCATCGCCAGCCTCGGCCACGGCGACCCGGCCAGGTTTCTGCGCGCATCGGCCGGCGGCGAGGTTGCGATTCCGACGGTCGTTTTCCTTACAATCTTCAATACAAGCGACCTTCATCGTGGACCGCCCGGCAGGCCGGTTCGGGCCGAGCCGGGCGACTTTTTTCTGGGTGGATGGTTGTCAAGGATCGGCATCTTGGCGATGCTCCGACTTGCCAGTCACCCAGCGGCTCAGCCGCGGGAAGCTCGCGTGACAACACGCAGATTCTCGCTTTGCGTCGCTCCATCTCGTCGAGGAATGTGAAGTCAGACCCCTAGCAACACGACGGAGCCACCCGTGTCGAGCAACGCCGCCATGAAAAGGAACGAGCCCAAGTCCCCCCGGAGCCCACGCGACACCACGCGCGCCCGTTCGCAGACCATCCCGGCGCGCCGCCTGACGCGGGCCGAGATCAACGCGGGCGTGGCGATGCAGGACGACATGGACTACCGCCGCCCGCGCACGCGCAGCGAGTGCGAGAACGGCGCCCGTCCCTGCCCGTTCGTCTCGTGCCGCTACCACCTCTACCTCGACGTCAACCCGACGACGGGGTCGATCAAGATCAACTTCCCGGACCTCGAGGTCTGGGAGATGCCGCATACCTGCGCGCTCGACATCGCGAGCCAAGGTGGCATCACGCTCGAGGAGGTCGGTTCGATCATGAACCTGACGCGCGAGCGCATCCGCCAGGTCGAGGTCGCCGGCCTCGAGAAGATGCAGCAGGAGGAGTTCGTGCTCGAAGCGCGCTCCCTCGACGAGAAGGGCTAGCACGTGCGGATCGGCCTGATCTGCGGCCTTGCGACGCCTTCGTGCGCGGCCATCGTCGACGCGTTCGCCGAGGGCGGGTTCCGCGTCGTGGCCAGCAGCGGCGTCGGCATGGCGTTGGCGCGCGCGGGCCGGATCGTCGAGCCGATCGACCTGCTGACGCGAGAGTCGAGCGTGCTCGGCGGCCGGGTCGAGGGCCTGCATCCGCGCGTGACGCTGGCGCTCGCGACGCGCTGGGCCCAGCCCAAGGAGCGCGAGGCAGCGCAAAGCAAGGTCGCCGGGGCGATCGACGTGCTCGTGTGCGCCCTGCCGCAGTCGCCACAGGACCTGGGGTGCTCGACGCAGCGGGAAAGCCGCGAAGCGCTCGCCAGCGGCCCCTGGGTGGCGCAGGCGGCCCTGATGGACCTGGCGGTCGTCAACCATCAAGTGGTGCTGGTGCTGGTGCCCGGCGACGACTCGACCCACCATATCCGGGCACTGCGCCACGACATGTGCAGCGCCGAGCAGCGTCAGGAGCTCGCCGCGAAGGCCTGGCACCACCTGCACGGGTTTCGCGCGCTGCAGGCCTGGGCGTTTGGATGGACCACCGCACCAGCGTCCGCGCTGGCCAGCGACGCCAACCTGCGTCGCAGCGGCGATCACGCCCTGCCTGGCCCCGCCGGTGCACGGCGCGCCGGGGACAGCGGCGCGCACGTGGCCGAGCCCGCCCCGGTGGTGGCACCGCTGCGGGTGTCGGGGGCGAGCGAGCCCCATGTCCCCAGCGCCAGACGCGCCACGTCGGCCGCCATGTCGCCCGTCGTCGTCGAAGCCCCCGCGCCCCCCGAGATCGCGGTCGATGCCGTCGTCCTGGGGCCTGACGAGGTGGCGGCGGCTCCGCTCGGCGGCGGCTCCTGGCCCGCGTTGCCGCCGGCGGGTCGGGCGCGGGTCGAAGTGCCCGACGCGTTTGGAGCCCACTGGACGATCGACCACGCGGCGCATCTCGAGCCCGCGATCCGCGCGACGCTGCACGCGGCGCTGCGGGTGCTCGCCGTGGTCGAGGGCCCGGCGGTGATCCTGGCCCATGGCGGCGCCGCCAGCGTCGTCGTGCGCGTGCTGACCACGTCGACTCGCGCCATCCTGCGCGCCCTGGCGACGGATCCGCGCGCGCTCGACAACGGCGTCCTGGTGGTCCGCGGCGAGGTCGATCTCACCACCCAACGCGTGCTCAACGACTCCCAGGGCGTCGATCGCCTGGCCGTGATCGCCTTGACCCAGGGGGATCCGCAGGTTCGCGCCGCGCTGCAGACGGTCCCGACGCGCTCGATCGTCGAGGTGACCCAGGTCGCAGCGACGGCCACGCACACGCTGGTCACCGATCCCGACGGCGTCTGGCTGCAGCCTCGCCGCGAACCCCTGGACCGGGCCGCCATCGAACAGGTCGCTCGTGCGCAGGCCGCCGAGATGCTCGGCGTCTCGGGCTTCCTCGACGCCACCGAGCTCGGCGTCGCGCTGCTGCATACGCTGCAGGGCAGCAGCGCCATCGCGGTCAACGGCGAGATGGCGCTGGCGATCTGCGGTGGCCAGGCGCATACGAGCGACGCCGTCCAGATCGTGGCGGCCAAGGCGCGCAAGCAGGCCAGCAAGGCGGTGATCGTCTGTGACGCGGGGCCGCTCGACGCGCCGCTGCTGCAGGGCCTCAAGGCCGCCGGATTCGCGGCGCTCTGCTTGGTGCCCCGCCTCGACACCGTCCAGCCGGAGCCCGTCAGCGGCTCGTTGCCGATCCTCAACATCCCGAGCCGCTGAGTCGGTTCGCCGAGCGCCGCGAGCACCGCGCGGGGCGGCCCGGGAGCCGCGCGATCGCCGGGGCGGCGACACCCGCTCGACCGCGTGGCCGAGCGCCGGTGTCTTGACGGACGCGATCAGCGCGGCGGACTCTAGGGACGGGGTGCGGCACTTCGGGGTGCCCAGTCCGCGGCCAGGGGCGTCTGCCCTGGGAGGGTGCGGGTCGATGCAGGTCAAGTGCGCCCAATGCAACGCTGGCTATACCTTGCCCGCCGAGCGGCTGGTCCCGGGGCGGCGCGTCCAGTTCGCTTGCCGGCATTGCGGCGAGCGCATCGTCGTGCAGGTGCCGAACGACGCCGGCGCAGAGCCGGTCCAGCCTGCCGCGGCCCCGGCGCGTCGCGGCCCGGATCCGCTGGCGCGGCCCCTGGCAGAGCCGCAGGTCGAGGCCCGCCCCGACGAGCCGCGCTGGTTCGTCGCCGCACCGGACGGAAGCCACCGCAAGCTCGCCGAGAGCGAGCTCGAAGCCGAGATCCGCGCTGGCGCCGTGACGGGCGAGACCCTGGTCTGGCGCAAGGGGCTCGCCGAGTGGCTCCCCGCGGCCGCGACCGAGCGTTGGCAGGCGATCGTCGCCGCGCTCGAGGTCGCCCCAGATGCTGCGACCGTCGACGATCCGGCGCTCGCCGAGGTGGCGATGGCGGCCTCGCCGGGCGGCCAACGCGTCCGCCGCCAGACCGACCTCGCGTTCGCGGCGTCCTTGCCGGTCGGTGGCCACAGCACGCGCGCAGACAGCGGCGGCGCCGAGGGCGAGACCCGCTGGGGCATCGCCGCCGTCGGCGACGACGACGGAGGCTCCCACGACGCAGGCTCCCACGACGGGGGCTCCCGCGACGGAGGCTCCCAGGCCCGCGAGGCAGAGGCGGCAGCGCTCGCCGCGTCCCAGGTGGCGGGGCTCTCGGGCCACGACGCGAGCCAGGCCGCCGTCTCGCTCCCGGTCGTGCGCGCCGCCCGCCTCGACGCCCCGGCGGCGCAACGCAGCCGCGAGCGCCTGTCCGAGCGTCGCATGCCCAGCGCGGGGCATCGCCTGCCCGCACACCGCGCAGACCCCGTCAGCCGCGGCAGCAGCCAGGATCCGCGCAGCTCGCAGGGCGCCGCGCCGGGCGGCGCCGCCGCACACGGCCACGCGCACGCCGTCCACGCCGCCGCCGCGGCCCACCCAAGCGCCGCGCCGATGGCCGGATCTCCGCGCGATCCGGCGGTGCAGCCGCGCGATGGCGGCGAGGCCGGCAGCGATGGCCTGTGGGCCCCGGCGACGGACACCTACGTCGGACCGCGCGACAACTTCACGCGCCGCCTCGGCGGGTCCAACGAGCGGGACCTGCTGCTGGCCCACGTCGAGCGCGAGCGCAGCGGCCAGCGCGAGCTTCGTCGCTGGCAGATCGCGACCCTGGCCGCGAGCTGCGTCGCGCTGATCGGCCTGGCGATCGCGGGCGCGGCGATGATGCACGCGCGACGCGCGCAGCAAGCGCTCGCGGCATGCACGGCGCAGACACCGGCCAGCGCGCACCGGGCCGCGGGTGCCGACGCGCACACAGCAGCCGCGCTGGTCCCGGCCCGCGCGCCCTGACGCCCGAAACAGAGACGCGATCGCCGCCGGGTCGGTCCCGGCGCCGCGGCGTCGCCGCCCCGTTCGCCCACCAAGGAGACCCACCATGGCCGAGACCACGACGCCCGCGCGCCCCTACCGCCGCATGGACTACGGACGCCAGCTCGACGACTTCGAGCTCGGCGCGACCTACCAGCACCCGTTCGAGGTCACGGTCGACGAGGCCATCGTCGGGCCCTACATGGCCAGCTTCATCGACGCGACGCCGCTTTGGTCCAGCGACCGCGTCGCGCAGGCGCAGGGGCTGCCGCGGCGACCGGTGCCGCCGCATCTGCTGCTGAACCTCGGGCTCTCGTTCTCGGTGCACGACACCTCGCAGCAGGCCATCGCCCACCTCGCCTACGTGCGCGTCGAGTTCCCCAAGCCGCTGCCGATCGGCGGCACCATCCGCGGCGCGTCGCGCGTGCTCGACGTCAAGCCCGCCGGCAGCGGTGACCGCGGCGTGGTCACGGTCGCCACCGTGCTGGTCGACGAGGACGGCCACCGCGTCCTGGACTTCGAGCGCAAGGCCCTGATCCGCGGCGGGTCGCTCGCGGCGCGCCCGTCGCTTCGCCACGCAGCGGGGGACTTGGGGGACGTCATGGGCGTGCTGCCGCCGCGCGCGCACGCCGATCGGGTCATCGAGCTCGCAGCCCAGAGTGACGGCTTCCGCCCGCCCCTGTTCGGCGAGTTCGAGGACTTCGAGGCCGGCCAGGTCTTCGTCCACGCCAACGGCCGCACCGTCGGCGAGTCGGAGCACATGCAGCTCTCGGCCATCTGCCGCAACAGCCACCCGCTGCATTGGGACCAGGTCTACAGCGCCGCGTCGAGCTTCACCGGTCAGCGCGTCGTCTACGGCGGCCTGGTGTTGGCGTGGACCATGACCCAGGCCAGCATCGACCTCGGCGGCCACCTGGTCTGGGAACAGAGCTGGAGCGACGGCGCCCACCCGGCCCCGGTCCTGGCCGGCGACACGATCTTCGCGGCGAGCAAGGTCCTCGGCACCAAGCGCATCAGCGATCACGTCGGCCAGGTCGACCTGCGCATCGTCGGCATCAAGAACACGCGGCCCGAGGCGCTGCTCGACGCCGGTGCCGACCTCTTCACCGCGGAGCGCGACAAGGCCAAGGACGCCAAGGTGGGCGAGAAGGTGGTCGAGATCACGCGCTCGATCCTGGTCCGCACCGCGAGGTAGCCGATCGCCGCGGGCGCCGTCGCGGCTGGAGGCCCGCCTAGAGCGAGCGCGCGTCCAGCTCGAAGGGCAGCAACACGCCCTGCCGGTTCCAGCGCACCCGCCCTTGGCCGTCGAGCAGGATCGTCGTCGGCAGCGCCCGCACGCCCAACGAGCCCGCGATCACGCCATCGTCAGCGACCGTGCGGAAGCTGCGCGGCGTCTCTGCCAGGGCAGCCAGCACCGGCCCGGCCTCCTCGGCGGCGATCGCCAGGACGTTGACGTCCGGGTGGCGGCGGGCGAACGAGTCGATGGTCGGCGTCGTCGCCTTGCACGCCGGGCACCACGTCGCCCAGATGTAGAGCACCGTCGGCTTGCCCCGCAGCGACGCAGCGTCGAACGCGCGGCCTTGCAGATCGACGCCCTGGACCGCGATCGGCGTGCCGTCCGCGATCGGGCCGCCGACCAGGGTCGTCATGGCGACGAACGCGATGGCGAACAGGCCCAGCGTCGTCGCCATCGAACGCAGCGCCGGCGCCACCCGCGCCCACAGCGTCGGCGGGTCGGCCGTCGGGTCGCGCGGCGGGCTGGCCTGCGGCGCGGTCGGTTCGGTGATGGGCTCCATCGCTTGCTCCCAGATCGATCGCGGGTGCGTCCGGCACGCCGCCGACAGGCCCAACCCCGGACCGTGCCTGCCGCTTCCCCACGAGGAGCCGCCACGGCGTCAAAGCGTTACGGCCCGCCTCCACCTCGCGGCGCCACCTTGGCGAACAGGGCGTCGGCGAGGCCGCGGCAGCCGGCGTCGCAGATGTCGAAGACGGTGTCGAAGCCCTCGGGGCCGCCGTACCACGGATCGGGCACGTCCGGGCCATCCGCGGCCGGATCCCAGCTGCGCAGCAACGAGACCTTGGCGCGATCGGCGTCGCTGCGGGCGAGGCGCAGCACGTTGCGCAGGTTGCTGGAGTCCATGACGACGATGTAGTCGAAGCGGTCGAAGTCGCGCGCTTCGAACTGTCGGGCGGCGCCCGTGACCGGCACACCGCGACGGGCGCTGGCGGCAGCGGTGCGGCGATCCGGGGCCTCGCCGACGTGGTTGGCCGAGGTGCCGGCGCTGTCGATGACGAAGCGCGCCTGCAAGCCGGCGTCGGCAACCCTGCGTCGGAACAGCGCCTCGGCCTGTGGCGATCGGCAGATGTTGCCGAGGCAGACGAAGCAGACCGCGACGGTGGATGGCGACGACGCGGACGCGGCAGAGGACGGGGCGCCGCTCATCCGCGCGATCCCGCGCCGCCTCGCTGGCCGAACTCGTCGCGCGCGAGCTTGTTCAGGGACTCTTGCATCAGCACCAGACCGACGACGTGCAGGCCGAAGAAGGCCATCAGCAGCGACATCGCGGGCAGGTTGCTGTCGACGCTGCGGCCACGACGCGCCAGCTCCTCGTTGAGGTACTCCGGCCACCGGTAGGCGCAGACAAAGCCCCAGAGGCCACACGAGACGAAGGTCAGGACCAGATCGAGCACGACCGACGGCTTGTCGTCGCCACGCAGCGACGCGATGTCGGTGCCGACCTGGTAGACCCAGACCATGCCCCAGAGACCGCAGGTCACGATGCTGAGCAGGATGTACTTCACGACGTCGCGTTCGGTCGCCACGGTGCCCCCGGCGCGCCCCGCAACCGCCTGCGGCACAGGGTGTGCGCAGGGTAGAGGGTCGCGGACCGATTGTGCCTGCACGTCGCGCCACGCACAACGAGCGATGGTGGCGGTGCGTCCGCGAGCAGGGGCGCGGCGGACGACGGGCGACGCGACCGCGGAGGGGACGTCGCGGCGGCTTCGCTACACGGGGCCGACGTCAGCGACCGGCTTGCGTCGAGCCGGCACGTTGCGCCGCGGCTTGCGCGCGCCCGGCGGCGCGGCACGAATGATCACGGATCCACCCTCGACGATGAGCTCAATGCGACTCTCTGGCTCGATGCCAGCCTCGCGCAGCAGCGGGCGGTCGATGATCACGCCGAAGCTGTTGCCGATCGTGGCTAGTTTCTTGATCATTGTGGCTCCTTCCGGCCCGAGGCGACCCCCAGCCTCCCCGACTCGTCCGAGTATGCGTTGTCGGGGGGCCAAATGTGCGAAGAAGGATGAACATTGGCGAAGGTCTTCAGAGGTCCGTTCGAACGCGAAGCGCGTTCGGGTCGTCGTCCGTGGCGTCTCCACGGCCTTTTGACAGCCCGCACGCGCGCGCCGATGCTCCGCGCCATGTCTGACCGACCCGTCCACCACCCCGTCGCCCCCCTCTCCGAGCCGAGCCCGGCCGCGACGCACGCCCACGCCCGCGGCGTCGTGGCGCGATGGCCGGCGGCCTGGCTCGCGTGTGTGATCGCGTGGAGCCTCTCGGCCTCGGTCGCCGACGCCAGGCCCACGCCGCCGCGCGGCGCCAAGGTGGCGACCAGACCCGGCGGCAAGGCAGGCGGCAACGCCGGCAAGGCGAGCGGCAGATCGGGCAAGGCCGGAGCCAGCGCCGGCAAGGCCAAGGCGGCGACGGCCAAGGCCAAGGCCAGCGCCAAGGCGGGCAAGCCGAACGGCAAACGCGGCGCGCCGGCGGCCAAGGCCAGCGCCAGGCTCTCGCCCGCACAGGCCAAGAAGGCCGCCGCCGTCGCCAAGAAGGCGGCCGCCGCCGAAGCCGCGGCCCGGGCAAAGCTACAACGGCAGTGCAAGTCCAAGGCTGCGGCGAAGACCAAGACCTGCCGGGCCTTCTTCGCCGCCGAGAAGGAGCGCGCCGCAGAGGCGGCCCACGCCCGACTCGTGGCCTCGTGCAAGTCGGCCAAGCGGGCCAAGACGGCCCAGTGCAAGGCCCTGCGGGCCCAGCAGGCGCGGGCCAAGCGCAGCGCGGAGATCTGCGGCCGCCGGTTTGGCCGGGCCAAGAAGAACGAGAGCGTCGCGTCGTTCGCCAAGCGTTACCGCGTGCGCGAGTCCGAGGTCCGTCGCTTGAACGACCTCGGCAACGCCAGGCGACTGCGCGGGGGCAAACGCTACGTCGTCTACAAGAGCCCGTTCGAGGGCGAGCGGCTGCACGACGGCGTGTTGCTCGAGCCGATCGAGGATGTGATCGCGATGCAGCGGCCCGAACGGGGCTGGGGCCGCGCGGCGCTCGTCAGCGCCATCGTCCGCGCCGCACGCGCGGTCCAAGGCAGCGAACCCCGCGCCTCGTCGCTGGTCGTCGGCGACCTGTCCAAGGAAGGCGGCGGCTGCCTGCCGCCACACCGCTCGCACCGCGGCGGCCTGGACGCCGACATCGGCTACTTCCACCTCGGCGGCAAGCAGCGCACCTGGCTCGGCCTGGCGACGCCCGAGGACATCGATCCGGACCGAACCTGGCAGTTCCTCGCCGCGCTGCGGGCAACCGGGCGGCTGCGCTACGCCTTCATCGACTACGACCTGCAGCCGGTGCTGTACGCTGCGGCCCTCCGCGCCGGCGAGACCCCGGAGCGGCTGTCCTCGATGTTCCAATACCCCCGCCCGCGCGACGCGACCAAGAGCGGCGTGATCCGCCACCTGCAGGGGCACGCCGACCACATGCACATCCGGCTCGCCTGCGAGGCCGGGCAGCCCTGCGAACTCAGCGACGAGGTGGGCGCGGCGGTCGAGGCCACCGACGTCCCGATGCGCGGCCGAGTCGGAGACGAGGGCCGCCGCGGCCGCGTCGCCCGAGGCGCGCCGCGGCTGTTGCCGCGGCCGCTCTGAGGCGATGATGCGCGATCGGGCGCTTGACACCGCCAGCGTCGATCCACCACGCTGTCGGCCGTGGGGACGCGCGATGCCGAAGTGGCGGAATGGTAGACGCGGCGGACTCAAAATCCGCTGGCCTTTAGGTCGTGAGGGTTCGATTCCCTCCTTCGGTACCCGAATCGCACGCTGGTTCCCACGCACAGACGCAACGGACGAAGACAGGGCGTCGCAGACGCCGCCACGGACGCCCCGGACGCCCGCACAGGCTCGCGGGCTGCGGCGCCGGCCTGCGTGGACGCTCCCACCATCGCTGACGCTAGCGCTGGCGCTGGCTCTGACGCTGCCGCTGCCGCCGGCGCTGGCGGCCACGCCGACGCACGCCAGCGAGTTCGACGGCCCGGCAGAGCCCGCGAGCGACGCGCAGCCGGCGCTCGACCCGCTGACCCGCGAGGAACGACGCCTGCACGTCGACGCCGATCTGCGCATCCGTAGCGCGCTCGGCCGCGGCATCGAGGCCAGCCTCGGTGGCCTGACCGGTGCCGGCAAAAGCGCGGCCGGCACGTCCTTCCGCTTCCGGCTGGGCAGCGACTTCGACCTCGAGCACGTCGGCGCGCGGATCGAGCTGCAGAGCTCCCACGACTTCGGCGGCTCCTCGCCGGCCGACCAGCCGCCGACCATCGGCCTGCAACAGGGCTACCTGCACCTGACGTCGCGCCCCAGCCTCGGCCTGCGGCTCGACGCCGGACGCATGCGCCTGGACTACGGGGCCGGGCGCCATATCGGCGGCTACGACTTCCACGGCACCGGCCACGCCTACGACGGCGCCCGCCTGCGCTGGAGCCTGCACAATCGCCTGTCGATCGACGTGCTCGGCGTGCGGCTGCGCCGAGACGACGCCCAACCCGACCGGCAGCGCTCGCTCGTGGGCGTCTATGCGACCGCGCAGCCGACGGGGTCCCTGGTCGGCGACCTGTACCTGCTGGTGCTCGACGACGGCGCGGACGCGGGCCGCCTGCGCCTGCAGACGATGGGCGTGCGCCTGGACTGGCGCCCGTGGGGTGTCGCCCGCCTCGAGACCGAGTTCGCGGGCCAGGTGGGCAGCCGCGACGGCCGCGACCCAGCGGAGCAGAGCCACCTCGCCTGGATGGGCGTGCTGCGCCTCGGCGTCCAGCTCGGTGACGCCATCCCCGTCGCCGGCGGCGTGCTCGCCGAACATTGGAGCGGCGACCGCGACCCCGACGACGGCATCGACTCGGCCTGGCGCCCGCTGTACGGCAACCTCGACGAGCTGACGGGCCTGCTGCAGCTCTTCGCGCCGACGAACCTGCAGACGCTCGGGCTCTGGACCATGGTCGGTGACCCCAAGCGCTGGAGCCATCGCCTCGACGCCCGCCTGATGAGCCGCCTGGCCAGCCCCGGAGCGGCCTCCGGGCTCGTCCCTCACGGTTGGCGCGCGGTGGGGGGCGAGATCGACGTCCGCTCACAATGGGCCCTGTCGCGGGCCCTGACGCTCGGCGG
>CAZPHC010000021.1:0-68634 GCA_964586155.1 uncultured Enterobacteriaceae bacterium | reverse complement strand
CGGGCAGGCCGGCGCGACACAGGACCTCGCGTTCGCCGTCCTGATCGAGCTGCGCGGTCGGTTTTGAGCCGCCCCGGACACGAATGCAGCGCTGCGGGCTGCCATGGCATGGCGACGGTCAGCCCTTCGGCGGTACCGCATTGACAACGCGGCCCCCTTCGGGGAAACCCTGTCCGCGACCACGCAGCGAGCGCGAAGGCGAGCCAGCCACGGGGAGAATCGGATGTCCCAAGTCACCTTGAAGCACGCCGGACGAACCGACGTCGGCATCGTCCGGACCAACAACGAGGACGCCTTCCTGATCGACGAGGTCACGCGGCTGTTCATCGTCTGCGACGGCGTCGGTGGCCGACAGGGCGGCGAGGTCGCGAGCCGCACCGCCGCCGAGTACGTCGCCGACCGCATGCGCGAGCACGAGGCCGAGTTGACGGCGATCCACACCGGCGAGACGCGCCTGCAGAAGCGCACGGTGGCGTCCTGGCTCGAGTCGGCGATCTCCGACGCCTCGGGCGCGGTGCGCGAGCGCGCCATCGGCCATCCCGAGCTCTCGGGCATGGCGACCACGATCGTCGCGGCGCTGGTCGTCGGCTCGCAGGCCTTCGTCGCCCACGTCGGCGACTCGCGCGTCTACCTCGTGCGCCACGGCACGCTGCACCAGCTCACCGAAGACCACAGCGTCATGAACGACCTGCGCCGCCGCGGCGCCCAGGCCAACGATCGCTCGCACATGGGCGGCGCCTTCCAGGGCGCGCTGACCCGCGCGCTCGGCGTGCTGAACACCGCCCGCGTCGACATGCTCGACTTCGACCTGCTGCCGGGTGACCGCCTGATCCTGTGCAGCGACGGCGTCCACAGCGTCGTCGGCGACACCTCGATGCAGGCGATCGCCCCGCATGGCGACGTCGGCACCGCCGTCCACATGTACATCGACACGGCGCTGCAGAACGGCGCGCCGGACAACGCGACCGTCATCGCGGTCGACATCGCCCAGGAGACCGACGGCGATCGCGCCTCGTTGGTCCGCCGCCGGCTCAAGGCCCTGCAGGGCATCTCGATGTTCCGCTACCTGCCCTACCCGGACCTGATCCGCGTCGCGTCGGTGGCGCAGGAGGTGCCGTTCCAGGCCGGCACGACCATCTTCGACGAGGGCGCGCCCGGCGACAGCCTCTTTGTCATCCTCGAAGGCGAGGTCAACGTGATCAAGGCCGGTCAGCAGATCGCGACCCTGACCGCAGGAGCCCACTTCGGCGAGATGAGCCTGATCGAGCGGGTGCCGCGTTCGGCGGGCATCGTCGCCCGGACGCCGGTCAGCGCGCTGGTCATCGACCGCGACGGCTTCTTCTCGCTGCTGCGTGAGGAGGTCACGGCCGTCAAGCTGCTCTGGGGCCTGGTCCGCATGTTGAACCAGCGCCTGCGCAAGACCAACGACGACCTCACCGGCGTCCGCAGCCAGGCCGAGTCGGACTCGTGAGCGGCCTCCTGTGCGAACTGCCCCGGTCGCGAGGCCGGAGCGCCGCCGTCGTTCGGTGGATCGGGGCGACCGCCCTGCTCTGCGCCGGCTGCATCCCGCCCGCGCCGCCGCCGCCGCGCCCGACCGAGGCCGAGCTGAACGCGCGCACCGCCGCCGCCGAGCAGCGCGCAGCTGCGGCCCTGGAGCCGACGGCCGCGTCCAAGCATGCCTCGCGCAAGGACGGCCTCGAGGGCGGTGCGCTGGTCTTCTCGGACGACTTCGAGCGCGGCGACCTCGGCAGCGATTGGATCGCGCCGCAGGTGGGCGAGTGGGACATCGACAACGGCCGCCTGCGCGCCAACAAGGTCCCGGTCTACGAACAGCGCAACAAGGGCGTCTGGCTGCAGCGGCGGCTACCCGCCAAGACGCGCATCGAGTTCGAGGCCGAAGTCCTGTCGGACAAGGGCGACGTCAAGTGCGAGGTCTTCGCCAAGGAAGCGGCGCACGAGTCGGGGTATTCCATCATCTTCGGTGGTTGGAACAACACCATCAACACCATCGCCCGCCGCGGCGAGCACGAGGCCAGCCGCGCCATCCAGCGTCCGCACCGGCCGGTCAAAAGCCACGTCGTGCAGCGTTGGGCTGTGGTGCGCAACGACAACGTGGTGCGGTGGTACGTCGATGGCGCGTTCATGCTCGCCTACGATGATAGCGATCCGGTGCGCGGGCCGTGGTTCGGCCTGAACAACTGGCTCTCGGACGTGCGCTTCGACAATGTGCGGATCTTCGACCTCGACGCCCCCGCTGGTGCCGGCGCTGACCAGGGCACCGCGGCCCCGCGTTGACGGCCTCTGAGCGCACCGATACCCTGCCGGCCAGTCCGCGCAGACTCTGGTGCGGGCTGAACCGATGTCGAGCGCCGAACGAGCGCAACCAGGCGGGGTCGTTGCGGCCCCGCGCGACGCCAATGCGGTGAATGGTTGGGGGGTGAGACGTGCCGATTCGGGTGACCAGCTACGGCGAGAGCAACGTGGGCCGCAAGCGCGCTCACAACGAGGACAATCTGCTGCTCTACCCCGAGCAGCTGCTCTTTGTCGTCGCCGACGGCATGGGCGGCCACGGCTACGGCGAGGTCGCGAGCCAGATGGTCGTGGACACGATGCGCTCGTTCTACGAGCACGTGCTCAATGGTGACGAGGACGCCACCTGGCCGAACCGCGAGGAGCGCAACCGCTCGCAATCCGAGAACATGCTCAACGCGGGCATCCGCTACTGCAACTACGTCATCTGGGAGCGCGGCGTCTCGGACCCGAAGTACAAGAACATGGGCACCACCGTCGTCGGCGCCCACTTCGACGAGGGCTACGTCGCGATCGCCCACGTCGGCGACAGCCGCGTCTACCGCCTGCGTGACGGCGAGCTGACGCAGCTGACCGAAGACCACTCGCTGCTCAACGACTACAAGAAGATCACGCAGCTGACGCCCGAAGAAGAAGAGAACTTCCCGCACAAGAACATCATCGTCCGCGCCTGCGGCCTCAAGCAGGACGTCGTGGTCGACGTGATGCGCGAGCAGCCGCGCGTCGGCGACATCTACATGCTCTGCAGCGACGGGCTCTCGGGCGAGGTCGCAGACCCGCAGATCCGCGACATCATGGTCCGACACAAGGGCGAGGTCCGCGGCATGGGCGCCGAGCTGATCCGCACCGCCTGCGAGAACGGCGGCAAGGACAACGTCACGACCATCTGCATCCGCATCGACGAGGTCTAGGACGTCGCGTCCGACCCATGGCCCCATCGCCGCTCCGGCCGCCGTCACGCGCCCCGGCTTTGCGCGCTCGGCCCTTCCCGCACACAGCCAGCACCGATAGGAGTCAGCGATGGCGACCAAGGGCGACCGCCTCTGGGGCGGCGGCTACGAAGAGGCGACACATCCTCTCGTCGCCAAGATGAACGCGAGCGTCGGCTTCGATCAGCGCATGGCCCTGCAGGACATCGTCGGCAGCGTCGCCCACGCGACGATGCTGCAGCAACAGGGCATCCTGTCGGCGGCGGACCTCGAGGCCATCGTCGGCGGCCTGCGCACCATCTGGGCCGACATCGACGCCGGCCGCTTCGAATGGCAGCAGGCGCGCGAAGACGTGCACATGAACATCGAGGCGTCGCTGCGCGAACGCATCGGCGCCCCCGCCGGCCGCCTGCACACGGCGCGCTCGCGCAACGATCAGGTCGCCCTCGACGAGCGCCTGTGGATGCGCGACCGCCTCGCCGCCATCGCGGCCCGCCTCACCGAGGTCTGCACGGTGCTGGCCGAGCAGGCGTGGGCGCATCGCGACTGGCCGATGTGCGGCTACACCCACCTGCAGCGCGCGCAGCCCGTCACGGTCGGCCACCACCTGCTGGCCCACCTCGAAGCGTTCGAGCGCGACCTGGGCCGCGTCCTTGACGCGCTGGCGCGCATGGACGTCTGTCCGCTCGGGTCGGGCGCGCTGGCCGGCACGACGCTGCCGATCGACCGCTCGGCGACCGCGGCGTTGCTGGGCTTTTCGCGGGTCTCGCGCAACAGCCTCGACGCCGTCAGCGACCGCGACCACCTGGTCGAGGCGATGGCGGCCGCCGCGCTCGGCAGCGTGCACCTCTCGCGCATCGGCGAGGAGCTCGTGCTCTTCACCAGCATGGAGTTCAGCGTCGTGCGCATGCGCGACGCGTTCACCACGGGCAGCTCGCTGATGCCGCAGAAGAAGAACCCCGACATGGCCGAGCTACTGCGCGGCAAGGCCGGCCGCACCATCGGCGACCTCGTCACGCTGCTCGTCGTGCTCAAGGGCCTGCCGCTGGCCTACAACAAAGATCTGCAAGAGGACAAGGAACCGCTGTTCGACGCGCTCGACACCTGGCACGACAGCCTGGAGCTGGCCCGCGACCTGCTGGCGAGCATCACCTGGCGCAAGGACCGGCTGGTCAAGGCGCTGGACGAGGGCTTCTTGCTCGCCACGGACCTGGCCGATGTGCTCGTCGCGGGCGGCGTGCCCTTCCGCGAGGCCCACGAGCGGGTGGCGGTGCTGGTCTCGAGCCTCTCCAAGGAAGGCAGGACCTTCCGCAGCAAGGGGGCCAAGGCCATCGCTGCGGCGCTGGACGCGGACGAATCCGCCATCGCTGGGGCCCTCGATGTGCGGCAAGCCCTGCGCAAGCGCGATGTGCCCGGCGCCCCGCATCCTTCGCGCGTCGGCCGCGAGGCGCGCGCCGCGCTGCGCCGCCTGCATGGCTACGAGGCCGCGGTCGCGCGCTGGGCTGCGCCCTGCCCGGCGCAGCGGACGCTGTTGTCGCCGTCAGCGAGCTGATCCGGCACGAGCGGCCGACTAGAGCTTGAGCGCGCGCTTGAGGCCGTCGATCGACATGTCCGGCGGCTGGTACTTCGGATCCATGGTCGCGCGGAAGCCGTCGGCGCCGGCGTGGACGTGGCCGTTGGCACCGATCGACATGGACGCGAGCTTGAGCGGATCCGGGCTGACGTCGTAGCGCCAGACGGTCTTCATGATCGAGAACAGGCCGACGTCGATGCCGACCCGCACCTTGGCGAAGAAGGTCAGGATCAGGTTCAGCGCCGCCGTCAGGTCCGCGCGCACGGGCATGTCGAAGGACAGGCCGTTGCGGTTGACGGTGATGGTCGGATCGGCGTTGAGCGCGGCCTCGAGGTGCAGGTTCAGCGCGGCGCGCAGGCCGGCTTCGACCGCGACGACGGCGGCCGACACCGAGACCGAGCCCTCGATCCAGGCGTTGAGGTCGGCGTAGGCGGCCGTGCTCAGGTGGCCGGTGACGGCGAGGCTGGCGAACGACGGCTCCATCAGGTCGCATTCGCCCGAGAGAACGATGTTGCTGATGGTCAGCGGCTTGATGCCGGCCTCGAGGCCGATGCCCGCGCCGACGTTCACCTTCACCGTCGGCGGCGTGTAGACCATGAAGCTGCTGTCGAGCAGCGTCATGTCCTTCTTGTAGGGGTCGGCCTTGAACAGCTCGTATGGGCCGGGGATGCGCACCGCGCCCTTGAGCACGACGTGGCCGTCCTCGCGCAGCGCGACGCCGGCCTCGCCCTCGATCTGCGGGCTGATCTTGACGGTGACGGTGCCCTCGCCGATGAACTTCTTGTCCTCGGTGATCTGGGCGTCCAGGCGGCCGCGCATGCGGTCGTGCGGCTGGAACTCGAGCGTCGCGCGGCCGTAGATCGTCGGCTCCGCGTCGCCGCGGTCGATGAAGTTCACCTCGATGGTGCCCTGACCGAACTTGCCGGCGTCGATCCGGGCGCTGCCCGCGGCGCTCGCCAGCTTGTTCTTGACGACGTTGGCCTCGAGGTGGCCGTCGCGGATCGCGGCCGGGCCGACCCTCCACTCCTTGATCTGGTCGACCGAACCGCCGCCGGTGAACTCTTCTTTCTGCACGTCGAGCGAGCCGCTGATCTGGCCGCGCGCGATGTCCTTGAGCTCGATGCCGATGCTGCCGGCGAGCTGGGTCAGCGTGTTGTCCTTGACCGTCGCGCTCGCCTCGCCGTGGGTCACGATGAGCTTTCCGCCAGCGAGCTCCTTGCGCTGCGTCAGCGCGATCTTGGCCTGGCCGCTGAGGTTGTCGGCGGTGCTCGCCGGGTCGATCTCGACGCGGCCGTTGCCCCAACCGAAGACCTCGATCTCGGCCCAGCCGCCGAAGGTCGTCAGGTTGTTCTGCTCGAAGTTGGCCAGCACCTCGCCGCCGGTGAGCTGCGCGAACGTGCCGATCTTCTGTGCCTTGGTCAGGCGAACGCCCGCCTGGCCGGTGAACGACTCGAGCGTGCTGCTGCGATCGATGCGGACCCAGCCCTCGCCGAGATCCTTGACCTCGCCGCGCGCCTCGCCCCAGACCTTCTTGAGATCGTTGTGCTCGACCTGGGCGCCGAGGCTGCCGCCGGTGAGCGCGAACTTGCTGCCGATCTCCTTGCGGACGGTCAGGTCGAACTGCGCTTCGCCGGTGATGTCGTCGGTCTTGCTGCCCTCGACCACCGCGAGGCGGCCCTGGCCCCAGCCCTCGATCTTCATGTTGGCGACGCCGCCGAAGCTGTCGAGCTTGCTCTGCTCGACGCGCGCCTTGAGCCAGCTGCCCTGGAGGATCGACAGCGGACCGGCGAGCTGCTTGTCGTGCAGCACCGTCAGCGAGCCGGCGCCCGAGATGCTGTTGAGGTCGGTGGCCTCGAAGTTGAGGTTGCCCTCGAGCCACTCGTCGTAGGTGACGTCGACGTTGCCCGAGAACTTCGTCGGCCCGGACTGGTCGAAGTCGACGCGCAGGAAGCTGCCCTGGCCCAGCTCGATGCCGTTCTGGAAGGTCTTGGACTGGACGACCTCGAGCTTCGCCACGCCGACGAACATGTCGAGCGAGGCGCCGGTCTCGACGTCGCCGCTGCCGCGCAGCCAGCCGTCGTACTCGATGGCCAGCTGGCCGCCGACCTGGGTGATCTCCGCGCCGTCGAAGTCGGCGTGCAGGTTGCCGCCCTGCTTGAGCGTGACCTTGTTGGCGACCGGCTTGTCCTTGATCAGGCCGACCTGGACGTGGCCCTTGACCGTGTCCACGCCGCTGCCGGCGTCGACCTCGATCGTGCCGCGGTAGGTGTCGAGCAGGTCGACCTTGGCGGTGCCATGGAAGTCCTGCAGCTCCGAGGTGACGAAGTTGGCCGCGAGGCCGCTGCCCTGCTTGAGCGTCGCCTTGCCGACCTGCTTGTCCTTGGCCAGCACGACCTGGCCCGAGCCCGACAGCGACGTCAGCTCGGACTGGCCCTGGACCGCGATCTGGCCGGTGATCCAGTCTTCGTAGGCGATCTGCAGCGTGCCGCCGATGGTCTTGACCTCGGACGCCTGGATCTGGACCAGGCCGCCGCCGCCCTGCTTGAGCGTGACCTTGCTGCCGAACTGCTTGTCGGCCTGCACCGAGGCGCTGCCCTGGCCGTAGAAGCTGTCCTTGGTCGTGCGCTCGTCGAGGTCGAGCGAGCCGGCGAGCCAATCTTCGTAGCGCCAGAGCACCGTGCCGCGGAAGGCACCGAGCTCGTTGGCGGCGACCGAGAGGTTGACGCCGCTGCCCTGCTGGACCGCCAGCTTGCCCCAGGTCTTCTCCTTGCGGATCTCGCCCTGGGCCTCGCCGGTGATGCTGTCGGGCGTGCTGCCGCCGGCGACGTTGATCACGCCCTCGAGCCACTCGTCGTAGCGCCAGCGGATCAGGCCCTCGATGCCGGTGAGCTCGTTGTTGGCGAGCTGGATCGTGGCGTTGCTGCCCTTGAGCAGCTTGATGCCCGAGCTGCCGAGATCCTTGCCCTCGAGCAGCTGCATCTTCGCCGAGCCCGACAGGCTGGTGAACGTCGTGTTGTTCAGCACCAGCGTGCCGCGCAGCCACTTGTCGTAGTCGAGCGCGACCTTGCCGTTGAAGGTGCTGTTCTCCATGCCCTTGGACGAATCGAACGCGAACTTGAGGTTGCCGCCGTTGCGCAGCTCCACCTTGCTGCCGACCTGCTTGGTCTTGATCAGCGTCGCTTCGGCCTCGCCGGTGTAGGGGCCGTCAAAGCCCGTGCCGCTGGCCAGCGTCACCGAGCCGGTGATCCAATCCTCGAGCTGCCAGTTGACGCGGCCGCTGAAGGTGCCGGGCTTGCTGTCCTGCACCGCGAGCTTGAGGTCGCCGCCGCGCAGCAGCTTGAGACCGTTGCCCGCCTCCATGGGCTCGCTGAGGTGGGCGATCGCGTCGCCGTTGATCGAGTCGAGCGTCGAGGGCTGCAGCGTGATGCTGCCGTCGAGCTTGGCCTTGCCGCCGTCGTAGGTCCAGTTGGCGCGGCCCGCGAGGTCCTGGAACGACGACTTGTCGAAGCGCGCCGTGAGGTTGCCGCCCTGGCGCAGCGTCAGGCCCGAGCTGCCGACGGCCTTGTCCTTGGCCAGCATCGCCGTGACGTGGCCGGAGATGGCGTCGGTCTTGCTCGACGGGTCGATGTCGACGACGCCGTCGAGCCAATCGCTGTACTGGAAGCGCACGCGGCCCGAGAGCGAGTCGACGCCCGCGCTCGAGAACGCGGCCTTGACGCTGCCGCCGCCGAGCAGCTTGACGTCGTTGCCGAGCTCCCAGGTCCGCAGCAGGCGGCCCTCGACGTCACCTGAGATCGAGTCGAGCGAGGTCGCGCCCTGCACCGAGAGCGAGCCGAGGATCAGGTCCTCGTACTGGACCTTGACCGTGCCGCCCCAGCTGGTGATGTCGCCGTTGGTCAGCGTGACCTTGGCCGCGCCACCCGGCTTGAGCGTGAACTTGCTGCCCAGCGGCTTGTCGGCGATGACCTCGGCGCTGGCCTCGCCCGAGACGTTGTCGAGGTTGCTGCCTTCGACGCGGATGGCGCCCTGCAGCCACTCTTGGAAGCCCCAGCGCACATCGCCGGTCAGGCCGCCGAAGCGGTTGCCCTCGACCTTGACCTCGGCGCGGCTGCCGGCGCGGATCTTGAAGCCCTTGCTGCCGAGCGGCTTGTCGAGCAGCACCGAGGCGTCGCCCTTGGCGTTGACCGACTGCAGCGTGCTGCCCTGCTCGACCGCGACGGTGCCCTCGAGCCAATCCTGGTAGCCGTAGTTCAGGTGGCCGTGGAAGGTCTTGGGGATGCTGGCGTCGAAGACGACCGTCGGGCTGCCGCCGGCGCGCAGCTTGAAGCCGCCGTCGCCCAGGGGCTTCTCGGCCCGCAGGGTCGCGCTGGCCTCGCCCGCGATGTTGGTCAGTGTGCTGCCGTCGCGCACCGTGACGCGACCCGCGAGCCAGTCGGCGTACTGCCAGTCGAGCTCGCCGCCGAACGTCGTCGGCGCCGAGCTGCTGAGCTGCGTGCGCAGGTTGCCGCCGGACTTGAGCACGAGGTTGTCGCCCGCGGGCTTGTCGGCCAGCAGGCGCGCCTCGGCCGCACCCTGCAGCCCGTCGAACGAGCTGCCGGCGCCGATCGTGACGCGGCCACCGAGCCAGTCCTCCCACTTCCAGGCGACGTCGCCCATGACGGTCTGGCCGCCGATGTCGGCGCTGGCGTCGAGCTCGATCAGCAGGCCGGTGCCGGGCTGCAGCTCGAGCTTGCTGCCGACCATCTTGTGCTGGACGATCCCGGCCTCGGCGTGGCCCTTGATCGCGTCGAGCTTCGACGGCTCGACGTGCACGGTGCCGGCGAGCCATTCGTCCCAGCGCCAACCCAGGTCGCCGGCGATCGTCTGCAGCTCGCTGCCCGCGATCTCGGCCTTGACGCTGCCGCCCTGCTTGAGCGTCAGGTGGCTGCCGACCATCTTCTCTTGCCGCAGGTTCGCCGCGATGCTGCCATCGACCGACTCGAGGTGGCTGAAGCTCGGCACCTCGAGGCTGCCGCCGAGCCAATCTTCATAGAGCACGGTCGCCTGTCCGGCGACGCCCTTGAAGTCGCTGCCCTCAAAGCGGGAACGGAGCGAGCCACCGCGCTCGAGCGCCAGCTTGTCGCCCAGCGGCTTGCGCTCGCGCAGGGTCGCGCTGCCCTCGCCGGTGACGCTCTCGAGCGTGCTGCCGGACTCGACGTGGATCGCGCCTTCGAGCCAGGTCTCGTACTGCCAGCCGAGGTCGCCGGTGAAGCTCTGGAACTGCGAGCCGGCGAAGGTCGCGGTGACGCTGCCGCCCGGCTTGAGGAAGGCCGAGCTGCCCATCTCCTTGCGGACCTGGGTCGTGGCGCGGACCTCGCCGTCGATGCTGTCGATGCTGCCGCCCGCGAGCTGCGCCGTGCCGTCGATCCAGCCGGCGTAGACGATGGCGATCTGGCCCTGGAAGCCCGTCAGGTTGGTGCCGTCGAAGTCGGCCGAGAAGCTGCCGCCCGGCTTGATCCGCAGGTCTTCGCTGAGGAAGTTCTCGACCGCGACCGTGCCCTGGACCTTGCCCTGCACCGAGTCGAGCGTGCCGCTGCTGAGCTCGATGCTGCCCTTGAGCCAGCCCATGTCACCGTACGACCAGTTCACCGAGCCCGAGAGGTCGGAGATCTCGTTGTTCTGGGCCACGCCGTGGATCTTGCCGCCCGGCTCGATGGCGAAGGTGCTGCCCGGCAGCTGGTGGCGCTTGATCATCGCGCCTTCGGCCTCACCGCTGACCTGCTCCAGCGTGCTGCCCGGCTGGAGCTGGATCGCGCCGGAGAGCTCGTCGGCGAAGATGAACGCGACCTTGCCGTCGATCTCGGTCGCCTGGTTCTGGGCGAACTTGGCGTTGACCGCCGACGGGGCCATCAGCTTGAGCGGGCCGAGGTCGACCTGCTGCAGCAAGGTCGCGTGCGCCTCGCCGCTGATCGACTGGAAGTTGCTGTCGCCCTGCTCGACCGCGACCTTGCCTTGCAGGCGGTCCGACCAGGTGAAGCCCAGGTTGCCCCAGGCCTTGTCCGCGACGTTGTTCTGGAAGTGCAGCTCCGCGGCCGAGCCGGCGGTCAGCGACAGGCCCGAGCCGACCTCGATGTTGCGCGTCAGGGTGCCGGTGGCGCCGCCGGTGAAGTCGGGGCCAGCGTCGCTGCTGAAGTCGAGCGAGCCCTCGATCTCGATGTTGCCCTTGAGGTAGTCGCTGTAGGTGTAGCCGAAGCTGCCGCCCTCGAGCTTCAGGTCGTTGGGGCTGTTGAGCCGGCCGTGGACCGAGCCGCCCTTGACGATCGTGAGCTCGCCGCGGGTCTGCTCCTTGCTGATGGTGCCGGTGACGCTGCCGCTGAGCTCGTTGAGGTTCGTGGCGCCGTCGACCGTGAGCTTGCCGACCAGGAACTCGTTGTCGCCGCCAAATCCGTACTCGAATACGCCCGCGAGGTTGCTGATCGAGTCGCCGTTGACGGTCGCGGTCAGGCTGCCGCCGGCGCGCAACGCCAGCTTCGGCGGGATCTTGGTCGGGCTGAGCAGGCCGCCCTTGACCGTGCCGGTGAACTGCGGACCCTTGACCGACTCGGCCTTGCCGCCGCGGCCCATGTGCAGGCTCGCCGTCTCGCCAGCCTTGCCGAGCTCGGCGTTGACGCCGCCCGAGAAGGTGACCTCGCCCGCGGCGTCGATGGCGACGGGGTTCAGGTTGCCGCCGGGCAGCAGCTTGACCTGGTTCGGCGAGCCCTCGGCGTAGGTCTTGCCCGGGCCGGTGATGGTGCCGGGGCCGCTGCCGACGATGCGATCGGGCGTGCCATCGCTGACGGACGCGACACCCTGGATCCAGTCCTGCAGGCGCCACGGGATGTCGCCGCTGAGCTTGGTCACGTCCGCGTTGGCGATCTCGGCGTCGAAGCTGCCGCCCTCGCGCAAGAAGACGTTGCCCTGGACGTGGTGCTCCTTGCGCAGCGTCGCCTTGGCGGTGCCGGCAACCGTGGTCAGCGGCACCTCGTTGGCGACGTCGAGCGTACCAGCGAGCCAGTCGGCGAAGCGCCACTTGAAGTTGCCCGAGAACGTCACGGGCTCGTTGCGCGTCATCGTGCCGGCGATCTTGCCGCCCTTCTCGAGCACGAGGTTGGCGCCGATCGGCTTCTCGGCCAGCAGCTTGGCCGCCATCTTGCCGCTGAACATCTCGGGCGATTGCTCACCCTCGAGCGCGAGCTTGCCGCCGATCCAAGGCGCGCCGCCGGAGGCGACCTCCCAGTTGATCGAGCCGCCGATCTGCGAGATGGCGCTGTTCGCCATGTTCGCCGTGATCTTGCCGCCTTCTTTGAGCGTGAAGTGGCCGCCGAGGTTCTTGGCGGCGATGACCGTGCCCTTGCTGACCGGACCCTGGATCGCGCGGAACTGCTGCGACGAGCCGGCGGTGACGAGGCCGCCGAGCCATTTGTCGCCGTTGCCGTATTGGAACGGGATCGAGCCCTGGATGTCCTGGGCCTGGTTGGCGAGCACGGTGACCTGGACCGCGCCACCCTCGACCAGGCGCAGCTGATCCGTGGCGTCGAACGGGCCCTTGAGCGCGCCGTCGAGCTTGCCGCTGAAGCTGTTGGGCGACGAGGTGCCCTCGATCTTGAGCGTGCCCTCGACGAACTCCTGCACGCGCGCCGCGGTGCTGCCGGCGAAGTTGGTCGCGGTGTTGTTGGCGAAGGTGACCTGCAGGCCCTTGGACGGCAGCAGCGTGATGCCCGGGTTGCCCTCGAGGCCCTTCTCCTTGAGCACGCCGCCGTTGGCGACGCCGCTGATGCTGGCGAAGCTGGTGCGCTGGCCGATGTCGATGACGCCGCCGAGCCAATCCGCGAGCTTCCAGTTCAGCTGCGAGCCGGCCTCGTAGGCCAGCGGGCGCGTGCCGGTGACGAGATCGACCTTGGCGGTGCCGCCCTTCTCGATCTTCAGGTCGCCGGTCGCGGCGTCGGGCGGGCCCTTGAGCGTGCCGGTGGCCTTGCCGGTGATGCCGTCGTAGAAGCGCGAGCCGGCCTCGGCGTTGACGCTGCCCTCGAGCCAGCCGCCGTAGCGGAAGTTCGTCGCGCCGGTGAAGTCGAGGATCGTCGAATTCTCGACCTGCACCGCGAGCGAGCCACCTTCGCGCAGGACCATGCCCTCCTGGCCGGAGAGCGCCTTCTCGGCGACGACCTTGAGCGTCGACGGGCCGGCGAGCTGGTTGAAGTCGAGCATCTCGCCGGCGACCGTGGCCTGGCCCTCGGCGAAGTCGGCGAAGCGGAAGTCGACGGTGCCGCGGTATTGGTGCGGCTTGCCGTCCTGCAGCGTCACGGTCAGCGCGCCGGCGGCGCCGGGCAGCAGGCGGATGTCCGAGCCGTTGTCGAGCAGCTTCGGCGCGATGATCTGGGCCGACAGCTCACCCGAGAGCTGGTCGACGCCGATGCTCTGGATCGGCTCGGCGAGGTTGGCCTTGCCGCCGAGCCAGGTCTGGTACTGCCAGTTGAGCGAGCCGCTGACGCCCCGGAACAAGCCGCCGTCGAAGTGGCCGGTGAGCGTGCTGCCCGGCTGGCCGGTGAGCGCGCCGCCGGGGGCCTCGCCGATGGCGAAGGGCGCCTTGACGTCGGCCGGGCCGGTGCCGGTGATCAGGTTGAGCGCGGTGGTCGGCTCGGCGACGTTGACGACGCCGGCGAACTTCGGGTGGTCCCATTTGAGCGGGCCGTGGAAGCTGTCGAAGGTCGAGTCCTTGACCTCGAGCGTGAACTGCGTCGCCTCGTCGGCGACCAGCGACACGTCCTGGCCGATGGCCTCGCCCTTGGTCAGCCAGGCCGCGGCGGTGCCGTCGATCGTGGCGAAGTTCTCGCGCGCGTCGAACGCGAGGTTGCCGGCGAAGGTGTCGCGCATGCCGAAGCGCATCTGGCCCTGGGCCGAGATCAGCTTCTTCTGCTGCACGTCGACGTCGACCGCGCCCTTCTCGACCTTGAGCTCGCCCCAGGTCTGGCCGGCCTTGAGCGCCGCCTTGCCCGAGCCGGTGAGCTGCTCCCAGGGCTGCGACGGCGCCAGATCGAGCTTGCCGACCGCGGTGCCCGCGCGGAAGTCGAGGTCGACGTGGCCGCCGGTGATCTCGACCTTGGTGCCGCGGACCTGCACGGTCGCCGCGCCCTTGCTCAGCGTGATCTCGTCGAAGTTGTGGGCCTGGATCAACGCCGCGGTCGCGGTCGCGTTGATGTTGTCCTTGGTCGTGCCCTGCTCCAGCACCGCGGTGCCGAGCATGAAGCCGTCGAGCTGGAAGTCGACCTTGCCGGCGGTCGACGCGAGCGTGCTGCCCTTGACGTCGATGGTGAGCTGGCCGCCCCAGACTTTGACCGGCGCACGGTCGATCGGCGCCTTGAGGCCACCCGACAGCGTCATGTCCATCTTGCGCGACTGCAGCTCGATGCTGCCGGCGAAGTCGCCCTCGAAGACGTCGTCGTAGATGGCGTGGCCGTCGCCGGACATCGTCTTGAGCTGGCTGTCGGCGATGTCGCCCGTGAGGCTGGCGCGCGTCAACACGATGGGCTCGAGGCGGTTCTCGCCATTGCCGTCGAACACGGCCTCGCCGGCGATCTTCTTGCTCTCGCCGTCCCAGGTGATGGACGCGAGGCCCTCGCCGTTCGGCAGCGCGGCGATCTTCAGGCCGAGATCGCCGCGGATCTCGAGCGTGGACGACCCCGTCAACGAGCCCGTGAGCGCGCCCTTTTGCAGCCGCGCCACGTCGCCCAGGGCGATGTCGGCGCTCTGCTGGATGGACACGCTGCCGGCGAGCTGCTCGCCCTCGAGGTGCGCCGCGAGCTTGCCGGCGCTGAACGGCGCGACCTCGATGTCGAGGCTGCCGGATGCCGAGGCCTTGCCCGTCGCGTCGACGTCGACGCTGAGCTGGCCGCCCTTGAGCCACTCCGCCAGCTTCTCGCCGCGCAAGTCGGCGACGCCGAGCGTGCCGTGGGCGGTGACGCCGCTCTGACCGACGCTGGCGTCGATGCGCGCGTCGATCAGGTCGCCGATCTTGAGCTCGGCGTCGTTGAAGGTGGCCGTCATCGCGCCGGTCTTGCCGATCGAGATGTCGCGCGAGTTGGTCTTGAGCACGTTGCCGAGCGCGATCGTGCCGGAGGTCTTGCCGCTCTTGAACTCGCCGCTGGTGGTGTCGAAGAAGAACGTCGCGTTCGGGCTGATCGTCAGGCCCGGCACGTTCATCGACGGCAGGTTGACGATCTTGCGCGCCTCGACCGGCGTCTGCGGCATGTTCACCGTGACGGTGCGGCCGCCGATGCTGACGGTGACGTGCTCGGGGAAGGTCGCGGCGGCCTCCTGGCTCTCGCTGCCGCCCTCGTTGCGGTAGATGGCCTTGCGCTCGCGATCGGCCTCGAGGCCCTCGACGCGACCGCCGTCGGCGATGCGCTGCGCGGCCGTCTTTGCCACCTTCTCGGCGCGATCGGTGGGCGCCGACACGCCCGAGCGGCCGCCGGCACCACCCTCGCGCTGCTGCACGACGTGGGCGAGCTCCTCGTAGATGACCTGGTCGCGCGCGCCGTCGACCCAGGCGTCGGCCTCGCCGAGCACGATGTCCTCGCCGTGCGAGAACGCCGCCGCGTCGACCGCGCCCGCGATCTCGCGCGCGCCGGGGTTGCGGTGGACCTTGACGCCGCCGAGGCTGGTGTCAAGCGCCTTCTCGGCCTTGGCGCGCAGGCCGCCGTCGAGCGTCTCGCCCTCGCCGAGCAGGTCCTTGACGTGCTCGCCCGGGTTGGCGCGGAACGCCTCGAGCTGCTTGGCGCGCTTGCTGATCTCGCCGACGTGCTCGCCGAGGTCGTCGGCGACCTGGCTGATGTTGCGGGCGTCGATGCCAGCGCTGTCGGCGATCTTCTGCGCGCGCTCCATGGCCTCGGAGACGCCGGCGTCGCCGAGCTCCTTGACCGGATCGAAGGTCGCGACCTCGGCCACGCTGTCGATGGCCGAGATGCTCTCGGCCGCGCGGCCCGCGGGCGGGATCTGCGCCAGCATGTCGGCGTTGTCGGCCGTGGTGCCGAAAAGCTGCGAACCGGCGGCCTGCGCTGCGGTGCGCCCACCCAACAGGTCGGCGGCGGCGGCGGCGACGCCCTCCATCGCGCCCTCGGGGCTCAGATCGCTCAGCGAGGCGCTGGCCGAGGCCGGCGCGGGCGTCGTGCCGGCGGTGGCGTTGACCTCTTCGGACTTGGCGTCGCCGAGCTGCGGCGCGCCCAGCTGCGGCGCGTTGCCCGACGCGGGCGCGGTGATCTGCTCGGCGGCCTCCTCGAGGCCGGCGGGCGCGGCCGGCTCGGCCACGGACGCTCCGGCGACGTCGACCTTGGCCTCGGCCTCGGTGGCGCTGACGTCGGAGGCGACGGACTCGACCGACGCGGCCGCCGGGGCGGACGCCGGGGCCTCGATCGGTGCCTGGGCCTCCGGGCTGGCCGTGGCGACGCTGTCGGCTGCGGCGGATTCCGGCGCGATCGCTGGGGCCTGGGTCGCGACGGCCGGAGCCGCTTCGCCCTTGGCCTCGACGTCGACGGCCTCGACCGGGGCGACGCTCGGCGCGGCGACCTCGGCCACGGCCCCCTGCGGGGCCTCGATCTGGGCTCGGGGCGCGGGCGCCGGCGCGCCGGCAGCGTCGGGCGCGATCTGGGGCGCGGCCCCCTGCACGTCGACGTTGGCGGTCTCGATCTTGGCCTCGGGCGCGGCCGCGGGCGCGGCGGGCGCCGAACCAGCGACGACCTCGGGCTTGGCCTCTGCGACCGGCGCGGGCGCGGGTGCCGAGGCGGCCTCGGCCTCGACGTCGGCGCTCGGAACCGAGGCGCTGGCCGGGGCGCTCGGGGATGCCTGCGCCGGGGCCTCGGCCTTGACCGGAGCCGGCGCTGGCGCGTCGATCTTGGCCTCGGCGGGCGCGCTGACGTCCAGCGGCGTCGTCGCCTGCGCGGCGACCTCGGCGCCGGTCGGCGCAGACACGGGCTGGGCGGCGACCTCGGTCGGCGGCGCGACCTGCTTGCTCGCCGCGGCGGCGGCGTCGGCGGCGCCCGTGGCGGCCTCGGAGGCACCGGCGATCGTGCCGGCGACGTCGACCTTCTCGAGCGCGCCGCCGACGTCCGGCATCGCGGCGTCGACCGTCTCGGCCGGCGGGCCGATCTCGCCTGCGGACTGCTGCTCCTGCTTGGGCGACATCGCCTCGGCGGCGCCCGCCGCGTCGCCCGTGGCTCCGGGGCCTTCCGGCACCTGCGCCGCCATGGCTTCGGGCTTCTTGTAGGCCTCGAGCTCGGGATCGCCAGCCGGCAGCGCCTGCAGGCGCGCGAGCTCCTGCTGCTGGGCCTGCATCGCGGCCGGATCGGAGGCGGCGTCGGCCTTGGCGCCGAGGCCCGGGGCGAGGGAGCTGCTGGCGCCGTCCAACGAAGGCATGTCCGCGGCAACGCTGGCATCTGCCTGCTTGCCGTCGAGTTCATGTGCCTTCTTTTTCGGCTCCTTGTCCTGCAGTTCGTCGCGGTGGAGCTTTGCTGCGTCGTACATCGGCCGCTCACCCAGCGCGCGTGGCAGGACCGAACCCTGCCGCTTGCTACGCCACTCGTGCGCAGTTGCGCGTCCTAGCTACGGTTCTAGGAGTCCGGGCGCCTGCTTGCAAGCGCCGGGATGCCGCCGTGGGGCGCGCCTGGGGCCAATGTGCCCCGACCGATCGGGTGCTCAGGGCTTCTTGGTCAGCAGGTCGTTCAGGACCGACTCGGAGATGCCCTCGCCGCGGGTCGGCATGATCGACGTCCGCTCGAGAAGGTTGGCAACTTCGATTGTCGCGTCGCGCACTTGGGCGCCGAGCGCTCCGACGATGGCGACGTAGAGCTTGATCGCCGCCGGGCGGCCGACCTCCAGGAATCGCCGCAGGTCCGCGATCGGCACCCGCAGCACGGCCGTCCGCTCGCTGGCGAAGGCTCCGAGGCTATACGCTTCGGCACCAAACAACGCCTCGATGCCGAGCACGTCGCCCGGGGGGTGGGCGCGCACCTGGTGCTCGACGCCCGGCAGGATGCTGGCGCGCATCTCGATCCGGCCCTGGACGACCATCAGCAGCCAATACGCGCGATCCCCGCCGCGCCAAAGCTCGGTGCCGCCGTGACAACGAGCGACGTGGGC
This sequence comes from uncultured Enterobacteriaceae bacterium, assembly GCA_964586155.1. Taxonomy (GTDB): domain Bacteria; phylum Myxococcota_A; class UBA9042; order UBA9042; family UBA9042; genus SXNM01. Next base: position 50,676 of record CAZPHC010000021.1, on the reverse strand, counting down.
CATCTCGGCGATGACGGTTCGCTCGCGCTCGCTGAGGTCGGCAAAGACCGGGATGTCGGCCATCAGGCGGACGACGTCGCGCACAGGGCGCTCCATCCGCTCGAACGGGTCGGGGGAGGTCCGTTCGACCGCGCTGCTGCGCCGCGCCGAGGCGTCGCTCTTGCTGCGCGTCAGGGCGCCGAACATGCCAGAGAGGCCCGATTTTTGTCGCGGATCCTGCGCCATCGATGCCGCCTCCAACGCGCGTGGGCGTTGGAACCATCCTGGCACCAACGCCCGGCCCTGCCAAGGACCAAGCGCGCGCGTCGCCCCGCCATGGACGGATCAGCGACGTCGCTCAGAGTTCGTGGAGATGCTCGACGTCGCCCGGGAAGCTGACGAAGAGCACGCAGCCCTTGGTCGTCCGCGGCTGCTGCTGGCTGCCGGGCGCGACGTGGACGTAGTTGCCGCGGCCGACGGCGCTGTCGCCGAGCAGCAGCTCGCCGTCGAGCACGAAGACGTCCTGGCCGCCGTGGGCGCGGTAGGCCGGGTAGGTGGCGCCGGGGCAGAGGTGGATCATGACCGCGCCCGACTTGTCGCCGTGGTCGTACCGCAGGGATTTGTAGGACACACCACGCTCGGGGTGGCAGGTCCACGCCATGTCATCGGCGTCGATGCTGTAGTACGTCTGGGTCATGGTCGGGCTCCGCTGGACGTGGAACGATCAGGAGAACGACGACCCGCAGCCGCAGGTCCGCGTCGCCCCCGGATTGTCGAAGTGAAAGCCCGAGAAGTCCAGACTCTCGACGTAGTCGACCGTCGTGTTGTCCAGGTAGGTCGCGCTCATCTCGTCGACGAACACGCGAAGACCAAACTGTTCGGAGACCTCGTCGTCGTCGCGCGGTGCCTCTTCGAAGTCCATGTCGTAGGTGAAGCCGGCGCAGCCGCCGCCGACGACCATGACGCGCACGCCTTGATCGCCGAAGTCCTGGGCCGCTGCCATCTCGCGGATCTTGCCGACGGCTCGCTCGGTAAACTGCACCATCACTGACTCCTCCGCGGCACGTCGGCCGTCGGTTGCGGGGCTGCCGCGCGGTCGCGCTCGCCTCTCGTCCGGCAGGATAGGGGGCCATGCCGGCTCGTCAATCTCGATTCGCGCATCAACCTGGGTCGATTGGCTTCCTGGTCGCAGCCGGCTCGGGATCGAGCCGTGAGGTCCCGGCCGGCGTCGCCACCAGGGTGCGCTCGGCGTCGTCGCCTTCGGCGCCGAGGACACGCAGCGTCGCAGCGGTGGGTGCCGGCCCACCTGGGAACACCGCCGGCTGGGGCTGCTCGACCTCGAGGGCGCCCTGGGCGGCGTCCTGGACCCGGGCGTAGCGGCTGGAGAAGAACTCCCGCAGCTCGCCGCGCTTGATGCCGCCGAGGCGACAGGTGCAGAGGTAGGTCTGCTCGCGGCGCTGGTCGCAGGCGGTGGGCACGCGCCAGCCGCAGAGCAGCGCGTCCGATTCGCACAACAGGCCACCTGGACAGCGGATCTGCGGCGTCACTGGCGCGACGACCGGCGTGGGCGGCGCGGGCGCGAGGTGTGTGGCTGGTGATTCGCACGCCGCGACGATCGCCACGCAGGCGGCGAGCGCCAGCCGCACGGCGGCGCGGTGCGCTTGCGCGGTCCACGCCGAGCCGACGCGGATGGCCATCCCCCCTGGGGTCGATCCGGCGCACCGCATCAATCGTACAGGAGGTCCCAGCCCGTGATCACCGCGGTCGAGCGCGGCGGGCTGAGCTGCTGCGCCGACGTCCCGATCGCGGGCTGGGTGCCGCTGGGTGGGGCCTGCCCGGACGCCTGGGAGGTCGACGTCGTGCCCACGCCGACCTGGTAGGCAGGCGCCTTGCCGCCGAGCGCGCCTCCGCCCTTGATCAGGCAGTTGTAGTCGCTCGGCGCGCAGCCACCGAAGCAGGACGGCACCGGCGAGACCTCGACTGGCGACGGCTTGTAGGTGCCGACCGCGACGTGGTCGAGGTTGGCCGACGGCTTGGCCGGCGCCGCCGGGTTCGGGAACGCGCCGAACAAGGTCGTCGGATCCGACGCGCTCTTGGACGTGTCGTAGTCCGCGCCCCACAAATGGCCGGTGCCGACCGAGCACAACCCCGCCGCACTGAGGGTGTAGGACGCCCAGTACGCGTTGCCCGAAAAGACCAACGGCGGGCCGATGAACTGCGTTGAGCCTTCGTTGGCGTAGATCCAGTTCAGCTTCGGCTTGGCGACGCTGGCGTTGCCGTTGGCGGCCAGGGCGAAGGTCTCGGTGACCGAGTAGACGAGGTGACGTCGCGTCGCGCTGGTCGATTCGTCGCCCGAGCCCGTGCCATAGACCAGCACGATCTCGCCGGCCCGGTTGAGCGCGATGCTCGGCGGCGAGCGCACGGGGACCCGATCGGCGGAGTGGATGCCGCGGACCCAGGCGGCAGGCGTGTCAGGCCCCGAATAGGAGTCGTGGAAGAACTCAATCTTCCACTGCGCGGGGTTCGAACTCGATAGATCCACGCGCCAGATCATGCCCTTGGAGTCGCCGATGAAGCAGCGCGAGACCAACGCCCCCGGGGCGACGTTGTAGCAGGCCGGCTCGGTCCAGAAGTGGCCGAGGTCGTTCTTGCTGTTGATCGCGGTCGTGACCCCGGTCGTGTCGATATCCGAGTCGTCGAGCCTGCGGATGAGCTTGCCCGACGCCAACTCGACGATGAAGATCGCGCGCTTGCCGTTGCCGTCGACGCCGGTGTTGGTCACAGGCGTGGAGGATGGCGGTCGCCCCGCCGCGAGGATCGCGACCGTCCGCTCGACGGTCGATCCCTGCTCCTTGTAGAAGGCCCGCGCCAGCACCGGCCGCGCCGTCGATCGGCCCATCGCCTGGAAGTCGTTCGACAGCGAGCACTTGGGCCCCGAGACGTTGCCGAGCTTGGTGTCGGGCCCCCAGCAGACCCGATCGGGCGTGATCTCCCAGAGCAGCCGCGGCTCCATCGGCGACGTCACGTCGAGGGCGAAGTAGCCTGCGCCAGCCTCGCCCGCGCCGCCGAGTACGACCGCACGCCATTGCAGCGCCGCCTCGGCCACCGTCGCCACCTTGCGTTCGAGCAACGCGTGCGTCGCGACGAGATCGCCGCCAAGCAAGGAGCCGGCCGCGCTCTCGATCAGCTTGAAGTCGCGGACGCGGCGGAGCGAGAAGCCCGGCAGCCACGCCCAGAGCTCATCGCCTGCCACCAGCTGGCCGGTGACGTTCACCGTCTCGTCGCGGTCGGTGCGGAACGCGTGCAGGAAGCCGTCATGGGTCGCAGCGAACAACATCGTCGGTCGGCGGAACGAACCGCTCGGGTTGGACTCCGTGAAGCCAGGACTCGCAGGCGTCGCCGTGGCCGCGTAGGACTTGAAGACCGGATCCGACAAAGGCAGGCGCGACGCGGGCTCCAGGACGGCCATCTGCGAGTCGCTGGGAGCGCCAAACGGGATCTCTTCGCGGCAGCTGCCCGATTCCGAGCGCAACAGGGCGATCACGTCCTTGCGGTAGGCTTCGCGCTGCGCGTCGTCGCTCAGGATGTAGGCGTTGGACTGGCTGACACACGCTCCAGAGGGATCCGGCCGGAGCTTCGGCGCCGTACCGAAACTCGGGATCTGCAAGGCGTCCGAGCCCGTGCCCGACACGTCGAAGCTGATCCGCTGCCCAGACACCTGCGAGTAGAAGGTGCGCGGCTCGGAGCGGCTCGCCAGACGATCGACGAGATCGACGACGGCGCAGACGCGGGCAGTCGCCGGGTCTGCCTGCGACACGCACTGCTTCTGGCAGGAGAGCTGCCGCTGCTCCATCGCGCCCTTGGACAGCACGGGCTCCGCAGCGTTGAAGTAGCTGCGCGCGTGGAAGGTATGCTGGACGTCTTCGTTGGTGCCGGTGGCCTCGGTCCAGATCGTGCGGGTGCGCACCTCGCCGACGTTCTGCGACACGCCGAGGATGTTCTTGAGCCGCTTGATCAGCTCTGTCGGACTCTGCACCCGCCACGCGCTGCCGCTGCCTCCCGCCGTGGCCAGCTGATCCAAGAAGTCACGGTCGGCCTTGCTCGGCCCGTCGCTCGCGTTGCTGCCATCGTCAGCGACCGAGACGACGTAGAGCGTGACGCCGCGGGTCCGCAACGAGCCCGCGGCGGCGATGGCATCCTGGCGGGCGTCGTTGACGCCGTCGTCGAGGTTGCTGCCGCCGTCGGTGAACAGCACGACGTAGCGCTGGCGGCACTCGGCGTAGGGGTCGCCGTTGACGGCGTCTTCGGCGAGCGTCTTGGTGTGCGGATCCTGAAAGGGGCCGGGCGAGATCATCGCCACGATGTCTTCGAGCAGTCGTCCGATCGGCGCGCCGCCGTTGGGCTGGACCGCAGCCAGGCTGGCGCTGATCTTGGCGTTGGTGATGGCGCGCTCGACCATGGTGTCGCTGCGGGACACCGGCACCGAGGGGCTGCCGGCCGCGAACGGATCGGCGAGGCCGATGTTCATGTCGCCCCAGAGCGACGAGATCGGCGCGCCGAAGCTGTAGCCGCCGGCGGAGTCCGTCGCCTTGTTCATCACGTTGTCCGGCAGCAACACCGAGAACTTGGCGACCGAGTTGAACGATTGGATCAAGCCGTCGTTCATGCGGTTGCCCGTCGCCGTGTAGTGGAAGCCCGGACCCTCGCGGCTGCAGACCTTGCCGACCGCGATCGACACGACCGGTCGATTCTCTGCCCAAGCCAAGGGGCCATGGAACAAGGCGAAGTACTTGTTGCCGCTGTCGCCCAGGCGCGTGGCGCAATCCGGGGCCAACCAGGTGCCGGCGGGCGCGATCGCCAGCGTCACCTGGGTCTGGCCAGCGTCGCGTGCCTGGCGCAACGACTTGGCGAAGGCGGCGGTGAACTCCAGCGTCGTCTTGCCACCGATCGCCGCCGCGATCTTGGCCGGCTGCGACGCGAGGACGCGCTTGTCGTCGTTGGTCTTGCAGACCCAATCCTTGGCGGACATCGCCGACGGCGGCGCGGGCGAGGCGACGAGCACGACGTAGCGGTCGATCGGGAGGGTGCCGGCGCCGTCGCGGGTGGTCAGCGTCACCGAGCCGCCGACCCAATCGTCCGTGACCGGCACATTCTTGGTGTCGATGACCAGATACGGCAGCCGCATGTCGGTGTCGGTCGTCTCGACGCGCAGCTCGACGCCGGGCGAGGGTGCCTGGCCGTTCAACGAGCGGTCGCTGACCGGTTGGCTGTCGTTGGGATCGGGCGGCACCGTCTTGGAGTCCGCGATCGTCCCAGGCACGCCCGCGATGCACTGCTTGGCGCCGAAGAGTTGCTTGGGCGGACTCGCGCCGTCGGGATGGTCGGCCAGCGAGCTGACGGTGCAGCCGTAGCCATCGTTGGTGCCCAACAGCATCTCGAGCACGGCGTTCCAGCGCGATCGTGCCGGGCTGCTATCACCGCAATTCGGCGGCACGGAGTGCCCGACGACGTATTGCATCGACTCCGACGCGTCGATCGCGATCAGGACTTCTGGGGGGGCGCCTTCGGCGCGCGCCTGGGCGGGGCCGAGCAGCACGGCACACGCCAGCACGAGCGCCGCCAGCGAGCCTTCGGCCACGGACAGGATTCGGCTGGAACGTGATGCGCGGTGGCGGGGCGAAGACCGACGCCGATCCCCCAAGAACGCCGCCCTCCGCCCCGACCACCGCGTGCTTTGTCGGTCTGGGACGCTTCGTGCCTCGGCATCGACTGGTCCCACCAGACCGCACTTCGACCTGGACGCAAGACTCGCATTCCTGATCGGTGGGTGCAAGCCCAACGTTGCCGCCACCAGCGGATTTTTGGTCAACCACCGCATGGCACGGGTCCTACGATGACATTGGCCTGGAAGCCAACCTGACCGGATTGCGCAGCCACGGCGGCCGACTTGCTCTTGGGATCTCCAATGCTTGCAGTCGTCTTCATTCCGTAGCTGCGGAAGCAATAGCGCGCCGCGTCATAGCCGGCGACGCCGTAGGCGATCTTGGGCTGCGCGACCTGAACCTTGAAGTTCGGCGCCGCGTTGGTGTCCTGTTCGAGGCCGAACGATCCCTTGGACTTCCAGTTGTAGAGGTCCGGAGCGTCGGTGAGGTCGAGCTGGTAGTTCCGGCCGACCACATACGTCTCGAACTGACTCTGCAGCTGGGCCGCGAGGGCGATCGTCGCCATCGTGCCGGCCTCGCCGACCCGCATCGCGGTGTGCTCGAGCCGGGTCGCGCTCGATTCGCGCAGCTGGCTGGCGGTCGACATCGTCGCGGCGCTGCCCAGCAACGCGAGCACCGTCGTCATGAGCATCGTCATGATCAGGACCATGCCACGGCGATCCGACTCGCCGCTCCAACGCTTGCCGAATTCCGCCGCGTCGCGGCGCAGGCGGGCGCGGAGCGCGACCGACCACACGCTGCGGCCGGCGCCATCGGCCTGCACGACCGCCTCGCTTGCGCTGGGAAGCCCGGTCGGTGGCTGGGTCGGCGAAGGTTGCTGCATCAGGGGCTCGTCTCCGTGCCGAGGAGACGCCGCAGGCCGCGGCGCTCCGGGCGATACCATCAGAGGTTGCGCGAGATCAGCGTCGTCATCGTGACGCGCGTCGCCAAGGTCGTGACCGGCGCGGCACCGTTGCCGAGCGGGTCCATCCGGTAGGTCATCAGCGGGTTGCGCTTGTCGGCGCGAGGGCGGTGCGTCAGGCCGCGCTGCTGCTCGTCGGCGCGGATGCTGAGCTTGACCGTGATCGCGCGCAGCGACTCCGGGCGCGCGGCGTTGGTCTTGCCGAGCACGCCGCTGCCGTCGGCTTGGACCATCTCCTCGACGTTCACGCGCTGGTCGAGGGCGATCGCGTCGGGCGCGATGTCGCTGTCGAACGTGCCGTCGAAGATGCCGATCTCGACGACGTTCTCGGCCAGCGGCAGGGCACCGTGGACCGTGACGCCGTCAACCTCGAGGCGCTCGCGAACGAGCAGCGTGTTGACAGGGTTGCCGTTGGGATCGATCGGCGCGGTGGGCCGCTTGTCGCCGATGATCCGGTAGCGGATCAGGCCCTGGACGTCGACCGTGAGGCCGCCGCCGGTGCCCTGGTAGCCACAGCGCTGCGTGCCCTGCATCTGGTCCGGCTCGACGGTCAGCGTCACGGTCTTGTCCGAGAACGACGTGCTCGCGATCGGGATGATCATCGACTTGCCGTCGCCCGACGCCATGCGCAGGTAGCGATCGGTGGTGAAGGTGTCGTTCCAGAGCGCATCGGTCGAAGGCAAGGTGCCGTCGTCGACGAGCTTGACGATCTTGGCGCTGATCGACTCCGTCTCGTAGCGATTCTTGACGTCCAGGCTGCCGAACAGGGTGATCGACACCGTGCGCAGGTGTGGGTTCAGGTCCGGGCGGAAGACGTAGCCGTCGTTGAGATCCAGCGTCAGCGCGCGCAGCACCGTCGCTGGCTTGGGGCAGACCAGGTCGTCGATCGCGGAGTTCGGCGTCGCGTTGCTGCCCAGCGCCATCAGGTCGCGGCGCAGGTGCTCCATCGCGAAGCGGCCGTTGCGGGTGCTGGTGAGCACGTGCGTCTGCGAGGCGAAAGACTCCGCCTGGTAGGCGTAGAGCGTCGTGATCGACATGAAGACGACAGACGAGAGCGCCATCGCCATCAGCAGCTCGATCAGGTTGTAGCCGCGCTGCCCCTGGTCCCGGCGACGTGCGCCGGCGCCGGGCGCGTCGGCCCGCTCCGAGGACCGCCACAGGCCGGCGATCCGCCTGGGCACGGTGCGGCGGTCACAGGACATCGGTGTTCCTCTTGATGGTGCCAAAGAGCGCAACGGAGTTGACGGTCGCGACGTCGTCGATGATCGAGGTCGGGCACGTCAGCAACGCATCGGGCGGCACGTGCGGCCGTGCCCAGGACACGCGGACCTCGGCGCGCACCATGTCGCTCGCGACCCAGATCAGTCGATAATGCACGCAATATCGCCTGCCTAGATCGGACGGCAGCTCCTGCAGCACGCCGTTGTCCCAGATCGCGTCCATGCCCATGTCGCCGACGCGACGATCCTTGAGATAGATGCTGGTGTTGGCGACCTTCCACTCGCTCGCCTGGCCGACGGTCGGCGGCTGCGTCGCGTTGGCGAGGTAGAGAGTCAGACTGGTCATCGACTCGGGGGTGGTCCAGATCCAGCCTTCGAGCTGCATCGTCGAGATCAGGTGCTCGGCCAGCGACATCGCCGCCTGGCTGTCACGCAGCTCGGTGTTGCCGCGCATGGCGTAGGTGGCCATGTTCAGGCTGGCGTAGAGGCTGACGGTCGCCACCGCCGCGGCGACGAAGAGCTCGACCAGCGTGTAGCCGCGGCTCGCGCGCATCAGCCACCTCCCTTGAGCTTGGCCAGGTCGTGGCCGAACGTCAGGCGGGAGCTGCCGTTGTAGCTGATCTGGACCTGCCAGAGATCACCGATCGCGGTGGTGCCCTGGACGCGCGAGAGCTCGAAGTAGGCGTCGCCGGCGAGGAAGTCCGCGGTCGGCGGCGAGAACGGCAGCTCGTTGTCGGCGCGCACGACGCGGCCGTCGGGCTTGAAGCAGAGCATCGCCCCCGACTTGAGCAGGTCGTTCGGCGCCCGGCGCATGATCGCGATCTCGGGGTTGTTGGTCGGGTTGTTCTTGGAGTAGTCGGCCGTGTAGAGGATCTCGCCGTTGGCCGGATCGGCGCTGCTGCACGCGGTGCCCTGCCCCTTGCGCACGACGATCTTGAGCAGCTCGCCGTCGATGCCGTTGCTGCCGGCGCTCACCGTGTAGGCGACGCGCTGGGCGCGGGCGCGGCTGCGGGCGAGGTCGGCGGCGTAGAGCAGGTCCTCCGCCGCGCTGCGGCCGTAGAATCGGCCGATCAGCGTCCCGAGTCCCGGCAGGGCGACGCCCATCAAGATCGACAGGATCACCAGGCCGATCATCAACTCCAGCAGCGTCGATCCGCGCTGGGTCCTGTCGCTGGTGGGTGGCTCGACGTGGGGCAGCATGAACTCCTCGCGCTCGCCGCCGACGCGACGACGCGACGGCAGGTGCGCCTTTGGTGTACGCAAGCCTCGTGCCAGATTCGTACCGCGTCAACCTTTCGATTTCGCTCGACGGCACGGCGGCGGCGCGGGTTGAATCGTGCAATCCATGCGTATTTCGCGCACGACGTGCGCGATTGTGTCGCCGCGGCGACCGTCAGCGCGGCCCGGCGCTGCCCGACGCCACCCGGTCGGCTTCGGCCTCGTCCAGGGTGCGTTCGTCGCGCCAGAGGTCCGCGAGGGCCTCGCGGCGGCGGATCGTCGTCCACGTCGCGCCGTCGACCAGGACCTCGGCGGCGCGCTGGCGACTGTTGTAGGTCGAGGCCATCGAGAAGCCGTAGGCGCCGGCCGACCGCATCGCCAGCAGCTCACCCTGGCGGAGCGGCGGCAGGGCACGGCCCTTGGCCAGGAAGTCGCCGCTCTCGCAGATCGGCCCGACGACGTCGACCTCTCGTTGCTCGGCCGACGCGGCGACCGGCGCCACCGGCTCGATCGCCTGGAACGCGCCGTACAGCGACGGTCGGATGTTGTCGTTCATGGCTGCGTCGACGATGACGAAGCGGCGCTCGGCGTTGTCCTTGACCCCGAGCACGCGCATCAACAAGACGCCCGCGTTGCCGACGATGACGCGCCCTGGCTCGACGATCAGCTCGAGCCCGCGGGGGCGCAGCCGCTCGGCGTAGGCGCGGCCGAGCGCCTCGGGCGGCGCGGGGCGCTCGTCCTTGTAGGTGATGCCGAGGCCACCGCCCATGTCGACGTGGTGCAGCGTGATGCCGTCGGCGGCCAGCTCGTCGACCAGGGCCAGGACGCGGTCGAGGGCATGGGCCAACGGCTCGATCTCGACGATCTGGCTGCCGATATGGCAGTCGATGCCGACGACGTCGAGGTTCGGATGGCTCGCGGCGAAGCGGTAGAGCGCGCGCGCCTCGTCCATGGGCACGCCGAACTTGCTGCTGCGCAGGCCGGTGGCGATGTAGGCGTGGGTGCGCGGATCGACGTCCGGGTTGACCCGCAGGCTGATGGGCGCGCGCGCGCCGAGGGTCGCGGCGACCTGGGCGATGCGATCGAGCTCCCAGGCGCTCTCGACGTTGAAGGCGCGGATGCCGACCTCGAGCGCGCGGGCGATCTCGTCGTCGCGCTTGCCGACGCCGGAAAAGACGACGCGCCTGCGATCGCCGCCGGCCGCGAGCACCCGCTCGAGCTCGCCGACGCTGACGATGTCGAAGCCCGAGCCGAGCCGGGCCAACAGACCGAGGATCGCGAGGTTCGAGCAGGCCTTGACGCTGTAGCAGATGGTGTGGGGCAGCGCGGCGAGCGCCTCGTCCATCACGCGGTAGTGCCGCTCGATCGTGGCCCGCGAGTAGACGTAGGTCGGGGTGCCGACGCGCGCGGCGATCTCGGCCAGCGGGACGTCCTCGGCGTAGAGGGCACCGTCAACGCGATGAAAGTGGTCCACCGAGCGCTCCTGCCGGCACGACGGCGGCCGCGTCGAACCGAGCGAAACCGAAGCAGGGCCGAGGCGACCGGCGCCTCAGAACGACAGGACCATGCGGCCCATCAGGCGCCAGGCGTTCTCGGCCTTGACCGTCGAGAGCGCGCCGAGCCATTGGCCGCGGCCGTCGTTGGCGTCGTTGCCGACGACGTCGAGCGCGTCGCCCGGGATCACGTACGAGAACGTGACGCTCGCGAGGTAGAGGTCGCGCGAGCCGAGGAAGGCGCGCACCTCCATCTCGGTGCCGATGGTGCCGCCGTTGCCGGGCGTGCCTTCCTTGTTCATCGCCAGGGCGTGCAGCACGCCGATGTCGAAGCCGAGGATCTCGTCGGCAGCGAACCAGGGCTGACGCGTCAGGCCGAAGGTCGGCTTGACGAAGACGGTGTTGGTCACGGCGCCGACCACGTCGCGGAAGAGCAGCGAGTCGACGCGGTAGTTGCGATGGAACTTGAAGCCCGTGATGTCGCGGTTCGGCGAACCGTCGGCGGTCTCGAGGCCGCAGTTGCCGGTGCCGTAGACGCCAAAGCAGCGGGTGTCGTCGCCAGACGCGGCGCCCGCGTCGAGGCCGATCGTGATGTTGTCCATCTGGAACGCGGACTTGAGCGCGCCGCCCCACATGTTGATGTCCTTGGGCTTGCTCGTGCTGGCGTCGCCCACGGGCGAGGCGTCCTCGATCTTGCCGAAGAGATAGGCGAACTCGGCCTCGGCGACGAAGCGGGTCGAGAGGCTCGGGCGGATCTCGTAGCGGCCCCAGAGGTCGCCGGCCATGGCCCAGGCGTTGCGCGGCAGCAGCGTCAGCTTGCTCGCGTCCTGGATGTCGGTCTGCGCCGGCGGCTTCTTCGTGCTGTTGGTGTCGAGCTCCTGGCTGCGGTAGATGCCGTAGAAGCCAAAGTCGAGCACGCCGACGCGGCGGTCGTTGAGGTCCGTGCGGCGCTCGGCGACCTCGGCCTCGGACAGCGGCTTGCGGAACACCGCGACGCCGTACTGGTTCACGTCGTCGGCGTCCTCGAGGTCGTAGGCGACGCCGTCGATCCGGGTCGGGTCGTAGGCCAGCGAGCCCTGCGAGATCCAGTCCCAGAACAGGGCGACGTACGTACCCTTGACCTGGGTCACGAACGCCGCGCGATCGCTGAAGTTGCCGAAGTCGGCGTCGTAGCCGAGGCCTTGCGCGGGGGCGAGGTTGCCGCCGTAGTAGTGCGGCAGCGGGTGGACGCCGTCCCAGGTGGTGCCCATGCCGCCGTTGGCCAGGATGCCGAGGCCCCAGGACGACGCCTGGCGACCGACGCGGAGCATGCCGACCAGGGTCTTCCACTCGCCGTAGCCCTCGACCAGGCGCAGCGAACCGGGCGCCGTGCTCATCGCGAACGCGGCCAGGGGCACGTCCGGCCGGGCCAGCGCGCCGGCGTAGTCGGGGCTGCTGCCGAGCGTGTGGTTGTCGAAGGCGTCGACCGTCAGCTTGAGTCGGACGTTCTCGGCGACGTGGATCGTCGGCTGCAGGCGCAGGCGGATCGTGGCGCCGGCGACCGAGGTCTCGTCGCGGCTGTTGCCGACCTTGTCCTTGAAGCCGTTGGAGGCGTCGTTGTTCTGCGGCCAACGCGAGAGCGGCGGCTTGATCGCGCTGGTCGTCAGCACCGGGTACTGCGGCAGGCCGCTGGCGACCGCCTGGCCGAGGTGGCCGTTGGAGATCCAGTCCGGGCGGAAGCGGAAGTAGCCGTGCAGCTCGACCCACGGGTAGCTGCGACCTGGCAACGCCGGGGCCTGGATCGCGAGGGCGGGCGCGGCGGCAGGGACGGCGGTCGGCGTCACGTCGCTCGGCGTCGGCGCGGCCTGCGGCGACTCGTCGACGGCCGTCGCGTCACCGACCTCGACGTCGAGCAGCGTCGGACCACCGGCTGCCGAGGCCGGGGCCGCGGCGAGCATGGAGGAGGCGGTCAGCATGCAGAACGCGGCTGGCGCCAGCAGCCCGCGCCGCATCCCGGCCGACGAAGCCGGGGACACCGGTGCAGGCCGGGAACGCCAGGAACACCGGAAAAACGGGAAAAACGCGCGATTTTGCCGCATGCAGGCCTCCAGCAACGGGCGCGCATGACACCCCAGACCGGGCCGCGCGTCAACGCGACGCTGCGCTGGCCGGCCTGAGCGGGCGAGGGTCCGTGCGGTCGCCCCCTTGATGCGCGACGCGCGCGCAGCCATCGTCAGCCGATGACGCACCGCGCCCCCGACACGGCAACGACGATGGCGACCGGCCAGCCCGCGGTCGAAGGCGCGACCGCGGCGGCGGTGGGGAGCGTCGAGGTCTACCTCGACCACAGCGCGAGCGCGCCCCTCGCGCCCGTGGCGGCGGCCGCGGTCGGCGCGTGGCTTGCGCGCCATGGCGGCGGCAACCCTTCGTCGCAGCACGTCCACGGCCAGCGGGCGCGCGCCGCCCTCGACGGCGCGCGGGCATGTCTGGCCGACGCGCTCGGCCTCGACGTCGACGGCTGGATCTTCTGCTCGGGCGCGACCGAGGCGAACGCGCTGGCGCTGCGCGGGGCCGCCGACGCGTGGCGTCGCGTGGGCCGGCCCCTGGGCACGATCGGGGTCGCGGCCATCGAGCACCCGTCGCTGTTGCATCCAGCCGAGACCCTGGAGGCGATCGGCTGGCGACGGGTGGACCTGCCCGTCGGCCCGGACGGCGTGATCGACGTGGCGTCGACGATCGCTGCGCTGCGGGACCAGCCCCGCCCGTGGCTGATCGCCGTGGCCGCGGTGCACCACGAGCTGGGCGCGATCCAACCGGTCGCGGCGCTCGCGGCGGCCCTCGGGCATGCCGCTGCTGCGGGCGCGGCCGACGCGACGAGCCCCGCGGTCGCCCCGGGACGAGGCAGACGCCGCCCCGCTGTCGCGGATGCCGCCGCGCCGCGCCACGAGGTGCCGGAGCTCCACCTGCACGTCGACGGCAGCCAGGCGGTCGGCCGGGTCGACGCCAGCGGCTGGGCCGCCGACGCGACCACGGTGGTCGTCTCGGCCCATAAGTTCGGCGGCCTGCCAGGCAGCGGCGCGCTGTGGCTGCGACCGGGGCGCTGGGTTGACGCGCAGCTGCGCGGCGGCCAGGAGCGCGGCCTGCGCGGCGGAACCGAGAACGTGATCGGCGCGATCGCGATGGGCGCCGCCGCGACGGGCATCGCAGACCGGCTGGCCGCGGCCGCCGCGCTGCGCGTGCTGCGCGATCGGCTCTGGACCGAGCTGCAGGTGCGCTGGCCGGGTGTCCAGCGTCACGGACCGACCAGCGGCGGCGCAGAGACGGGCCATGTGCTCTCGGTCGCCTTCCCCGGGGTCGCAGCGGACGTGCTGGTGGCGGCGCTGGACCTCGAAGGGATCGCGGTCTCGGCCGGCGCTGCGTGCAGCTCGGGCACGGCGCAGCCCTCGCCGGCCATCGCCAGGCTCGCGGGGGCCGAGATCGCGCGTCGCACGGTGCGGTTCTCGCTCGGCCCGGGCGTCGACGAGGCCGCGATCTCGCGGACGGTGGCGGTGCTCGCGTCGATCCGGCAGCGCCTGCTGCTGCTCGCCGAAGGGCCGTAGCGCCAGACGGTCCGCCGCCGCCCGGACACCGACGCCGCGCGAACGGACGCAACGTCCGGCGCCAGGCGCCGGGCCCGGCAGACGCGGATCGGACGACGCAGCGTGGACCGCCCCGCCGAGTCGGGCTATCGTGCACGGGATCGCCGTCCCCGCCCGTCCCGCGTGTGGGGCGGCGCGCGCGGCGAGCGGGCGGGCCGCGAGGGCTCGCCACGTGACGTCGTGCCCCACGGCGCGACTCGGACGGTGCGTTGGTGACGATCTCCCCCCTGGTTCCACCCATGGCCAACGGCTCGGCTGCAGACCAGCCACCCGCCGGATGCCGGATCGACGAGATGCGCGCGATCGTGGGGCTCCCTGCGGGGGCGCGCGTGGCGGTGGCCATGTCCGGCGGCGTCGACTCGAGCGTGACCGCGGCGCTGCTGGTCGAGGCCGGCTACGAGGTCGTCGGCCTGACGGCGCGGCTGTACGACGAGCCGCTCGGCACGGTGGCGCGCGCGGGCAGCTGCTGTGCGCCGCGAGACGCCCGCGACGCGCGCGGCGTGGCCGCCGCGTTGGGCATCCGCCACTTCGTCGTCGACGAGCGCGAAGCGTTCGCAGAGACCGTGATCGCGCGCTTCGTCGCGGATTGGCAGCAGGCGCGCACGCCGAACCCGTGCGTCGAGTGCAACCGGCACTTGAAGTTCGAACGCCTGCTGCGCCGGGCGCAGCTGCTGGGCTGCGAGGTCCTCGCCACGGGCCACTACGCCAGGTTGGAGCGGGACGAGAACGGCCGGCCTTCGCTGCGGCGCGCGGTCGATGCGGCCAAGGACCAGGCGTACTTCCTCTGGCCGCTCGGGCCCGCCACCGCGCCGTGGATCCGCTTCCCGCTCGGCGGCATGACCAAGGGCGAGGTCCGGGCCGAGGGGCTGCGGCTCGGCGTCCCTGTGGCCGACAAGGCCGAATCCATGGACATCTGCTTCACTGCCGGCACCAGGCCCGCCGACTGGCTGGCGCAGCACGGCGGCGCCCCGGCTGGCACGCTGGTCTCGATGCAGGGCCTGACGCTGGGCCGGCACGAGAGCCTGGCGCGCTTCACGATCGGGCAGCGGCGCGGTGCCGACCTGCCGCAGGGCAGCGGCCCCACGCTCTACGTCGTCGACAAGCGCGCCGACGGCACCGTGACGCTGGGCGAACGCGGCGACCTCGCCGTGGCCGGGATCCGGGCCCGCGAGGCAGCGACGCTCGATGGCGCCGTGCTCGCCATCGGCCGCACGCTCGGCGCCCAGGTCCGCCACCGCGGGCCGTCGCTCGCGGTCACGGTCCTCGCCGCCGATTCGACCTCCTGGACCCTGCGCTTCGACGATCCTGCCGAGGCGATCGCGCCAGGCCAGAGCGTGGTGCTCTGGGACGGCGACCACATGGTCGGCGGCGCGATCATCGAGTCGACCGCGCGCACCGCCCTCGACCTGGAGGCGCTGTGAACGACCGCGACGTCGGCAACCTGCAGGCCGATCTCGAAGATCGCCTGGGCTACCGCTTCCAGGATCCCAGGCTCCTGAGCCTGGCGCTGGTGCATCCGTCGTTCCGCAACGAGCGCCTGGAGTGTGTCGAAGACAACCAACGTCTCGAGTTCCTGGGCGACGCCGCGCTGGCCTTGATCGTCGGCGAGCACCTCTACCGCGCCCTGCCAGGGCGCCACGAGGGCGTCCTGACGATGCTGCGCGCCCGCATCGTCTGCGGCCCGACGCTCGCCCGCGGTGGCCGCGCGCTGGGGCTCGGCGCCGCCCTGCGCCTGGGCCGTGGCGAGCGGCACAGCGGCGGAGCGGGCCGCGATTCGGTGCTGGCGGACGCCGTCGAGGCGATCCTGGGCGCGATCTACCTGGACACCGGGCTGCCGGCGACGCGCGGCGTCGTCGAGCGCCTGTTCGCCGAGGATCTCGCGGCGGCGGTCAAGCTCGGCAGCGGCGGCGCGTTGGAGGCCCCGACCCTGCTGCGCCTGACGCGCAACTGGAAGACGGCGCTGCAGCAGCTGGTCCAGGCCCGCGGGGCGCCGTTGCCGGTCTATCGCATGCTCGAGGAGCGCGGTCCGGCGCACGCCCGCGTCTTCGAGGTCGAGGTCCAGGCCCGTGTCGGCGACCAGATCCTCAGCGGCCGCGGCGAGGGATCGACGAAGAAGGCTGCCGAGTCCGCCGCCGCCCGCGAGGTCGTCTCGGCGATGGCCGAGCGGGATCTGCAGGCAGCCGGCGCGGTGGCCTCGATCGCGCCAGGGGACGAACCCACGGCGGCGGGCGCGTGAGCCGCCACCTGGCGAGCCGAGGCCCGAGAACTTGGCTGGCCGCCGCTGGCGACGCGTGCTAGACTTCTGGCGTGGGCGCGCAGGTTCGCCCGCGCTGGCGCTGCCATCCTGGCGCGCTCCGGAGCCGCATATGCTCGCCGTCACGATGATTTCCCACGCATCTGCTCCCCTCGACCGCGTCCTCGGCGCCATGATCGGCATGCCCGAGATGCTGGTCATCCTGGCCATCGTCGTCGTGCTCTTCGGCGCCACGAAGCTGCCGCAGCTCGGCAAGGGCCTCGGCGAGGCGATCGGCAACTTCAAGAAGGCCCAGCGCGACCACATGCGCGAGGACGCCGAGGCCGTCGACGCGACCCCACGCCTGCAGAACAAGGGCGACAAGGCGGTCGACGTCGAGCTGGAGGAGCGCAAATCGCGCGTCTGAACGCGACGGGACGACGTCCCCCGCTTGCCGACCGGGTCCGCGTGCCCTAAGCTACGCGCCCTCGACCTCCTGAGCGGAGTTCGACGCCGCGGGTCGGTAGCTCAGTTGGTAGAGCAGCGGACTTTTAATCCGTAGGTCGAGGGTTCGAGTCCCTCCCGACTCACCCTGACGCCAAGCGGCGTCATCGAAGGCCCCATCGTCTAGTGGTCAGGACACCGGCCTTTCAAGCCGACGACGCGGGTTCAATTCCCGCTGGGGTCACCAGTCCACCGCCCTCTTCGCCCCGAACTTGACCCCGGGGCTGGGCGATTCAGCGGCGCAACGCGCCTGTGGCGGACGGCATGACGCAGCGCCCTCGTCGCGCGCTGGTCCTTTGCGGTGGCGGAGCCACCGGCGCCGCCTATGAAGTCGGGGTGCTCGCCGCCCTCGAGGCGTCGCTGCCCGGCTTCCGGATCCAGCACTTCGACGTCTTCGTGGGCACCTCTGCGGGTGCCCTGATCGCCACGCTGATGGCGTCCGGCGTGTCGGCCGCGCGCATGTACCACGCGCTCACCACGCAGGACGACTTCTTCCCGCTCCGGCGCGCCGACGTCTACGGCTTCGACCCGCGCGAAGCGGCGATCAAGCTCGGCAAGGTCGTCAGCGCCGCGACCTCGCTGGCGATGCAGCTCCGCGCGGCGCCGCTGTCGACGATCGAGAGCCTCGACTTTTCGGACATGTCGCGGACGCTGCCCGACGGCCTGTTCACCCTGAGCCGCTACCAGCGCTTCATCGAGCGCTTCCTCGATCGCAACCACCTCGCGCGCACCTTCGACGGCGTCGAACGGCACCTGCTGATCCCGGCCAACAACCTCGACACGGCCCACCGCGAGGTCTTTGGCCGCGGCTACCGCCTCGACGCCAGCCTCGCGGAGGCGATCGTCGCGTCGTCCGCGATCCCGCTGTTCTTCGCCCCGGTGCGCATCGGCCAGAGCGACCTGATCGACGGCGGATCGGGCAAGGTCGCCCACGTCGACCTCGCGGTGGCGGCGGGCGCGACGCATATCCTGGTCGTGAACCCGATCGTGCCGTGGAACCTGGCGCGGCGCCTGAGCGAAGACCGCAGGCTGCGTGGCCGGGTGGCCCCCGGCACGGTGACGCGGATCCGCGAGCGCGGCATGTGGGGCATCTGGAACCAGGCGTTCCGGGTGTCGACGGTCTCGCGCCTCTACCTGGGCCTGCACCGCTTTCGCGCCGAGCACCCCGAGGTCGGCATCGCGCTGATGTCGCCCAGCGAAGAGGATGAGACCCTCTTCGTCACGAGCCCCATGAGCACCGACGCGCGGGCCCTGGTGGCGCGGCACGCCTTCGAGACGACGCGGGCGCGGATGCGCGCCGGCGGCGACGCGATCGCTGCGGTCTGCCACGGAGATCCCGAGGCGTGGCGGCTCGACGGCATCCGCCAGCCCGAAGTCGCCGACACCTCGTGGCGCGAGATTTGACGGTGGCTGCGGGTTTTGTGTCGGGAAAGATGCAACTGATCGCGGCCTCTGCTAGGGTGGTCGCCGGAGTTGCCCCTTTCCGTATCGGAGTCGCACCATGTCCCGGATGATCCACGATCGCTTCGCATTCCTGCTGGTGGCCTGCTTGGGCGTCACGCTCTCGGTCGGCTGCGGCTCGGTCGAACCGCCCGCCGAGGAGGACGCCACCGTCGACGAGGACGTGGCCGAGGACGCTGCGGACGGCACGGTCGAGACCGACGCCGCGACCGACACCGGCACGACGGGCGATTCGGCCGCGAGCGACGGCACGACGGCCGACACGACGACGACCGAGGATTCGACGGCCACCGCCGACGCCGACGACGACGCCGCCGACAGCGCCGCGGACGACGCCGACGCGGGCGAGGCCGACAGCACCGCGACCGACACGGCCGAGGCCGACACGGGCGTGCCGCCGAAGAAGCTGCCGCTGCCGGACTGCGCCAAGAACTGCACCGAGTGCAGCAAGTGCCCCGACACGACGATGTGCCTCGACGGCAAGACCTACAACAACGACTGCGAGGCGATCTGCGACCTGCAGGCGTTCGACTGGCCGGTCGGCTACGAGCCCAGCCAGGGCAAGTGCCCCGACTGCAAGTTCTGCCAGCCCGACGAGCCAGAGGTGCAGTACTGCGCGACGCTGAAGAACGGCGGCAAGGTCACCGTCAAGGCGCTCTGCGAGACAAAGTGCCTGGACCTCGACGAGAACGTCGGCATCAACCCGATCAAGGGCCCGTGCAAGTCCAAGTGCAGCTTCGGCACCGACCAGGGCGGCGGCGGCTGCTCGGTGACGGCGTACCAGCCAGTCTGCGCCAAGAACGACGGCAGCACCTACCAGACCCAGTGCGCGATGAACAACTGCGACCTGCAGGGCTGCTACGCGCTGGGCTCGACGTCGGCGACGCCGCAATGCGATCCGGCCAAGATGACCGTCGAATGCCCCGGCGAGTGCTACGACGCCAAAAAGTGGAGCACCTGCCCGGGCGAGTGCGCGCCCGTCTGCGCCGTCACGGCCGCCGGCAAGGGCGTATCGTTCCGCAACGGCTGCATCGCCAACGCCGAGGGCGCCAAGATCCTGTCGTGCACCGGCGTCAGCGCCACCAGCAAGGACGCCTGCTCGGCCTCGATGTACACCGGCGCCAACAAGGGCTGCTGCCCCGACGTGGACTACTCGGTCGTCAAGCAGGTCTGCGCCAGCAAGGGCACCGGCGCCGACGCGCAGTGGATGACCTTCCGCAGCCAGAGCGAGTTCGACTGCCTCGTTGGCGACGAGAAGGCGCAGTGGACCTTCCAGTACCAGGGCCCGTGCATCTGCAACTGCCCTCAGACCGACAAGCCCGTCTGCGGTGACGATGGCCTGACCTACCAGAACGCCTGCCAGGCGAAGTGCTACAACGGCGACACCTTCAACTGGAAGGACGGCGCCTGCAAGTAGTCCCGGCATCGACGCGAGCGGCACCCTGCGCGGTCACGGCCGCGTCGTCTGCACCGTCGGCAACCCCGCCACAGCCCCGACGACCGCGACCGCTGGCGCGCTGAGCCCCTGCAGCTCGGCCTGCTCGACGGCCGTCGCCAGCGTCGCCTGCAACACACGTTGGTCGGCACGGCCGGCCCAGACCACCCACGCGACCGGCGTCGATCCGGGCCAGCCGCGCTGGATCAGCGCGCTCGACCAATCCGCGACGCTGCGGACGCCCATCAACAGGACCACGGTCAGGCGCTCTCGGAACGCCGGCAGGGTGAACGGCACGTCGTGGTCGCGCGGATGGGCCGAGACGACGCAGAAGGCGTCGGCGACGCCACGGTGGGTCACGGGGATGCCGCCCAGCGCCGGCCCCGCGATGGCAGAGCTGACACCCGGCACGACCTCGCACGGCACCCCGGCTTCGGCCAGCGCGATGGCCTCTTCGCTGCCGCGGCCGAGCACGAAGGGGTCGCCGCCCTTGAGCCGCACCACGCGCCGCCCCTGGCGCGCCAGCTGCACGAGCAGCGCGCAGATCTCGTCTTGCGGCAGCGTGTGGTCGCCCGAGCGTTTGCCCACGTCGATGATCTCGGCCTGCAGGCCTTCGTAGAGCGCCGGATCGACCAGGGCGTCATGGACGATGACGTCGGCGCTGCGCAGCAGTCGGTCGCCACGCACGGTGATCAGGTCCGCTGCGCCGGGCCCGGCGCCGACGAGGTGGACCGAGCCGACGGTGCAGCCGTCCGGTTTCGGGTGGGGGATGGTCGTCGACGACACCTTGGGACCTCGTGCCGCGGATGCGGGGTGGCTTTCTGGCGGATGAGCCGCGTTGCAGTAGCGTAGCGGAGCGGAGGTGGGATGCCAGAGCACGTCGAGAGTTTGCCGCGCTACAACTTCGCCGTGCGGGCCGTCCAGGGCGCGATCGGTGCGGTCGTCGATTGGCTGGACGCGGTCGGAGCGGTGATCCTGTTCGCCGCGGGCGCGATGGTCCGGGTGATCCAGCCGCCGTTCCGCATCGGTCATTTGTTCGCGACGATGGAGTTCGTCGGCGTCGGCTCGCTGCTGATCGTGCTGCTGACGGGCGTATTCACCGGTGCGGTCTTCGCGATCCAGACCGCGGTGGCGTTCGAGATCTTCAACGCGAAGTCGCTGATCGGTGGCTCGGTGTCGCTGGCGCTGGTGCGCGAGCTCGCGCCGACGCTGACGGCCCTGATGGTCGCGGGCCGCGTCGGCTCGGCGATGACGACCGAGCTCGGCACGATGCGCGTCACCGAGCAGATCGACGCGCTCGAGGTGATGGCCGTCGAGCCGATCCACTACCTGATCACGCCCCGCATCATCGCGACGACGTTGATGATGCCGCTGCTGACCATCGGCTTCAACGCCATCGGTCTGTTCGGCGCCTACATCATCGGCACAGGCATGCTCGGCCTCGACAGCGCGATGTTCTTCTCGCGCATCTACGCCTGGGTGACGCCGAGCGACATCGCGGTCTCGGTCGTCAAGGGCACCTGCTTCGGCGTCGCCGTCGGCGCGATCGCCTGCTACAAGGGCTTCTACGCCACCGGCGGCAGCCGCGGCGTCGGCCTCGCGACCACGAGCACCGTCGTGACGAGCTCGATCGCGGTGCTCGTGCTCGACTACGTCGTCACCACGGTCTGGATGCGCTGACGGCGACGCAGCGAGCGCGGCCACTGGCGTCGAGCCCTGTTCTCTGCCACCCTCTGCGCCCGCCGAAGCCGGCCGCCACGATGCGTGGCATCCGCGCGCGGCGGCAGGAGCCTTCGACCATGGCAAGTTTTGCCGAGATCCGGTCCCGCGCGGGCGCCATCGAGCAACGGCTCGACGCGCTGCGCGGGCATCTTTGACTGGGACAACAAAAAAGCCCGAATCGCCGAGCTCGAGGCGATGTCCGCAGAGTCGGACTTCTGGAACGACGCCGAGCGCGCCCAGGAGTTGATGCGCGAGCGCGGCGCACTCTTCGAGGCCACTGACGTCGTCGATCGCCTCGGCCGCGTGGTCAACGACGCGCTCGAGCTCGCCGAGATGGCCGAGCTCGAGGGCGACGACAGCCTCGCCGACGAGATCGAGCCGAGCCTGGCCACCGCTGAGGCCGAGCTCGATCGCCTCGAGTTCGAGCGCATGATGAGCGACCCGGCCGACAAGGCCAACGCCATCATCCAGATCAACGCTGGCGCCGGCGGCACCGAGAGCTGCGATTGGGCGCAGATGCTGCTGCGCATGTACACGCGCTGGGCCGAGCAGCGCGGCTTCACGGCCTCGATGATCGACGTGCTCGAGGGCGAAGAGGCCGGCATCAAGAACGTCGTGATGCAGATCGACGGCCCGTACGCGTTCGGCAACCTCAAGGCCGAGAACGGCGTGCACCGCCTGGTGCGCATCAGCCCGTTCGACGCCGCCAAGCGCCGGCACACGAGCTTCGCCTCGGTCTACGTCGTGCCCGAAGAGGACGACTCGATCCAGATCGACATCAACCCGGCCGACCTGCGCGTGGACGTGTTCCGCGCCAGCGGCGCGGGCGGCCAGCACGTCAACCGGACCGAGTCGGCCGTCCGCATCACGCACATCCCCTCGGGCGTCGTGGTCAGCTGCCAGGCCGAGCGCAGCCAGCACAAGAACCGCGACAAGGCGATGAAGGTGCTCGCGGCGCGCCTGGTCGACCTCGAGAAGCGCAAGCAGGCGTCCGCGCGCGAGGAGATCGAGGCCGCCAAGATGGGCATCGCCTTCGGCAGCCAGATCCGCAGCTACGTCCTGGCGCCGTACCGCTTGGTCAAGGACCACCGCACCGGCCACGAGATGTCGAACACCGACGCGGTGTTGGATGGCGCGATCGACGGCTTCATCAAGGATTGGCTGCTGAGCCAGGTCGACTTCGGCGCCAGCCACAACCCCGAGGCCTGAGCGCGTCGAGGCGCAACGGACGCCCGACCGACCCGGCTCCCGGCGCCGCTTGACCTGCCCGGCCCGGCCTCAGCCGCGCCAGCTCGCCGCGATGCGCTCGATCTCGTCCCAGCGCGGCACGTCGCCGAGCAACTGTACTGCCTCGACGTTCTGGCACACCTGCTCGGGCCGCTTGGCGCCGACCAGGGCGATGTCGATGCCCGGCTGACGCAGGGCCCAGGCGATGGCGATCGCCCCGGTGCTGACGCCGAGGCGCTTGGCGTGCAGGCCCAGCCGCGACGTCAGGGCCAGCGCCCGCAGGTAGCGGTCGCCGACGAAGCGATCGTCGCGTGCCCGCAGGTCGGACGCCGGAAAGACCTGTCGCGCGCTGTGCTTGCCTGTCAGCAGGCCGCGGCAGAGCGGTTCGTAGGCGAGGACCGTCAACGGCGGGTGGGCCAGCACGACGTCGCGCAGCGCGTGCTCGTACTCGCGCCGCAGCATCGAGTAGGGCGTCTGCAACGTGGCGACCGCGCCGCCCTGCAGGGCCTGCGCCAACGTCACCGCGTCGTAGTTGCACAGGCCGAAGCGCGCGATCTTGCCCTGCTCGACCAGGGCCTGCAGCGTGCCGAGGGTCTCCGCGAGGGGGGTGCCGTTCTCGCAGGGCCAATGCACCTGGACGAGGTCCAGGCGCTCGACGCCCAGGCGGCGCAGGCTCTGCTCGATGTCGAGCCGCAGCCAGGCGTCGCTGAGGTCGCTGCGGGCGTGGGCGCCGTCACCGTCCCAGCGCACGCCGCATTTGGTCGCGACGGTCACCTCGGCGATGCGATCGCCCAGCGCCTGCGCGAGGATGCGGTCTGCGTGGCCATGGCCGTAGAGCGGGGCGGTGTCGAAGAGCCGGATGCCAAGATCGTAGGCCGTGCGGATCGCGGCGATCGAGTCCTCGTCGCGGACGTCGTCGCCCCACCAGAGCCCGCCGACGGCCCAACAGCCAAAGCCGATGACGGACACTTCGGGTCCATCACCGGCCAGGCGGATCGTGCGCATGTCGGACGTCGCGCTACTTCTTCTTCTTGCCGTCCTCGAGATCGGCGACCGACAGCGAGAACTTCTTGCGCAGCTCGTCCGGGACGGGCGGCAGGTTCTCGAACTTGTCGCCGACGTCCATCTCGGGCATCTCGCTCGGCGTCAGGCCACCCTCTTCGTAGGTGACGGCCGACATGAACCAGGACGTCTCGCTGAACTTCTTGCTCGAGCGCTTCTTCGGCTCGCTGGTCGGCTTGGCCGCCATCGCCGGCGTGCCGCCGCCCTGGGCGCCGCGCCACGCATCCGCGAGCTCGGCGACCGTGGTGGCGCCGACCCACTGCTGGGTGCGACCGTCAAAAACATACTCGTCGGCGCGCAGTTGGCCATTCTTGACCATCTCGGCCAGGGCCTCGATCGAGTACTGCTGCGGCTGGCCGTCACGCTGAATGTAGAACGTCATGACGCTGTTGCTCCCAACTGCTCCGCGATGGTGCGGATCTGGTCACCCTGTTCGGACGAAGGGGCGTCGACCTGCAGGTGCCCGAGAGGTCGACGTCACTGCCGTTGATGGCGTTTTGTTGCCTGTGCTTGCCACTGCGCAAGTGGAGCACCTGTTGCAGCGTCGGTCGCGCATCTCGTGCGACGACGTCAGCCCGCGGGTCACGCCGGCCAGGCCGGCGTGGAGGCCACAACCCGCTTCGGAGCTGTTTCCTTCCCGCAGCGAGAGGTATAGACCAACCCTGTTGCCCGCGCAACCGCGTCGTGCGCGGAAAGCAGCACTGCCAGGGGCCGCTCACATGAAATTCGCCCGACGCCATCGCCCCGACTCGGCGTGGGCGAGGCCCTGGGCGTGCAGGTGCCAGAGGTGGCTGCGCAGCGAGCGCAGCGCCAGCGGCCAGACCCGCCGCGGCGTGTCGTCGTAGGCCGTCGGCAGCAGGGCATCCTCGGCCTGCAGCTGCGTCGTCAAGGCGGCCAGCACCTTGGCCTCGCGCGCGCGTCGATGCCGGATCGTCCGGTCGAGCACCTCGGCTCCTGGGCGCAGGACGGGGCCGTGGGCCGGGATCAGCCACGGCGGCGCGAGGTCGAGCAGCCGCTGCAGCGAGGCGAGGTACAGGCCCATGTCGCCGTCGGAGGGATCGATCAGGATCGTGCCCTCGCCGGCCACCAGATCGCCGACGATGGCGGCGGCGCTGCCGTGGACCAGAGCGAGGTGACCAGGCGCGTGCCCCGGCGTCCACCACGCCTGCCAGCCCGGATCCTCGGCCGACGTCGCGCCGCTGCCGCCGACCCAGGCCCCCTCGTCGACCAGGCGATCGAAGGTCAGCGACCCGCCGAGCAAGGCAGCGGTGCGCGCGTGGCCGACGACCTCGACGCCCAGCGCGTCGCGCAGGGTCGCGGCTGCAGCGAAGTGATCCCGGTGGTGGTGGGTCGGCAGCGCGCTGGCGAACGACCAGCCAGCGTCACGCTCGAGCGCCCGGCAGAGCGCGACCAGCCGCGCGCGCCCCTCGGGGTGGGGCGAGGCCGGGTCGACGACGATCGCGCGCTGCGGCCCGAGCAGGATGTGGTTGGTCGTCGTCGCGGGTGGCAACGTCGGCGTGGGCAGCGCGAAGCGGATGACGCCGGGCGCGACGGGCTCGGCGCCGTGTGCGCCGGCGAGCGCGGCCTCGATGCCCGCGCGGCGCGTGATCGCGTCTGCGGCGGCGTCGGCGGGGCGGCTCGTCACGGGATCCTCGCGTTGGACGTCGGATCCGCGACGCTGCGGCCTTCCGGATGGCCAGAGTGCTTGACAGACCGGGGCCTCGCAAGTAGACAGCCCGCCCGCTCGCTGCGCATCGGACCTCCGACCGCACCAGTGGGCAGGCCCTGGCCGAAGCGGCGACAGAGGGCATGTGGTGGGGCCGTCCACGGGCGGTCCGTCAGATTCGGTCCAGCAGACGCAAGGTCGCTGGAACCGCAAGCGGAGAGAGACAATGTCCCGTGTCTGCGAGCTCACTGGCAAAGGTCCCAAGGTCGGCAACCGCGTCAGCCACGCCAACAACAAGACGAAGATGCGCCAGCTGCCCAACCTGCAGAGCAAGCGCATGTGGGTGCCGGAGTTCGGCGCGTTCGTTCGCGTTCGTCTCTCGGCCCGCGCGCTGCGCTCGGTCGCGAAGCTCGGCTTCGTGCCGTACTGCCGCAAGGTCGGTCTCGACATCGAGCAGTTCCGCGCCCGCTCGAACGCCTAGGTCCATCGGAGCGCGGCGCCCCTGACGGCGCCGTGCCCTCGCCTGACCACGCAACCACGACGCGCCGAATGCCCCGCAGGGTCGGGAGCTTCGGCGCGTCGTGGTTGTTTGCGTTCGACACACGCCGTGGGCCCCCGCGCTCGGGCTCTCAGCGCCCGCCTCAGCGGTCCGCGGGGCCGGCGGCGCCGACGCCGATCGCGCGAAAGTACGCGACCGTGCGGGCCAACCCGTCAGCCAGCCCGGTCTGGGGCGCCCAGCCGAGCTGGCGGCTGGCGCGGCCGATGTCGGGCTGCCGACGCTTCGGATCGTCGACCGGCAGCGGAAGCCATCGAATCGTCGTACCGGGGATCAGGTCCCGGATCAGCCCAGCGAAGGCCGCGACGGTGTACTCGTGTGGATTGCCGAGGTTGTAGGGCATGGCGTCGCCGTGTTCGAGCACGCGGACCACGCCGTCGACCAGATCGTCGACGTAGCAGAACGAGCGCGACTGGCTGCCGTCGCCGTAGATCGTCACCGGCTCGCCGCGCAGCGCCTGGGTCACGAAATTCGGCACGACGCGGCCGTCATCGGCGCGCATGTAGGGCCCGTAGGTGTTGAAGATGCGGATGATGCGGGTGTCGAGCCCGCGTTCGCGATGCCAGGCCATCGTCGCAGCCTCGCCGAAGCGCTTGCCCTCGTCGTAGACGCTGCGCGGGCCGATCGGGTTCACGTTGCCCCAATACCCCTCGTCCTGCGGATGCTGCAGCGGATCGCCGTAGATCTCGGAGGTGGACGCCAGCAGGAAGCGGGCGCCCTTGCGCTCGGCGAGCTGCAGGGCGTTCATCGTGCCCAGGGAGTTGACCCGCAGCGTGGCGATGGCGCGTTGCAGATAGTCCGGAGGCGACGCCGGCGAGGCAAAGTGCAGCACCGCGTCGATGGGACCGTCGACGTCGAGGCCATCGCTGACGTTGGCCTCGATGATCTCGAGCGTCCCCTGCAAGGTGTCGAGGTTGTCCGCGCGTCCGGTCGAGAGGTTGTCGGCGACGACGACCTCCCAGCCATCGGCCAGCATGCGCCGGCAGAGGTTGGCCCCGACGAACCCGGCACCTCCGGTGATGAGACATCTCCGCGTCACTGTGTGTCCTCCTGGCCCGGCTCGGCGTGTGGCGGCGTTGGAACCGATGGCATTCAAACTCTTGTGGCATCAGCACATCGGGCCAGCCGCGCTCGGTTCGGGGTCGGGGGGCCCCTAGGCTGCACGCTTCTGCTTCGTTCTGCTAGACTCGCGCGCCCCGGCGATGGCCCGGGGGCGCGGTTTCCTTGACGAGGAGCCGATCGCGTCGAGCATACGCCGGGGCGCAGTCGCCCGACGAGGAACGATGAGCACAGACGATTCGACGGCGACCAGCCCCCGGACCGGGGCCGGCACCACCCCAGCGGCCACCTTGATCGGTCGCCTCCGAGGCTTGATCCGCGCGGCGCTGCAAGCCGCCGAGGCCGCAGGCGAGCTCCCGGTGGGCGCGTCGCATGGCGTCGACATCGGCATGGAGCGGCCTCGGGTCGCCGAGCACGGCGACTTCGCCACCAACGTGGCCTTCGGCCTGGCCAAGGCTGCGCGCAGGGCGCCGCGACAGATCGCGGATCTCGTGGCGAGGCAGCTGCCGGCGGTCGACGGCGAGGGCGTGATCGCGCAGGTCGAGGTCGCCGGCGCGGGCTTCTTGAACCTGACGCTCTCGGACGCAGGCTGGCAGTCCGCGATCGCCGACGCCCTCGCGGCCGGGGACGGCTACGGAGCGAGCGATGTCGGCGCGGGCGAGCGCGTCCTGCTCGAGTTCGTCAGCGCCAACCCGACCGGTCCGATGCACGTCGGCCACGGCCGTGGCGCCGTCTTCGGCGACGCGCTGGCGCGCCTGCTGCGCGCGGCGGGCTTCATCGTCTCGACCGAGTACTACATCAACAACGTCGGCAACCAGATCTCCAAGATGGGCGAGAGCGTCTGGTGCTGGCTGCGCGACGACGCGCGCCGGGCCGCGGCCCTTTCGATCTGGGCGCAGGGCGATCCCGTGCCCTTCCCCGACGGCTTCCCGGCCGACTTCCCCGAAGATGGCTACCGCGGCGCCTACATCGCGGAGATCGCGGAATCGCTGCGCGCGGCGCCGATCGCGCTGGGCCTGGGCATCGGCTCGTGGGCGGACGACGCGGCGTGGTCGCAGCTGGAGCCCACCTCGCGGGCGGGACGCGGCGACGACCGCGCGATCTCGCGGGCGGCGTGGCAGCAGATGTTGCAGCGGATCGAGGCAGACCTGGCGCTGCTCGACATCCGCTTCGACAACTGGTTCAGCGAGCGCGTGCTGCACGGCCTCGACGCCGACGAGCGCCGGGGCGTCAAGCACGACGCCGTCGCCGATTGTGCCGATCGGCTCCAGGCCATCGGCTGGGTGGCGGACGGTGCGGGCGCCGACGCGGGCGCGCGGCTCTTCCTCGGCAGCCGCGAGGAGATGCCCAAGGCCTTCCGCGACGGCAAGGATCGCGTCGTCATCCGCAGCGACGGTCGGCCGACCTACTTCGCCGCCGACATCGCCTACCACGACGACAAGCTGGCGCGCGGCTACGATCACCTGATCAACGTGCTCGGCGCCGACCACCACGGCTATGTCTCGCGGCTCAAGGGCGTGCTGCACGCGCTCGGCGACCTGCGGCGCAGCGAAGGCGATGCCCTCGCGGCCCGCTGGTCCGGCGATCGCCTCGAGGTGCTGTTGATGCAGATGGTCTCGCTGCTGCGCGACGGCCAGCCGGTGCCCATGGGCAAGCGATCCGGCGAGTTCGTCACGCTGCGCGACGTCATCGACGAGGTGACGACCGGCGAGCCGGGCTCGGGCCGCGACGCCGTGCGCTTCTTGTTCCTGACGCGCAAGGGCGACGCCCAGCTCGACTTCGACCTGCAGGTGGCGATCCGGACCTCGATGGACAACCCGGTCTACTACGTCCAATACGCCCACGCGCGTTTGAGCTCGGTGCTCGAGCGGGCCGCGGCTGCGGGCGTGCCGATGGACGCGGCCCCTGCCCTGTCGGCGCTGGCCACGGCTGACGAGCGCGCGTTGGCGCTGACGATCGCGGTCTGGCCCGAGGTCGTCGCCCGCGCCGCGCTCGGCCGCGAGCCGCACCAGATCGCGTTTTTTGCCCAAGATTTGGCGCGCGCGCTCCATGGCTGGTATTCGCGAGGCAAGAGCCCCGAGGGTCGCGTCGTCACCGACGATCCGGCGCTCTCGCAGGCCCGGGTGCAGCTGGCACAGGCCGCGCGGACGGTGCTTCGTGCGGCGTTGGCGCTGCTCGGCGTCCGCGCGCCCGAGCGGATGGGGTCGCTGGTCGACGACGGCGCAGACGCCGCGTCAACGGAGGATTGATGGCGCTGCGTGACTTCGACCGCGTGCGCGAACGACGACAGATCCGCGTCGACGGCCCCACCGCGGCGTCGATCGCGACCATCGTCGCGCTGGCGATTGGAGGCGCGTGGTTCCATGGACGGCACGAGGGCCGGCGCCTCGGCCGCCAGGAAGCCGAGCGCGATGCGAAGCGGCCGCCCATGCCCACTGGCCCGGCGTTTGGCGTCGCGCCGCTGGCGTTCGCCGCACCGAGCCCGTCGATGCCGACCTCGGCCGAGCCCGTGCTGCCGCGAAGGCTGCCGGGGCATCTGGCGCCAGATCTGCGCGAACTCGCAGGCGGCACAGCGCCCGGCACGGCCGTGACCGGGCTCGCAGAGGGCTCCGTCGCCGGCGCCGTCGAGGTCGCGCGGGCCCGCTCGGACGACAGCGTCGCCGAGGGCGAGGATCTGCAGCTGGCGATCGAGGCGGCCGCCGAGCGAGAGCAGGACGCCAACAAGGAGCCCGCCGTCGACGCGGCAGCCGCATCGACCGCTCTTGCGCCGGCCGCCGCCCCAACCGCGCCTGCGCCGCCTGCCATCGCCGCGCCTGCCGCCGCGATCGCTGCCCCGGTCCGCCGCGCCAGCAGCGAGGTCCAGTGGAGCGAGGCGGCGCTGCGATCGGAGCCTGCCCTGGCGCCGACGAGCCACGGGAGCTTCGAGTCCGAGGACGGGATCTGCGCCGCCGCAGACGTGCACTGGCCGATGACCAGCGACGGACGGCCGCTGACCTGCGATCCCGACCACGTCGGCGGCGCCTGCGTCGAGGACGACCTGCGGGCGCGCACGTCGGCGGAGCTGGACCGCCACGCCTTCGAGACCATGGGCCGTGCCGCGCCCAGCGAGCCCACAGCGGACGCCACGACGGCCGGGGCTGGCGCCGACGGTGCGGTCGAGCCCGCCGCGCTGCCGGCCGCGAGCACTGCGACGGCGTTGCGCTCGGCGGCGCATCCGACGGCGCACAAGCGCCACGTCGACGACCGGACCTGGTACGTCCAGGTCAAGTCGTTGCGCAGCGAGGCCGAGGCGGTCGCGTTCTCGGCCCAGATGCGCAGCGAGGGCTACCCGCCATCGGTGCATCGCGCCGAGATCGCCGATCAGGGGGTCTTCTACCGCATCCGGCTCGGGCCCTACGCCACCGCCGAGCGGGCGCACGCGGTGCAGGCGCGTCTGCTGCGCGCCACCGGCCACGACGGCATGGTGATGTCGAGCCGCGCGGACTGAGCCGGCCCGACGACGTGCCCCTCGCCGCGGCTCCGGCGCTGCCGTCGCTTTCGCCGGGCCAGGGGATGTGGTAGGCGGATCGCCCGCTGCACGCACGCTGGAGGCGATCGATGACCAACAAGGACAAGCGCTCGCGCGGAGCCGCGACCCAGGCTGACGGCTTCCGTCGCGTCGCGCGCCCGGCGGGTCTGCCGAGCGCGGCGACCACGATCACGGTGCCGGAGTCCGTGCTCTCGTTCGATTCGACCGCCGACGTCGAGGTCCTGGCCAGCGTCATCGAACAGGATCGCGCGCAGCGCAGCCTGGAGCTCGGCCTCGACATCAACCGGCCGAACTACCACGTCTACCTCGCGGGAGCGTCGGGCACGGGCAAGCGCAGCCAGCTGCGGACGATGCTCGAGCGCATCGCGCCGACGCGCACGACGCCGCCCGACATCGTCTACGTCCACAACTTCGACGAACCCGAGTCGCCGCTCGCGCTGCAGCTGCGCACCGGCCAGGGCACGCGCCTGCGCCGCGACGTCGAGGACCTGCTCGATCAGCTGCGCGAGGGGCTGCCCAAGGCGTTCCACGGCCGCCCGCACCAGGAGGAGCTGCAGCGCGCCGTCTACGAGGGCAACACGCGCAGCACCGACGCTTTCCACCGCCTGCGCCGGGCAGCGGCCGACCTTGGGTTCGAGGTGCGCAGCAACGGCGACGGCGAGATCGCGATGGCGCCGATCGTCGACGGCCAGCCGCTGGACGAGAAGGCCGTGTTCGCGCTCGAGGACGGCAAGCGCGCAGAGATCGAGCGCGGCCGGGCGGCGATCGAGCCGCTGTTCACCGACTTCATGCAGGAGAACCGCGACATCGAGCGCGAGACCCAGCAGCGACTCGAGGACTCGACGCGGGCGCTGGCGAACGAGATCGGCCGCGAGCCGTTCCAGCGTCTGCGCCGTCGCTACCGCAGCAGCGGTCCGCGCCTGCGCGCGTTCCTCGACCGCTTGAACGAAGACTACTGCGAGCACCTCGGCCGCTTCCTGCCAGAGGAGGACGAGGACCACGAGGACGAGAGCGACGGCCGGCGCCCGGATCCGTTCATCGCCTTCCGGGTCAAGGTCGTCGTCGACCACAGCAAGACCAAAGGCGCGCCGGTCATCTTCGAGAACCACCCGACCTTCTACCGGATGTTCGGCAAGATCGATCGCCGCGTCGAGCAGGGCATCTACTTCACCGACCACACGATGATCCGGGCCGGATCGCTGATGATGGCCAACGGCGGCTTCCTGGTCTGCCACGCCGCCGACCTGATCGCGCTGCCGGGCGTGTGGGAGACGCTGAAGTCGTCCCTGCGCAACCGCGAGGTGGCGATCGAGGATCTCGGCGAGTCGGCGGGCCTGCTGCCGACGTCCGGCCTCAAGCCCGAGCCGATCCCGATCGACGTCAAGCTCGTGCTGATCGGCAGCAACACGCTGTACCACACGCTGTACCGGCTCGACGACGACTTCCGCAAGATCTTCCAGGTCAAGGCCGACTTCGACGACGAGATCCGCCGCAGCGACGAGGCGTTGCACTCCTACGTCCGCTTCATCGCCACGGCCGCGCACAACAACGACTGCCTGCCGCTGGCGCCGAGCGCGGTGGCCGCGGTGATCGAGCACGGATCGCGGCTGTGCGAGTCGCAGAAGAAGCTGACGCTGCGCTTCAACGCCATCTCCAACCTGCTGATCGAGGCGACCTGGCACGCACGGCGGACCGGGGCGACGCGCATGATCGGCGACCACATCCACACGGCCGTGACCGAGCGGATGCTGCGCTCGAGCCTGATCGCCGACAAGATGCACGAAGAGGTCGAGGACGGCCTGATGCTGATCGAGGCAGACGGCGCGCACGTCGGCGTCATCAACGGCCTCGCCGTGCTCAGCGTCGGCGAACACGAGTTCGGCCGGCCGTTCCGGGTCACGGCGCGCGTCTTCGCCGGCACCGACGGCATCGTCAACATCGAGCACGAAGTCGATATGTCCGGCGAGCTGCACGACAAGGGCATCCAGATCCTGGTCGGCCTGCTCGGCGACCGCTTCGCCCGGCGGGCCCCGCTCTCGCTGACGGCGACGGTGACGTTCGAGCAATCCTACGGCGCGGTCGACGGCGACAGCGCGAGCTCGACCTGGCTCTTCGCCATCCTCTCGGCGCTGGCCGAGGTCCCTGTGCAGCAGGGCATCGGCGTCACGGGCTCGATCAACCAGCTCGGCGAGATCCAGCCGGTCGGCGGCGTCAACCACAAGATCGAAGGCTTCTTCCGCTTCTGCAAGGCGCACGGGCTGACCGGCAGCCAGGGCGTGATGCTGCCGGCGCAGAACGTGCAACACCTGATGCTCGACCGCGAAGTGCGTGACGCGATGGACGCGGGCCTGTTCCACGTCTGGCCGATCCGCACGATCGAGGAGGGCATCTCGATCCTCACCGGCGTCGAAGCCGGCGCGATGCAGCCGGACGGCAGCTACCCCGAAGGCACACTGATGCACCGCGTGGCGACACGGCTGGCCGAGCTGCGCGGCGCTGCGGCGCACTCTTCCGAGCTGATGCCGGGGCGTCGCAGCCGGGGTGGCAGCATGCGACGCGTGGGGCGCAACCTCGGCGCAGACGACGGCATGGACGGCGGCGACGCCGACGACGACTAGCGCTCCAGACGCACGCGGCGGCCCAGGACGGCCGTGGCGGCGAGCAGCAGCACCAGCAGGCCTGGGAGGCCGCCCGCACCGTCGCCGCGGCCCGAGGCGGCCTGGCAGCCCTCGCTGGCGATGGCTGCGGTGCACCCCGCTTCGTCGGTGAAGCCGTCGCAGTCATCGTCGAGCTTGTTGCCGCAGGTCTCGACGTCGTCGGGCTGGCTCGGCGTGGCCAGGCAGACCGAGGAGGTGGCGGGTTGCCCGTCGCCGTCGGCACGGCAGACGCGCTTGCCATAGACCTTGCAGACGCCGAGGCCGATCGAGCATTGCTCGCCGACGCCGAAATCCTCGTCCGTCTGGCCGTCGCAGTCGTCGTCCTGGTTGTTGCCGCAGATCTCCGCGACGGGATCGCCGGTGACCGCGACGCAGCCGGCCTTGCCATCGGGCGCGCACGCCAGCACGCCGGTGGCGGCGCAGCGCCCGGTGCCGGCGACGCAGGGCTGGCCGAGACCGAGCTCCTCGTCGGTCTGGCCGTCGCAGTCGTTGTCCTCGCCGTCGCAGGTCGTCTCCGTCGCCTGCCAGCTCGACGGCAGCGAACAGGACGGCGCGTCGTCGAGGCAGACCGCGACGCTCAGGGCGCACACCCCCAGGCCGCCGCACGACACATCGCTGAGGTCGGGTGTCTCGTCCGTCAGGCCGTCACAGTCGTCGTCCTTGCCGTTGCAGACCTCGACGGGCAGCGGACCACACGTACCGCAGGCGTTCTGCAGGCCCTCGTCCGTCTCGCCGTCGCAGTCGTTGTCGAAGCCGTCGCAGAGCGTCTCGTGGATGCTCTCGAAGCCGACGGGGTAGTTGCAGACGTAGCCGTTCTTGCCGTCGCAGACCGCGATCGGCGAACCGTCGGGCAGCGGTCCGGTGCAGACGCCGAGGCCCAGACAGGTGCCGACCTGGGCCACGACGCCTTCGTCCGTGGCGTTGTCGCAGTCGTCGTCCTTGCCGTTGCAGACCTCGACCGCGATCGGGCTGACGAGCTGACTCGAGTCGTCGCAGTCGCCCGTCGTCAGGGTGTAGCCGTCGCCGTCGAGGTCGCAGGCGTCGTTGGCGGCGCCGGGCGTCGGTTTGGCCGGGCTGACCGAGCTCGTCGGCTTGCACCAGACCTTGATGTTGTCGTTGCTGCAGATGTCGGCGTGTTGCGGGTCCAGCGCGAGCACGCTCTGCCAGACGGCGTCGCCCGGCGGCGGCGCACCGTCGAGACAGAGCGTGTACTGGAACGCGTCGATCGGCCCCGCCGGCCCGAGCAGCTGGACCTGCACGTCGCAGACCGGCAAGACGAACGCGACACCGAGGTCGATCATCTTGAGCCCGTACCACGGCCCGGGCGGAGCCTTGCCGCCCGGCTCGATCGGCAGGTGGCCGACGAGCAACACCTCGCCCGGCGGCAGCTCGGCGACGGTCTCGCCGATCGAGAACTCGAGCACGCCGGGCCCGTCGCCGGCGCCGACGCCGAGGCCCTTGGCCTGGACTCGCACCACGACGTTCAACAACGAGATCGGCATCTTGCCGGGGTTGAGGATCTCGAGCCAGCGCGGTTTCGCGCCGATGCCCACCTGCAACTCATTGATGACGAGCGAATTGGCCGGCGGCGGGCACCCTCCCTTGGGCGTTGGCGCCGCGAACGCGCCGCCGCCCCACGCCGTCACGAACGCGACGAACCCGGCCCACAGGCGCAGCCGCGCCCCGAGGGCGCAGGATCGACGCGGGAGGCTGGCGAGGGGGAGTCGCATCACCCCTGCAGCATAGCTTTGCCCGCACGCGAATCCAGAAGCCGGACCATTCGGTCGCCAGACGAGGCGCTGCGGCGGCTACTCCCACTCGATGGTGCCGGGCGGCTTGCTGGTGATATCGTAGACGACGCGATTGATTCCACGCACTTCGTTGATGATGCGCGTCGAAATCCGCGCCAGCACCGCGTGCGGTAGATCGGCCCAATCGGCGGTCATGCCGTCGACCGACTTGACGACGCGGATGGCGGCGGTCTGCTCGTAGGTGCGGGCGTCGCCCATGACGCCGACCGACCGGACCGGCAGCAGCACCGCGAAGTATTGCCACAGCTCCGCCCTGCCCTCCCAGGCGTCGAGCTCCTGGCGGACGATGGCGTCGGCGGCGCGGACCAGGGCGACGCGCTGCCGATCGAGGGCGCCCGCGACGCGCACGGCGAGGCCGGGGCCAGGGAAGGGCTGGCGCCAGACCAGCGAGCGCGGCAAGCCGAGCTCTTCGCCGAGCACGCGCACCTCGTCCTTGAACAGCTCGCGCAGCGGCTCGCACAGCGCCATGTTCATCCGCTCGGGCAGGCCGCCGACGTTGTGGTGGCTCTTGATCGTCGCCGACGGGCCGCGGAACGAGAGCGACTCGATGACGTCGGGGTAGAGCGTGCCCTGGGCGAGGAAGCCGAACGTCTGGCCGAGGTCGCGCGCGGTCTTGTCGAAGGTCTCGATGAAGAGGTGGCCGATGATCTTGCGCTTGCGCTCGGGGTCGTCGACGCCGTCGAGCGCGTCGAGGAAGAGATCCGCCGCGTCGACCACCACCAGTGGCAGGCCGAGCCCGTCGCCGAAGATGTGGGCGACCTCGGCAGCTTCGCCCTGGCGCAGCAGGCCGTTGTCGACGAAGACGCAGGTCAGGCGGTCGCCGATCGCGCGGTGGATCAAGGCCGCGGCGACGCTCGAGTCGACGCCGCCCGAGAGGCCGCAGAGCACGCGCCCGTCGCCGACCTGCTCGCGGATGGTGGCGACCGCGGTGTCGACGAACGAGGCCATGGTCCAGCCACGCGAGCAGCCGCAGACGTCGTGGACGAAGGCGTCGAGCAGGTCGCGACCGTGGGCGGTGTGGACGACCTCGGGGTGGAACTGCACGCCGTAGATGCGGCGCGCGTCGTCGCCCACCGCCGCGATCATGCCGTCCTGCGAGCGCGCCAGCACGTCGAACCCCGGAGCGGCGGCGGCGACGTGGTCACCGTGGCTCATCCAGACGATCTCGTCGACGCCGCGCGTCCAGCGGCCCAGGATCGCGCGATCGCTGAGCACCTGCACGGCGGCGCGGCCGAACTCGCGCGTCGTGCCCGGCTCGACGCGACCGCCGAGCTGCTGCGTGAGCGCCTGCAGCCCGTAGCAGATGCCGAGCACCGGCACGCCGAGTTCGAGGATGCCGGGCGTCAACGCCGGCGCGTCGGCGTCGTAGACCGAGGACGGGCCGCCCGAGAGAATGATGCCGCGCGGTGCGAACGCCGCGATCTCGGCCAGATCGCGGGTGCAGGGCCAGATCTCGCAGTAGACCTGGCTCTCGCGCACGCGGCGGGCGATGAGCATCGTCGTCTGCGAGCCAAAATCCAGGATGAGGATGCGATCGGCGGACGCTGGCTGCATGGGACGGACTCCGGACGGTGGCGGCGCCTAGCGCGCGTAGTTGGGGGCACGCTTGCTGATGGCGACGCCGTGCACATGGCTCTCGGCGAGCCCGGCCGGGCTGATGCGCACAAAGCGCGCGTTGCGGCGCAAGGCGTCGAGATCCGCGGCGCCGCAGTAGCCCATGCCGGCGCGCAGGCCGCCCATGAGCTGGTGCACGACGCCGGCGAGCGGGCCGCGCACGGGGACACGCGCCTCGACGCCCTCCGGCACGAGCTTGCTGGCGTCGGCCGTCTGCTCCTGGAAGTAGCGATCCTTGCTGCCCTGCTGCATCGCGCCGAGCGAGCCCATGCCGCGGTAGGCCTTGTAGCGGTAGCCGTCGATCTCGACCACGTCGCCCGGGGTCTCGTCCGTTCCGGCGAGCAGCGAGCCGACCATCACCGCGTCTGCCCCGCCGGCGAGCGCCTTGACGATGTCGCCCGAGTGCTGCACGCCTCCGTCGGCGATGATGGTGACCCCAGCGGCGTGGCCGGCGCGGGCGCAGTCGACGATGGCGCTCATCTGCGGCACGCCGACGCCGGCGACGATGCGCGTGGTGCAGATGCTGCCAGGGCCGATGCCGACCTTGACCACGTCGGCGCCGGCCTGGGCCAACGCGACGACGGCCTCGGGCGTCGCGACGTTGCCGCCGCAGAGGATCAGGCCGGGGTAGCGCGCCCGCAGCCGTGCGACCGCGTCGAGCACGTTCTTGCTGTGGCCATGGGCGGTGTCGACGACGAGCAGGTCGACGCCCGCGGCGACCAGGGCGGCGGCGCGCTCGTCACAGTCGGTGCCCGGGCCGATCGCCGCACCGCAGCGCAGGCGGCCGCCAGCGTCCAGCAGCACCGGCGGCATGATCAGCGCCGGCACCTCCGGCTCGAAGAGCGGCGCCGCGGCCTTGACCAGCGCCACCTGCTCGGCCTGGGCCGCGATCGTCATGTTCTTGTGCAGGACGGCGAGGCCGCCCAGGCGCGCCATCGCGATCGCGGCGTTCGCCTCGCTGACGCTGTCCATGGCGGCGGCCAGCAAGGGCACACCCAGCAGCAACCCCGGCGCGAGCTGCGTCCGCAACGAGACGTCGCGCGGCACGACCTCGGAGTACGCCGGCACCAGCAGCACGTCGTCGAAGGTCAGCCCCATGGGCGGGTCGAAGGTCGGCGCGGTCGGTGACGCGGCTTGGCTCATGTGGTCCTCTCTTGCTCAACTCGGATGTCGTTGCGGCCCCGCGCGACGCAGCAGCGCGCGCACCCGGGCCAGCAGCTCGGGCAACTCGAACGGTTTCGACAGGTAGTCGTCGGCGCCGGCGTCGAGGGCACGGACCTTCTGCGCGGTGCCGTCGAGCGCCGTGAGCATCAGGATCGCGGCACCGAGGCCACGAGCGCGCAGCGTCGTCGCCAGCGAGACGCCGTCGCGGCCCGGCAGGTTGATGTCGAGCACAAAGAGGTCGAACGGGGCGTCTGCGGCGTCGACGGCCTCGATCGCCGCTTCGGCGCTGCCGACGACGACCACGCGGTGGCCCTCCGACTCCAAGACGAGCGCGACCATCGTGCTGATCAACGCGTCATCTTCGCAGAGAAGGATCCGACTCATCGGCGACTGCCTACGCCATCGCCGCGCGATCGGCAAGGGCCGCCGCGGGCAGACGCAGCTCGAACGTCGCGCCCTGCCCCGGGCCGTCGCTGTGCGCTGTCAGCTGGCCGGCCATCGACTCGGCGAGGCCGCGGGCGATCCAGAGGCCGAGCCCGGTGCCCTTGCGCTGGACTCCGCCGGGATCGCGGACGAACGCGGCGAAGAGCGAGTTGGCCCGCGCGGGGTCGAAGCCGATGCCGTCGTCCCGCAC
The DNA here is from genome assembly GCA_964586155.1 of uncultured Enterobacteriaceae bacterium. Lineage (GTDB taxonomy): Bacteria > Myxococcota_A > UBA9042 > UBA9042 > UBA9042 > SXNM01. Next base: position 12,191 of record CAZPHC010000021.1, on the reverse strand, counting down.
GCGGACCACGACGGCGCCGGGCTCGGCACCGACCTGGACGTCGATCGCCTTGCCGCCGTACTTGCTGGCGTTGTCGAGCAGGTTATCGAGGATCGAGCGCAGCGCCGCGGCGTCGCCCAGCGCCCATGCCCCGCGATCGCCCGCGATCGTCGCGCGATCGTCGGCCCCGACGCTGCGGATGGCCGGCCCGTGCGGCAAGTCGCGGCGGCTCGCGACGATCGCATCGACCAGCGTGGCGACGTCGATCGGCTCGGCCGCGAGGCGGGCCCCCATGCGCAAGCGCTGGGCCAGCAACAGGTTCTGCACCATCGCCTCTTCGCGATCGACCTCGCGCAGCGCACGCCCCGAGAGCTCGACCAGGCGGTCGGCCGGCATCCGGCCACTCTCGATCGTCTGCAGCACCGCCTTGATCCCGGCCAGGGGCGTCTTCATGTCGTGGGTCACGCGCGACAGGAACGCCTCGATCTCGTCGTGGAAGCGCCGCTCGGCGCGAAACAGGCGGTACAGCATGGCGACGACGACCAGCAGCAGCGAGCAGAGCAGCACGCCTTCGCCGACGAGCATCAAGCGTTTGCGGGCATAGTGGCCTTCGAGCCGATCGATGGCGCCCTGGCCGGCCCGCAGCCGCAACGGCGCCTCGATGACCGCGCCGAGCTCCGGGGCCGAGACGGGCTCGTCGACGACGTCGAAGCGCGCGTCGGCGGCGAATGGCCCCTTGGCGGGCAGGCTGCGCTCGACCCGCAGGCGCGCGACGTGCACCGAGGCCGTATCGACGAGGTTCTGGCGCAGCAGGCGGTGCTCGGTGGCCAGCGAACGGTCGAGCAGGACCATCCACCACACGCCGAGCGCGACGAGCAGCACGACGGCCGCGACGAACAGGCCGCGCCCCAGCGCCGCGACCGTCGGCCGCCGCCGCAACTCGGCGCCGAAGCTGTGCAGGCGGGCCCGCATGCCGTGCGCTAGCCGCCCTGCTGCGCCGCGAGCTGCACCAGGATCGCGTCGACCAGGGCGTCGATGTGCTCCACGCGGTGCGCGGCCGAGAGGAAGAGCACCTCGTAGGCCGACGGCGGCAGGTAGAAGCCGGCGTCGAGCAACGGCCGGTGCATCCGGTTGAAGCGACGGACGTGCAGCTCGCTGACCGACTCGGCGTCGTGCGGCGCCGGCACGGTGTCGTCGAAGTACGGCCAGACGATCGAGCCTTCGCGCAGCACGACCGGGCAGGTGGCGCCGGCGTCGCAGAGGCGCTCGGCGAAGCGGGCGCCGAGGGCCTCGAGGTGGGCGTAGACCGCGGGGTTCGCCAGCTTGCGCAGCGTCGCGAGGCCCGCGGCCATCGAGACCGGATTGCCCGAGAGCGTGCCCGCCTGGTAGACCGGCCCGACCGGCGCCAACAGCTCGAGCAGCGCCCGCGGGCCGACGACGGCGCCGACCGGCATGCCGCCGCCGATGATCTTGCCGAGCGTCGTCAGGTCGGCGCGCACGCCGACGCGATCGCCGTAGCCGCCGAACTGCAAGCGGAAGCCCGAGATCACCTCGTCGAAGATCAGCAGCGAGCCATGCGCATCACAGAGGGCGCGCAGCCCGGCGAGGAAGGCGTGCGACTGCAGCAGCAGACCGTTGTTGGCCGGCATCGGCTCGATGATGACCGCCGCGATCTGCGCGCCGTGGGCCGCGAACAGCGCCCGCACCGAGTCGAGGTCGCCGAGCTTGGCCACCAACGTCGTCGCCGCGACGTCGTGGGGGATGCCGGCGGACGTGGGCTCGGTGCCGACCTCGGCGGCGGTGACGAGGCCCGAGCCGGCGCGGACCAGCAGCGAGTCGATGTGGCCGTGGTAGCCGCCGCTGAACTTGACGATGATCGGCCGCCCGGTCGCGCCGCGGGCGATGCGCAGCGCGGTCATCACGGCCTCGGTGCCGGAGCTGACGAAGCGGCACATCTCGGCGTGGGCGAAGGCCGAGACGACGAGCTCGGCGAGCTCGACCTCGAGCCGATGCGTGGCGCCGTAGGACAGGCCGCGGGGAGCAGCCGCCGCCACCGCCGCGAGCACGTCCGGGTCGGCGTGGCCGAGGATCAGCGGGCCCCAGGAGTTCTGGAAGTCGAGCGCGCGGTTGCCGTCGAGGTCCCAGAGGTAGGCACCCTCGGCGCGCTCGATGTAGACCGGTGTGCCACCGACGGACTTGAAGGCGCGCACCGGGCTGTGCACGCCGCCGGGGATGACCTTGCAGGCGCGGGCGTACCAGGCGTCGGAGTGGCTGCGATCGATCGTCATGGCGGTGTCTCCTCGGTGGACGGCGCGTCTGCGGCCGCTGGCGTGCCGGGCGGGCTGCCCGGCCGGGTCGTCGGAAGGCTCGCGAGCGCGGCGTCGATGGCGACGAGCAGCGCCGGGAGCCCGGGCCCTTCTGCCATAGCGACGGCCGAGACGCCATGCCACCGGGCGAGCGCGGCGGCGGTCGTCGGTCCCACCGCGATCGTCGGTCGCTGCCGCAGCGCGGGCAGCCAGCCGTAGAGGCGCTCTGCTGCAGACGGCGCGAAGATCAGCACCAACTCGGCGGCCAGCGCCGCGACGATCTGATCGTCGTCGGGGGCCGCGGCGGGTTCGTTGCGGTAGACCGGGATGCCCGAGCAGCTGGTGCCCGCGGCGCAGAGCGCGTCAAAGAGCTCGGGTCGCGGCCGATCGCCGTGCAGCGCCAGGACGCGGCCCGGGCGGCCGAGCGCGCGCATCAGGCCTTGGGCGAGGCCCGCGGCGGTGGCCGGTTCGGCGACGACGTCGGGCGCGACCCCAGCCGCCTCCAGCACCGCCGCCGTCGACGCGCCGACGACGCCGACAAGGCGTCCGGCGCGCTGCGCCAGCTGCAGCGCCGGCGCCCCGAGCAGCGCGATGGCCGCCTGCGCGCCGTTGCGGCTGGTCAGCGCCAGCGCGTCCGCGAGCAGGAAGTCGCGCTGCACCTCGGCGACGTCGACCGGTAGCGGCCGGATCTGCGTGGTCGCGATCGCGATCGCTTCGTGGCCGACGCCTTGCAGCAACCGGCCGAGCGCGGCGTTGTCGTCCATCGAACGGGTCAGGAGCAGCCGAGCCATCGCGTCGCTCCCTGGTGCTGGGCGGTTGCCGGCGCTAGCAGATGCTCTCGAGCGTCATGTCGAGGTCGACCATGCGCGGGCCGCGATCGTGGCTGGCACCCGGCAACTCGAACGAAGGCAGCGCCAGGTTGGACCAGGCGACCGCGTGTTCGCCGAGCGCGAGCGCCGCGGCGGCTTGCTCGAGCGAGACCGGGGCGCGCTGCGCCTCGCCGATCGCAGCAGCGAAGCGCAGGCCGAGCGCGAGCGCCTCGCCGATCTCGGCCCAGGCGCGGGTCAGCGTCAGGTCGCGCACGATCGGGGCGCCGAGCAGCCACAGACCCATCAGGCCCTCGATCGCCGGCGCGATCTCCTTCTCGACCGGGACGACCCATTGGGTCATCGCGGCGCGCCAATCCGCGCTCAGCGCGGCGCTGACGGCCGCAGCCTGCGCGGACCCGAGTCCGTGCGGGCCTGCGAACAGGGGCTCGACCCGGCGCAGCAGGGCGGCGAGCTGGTCGGCCTCGGCCGCAGCGCAGCGCGACTCGAGGAAGCCGCGCCAGGCGAGAAAATCCCGCGCCGTGAGCGTGGGCAACGCGCCGGGGATGGCGCGCTCGTTGGCGATCGTGGCGCAGACGACGGCGATCTCGGCCAGACGCCCGAGCAGCGGCTGGCGACGATCGGCCAGCGAATCGAGCAAGGACTCGCGCACCGCGAGCCATTCGGCCCAGGTGATGCGGGCGCGCGACGTGACACGCACCGTCGCGAGGCCGTCGGCGAAACGGAACACCGAGAGCGGCGCCCGCCAGCCGCCGCGCGAGCTCGCCAGCGCGCCGGGTTCGTCGCCATCGACCAGGTGCCGTCGGACCACCGGCGAGAGCGTCGAGAAGCCGAGCTCGATCGCGGTCGGGGTCTGCCAGGCGAACACAGGGAAGTCGGACCAGGGAGCCTCGACGCCGTCGGCGTCGATGGCCAGGCGATCCGACAAGGCCGCGATCATCGCCTCTTCGGCGGCGCGCATCGGCCATGCGACCTGGGCATCAGCGGTCTTGCCCCCGCGGCGTGGGGCGCTCTGCAGCGCGGCACGCATCGCACCTTGCCATCGACGGCTGGGACAGCCTTCGAGGTCAGGGGCGATGGCGTCCAGCGCCGCGGGGAACAAGACCTGCATGATGGTGGCCTAGGGCCTAGCCCAGCTTGACGGACTTCTGCACCCAGACGAGGCGGCCGCGCGGACCCGGGATGCTTCCCTTGATCACGAGCAGGTTGTTCTCGACGTCGACGCCGGCGACCAGCAGGTTCTGCGTCGTCACGCGCTCGTTGCCGTAGTGGCCGGCCATCTTCTTGCCCTTGAACACGCGACCCGGGGTCGTGTTCGTACCGAGCGAACCACCGTGACGGAAGACCTCGTGGGTACCGTGGGTGGTCTTCGGGCGCGAGAAGTTGTGGCGCTTGATCACGCCCGTGAAGCCGCGGCCCTTGGTCGTGCCGACGACGTCGACGAAGGTGCCGGGCGAGAACATGCCGGCGCCGATCTCGGTGCCGACCTCGAACATGCGGGCGTCCTCGGCCTCGACGCGGGCCTCACGCAGGTGACGACGCGCCTCGACGCCCTGCTTGGCGAAGAAGCCCTTCTTCGGGGCGTTGAGGTGCTTGTCCTTGACGGCGCCGTAGCCGAGGACGAGGGCGTCGTAGCCGTCGGCACCGTCGGCGCTCTTGATCTTCATCACGACGTTCGGCTCGACCTCGACCAGCGTCACCGCGATGCGGTCGCCTTCCGGGCCGAAGATCTGCGTCATTCCAGCCTTGCGGCCGATCACTCCCATGCTCATGAAGACACTCCGGCTGCGCCGATCGCGGCGCTGCTCCGTGCGCACGTCGTCCTGGGATCGCCAGCCACGTGCGCTTGTTGGAACCGATTCCGCTCGGCTTCCGGGGGCTTGGCGGGCACCTCGCGGCGCACGCCAACCGTCCGGCAGCATCGGATCGGCCGAGACACCCGCGCACGAGTCCTTCGGGCGCGGGGGGCAAGACTGTACCGACAACGTCCCAAGGAGGCAAGGGGATCTGGCGAACAGCGACGCGCCATCGAACCGCCGGGCGCGCAGGCCGCTATGCGCCGTCGAGCCAGCGCCGCAGGCGGGGCGACTCGAGCATCCCCGAGCCGAACCACTCGCCGACCGCGTGCAGGCTGCCGGTGACGATCACGCCTCCGAGCGGTGAGGCTTCGGCCAGCGCCTGGCGCAGGCAGGCCATCGGCGGCCCGACCGCGACCGAGATCTCGGGCGCGACGGCCTCGACGATCGCCGCCAGATCGCGGGCCGGACGCAGGGTCGTGCCCTCCAGGCGCGGCAGCCAGAAGGTGTCGGCCAGCGGCGCCAGCGTGCGGATCGCCTCTTCGGGATCGCGGTTGTCGCGGCTGCTCAGGATCACCTGCCAATGTTTGCCGCGGGCCATCAGCAGGTCGCGCAGGGCGACGAAGCCTTCGGGGTTGTGCGCGCCGTCGACCACGAGCATCGGCTGGTTGTGCAGCACCTCGGCGCGGCCGGGCCAAGGCACGTCGCCGAGCGCCCAGGCGACCTCGACCGGCGCCGGCAGCGCAGGCCCACCGGCGGCGGCCAGCGGCTCGGCAAGCGCGGCGTAGGCCAACACGGCGGCGGCGGCGTTCTCGAGCTGGTGGACACCGCCGAGGCCGACCTCGATGTGCAGCGGCTCGCCGGCGGCGGGCCCGACGAGCAGGCCGCTGGTGCGCAGGGTCTTGGCCGAGACGGTCGGCTGCTCGATGCGCAGATCGACGCCGACCTTGCGCACGTCGGCGGCGAGGCCGATGCGGCGCAGCGCACCGAGGGTGACGGCGGCCTGGCTGACGACGAGCGGGCGCCCCGGGCGGCCCACTGCGACCTTCTCGGCGGCGATGTCGGCCAGCGAGTTGCCGAGGATGTGCATGTGGTCGTGGCCGATGCGCGTCACGACCGAGACCAGGGGCTCGACCACGTTGGTCGCGTCGAGCCGGCCACCGAGGCCGACCTCGAGCACGGCGATATCGAGCCTGGCCGCGGCGAAGAGCAGGAACGCCGCCGCCGTCAGCGCCTCGAAGGGCGTCGGCTCCAGGCTGCCGGCCTCCGCGGCGGCCTGCACGTGCAGCAGCGCGGCGTCGAGCGCCGTCGCCGGGACACAACGGCCGCCGATGCGGACCCGCTCGCGGGTCTCGACCAGGTGCGGGCTGATCGTGGCGCCGACGCGCAATCCCGCGGCCTCGAGCAGGGCGGCGAGCATCGTCGTGACCGAGCCCTTGCCGTTGGTGCCGGCGATCAGCACCGACGGAAACGAAGCCTCGGGGTTGCCGAGCTTGGCGCAGAGGCCGCGCATCCGGTCCAGGCCGAGCTGCACGCCCCGCGCCGAGAGGCTGGCGAGCCACAAATGGCCTGGACCTTGGTGCGAAATCAGGGCCTCGTTCACACGCTCCTCCTGGACGAGCGACGGCGCCGCCGTGGACGGGCCCCCGACGACTGGGGCCGGCGGGCGGGCCGGATGGCGGCGGACCGGGTCCGACGACCTGGCCCGCGCCGAGGCCGGGCTCGATCGCTAGTTCGGGCCGAGGCCCTGGTCGATCAAGCGGTTGTGATCCTCGGCGGCCTTCTGCACCTCGATGAGCTGGTTGCGGTAGGTCGCGCTGTTGTCGAGCCGGATCGCCTCCTGCAGCTCCTGGATCGCCAGATCGAACATGCGGCCGTACTTGGCCACGATCGCGCGGTTCCAATGCACCTCGGCGAGCTCGGAGGCCGGGATCCCGGGCCGCTTGCGCAGCGCCTCGAGGGCCTGGGCGTAGGTGTCGAGCGCGCCCTGGTAGTTCGACGCAGCCAGCAAGCGGGCGCCGCTCTGGCAGATCGCCTCGGCCGGGGCCTCGCAGTCGTAGAGCACGGCCGTCACGCGCTCGCGGTGCGGCACGACCAGCCAGGCGATCTGCTCGGCCATCGCGCGGCGCAGCTGCAGCAGCGTGCCGTCCTGGTTCGGCGGCGTCGGCACTTCGTCCTCACGCCAGGGCGTCGTGCCGTCGCGGGCCTGCACCAGCTGGCGGTAGAAGAGGATCTGGCCCTGGCTCGACGAGATCCGCACCGTCGTGATCATGCGCGCCTGCCAGCGGCTGCGGTAGCGCTTGCAGGGCCGATCCGCGGGCTGCTCGGTCTCCGCCGAGCCCTGCTCGACCTTGACCTTGGTCTTGAGCTTGCAGCGCGCGTCTTCTTCGTCCGTCTCGAACGCCACGCCGTACTCGTCGATCTTGCCGGTGATGGCGAGGCCGCCACCGACCTGGACCAGGCGCACGACGCCGCCGTGGCCCGCCAGGATGGCCTGCTCGATCTCGGCGCGCAGGGCGTTTGCGACCGGAACCTGCACCGGGTTGCTCGCGACGACGCCCGCGACGCTGGCCGTGCCGCCATAGGGCTGCGCGTTGATCAGGGCCGGGCGCACGACGAGCATCGAGACCGACGTGGTGCCACAACCGGCCGCGCCGAGCACGGCAGCGGCGGCGAGGAGCAGGCCCAACGGCCGCGACTTCGGAGCGAACAGGGTCGACACGGATAGCATGGGCACCTCTCGACGTGGACATCCGGCGCGATGGTGGCGTCGCGGCGGTCGCCGGTCAACCGGCCCGGCCCAGGGCCGCAGCCTTGCACAGCTTCGGGCCGTGCGCGTAGAGTCCGCCGGCCGTCCGCCGAGGCGGCGCCCCCCGCGACCCGTCGGCTCGCCCTCCACGAGCCCGGTCCCCCGCCCGCTGGCCCGACCCAGCTGCCCGCCGCCCGCGGGCTCTCAAAGGCATCCCATGACGCGCATTCTCGCCTACATTTCCGCGGAATTCGGCCTGACGACGCGGCTTCCGACCTACTCGGGCGGCCTCGGCATCCTCGCTGGCGACCACGTCAAGGCCGCAGCCGATCTGGCGCTGCCGCTGGTGGGCGTCTCGCTCTGGTACCACCAGGGCTACGGCCTGCAGCGGATCGACGACCACGGCGAGCAGCACCTCGACTTCCCGCGTTGCGCCCCGGGCGAGGTGCTCGAGGACATCGGCCTGACGCTCGACGTGCCGCTCGACGCCGCGACGATCAAGGTCAAGGTCTGGCGCACGACGCTGCGCGGCCGCGGTGGCGCGCCGCTGCCGCTGCTCTACCTCGACGCCATGGACGAGGCCAACCCGGCCGTGTGGCAAGACGCCTCGCGCATGCTCTACGGCGGCGACAACGACAACCGCCTGCGCCAGGAGGCGCTGCTCGGCCTCGGCGGCTGGATGGCGGTGCGCGCGCTCTACCCCGACGCCGAGATCCACGCCCACCTCAACGAGGGCCACACCGCCTTCTTCGCGTCGTCGATGCTGCACGAGCTCGGCGATCTGGCGCTGGTGCAGCAGCGCTGCCACTTCACGACGCATACGCCGGTGCCGGCCGGCCACGACGTCTTCGACCACGCCGCGGCGACCAAGGTCCTCGGCGACTGGCTGCCCGCGACGGTGGCCAAGCTCGGCGGCCCGGACCGCCTGAGCATGAGCGTCCTGGCGCTGGCGCTGTCGTCGACCTGCAACGGTGTGTCCGAGCTCAACGCCAAGGTCGCGTCGACGATGTTCCCCGGCCGGCAGATCGACGGCCTGACCAACGGCGTCCACTTCGACACCTGGGTTCACCCGGCGATGGGCGCGTTCTACGACGAGGCCCTGCCCGGCTGGCGCGACGATCACGCCATCTTGCGCGGCGTCGCGTCGATCACGGACGCCGGCTTCGACGCCGGCCTGGACCGCGCGCGATTCACCGCCAAGGCCGAGCTGTGCGAGTTCGTCAACGCCTCGACCTCGCTCGGCTTCGACCCGGAGCTGCTGACGATCGGCTTCGCCCGCCGCGCGGCGCCCTACAAGCGCGCGCTGCTGATCTTCCGCGACCTGGAGCGCCTGCTGGAGATCAGCGGCGGTCGGGTGCAGCTGGTCTTCGCCGGCAAGGCGCACCCCAACGACATCAAGGGCCGGCAGCTGGTGGCCCAGTTGGTGCGCACCGCGCGCTCGCTGCGCGGCAAGCTGCGCGTCGCGTTCTTGCCCAACTACTCGATGTGGCACGGTCGCCTGATCACCGGCGGCGCCGACATCTGGCTCAACAACCCCGTGCGGCCGATGGAGGCCTGTGGCACCAGCGGCATGAAGGCCACCCTCAACGGCGCGCCCAACTTCAGCGTGCTCGACGGTTGGTGGGCCGAGGCCTGCGACCACGGCCGCAACGGCTGGGCCCTGGTCGAGGCGCACGACGACGAGGACGACGCCCGCGACGCCGACTCGCTGTACAAGGTGCTGGAGCACGAGATCCTGCCGGCCTACTACGATCAGCCGGCGCAGATGCGCCAGATCCGCAAGGGCGCGATCGCGGTCGCCCCGGACTTCTCGGCCCGGCGCATGGTCAACCAGTACGCGTCCCGCTACTACGGGCTGTAGGGCGCGGCCGACCGGGCGACGCGGCTACTGCTCGTTGCAGTTGCCCGAGGGCGGTGTGCTGCAGTCGCCGTCCCATGTCGGCCGGATCGTGGCCTCGCCGACGCCGGTCAGGCCGTAGAGGTCGACGATCTCGGCCCGGACGCGGACCTGACGGCCGACGACCTGGCACGGACACTTCACATAGGCGGTGATGCCCGGCGAGAGCGCGTCGCCGTCGGGCAGGACCTCGAGCGTCGGCATGACCGGGACGGTGCCGGGTTTGACGACGTTGCCGCTGTCGACGAGCGTCATCGTCACCGAGATCCGCGCCTTCTTGTGCCAGAGCCCCTGGCTGCGCGTGCGCACCCAGATGTGTTGGCCTCCCTGGGGGCCGCGGACCATCTTCGGTGTCGCGGTGCCGTCGGCCCAATCGATGTACTGCTGACCTTCGTCGTCTGCGCCGCCGAGCTCGACGCGCGTGTCGCCGGACCCGTCGGGGGACGCGTCCTTGTCGCCGTTCCCGGCGTCACCGTCACCCGTGCAGCCGCCGAGGGACGCACCGAGCAGCGCCATCAGGAGCGCCATCAGGAGCGCCAAGGTCCGGGCACGGGCCGGGCGGACCGACGGCAGGCGGCCGGGCCGGTCCGGCGACGCCGACGCCGACCTCGAGCCCGGACGGACGATGGAGCGGAGCGACGGCGTGGCGAACACGGGATCTCCCTGCGCGGGCCCGTGGACCCACGTCTTGCCCCGGGCAAAGGGTACCAGATCCCGACGGCTCGAAACCAGACCCATGACAGCGCCCGGGCGGTCGCGCTAGCATCCTGCCGACCCCTCCGTCGAATCGTCGGGCGTACGCGTCCGTTGTCCCTGGGTGCGAGGTGGGGAGCCGCGCCACAGGCGCCTACGACGGGGGATGATGATGGTGCAGGGGACGACCAGACAGCTGCTGCCACGAGCCTGGGCCGCCGGAGCCCTGACGTTCGTCCTCGGCCTGACGTTTGCCGCCAGCGCCGCCCTGGCCCTCGACAAGCGGCCGCTGCGCTGGGCGAGCAAGGGCTTCTCGGCCGACGCCGACGCGATCGAGCACCTGACCATCCGGGGCGAGGACGGCCGGGGCCACGACGTGTTCCTGCGTTGGTCGATGGCCAACGCGGCCCAGCGCGACGGCGACCTCGAGATCACCGTCCGCGTCGAGTCGAACAAGGGCACGCTCTACGCCAAGAAGACCTACAACTCCAAGCAATTTCGCGTCGACTCCGGCCAGCTTGGGCTGACGGCCGGCGAGAACAACGTCCGCGTCGAGGGCGACGTGCTGCACGTACAGTTCGCGCTCGGTGACATCCGCGGCCAGGGCACCGTCGCCCTGCCCGGCAGCGGCCTGCACATGGAGAGCAAGGGCAAGGGCGGCTTCGTCGAGCGCACCCTGCTGAGCCCGTGGGGCCGGCTGCAGCTCGCCGTCGGCCACAAGGACGGCCGCAGCGCCGAGGTCGACGCCCGGGTCTTCGCGGTGCACGAGGCGTCGTCGGTCGAGGCGCACCGGACCTTCGACCGCTCGGTGCAGCTGCACAAGGTCGGCAAGGGCGAGATCGCGCTGGTCGACTACGTGGTGCTTCCGTCGGACCGTGGCGGCAAGCCGCTCGGGTTCGTCGCGCTGCGCAAGGGCAACGAGAAGTTCGTCGGCGCCGTCACCTCCGAGCAGCTCGGCGACCTGCACCCGGACGGCAAGACCGGCTACAAGATCCCCTACCTGATCACGGTCAAGGCCGGCGCCGGCGAGGGCGAGGCCACGGTCACGCTGACGACCAACCGCATGATGGGCCGCAAGGACGATCTCGCGAAGCTGCCCTACCTGGCGCGCAAGGCCGTCGGGCTGCTGCTCAAGCCCTTCACCTTCACGCTCGAGGGCGATTGGGCGAGCTCCGGCACGGGCGTCCCGAGCGTGAGCGGCCGGGGCCAGTACCGCTACGGCCAGGTGCGTTGACTTCCGACCTTGCCAGCCGCATCGTCTCGCCAGCACCGCGAGGCGAGCCATGCAAGACCGCGATCCTGGACCAGCAGCCCTCGCAGGACACGGCGCACCCGCCGCGGCGCTCGGCGCCCGCGGGGCTGGGGACGTGACGGGCGCGCCCGGCGCGATCGAGACCGTCGTCCTCGACGGCAAGGCCATCGGCCAGGCCGTGCAGGCGCGCGTCGCTGCGGACGCGGCCGCGCTGCGCGCCCAGGGCGTCGTCCCATCGCTGGCGGTCCTGCGGGTCGGCGACGATCCGGCGTCCGCGATCTATGTGCGGGCGAAGCTGCGGACCGCAGCTGCGCTCGGTATCGTCGCGGTCGAGCACACCCTGCCGGCCCACGCGAGCCAGGACGCCGTCGAGGCCCGCGTCGGCGCCCTCTGCGGCGACCACGACATCGACGGCGTGCTGGTCCAGCTGCCGCTCCCGGCGCACCTCGACAGCGATCGCGTGCTGGCGCTGGTCGACGCCGACAAGGACGTCGACGGCCTGGGCATCGAGAATCTCGGCCTGCTGGCGATCGGCGCGCCCGGGCTGCGCCCCTGCACCCCGGCGGGCGTGATGGTGCTGCTGCAAGCCTGGTCCGCGCAGAGCGGCTGGACGCTGCGCGGCAAGCGGGCCTTGGTCATCGGTCGCTCGCGCATCGTCGGCAAGCCGATGGCGCAGCTGCTGCTGGCGGCCG